>NZ_FNFB01000022.1 GCF_900100395.1 Nonomuraea maritima | reverse complement strand
GCCGTTCAAGTTCCTGTCAAATTGACCGGTCTTGCTCGATCTGCGGGAATTAATCCCTGCCCCCTTTCGGGGACAACCCCTCTAACTTACCAGCCACTCGACCGATCCGCGAATCGATCTCGTGGCCCGCAGGTCACGAAGGAGATTACCTCTGCGGCAACACACAACACACCTTTATCACCGGAGTGAAGGGAGGGGTTGTGCCGCACCGCGTCGGCTCCACAAGATTAGCAGCGCTTCCCGGTGTCCCGGACCGCTTCGCATCCTTGGTGGGCAACAGAACGATCACGACCGAACATAGACTCCCCACGTGAACAGCAACACGCCGCCAGTGGCGAAGAAGGTCCCGACGAAGCGTACGCATCACGGTGACGTCGTCATCGACGAGTACGCGTGGCTCGGCAACAAGGAAGATCCCGACACGACCGCCTATCTCGAGGCGGAGAACGAGTACGTCGAGCAGCAGACGGCGCATCTGTCCGAGCTCGAGGAGCAGGTTTTCCAGGAGATCAAGGGCCGTACCCAGGAGACCGACCTGTCGGTCGCCAGCCGCAAGGGCGCGTGGTGGTACTTCACGCGTACGGAGGAGGGCAAGCAGTACGCCGTCTCCTGCCGGGTGCCGGCCGACGGAGACGCGCCACCGGAGATCGTCCCGGGCGAGTCGCTCGCCGACGAGCGCGTGATCCTCGACGGCAACGAGCTCGCCGGCGACAGCGCGTTCTTCTCGATCGGTACGAGCTCGGTCTCGCCCGACGGCACGATGCTCGCCTACTCGACCGACTACAAGGGCGACGAGCGGTTCACGCTGCGGTTCAAGAACCTGGAGACCGGCGAGCTCCTCCCCGACGAGATCACCGACATCTTCTACGGTGGCGCCTGGTCGGCCGACGGCTCGACGTTCTTCTACACGCGCGTCGACGACGCCTGGCGCCCGTACCAGGTCTACCGGCACACCCTCGGGTCCCAGGAGGACGCGCTCGTCTACGAGGAGAGCGACGAGAAGTACTGGGTGGGCATCGGGCTCACCCGCAGCGAGCGCTACCTCGTGCTGAGCGCGGGCAGCAAGATCACCAGTGAGGTGCGGATCCTCGACGCGACCGACCCGACGGGTGAGTTCCGCGTCGTCCGGCCGCGCACCGAGGGCGTCGAGTACGGCGTCGAGCACGCGGGTGACTTCTTCTACGTCCTGCACAACGCGGACGCCGAGAACTTCGAGCTGGCCACCGCGCCGCTCGACGACCCCGGCACGTGGACGCCGCTCGTCCCCCACCGCGACGACACCCGGCTGCTGGAGATCGACGCGTTCTCCGACCACGCCGTCGTGCACTTCCGCCGCGACGGGCTGACCGGGCTGCGGGTGCTTCCGTACGGCGGCGACGGGGGGACGTGGCACGAGCGGGTGGAGGCGTCGGCGCGGAACGCGTACGAGATCGACTTCCCCGAGCCGCTCTACAGCGTGGGCCCGGCCGGCAACCCCGAGTTCACGACCACGCGGCTGCGACTGTCGTACACCAGCATGATCACCCCGCCGAGCGTGTACGACTACGAGCTCGACACTCACCGGCTGATCCTGCTCAAGCAGCGGCCGGTGCTGGGCGGCTACGACCCGGCCGACTACGAGCAGTTCCGTGAGTGGGCCCTGGCCGAGGACGGCACGAGGATCCCCGTGTCCATCGTGAAGCGCAAGGACGCGGCGAGGCCCGCCCCGACCCTGCTGTACGGCTACGGCAGCTACGAGACCTCCATCGACCCCGGCTTCTCCGTGCCGCGCCTGTCCCTGCTCCACCGCGGGTTCGTCTTCGCGATCGCCCACGTGCGGGGCGGCGGCGAGATGGGCCGCCGGTGGTACGAGGAAGGCAAGCTGACGAGGAAGCGCAACACGTTCACCGACTTCGTGGCCGTGGCCAGGCAGCTGAAGGCGACCGGCTGGAGCTCGCGGGTGATCGCGCGCGGCGGCTCGGCGGGCGGCCTGCTCATGGGTGCGGTGGCCAACCTGGCACCCGAGGAGTTCGCGGGCGTGGTCGCGGAGGTACCGTTCGTGGACGCGCTGAACACCATCCTCGACCCGTCGCTTCCGCTGACGGTGATCGAGTGGGACGAGTGGGGTGATCCGCTGCACGACCCCGATGTCTACGCCTACATGAAGAGCTACTCGCCGTACGAGAACGTGGACGGCCGGACGTACCCGCCGATTCTGGCCCGTACGAGCCTGAACGACACGCGTGTGCTGTACCACGAGCCGGCGAAGTGGATCGCGAGGCTGCGGGCGACGGCCGACGGCGGGCCCTTCCTGCTGAAGACCGAGATGGGCGCGGGGCACGGCGGGCGGAGCGGACGCTACGACGCCTGGCACGAGGAGGCGTTCGCCCTCGCGTGGATCATCGAGAGAGGAACGGCATGACCTACCGGGCCGACGAGCGGCGTTACGAGCGCCAGCCGTACAATCGGAGCGGGCGCAGCGGGCTGAAGCTGCCGGTGGTCTCCCTGGGCCTGTGGCACAACTTCGGCGACAACCGGCCGATCGAGACCTCCCGCGCGATCCTGCGCCGGGCGTTCGACCTCGGGGTGACGCACTTCGACCTGGCCAACAACTACGGCGTGCCGTACGGGTCGGCCGAGCGCACCTTCGGGCGCGTCATGCGCGAGGACTTCGCCCCGTACCGCGACGAGCTGGTGATCTCCACCAAGGCCGGGTACGACATGTGGCCCGGCCCGTACGGTGACCTGGGGTCGCGCAAGTACCTGCTGGCCAGCCTCGACCAGTCGCTGCAGCGCATGGGCCTCGACTACGTGGACATCTTCTACAGCCACCGTCCCGACCCGGAGACGCCGCTGGAGGAGACCATGGGGGCGCTCGACCGGGCGGTGCGCTCGGGCAAGGCGCTGTACGCGGGCATCTCCAACTACACGCCGGAGCAGACCGCCCAGGCCACCCGCATCATGCGGGAACTCGGCACGCCGCTGCTCATCCACCAGCCGTCCTACTCGATGATCAACCGCTGGATCGAGGACGGGCTGCTCGACGTGCTGGAGGAGGCGGGGATGGGCTGCATCGTGTTCTCGCCGCTGGCGCAGGGGCTGCTGACCGACCGCTACCTCGACGGGGTGCCGTCCGATTCGCGGGCGGCGACGAGCCGGTTCCTCAGCGAGGACCGGATCAACCGCGACCTGGCGCGCGACCTCAACGAGATCGCGCGAGGCCGGGGCCAGACGCTGGCGCAGATGGCGCTGTCGTGGACGCTCCGCGACCCGCGGGTGACGAGCGTGCTGATCGGCGCGAGCAGTGTGCGGCAGCTGGAGGACAACGTGGCCTGCGTCGACGGACCCGTGTTCACCGAGGACGAGCTCCAGTCGATCGACAAGGTCACCGAGCGCCACCTCTGATGTCAGAGGGCCTCGTGCCGCTGGAGGTAGGTGAACGAGGCCCAGCCCGGCAACACCGGCAGCCAGAACGTGAGCAGCCGGTGCAGCAGGACGGCCGAGGTGGCCAGCTCGCGGGGCAGCCCGGCGAGGGTCAGCCCGAGGATGAGCGCCGCCTCGACCGCGCCGAGGCCGCCGGGCGTGGGCGCGGCCGAGCCGATGGCGTTGGCCGTG
This sequence comes from Nonomuraea maritima, assembly GCF_900100395.1. Lineage (GTDB taxonomy): Bacteria > Actinomycetota > Actinomycetes > Streptosporangiales > Streptosporangiaceae > Nonomuraea > Nonomuraea maritima. The sequence goes on along the minus strand of NZ_FNFB01000022.1, from coordinate 118,361 downwards.
AGGTAGACGACGGCGACGGCGGTGAAGCTGATCTCACCGCCGAACGCCTGCACGCAGGCGTACAGGCACACCACGAACGCGATGGTGATCATGAGGGTGCCGATGCTGGCCTCGACCATCTTGCGCGGCGATTGCAGGACGTCGAGCAGCCGCGGCAGCACGTTGGAGAACAGGCCGCGCAGCCGCTTGTTGATCAGCCGGCGCAGCGGCGGCAACCCGAGCACCACCACGGCGAGCAGCGCGACCGACAGCAGCGCGAGGACGAGCCCGCGTGACGGCGTGAACGAGGTGGCCGTGTTGGAGCCGGTGATGTAGGCGAACAGCAGCAGCAGCGCGATGTGGAAGACCAGCATGATGAGCTGGGACGCGCCCACACTGGCCACCGCGCTCGCCGGCCGGATGCCCCGTTTCTGCAGGTAGCGCGTGTTGATCGCGACGCCGCCCACGGCCGCGGGCGCGACGAGCTTGACGAACGACGACGCCAGCTGGACGAGCACCGTGCGCCACAGCGGCAGGTGCTCGGGGACGAACCCGCGCAGCATGAACGCGGCCGCCACGAAGCTGACGAACGAGGCGACCAGCGCCACCCCCGACCAGGCCCAGTTGGCCGTGGTGACCACCGTGTAGACGTCGACCTGGCTGAGCTGGGAGAGCACGATGTAGGCGGCGATCGCGCTCAGGATGATCGTGATGAGCGTGCGGGGGCGGAAGCGTTCGAGGCGGACCTCTTCGACCTTGCCCTGCGGCTTGAGCGCGACGATCTGCTCGCGCAGGCCGGGCAGCACCTTCTTGTTCTTCGCGAGGGCCGCGCGGGTCTCTCTGGTCAGGGCGATGCGCTGGAGCAGCGGCATGGCGGCGGCGAGCGCGTCGGGGCCCATCACCGCCGCGGCGGCGCGCACCGAGCGCTCGGGGCCGACGCGCAGCGCCAGGTAGGTGAGCAGCTGGGCGACGTCGAGCCGGAGCAGCAGGTCGCCGGCGGCGATCTCGCCGCTGCGCGGGTCGGTCAGCACGATGCGTCCGGCGCGGTCGAGGTGGATGCCCTCGCCGGTGAGGCGGCGGTGGGCCAGCCGCTGGATCTGCAGCAGCCCGACCTGCTCCCAGATCTGGGCGAGCAGGTCGTCGTCGATCTCGTCGTCGGGCACGTCGTCGAGCGGACGGGTGTCGAGGTGCTCGTAGGCGAGCAGCGCGGCCTCGGTGCCGATCTCGCTCGTGCCGAGCAGGCGGGGCGTGCTGGCGCCGGCCGCCTGGGCGGCGTACGCCATGAGGGCCTCGCGTTCGAGCTCGGCGCGCAGCGACCGGATCGCCCGGCGCCTGGTCTCGGAGTTGAGCCTGATGCGCCGCCACAGCCGGTACGGCAGCCCGGCCACCTGGCGGTCGCGGTCGAGGACGGTGACGTCGAGGCTCGTGCCGTCCTCGAGGCCGATGGCGTAGCGGCGGCTGCCCTGGTGGTCGTCCTCGATGCGGCGGGCCGTGATCGGGGAGAACGACAGCTTGCGCAGGGCGGCGACCACGGCGCTGCCGGGCGGGCGGGTGTTGGGGCTGCCGACTCCGTACAGGGTGGCGTAGCCGATGGCCATGCCGACCAGCACCGTGACGACGGCGCTCGGGATGGTGATCTGCCGGCCGGAGAAGAACGCGAGGATGTAGAGCGCGATTGTGGTCCACATCAGCATCCGCCACGTCGGACGGCGGGAGATGCGGACGGCGGTGGCGTACGCGACGACCGAGGTGAGCAGCGTGTTGAGCGGCTCGATCATGCGGTCGCCGGTGAGCAGCACGCGCAGGTCGTCGAGGGTGCCGGAGACGAGCCACTGGCCGAGCAGGAACGAGCCCGCCATGCCGACGATGGCGGCGATCAGCCCTTCGGCGACGCGCAGGCCGTCGCGGTGGAAGACGCGCTCGACGGCGAACGCCGCGGGCACGATGAGCACGGCCGCGCCACCGAGGAAGGCGGCGATTCGACTGAGCAGCGGGACGAGGTCGGCGCCCTCCTTGACGTCGGCCTCGAGGCCGTTCAGCGTCTGCTTGGCGACCAGGGCGAGCAGGATGACGGCGCCGAGCACGACGAGCGTGGCGATGAAGCGCAGCAGGTCGGAAGGGCGGCGCAGGCGTTGGGGCAGCAGGGGCTCGACGACGTAGACGTCGGTGTCGGAGCGCGGCTCACCCCCGGCGGGATCCTCTGTCGAGAGGTCCTCCGTGTCATCTCGTTCGCTGATATCGGCCACCGACAGCGATTCTGCACCTTCCCGGCCGGACCATGCGTGGTGGAACTTCTCCATCGTCGCCCGCCGCAGGGGGCAGGCTACACGGTCGGGTTCGCACGTTCACCTCACTATCCTCCACGACGGGCGCCGGGCGCGATGTCCTGGGGAAAAGGCAGCGCGGGCCGCCGCTTAGGCTGGGGCGCATGTCGGGTGCACTGAGTGTTGTGGGGGCGTGTCCGCTGGACTGCCCGGATGGCTGCTCGTGGGTCGTCACCGTGGAGGACGGCAAGGCCGTCAAGATGCGGGGGAACCCCGACCATCCGTACACCAGAGGCGCGCTCTGCGTGAAGGTCAACCGTTATCTGGAGCACACGCGGGCCGACGACCGCATCCTGTACCCGATGCGGCGTACCGGGCCGAAGGGGTCGGGGCAGTTCGAGCGGATCTCCTGGGACGAGGCGCTCGACGAGATCTCCGTACGGCTGCGGGCCATCGTCGACGAGCACGGCGGCGAGGCGATCTGGCCCTACCTGGGCACCGGCACGCTGGGCTACCTGCAAGGGTGCGAGGGCGTGGCCGGGCGGCGGTTCTGGAACGTGCTGGGCGCGTCCAAGCACTGGCTGAACATCTGCTCGGCGGCGGGCAGCACCGGTCTGCGGCGCACGCTCGGCAACGCGGGCGGCATGGACCCGGAGAACTTCGCGCTGTCCAAGCTGATCCTGCTGTGGGGCACGAACACGCTGACCAGCGGCCATCACCTGTGGAAGTTCATCCAGGACGCCCGCGCGAACGGCGCGTACGTCGTCGCGATCGACCCCATCCGCACGAGGACCGCCGACCAGACCGACGAGCACCTGGCGATCCGGCCGGGCACGGACGCGGCGCTCGCGCTCGGCCTGCTGAACGTCGTGCTGGCGGAGAACGCGCAGGACGAGGAGTTCCTGGCCGCGCACACCGAGGGCTGGGAGCAGTTCAGGGAAGAGATCCTGAGCTACCCGGTCGAGCGGGTGGCGGAGATCACCGGCATCCCGGCCGAGGCCGTCCACAGGCTGGGGACGCGGCTGGCGCACACCAGGCCGACCGCGCTGCGGGCCACGCACGGCCTGCAGCGGCACGCGGGCGGCGGCACGGCGCTGCGCACCATCGCCTCGATCCCCGGCGTCACCGGCGACTGGCGTCACCCGGGCGGCGGGGTCGCGTACTCGACCAGCGATCACGTCCACCTGACCATCGACACCCGCGACGACCTGCTCGCCCGGCCGGTCCGCACGCGAGTGATGACCAAGATCGCCTCACAGCTCGACGATGTGAAGTGCCTGTGGGTGTACGCCGCCAACCCGGCGGGCTCCTCGCCCGACGCGAACGCGATCAGGCGGCAGCTCGCCCGCGACGACCTGTTCACGGTGGTCGTGGAGCAGTTCCCGACCGACACCGTCGACTACGCCGACATCGTGCTGCCCGCCACGATGCAGATCGAGCACTACGACCTGCACGCCGGCTACGGACACATGTACCTGGCGTGGAACGAGCCCGCCGTCGAGCCGCCCGGCGAGTGCCTGTCGACGACGGAGACGTTCCGGCGGCTGGCGGCCCACATGGGCCTGAAGGAGCCGTCGCTGTACGACTCCGACCTCGAGCTGGCCGAGCAACTGCTCGCGAGCGGGCATCCCTCGATGGAGGGCATCACGCTCGACCGGCTGCGCAAGGAGGGCTGGGTGCGGATGAACTACCCCAAGCCCTTCGCGCCGTTCGCCGAGGGCTTCCCGACGCCGTCGGGCCGGCTGCGCTTCCCGCCGGCCGGCCAGGCGTACGTGCCGTCGCACACGGCGTCGGCCGACCGCTCGGTGTACCCGCTGACGCTGATCACGCCGGCGTCGCACATGTTCCTCAACACGACGTTCGGCAACAACCCTGAGCTGCGGCGACGGGCGAAGGACCCGGTGGTGCTGGTCCACCCGGCCGACGCGGAGGCCCGGGGGCTGACCGACGGGCAGCGCGTCCGCGTGCACAACGAGGGCGGCGAGTTCCTGGCCGACGTCGAGATCAGCGACCGGGTGGCTCCCGGGGTGGTGGCCTCGCCGAAGGGCCGCTGGCCGAAGTTCAGCCCCGGCGGCGCCAACCCCAACGCCGTCGTGGCCGAGCGCGACGGCGACATGGGCAGGGGGCCCGCCTTCCACGACAACCTGGTGGAGCTCAGCCCCGTCTCATAGGGCCAGCTTGAAGCCGACGTGCGACTCCGCGAACCCGAGGTTGCCGTAGAAGCGGTGGGCGTCGGTGCGCGCCTTGTCGGAGGTGAGCTGCACGAGCACGCAGCCGCGGGCCCGCGCCCGGTCGATCCCCCACTGGATCATCTTGCGGCCGAGCCCCCCTCCGCGCGTCGAGGCCGCCACCCGGACGGCCTCGATCTGGCAGCGTTCCGCGCCGAGCCGTGACAGCCCGGCGAGGTACGTGAGCTGCATCGTGCCCACCACCTTGCCGTCCACCTCGGCCACGATCAGCTCGTCGTAGGGGTTGGCGTCGATCTGGTCGAACGCGGCGAGGTAGCGCTCGTCGGACGGGTCACCCTCGCGCTGCGCGCCGAGCGGGTCGTCGGCCAGCATCGCCACGATGGCGGGCAGGTCCTCCCTGCGGGCCTGGCGGAAGACCAGCGACAGGACGAACTCCGTCTCCGGGGTGTCGGGGCCGTCCTCGCGGGTGAGGGCGCCGGTCCTGCCGCTCGGCACGAACCCCTTGCGGGTGTAGAAGGCGCGGGCTCCTTCGTTGCTGTCGACCACCCACAGCCGCACCCGTTCTGCGGCGTTCTCGCGGGCCCAGGCGAGGGCGGCGTCCACCAGCCGGGAGCCGACACGGGCGGCTCTGGCCTCCGGCGCCACCCACATCGACAGCAGGTGGCCGCCGGTCTCCTCCATGCGCAGGCACACGAGTCCGGCGTCGGCGCCGTCGTCGGTCCGGGCCACCCACCACCGCGCCGCCGGGTCGGCCAGGCGTTCGGCCCAGGTCTCGGGCGGGAACGCGACCTCGCGGTCGTAGCTGGAGGCAAAGGAGGTGGGCGCGTCGTTCAGCGCGCGCAGCCGGATGTCCCGCAGCCGGGGTCCTTCGTCCGCTCCCAGGGGGACAATGTCAATCTTGCGATCCGTTTTCGTCATGGCCGAATCATGTCAGGGACGGTTCAGGGTCCGTCCCCGATGCCCCTCGGGCAGGTCGGGGGACAGCATGAGGTCATGAACGAAATCAGTCGACGCGATGAGGTCTCGCTGTCCGGCGCCGCGCTGCGCGGCGCCCCGTGGAAGGCCGCCGCCATCGGCGGCGGCGCCGTGTCCGCGACGAGTTTCGGGCTCGGCCTGATCTCCGGCGGCGGCGACCTGCCGTGGGCTCTGGGGCTGGGCATCAGCTTGTTCGCGCTGATCGCGGCGATCGGCTCGGTGGCGCGGCCGCACGACGGCGACCGGGTGACGCGCCAGGCCCGGCTTTGGTCGTTGCAGCATCCCTGGCGGTTCTCGCTGCTGCCCGCCGGCATGGTGGCCGTGCTGGACTACCCGGTGCAGCTCGTCCTGGACGGCGACGGAGTCTTCGGCGCGGCCGTGGACGCCGTGTGGCAGGGCGCCCTCGTCTATCTGATCACCGGCGTCCTCACCATGACCCTGAAGGGCCGGGCGAACGACGCCCGCTGACCGCTCAACTCGCGGACGCCTGCCGCTCGGCCGGCGTCCGCGCACGCGGACCTGAACCGTCAAGCGAAGGTTCGCAGGCCGACGACGCCCGCGAGGATCAGGGCGATGAAGAACAGGCGGGCCGCGGAGGCCTGGTCGCCCAGCAGCAGCATGCCGAGCACCGCCGTGCCTGCCGCGCCGACGCCGGTCCAGACGGCGTAGGCGGTGCCGACCTCGAGGGTCTTGAGCGCGTACGACAGCAGCCCGAAGCTGAGCAGGGCCGTGGTGACGAACGACAGGGTCCACCACACATGGGTGAACCCGTTGCTGAGCTTGAGTGACAGCGCCATGGCGACTTCGAAGAAGCCCGCCAGGACCAGGACGACCCATGCCATCGCGACTCTCCCGTGTTGTCGAGATCCAGGGATGCGTCGTCTTGGCGTCTCCGGGTACGGCGCGTCTCGTCCGGGAGCCGTCTGGCTCATGAGGGGGAACGACCCCCGCATGAGGATCATTCCCACCAGATGGTGACCCACCGGTCGCGCGGCACGGGCCACATGCCGAGTTCGAGCGCGGTCGCCGCCACCTCGTCGGCCCTGGCGGGGTCGAGGCAGGCCCGCCGGCACGCGCTCTCGGCGAGCTCCTCCAGCGAGTCGAAGCGTTCCAGCGGCGCCTCGCGCTCCTCCACCTGGACGGCGTACCCGAGCGCGGCCGCCAGCGCCACGCAGTCTTCTGCGATGGGCCGCACCGGACGGTCGACGCCGTGGAAGTGCTGCCACAGCGGCGTCATCCAGCTCATGGGATGGCGGTGGGTCAGCTCGAGCACGACCCGGCCCTTCGTGCGGCTGTCGAGCGCGCGCAGGAAGTCGGCGAGGTCGGGGACGTTGTAGATGACGTGCGCGCACACGGTCACGTCGGCCACCGGCACCCGGTCGGCCACGTCGGGCCAGCGGCCCTCGACCGTGGTGACGGGGACGGCCACCTTCTCGGCCCGCGCGGTCAGCTCGTCGAGCATGGCCCGCGAGGTGTCGACCGCGTACAGGTGACCGATGCGGCCGTGCAGGGACAGCGAGGAGGCGCCCGCGCCGGCCCCCACGTCGAGCAGCGTGCCGCCTTCCGGCAGCGCCTCCGCCAGGCGCAGCGCGGTCGGCCCGTCGTCGGGCGCGGCCAGGGCCAGGTCGGTACGGGTGCCGAACCTCTGGGGAGAGTGGCTCCACGGATCGGCGGGGGCTTTGGCCAGGATCTCGGCCGGGATGGCCCAGGATTCCAGTCGCTCCCGCCAGCGTGCGGCGAGTTCTTCGGCGTCCATGAGGACGAGCATGCCATGCATGCCCGTGGTTACCCGCGGGTAGCATTCGAGAGTAAGGTTACTCGCCGGTACAAACCCCTCGGTTCAAGGAGATCGACGCCCATGGGCCACTACAAGAGCAACCTGCGCGACCTTGAGTTCAACCTGTTCGAGGTGTTCGGCAGACGCGAGATCCTCGGCACCGGGCCCTTCGCGGACGTGGACGAGGACGTCGCCCGCACGATCCTGGACGAGGTCAACCGGCTGGCGACCGGCGTGCTCGCCGACTCCTTCGAGGAGGGCGACCGCAACCCGCCCGTGTTCGACCCGGCGACCAGCTCGGTGAAGGTGCCCGAGGGCTTCAAGAAGTCGTACCAGGCGCTGGTTGAGGGCGGCTGGGCGCACCTCGACCTCCCCGTCGGCCTCGGCGGCCCCGGCATCCCCCGCAGCCTCGCCTGGGCCGCCGCCGAGATGGTGCTCGGCGCGAACCCCGCCCTGTACATGTACGCGGCCGGCCCCAACTTCGCGTACACGCTGTGGCGGCTCGGCACCCCCGAGCAGAAGCGCTTCGCCGAGCTGGCCATCGAGCGTGACTGGGGCGCCACGATGGTGCTGACCGAGCCTGACGCCGGCTCCGACGTCGGCGCCGGCCGGGCCAAGGCCGTGCGGCAGCCCGACGGCACCTGGCACATCGAGGGCGTCAAGCGCTTCATCACCAGCGCCGAGCACGACATGACCGAGAACATCTTCCACCTCGTGCTGGCCCGCCCCGAGGGCCACGGCCCCGGCACCAAGGGCCTGTCGATGTTCCTGGTGCCGAAGTACCACGTCGACCTCGAGACCGGCGAGCTCGGCGAGCGCAACGGCGTCTACGTCACCAACGTCGAGAAGAAGATGGGCCTGAAGGTCTCCACGACCTGCGAGCTGACCTTCGGCGACAAGCACCCGGCGGTCGGCTGGCTCGTCGGCGACGTGCACGAGGGCATCAAGCAGATGTTCATGGTCATCGAGCACGCCCGCATGATGGTCGGCACGAAGGCCATCGCCACGCTGTCCACCGGCTACCTCAACGCCCTCGAGTACGCCAAGGCCCGCGTGCAGGGCGCCGACCTGACCCGCATGACCGACAAGGCCGCCCCGCGGGTGACGGTGACCCACCACCCGGACGTGCGGCGCGAGCTCATGCTGCAGAAGGCGTACGTCGAGGGCATGCGAGCCCTGGTGCTCTACACCGCCACGTTCCAGGACACCCTGCTGGTCGACCCGGACGACCGTGACGCCCACGAGATGAACGACCTGCTGCTGCCGTTGATCAAGGGCGTCGGCTCGGAGCGGTCGTACGAGCTGCTCTCGCGCTCGCTGCAGACGCTGGGCGGCTCGGGCTACCTGCAGGACTACCCGATCGAGCAGTACATCCGCGACGCCAAGATCGACTCCCTGTACGAGGGCACGACGGCGATCCAGGGCATGGACCTGTTCTTCAGGAAGATCCTGCGCAACCAGGGGGCCGCGGTCGGCCGGCTGCTGGCCGAGATCGGCGCTTTCGCCGGGTCGGACGCGGGCAACGGCCGGCTGAAGGAGGAGCGCAAGCTGCTCGCCGAGGCCGCCGCCGAGGTGAAGGCCATGGGCGACACCATGGCGGGCTGGGCGCTCGGTTCGCTGGAGGCGCCGGCCGAGGTCCACAAGGTCGGCCTGAACACGACCCGGTTCCTGCTCGCGCTGGGCGACCTGGTGATCGGCTGGCTGCTGCTGCGCCAGGCCGAGGTGGCGCTGGCCCGGCTGGCCGAGCGCGAGGACCCGTTCTACCAGGGCAAGGTCGGCGCGGCGTCGTTCTTCGCGAAGACCGTGCTGCCCCGGCTGGCCGCCGAGCGGCAGGTGCTCGCCTCCACCGGCCTGGAGCTCATGGAGCTCCCTGAGGAGGCCTTCTAGGGGGAACGTCGGCAGGACGCCCGCCCACAGGGGCGGGCGTTTTGTCATGAAAAGTGGGGACTCGACGGAATAGCGGGCGGCTGGGTCTTGTAGCGTCCCGGCCATGAGTTCGTCTACCCACGACCACCCGCTGCCTCCGCCGCGGATCGAAGAGGTGTCCGACGGCGTCTACGCCTACCTGCAGCCCGACGGGAGCTGGTGGATCAACAACACCGGCTTCCTCGCCGGGCGGCGCGGCGTCATCTGCGTCGACGCCTGCTCGACCGAGCGCCGTACGCGGGCGTTCCGCGAGGCCGTCGGCACGGTCAGCGACCGGCCGATCACCACGCTGATCAACACCCACCACCACGGCGACCACACCTTCGGCAACTGGCTGTTCCCCGAGGCCACGATCGTGGGCCACGAGGGCGTCCGCGAGCAGATCATCGCCGACGGCGTCCCGAGCTACCTCGGCGCCTGGTCGCCGGACGTCGACTGGGGCCACCAGGACCCGGTGCCGCCGTTCCTGACCTACACCGAGGGCGTCACCGTCCACTCCGACGACCTGCGCTGCGAGGTCCGGCACGTCGGCGTCGCCGCCCACACGACCAACGACTCGTACGTGTGGATCCCCGAGCGGCAGCTGCTGTTCTCCGGCGACCTCGTCTTCAACGGCGGCACGCCGTTCGTCATGATGGGCTCCGTCGCGGGCGCGATCCAGGCTGTCGAGCACCTCAGGGGGCTCGGCGCGCAGACCATCGTGCCCGGGCACGGCGGCGTGTGCGGGCCGGAGGTGTACGACCGGGTCGAGGGTTATCTGCGGTTCGTCCAGGAGACCGCGCGGCGCGGCAAGGAGGCGGGGCTGACCCCGCTGGAGACGGCCCGCGAGACCGACCTCGGCGAATGGGCCGGCCTGCTCGACTCGGAGCGCATCGTGGGCAACCTGCACCGCGCGTACGCCGAGCTCGACGGGCAGCCGCTCGGGGCGCCGATCGACCTGGCCGCCGCGGTGTTCGACATGATCACCTACAACGGCGGCAGGCCGTTGTCCTGCCTGGCGTGAACACCGCCCTGACCCGGGTATGACCCTGGCTGTACTCGCCGTTTGCCTGGAGGCAGCCCATGGGTGTCGGGGTCAGCATCTTCTTTCTCACGCTCGGCGCCATCCTGAGGTTCGCGATCGAACCCGACGTGTTCGGAGAGGCCGTCCACATGGATATCGTGGGCCTCATTTTCATGATCGTCGGAGGGGTCGGCGTCGTGCTGAGCATCGTGCTGGCCCCGAGGCGGGGCCAGACGTCGGACGGCCGGCTCATGCACCGCGAGAACCGGCCGCCGGAGGTCTAGAGGCGAAGCTGCGCGGCCGCGCGCGAGGCCAGGATCGGCTTGATGCGCTCGGCGATGACGGCCTGGTGCCGGGGGTCGTCGCGGTAGACGAGGTAGTCGTCCTCGCTGTCGAAGTCGGCCACCACCGCGAAGTCGGCGTTGCCCTGGTTGATGCCCGCGTCGGCCGAGGCGGTGAAGGCGCGGATCTGCGGGATGAGACCGGGCAGCTCGGCGAGCCCGGCGGCCACGGCGGCCTTCTGCTCGTCGGTCGCTTCGTCGGTCCAGGTGAACAGCACGATGTGGCGGATCATGCGGTCACTTTATCGACGTGCCGAGGTATTCGAGCGAGCGGCCCGCACTCCGGCCGGGGGCGGGAGTAACGACCCCCCGCGCTCTCGGTGGGGACGGGATGTATTCGAAGCGGCCGCCCCGCGCTCTGGGAGGGCGGGTGCGGGTGTCCCGCCACGGCGGCCGCGCGGAAGAGGGGTCCTTCCGCGCGGCCGCCGGTGCCGGGTTCAGCTCCAGGCGATCATGCGCAGCGGGTCCTCCAGCATGGCGCCGACGTCACGCAGGAAGAACGAGCCGAGGTCGCCGTCCACGATCCGGTGGTCGAACGAGAGCGACAGGGTCGCCACCTTGCGCACCGCGAGCTCGCCGTCGACCACCCACGGCATGTCCCTGATCTGGCCGAAGGCAAGAATGGCCGCCTCGCCGGGGTTGATGATCGGGGTGCCGCCGTCGACGCCGAACACGCCGACGTTGGTGATCGTGATCGTGCCGCCCGCCATCTCGGCCGGCTGCGTACGTCCGGCCCTGGCCGTCTCCGTGAGCTCGGCCAGCGCCTGGGCCAGCTCGGGCAGCGACAGCAGGTGAGCGTCCTTGATGTTGGGCACCACCAGGCCACGCGGGGTGGCGGCGGCGATTCCCAGGTTCACGTAGTGCTTGACCACGATCTCGGGGTTCTTCTCGTCCCACTCCGAGTTGATCATCGGGTGGCGGCGCGCCGCGATCAGCACCGCCCTGGCCACCAGCAGCAGCGGCGAGACCTTGACCTCGGCGAACTCGGGCAGCTGCCGCAGGCGCCGCACCGCCTCCATCGTCTCGGTCATGTCGACCTGCAGGAACTCGGTCACGTGCGGGGCCGTGAACGCGCTGGTGACCATGGCCGTGGCGGTCATCTTGCGCACGCCCTTGACCGGGACGCGCTCCTCCCCCTCCGACCGGGGGACGGTCGTGCGGGGAGCGGCCGTGCCGCGCTGCGCCGCGGCGTGCACGTCGTCACGGGTGATCGAACCCGAGGGGCCCGTGCCCGTGACGGACGACAGGTCGACGCCCATGTCCTTGGCCAGCTTGCGTACCGGGGGCTTGGCCAGGACGGACGGGCGCGGCGGCGCGGGCGGCGGGGTGGCGACCTCGACCCGCGACGGGTTGGCCACCGGGGTGGCCGGGATGCCGCGCGCGGCCTCCTTGCGGGGACGCCGCCTGGTGGCGCCGGTCTTGACGCCGTAGCCGACGAGGACCGACTGGCGTTCCTCCTTCGGCGCCGGGCTGCCGTAGGCGCCCGGTTCGACCGCGCCCTCCGCCGGCGGGTTGGGCACCAGGTCCTCGACCCGCGCGGCCGTCTCCTCGGCCGGGCTCACCGGCTCGCCGCCCGGCTCCGAGGTCTCGACGGCGATGATCGGCGTGCCCACGTCGACCGTGCGGCCCTCGTCGGCGAGCAGGCCCGCGACCACGCCGTCCCACGGGATCGGCAGCTCGACGATGGACTTCGCCGTCTCGATGTCGACGACGATCTGGTTGACCTTGACCTCGTCACCCGGCTTGACGTGCCAGCGGACGATCTCGGCCTCCGTCAGGCCCTCCCCGACGTCGGGGAGCTTGAACTCACGTCGCATCGTCATCCCCTCAGTAGCCGAAGGCACGGTCGACGGCGTCGAGCACGCGGTCAAGGTCGGGCAGGTAGTGCTCCTCCAGCTTCGACGGGGGGTAGGGGGTGGAGAACCCGCCGACGCGCAGCACCGGCGCCTCCAGGTGGTAGAAGCACTGCTCGGTGATCCGGGCCGCGAGCTCCGCGCCGAAGCCGCTGTTGACCGGCGCCTCGTGCACGACCACGGCCCGCCCGGTACGGCGTACCGACTCCATGACGGCGGGCTCGTCCAGCGGGTTGAGCGAGCGCAGGTCGATGACCTCCAGCGAGCGCCCGTCCTCTGCCGCGGCCGCCGCGGCCTCCAGGCAGGTCTTGACCATGGGGCCGTACGCCAGCAGCGTGACGTCGGACCCCGCGCGTACGGTCGTGGCCGTGTGCAGCGGCTTCCACCACTCGGTGGAGGCGGTGTCGATGTCGGCCTTCTCCCAGTAACGCCGCTTCGGCTCGAAGAAGATCACCGGATCGTCGCTGCGGATCGCCTGCTGGATCATGGAGTACGCGTCGGCCGGGTTGGAGCAGGACACGACGCGCAGACCGGCCGTGTGGGTGAAGTACGCCTCGGGCGACTCGCTGTGGTGCTCGACCGCGCCGATGCCGCCGCCGCAGGGGATGCGGACGACGACCGGCAGCTTGATCGCGCCGAGCGAGCGCATCGGCATCTTGGCCAGCTGCGTGATGATCTGGTCGGCGGCCGGGAAGACGAAGCCGTCGAACTGGATCTCGCACACCGGACGGTAGCCGCGCAGCGCGAGACCGATCGCGGTGCCGATGATGCCCGACTCGGCCAGCGGCGTGTCGATGACGCGGTCCTCGCCGAAGTCCTTCTGCAGCCCGTCGGTGACCCGGAAGACGCCGCCGAGCTTGCCGACGTCCTCTCCCATGATGAGGACCTTGGGGTCGTCCTCCATGGCCTTGCGCATGCCCTCGTTGAGCGCCTTGGACAGGGTCATCACGGTCATGACGCCGCTCCCTCGGGGGTAAGGGCGAGTCGGCTTCGCTCAGTCACGGAACCCCTCCAAGTACGTGGCGAACTGGGCGCGCTCCTGCTCGATGAGGGCGTGGGGCTCGCTGTAGACGTGGTCGAAGATGGCGAGCGGCTCAGGGTCGGGCATCGCCAGGCAGCGTCTGCGCAGGTCAGCGCCGAGCTGGTCGGCCTCGGCCTCCACGGCGTCGATGAACTCCTGGTCGGCCAGCTCGTTCTTGAACAGGTAGGCCTTGACCCGCTCGATCGGGTCCTTGAGCTTCCATGCCTCGAGCTCGCTCGCCACGCGGTAGCGCGTCGGGTCGTCGGTGGTGGTGTGCGCCCCCATGCGGTACGTGAACGCCTCGACGAGCGTCGGCCCCTGCCCGGTGCGGGCCGCTTCGAGCGCCTTGCGCGTCACGGCGAGGCAGGCGAAGACGTCGTTGCCGTCGACGCGGACGCCGGGGAACCCGAAACCGGAGGCGCGGCGGTAGAGGGGGATGCGGGTCTGCTTCTCCAGCGGCTCGGAGATGGCCCACTGGTTGTTCTGGCAGAAGAACACGATCGGCGCGTTGGTGACGCTCGCCCAGATGAACGACTCGTTGACGTCGCCCTGGGAGGTGGCGCCGTCGCCGAAGTAGACGATGGTGGCGGCGTTCGCGTCGTCGCGCTGGACGCCCATGGCATAGCCGACGGCGTGCAGCGTCTGGCTGCCGATCACGATCGTGTAGAGGTGGAAGTTGTGCTCCTTGGGGTCCCACCCGCCGTGGTTCACACCCCTGAACAGGCCGAGCAGCTTCACCGGGTCGACCCCGCGGCACCAGGCCACGCCGTGCTCGCGGTAGGTGGGGAAGGCCATGTCGGAGTCGGTGAGCGCGCGGCCAGAACCGATCTGGGCCGCCTCCTGGCCCAGCAGTGAGGCCCAGATGCCGAGTTCGCCCTGGCGCTGCAGGGCCACGGCCTCCAGGTCGACGCGCCGGACGAGCACCAGGTCGCGGTAGAGCGACCGGACCTCCTCGGGCGTCAGGTCGATGTCGTAGTCGGGATGCTCGACCCGCTCCCCTTCGGGGGTTAGCAGCTGGACGAGATCCGGGGGTGCCTCAGCACCTCGAGAGGCGTCGATTGTCACGTGCCACTCCTGCTGGTCAGGGCCGGTCGTCGATGGGGTTGCCACCTTAGCCAGGCCGCCTTCGCGACGAACCTCAAGGTGGGGGTTCGTACGCTATTGGGGCCATCGTGGCAGACATCACAGCCCGGTGCGCAAGCCCCATGTCCTCCCCGTTCCCGATGTGCAGTCGGCCACACGCGCCTCCATCGCGTCCTTCCGCGCCGGTAGGCTGTCTTTCCCAACATCCCGCCATTCCAGGAGGAACGCAGTGGCCCGCGTCATCGTGGACGTCATGCTCAAGCCGGAGATCCTCGACCCGCAGGGTCAGGCGATCGCCAGGGCGCTGCCCCGGCTCGGTTTCTCCGGTGTGTCGTCCGTGCGCCAGGGCAAGCGCTTCGAGATCGACCTGGAGGGCCCGGCCGACGACGCCGCGCTCGCCGAGGTGCGCAAGATGGCGGAGACGCTGCTGGCGAACACTGTGATTGAGGACTACACCGTCCGGGTTCAGGGGTAGAAGTCACTTTTGGGGCACTGATTTCCCCGTGGGTGGTTAAAGTGGGATTCTGGCGTGCCACAATCCCACGGGCTTGCCAACACTAAATAACAACAACGTGATTTTGCGGTTAGCCCCGATTTCACAGGGAAACCTACTCCAGGTGACATTCCGGAGCCCGGAGGAGTCCGGTGGATATTGAGTTCTCGTTGGCCCTGCCTCGGGATGCGATCGGCATACCGATGGTCAGGCGGGTGCTGGGCGACGCCATGCGTTCACTCAACGTGAGTGAGACCTGCATCGCCGACATGCTGCTCGCCGTGTCCGAGGCTTGCTCCAACGCGGTCCGGCACGGAGGGCCGGCCAACCGCTACGAGGTGTCGGCGTCGATCGGCTACGGCCAGTGCGACGTCCGCGTCGCCGACAACGGCGACGGCGTGCCGACGATGCCGCCGTGCTTCCCGCCGCCCGACACCGAGAACGGCCGCGGCCTGCTGATCATGCGATCGGTGGTCGACGAGATCTCCTTCGGCATCACGCCCGGCCGGGGCACCACGGTCCACCTGCGCAAGCTGCTCGCCTGGGACGACGAGGCCGAGGCCCGCCCCCGCGAGCTGGCCGCCGTCTGACCCCGCGCCCCTTCTGACCTGCGTCTCCTCGGGCGCCCCGAGTCGATACGGACCACGGCGCCGTACCCGTTAGGCTGATGAGACCGCCGCTGACCACCGTCCACCCCGAGTGACGGTGGCGCGTGCGCGCGCATCCTCGGAGGGGACGACTGTCATGAGCGCTGCCCGTGTGGGCGTAGTCACGTTTCCAGGAACTCTCGACGACCAGGACGCCGCCAGAGCCGTACGCCTCGTCGGCGCTCAGGCGGTCCCGCTGTGGCACGCCGACCGCGACCTGAAGGGAGTCGACGCCGTCTTCCTGCCCGGCGGCTTCTCCTACGGCGACTACCTGCGCTGCGGAGCCATCTCGCGGTTCGCGCCGCTCATGGAGGAGCTCGTCCCGGCCGCCCAGGCCGGCCTGCCGGTGATCGGCACGTGCAACGGGTTCCAGATCCTGTGCGAGGCGCACCTGCTGCCCGGCGCGCTGGTCCGCAACGCCTCGCTCCACTACGTCTGCCGCGACCAGAAGATCCGCGTCGAGCAGACCGCGACCGCCTGGACCAACTCCTTCGCCTCCGGCCAGGAGATCGTGCTGCCGGTCAAGCACGGTGAGGGCCGCTACGTGGCCTCCGCCGACACGCTGGCCGCGCTCGAGGCCGGCGGCCACGTCGTCTTCCGCTACGTCGACGGCAACCCCAACGGTTCGCTCAACGACATCGCCGGCATCCGCAACGAGGCCGGCAACGTCGTCGGGCTCATGCCCCACCCCGAGCACGCGGTGGAAGAGCTGGTCGGCGCCCCGAGCACCGATGGCCTGGGCTTCTTCACGTCCATCCTCAAGAACCTGGTGAACGCATGACAGACAGTGTCCAGCGGGCAGCGGAGACCCCTGACGAGCCGATGCCCTTCGCCGAGCTGGGGATGAAGCAGGACGAGTACGACCGGGTCAAGCAGATCCTGGGCCGTCGTCCGACGGGCGCCGAGCTGGCCATCTACAGCGTCATGTGGTCCGAGCACTGCTCCTACAAGTCGTCGAAGGTGCACCTGCGCCAGTTCGCCACCAAGGCGCCGAAGTCCGAGGCGCTGCTCGTCGGCATGGGCGAGAACGCCGGCGTGGTCGACATCGGCGACGGCTGGGCGGCCACGTTCAAGATCGAGTCGCACAACCACCCGTCCTACGTCGAGCCGCACCAGGGCGCGGCCACCGGCGTCGGCGGCATCGTCCGCGACATCATGTCGATGGGCGCGCGCCCGATCGCCGTCATGGACGCCCTGCGCTTCGGCGCGGCCGACGCGGTCGACACCCGCCGGGTGCTGCCGGGCGTGGTCGAGGGCATCAGCCACTACGGCAACTGCCTGGGCCTGCCCAACATCGGCGGCGAGGTCGTGTTCGACCCCTGCTACATCGGCAACCCGCTGGTCAACGCGCTGTGCGTGGGCCTGCTGCGCAAGGACCAGATCAAGCTGGCCACCGCGCCAGGCCCCGGCAACAAGGTCGTGCTGTTCGGCGCCTCCACCGGCCCCGACGGCATCGGCGGCGCGTCCGTGCTGGCGAGCGCGACGTTCGAGGATGAGTCGCAGGCCAAGCGGCCCGCCGTGCAGGTGGGCGACCCGTTCATGGAGAAGCTGCTCATCGAGTGCTGCCTGGAGCTGTACGCCGCCGACGTCGTCGTCGGCATCCAGGACCTCGGCGCGGCCGGCGTCTCCTGCGCCACCACCGAGCTGGCCGCCAAGGGCACCGGCGGCATGGACGTCGACCTCAACCTGGTTCCGCTGCGTGACCCCTCGCTCAGGCCCGAGGAGATCCTCATGAGCGAGTCGCAGGAGCGGATGATGGCCGTGGTCCGGCCCGACGACATCCCGGCGTTCATGGCGATCTGCGCCAAGTGGGACGTCCCTGCCACCGTCATCGGCGAGGTGACCGACACCGGCCGCCTGGTGATGACGTGGGACGGCGAGGTCATCGTCGACATCCCGCCGGGCACCGCCGCCGACGAGGGCCCGGTCTACGAGCGGCCGTTCCACGAGCCCGCCGGGCAGGCCGCGCTCAACGCCGACACTCCCGACCACCTGGAGCGCCCGGCCGATCTGCGCGAGACGCTGCTGAAGCTGCTCGGCTCGCCCAACCTGGCCTCCAAGGAGTGGGTGACCTCCCAGTACGACCGCTACGTCCGGTCCAACACTGTGCTGGCGCAGCCGGCCGACTCCGGCATGCTGCGCATCTCCGAGGCCATCGCCGGGGCCGAGCCGACGACCCGCGGCATCGCGCTGTCCACCGACGGCAACGGCCGCTACGCCAGGCTCGACCCGTACGCGGGGGCGCAGCTGGCGCTGGCGGAGGCGTACCGGAACGTGGCGGTGACCGGGGCCAAGCCGCTCGCCGTCACCAACTGCCTCAACTTCGGCTCCCCCGAGGACCCCGAGGTCATGTGGCAGTTCGCCGAGGCCGTACGCGGGCTGGCCGACGCCTGCAAGACGCTCGGTGTGCCGGTGACCGGCGGCAACGTCTCCTTCTACAACCAGACGGGTTCGACGGCCATCCACCCGACGCCCGTCGTGGGCGTGCTCGGCGTCATCGACGACGTCGCCAAGCGGGTGCCGACCGGGTTCACCGCCGAGGGGCTGCGGGTCGTGCTGCTGGGCGACACGCACGACGAGTTCGGCGGCTCGGAGTGGGCGCACGTCGTCCACGGTCACCTGGGCGGGCTGCCGCCGCGGGCCGACCTGGAGGCCGAGCAGGCGCTCTCGACCGTGCTCGTCGAGGCGGCCGCCCGTGGGCTGCTGGAGGGCTCGCACGACCTGTCCGACGGCGGTCTCGCCCTCGCGCTCGCCGAGTCCTGCCTGGCGCAGGGCGTCGGGGCGTCCGTCGAGCTGTGCGGTGACGCGTTCACCGAGCTGTTCAGCGAGTCGGCGGCACGCGCGCTCGTCGCGGTGCGGCCGGAGGCGTACGACGAGTTCGCCGCGCTGTGCGCCCGCCACGACGTGCCCTGCTACGGGCTGGGCGTCACCGGCGGGGCTTCGCTGGTCGTGAAGGACAGGTTCGAGGTGCCTGTCGAAGAACTGCGGGCGAAGCACACGGCGACGCTGCCCGCACTGTTCGGCTGATGATCCACCGAAGGACCGGTACGGGGTTCGTACCGGTCCTTCGGCATTTGACCAGCTATTGGTAAGCAATTGAGTAAAAGTACGCATTGGTAGGTACTTGGTCTTAGGGATAATCAGGTTTGTGTCAACCCCTGATCAAGCCCCGTACCTGCCGTCGGCCACCCAACCCGTACGAGGTGTGGTCTGGCTCATCCATCTGGCACTACCGCTCCTCGGGTTGTGGCTGCTGCTGGCGCAACCCTCGGTCAACATCTTCTGGCAGCACAACCCCAGCCACTTCTGGATGATCCTCGTGGTCGCCGGCATCAGCGTCGTGCTCGGCTTCCAGGTCAGCGAGGCGTCGCGCAGGCGGCGGGACGCGCGGCTGATGCTCGTGTCCATGGTGTTCCTGAGCAGCGCCGGGTTCCTGTTCCTGCACGGCCTGGCCACGCCGAAGATCATCCTGCCCGCGGGTTCCGTCGGGTTCGATCTCGACCACCAGGTGGGGCTCACGGTCGCGGCCGCGTTCGCGTTCGCCTCGGCGCTGCCGCTCGGCGAGCGGGCCGCCAAGGCGGTGCTCGACTCCCAGCACATCATCCGCGCCGCGCTCATCGGATTCATGGTGCTCTGGGGCGTCGTGTCGCTGGTGCCGGGCCTGACGCCGCTCAGCGACCCGCCCTCGATCTCGCCGATCCACTGGGTGCCGTGGGCGTCGGCGCCCGCCCTCGTGCTGTTCGTCGCGGCCGGCGTGATGATGTTCATGCTGCACCGGCGGCGGCCCTCGGCCATGCTGGTCAGCCTCATGACCGCGTACGCGCTGCTGGCCGAGGCGGTCGTCGCGGGCATGTCGCAGCTCAACTGGCACCTGTCGTGGTGGGAGTGGCACCTCCTGCTCACGCTGGCCTTCGTCTTCGTCGCCTACAGCGCCTACCTGCAGTTCAGGCGCGAGGGGTCGAGCGCCGGCCTGTTCGACTCGGTGGCGCTGTCGAGCACCGTACGGCGCATCCGGCGCGACTACGACGAGGCGCTGGAGGAGATGGTCGAGCACGTACGCCGGGGCGAGCCGCTCGCCGCGCAGCGGCTGTCGGGCAAGTTCCGGCTCAACGAGGGCCAGGCCGCGGTGCTCGACCGGGCGGGCGAGGCGCTCGCCCGCGAACGCGAGCTGACGGAACGGCTCTCGGCGCTCGTCGAGGTGAGCGCGCAGACCAGGGTCGGCCTGCCCGAGGACGAGCTGCTGACCTCGTCGCTCGACCGGGTGCGGCAGGCGTACGGCGACGTCAAGATCGCTCTTGTGTCGGAGGGCAAGGCGCAGGTCGGGTCGCGCGAGTACACGTTCAAGGACACGAACCCGATCCGCCGCGGCGAGCTGCTCGCCTTCCCGCTCACCGTCAAGGGCAACCTGGCCGGCGTGCTGGAGGTGCCCGTGGGCGGCACGCGCCAGGACGAGGCGCTGGCGGCGACGCTGGCCGGCCAGCTGTCCATCTCGCTGGAGAACGCCCGGCTCTACCGCGAGCTGGACACCCTGTTCCACCAGTACATGTCACCCGACGTGGCGCACGCCCTGCTCGCCGACCCGTCGCAGGCGGCGCTCGGCGGCGAGCTCAAGGAGCTGACCGCGCTCTTCGCCGACCTCAAGGGCTTCACGACGTTCTCGGAGAAGGTCACGCCCGCCGAGATCGTCGAGATGCTGAACCGCTACCACACGGCCGCCGTGCCGTGCATCCTCAACAACGGCGGCACGATCGTGCAGTTCGTCGGCGACGCGCTGCTGGCCCTGTTCAACGCGCCCGCCACGCAGCCCGGCCACGCGCGGGCGGCCTGCCAGGCGGCCCTCGAGATGCAGCGGGCCGCCGAGCAGGTGGCCGAGGAGATGGCCTGGAAGCGCGACGACATCGAGTGGCCACGGTTCCGCGTGGGCATCAACACCGGCCCGGCGCTGGTCGGCAACATCGGCAGCCCCGAGCTGCGCGGATTCAACGCGATGGGTGACTGCGTGAACGTGGCCGCCCGGCTGGAGGGCATCGCCGAGCCCGGCACGGTCGTCATCGGCCAGACGACGCTGCGGCAACTGGGCGACGGCGCTCAGGTGCAGTCGCTCGGGCCGCTGAGCCTGAAGGGCAAGGAGGAGCTGGTCACCGCGTACGTTCTAACCGACCTGCAATAAAAGAACAATGTCCGGCTTGCCATAATCGGGCGCATGGTTCCAGAGCCTGGAGAGTTCCTGTCCCTGTTGACCGCCGAGGAGGTCGCGGCTCTGCGCGCGGCCGGGCACGTCCGAAAGTGGGAGCGGGGCACCACCGTCATCCAGGAAGGTGACACGTCCGACTGGGTGATCGTGTTGTTGGAGGGCCGGGTCAAGGTGTCCTCGCACACCGACAGCGGCACCGAGGTCGTGCTGGCCGTACGCGGTCCCGGCGGCATCCTGGGTGAGCTGTCGGCCATCGACGGGTCGCCCCGTTCCGCCACGGTCACCGCGTTGGAGCCGGTCGCCGGCCTCGTCGTGCGCGACTTCGCCACCTTCCTGGAAGGGCACGGCCGCATCGCCGTGCTCCTCATGCAGTACGTCAGCTTCCGGCTGCGCGACTCCGACCGCAAGCGCATCGAGTACGGCGCGTACGACACCACCGGCCGGGTCGCCACCCGGCTGCTGGAGCTGGCCGAGCGCTACGGCGAGCAGACCAGCGCCGGGGTGCGGGTCGCACTGCCCCTGTCGCAGGACGAGCTGGCCGGCTGGACGGGATCGTCGCGCGAGGCGGTCAGCAAGGCGCTGCGCATGCTGCGCGACCGAGGCCTGATCGAGACCGGCCGCCGCCGCGTCATCATCCACGACATCGAGGGCCTCAGGCAGCGCGCCCGGTAACCCCCGTCACAAACCGGTCGTACGTCGTACGTCATAGTGGAGGTCATGGTCGCGGTCACCCCCAGAGAAGGCAGCAACCTCCGCTATGCCTGGCAGGTCTGCGCGGTCACCAGTCTGGGCCTCGTCCTCATCGGCATCGCCGGCAGCACGCTGAACGTGGCGCTGCCCGCGGTGGTCCGGCACTTCCACGCCGACGCGACCCAGTCGAGCTGGATCCTGCTGTCGTTCCTGCTCGTCAACACCGCCAGTGTGGTGTTCTTCGGCCGGGTGGCCGACCTGCTCGGCAGGCGGGAGGTCTACCTCGCCGGCTTCGCGCTGTTCACCGTGGCCTCGCTGCTCGCGGGCCTGTCGCCGGACGTGTGGTTCCTCGTCGCCATGCGCGTGCTGCAGGCCGTCGGGGCGGCCATGATCCTGGCGAACGGCACCGTGATCATCACCGACGCCTTCCCCCCGGAGAAGCTGAGCCAGGGCATGGGCGTCTACTTCGGCGTGATGTCGGTGGCGCAGCTGGCCGGACCCACGGTCGGCGGCCTCATCGCCGACACCGCGGGCTGGCAGTGGATCTTCTGGGTGAACGTGCCCGCCGGGCTGCTCGCCCTCGTCGTGGGCGCGCTGATCCTGCACAAGACACCGAGGCAGCCGAAGCTGCCGGTGGACGGGCTCGGCAACCTCCTGCTGTTCGCCGCGATGTCGGCGGCGCTGCTGGCCCTGTCGGAGACGGGTACGAGCGGGCTGACCAGCCCGGTGGTGCTGGCAGGAGCGGCGGTGTTCCTGGCGCTGGTGCCGCTCATCGTGCTGGTGGAGCGGCGGGCGGCGAACCCCGTGCTGCGGCTGCAGCTGTTCGCCGGGCGGCTGCTCGCCTGCGCGAACCTGGCCTCGTTCTGCAACTCGCTCGCCCGCTCGGCGCTGGTGCTCGTGGTGGCGCTGTACTTCCAGGCCGCCCGCGGCGTCGACGCCTTCGAGGCGGGGCTGAGCGTACTGCCGGTGCCGATCGGGCTCGGGCTGGCCTCGCCGCTGGTGGGCGTCCTCGGGCGGTGGGTGTCGCCGTACGCGCTGTCGATCGGTGGCGCGGCGCTCAGCGCGGCCGGGCTCGGCACGCTGATGCTGACGGCCGATCCGGCGACGCCGTACTGGGTGATCGCGATCGGGCTGTTCGTGGCGGGCTGCGGCAGCGGAACGTTCCTCACCGGCAACACCACCCAGGTCATGCAGGCGCTGCCGAGCGGCAGTCTCGGCGTGGTCAACGGCTTCCGCGTCATGATCATGAACGTGGGCATCGTGATCAGCGTCGGCCTGTCGTTCAGCGTGCTGTCGAGCTCGGTGAGCCCGGAACTGCGTGCCCAGGTGTACGCGGGCACGCTGTCCACGCTGTCGCCGGTCGCGGTCGAGCAGCTGATGGGCGGGTTCCAGCGGACGTACGGGATGCTCTTCGCCGTCGCGGTGGCGGGCGCCGTGCTGGCCGCGTGCGCACGCACCCGGCCGGCCCGGCGGTCAGCCGGCCTGGAGGACGCCCGCCAGGCGTGACTCCACGTCGCGGTAACGCGCCACCGGCACGAGATGCACCCCCGCGAACGCGCCCGAGTCGCGCAGCGCGAGGACCTGCTCGCAGGCGGCCTGCACGCCCGCCATGCGGTCGGCGGCCACCTTGCGCACGAGGTCGTCAGGGATGTCGATGTCGGGGATGGCGGCGGCCAGGCCGCGCGCGTGGTTCTCGCTGGCCAGCACCATGACCCCGGCGTAGACCGGCAGGTCGACCGGGTGCTCCTCGCGCCAGCGCAGCTGCGCCTCCACCGAGAAGCTGACCTGCGAGAACAGGAAGTCGGCCGTACGCTTCCACGCGGGCACGGCCCGCAGCGCGGTCGCCGCCCCGAGCCGGAAACCGGGCGAGAACTCCCGTGCCTCCTCGATCATCGACCGGACCGTGAGGTCGCTCGTCCGGTTGCCGCTCCTCGGCTTGTCGCCGTACACGAAGAGGAACCGCTCGACGCCGTACGCGGCAGCCGTCAGCAGGTCGCGCTGGAAGCCCAGCAGGTTGCGGTCGCGCGAGTTGAGGCAGGCGATGCCGCGCCCGCCCATCTGCTCGACCTCGTGCGCCACGGCCACGCTGGAGACCGTCGCGCGCCCGATGTGGTTGTCGGGGATGAGGAACGCGTCGGCGATCGTGGTCAGCGTGCCGATCTGGTGGCGTACGCGCTTCAGGTCGGGCTTGGTGGGGGGCTCGATCTCGCAGATCACCTCGAAAGACATGATCGCGACTCTAACCCGCGCCGCCTCGGCGGCGGGCCGCCAGGGCCTCGATACCGGCCAGCACCAGATCGACGCCGAACGTGTCGTACGTCGTCGCCGACCCTCCCGTCAGCGGGCCGGCCATCTCCACCAGGTGGGGGTAGCGCTGCGGGTCGAGCGACTCCAGGCCGAGCCGCTTGGCCCGCCTGATCTGCGCGACCTCCTCGTCGGTGTGGCCGGCCAGGTGGTGGACGGGCGCGTCGGCGATGGCGACGGCGCTGTTCAGCAGGTATTTCGCGAGCAGGCAGCTCTCGTCGGCGTCGAAGCCCGCCTCCTTGGCCAGCCCCAGGGTGCCGTCCCAGACGACCAGGAAGCTGGGCACCTCGGAGGGGTCGATCTGGTCGAGCACCTGCCTGGCGCACGGGTGGGCGCGCAGGGTGCGGATGAGCCCTTCGGTCAGGTCGCGCAGCCGCTCCTGCCAGGGCCGCTCGTCGGCGGGCTTGAGCGCGAAACCGCTGACGAGGTGGTCGGCCATGCCGACGAGCAGGCGTTCCTTGTTCTTGTAGTGCCAGTAGAGCGCCATCGGCGTCACGCCGAGGTCGGTGGCCAGGCGGCGGATGGTCAGGGCGTCGATGCCTTCCGCGTCGCCGATCTCCACGGCCCGCTCGGCGATGGCCTGTGCCGTCAGTTTCCCCATCACGGTTGACAACTATACGGCGTACAAGAAACTATACGGCGTACAAGTACGGTGTATAGGAGGCTCCGGCATGCGTTGGTGGATCCTGGCCGCGGTGACCGCGGGCAGTTTCATGACTTTTCTCGACAACAACGTCGGCAATGTGGCGTTGCCGACCATCCAGCGAGACCTCGGGCTGACCATTTCGGGGCTGGAATGGATCACGAGCTCGTACATTTTGGTGTTCGCCGGATTGATGTTGGCGGGCGGGCGGCTGGCCGACGTGTTCGGCGCCCGCAGGACGTTCCTCACCGGGCTGGCCGTCTTCACCGTCGCGTCCCTGGCCGCCGGGCTGGCGCAGTCGGGCGGCATGCTCGTCGCCGCCCGCGCGGTGCAGGGGCTCGGCGCCGCTTTGCTCACCCCGACCGCCCTCGTCCTGATCCGCGAGGTCTTCCCCGACCCGAGCGAGCGCGGCAGGGCCGTCGGCATCTGGAGCGCCGCCGGGCCGCTGTCGATGGCGCTCGGCCCGGTCACGGGCGGCTTCATCAGCGAGTACCTGCACTGGAGCTGGATCTACCTGATCAACGTGCCGATCGGCGTGGTCACGTTCGTGCTGGCACTCCGGACGCTGCCCGCGTTCACCCGCGCCCGCCGTGACCTCGACCTGCCCGGCCTCGCGACCTCGGCCCTGGCCCTGTTCGCCCTCACGTACGCGCTGATCGAGGGCGAGTCGGCGGGCTGGACCTCCCCCGGCATCCTGGCCGCGTTCGGCGTGTCCGCGGCGGCCGGGGTGGCGTTCCTGCTGGCCGAGCGGCGGGCCGGCGAGCCGATGGCCGACATCTCACTGTTCCGGTCGCGCGTGTTCAGCGGCGGGCTGCTCACCAGCGGGCTGTGGTCGTTCGGCGTGTTCGGCATCTACTTCTTCAGCGCCCTGTGGCTGCAGAACGTGCTCGGCTTCTCCCCCACCCAGGCGGGCGCGTCCTTCGTGCCGATGGCGCTGGTCATGGGCGTGGTGGCGGTCCTGTCGCAGCGGATCAGCGGGTGGCTCGGCATCGGCCGCACGGTCGCGCTCGGCATGGCGCTCATGGGCGTCGCGATCTTCCTGCTCTCCCGGGTCGGCGCCGACGGCACGTACGCCGCCGTCGCCCCCTGGTTCGTGCTGTACGGCCTCGGCGCCGGCCTGCTCGTGCCGCTGACGGCCGCGGTGCTCGGCAGCATGCCCGTCGGCCGGACGGGCGTCGCCTCGGGCATGCTCAACGTCTCCCGTGAGGTCTTCGGGCTGCTCGGCATCACGGTGCTGGGCGCGTTCCTGACGTCCGCGCAGAGCGGCAGCGACCAGCCGCCGCTGCTCGCCTTCCTCGACGCGTACGGCTTCACCCTCGTCATCGCGTCCGCCGTGGTGCTGGCAGGCATCCCTCTGGCCCTCTGGGCGCTGCGCCCGGAAGCCCCCAGAGGCGAGAAGGAGCCTCAGGCGGCCGCGACCGTCGGCTCGTCGAACTGAGTGCGGTACAGCTCCTCGTAGCGGCCCCCCGCGGCGAGCAGGTCGGCGTGGGTGCCGCGCTCGACGACCCGGCCGTCCTCGATCACCAGGATGAGGTCGGCGGCCCGGACGGTGGAGAGCCGGTGGGCGATCACCACGGCGGTCCTGCCCGCCAGCGCCTCGCCGAGCGCCGCCTGCACGGCCGCCTCGGAGGTGGAGTCGAGCGCCGCCGTGGCCTCGTCCAGGATGACCACCCTGGGCCTGGCCAGCAGCAGCCGGGCGATGGTGAGCCGCTGGCGCTCGCCGCCGGACAGCCGGTAGCCGCGCTCGCCCACCACGGTGTCGAGCCCGTCCGGCAGCGACTCCATCAGCGGGGCCAGGCGGGCGCGGACGACCGCGTCCCACAGCTCCTCCTCGCCGGCGTCCGGCCTGGCCAGCAGCAGGTTCGCCCGGATCGTGTCGTGGAACAGGTGGCCGTCCTGGGTGACCATGCCGAGCGTGGCGCGGATCGACGCGGCGCTCAGGTCGCGTACGTCCGCC
This sequence comes from Nonomuraea maritima, assembly GCF_900100395.1. GTDB lineage: Bacteria > Actinomycetota > Actinomycetes > Streptosporangiales > Streptosporangiaceae > Nonomuraea > Nonomuraea maritima. Next base: position 92,022 of record NZ_FNFB01000022.1, on the reverse strand, counting down.
CCGCCGAGCCGTACGGCGCCGGAGTCGACGTCGTACAGGCGGGGCAGGAGCTGGGCGATCGTGGACTTGCCCGCTCCCGACGAGCCGACCAGGGCCACCATCTGCCCCGGTTCGGCCCGGAACGACACCCCGTGCAGCACCTCGGAACCACCGCGTGAGTCGAGCGTCGCGACCTCCTCCAGCGAGGCCAGCGACACCTTGTCGGCCGCCGGGTACGAGAAGCGCACGTCGTCGAACTCCACCGACACCGGCCCGTCCGGCACCGGGCGCGCGTCCGGCTTCTCCTTGATGAGCGGTTCCAGGTCGAGCACCTCGAACACCCGCTCGAAGCTCACGATGGCGCTCATCACGTCCACGCGGGCGCTGGCGAGGGCGGTCAGCGGGGCGTACAGGCGGGTGAGCAGCATGGCCATCGCCACCACCGCGCCCGGCGCGAGCTGGCCGCTCAGGGCGTAGAAGCCGCCGAGACCGTACACGAGGGCCAGCGCGAGGGCCGAGACGAGCGTCAGCGCGGTCACGAAGGCGTACTGGGTCATGGCCGAGCGCACGCCGATGTCGCGCACCCGGCGGGCCCGGCGGGCGAACTCGGCCGACTCGCTCGCGGGGCTGCCGAACAGCTTCACCAGCGTCGCGCCAGGCGCGGAGAACCGTTCCGTCATCTGCGAGCCCATGGCCGCGTTGTGGTCGGCCGCCTCGCGCCGCAGCCGGGCGATCCTGGTGCCCATCCGCCGAGCGGGCAGGACGAACACCGGCAGGAGCAGCAGCGCGAGCAGCGTGATCTGCCACGAGATGCTGATCATGGCGGTGAGCGTCAGCACGAGCGTCACGACGTTGCCCGACACACCCGACAGGGTGTCGGTGAAGGCCCGCTGCGCCCCGATCACGTCGTTGTTGAGGCGGCTGACCAGCGCGCCGGTGCGGGTCCTCGTGAAGAACGCCACCGGCAGGCGCTGTACGTGGTCGAAGACGGCCGTGCGCAGGTCGAGGATGAGGTTCTCGCCGAGGCCCGCCGACAGCCACCGGGCCAGGAACCCGAGCCCCGCCTCGGCGACCGCCAGCACCGCGATGAGCCCCGCCACGCTCACCACGACGCCGAACGGCTCGCCGTTGAAGATGGCGTCCACCACGCGGCCGGCGAGCAGCGGGGCGGCCACCGCCAGGCCGGCCAGCACCACGCTCAGCAGCAGGAACAGCGCCAGCTTGCGCCGGTGCGGCCGCGCGAAACCCAGGATGCGCCGGACGGTTTCCCGGGAGACGCGGCGGCGGTCCGGCTGGTTGTTCATCGCGTACAACTGGTGCCAGGCGGTCATCTCCATGCTCATGACATGGACGGTAGAGGCTCAACTTAACTTGAGGTCAACTGCCGATCCGCTCGCCGCCCTCGTGCCACACCACCGCGACCGACGGGCGCGGCTGCCGGTCGTCGGGCCAGCGGCTGGCCGGACGGTCGGGGGTGGCGCCGCTGACCTCGCCCGGGTGCTGCACCGCCACGAAGACGCTGAGCTGGTCCTCGGTCACCATCGGGCCGCACGTCTCGGCGCCGACCGGGACGCTCAGGAACTGCCGCAGGTGACCGCGCTCCTCGCCCCGCACCGGCATCACGAACAGGCCGTCGTTGGCGCCGAGCGCGTTGCCGTCCGTGGAGATCCACAGGTTGCCGTCGCGGTCGAACGCGAGGTTGTCCGGGCAGGAGATCGGCGAGACCTTCGACTTGTCGTAGCCGGCGAAGTAGGTGGCCGGGTCCTTCGGGTCACCGCACACCAGCGGCAGCGACCAGGCGAAGGACGTCGCGGCCGCGTCGCCGTCCCGCTCGACGATCTCCAGGACGTGGCCGTGCTTGTTCGCCGCGCGCGGGTTGGCCGCGTCGACCTCCGCCGGTGTCCGGCGGGTGTTGTTGGTCAGCGCCACGTACACGCCGCCGGTGACCGGGTTGCGCTCCACGTCCTCGGGACGGTCCATCTTGGTGGCGCCCGCCCTGTCGGCCGCGACCCGCGTGTGGACCAGCACCTCCACGGCCGACATGCCCTCCACGTACGACCTGTCGCCCGACACCAGCCGGATCCACTCGCCGGCCGGGCCCGTGAATCTGGCGGCGTACAGGGTGCCCTCGTCCAGCAGCGTGCGGTTGTGCCGGTCGAAGCCCTGGATGTAGCGGTCGTTCGAGACGTACTTGTAGACGTACTCGTGGCGTGAGTCGTCACCCATGTAGACGACCAGGCGGCCGTCACGGGAGAGCGTCGTGTTGGCGGCCTCGTGCTTGAACCGGCCGAGCGCGGTGCGCTTGACCGGCGTCGAGCCGGGGTCGAACGGGTCGATCTCCACGATCCACCCGAACCGGTTGGCCTCGTTCGGGTGCTTGGCGAGGTCGAAGCGCTCGTCCACCCGGTCGAACCGGCGGCTGTCGGCCGGGACGCCCGAGGGGATCGTGTACCGGGCGATGTACGACCGCTGCGCCTCCGGCACCTTCCTGCCGTTGACGAAGTACTGGTCGATGTTCTCCTCGGCGGTCAGCACCGTGCCCCACGGGGTCGTGCCCCCCGCGCAGTTGTTCAGCATGCCGACGGGCCTGACGCCCTCGGGGTCGGCGGCCGTCCGCAGCAGGTCGCCGCCCGCGGCCGGCCCGCTGAAGCGCATCGGGGTGTGCGCGGTGATCCGCCGGTTGTAGCGCCGGGCGCCCTTCGTGACCAGCTGCCACCGGCCGGTCGCGCCGGCACGCTCGATCTCCACGACCGAGCCGCCGTGCGCGGCCATCGCGATCCTGATCTGCTCCTCGGTCGCGGACGTCCCGTTCGTGTACCCGCGGAACATCAGACTCTCGGCCGTGTACTCGTGGTTCACCCACAGCAGCGCACGGTCGCGGCCCATCGGGAACATCGTCACGAAGTCGCAGTTGTAACCGAACTGCTTGCCCTGCGCCTCGGCGCTCTGGTCGTCGAAGTCGAACGCGGGAGCGCCGGGCAGCACCGGGTCGCCCCAGCGCACCACGACGGACGACCGGTAGCCGTCGGGGACGCGCAGCGCGTCCTCCGTGTTCGGCGGAACCGGCTCGAAGCTCAGGCCGCCGTCGGCGGGCGCACCCGCCTCGTGTTCCGCGGCCGGCACCGGGTCGGCGCACGCCCTCGCCGTGCCCGCCACGAGCGCGCCCAGGACGCCCGCGCGCAGCACGCCGCGGCGCGACAGCGCCTCCTCGACCACGTCGCAGAAGTAGGCGTTGCCCGAGGTGTTGGCCACCTCGTGCGCGCAGGCGTTGCCGCAGCGGAATCTGCAGGTCAGCGCCGAACGGCCGGTTGTGTGAGGGAGCCACCGCCTGCCCTCGGTGGGGTTCGTCACAGGTCCTCCATCGTCGCGCCGAAGACGACACTCCTCGTCCTGATGAACGATTGCCGCGACACAATGGTGGCGTGCCACCACGCAAGATGGATGAGGAAAAGTTGAGGTCGGCGCTCGACGCCCAGCTCGTCGCCCTGGAGGAGCCGCCCTACGACGGCCCCGCCGCCGCCCTTCCCGGCGCGCTCGTCGCCGCCGTGCTGACCGCCTACGAGCGGGGGCTGCGCCCCGAGCGCGACGCCGCCAGGTTCGCCGTGCGTCACCTGCTCGACCGGCTCGCCACCGCGGCCCCCGGCCGCACCGTCGAGGTGCGCGTGCCGCCGTACGCCGCCGTCCAGGCCATCGCGGGCCCCCGCCACACGCGCGGCACCCCGCCCAACGTCGTGGAGATGGACGGCCACACCTGGATCGCGCTGGCGCTCGGCCGCATGACGTGGGACGAGGCCATGGCCAAGGGCGCGGTCTCCGCCAGCGGATCGCGCGCCGACCTGTCGGAGCATCTCCCCCTCTAGCGACTCTCCGTCCAGGGCAACCGCTCCTGGACGCACCGGTCGGCCTCCGGCGTCGGCAGATGGGCGCAGGCCTCCACCACGTTCCAGAACCAGATCGCCACGATCGCGAACAGCACCAGCGACAGCGCGCTGATCACGATGCCGGCGATGGCGCGGCCCCTGCCGACGCGCTTGGCCAGCGCCACGCAGCCGAAGATGATCGACAGGATCGCCGTGATCACCCCGGTGAAGCAGACGAACACCAGGAACGGGCTCGCCACACCGAGGACGAGCGAGGCGGTCGCGAGGCCGCTGCCCTGCCGGGGCGGTCCGTAGCCGCCGCCCGGCCCGCCGTAGGGCGATCCAGGAGGCGGCGGGGGCGGGTAGCCGGGCGCGCCTCCGTACGGGCTGGAGGGGGTCGTCCCCGGCACCGCCGGCCCCTCGTCGCGCGGCGCGCTCCCGTACGGCGGGACACCTCCCCCGCCCTCCCCCTGGCCCGGCGTGTCGTGCGCCGCGGCCTCCGGCTCCTCGAACCGCGACGGCCCCTGGCGAACGGGTCCCTCGTCCTGCGGCGGGTGGTTCTCCCAGCCGGGGTAGGGCGGCGTGCCACCCGGGACCTGGAACACCTGGGTGGCCTCCTCGTCGCCACCGGCAGGCGGCCGGGTCTCCGGCGCGGTGGGCAGATCCGGATGAGCCGACTCTGCCGGACGCGGCTCGACAGGCGGCTCCGCTGGTTCGTCCCCGGATCCGCCCGCGTCGGGGCGGCTCTCGGCGTCGCCACCGGGGCGGTCCTCGGGGCGGTTCTCGTCGCGCGGGCTGGGCGAGTTCGGATCCCCAGGTGTGGTCACGTCTGCGTCTCCCGACGGGTTTGCATACCGGATGATTCACCCTTACGCGGAAGGCCCCCGTTAAACCGCATGACACGGTAAGACCCTGCCGAAACTTCGGTCGCCTTGTGCCAAAACACCAGGCGACCGGCAAGATGAGGGCATGCTGGACGAGACCCTGATGTACGCCTTGATCAAGGTTGTCAGGACGAGCCGCAAGCGGCCGGCCGCCGCGATGGTCCGCTCGGACTCCACCCGGGTCAGGAGATGCTGCTCAACCAGCTGTGGAAAGAGGACGACCTCACCAGGGCGAGCTGATCGCCCGGCTGGGCGTCGAGCCGCCGACGAACGCGCCCTGCTCGCCCGCCTCGTCCGGGCCACGCCGTTCTCGCCGGGGGCGAACGAGCCTTGCCGGCACGACAGCGACTCCAGTCAGCTGCCTCTTCCTCGGCTCGGCCGCCAACCGCGACCTCACGGGAGAGATCGTCCGCGACGGATCGAACGCCGGGAGGTCCGCTCACGCACAGTGATCATCGGCCCTGGTGCGCGAGCATGGAATCGGGCAACCTAAACTGAGCATGTGCTGAAGGGCGACGGCCGGCTCGGCCATGACCTGGACCCCCACGACCGCGCACCAAAAGACGCCTGTGGCGTCTTCGGCGTCTGGGCTCCGGGCGAGGAAGTTTCCAAGCTCACCTACTACGGGCTGTACGCGTTGCAGCACCGCGGCCAGGAGTCCGCGGGCATCGCGGTCAGCGAGGGTAGCCGCATTCTCGTCTACAAGGACATGGGCCTCGTGGCCCAGGTCTTCGACGAGTCCGTGCTCGGCACCCTGCGCGGACATCTGGCCATCGGCCACTGCCGCTACTCCACCACGGGGTCCAGCGTGTGGGAGAACGCGCAGCCGACCCTGAGCTCCACCGAGGTCGGCGGGCTCGCGCTGGCCCACAACGGCAACCTCATCAACACTCCAGAACTGGCCGAGCGGGTCAACCCCGACACCATCCGCGCCACCACCGACACCGAGGTCCTCACCTCGCTGCTCGCGCAGGACCGCAGCCGTTCCATCGAGGACGCCGCCGCGGAGCTGCTCCCGCAGGTCAAGGGCGCCTACACGCTCGTGTTCATGGACGAGAAGACGCTGTACGCGGCCCGCGACCCGCAGGGCATCCGCCCGCTGGTCCTCGGCCGGCTCGAGCGCGGCTGGGTGGTGGCCTCCGAGACGGCCGCCCTCGACATCGTGGGCGCCACGTTCGTCCGCGAGGTCGAGCCGGGCGAGCTGCTCACGATCGACGAGCGTGGCGTCCGTTCGCGGCGCTTCGCCCTCGCCGAGCCGAAGGGCTGCCTGTTCGAGTACGTCTACCTCGCCCGCCCCGACACCACCATCGCCGGGCGTGGCGTGCAGGTCACCCGGGTCGAGGTCGGCCGCGTGCTGGCCCGCGAACACCCGGTCGAGGCCGACCTGGTCATCCCCACGCCCGAGTCCGGCACCCCGGCGGCCGTGGGATACGCCGAGGAGAGCGGCATCCCGTACGGGCAGGGCCTGGTGAAGAACTCCTACGTCGGCCGCACGTTCATCCAGCCGTCGCAGACGATCCGCCAGCTCGGCATCCGGCTCAAGCTCAACCCGCTGCGCGAGGTCGTGGAGGGCAAGCGGCTGGTCGTCGTCGACGACTCCATCGTGCGCGGCAACACCCAGCGGGCGATCGTCCGGATGCTGCGCGAGGCGGGGGCCCGCGAGGTGCACGTCCGCATCTCGTCGCCGCCGGTCGCCTGGCCGTGCTTCTACGGCATCGACTTCGCCACGCGGGCCGAGCTGATCGCCGGTTCGCTGTCGGTCGAGGAGATCCGAGCCTCGCTGGGCGCCGACTCCCTCGGCTACATCTCCCTGGAGGGCCTGACGCAGGCCACCACCATTCCGTCCGACCGGCTGTGCCGCGCCTGCTTCACGGGCGAGTACCCGATCGCGATCGACCAGGACAACGTCGGCAAGTTCGTGCTGGAGAGCAAGGCGTGACCAACCAGAGCAGCACCTACGAGGCCGCCGGCGTCGACATCGCGGCGGGCGAGCGGGCCGTCGACCTGATGAAGGACAAGGTCGCGCGGTCGCGGCGCCCCGAGGTGGTCGACGACGCCAGCGGCTTCGCCGGCCTGTTCGACGCCTCGGCCCTGCTGCGTTACCGGCGTCCGCTGCTGGCCACCTCGACCGACGGCGTCGGCACCAAGGTCATGATCGCCCAGCGGTACGGCAAGCACGACACGATCGGCATCGACCTGGTCGGCATGGTCCTCGACGACCTCGTGGTCTGCGGGGCCGAGCCGCTGTTCATGACCGACTACATCGCCTGCGGCAAGGTGGTGCCCGAGCGCGTCGCCGAGATCGTCGGCGGGGTCGCCGAGGGCTGCCGCCTGGCCGGCGCCGCGCTCGTGGGCGGCGAGACCGCCGAGCACCCGGGCGCGATGGGCCCCGACGAGTACGACCTCGCGGGGGCCGGAACCGGCGTGGTGGAGGCGTCCGACATGCTCGGGCCCGAGCGGGTCGCCGAGGGTGACGTCGTGCTGGGGCTGGCCTCCTCAGGCGTCCACTCCAACGGCTACTCCCTGGTGCGTCACGTGCTGCGTGAGGCTGAGCTGTCGCTCGACGCGGTGCTGCCCGAGCTGGGCCGTCCGCTCGGCGAGGAGCTGCTGGAGCCGACGCGCATCTACTCGCTCGACTGCCTCGAGCTGGCGCGCGCGGTCGAGGTGCACGCCTACGCGCACATCACCGGTGGCGGCATCGAGGGCAACCTGTCGCGGTCGCTGCCCGGCCACCTCGACGCGGTGCTCGACCGCTCGTCCTGGACACCGCCCGCGATCTTCGAGGTGCTCGCCGGGCACGGGCGCATCGCCCAGCCCGACATGGACCGTACGTTCAACCTGGGTGTGGGCATGGCGGCCGTGGTGGCCGCCGACGCGGCCGACGAGGCGATGCGGCTGCTCGCCGCACGTGGCCTGCCCGCCTGGGTCCTGGGCGAGATCGTCCCCGGTACGGGCCAGGCCCGCTACCGCTGACGTTCAGGAGGGAGCGCGCCCGACAGCGCCCTCCCTCCACCCCGGCAAACGTCGGTGACGTCAGCCGCCCTCCACAACAACAGCCCTCTCGCCCTCCGAACCCTGTCCGCGAGCCCGGAGCCCACCCCGGCCCCGGACGGCCTCGACCACCCCGAGAGAGCCGAACCCAACACGCCGGCAAGCCATCAGCGCACTGGTTCGGCGGGTGGACACGCACCCGCCACCCATCACCCATGGTGGAAACCCGAGACCCCCGCGCGCGCCGCCCATCACTCCCCTGGAACAGCGAGAAGCCGTGCGCGCCGGAAAGATGTACGCGGGCGAGAAGCCGCGCCGCACCGGAAGGTGTTCGGGGGCGGGTGGGCACTCGGACGTCGAGGGGTGCCCTGCGCCCTGGGGCTGCCGGGGCAGTGGGAAGCCGGGCGGCCCGGGGAGGTCACGCGGGCATGCGCGGGCTGCCCCTGTGTCGATGGGGCGGAATGGTTACCCCGTCACGTGACGAAAGCCCCACGGTTACCCGTGGGGCCCGACGAACGTGGGCGAGGATCCCGGCGGGTTAGCGCCGGGCCCTCGTTCACGTCACCCAGAAGAACGGCTATCGACGACCGGAAGGACGGCTGTCGTCGTCGTCTCCGGCGCCGTAGTCATCGGCGTAATCGGCATAGCGATCCGCCAGCTCGTCGTTGAGGTCGTCGGCGTCGTCGTTGCGGCCGGGGTCTCCGACCCCGAGTTCGTCGCGAAGACGGTCAAGATCCGTGCCACCGCTGTTGTACTTCAGCTGGCGAGCAACCTTGACCTGCTTGGCCTTTGCTCGGCCGCGCCCCATTGGCTCGACCCCCTCGTGTGGGGTCGTCCCCGACCCCTCGTCGCTAACGCACCACACACTGACGCCGCCTACGTTTGGGCGCCAGCCTATCGTTCGCCTATTACCGTACCTGTTTTGCGCTCAGCTCGGTACGTCGTATGGGCGCGGGGCGTCAGCGGCCCAGCCAAATGGCCCGAATGCGCCCGACTTCCGACATTCTGCGCTCTGCCAGCCTATCTGCTGCGACCGCCGGCGGGACGCCCTCCTCAGCGGCGATCTCGAAGATCTTCAGAGTCGTGTCGTAGATCTGAGCGGCCTTGGCTCTGGCGCGTTCCATGTCGAAGCCGCCGATCTCGTCGGCGACCTGGATCACGCCGCCGGAGTTGACGACGTAGTCGGGCGCGTACAGGATGCCGCGGTCGGCGAGCTGCTTCTCCACGCCCGGGTGGGCGAGCTGGTTGTTGGCCGCGCCGCAGACGATCGCGGCGCGCAGGGAGGCCACGGTGTCGTCGTCGAGCGCCCCGCCGAGCGCGCACGGCGCGTAGACGTCGATGTCGGAGGTGATCAGCGCCTTCGCGTCGGCCACGACGTCGACCTCGGGGTGGCGCCTGCGCACGGCCTCGACGGCCCGCGCGCTGACGTCGCAGACCACGACCTCGGCGCCGTCCTCGCGCAGCAGCTCGACGAGACGGTGGCCGACCTTGCCGACGCCTTCGACGCCGACCCGCCGGCCACGCAGGGAAGGCGTGCCGAAGGCCCGCTCGGCCGAGGCCCGCATGCCCTGGAACACGCCGAACGCGGTCAGGATGGAGGAGTCACCGGCCCCGCCGTTGGCGACCGTGCGCCCGGTCACGAAACGCGACTCGCGGGCGACGATGTCCATGTCCTCGCTGTAGGTGCCGACGTCGCACGCGGTGATGTAGCGCCCGCCGAGCGACTCGACGAACCTGCCGTACGCCCGCAGCAGCGCCTCGCTCTTGTCACGGGTCGGGTCGCCGATGATGACGGCCTTGCCGCCGCCGAGGTCGAGACCCGCCAGCGCATTCTTGTAGGCCATGCCCTTGGCCAGGTTGAGCACGTCGGCCAGGGCCGCCTGCTCGTTCTCGTACGGGTAGAACCGCGTGCCGCCGAGGGCCGGGCCCAGCGCCGTGTTGTGAATGGCGATGATGGCGCGCAGGCCGCTCTGCTCGTCGGCGCAGAACACGACCTGCTCGTGGACGTCCTTGTGGGACGTGCCGAAGACGTCGGTCACTGTGGTGACTCCCTGTCCGGTCCGCCGCCCCTTCGCGGCGGAGATCCCTCTCAGAGTAGTGACGCAGGACGATGCACGCGGAATCGCTTCGTGACACGATGCCTCCGTGCTGCCCTATGCCGCCTACCTCCGTGTCTATGAGCCACTGACCGCGTTCCCAGAGCCGGAGCGCAAGGTGTGGGCCGACTACGCCGACTCACGTGACCGCCCGCGCCGCGCGAACGCGCTCAATGCGGAGCACGGTGAGTCGGTCATGCGCCTGCTCGGCGTGCCCCCTCAACCCGTTCCCGCCCAAGAGAGTCCCAACGCCTATCTCCGGCGTGTCGAGGACCGACTGTACGTTTGCCCCTGGCAGACCCGTTTGCGCTCGTGGCTGGCCTTCTCACGGCTTCGTGGCACCACGCCGGTCAAGGTGCTGGACCACTTCGTGCCCAAGGCGGTCGCCGAGCAGACGGCCGACGACTTCGACCGCTACAAGAGAAGGTCAGGCTCGGGCGCGCTGCGCACCCACATCCGTACGACGGCCTGGCACGTTCCCGTGTCGTGGTTCGTGCCGTTCGACGGCAACGAGCGCTGGCTGGTGCTCGGCTCGGCCAACCCGGGCCAGGACGTCACGACGACCACGGGCCGCAACCTCATCTATGTCACGTCGATGGCGCAGGCGAGGAGGCGGGCCGCGCGGGCGCTCAGCGTGCTGCGGCGGCATCTCGGCGAGGCCGCCGACCGCCTCGACGTCGAGGACGTCGCCCGGTGGCTGGAGGAGTTCCACCCGCACTCGCTGGTCGAGCTCGACTACGGCGGGCTCGTCCATCTGATGGACGACGACGCGCTGCAGGCCGATCAGTCGGTCGCGGAGCTCTCGGCAGCCCTGACAGGTCTGGACACGGGTCAAGAAGAACTTGCCTACGCCATGTACCAGAGGGTGATCCTGCGGTGGAAGTCAATGCAACTACTGGAATCTGCCAACTGAGCCCCAATACGGCTGTCTGACCTGCATGAGTAGGTCACGTCTCACGGCTGCTCTCTTCTGCGAACTGAGTAGTTTGCCGTTTTCACTGCGATACCACGAACCGTGTCGCTAGAATCACCGAGCGTGACATGGCCACGGGGGGCGGGCAGTTGGGTCAAAGAAGGGCTCGCCAATCGCTCAGCGTGGCGGTATGGTCACATCGGGTGATGCCGCATATGGCTCAGAAAAGCCGCACGCTCTGTGCCATAGGGGGACATCCGTGACACGCGCAAAGGCAGTCACAGGATCGCTAAGCCGGTCCACACGGAGGAGAGGCCGCACAAATGTCAGCTCGTACACCCGAGGCCGAGCCACTGCTCACGCCCGCTGAGGTCGCGACCATGTTCAGGGTCGACCCCAAGACCGTTACCCGGTGGGCCAAAGCGGGCAAGTTGACGTCGATTCGCACCCTCGGCGGGCACCGGCGTTACCGCGAGACCGAGGTGCGAGCGCTGCTCGCGGGGATTCCGCAGCAGCGCTCCGAGTAACGGCACGGTCGTCACGGACCTCAGGGGGGTTCTAAGGGTGGACCTGGCCGGCACCGGAGGCCCGGTCCACCACTGTGACGACATGACGTCGCGACGGAAGTTGGCGCCGCCCGCCCGGCGCCATCCTTCCCGTCACGCCAGCCGCTCGACCAACCTGGCGACGCCGGGGTCATGAGCGGCGGCGACCCCTAGGAGCGCGACCATCTGGTCGACCAGCATCCGCTCAAGAGCAGGACGGTCGACGTCGCGATGCTCCAGCCAGTCGAGTCCGGCCGCCTCCACGCAGGCGATCCACGATCGCAGGGTCGTGCGCAGCGCGGGGCCCGCCTCCTCGACACCCATCTGCTTCTGCACCAGACGCGTGAGCCGCAGCCGCACGCCGTCGACGATCTCGCCGACCTCGCCCGTCCTGTTGGCCGGGCCGCCGCGCAGCAACGCCGCGAAACCCGCCGCGTGCTCCTCGACGAAGTCGAAGTACCGCTGCAGCCCGGCGGCCAGCTCGTCGAGCGCCCTGCCGCCGCCCTGCGCCTGCAGCCGCGACTCGAGCTGCAGCGCCGCGCTGCGCAGCGCGGCCACGTAGAGCTCCTGCTTGCCGCCGAAATAGTGGTAGACGAGGGCGCGCGACGCTCCCGCCGCCGAGGCCACGTCGTCGATGGAGACGTCTTCCGGATCGCGGGCGCCGAACAGTTCGAGCGCCGCCGCCATGAGTTCTTCCCTGCGGCGGTCGACAGTGAGCCTGCGCCGCGCCGGACGGGTCGTCTCGGCTGACTTGCCGGGTGTCACCCCTGCACAGTAGCCGACCGGACATCGTCCGAGTTCCCTCGCAAATGTCCGGCCTCACGGGCGAAGGAGCCGTCCGTGACGGGAGTTACGCCGATCCGTTACGGAGGCCGTACCCTGCGGCGCACTCGATCGTTGGTGAGACAGGTGCCCATATCCGCATCGCGGGGGAGACACATGTCAGGACCGCCCGTCAACACGTCCATCGCTGAGAGAGAGGTAGACGCACTGCCTCGGCCCAGACCGACCATACGCAATGTCGCCGAACGTGCCGGCGTGTCCAAATCGCTCGTCTCTCTCGTGCTGCGCGGGTCACCGCACGTGAGCGAGCACCGTCGCCAGGCCGTGCTGCAGGCCGCCCGCGAGCTCGGCTACCGGCCGAACGCGGTCGCCCGCAGCCTGGTCGAGGGACGTACCCATCTGGTCGGCGCGCTCGTCGCCGACCTGCACAATCCGTTCTACGCCGAATTCCTCGACGGCCTCCAGGAGAGCCTGCACGGCGACGGCCTGCGCATGCTCATCGGCAACAGCCAATGGGACCCGGCCTTCGCGGACGAGGCCGTGGAGGCGTTCCTCGAACTGCGGGTCGACGGGCTGGTGCTGCTCGGCATCGCCCCGACCAGCGAGACGCTCATCGAGGCGACCTCCTACACCCCCACCGTCGTCGTGGGGGAACGTGACATCACCGTCGACGGCGTCGACATCGTGGTCGACGACGACCAGCACGGCGCCCGCCTGGCCATCGACCACCTGGTCGAGCTCGGTCACAAGCGGATCGCCCACATCGAAGGCCGGCGGGCGTCACGCTGCGAGGGCTACCTCGTGGCGATGCGCAGGCACTCGCTGGCGCCGTACATCATGGTCGAGGCCGCGGAGTCCAGCGAGGACGGCGGCAGGCAGGCGGCGCTGGCGCTGCTGACCCGCGACCCCAGGCCAACGGCGATCTTCGCCGCCAACGACGTGGTCGCGCTCGGCGTGCTGTCCGCCGCGAGCGAGCTGGGCCTGCGCGTGCCCGAGGACCTCTCGGTGGTGGGATACGACAACACCCACCTTGCGGCGTCCAACCACGTCTCGCTGACCTCGGTCGACCAACCTCGCCGCACCATGGGCAGGTCGGCGGCGGCGCTGCTGAGCGACCGGATCGGCGACCACGGCAAGCCCGCGCGGCTGCGGGAGATCCGGCCGGAGTTAGTCGTGCGACGGAGCACGGGGCCCGCCTAAGAGAGCCTCAAAGTCGGGTCAAGCCGTGCGGAGGCACGGTCGCGCGGCTGTTAACTCGTCAGGGTCATGCTGTGGCCGGCTCAGGTCCGGTCAACGTCTGATCCGGGGGGAACAGTCATGCGTGATCCGGAACTGGTGTCATGCGCCCAGCGCGCCGCGGCCGAGCTCGAGCGCGCCTGGGGGCACTGGCGGGCGGGCAGGGGACGCGGCGTGGACGGCGGCGCGGAGTCCGTCGCCAGCTACGTCGCCCACTCGCTCGACCACCCGTGGGGCCGGCCCCGCGTCGTCCTCGGTCTCGATGCCGAGGACGCGCGGGAGCTGGCCGCCCTGCTCGAACGGCAGGAGGTCGGCGAGCACGTCTGGTGAGGACGTGTGGCGGGTCTCACGCATCGTCCCAAGCCCGGTTCGGCTGAACCTCTCAGTCGCACCAAGTGGCCTGTCGTAACTTGGACGGTATGCGTGCACTACCCGCCCTGATCCTCGCCCTCTGCGGCCTGACCGCCTCCGCGTGCGGCGCCGGCTCCGATGGCGCCACGGCGGGTCAGGCCACCCTCACCCCAGTCCCCACCGTCACCGCGACGGTCACCGTCACGGCAACGGACGAGCCGCCCGCGATCGACACGGCGGCTCCAGAGCAGCCCGAGGTCAAGCCGCTCGACGGCAAGGTCATCGTCATCGACCCGGGCCACAACGGCGGCAACTACCGCGACCCGCAGGCCGTCAACCGCCTGGTCGACGTGCTGACCCAGCGCAAGGCCTGCGACACGACCGGTACCGCGACCAACGACGGTTACAGCGAGGCCGCCTTCACCTGGGACGTCTCCAAGCGGCTGCGCAAGCTGCTGCGCCGGCGCGGCGCCACCGTCGAGTTCACCCGCTCCGACAACGACAGCGTCGGGCCCTGCATCACCGAGCGGGCCGCCATCGGCAACGAGGCGCGCGCCGACGCCGCGATCTCCGTGCACGCCGACGGGTCGGCCGCGGCCAACCACGGTTTCCACGTCATCATGCCGAAGAGGATCGGCGGGCCGGTCGACCGCGTCGTGGCCGCCTCCCGCAGGCTGGGCCTCGCTGTGCGCGACGCCTTCCACGCGGGCACGGGGGTGCCGTACTCGACGTACATCGGCAGGAAGGCGCTCGACTACCGCAGCGACCTCGGCGGGCTCAACCTGTCGACGGTGCCGAAGGTCTTCGTCGAGTGCGGCAACATGCGCAACGCCGCCGAGGCCGCCCAGTTCCGCGACCCGGAGTTCCGGCAGCGGATCGCCCTGGCGCTGGCCGACGGATTGCAGCACTATCTGCACTCATGATTCCTCGCCCAGAGCTGCTCCATGACCTTTCCGCCGCCTGCGTGCTGAGCACGGGCGCGACGGTGTCCGGCGACCTGGTGGACGCCGTACGCCTGGCGCTGCCCGGGCTCGACCTGCGTCCCGGCGACTCGGGCGAGATCGACGTGCGGCGCGACCCGTCGCTCGGCGAGGAGGCGTACCGGCTGACGGCCGGGTCGCGCGGGGTGGAGATCACGGCGGGCGGCCGGGCGGGGGCCTTCTACGCCGCGCAGTCGCTCCACCAGCTGCTGCCCGACGTCTCCTACCGGTTCTCGTCCGGCGCGTCGTGGGAGGTGCCCGGCGTGCGGATCGAGGACGCGCCGCGGTTCACCTGGCGCGGACTGCACCTCGACGTGGCGCGGCACTTCTTCCCCAAGCGCGAGGTGCTGCGGCTGATCGACCTCATGGCGGTGCACAAGCTCAACCGGCTGCACCTGCACCTGGCCGACGACCAGGGGTGGCGGGTGGAGAGCCGGGCCTACCCGCGGCTGCACGAGGTGGCCTCGCACCGCCCGCGTACGGTGACCAGCCACTACCGCGAGGCGGCGACCTACGACGACGTGCCGCACGGCGGCCACTACAGCCTCGACGACCTCGCGGAGATCGCCGCGTACGCGCGGGCGCGCTGCGTCACGGTGGTGCCCGAGATCGACGTGCCGGGGCACGCGTCGGCGATCCTCGCGGCCTACCCGGAGTTCGGGGCCACCGGGGAACGGCACGAGGTGCTCGACCGGTGGGGCATCTCCCCCGCCATCCTGTCGCCGCTGCCGCCGACCGTCGAGTTCCTGGTGACGCTCTTCGACGAGCTGCTCGGGGCGCTGGGCGAGACCCCGTACGTGCACATCGGCGGTGACGAGGTGGTGCTCGACCACTGGGCGGCATCGGCCGAGATCACCGCCTACCGCGAGTCGCTGGGCCTCGCCACGGCGAACGAGCTGCAGGCCTGGTTCCTGCGCCGGCTCGCCGACGCGCTCGCCGAACGGGGCGCGCGGGCCGTGGTGTGGGACGAGGCGTTCGTCAGCGGCGGGCTGCGCGACGACACGATTGTCATGCCGTGGCGCGGCATGGGCGTGGGCCGCCGGGCGGCCGCCGCCGGGCACGACGTCGTGGCGACGCCGGTGTTCCCGCTGTACTTCGACTACGCCGAGGCCGCCTCGCCCGACGAGCCCATGGCCATCGGCGACGCGATCACGGTGGACGACGTGGCCGCGTTCGACCCGGCGCCCGGCGACTGGAGCGACGCGGAGCTGGCCCGCGTGCTGGGCGTCCAGGCGCAGCTGTGGACCGAGCGGGTGCCGGACGCCCGTACGGTCGACTACCGGTTGTGGCCGAGGGCGTGCGCGGTCGCGGAGGTGGCCTGGGCGGGCCGGACCCGCGACGGGTTCGGCGAGCGGCTGGCGCGCCACCTCGGCAGGCTCGACGCCCTCGGCGTCGAGTACCGCCCGCTCGCGGGGCCGCTGCCGTGGCAGCGGCGGCGGCCGCACCGGACCGGCCAGGTGCGGGTACGCGACACGATGGCCCGCCTGGAGGAGATGACGCACGACGCCGAGTCGACCCGGCCGAGCGTGTGAGTCAGAACGCGGGACGGTCGTTGAGCAGGAGCTGGAACAGCCGGTGGTCCTGCCAGCGGCCGTCGATCGCGAGGTAGCGCGGGGCGGTGCCGTACGGCTCGAAGCCGCACTTGCGCAGCACCGTCTGCGAGGCGACGTTGTCGAGCAGGGTGCCGGCCGCGATGCGGTGCAGGCCGAGGTCCTCGTCGGCCATCCGGCAGACCTCGCGCACGGCGGCGGTGGCCAGGCCACGGCCGTTCAGCTCGCCGTCGATCCAGTAGCCGAGGTTGGTGCTGAGGAACGGGCCGCGGACGGTGTCGTTGAGCGTCATGCGGCCCACGACGCGGTCGCCGTCGGCCAGCACCCAGGCCGTCGCGTCG
Source organism: Nonomuraea maritima (assembly GCF_900100395.1). Lineage (GTDB taxonomy): Bacteria > Actinomycetota > Actinomycetes > Streptosporangiales > Streptosporangiaceae > Nonomuraea > Nonomuraea maritima. The sequence goes on along the minus strand of NZ_FNFB01000022.1, from coordinate 75,513 downwards.
CCCCTGGCCTGCTTGGCCAGCAGCGCCTCCAGCATCTCGGTCTGGACCTTCAGCGTGTAGAACGACTCGGACCTGCGCGGCTCCCAGCGCCGCAGGTGGTCACGGTTGCGGATGTACGCCTCGGTCACGGCGGGGGCGTCGTGCTCGGTGACCAGGCGCAGGACGACGCCGCCGGGCAGGGCGACAGGCTTGATCGTCATGCGGTGCGCCCGATCGCCTCGGTGATCGACTTCATGCCGTGGCGGCGTACGCGTACGGCGAGCTGCCGGTGGATGCGGGCGGCCCAGAGCGGGCCGCCGTAGATCCAGCCGCTGTAGCCCTGGACGAGGGTGGCGCCGGCCAGCAGGCGTTCCCAGACGTCGTCGACGTCCTCGACCCCGCCCGCCGACACCAGCGTGAGGCGGTCGCCGACGCGGGCGCGCAGCCGCCGCAGCACCTCCAGCGAGCGCTTCTTGAGCGGGCGGCCGGACAGCCCGCCCTGCTCGCCGGAGTGGCGGATCGTGGTGTTCGTCGCGATGATGCCGTCGAGGCCGATTTCCAGTGCCAGGTCGGCGACGGCGTCGATGTCGTCGTCGGCCAGGTCGGGGGCGATCTTGACCAGCAGCGGGGTGCGGCGCGGCGTCGCGTCGGCGACCTCCTTGACCGCGGTGAGCAGCGGGCGCAGCAGCGTGACGGCCTGGAGGTTGCGCAGCCCAGGGGTGTTGGGCGAGCTGACGTTGACCACGAGGTAGTCGGCCAGCGGGGCGAGCGTCCTCGCGCTCGCGACGTAGTCGCCGACGGCCTCGGACTCGGGGACCACCTTGGTCTTGCCGATGTTGACGCCGACCACGACCGGGACGCTCCGCGGCCGGCGCAGCCTGCGGGCCGCGGCGAGTGCGCCCTCGTTGTTGAAGCCCATCCGGTTGATCAGCGCCCGCTGCCGCGGCAGCCGGAACAGGCGCGGACGCGGGTTGCCCGGCTGGCCGTGGGCCGTGATGGTGCCGACCTCGACGTGGGAGAAGCCGAGCGCGGCGATGCCCTCGGCGCAGGCGGCGTCCTTGTCGAAGCCGGCGGCGAGGCCGAGGGGGCCGGGGAAGTGCACGCCGAACGCGCTCACGCGCAGGGCCGGATCGTGCGGCGCGTAAGCCTGGTGGAGCAGGCGCTTGAGCAGCGGCAACCGCGCGAGGAGCGCGAGGCCGGCGACAGTGAGACGGTGCACGGCCTCGGCGTCGAAGCGCTGCAAGACCTGCGTGAACACGAGGCGATACATCACGCGTCAGGCTACCAAGCCCGCCTCGTGGGCGATGATCGCGGCCTGCACCCTGTTGCGCACGTCGAGCCGGGTGAGGATGGCGCTCACGTACGCCTTCACGGTGCCCTCGACGATGTGCAGCTCGCGGGCGATCTCGGCGTTGGACAGGCCGGCCCCGAGCAGGGCGAGCACTTCGCGTTCGCGTTCGGTGAGCGCCTCGACGCGGTCGCGGGCGAGCGCGCCCCGCGCCATCCTGCCGCCCGCGAGCCGGCTGATGACGCGCTGGGCGACCTTGGGCGACAGGTACGCGGCCCCGTCGGCCACCGCGTGGATGCCGGCGATGAGCTCGCGCGGGTCGCCCGACTTGAGCAGGAACCCGCTGGCGCCCGCGTCGAGCGCCTTGGCGATGTAGTCGTCCTCGCCGAACGTGGTGAGGATCACCACGGCCGTCGCCGGGGCGTGCCTGCGGATCTCGGCCGCGGCTGCCAGGCCGTCGAGGCGGGGCATGCGGATGTCGAGCAGCGCCACGTCCGGGCGGTGGCTGATGGCGAGGTCGACCGCCTGCCTGCCGTCGCCCGCCTCGGCGACGACGTCGAGCTCGGGGTCGGAGGAAAGGATCGCGCGCACGCCCGCGCGCATCATGGTCTCGTCGTCGGCCAGCAGAATCCGGATCACCTTCCTATAGTGGCTCACATGGCCCAGGTGAAGGTGTACGGCCGGCGCGACGTCTGGTCCGGGCGGCAGCGGGAGCTGTCGGACCTCGTCCAGGCGAGCCTGGTGAGCGCGTGGGGGCTGCCGCAGGACAAGCGGTTCCACCGGTTCCTGCTGCTGGAGGCCGACGACCTCGTCTGCCCGCAGCGCGGCGACCATTACGTGATCCTGGAGATCGTCTGCTTCGCCGGGCGCAGCGACCACGCCAAGCGGGCCCTCGTCCGGGAGCTGTACGCGCGGTGGCCGTACGCGCCCGAGGACCTGGAGATCACGATCATCGAGATGCCGGTGACGAACTGGGGCATCCGGGGTGTTCCCGCCGACGAGCTGACCCTCTCGTACGAGGTGGAGGTCTGAGGACGGCTCAACCGCGGCCTGGCGGTATGGTCCGACTCATGAGCACTCACTATGACGTCGTCGTTCTCGGCGCGGGTCCGGGAGGATACACGGCCGCCGTCCGCGCCGCCCAGCTCGGACTGCGCACCGCGGTCGTCGAGGAGAAATACTGGGGTGGCGTCTGCCTGAACGTGGGCTGCATCCCGTCGAAGGCGCTGCTGCGCAACGCCGAGCTGGCCCACATCTTCACCAAGGAGGCCAAGACCTTCGGCATCAGCGGTGAGGTGACCTTCGACTACGGAGCCGCCTTCCAGCGCAGCCGCAAGGTGGCGGACGGACGCGTCAAGGGCGTTCACTACCTGATGAAGAAGAACTCCATCACGGAGTACGACGGCCGCGGCACCTTCCTGGACGCCAACACGCTCCAGGTGAACGGCGAGACGATCACGTTCTCGAACTGCATCATCGCCGTCGGCGCCACGACCCGGCTCATCCCCGGCACGCAGCTGTCGGAGCGGGTGGTGACGTACGAGGAGCAGATTCTCTCCGAGGAGCTGCCGAGCAGCATCATCATCGCGGGCGCGGGCGCCATCGGCGTCGAGTTCGCGTACGTGCTGCACAACTACGGCGTCAAGGTGACGATCGTCGAGTTCCTCGACCGGATCGTGCCGCTGGAGGACGCCGAGGTCTCGGCCGAGCTGGCCAAGCGCTACAAGCGGCTCGGCATCGAGGTGATGACCTCCACCCGCGTCGACGCCATCGAGGACGCCGGCGGCACGGTCAAGGTCACCGTCACCAAGGACGGCCAGACGCAGGTGCTCGAGGCCGACAAGGTGATGCAGGCCATCGGGTTCCAGCCGCGCGTCGAGGGCTACGGCCTGGAGAAGACGGGCGTCGCGCTGACCGAGCGGGGCGCGATCGAGGTCGACGGCCGCTGCCGCACGAACGTGCCGCACATCTTCGCCATCGGCGACGTCACCGCCAAGCTGATGCTGGCGCACGCCGCCGAGGCCATGGGCATCATCGCCTCCGAGACCATCGCGGACGCCGAGACGATGGAGCTCGACTACGTGATGATCCCGCGGGCGACGTACTGCCAGCCGCAGGTGGCGAGCTTCGGCTACACCGAGGCGCAGGCCCGCGACCTGGGCTACAACGTGAAGGTGGTCAAGTTCCCGTTCACGGCCAACGGCAAGGCGCACGGCCTCGGCGACCCCAACGGCTTCGTCAAGATCATCAGTGACGACACGCACGGCGAGCTGCTCGGCGCCCACCTCATCGGCCCCGAGGTCACCGAGCTGCTGCCCGAGCTGACCCTGGCCCAGCAGTGGGACCTGACGGTGCACGAGATGGCCCGCAACGTGCACGCGCACCCGACGCTCGGCGAAGCGGTCAAGGAGGCCATCCACGGCCTCGCCGGTCACATGATCAACATGTGACGACGGTCCTCGCGTGATCGGTACGGTGTGGCCGTACCGATCACTTCGGGGTCATCCTGAACGTGTAGTAGTCGACCTGATCGTCGTCCCGTACGAGGCTGCGCGTGGCCACCGTCTCCGACGCGAAGCCCGCCTCGCCGGCCAGGCGGCGCAGGTGCCCGAGGTCTCCCGACGTGCCGAAGGAGACCAGCATCCGCCCGTGCGGCGTGAGGCGGTCGCGGGCGCCGGCGAAGAACGCGGCCATGGTGCGGTAGCCCTCGTCGGTGCTGGCCCGCTCGAACATGTCGCGCGGCGCGAACCAGCGGAACGGCGGGTCGAAGACGATCAGGTCGAACCGGCCGTCCACCGCGCTGAACACGTCGCTGAGCCGCACCTCCACCCGGTCGGCGACGCCGTTGCGCGCCGCGTTGCGACGGGCCGCCTCGACGGCGGCCGGGCTGACGTCCACGGCCAGCACCTCTGCGGCCTTCGAGGCGGCCAGGACGGCGTTGACCCCGCTGCCGGTGCCCATGTCGAGCACGCGGTCGCCCTCGGCGACCTCGGCGAGCACGGCCTCGCCGAGCACGTGTGACATGCCGGCGATCGGCTGCACGCCCGGCGGCACCACGATGGTCCGGCCGAGATAGGCGAACGTCTGCTCCTCCGCGCCCTCCTCGCGGGCGGCCCGGTAGGCGTTCTCGTGCCAGCGGCGGATCTGCTCGACGCGTTCGGGCGGGAGTGTGGGGACGTAGTCGTCCGGCATGAATCGCCCCTTTCAGGACTTCTCACGAGATCTTCAGAATGCGCTGAGAGTCCTCTGAGAGTCCACAGGGACGGTGAAACCGGACGTTGCAGACTTCACTTCGGACGGTGGTCACCGCACATGGCCTCAACTTCTCTTCGTACCGCCATCACCCCCACCTCAGCGGTACGCCTCGGGCTGCTGGCGCTGACGGCGATCGGCATCGCGGGCGCCGCGCTGGAGCTCGCCTTCGAACGGCACTGGCAGACGTTCACGCAGCTCATCCCCTGGGTGGCGCTGGGGGTGCTCGTGGTCGCGCTGGCACTGGTCGCGTTCGGCCCTGCGCGGACGGCCGCCGTGGTGCGCGTGCTGGCCGGGGTCGTCCTGCTGGCGTCGGCGTACGGGGTGTTCATGCACGTGTCGGTCAACCACGGCATGGGCGGCATGATCCCCGACTGGGACACGCTCTCGCCGCTCACCCAGTGGTGGTATGCGCTGACGAAGAGCGTCGGCGCCGCCCCGCCGCTCGCGCCCGGCATGCTCGCCCAGAGCGCCCTGCTGCTGCTTCTCGCCACCCTCGTCCCGAGGCGCCGCCTCCACGAGGTAAAGGCGTGACAGCCGCGAACTTGGGCAGGGATCTACCCGGAAGCCGCCATTCGACGTATCTTCCAGGTTCCGGCGCGGACTGACGAAGGGCTCGTGCGGCTTCACGCGATGGGAGGCGGCGACAGGTGGGTTTCGTGCAGGGGCTGCAGGCGATCGTCCGTACGCCGCGCGGCCGTTCCGACCTGGCCCGGCACTTCCTCGTCAGCTTCGGCGCCGTGGCCCTCCTCGTCCTGGCCGCGCAGGCGGCGGGGGCGCGCTTACCGGACGCCGCGGCGCTGGGCGTGCCCGTCGTCGCCGGCCTGATCTGGGCGCCGGCGCGCGCCTACCCGCGCTGCCCCGTCACGCGGCAGCTCACCCACCCTGACGTGACGGTCACCGTACGGGTGGGCGACCCACTCGCCCTCGACGCCGACCTCGTGATCGGCTTCGCCGACACGTTCGACACCGACCTGAGCGGGCTGCGCGGGCAGCTGCTCGGCCGCATGTACGACGGCGACCTCGAACGACTCGACAGCGAGCTGGACCGGGCCCTCGCAGCGGTCGTCCCGCGCTCGGTCGAGACGCGCGCGACCAAGCCGCGGGGCAAGCTCAAGCGCTATCCGCTCGGCACGGTCGCGACGATCGGCTCGCCCTACCGCAAGGTGCACTGCGTGGCCTCCGTACGGGTGGACGCGGACGTGACCGCGCGGGCGTCGGTGGACGACCTGTGGCTGAGCCTCGGCCGCCTCTGGGCGGCGATCGCCCGCGAAGGGCCCGTCGACCGGGTCGCGGTGCCCATCGTGGAGGCCGACCCGGACCTGCTCATCAAGATGGTGGTGCTGTCGTTCGTGGCCCAGGCGCGCACGCGCGCGGTCGCCCGCGAGCTGACGCTCGTCGTCCGCCGTCCCGACGCCGGCGCGGTCGACCTCCTGGAGACCAGGGCGTTCCTCGCCGCCTTGTAGTTCTTTCAGCCGAGGCGGGCCGGCAGGTCGAAGACGGAGGCGAGGCGGCGCCCGTCCGGGACGGAAGCGCTGCGGCCGGGGTCGATGAGGAAGGCCGTCATGCCGTGGCGCTCGGGGCCCTCGTAGTCGGGCCCGTAGGTGTCGCCGACGAAGACGGCGGCGGACGCCTCGATGCCGAGCACGTCGAGCGCCGTGGCGTAGATCTTCGGGTGCGGCTTGCGCCAGCCCACCTCGACCGAGGTGACGACCGCGTCGAACGCGTCCAGGAGGCCCATGTTCGCGAGGTGGCCGGGCACGAGCGGCGGGTGGTGGGTGTTGGACACGACGGCCAGGCGGTGGCGGGCCGACAGCTCGGCCACCAGGTCGGCGAGCCCCGGCAGGTAGTGGACGCCGGCGCTCCACTCGCGTACGTACGTGGCGACGAACTCCTCGGTCTCCTCCGGGGCGGGCTGCCTGCCGAGGACCTCGCGGAGGAACGCCGTGCCAGGCTCCAGCATCGAGAACTCGCGGTCGTCCTGATCGCTCAGCCCGTCGAAGACGGCGCAGGCGTCGGACCAGACGGTGAGGAACCCGTCGTAGGACACGGTCGCGCCGAGACTGCGCAGGAGGGCGTGGGTCGCGTCGTAGCCCTGGTCGGTACGGCTGGGCGAGTAGTCGACGAGCGTGCCGAAGAAGTCGAACAGGATGTGGGTGGGGCGCATGCGGCCATCCTGCCCGGAGGCCGGGCGGTCGGTCCGCGCCGGGTCCCGGCCCGCGCGCCCCGAGCAGGAGGCGCGGGCAGGAGGTACGGCCGGGAGAGAGGTCGCGGCCGTGCAGGCGCGCGATCGGGTGGTCAGGGCTCGATGACGGGGGCTGCCTGGTCGGCGAAGGTGACGATGATGTCCTTGCCGTTGCTGTAGCTGACCACCGGGCGCTGGAGGGCGTCGCCGGCTCGGCGGGCGGCGGCCTGGAACAGCTCCACCGTGTCGGGGGTGTCGGCCGTCACGCGGAAGCGGCCGCTCGTGCGGAGGTGCTCGGCGATCAGCTCGGCGAACGCCGTCGCGCCGCGGACCTTCTCGTCGGGGGTGAGCGGCGTACGGGGGCGGGAGGGCGGGATGTCGAGGGGCACTGCTGGTCTCCTTCGGGATCGCCGTCGTCCCAGGATGCCATGTCCCGGCTCAGGCCCTGCGGCGGCGGCGAACGGCGTACCCGATGAGCGCGCAGACGACGACCAGGGCTCCGACCACCGCCCAGGGGATGGTCCACGCGTACGCCGTGGACACGACGGGGGCGAGCGGGGTGATCGAGTTCGCCGCGTCGGTCAGCAGCGGCACGACGTGGACCTTCCCCGTCAGCCGCAGTGCGGGAGCCACGCCGGAGACGGGCACCGAGACCTTCCACCGGTCGCCGGGCAGTAGTTCCGGGGTGTCGGCGACCTTGCCCGCGTCGACGGTGAGGCTGTCGAACGGACCCGACAGCGACACCTGCTGCCGCGCAGACACGATGGCGTTGCCGGTGTTGCGGACCGTGTAGGTGACGGTGGCCTCGCCGGTGCCGAGCGGGTTGGCCGTCCCGGTGTAGTCGACCCGTACGTCCTGCACCGAAAGGCGGGGTTCGAGCGTCCCGCCGACGCGCAGCCAGACCCGGATGCCGCGCCGCTGGGTGCCGTCGCCTCCGGCGGGCGTGGTGACGATGCCGCCCATGTAGTCGCCGGGCGCCGCGCCGTCGGGCACGGTGAGCGTGAACGGCACCTCGGCCGACGTCCCCGGCTGGACCGTCACGTCGGCCTGCTCCGGGCGGATCCACGCGCCGAGGCCCTTCTGCTCGGCGTCCCTGGTCCGCAGGTCGAGCTGTCCCCCGTCGCCGGTGAACGCGTCCGCGGCGTAGACGGACAGGTGGAGCGGTGTGGTGCCCGGGTTGTCGACCGTGAGACCGTCCTTCAGCTCGCCGCCCGGGTCGAGCGCGTAGGTGTAGTTCTGCCGACCGTGGCCCAGGTCGTTGGAGGCCGTGGCGACCGTCCAGGTGTCACCGTCCGCGGCCATGGCCGGCGCGGCGAGGCCGAGCACGCTGAGCAGCGCCACGAGGGCGGCGAATGCGGTGGTCGGGCGCGGGCTGGTCGGACGCATCTGGTCTTCCTCGGACGATCTTGAAGTTGCTGATGTGCGGATGGGGTGGGTGCCGGCGGCACCCACCCCATGGGTGAAGCGTTGCGGATCAGCGTGATCCGGGCCGGCTACTGGAGCCAGCTGGTCTCGGTCGTGGCGACCTTGTCACGGCCGGGCTTGCCGGGCGCGGGGTGGCCAGGCTCGGGGTGACCGGGCTCGGGGTGACCGGGCTCGGGGTGACCGGGCTTGCCGGGACCGTCGCCGGGCTTGCCAGGCTTGCCAGGACCGTGGCCGGGCTCGCCGGGCTTGCCAGGACCGTGGCCGGGCTCGCCGGGCTTGCCGGGACCGTGACCCGGGTTGCCGTGGCCGGGGTTGTCGTGACCGGGGGTGCCGTGGCCAGGGGTGTCGTGGCCCGGGGTGCCGTGGTCGTCACCGCGGAAGGGGTTGATGACGACCTTGTCGACGAGCGAGCCGACCGGCTGCGCCGGGGAGGCGCCGCTGTCCGGGCCGCACCAGTCGACCTTGCCGAGCTCGACGGCGGCGTTCGGGCCGTTGCAGTCGCCGCTGCGGACGTTCTCGACGACCAGCTTGTCCTTGCGCACCTGCACCTTGACGTAGGTACGGACGTGCTCCTGGTTCTCGACCGAGTTCGCCCAGTGGCGGTTCGGGTCGAGGGGGTCGGGACCGTAGTTCGGGTCCTCGGTGACGTCCGGCTTGGTGAGGTCGTAGTACTTCGAGCCGGACGCGGAGTTGGCGGTCACGTAGATGACGCCGCCAGGGCCGGCCTCGACCTGCGGGGCGCCGGGCTTCTCGTTCGGGTTCGCCTTGGCGCCGTTCTTGATCACGTAGCTACGGCTGTAGCTGTGGTCGTGACCCTGGAGGACCAGGTCGACACCGAGGTTGGAGAACGCCGTCGGGAAGTCCTTGCGGCGGAGCTGGTTGTCACCGTCGTTGGCGTGGTCGGCCGGCGAGTAGATCGAGTGGTGGTAGACCAGCACGGTGTACTTGGCGTCGTTGCCGTGCTCCTTGATCACCTTGCTCACGTAGTCGATGTGCGCGGCGTCGGAGTCGTTGGCGTAGGCGTTGCTGTTCAGGTCGATGAACAGGACGTTCTTGTAGGTGTACCAGTAGTCGCCACCGGAACGGGTGCTCGGGTCGCCGTTGTAGAACGGGGTCGAGCGGTCGGTGTTCGGCGTCCAGAAGTGCTGCTCGTACGCCTTGCCGCCGACGTCGTGGTTGCCGATGGTGGCCGCCCACGGGTACTGGCGCAGCTGGTCGGGACGCAGGAAGTCGTTCCAGTTCGTCTCGTTGTTGCCGCTCTCGACCTGGTCGCCGCCGGACACCAGCAGCTCGGCGTTCGGGGTGGCGGCGGTCGCCACGCGCAGGGTGTCGACCCAGCCGTCGCCGTCGCGGGTGGAGTTGCCCGACGAACCGATCTGCGGGTCACCGAAGAACAGGAAGTCGAAGTCGCCGGTGAACTTCTGCGTCTTGAAGCTGTAGACGGGGGACCAGGCGCCGTCGCCGCCGACCCGGTAGGAGTACGAGGTGTTCTCCTTGAGGCCGTTGATCGTGGCGTGGCCGTTGTAGCCGCCGTTGACGACGTTCGCCGTCACCGTGGCCGGGATCGTCACGACGTGCTTCGGGAACTCGCCCTTGCGCACCTCGGAGGTCAGAGCGACCTGGACCACCTTGGCGTCGCCGTCCGCGGCGTACCACGACACGACGCGCTGGGTCTCGTTGGCGCCGACGCCGAGGACGACGCCGGTCGGCGCGGCGCCGGCCGTCGCCTGGGCGGCGGAGGCGACGCCGCTGCCCAGGAAGGCACCGAGACCGATGACCGCCGCGGAGGCGGTCACTGCGGCGCGGCGAAGGAGCTGCCCGCGCCCGTTGTCAAACTTCATCAGGGTTTGTCCGTTCAAGTACTGAGAGGGTACTGATGAGCTGATTAACCGTTTCGAGCCTTGGTGACGGCCAGGTGAACGACGAGCGGGCTCACGCTGGCGCCTGAAGGAAGATGTGAAGATTTTTCACACCCCGATCAGCCGCTCCACGAACCACACCAGCCCCATCACGGCGACCCCCGTGGCGATGGCCCCGGTGACCCACAGCCCCGCGACGGGTCTGCGGTGGCGCAGCAGCGCGAGCAGCGGGAAGACGACGATGATGATCCCGAGCTGGACGACCTCGATGCCGACGTTGAAGACGAGCAGCGACCACAGCAGGGTCCAGGACATGGGCTGGTCGATGCCCAGCGCGGAGGCGAAGCCGAGGCCGTGGATGAGGCCGAAGCAGAAGACCACCGCGAGCCGGCTCCAGCCCGCGCGGTCCAGGCTGAAGTGGCCGCGGCCGAGGTCCTCCGGCTCGGCGGCGTGCGAGCGGCGACGCCACAGCCGCCACAGGTGCCAGCCCGCGACGACGGCGATCGACAGCGCGATGATCGGCTCGACGATCGCCGACGGCACGTCCACCAGGCCGAGGGCGGCGAGGATGAACGTCACCGAGTGGGCCAGCGTGAAGCTCGTCGCGGCCAGCACGATCTCGCGCAGGCGGCGCGAACCGGCGATCAGCGCGAGCAGGAACAGGATGTGATCGATGCCGGTGAGCAGGTGCTCGGCGCCGAGCGTGAAGAACTCGCCGAACCGCTCGGCGAACGACTGCCGCGTGGAGAACGACGGGTGCTGGGCGTCGAGCGCGGCGCTGCCTGAGGTGAGGTCGAGATCGTAGGTGACGACCGTCTTGGTGTCGCGGACGAACTGCTCGGCGTCGGGGAAGAGCCCGCTGCGCACCTCGTGCGCCTCGGCGGCCGGGCACGTGTGGTCGAGCGCCAGTTTCGCGTACGGCACCCCGTCGCGCGGCTCGACGCTGAAGCCGCCGTCCTTGGCCGGGGTGCACGCCTTGCCGTCGGCCGTCACACCGAACCGCTTGGTCACGTACGCGAGCACCGTGTCAGCGTGCGCTTCGAGCGCGGCCGCCTGCTCGGCCAGGTCGCCGTCGTCGAACGCCGCGGTGCCCTGCTTGAACAGCGCGTCGTCCTTGGCGGCGTCCGCCGCGGAGACGACGAGCAGGTCGTACTCCAGGCCGAGCACGGAACGCACGTGCCCCGCGCCGGGTGAGGTCAGGTCGACGTACACGACCGAGGTGAACCCGTGGGCGGAGGCGGGCGCGGCGCCGAACAGGACGAGGGCGGCGGCGGCGAGGGCCGCGGCGACGGCGGTGACGGTGGCCCCGGCGCGGAGCCGGGCGACGTGGTACATGTGACTCCTCATTCGGTGTGGCCACCGCAATCTCGTCGCCCGAGATGAACGAATGAGGTCACATACGGAAACCGGCGATGAACCTCAACAGGCAGCAAACCTCCGCATATCGAATAACCAACGACAATGCGGTAGGAATTAGACGCTCGTTTCTGCCCTCGGAGGACCTCATCCCCATGCGCTCGCGTTTCGCATTGCCGGCCGCGGCCGTAGCGATCGCCGTGCTGGCCATCGGATGCGGTACGGGTGACGACTGGTCACAACCGCACGCCGAGCCCACCCCCATCGGCACCCTCGGCTCCGGGTTCGTCACGCCGTCCACCCCGCCGAGCCCCGAGGCGACGATCACGCCCACCCCCGGTTCGTGGGACGGCGTACGCCCCTCGGCGGGCTACCGGGTCGTGCTGCTGACCGCGGGGGACGACGCCCAGACGCGCACCCTCGTGGACGCCGTCACCGGCTGGGCCGAGGAGAACGAGGTGGACATGAGAACCATCGAGCCCACCGACCCGCACCAGTACATCGCGAGCATCAGCCAGGCGATCAAGCTCAAGCCCGACCTCGTCATCAGCGCCGGGAACGACCTCATCGACCCGCTGACCACCGTCACCGCCAACCACCTCGACCAGCAGTTCCTCGTGGTCGGCGCGGAACTCGCCGAGCCCACGGAGAACGTCACCGCCGCCGACTGGGCCGGCGCGTCGTTCCGCGGCGAGGGGCTCGGCATGTCCTCGACGTACGATGCGGCCAGCTTCACCCCCGAGCGCGCCGCACGGGCCGTCCGTGCGGGCGTCGCCGCCGTGCTGAGCCGCTGGACCGGCATCGTCGTCTGGCTCGACTGACGGCGGCGGTTGACCCGTAGAGTCGGGTCATATGGGGATCGAGGGGTCGTTCTGGCGGGCGATCGCCGTCTACCGCATCGCCTCGCTGGGGTACGCGGTGCTGCTGCTGGCGAGCGCGGGCGGCTTCGAGCGCCCTCTCGTGAGCTGGCTCGTGGCGGGCGTGATGGCGGCCTGGACCGCGATCGTCACGCTCGTCCGTCCGAACCCGGTGCTCCTGACGCTGGACGTGCTCGTCACCCTCGCCTGCATGCTGATCTCGCCGTACGTGCAGGGGCCCGGCACGCCCACGCCGGCGGGTCTGATGCCGCTCACGGCGACCTGGGTCGCCGGACCGGTCCTCGCCTGGGCGGTGTACGGCGGGCGGCGGGCGGGCGCGGTCTCGGCGATCGTGCTGTCACTCGCCGACCTGTGGCTGCGCGGCCTGCCCGGCTGGCCGCTGTCCACTCCTGTGAACGGTGCCGTGCTGCTCATCCTGGCCGGTACGGTCGCCGGCCACGTCGCCCGGCTGGCCAAGGACGCCGAGGAACGACTCCAGCGGGCCGCCCGGCGGGAGGCGGCCACCCGCGAGCGCGAACGGCTGGCCCGTGGCATCCACGACTCCGTCCTCCAGGTGCTCGCCCTGGTGCAGCGCCGCGGCCTGGAGATCGGCGGCGAGGCCGCGGAGCTGGGACGGCTCGCCGGGGAACAGGAGGCGGCGCTGCGCGAGATGGTCCGCGCAGGGCCGCCCGCCGACGACCTTGACATGGACCGGGACACACGGCAGGGCGGGGGCGTGGGTGGGGAGGTTGTCGATGTCGGTGCGCGGTTACGTCGGCTGAGCACGCCGCTGGTCACCGTCGCCACGCCCGCGACCCCGCTGCGGCTCCCCGCTCACCAGACGGGCGAGGTGCTCGCCGCCGTGGGCGCGGCACTCGACAACGTCGCGCGCCACTGCGGCGCGAACGCGCGCGCGTGGGTGTTCGCCGAGGACGACGGCGCACGGATCATCGTCACGGTACGCGACGAGGGCCCGGGGTTCCCCGCAGGACGTCTCGCGCAGGCCGAGGCCGAGGGGCGGCTCGGCATCGCGCAGTCCGTCAGGGGCCGGATCGCCGGCCTCGGCGGCACCGTCTCCATCACGTCCGTCCCCGGCCGGGGAACGGAGGTCGAGCTGGCCGTCCCGTACGGGACTACAGTGACGGCATGACCCCCCAACTGCAGGTGATGGTCGTCGACGACCACCCGATGTGGCGGGACGCGGTCGCCCGCGACCTCGAGCAGGCGGGTTACTCGGTGGTGGCGACCGTGGGCGAGGGCCGCCAGGCGCTCCGCGTCGCCGTGGCCGTACGTCCCGATGTGGTCATTCTCGACCTGCGACTTCCCGACCTGCCGGGCGTGGAGGTGGCCAGAGGGCTGGCCGCGTCCGAGCGTCCGCCCCGGGTGCTCGTGCTGTCGGCGAGCGGTGAGCAGGAGGACGTGCTGGAGGCGGTCAAGGCCGGCGCCTCCGGCTACCTGGTCAAGTCGGCGAGCCGGGAGGAGTTCCTGTCCGCCGTGCGCCGCACGGCGGAGGGCGAGCCGGTCTTCACGCCCGGCCTGGCCGGGCTCGTGCTCGGCGAGTACCGCAGGCTGGCCGGCCGGCAGCCCTCGGCGGGAGGCCCCCGCCTCACCGACCGGGAGACCGAGGTGCTCCGTCTCGTCGCCAAGGGCCTGACCTACCGGCAGGTGGCCGAGCGGTTGACGCTCAGCCACCGCACGGTCCAGAACCACGTGCAGAACACCCTCAGCAAGCTGCACCTGCACAACCGGGTCGAACTCGTCAGGTACGCCATCGAGCGCGGCCTCGACCAGACGTGACTCCGGAGCGCTGCGGACGATCCCGGCAGCGCCTCAGAGGCTGTCGGCCTTGTACGGGTCGTGCTCGGAGAGCAGCTTGTCGAGGCGCGCCTGGTCGATGCGGCTGGCCATGTTGGCCACCTCGTGCCGATCGCGGATGCACTTGGCCAGGACGAACGCCGACGTCACCGTGTAGAGCACGGCGATCGCCAGGAACGCCCTGATCCAGGCGTCGATCGGGAGGTAGATGACGCCGAGGGTCACGCTTCCGAGCGCCACCCCGAACGAGATGACGCACTGTGCGAAGTAGGCGGTGGTCATGCTGGGCTGGACTGGTTTGCTCATGTTCCCAGCCTCGCCCCGCGGTGGCCCGGCCGCCTGAGTACACCTACTCAGTTACTGGTGAGTAGCTTCGCTCACCAGGCGACGACGCCCTGGTTGCTGGGCTGGATCGTCCCCACCTGAAGCGACTTGACGGTGATGCCGGACCGCTCGGGGTCGGGGAAGCCCTCCAGGGTCGCCGGCACGAGCGGGCCGCCCTTCTCGAGCCCGACCTTGATGGTGTTGCCGGTCGGGCAGTCGTCCGCGTCCTTGCCGCAGATCGTCCACTTGATGCCGGCGAACGCTCCTCCGTCCGGGTTCAGGTCGATCGGCAGGGCGGCGCCGGGCTGCGGGACGTCCTTCGTGGGCACGTCCACCGTCTCGTCGGCGGCGTTCACGAGCGCGATCACCGGCGAGCCGTCGACGTGGCAGACGTGGCCGGAGACGTTCTTCAGGTGGAGCAGGGCCATCCGGGTGTCGCCCTCGCGCCGCTGCGGCTGCTCGGTGAGCGTCGCCTCGATGTCACCCGCGGTGCAGTCCGGCGCCCCCGCCGCACTGTCCGGTGCGCTGCTCTCCCCCGTGCTGTCCCCCGTGCTTTCCGCCGGGCTCTGGCTCTGTGCGGCGCTCTCGCTCGGCGCGGCGGCCTGGGTCGGCTCCGATGACGCCCCGCAGGCCGACAGGCCCGCCAGTGCGGCGAGGACCACCGCCGCCTTGCCCCCGTTGATCACCCAGCGCTTGTTCGACCCCGTCATGCATCCCCCTGTGTACCCGCCACATGTACCGGCGGCCTTTCAGAAAACGGGGCAACTCTACGCCAACGCCGCATTCAGCACGTTCACTGGACGATCTTCCAGTCGAGCTCGCCGTTCAGCACCCCGGGCTGCCAGTAGCCGACCGAGCCGCCGGTCTCCATGGCGTCGGCGGTGGCCTTGAGCAGGGCGTAGTACGAGCGGATCCGGATCCCTCCTGGCTCGGATTCCATCGAGTCCTCCAGGTCGATCTCGCCGACCTTCTTGTGCACGAGGTCGATCACGAGATAGTTACTGGTCTCGCCGTAGCCGACCGGCAGCATGCTCCCGTCCCACCCTACGGAGCCTGGATCGCCGTCGCCGATCGCGTCGTGGAAGGCGCACATCTCCAGCCAGCTTGCCGCGATCGTCGACGCGCTCAGGGGCGCGGTGCCCAGGAAGCCGAAGTACCGAGCGTCCTGCACGTCGACGCTGCCGTCGTGGCGCAGGAGCGAGGCGCGCAGGTCGTCGGGGAAGCGGCGGCCGGTGGCCGCCTCCGCCGCCGCGATCGTCCTGGGCCTCGCGGGACGGCCCAACGTGCGGTGGGTGCGCGGCGCGTTCTTCCGCAGCCACCCCTCGATCCGCCGCCACTGCCGGTTGACCGCCCTGGTGACCTTCGGAGGGACCTTCCTTACGCGTGCCGGGACGCGCTCGGGCCGGCAGTCGGTGTCGGACAACATCTCGGAGGACTCCTCACCGAGAGACTCGGTGGATGTCCCGTAGTCCGCCCCGATCGAGGGGTAGACGGCCGCCTCGGTACGGGTTTGCTCCGGGTGCGAGAAGACCGCCGACTCCATGACCTGGGTGCCGGCGGCCAGCAGGACGACCGCGAGCGCGACCCCGCCCCAGCGGGTGAGGCGGCGCCTGGTGGCCTCGTCGACGGGCTTGCGCGGCGGGCGCGGCGACGGGGACGCGAGGCTCTCCAGCAGGGGCGACCTCGTGGCGTACCGTTCGAGGTCCTTCGCGGTGGGCGTGCCGAGGATCGGCCGCTCGGGCCAGCGCGGCGGCGCCTCAGGTGGCGCGGCGGCGGGGACAGCGGCTGGAACAACGCCCACCCGGCGCGCCGCCGCCGGACGGCGGCGGAAGCGGGCGGCCAAGGCCGGATGGCGGCCGGCCGAGGCCGGCGTGCGGCGGGAGCGTACGGCCGAGGCCGCCAGCGCCGCGACCACCGCGGCCGCCACGAGGGCGAGCACGCACCATAACCCTCGGTTCCTGATCATTCGCCGCACGCCCGGCAGCGTATCCGGAAACCTCACGCGGGAACGCCTCCTCCGGCGAGGAGGCGTTCCGTCTCGGGCGGTCAGGCGCGCGGGCTGATCCGTACCACGACGCTCTTCGAGGTCGGGGTGTTGGACGTCTCCGCGACGGAGTCCAGCGGGACGAGCACGTTGGTCTCCGGGTAGTAGGCCGCGCAGTTGCCCCGCGGGGTCGAGTAGGCGATCACCCGGAACCCCTCGGCCCGGCGCTCGCCGTCCGGCCACTCGCTGACCAGGTCGACCATCGACCCGTCGGCGATGCCGAGCTTCGCGAGGTCGTCGGGGTTCACGAACACGACCCGCCGGCCCTGGTGGACGCCGCGGTAGCGGTCGTCGAGGCCGTAGATGGTGGTGTTGTACTGGTCGTGGCTGCGCAGCGTCTGCAGCAGGAGGCGCCCTTCGGGGATGCGCAGCACCTCCAGCGGGTTGACGGTGAAGTTGGCCTTGCCCGTGACGGTGTTGAAGCGCCGCTCGTCGCGAGGGGCGTTCGGCAGGGCGAAGCCGCCCGGCGCGCGGACGCGGGCGTTGAAGTCGTCGAAGCCGGGCACCACGCGCGCGATGCTGTCGCGGATGGCGTCGTAGTCCGACTCGAAGCTCTCCCACGGGAGGTCGTCGGCGCCGAAGAGGGCGCGGGCGAGCCTCGTGACGATGGTGACCTCGGACAGCAGGTCGGGCGACGCGGGACGCAGCCGTCCCCTGGAGGCGTGGACCATGCCCATGGAGTCCTCGACGGTGACGAACCGGTCGCCGTCGCGCTCCGTACGGCCGAGGGTGGGCAGGATGAGCGCCTCGTCGCCGCACACCGCGTGCGAGCGGTTGAGCTTGGTCGACACCTGCACGGTCAGCTCGGCCTTGCGCAGCGCCGCCTCGGTCACGTCGGTGTCGGGGGTCGCGGACACGAAGTTGCCGCCCATGGCGATGAACACCTTGGCCCGGCCGTCGCGCAGCGCCCTGATCGAGTCGACGACGTCGTGGCCGTGCTCGCGCGGCGGCTCGAAGCCGAACTCGTCGCGCAGCGCGTCGATGAACGCCGCCGGGGGCTTCTCGTAGATGCCCATCGTGCGGTCGCCCTGGACGTTGGAGTGCCCGCGCACGGGGCACACGCCGGCGCCGGGGCGTCCCATGTTGCCGCGCAGCAGCAGGAAGTTGACGACCTCGCGGATGGTGGGCACGGAGTTCTTGTGCTGGGTGAGTCCCATCGCCCAGCAGACGATGACCGACTTCGCGCCGAGTACGTCCTTGACGGTGTCGTCGATCTCCGTCCTGGACAGGCCGGTGGCCTCCTCGACGTCGTTCCAGTCGAGGGCGCGGACGTGCTTCTCCCAGTCGTCGAAGCCGTGCGTGTGCCGCTCGACGAACTCGCGGTCGATCACCGTGCCGGGGGCGGCGTCCTCGGCCTCGAGGAGCTGGTGCGACAGCGCCTGGAAGAGCGCGAGGTCGCCGTTCAGCCGGATCTGGAGAAACCGGTCGGCGATCTGGGTGCCGTTCCCGACGACGCCGCCGGGCTTCTGCGGGTTCTTGAACCGCAGCAGGCCCGCCTCGGGCAGCGGGTTCACCGCGATGACCCGGGCGCCGTTCTTCTTGGCACGCTCCAGCGCCGAGAGCATGCGGGGGTGGTTGGTGCCGGGGTTCTGCCCGACGACGAAGATGAGGTCGGACTTGTGGAGGTCCTCGAGCGAGACCGTGCCCTTGCCGATGCCGAGCGTCTCGGTGAGCGCCGAGCCGCTGGACTCGTGGCACATGTTGGAGCAGTCGGGCAGGTTGTTGGTGCCGAACCGGCGCACCAGGAGCTGGTAGACGTACGCGGCCTCGTTCGACGTGCGGCCGGAGGTGTAGAACAGCGCCTCGTTCGGATCGTCGAGCTTCTTGAGGTGCTCGGCGATGACGGTGAACGCCTTGTCCCACGACACCGGCACGTAGTGGTCGGAGCCGGCGGGCTTGTGCATCGGCTCGGTGAGCCGGCCCTGCTGGCCCAGCCAGTAGTCGGAGCGCCGCGCCAGTTCGCTCACGGAGTGCTCGGTGAAGAACTCGCGGGTCACCCTGCGGAGGGTGGCCTCCTCCGCCACCGCCTTGGCGCCGTTCTCGCAGAACTCGGCGAAGCTGCGGTGGTCGCCCTCGGGCCAGGCGCAGCCCGGACAGTCGAAGCCGTTCTTCTGGTTGACCTGCGCCAACGTCAGGAGCGTGCGCTTGGCACCCATCTGCGCGTACGAGATCTGCAAGGAGTGGACGACACCCGGGACACCTGCGGCCCACTGTTTGGAGGGCCCAACGTGCAGTGCTTCGTCACCAACGTCATGCTGTGGGGCCTTTTTAGCCACCCGTCACTCCATTTCCGGCTAACCAGATTTGTCCGAAATACTGCACACTGGTCCCACTGCTTTGGATGAGGGATGACCGACCCCATGACGTGGTCGCTCCACGCAGTGGGTTGACTACTGTCAGATAACCTAGACAAGTAGTAACAATGCCGACATAATACCCATCTATGCCGGAAGATGGTCAAACGTTGAAAAATCCCCCCTCTGGCGGGTTCTTGAGCCGGTCACGCTCGGTGGCGGCTCCCACTTGGAGCCGGTGGCTCGTACCCCCCGCAGCGCTCTCCGTACACCTCGCCATCGGTCAGGCGTACGCCTGGAGCGTCTTCAAGCCGCCGCTGGAGTCGAGCCTGCACCTGTCGGGCACCCAGAGCGCTCTGCCGTTCCAGCTCGCCATCGTCATGCTGGGCCTGTCGGCCGCGTTCGGCGGCCCGCTGGTCGAGCGGAACGGGCCGCGCTGGGCGATGTTCGTCTCGATGGTCTGCTTCTCGCTGGGCTTCCTGATCTCCGCGCTGGGCGCGGCGACCGGGCAGTACTGGCTGGTGGTCGTCGGGTACGGCTTCGTGGGCGGCATCGGCCTCGGCATCGGCTACATCTCGCCGGTGTCCACGCTGATGAAGTGGTTCCCTGACCGTCCCGGCATGGCGACCGGCATCGCGATCATGGGCTTCGGCGGTGGCGCGCTCATCGCCTCGCCGTGGTCGTCGCAGATGCTGAGCTCGTTCGGGGCCACCCAGGGCGGCATCGCTGAGGCGTTCGTCGTGCACGGCGTCGTCTACGCGATCTTCATGTCGCTGGGCGTGTTCCTCGTCCGGGTGCCGCGCGAGGGCTGGCGTCCCGCCGGGTGGAAGCCCGCGGAGAAGAACGAGCGGGCGCTCATCACGACGGCGAACGTCTCGGCGCGCAACGCGATCCGCACGCCGCAGTTCTGGTTCCTGTGGATCGTCCTCTGCTTCAACGTGACCGCGGGCATCGGCATCCTGGAGAAGGCCGCCCCGATGATCACGAACTTCTTCGCGGAGACCGCCACGCCGATCTCGGTCAGCGCCGCCGCGGGCTTCGTCGCCCTGCTGTCGCTGGCGAACATGGCGGGCCGGCTCGTGTGGTCGTCGGCGTCCGACGCCATCGGCCGCAAGAACATGTACCGCGTCTACCTCGGCGTCGGCGCCGTGCTGTACCTCGTCATCGCGCTCGCGGGCGACTCCAGCAGCTTCGTGTTCATCCTGTGCGCGATGGGCATCCTGTCCTTCTACGGCGGCGGCTTCTCGACCGCTCCTGCGTACCTCAAGGACCTGTTCGGCACCTACCAGGTGGGCGCCATCCACGGCCGCCTGCTCACGGCCTGGTCGACCGCGGGCGTGCTCGGCCCGCTGATCGTCAACGCCATCGCCGACCACCAGGAGGCGGCCGGCAAGAGCGGACCCTCGCTCTACACGACGTCGCTGTTCATCATGATCGGCCTGCTCGTGGTCGCGTTCGTCGCCAACGAGCTGATCCGTCCGGTGAACCCCAAGTTCCACGAGCCCGCCGCCGCTGCGGCCGGGAAGAACGTCGCGGCCGCATCGCAAGGAGGATCCTGATGGCCGACCAGAAGCGCACCCCGCTGATGATCGTGACGTGGGCGTGGGTGGGTCTGCCCTTCGTCTACGGCGTCTACGAGCTGCTGCTGAAGCTCGGCCCCCTCTTCGGCGGCTGACCTCCGGCATCCACGACGGCGCGGCCTCCGCACGGAGGCCGCGCCGTCGTCGTGTTCACAGGGAGTCGAGCCAGGCGGTCAGCCGGGCGCCCTCCCGCGTCATGACCTGCGGGTCCCGCAGCGCGTTGGCCAGCAACGACATGCCCTGGTACGCGCCCACGAGGGTCACCGCCAGCGCGTCGGGCTCCGGCTGCCCCAGCTCGCGGAACTGGGCCTCCACCCAGGCGAGCAGCCGCCGCACGAGATCGCCGGTCGCGTCCGCCAGCTCGCTCTCCTCGCGTTTGCCCAGCTCGGCGGCGAGCGTCCCGGTCGGGCAGCCGTGCCGTACGGCCATGTCGCGCTGGGCGACCCAGCCCTCCACCAGGCGCTTGAGGCGCTCACGGGGGTCGGGCAGGTCGTCGAGCTCGCCGGTGATGAGTTCGAGCTGCTGCCGGTGCTCGTCGAGCGCCGCCGCGACCAGGTCGTCCTTGGTCTTGAAGTAGTAGTACACGTTGCCGACCGGGACGTCGGCGGCACGGGCTATGTCGGCGATGGTCGTGCGCTCGACTCCCTGCCGGTGAACCGTCCGGGCCGCCGCCGACATCAGGCGCCTGCGTTTGGCGCCGGCGGCCTGCACTCTCTGTGAGTTGGTCACCTGACTGACTATAGACGCTCGGAATCTGCTACCGTTCTCACTGAGTCAGCCAACTAACTAATAACTGGAGACCGATCGTGATCGTTGTCACGGGTGCCACCGGAAACGTCGGCCGAACCCTCGTGCGGCTGCTTGCCGAGGCCGGGGAGCAGGTCACCGCGGTGGCCCGCGGCGTCACCCCGGCCGACGTTCCCTCAGGGGTCCGCGTCCAGGCCGCCGACCTGGGAGACGTCCGGAGCATGCGGGCGGCCCTGGAGGGGGCTGACGCGCTGTTCCTGCTCGTCGCCGGGGACGACCCGCAGGGCCTGGTCGCGGCGGCCAGGGCCGCGGGAGTGCGCAGGATCGTCCTGCTGTCCACCCAGGGCGCCGGGACCCGGCCGCACGCCTACGAGCACGCCGGCAGGTTCGAGGCGGCCGTCCGTGAGTCGGGGCTCGCCTGGACGATCCTGCGCTCGGGCGGCATGGCCTCGAACAGCTACGCGTGGGCCGAGCCGATCCGCCTGCACCGCACCGTCGCCGCACCCTTCGGGGACGTGCGCCTGCCGTTCGTCGACCCCGACGACGTCGCCGCCGTGGGCGCCGCCGTCCTGCGGGACGACGCACACGACGGAGCCACGTACGTACTGACCGGGCCTGAGGCGACCAGCCCGCGCGAGCGGGCGGCGGCGATCGGCCGGGCGCTGGGCGAAGCGGTGCGCTTCGTCGAGCAGACGCCGCAGCAGGCGCGCGAGCAGATGGCGCGGTTCATGCCGCTGCCCGTGGTCGAGGGGACGCTCGCCATCCTGGGCGAGCCGACCCCGGAGGAACAGCGCGTCAGCCCGGACGTCGAGCACATCCTCGGCCGCGCCCCGCACCCCTTCACCGAGTGGGCCGCCCGCAACGCTACAGCCTTCCGCCGACCCTGACCGCCCGGCCCGGGCCCCCGCAACGCCGCAGTTTCCCGGTGATCGCGACCCGACCGACCTCGACCTTCGGAGCCCCCCATGCCTGTCAGGCACGTCCTCGACTCCACGATGCACTTCCAGGACCTCGGCGACGGATCGCCCACGGTCTTCCTCCACGGCAACCCGACCTCCTCCCACCTGTGGCGGCACGTCCTGCCCGCCGTGCGATCGGGCCGCCGCCTGGCCCCCGACCTGATCGGCATGGGCCGCTCGGGCAAGCCCGACATCGGTTACTCCTTCGCCGACCACGCCCGCTACCTGGACGCCTGGTTCGACGCCCTCGAACTGGACGACGTCATCCTGGTGGGCCACGACTGGGGCGGCGCCCTGGCCTTCGACTGGGCGGCGCGCCACCCTGGACGGGTACGCGGGATCGCCTTCACCGAGACCATCGTCAAGCCGATGACCTGGGAGGAGTTCCCCGACGGCGGCCGCGAGCTGTTCCGTGCGATCAAGACGCCGGGCGTCGGGGAGACCATGATGCTGGACTTCTTGCGCGAGGGCCTGCCCGGCACCGTCGCCACGCCCATGAAGCCGGAGGACCTCGCGGCCTACGAGCAGCCGTACCCGACCAGAAAGAGCCGTCTGCCGCTGTTGCGGTGGGCCCGCTCGATGCCGCTGGGCGGCGAGCCCGCCGACGTCGTGGCCCGGGTCGAGGCCTACGACCGATGGCTGGCCGCCGACCCCGACGTCCCCAAGCTGCTCATCGTGTTCCGGCCGGGCCCCGGCACCATGATGACGCCCGCGATGATCGACTGGTGTGTCGAGCACATGGCCGGCCTGGAAGTGGTCAGGCACGACGGCGTCGCCGGCCACCACACGCCGGAGGACCAGCCCGAGGCGATCGCGGCGGCCGTCGCGAGCTGGGCCGCCCGGGTCAGGGGATCTTCATGACGACCCCCCACCCGTGCCGGTGGGTCAGCGCGCCGGTGGGCCGAAGACGTAGCTGCCGGGGGCGTTCGGGTTGTCGCCGGCCCAGAACTCGGTCCAGTGGGTGCGGAACTCCTCGCGGGTGAGGTGGCCGTCGCCGTCCAGGTCGAGGCGGGGGAAGACGTCGTCGGTGGCCGTGGGCGCGCCGCTCCACGTCTCGATGAGCGCGGCGTACTCGGAACGGGAGATGAAGCCGTCGCCGTCGAGGTCGATGGCCTCGAACATCGCGTCGGCGGTGCCGGCGACGGCGTCCGTCATGCCGTCGAGGCCGTCCACGACAAGGAGCACCTCGTCGAGGGTGACGCCGTCGCCGTCCGAGGCGTCCTGGAGAACCGGCCACCAGCCGGTCATGACGGAGGCCAGCCGGTGCGGGTCGACGGGGCCGGCGACGGCCGTCCAGCGGTCGGCGAGCGCCTGGAAGTCGGACTCGGTCAGCCGGCCGTCACCGTCGACGTCCATCGCGCGGAAGACACCGCCGACCTTTCTACGCTGGAACTCACTGGCCACTTCAGCCTCCGTTCTCTCGCGGACGGCTTCATGGTGACGCCATGTCACCACGAGTGACCATTCCCTCCCGGTGAGTAACTTGTTACGTCACCCTCGGCCGTCCGGCGAGCAGCACCGGCGACGACAATGATCGCCATGACCCGTCCCCCCGCCGTGTCGATCGCCTTCTTCGACGTCGACGGCACGCTCGTGCCCGGCCGGTCGTCCGCCCAGCACCTGGCGGCCGACCTCGGCCATCTCGCCGCACTGGAGGAGGCGGAGGCGGCCTGGGGGACTCGTCGACGCCGCACGGTCGAGGAGCTCGACGCCCGCTGGCTGGGCGGGCGCCGGCGAGGCTCGCGTCCGCGCCCGGCCGGCCTCGCTGCCGCTCGTGGACGGCATCCCTGACGTGCTCGCCTGGTGCGAGAGCCGCCGCGTCGTCCCGGTTCTCGCCACCCTGGCCTGGCGTCCCGTCGGCGACCACCTGTGTGAGACGTACGGTTTCACCAGGTGCAGCGGCCCCTCACTGGAGGTCGTCGACGGCCACTACACGGGCGCGACCCTCGACTCATGGGACGAGTACGCCAAACGCGACTTCGCCGCCCGCGTGGCCGACTGGCTCGACCGCAAGGACGGCGCCTCCCGCGCCGACCGAAGCCGCTAGCCCTCACGCACGCCGGGAAGCCCCACCGCCGTCCCATCGCTCACCTTGACAACACGCAGGGTAAAGCTAGAGTAACGGACGGTTATGGGGGTGGTCATGGCTGTGCCGCGTCACGTGGCCTGTGTGATGGACGGAAACGGGCGCTGGGCCGCGTTGCGATCACTGCCGCGCACCGCGGGCCACGAGGCCGCGGAGGCCGCCGTGATGGACGTCATCGAGGCCGCGCGCTCGTCCGGCGTCACGTGGCTCAGTTTGTACGCGTTCTCCACCGAGAACTGGCGGCGGCCGGCCGTCGAGGTCGACGTCCTGATGAGGCTCGTCCGCCGGGCCATCCGCAAGCACGCGCCGGTGCTGCACGCCAGGGGCGTCCGCTGCAGGTTCCTCGGCATGAGCGACCCGCGCATCCCGGCGCCGCTGGTCCGCGACGTCGCCGACCTGATGACGCTCACCCGCGACAACCGGCGCATGACCCTGACGGTCGCCTTCGACCACGGGGGCCGCCGCGACATCGTGGAGGCCGCGCGTTCCCTCATCCGCTCGGCACTGCCGGCCGACCAGGTCACCGAGGCCAGCTTCGCCGAGCACCTGCCGTACTCCGACACCCCTGACGTCGACCTGGTCATCCGCACCTCCGGTGAGCAGCGCATCTCCAACTTCATGCTCTGGCAGGTGGCCTACGCCGAGTGGATCTTCCCTCAGGTGCTCTGGCCCGACTTCCGCGCGACCCACTTCCGGGAGTGCCTCGACGCCTACCGGCGGCGCCGGCGCAGGTTCGGCGACGTAGGCCGGACCGCCACCACGACAGGAGAGGGGCCTCGATGAGCCGCACCACCCCCCAGGAGAGCGCCGACGTCTTCGGGCCAGACTCGATCCTGCGCCGCCTGGTCGGCCAGGCACGCTGGGCCCTCCCGGTCGTCCGGGCGACGCTGCTGGAGGCCGCCCATCCACAGATCGGCGCGGCGCTGATGGAGCATTCCACGTTCCTCACGCACCCGTGGCGGCGGCTGCGCAACACCGCCACGAGCGCGCGCCGGATCCTCGACCCCGATCCGCGCGTACGCGACCGCGAGGTGGTCAGGCTCAACCGGCTCCACGCCCGCATGTCCGGCACCGACGCGCAGGGCCGCCCCTACGACGCGACCGACCGCGACGCGCGCGCCTGGGTGGTGGCCACCCTCTTCGAGTCGACGGTGACGATGTGCCGGCTGGGCGGCGAGGTGCTCGACGCCGACGCGATGCGGCGGCTCTACGACGAGCACCGCACGTTCCTCGCCCTGATCGACGGCGGCAGCGACCGGCTGCCCGCCACGCTGCCCGAGTTCTGGCCCTACTACGACCACGTCGTCGAGCACCGCCTCGAGAACAACGAGGCGGTCGGCGTCATCCTCTACCGGCTGCTCGCCGACGTGCCCGCGCCGCCGGCGCTGCGCGCCCGTCCCGAGCTGTGGGTCATGGGCCGGTCCGTGGCCGGCCCGCTGGCCACCGCGATCATCGTCGCCTCGCTCCCCGAGTCCTTCAGCCGGCGGGTGGCCCTGCCCGACCTGCCGGGGGCGCGCACGCTCATGCGGTCCACCTACCTCGCCGCCGCGCTCGCCACCCGCTACCTGCCCGAGAGCCTGACCCGCGTCGAGACCTTCATGGGCCTGGCCGGCGCGGGCGCCGACCCCTGGGCGTCCGTACGCCGCCAGGCGGGCAAGGCCGCGGCCCTCGTCCGCCTGCTCACCCCCGCCGCCGAGGACGACGGCGAGACGGTCCGCTCGGCCGACCGGTTCTTCGCCGAGGTCCTCGACCAGACCGGTGACGGCTACCTGCGCTGGCCCGACCTCGCCGCCATGGCCCGAGAGGTCGCCACCCGGCTCGACCTCGGCGAGCACGACGAGGAGCGACTGTTCCAGGCGTACGCGGCCTGGTGGCGGGAGCTGCAGACCGCCCTCGACGGCGACGGCGACGGGCGCGTCACCCGCCACGAGTACGCCGCGGCGGCCGCCTCGCTGCCCGGCTCGGGGCTCATCAAGGTCGCCGACGTGCTGTTCGACGTCACCGACGCCGACGACGACGGGGCGATCGACGCCGACGAGTACCACAATCTGTTCCGTACGGCCTTCCAGCGCGACCTCGCCGACGGCGGCGGCACGAGTTACTCGCGCGGCGCGTTCGTCAGGCAGTTCGTCTCGTTCATGTCCGGGCAGCAGCACTCCAGCGCCTACGCCTCGCTGCTCTCCCAGGCGTGATCGTGCGCGGGCAGCCGAAGCGTGAAGGTCGAGCCCTCGCCGACGACGCTGGTGGCGCTGAGCGACCCGCCGTGGGCCTCGGCGAGCTTGCGGGCGATGGGCAGGCCGAGCCCGCTGCCCCCGCTCCGCCTGCTGCGCGACTTCTCCACCCGCCAGAACCGTTCGAAGACCAGCGGAAGGTCGTCGGGCGCGATCCCGCTGCCGGTGTCGGCGACGTCGATCACCACGTCACCGCCGTCGCGGCGGGCGAGCAACCTCACGGTGCCGCCGGGCGGGGTGTGCCGTACGGCGTTCGAGACGAGGTTGCCCACCGCCTGGCGCAGTCGCACGGGGTCGGCGACCAGCCGGAGCCGGCCGTCGGCCCGTGTCACGAGCGTGACGCCGGCCGCCTCCGCGCCGCCCCGGTGCGCGGTCGCGACCTGGGCCAGCAGGTCGGCCACCTCGACCGGCTCGGCGTGCACCCGCAGCTCGCCCGCGTCGGCCACCGCGAGGTCCTGGAGGTCGTCGATGATGTGCTGGAGCAGCAGAGCCTCCTCCAGCAGCGACGACACGAGTTCCGGGTCGGGGTCGGCGATCCCGTCCTGGGTGGCCTCCAGCCAGCCGCGGATGTTGCTGAGCGGCGTCCGCAGCTCGTGGGCGACGTCACCGACCATCGCCTTGCGCAGCTCCTCCAGCCGCTCGCGCCGCTCGGCCATGGCGTTGAAGGCCGCGGCGAGTTTGCCGATCTCGTCCTTCCCTCTGACCTCGACGCGGGCGGCGCGCCCTTCCTCCATGTTCCGTACGGCGTCGGTGAGCGCCCGCAGGGGGCGGCTCAGCCGGGTTCCTGCCGTGACGCTCGCGGTCACGGTGATCAGCAGCACGAGGGCGGCGACGCCGGCGATGCGGGCCTGGTTCTCCGGCGACAGGTCGAAGACGGTCGACATGTCGCCGGCGCGGCTGCTGATGAAGAGCAGCGCGGGCGGGGCGACGTACGGCGCGAGCTGCTCGCGGCGGCTGCCGGTGACGCATTCCTGGACGGCGTCGCCGTGGAAGGCGTCGTCCGGCGCCGCCTCGGCGGGAACGGCCGCGGGCAGCCGCGTCCAGGTGAAGCCGAGGTTGAGCCGCACATGCGGCTCGTGCCGTCGCGTCAGGCAGCTGTCGACGAGCTTCTGCAGCGCCTTGAGCGCCTTGGCCTCCGTGGCGGTCGGCTGGTTGAGAACCGCGCTCACGCACCGCGTGTCCGCGTACGGGCGCGCCTGTCCAGGGTCCAGCACAGGCCGTCCGCTCGGGCTGTAGGCGATGGCGGCGACGGCGCCGAAGGAGTTGCGCAGGCAGGCGGCGCGCCGCTCGGCGGCGATACGCAGCGCGTCGCGCTCCTTCGACGGCAGCAGGAAGGGGCCCACGGCGCGCGGGTCGATGTGGTCGGGCATCCCACCTTGCGGCGTCCCCGCCAAGGACGCGCCTTGTGGCGCATCCATCGAGCCTTGTGGCGCCTGTGGCCTGGGCGTGTCCTGCGGCGCATCCGCCAGGGGCGTGTCCTGCGACGCGTCCGTCAAGGGCGTGTCCTGCGACGCGCCGGCCGCGAGCACCGTGTCGACGTGCAGCGGGTCGATCGACGCGGTCGGCCGGGCGGGCAGGGTCGCGGGCGGCCCGTCGTCGGAGTCCACGAGCGGCACGCGCTGCTCCGTGGTGATCGTGACGCGACGACCGGTCTCGCGCGCCAGCTGCCGCACCACCTTCTCCGCGCCGTCCCAGCCGGGATGGGTGGCCGCGTAGCCGAGCAGGGTGTCGTACGTGCGGGCGTCGTCGGCGAGCGCCTGTCCCTGTTCCTGCCTGATCGCCACGGTGGTGCTCCGCGCGGTCAGCCAGGCCGTCGCCGCGATCGAGCAGACCGACACCAGCACCGACACCGCGAGCAGCCGCAGCAGCAGGCTGCGGTGCAGCGGCACGTCAGCCCGCATCGCGCGGGTCCCGCCGGTCGTCGGCGAGCTTGTAGCCCACCCCGTAGACGGTGACGAGCCGTACCGGACGCCGTGGTGTGGGCTCGATCTTCCTGCGGAGGTTCATCACGTGGACGTCCACGGTGCGGGAGGTGATGTAACGGTCGAACCCGTGCAGCTGGGCGAGGATCTGTTCGCGGGTGAACACCCGTCCTGGCTGGGTGGCGAGCAGCTCCAGCACCGCGAACTCGCCGGGGGTGCACTCGACGGGCACGCCGTCCACGCTGACCTCGTGCCGGGCCGGGTCCACGACCAGGGCGCCGGCCCGCAGCACCGGCGCGGGCGACAGGGCCGGCGCGGCGGCGGTGCGGGCGCGCCTGAGCAGCGTGCGGACGCGGGCCATCAGCTCGCGCGGGCTGTACGGCTTGGTCATGTAGTCGTCCGCGCCGAGGTCGAGGCCGAGCAGCAGGTCGTCCTCGGTGGAGCGGGCGGTCAGCATCAGCACCGGGAGGTCCGACTCGGCGCGCAGGACGCGGCAGACGTCCAGCCCGTCGACCCTGGGCATCATCACGTCGAGCACCAGCAGGTCGGGGGCTCGACGGCGTACCGACTCCAGCGCCGCGCGGCCGTCATGGACGGCGGCGACCTCGTGGCCCTCCCGCTCCAGGTAGCGACGGATGAGCTCGGCCTGCTTGACGTCGTCCTCTGCCACCAGGACATATGCACCCACAGTTGGCGATACTAGGTCGGCCTCGGGACCACCTCGCCCCTGCTCATCGGCCGACCAAGGGATCCTGACAACTTCCTGACATTGCTCCACCAATCTCTCCGGCATGAGCAACCGAACCCAGCAGCGCGTGTCCGCACGGCACGCCGCCGCTCTTTCCCTCGCCGCCCTCGCCTGCGGCCTCCTCACCGCCTGCAGCGCCGCCGAGGCGGCGAGCGGCCCCAGCTCCCCCGCCCCCGCGCCCGCCGCCCAGACCGCCAGGACGGCCGCGAAGCAGAAGCCCGCCGAGGCCGCGAAGTCCCGCCCGCAGCTGCGTCTGGACAGCTCCCCCGCCGAGGTGCGCAAGTTCCGCGCCGCGTACGCCGGCTGCCTGACCGAGCACGGCATGCCGAGCAAGGGCACCTGGTCGAAGGCGGCGGAGAAGTCCGCGCGCGCCGCCTGCGAGCACCTGCGGCCGCTGCTGCCGCCGGAGCTCGACCCGGCCAAGAACCCGAACTACGCCAAGAGCGTCCGCATCGAGGCCAAGTGCCTGCAGGACCACGGCTTCGACGTCCACCTCGTCAAGAGGCCCGCCCCCGCCAAGCTCGGCTGGCAGTACGCGAGCGTTCCCGCGGACGGCGTCGACATCACCAAGATCCAGAACGACTGCCGCGTGAAGGCCTTCGGCGGCGGCCGCGCCATCGAGCCCGGCCCGGCGTAACCCCAAGCACGTGACGGGCGCGGCGGCACTTCCCCGAGTGGCATCCACCGCCCCGCCCGTCACGGCATGCGTCTTCTGGCGGCGCGCGTCCTGGTGGTGCGCGTCTTCTGTCGGCGCGGGCCGTCACGGCTTGACGTAGCGCAGCCTGAGGGTGTCGACGTGGCCGGACCAGCGCAACGTCAGGTGCCAGCAGCCCGCCTGCGGCAGGTCGATGCCCGACGGGCCGGGACCGCCGCGCACCTCGCGCATGACAGGCTCGCCAGAACCGTCGAGGCGCGCCTCGATCCGCAGGGGATCCCTGTCCTGGGACACCCTCGACACCCACAGGATCTTGTTGCTGTAGTCCTTGCCCGGCGGCGACAGCAACGGATTGCCGAAGACCACGGCCGCGATGTCCCCCTGGTCGCCCAGGACGTACGGCATCGGGGTCTCAGGCGGCCGGAACCCCGTACGGGCCCAGGTGGGCAACGGCTCCGGCGACAACCGGTCAGGACATCCACCGGCCGACTGTTCGGCACACCCCACCAGCAGGGAACAGGCCAGGGCCAGGGTGAGGGCGGAGCGAAGCATGGGTGACTCCCGTGTCAGGTCGCGTGCATAGTCGCTACCTCTACACCGCCGCCCTCGCACAGGTTCCCGCGTGGGACAACCGGCCGCACCGGCCACGGGAGCGCCGGTGCGGCCGGCCCACCCCCTTTGCGTGGAGGCGGGCGCGCGGGCGCTGACCAGGACGCCGGAACCAGGGCTCGCCATGCGACAGGCCCACCCCCTTTCGGTGGAGGCAGGCCGCCGCCCCTGTTATTCGTCCGGCAGCAGGTACCGCCACGTGAGCACGTAAAGTGCTCCCGCGCTCGTCCTGAACAGCGACTTGCCGTACTCCTGGCCGGCCGGGACCGCCTTCGTGACCGCGGTCGCCGCAGCACCGTCGAGGTCCTTCTGCCAGACCGGGTCGACCGTGCCCGAGGGCTCCTCGACCCCGGCCGGCCACGGCGACGGCTTGCCCTCCGCCGACTCGGCTCCCTCGGCGACCAGGCGGATGCGGGTGCCCACATAGTCGGTGCCCGACTCGGCGGCCTTGGTTGCCAGGGCGTCCATCAGCTTCTTCGCCTCCGGGAGCTCCTTCGGGTAGTACTGCGCGATCTGGTCCAGGGCCGGGACCCGGACCTCCACCATCTTCCCGTCCTTGCCCTGCACCCCGAGGACGGTGGTCGGCACGTCCGACACCACCGGCGCGTCCGGCTTGGGCGACGCGGTCGGCGGCTGCCCGGTCAGGTACTTCTCCATCGAGGTGACCGTTCGGGTCACCTCGTCCTCGTTGAGCTTCAGCTGCTTGCTCGCGTCGGCGATCACCACGCCGTCGTCGTACACCACCACCCTCGGTGGACGCAGCACGTTCGTGGTGGCGGTGACGAACCCGCCTTCGGCGCCCCACAGGGCCACCCGCTTCGCCGGCCCGTCGTCAGCCACGGCCGCCGATATATCCGATCCCGCTCCGCCACAGGCCGCCGTCAGCGACAGCAGGGCTACGAGCAGGGTCAATCGCAGTCTCATGCCCCCCAAACGTACGCGGCCCCCGAGCAGTTCAAACCGCACGCGACCCGTGCCGCCCACGCTCACCTTCGCCCCCGCCGATCCGGAGGCCGAGCCCGCGGAGCTGATCATGCTGACCCGCGCGCGTCCGCGGTTGAGGGGGCGGGGTCAGCGGCGGTCGGGGGCGACGAACTCGGGCTGGTCGAGCACGCGCAGCCAGCTTCCGTCCGACTGGCGGCGTACGACCTGGGCCCGGGCGCCGGCCCCGTCCCTCGGCGGGGTCGAGGTCAGCGTGAGGTCGCCGCTGACCAGCGTCGGCAGCGGCTGCTCCGGCTCGAACCGCGGCCGGTTCGCCAGCACCTTCTCCCACAGTTCCTGGATCGCCGCGCGTCCCACCGTCCGGCTGCCCGGCGGGTACGCGAGCACCGCGTCCTCCTCGTACAGCGCCGCGACCCCTGCCGCGTCACCGGCGTTCGAGCGTTCGACGAACAGCCGGGTGATGTCCTCCGGCCGCATGGCCTTCTCGTATTCCGTCACGACCGTCAGCCTGCCGACCCCACTGTCAGAAGTCCAACAGCTGGTTGTGCTGAGATCTAGAATCCGCAGTCATGGAACTCAGGCAGCTCGAGTACTTCGTGGCGGTCGCCGAGGAGCAGAGCTTCACCCGTGCCGCCGAGCGGGTGCACATCAGCCAGTCCGGTGTCAGCGCCCAGATCCGGCGCCTCGAACGCGAGCTCGGCGCCGAGTTGTTCGACCGTTCCGCCCGTACGGCCACACTCACCGTCGCGGGCAAGGCCGCGCTCGAACACGCCCGCGCCGCGCTGTCGGCCGCCGGGGCGGTCGGGCAGGCGGTGAGCGCCGTCACCGGCCTGATCAGTGGACGCCTCACGGTCGGCATGGTGAACGGCTGCACGATCACTCCGCTGTTCGACGCGCTCGCCGCCTTCCACGCGGCGCATCCCGGCGTGCGGCTCTCCCTGCTCGAGGACAACTCCGACCGGCTCGTGGAGTCCGTCCGCGACGGCGCCGTCGACCTGGCGCTCGTCGGCACCACCGCCCCGCCCGACGGGCTGGAGTCCTGGACGATCGTCAGCGAACGGCTCGTCGCCGCCGTCCCGCCCGCTCACCCGCTGGCGGCACGCGGGACGGTCACCCTGCGGGAGCTGATCGACCATCCCCTCGTGTGCATGCCGCCGGGCACCGGCCTGCGCACGCTGTTCGACCAGGCGTGCGCGGCGCAGGGCCTGCGGCCGGTCATCTCACTGGCGGCCGGCGCCGCCGACGCCATCGCCGCCCTGGCTGCGCGCGGGCTCGGGGTGGCGGTGCTGAGCGAGTCGATGGCCTCGGCTTACCGCGGCCAACTCATCGCCCTCCCCCTCACCGACGTCGATGCACCCGCCCTCCTCGCCCTGATCTGGCGCAACAACCCGAACCCCGCCGTACGCGAACTCCTCCACCACAGCCGCCGCACCTTCACGGCCTCAGACCGAACCCGTCACGAGCGCCAGTAGTGCCGTTTCGCGTCGTGACGGTGCCTTGTCGGCTCGACCGCGGGACAGCTGATCCATATACCCTGGTGCCGCGCTTGACCGGCATCCACCATCATTGTGAAACCGGGGCACAGTGGATAATTTGGCCACCGTGCAGTATGCGGAAGTGGCGTGCCGGATTTTGCTCGCGGCGGTCTTCCTGACGGCGGCCTTCGGCAAGGCATCCGGAAAGTCCGCCTGGCTCGCCTTCGTTCATTCGCTGCGCCGGCTCGAACAGGTGCCGGGTCCTCTCCTGCGACCGGTGGCGCTCGCTGTGGTGACGACCGAGGCAGTCGCCGCGGTACTGCTGCTCGTCCCGGCGCGGGTGGCGGGCTGGGCCGGCTTCGCCCTGGCCGGCTGTCTCCTCCTCGCCTTCACACTGGTGATCGGACGGGCGCTGAAGCACGGCAACCGCGCTCCCTGCCGGTGCTTCGGGGCGTCGAGCACGCCTCTGGGAGCGAGCCACATGACGCGGAACCTGATGCTCACCTGCGTCGCCGTACTCGGGCTGGTCGGCACCTCGGCACCGGGCACGCCCGAAGTGCCGTACGCCCTGCTCGCGGGTGCCGCCGGGCTGGTCACCGGCATCCTCGTCGTGGCGTTCGAGGACATCGTCACCTTGTTCAGGCCGGCCGAATAACGCCCAACCGTATCGACCGAAAAACGGCCTGACAATGCGATCACCATGGTCCATTGTTCGTGAACAGTATTATCCTGGCCGCTCCAGACAGGCTCGAGCGTTGAGGGATTCCGCCATGTCAGTCCTGTGGGTCGCGTTAGCCGTCGTCTTCGTCATCTGCCTGCTGAATCTGATGCTCACCCTCGCCGTGATCCGGCGGCTTCGAGAGCACACCGAGCTGATCAACCGAGGCCGCGTGCAGCCTCCCGGGCAAGGCGAGATCACCCTGCCCGCCGGAAGTCAGGTCGGCGACTTCCGCGTCGTGACCGGCGACAACCGGGAAGTGACCCGTGACGACCTCCGGGACGGCATGCTCGTGGCGTTCTTCTCGCCGCGCTGCCCGTCCTGCGAAGAGCAGAAACCCGCCTTCGTACGGTACGCGTCCGATCTGCCGGGCGGGCGCGACAACGTGATAGCCGTCCTGCTCGGCTCACCCGAGGAGCTGAGCGGCCTGCGCGAGGAGCTGGGCGGGCTCGCGCAGATCGTCGTCGAGGCGGACGTCGACGGTGCCATGTCCAAGGCGTTCGGCCTCAACGGGTACCCGGCCTTCTGCCTGATGGGCCAGGACGGCGTCCTGGCGGTGACGGGGTTCCAGGTCGACGTCCTTCCCGGAGCCGTTGCGCTGTGACCTCCGGCATGCGGGTGGCAGCCGCCGCCTGGCGGCTGGCCTGGCGGGTCGCGGCGCGTACGACCGTCGCCCAGCTCGTGCTGACGGTGCTGGGCGCGGCCGCGCCGGTCACCGCGGCGTGGCTGACGAAGGTGGTCCTCGACCAGCTGAGCGCCCCCGGCGGGCCCGCGGACCTGTTGTGGCCGATCACCGGCCTGGTCGCCGCTGGCGTCATGACGGCGCTGGTCCCGCAGGTGATGCGCTACCTGCGGGCCGAGCAGGAACGGATCGTCGCGCTCGCCGCCCTCGACCGGCTCTACACCGCGGTCAACAGGCTGGTCGGCCTGGGACGGTTCGAGGACCCGCAGTTCGCTGATCGGCTGCGCTTCGCCCGGCACGCCGGAGGGTCAGGACCGGCCGAGATCACGACCGTGAGCCTGAACCTGCTCCAGCAGGTCCTGGTGACGGCGGGATTCGCCGTCTCCCTGGCGACCGTCAGCCCCGCACTGGCGATCGCCGTCCTGGTCGGCGCGGTCCCCGCCGTCGCCGCCGAGTTCGCTCTGGCCCGCCGGCGAGCCGAGGCCATGAACACGGTCGGGCCGATCGAGCGGCGGGAGTTGTTCTACGGCCAGCTGCTGTCCGATGTCGACGCGGCGACCGAGATCAGGCTGTTCGGTGTCGGTTCCTTCCTCAGGGAACGGATGCTCCGCGAACGCCGTACCGCGAACCAGGTGCAGCGGGCGATGGACCGGCGGTCCCTGCGCACGGAGGCGCTGCTCACCATGCTCTCGACCGCCGTGGCCGGCGGCTGCCTGGTCTGGGTGGTCAATGCCGCGGCCGGCGGAACGGTAACCATCGGCGACGTCTCCATGCTGGTCGCCGCCGTCGCCTCGGTGCAGACGTCGCTTCTCGGCATGGTGCGCGACCTGGCGGGAGCGCACACCCAGTTGCTGATGTTCGGCCACTACCTCGCTGTCGTGGAGGCGGAGCCTGATCTGCCGCTGCCGGTCCACTCCCGTCCGGTGCCACCGTTGCGGCACGGCATCGAGCTGCGTGACGTCTGGTTCCGTTACCGCGAGGATCTCCCGTGGGTGCTCCGCGGCGTCACCCTGACGATCCCGAAAGGGCAGGCGGTCGCCCTCGTCGGCTACAACGGCGCGGGCAAGAGCACGATCATCAAGCTTCTGTGCCGCTACTACGACCCGGATCGCGGTGCGATCCTCTGGGACGGCGTCGACCTGCGGGACCTCGACCCGGTGCAGCTGCGCGCCCGGATCGCGGGAGTCTTCCAGGACTTCGTCTCCTACGAGCTGTCGGCCGCCGAGAACATCGGCATCGGCGACGTCGAGGCCCTGGCGGACCGGTCACGCGTCGAGAGCGCCGCGCGGGAGGCGGGTGTCCACGACATCGTGAGCGGGCTCCCCCACGGGTACGACACACTGCTCAGCCGCACCTACTTCGCCGGCGACGAACTGAACGGAACCACCCCGGGCACCATGCTGTCCGGCGGGCAGTGGCAGCGCCTCGCCATCGCGCGCAGCTTCCTGCGCGGCGGTCGAGACCTGCTCATCCTCGACGAGCCCAGTGCGCGTCTGGACGCCGAGGCCGAACACGAGATCCACCAGGGCTTCCGACGGCTGCGCGACGACGGTACCAGCCTGCTGGTGTCGCATCGGCTGGGCACGATCCGGGACGCTGACCTGATCCTGGTGCTGGACGCCGGCACCGTGGTGCAGGCCGGTTCGCACGACGAACTGGTCGAGGCAGCAGGGCCCTACGCCGAGCTGTTCTCCCTCCAGGCCGCCGGTTACCGCGATTGACCAGAACCTCATTCCAGTCTCTAATGTAGATCGAAACGGGTCAAAGTCAGACGTTGCCTATCAGCCGTTCCGAATACGGCCCGTCATTCACGAGGGAGTAGAGCATGCTACGTCTCTTCAACACGCTCGGCGACCGAATGTTGTCCGCCTTCGTCCCGAAAGTCACTGCTCAAGCCGCCTGTACGACCTGGAAGGAATTCTGCTACTGCAGTGGCGCCTATTCCGTTTACCGGTGGTGCGACCGCGGCTGCGACAGCAACCAGACGACCTGCGGGGGCTGCACGGTGAGAGTGTTCGACGGCCGCTGCTAGCTGACACGTGGGCGGAAGCGGACCGCCGGCCGCGATCGGCGGCCGCTCGTCGTGACCGGTGGTCTGCTGCCACGACGCCCGAAATGCGCGGCCGCCGCCTGCTCGGCGGACGTGACCGCCGAGCAGGCGGCCGACCGCCATGGCGCTCCGAACACCGCCGACCGGTGAGGCGCATGTGTTGCAGGCCGTGATCGCAGTACTCCTGACGGCTTCCGGCATCGCGACCCTCGTCGCGATGCTGCGGCGCAGGTTCGTCCTGGCCACCGTCAAGGGCTTCAGCATGGCGCCCACCTTCCGTCCCGGCGACCGGTTGCTGGTGCGCCGGACCTCCCTGTCGCGCCTGAAGGCGGGCGACATCGTCGTGGTCGTGCCGGACGCGCGGATGGCAGGCCCACGGCCCGGTACGGGCTACGTGATCAAAAGGTTGGCCGCGGTGCCGGGGGACCCCGTACCGGAGCACGTACCGTCCCCCACGAGCACACAGATCCCTCCCGGCTGGATGGCGCTTCTCGGAGACAACCCCGACGCCAGTCGCGACTCGCGGGACTACGGCCTGGTCACCCAGCAGCAACTCGTCGGAGTCGTCGTACGCGCCATCGGCACCTGAGCCGTCCCGGTCCTCAGGTCGGCGACGGCGAGCACACCGCCGCCCACCGCATCACGCATCAACGTGCGGGTCCGTCCGAGCCCTCGTCGGACGGCGGCACCTCGGCGACGAGGACCGGGAAGGCGAGCTTGGCCGTGGAACCGCGACAGCGCCATCCGGGTGGGCGCCTCACGCGGAAGGGTCGCTCCACACCCAGGTGGCGCGCTCGTACAGGGGCTGGAAGCCGGCTCGCAGCATGTTGTGAAGGGACGTGTTGTGCTCGCCGGGGCCTTCCGCGCCGGTCTCGGCGACGACCCATCGGCAGCCTGCCGCCTCGGCCGCGCGGGCGCGGATGGCGAGCAGCGCCGACTGGGCGCCGCGGCCGCGGCTCTCAGGGAGCGTCGCGCCGCCGAACATGTTCGCGCACTCGCCGTTGAGGAAGACGGCTCCGACCGCGACGATCCGGTCGCCGTTCCATACGGCGTAATGCCGCCAGTTCGGCTTGCCCACGGACGACACAGCCATGTCGATCATGTCTGCCTTCTCGAAGCCGAAGGTGGACATCATGACGGTGGCCCACTCTTTCGCCTGGTACGGCTCGATCAGGCCGGCACGCAGGCCGGGGTCGAGCGCCGCGATGCCGTTGGCCACGGACAGCACGGTCTCGATGTCGCGGCCCAGCTTCACGTACCCGTGTGCCTGGGTGAGGTTCAGCTGTGCGGCGGTCGAGGCCCAGTCCGGCGGCAGCAGGTCCGGCGCGATCATGAAAGCGGCCCGCGGCACGCCCTGCTTGCGATAGAAGTCGCGGATCTGTTCCAGGACGTCCGCGGTGATCTCCTCGCCCGCACCGAACCCGCCTGCGCGGTTGAAGAAGCCACTCGGCTCCTCGCGCATCACGAGCGCCAGCGCCGATCCGACGTCCTGCGAGTCGATGCCCAACGACTCCCGCACCGGCGCCGGCGCACCCGCCAGGAAGTCGACGTACGCCTTGATCTCGGTCTGCTCGGCCAGGCCGAGCGGCACGATGGTGGTCATTCCCCGTTCCCCGTTCTCTGTTCTCGTACGAAGTCCAGCACGGCGGCAGCGAACGCGTCCGCCTGCTCGATATGCCCAAAATGTCCGCTCTCCCGCAGCTCGCACAGCCGTGCGTCCGGCATCCCGGCGTGCAGCTCGTACGCCAGGCGAGGCGGGCAGATGAAGTCGTGAGTGCCGACGATCACCAGCGCCGGCACGCCGATCGCGCCGAGCCGGTCCCGTACGTCCCAGTTCTCCGGCCGCCGGTTCGGGTCATGGGTGACCGCCACGGCGACCTCCCCCGTCCTGCGGTGGTCGGCGAAGTACGCGGGCAGGATGCCGCGGAGGTAGTGCCCGAACGACTCGTCGTCGATGATCGCCATCGTCCGCGACACGTTGACCGCGTCCCATATCCGGCCTGCCTCGACCGCCTCCGGACGATCCGCCCAGCGCTGGACGAAGGCCGCCATCTCTTTGGTCGCGGCCTCCCTCTCGTCCGGCCCGAATGCGGGGGCGGTGTCGTACAGGATCAGCCCGTCGAGACGGTCAGGGTGGTCGAGGCCGAACTGGAGGGCGACGAAGCCGCCGTGCGAGTGGCCGAGGAAGTACGCGGTGCGAGCACCGATGTCGTCGAGCACGGCCTCGGCGAACCGCCCGTAGCGCGACACGGAATAGTCGCCGTCCGGCAGCAGGTCGCTGTCGCCGCAACCGACCGGGTCCACGTACACCATGGTCAGCCGGCCTTCCAGCCCGGGCAGCCGCAGGTACTCCGGGTGCACGCCGGGGCCTCCGGAGTGCACGAGGCACACGGGGCCCTCGCCCGCGACGCGGTAGACCTGGCGTACGCCGTCGACGATGACGGTCCGCTTCTCCACCGCTGGTTCTTGGTTCATACGAGCAAGATGCGGCGAGGGCCGGGAAAAGT
Source organism: Nonomuraea maritima (assembly GCF_900100395.1). Lineage (GTDB taxonomy): Bacteria > Actinomycetota > Actinomycetes > Streptosporangiales > Streptosporangiaceae > Nonomuraea > Nonomuraea maritima. Next base: position 36,924 of record NZ_FNFB01000022.1, on the reverse strand, counting down.
TCGATCGCGGGCCGGATTCGTTTCAGCGGCGGCGCGGGTGGTGAAGGCGCAGTCTGCCCACCCGGCCCTGGTCCATGAAGTGCACCCACACGGCGGTGGGCGGGCAGTGGTACGGGTCCTCCGGCGGGTTGAGCAGCGCGCACTCCCAGATGACCACCTCGCGGCCGGCCACCACGTTGAACAGCTCGTGGCGTACGCCGGCGGACGTGTCACGCGCGAACGCGGTCGGCAGGTAGTCGGGGCCGGTGCGCTTGCCCGTCGGCCAGATCACCTCCGCGTGCGGCGCCCAGCGGTCGGACAGGTCACCGCGGTACGCGGACTCCAGGGTCTGCACGGCCAGCCTGCGGTGCAGCGCGCTCAGGGCGGTGGCATCGTCGTGCGTCCGATCGGCCGAGCTCAGCAGAGCGCCGACCAACTTCGCCCGCGCCTGGTTGAGCCTGCTGCGGACGGTGCCGACCGGCGTGGCGCACACCGCCGCGATGTCCTCGTACGAGGTGACATCGGTGAAATACCGCAACATCGTCACCAGCCGCTGGCCGGGCGACAGGTCCTCCAGCGCGCTCCAGATCCAGTCACGCAACGCATGCCGGTCGAGTACCTCCGCCGGGTCGGGCGGACCGCCCGACCGGTCCATCGCGAGGGCTTGCGCGGGTTCGGCCACGGGCACCGCCGACATCTTGCGCAGCTGTGCACGGCACACGTTGCGCACCACCATCCGCAGCCACGGGCCGACCGCGTCCGGATCCCGGACATCCCCGATACGGCGCAGCGCGATCAACGCCGCCTCCTGAACGGCGTCCTCGGCGTCCTGGCTGTGCCCCAGCATGGCCAGCGCGACCGCGTACATTCCCGCTCGGTGCCTGGCGAGCAGCAGACCGAGACAACTCGCGTCGCCCCGCCGTACGGCCTGCACCAGATCGAAGTCCGTGGGCACCCCACCCACCAACAAATCCCCCATTGCGTGATAATAGCCACCAAACTTCACCCATGTACGACGACGACGGTCAGGCCGACGGCAGCTGTGGACCCGCCGACCATGCCGCGTTGTGTCGGTAGCTGCTGCCAATATGGCGCGATGATCAGGAACCCCGACAAGTACGCCTGGCTGACCGAAGCGGCGGACGGCTCCACCTTCACCTACGTCCACGGCCTCACGCCCGAACAGGTGGTGACCCGGCTCGGTGGCCGGCCGGAGGACTTCACCCCCGAGACGCTCGACGCACTGGGCAACGCCGATGGTCGCGGCCCCGGCGCGTTCCTCGGCGTCACCACCATCGGCGACTGGGCGTTCGTCGTCGAGCCCTACTGGCACACCATCGCCGAGGAAATGATCATGCCGCTTTCGGCGGGCACCCGCCTCGTCTCCCACCACTCCCTCGGCGTCAAGGGCCTCGACCACTTCTTCTGGGTCGACGACCGCCAGCTCAGGTTCTGCTTCATCGCCCAGGAAGGGTACGCAGAGGAGGTCCCTGACGAACTAGTGGAGACCATGGACCAGATCGACTCCCTCTACCCCCCACTCGCCGACCCCAGCGACGGCCCCATGTTCCTGCTGACCGAGCACCTCACCGGCATCACACTGACACCGCAGCTGCTGAACGAGTCCACTTACCTGTGGGGAACCGTTCCTGAACCCCGGTCCTGGATGTTCCCGTCCCCGTGGTGAGCTCCAGCGGCACCAGTGGCCCGGCTGGATGAGGCCTGGCCGACCCGAAAGGCCGCGAAAGACACGTCAAGAATGCGCCTTGCCGATCTGATGGGTCATGAACTCCCAGAACGACCGGCAGCGGACGGCGCCGGGATACCGGTGGCGTGCCACGGCCTTATTCGCCGGTCCATGTCGCCAGCAACCGCTCCGCCGTCTCCTCAACGCTCAACTCCGTGGTGTCCAGCCACAGATCGACCCCGGACGTCAACTCCTGCTCCCGATGCAGCATGGCGAACTCGTCCGAGGTGAGGTAGACGGGTCGGCCGGTAGCGCGATCACGAGCATGCCCGTACGCCACGTGCAGATGCACCACGAGAAGACTGTCCAGCGACACCCGGTACACGGGAAGCGTCTCCCCGTTGAGCACGTCGGCGATGACGACGTCCATCCCGGCCGCGACGAAGTTCCTGGCCAGGCTGCTGGCGTTGACCGCGCTGAGCCGCCGCTGCCGTCGCCCCTCCGCGCCGTCCCAAGGAGCGGCTGCCCCCGCGACCACGTTCCTGGGCCGGGGACTCGTCCGCCACGCGACCGTTGCTGACCTTGCCATCCCCAAGCCGAAGAGCCAACTTGTTCAAAGCGGCGATGGGGCAGGGCGAGGTCCGGCCCGAAGGGCGGCTCGTCCATCGATTGGGCCCTCTTTGCGACCCGTTCAGGGCAAGCCGTAATGCGCTCTGACAGGATGAAATGAGTGGTTATGCCAGGCGAGGGCCTTGAGAAGAGGCTCAAGCCGTGGGAGGCGATGCACCTTGAGTGGTCCCCTGCGTACCAGCGAGAAAGTCGTCAAGCCGACTCCTCCCGAACTCATGGAGGACGCCGGGACCGGTCTCGACTACGGCACCCGGCCGGACCGCATGCCCGGCTACATCACCCCGATCGACCGTTTCTTCCTGCGCAGCCACGCGCCGACCCCTCATCTGGACGCGGCGAGTTGGTCGCTCAGGATCGAAGGAAGTGGGGTGCGAGAGCCGCTCACCTACACCTACGCCGATCTGTGGGAGCGCTTCCCGCTGGTCACCGTGGTCCGGACCCTCGAGTGCGCCGGCAACCGCCGCGTCCTGTTCGGCGAGGCGTACGGACGCGAGTTCAAGGGAACCCAGTGGGGACGCGGCGCGATCGGCACCGCAGAATGGACCGGCGTCCGGCTGCGCGACCTGCTCGAACCGGTGGGGATCACCCCGGGAGCCCGCGAGGTCATGCCGCAGGCGCTCGACGCGATCCAGACCCGTCGTCCCATGCCGCTGACCAAGGCGCTTGCCGACGACACCGTGCTCGCGCTGACCATGAACGGCGAGACGCTGCCGCTCGATCACGGGTATCCCGCTCGGGTCGTGGTGTCCGGCTGGCTCGGCGCCGCCAGCATCAAGTGGGTGGGCCGGATCGAAGTCTCAGAACATCCGCTGTACGTCCCGTGGAACACCGAGGACTACGTACTGATCGGCCCGGACTACCCTGCCCAGGCGCCCTCACTCGGTGTGCCGATCACGGCCATCCCGGTGGCCGGTCTGGTGGAACTGCCCTGGCCGGCGCTGCTGCGTCCGGTGCCGCAGGTTGTCCGGGGGCGTGCGTACGCGGGAGAGAACCGGGTCACGGCGGTCGAGTACCGCATCGACGAGGGTCCCTGGCAGGAGGCGACCCTGACTCCCCCGGAGATCCAGGGCGCGTGGGTACGCTGGCAGTTCGGCTGGGATCCGGAACCCGGCGATCACACCATCCAGGTACGCGCCACCGACGACCAGGGCCGCACCCAGCCCGACACCGTCCCATGGAACGACCTGGGCTACTGCTATCACGCGGTGCTGTCCCACCCCGTCCGAGTCGAACCCACGGCCTGAGGCCGTCACAGAAGACCGAAAGGACTACGGAAGGGCGCAGCTCATGAGCGAAACCATCGCAGGGGTGGAGGTTCCCGAGACAGAAGCGGTCGCCGAAGCCACCCGCCGCATCCGGGAGATGACCAGCCCCCTCATCTTCCATCACTCCCGGCGCGTCTTCTTCTTCGGCGCTCTGCACGCTCGCGAAGTCGGGCTGCGGCCGGACCCCGAGCTGCTCTACCTGGCCGCCATCTTCCACGACCTCGGCCTCCAGGTGCCCTTCTCCGAGGTGGAGCAGCGCTTCGAGCTCGACGGCGCCGACCACGCACGCAAGTTCCTGCTCGACCGCGGTTTTCCGGCCACGGCCGCCGACGTGGTCTGGGAGGCGGTCGCGCTGCACAGCACGCCGGCGATTCCCGGCCGGATGGGCCCGGAGATCGCCGCCACGTACCACGGTGTGCTGACCGACGTGGTGGGCGCGGGCCTGGACAAGCTGGATCGTGGCCTGGTGGACGAGATCACCGCCGTTCATCCGCGCGGCGACTTCAAGAACGGGTTCCTGCAGGCCCTTCTCGAAGGAACCAGAGACCGCCCGGACACCACCTACGGCACCATAAGCGCGGGCGTGTTGATGCACCTCATCCCCGGTTTCCGTCACGTCGGCATGGTCGAGCGCGTCATGGGTTCCGCCTGGCCGAGCTGACCACCACCATCCCCTTCAGGAACGAGCAGCACCGGGCCCACCCCCCCTGATCGCGGAAGTCGGCACAGCCCCGCGAATCACCACACGGATTGAAGGCGCCGGACGGCTTCGCATTGCAACGCTCTCCGCTCGCCTCAGGACCGTCCAGGACGGCCCGTGAACCAGATGAGCAACAGCATGCGGACTGGCATGATCCGGAACCATGGCTGAAGGGACGGCTCTCAAGGACCTGAGGAGAGCAGGAAGTTCCGGTCTACCGGTGAGGGTCATCCGTGGAATCGACGATGCGGATCGACTCGACGCTTACGTGGTGGGCGTCGGTGACAAGTGGGTGCTGCTGAACACCGTCTCCGACGCACTCCGTCTCGACGGCTACTCGGCCGTACGCCTCCGCGACATCGAGCACGCGACTCACTCGGGATGGAAAGGCGCGATGACGGCCCATCGTGCCATCGCCTTGCGCGGGGAGCACTTCCAGCCCCTGCCATCCATCGACCTCGACTCCACCAAAGGCTTGATCAAGACGCTGACCACAGCGTTTCCCCTCATAGGGGTCTACATCGAAAAGATCGACCCCGATGTCTGCCACATCGGCCGAGCGCGCGGGATCACCGGAAAGAAGCGATTGCGCCTGCAGGAGATCGGCCCTGCGGCGGACTGGGCACACACATGCTCCACGAACAAGACAGCGGACATCACCCGGTTCGACGTCGGCAGCGGGTACATCGAAGCGCTCCACGCAGTCGGCGGAGACCCTCCAGAACCTCGATGACCTGCGTACGTCGGTGACCACGTGATCAGGTTCCCGATGGCCCACAGCTCTACGTCAACCCCGTGAGCGCTCAGGTCTCCTCGAGTTGCCGCAGGTACTCGCCCAATCCGGGGACTGTCGGCAGGATCCGCGGGTCGACGCTTCTCCGAATCAGGTCGGCCTCCTCGTCCCCGCGTTGCCCTTCGAGGATGACGACGACGAACTCGCCAGGAAGCGAGCCGTCGATGTTGCCCCGGCGTGCCGTCGTGGTGATCGCTTTACAGACGTTGGCCATCGCGGTGTCGTGCGCCGCCTCGAGTGCCTGCATCGCGGCATCGGCCTCGCCGGCAGCAGGTGCCAGGTACTCCTCAGTGAGGTGGTGATACCACGGCGCCATCGCATCGCCGGCGGCGTCCAGGACGTCCCACCGCCACTCCGGCGGGGTGAACCGCGTCGAGTACCCGTCGTCCTCGTGCACCGCAGCCTCGGTGTTGGCGGCCAGGGCGGGCGGAAGGATCGTGGCGTCGTCCATGTAGAAGAGATGAAACGCAGCGCTGTACAGCCGCTCGCCAGGACACGCCGCCGCAAGGTCACTCAGGACGCGGCATCCGCTGTCATGCCATGCCCTCTCGAAGGCACCCCAATCCATCGCCGCATGCTAGCGCGGCTCTTTCATGCCGCCGGATACGCGGTCGACGTCCGGTCATCGACCGTCGCGTGGCCCTCTGGAGGGCACAGCCTCCGCCGGCGGACGCCACCGCAGCACCTCGTCCATCGATCGCAGCATCAGATCCGGGCTGAGCCGCCCCACCGCCGCCACCGCCGAGTCCCGCAGCCACACGGCGACCGGGTTGCGCAACCGGGACATCCGGCACAGCGTCATCGAGCGCCGGACGATCCGGGTCGTCCGCTCTGTCCTGGCCGCGCTGTAGGCGGCCAGGCCGCCGCCGGGGCGGGAGGGATCGGCCAGGTGGCCCAGCACGACCGCGTCCTCGATCGCCTGGCAGGCGCCCTGCCCGAGGTTGGGCGTCATCGCGTGGGCCGCGTCGCCGACCAGCGCCACCTTGTCCCGGTGGTAGGCGGGCAGCGGCGTGGTGTGGGAGTAGATGTCGCCCCGGATGATCCGCGCCGGGTCGGCCGCCCGCAGCAGCGCGGGGATGGGCTCGTGCCAGCCGCCGAACCTGCGCAGCAGTTCCTCACGCTCGTCCGCGGCGGCGCCGCCGGGTGGGGCGACGTCGGTGGCGTAGAGGTAGACCACATCGCCGGCCAGCAACTGGATGCCGAAGACGGCACCCCTCCCCCAACTCTCCGATCTCGGCACCCGCGACGGGTCGCCCAGCCGTACGTCTTCGAGCGGGACGAGGGCGCGCCAGACCGTCACCCCCGCGTACACCGGGCCCGGGTGGCCGGGGAAGAGCGCGCGCCGGGTGAGCGAGTGGATGCCGTCGGCCGCCACGACCAGGTCGGCCTCCAGGTCGCCCGCCGCGGTCCGTACGACGCCGCGCTCCGCGTCCACCTCCGTGACGGTCGCGTCCAGGCGCAGGCAGCCGGGCCCGCTCGCCGCGGCGAGCGCGTCCGCGAGGATGTCGAGCAGCGTGGCCCGCAGCATCACCACCACAGAGTCGCCGTACGCGCTGTCCGCCGCCTCCTCCGTGGTGCCCGTCAGCAGGCGCCCGTCGGCCCTGCGCAGGGCCATCGGCCCCTCGGCGTGGGCGAGGGCGCGGACGCGGTCACCGAGCCCGAGGGCGTCGAGGGCCTTCAGCGCGTTGGCGGCGATCGCCAGGCCGGAGCCGACGGGTTCGACGGCGGGCGCCCGTTCCAGCACGGTCACGTCCCATCCTTTGCGCAGCAGCGCGACACCGGCGCTCAGCCCGCCGACACCGCCACCGATCACCACGGCTCTGGCCATCGCCGCCCCTTTCACTACGTCTGTAGTCGCACACTACTACGCCCGTAGTTGGGTTGCACTACCCCTGTAGTATCAGGTTTCGTGAAGCGCTCAGACGTCGTGGCGGACGCGGCCATCGCCCTGCTCGCCGAACGGGGTATGCGCGGCCTGACCCACCGGGCCGTCGACGAGGCCGCGGGCCTGCCGCCCGGATCCACCTCCAACCTGGCCCGCACCCGGGCGGCGCTGCTGGAGCTGACGCTGGCCCGGCTGACCACGCTGGAGTGGGAGGTAGTGGCGGGGGCGTACGAGAGCGCGTACGAGGGGGGCCGCGACCTGACGGCACTGTCCGCCCTGCTGGCCGGGGCGCTGCACCTCCGGCTCGGCGACCGCGTCGGCATGCTCGCCCGCTACGAGCTGGCGCTGGAGGCCACCAGACGACCGGAGCTGCGCGCCATCTACGACCGGGCGGGCCGCCGCTTCCGCGACCCCGCCGTCGCCATACTGGCCGCCCTGGGCTCCCAAGACCCGGTACGGCACGGACGCACGCTGGTGGCGTTCGCCGAGGGCCTGCTGTTCGACGCGGTCGCGGGCGCAGGCACCACACCCACACGAGAAGACCTCGAACAGGCCGTACGCGAACTGCTCACAGGCATGCTCGGCACGGACGTCACCGGTAACCACTCGAAGCCCGACTAGGACGCCACCGGCCGCGCCCTGTACGAGGAATGCGAGCATGTTCGCCGTGCTCATCCACATGATGACCGTCTCCGCTTCCCGCGGATCTCGACGGTCGTCCGAAGCTGTCATCGGTGTCCGCGTCAGCGAATAACACATGCCGGTATGGGCGGGAGACAGCCTCGTCACTTGACGTCGACACGCGGCCTACGCTGGTTCATGCCGCCGTGTCGCAGCAGATACGTCTGAAAGCGCAGCTCAAAGGCCGTCCACTCCGCCGGAGATCGACACGGGAGCCGACGGCGGCCTACGTAGCCTTGTCACGGGGAGCCCCGCCGTTTCCACGATGTTGCCCCGTTACTGCATGCCATTTCTCCGTATGATCCACGATCATGATCGTCGTCGTCTTAATAGTTTTCTGTCTCCCAACAGCATTTGCCTGCGGTGCAATAATCTTCGCAGCGAGATCGGCCCCTCGCGGTCGACAAGATCGGATGAGTGCGCCCCCCTTGATCTGGGGAGCAGCCGCGACAAGCGTCGGCATGGCGGCGCTTGTGCTCATCGCATGGTCCACGCGCGAAGACACTCACTATGACGACGCCAGGTCGGCGCTGGGCGTCCTGGGAGGCATCTACAGCGGATCGCTGTTGATTTTCGGGTTGAGCCCCGTCGTCCCATGGCTGCTGGTAACGCTCAGGCGAAACGCCGTACGTCTGCCGCGAGCGTTTCGGCTGGCCGCTCGCCACGTAGGTCGTGAGTCCCGCCGAACTGCCGCAGGAGTAGCGACGACGATGGTCGCGGTCGCCATGGCAACAGCTTTACTGATCATCATCCCCGCCGTGACGTCGCAGGGAAGAGCGAACTACTACCCGGATGCCCGATTAGGCGCACTCGTCGTGGCGGGCTTTTCCGCAGAACAGGCGGCCACCGTTCGGGCGACCGTTCAGCAGGAATTGCCCGGCGGCGTACCCATCGTGGAAAGTGGTCATGCGGGCGGGCCGAGTTTTGGTGTAACGACCTCCGACCGCTCCTCATCGTGGCCGGGAGCCTACATCGGCGACCAGGCACTGCTGCGCTACCTCACCGGGAACCCGTCCACGCCTTATCGCGAGGACACAGCCGTGCTGGTCTCGCCTGACGGGGAGGAAATCACCTCGGTGGAGCTGAGCGTTCCCCGGTTCGCGACCGACGGCTCCGCCACCGTCACATCCATCCCGGCGATCACTGTCGAATCCCATGATCCTCATTTCGGCAGGCTTTTCGTTCCCCGCGATGCAGTGCAGGCCCTTGGTCTCCGGCCGGAGCCCGAGGAGTTCATCATCGACCCTTCGCACTATCGCGTTTCGGCGGACGAGCAAGAGCGACTCGACCGCCGCTTGACCGGAACCGCCTACACCTACCTTGAGCAGGGATATCAGGCTCCGACTGCATGGTGGTACGTCGTCGCGGCAGCGATTCTCATGGCTCTCTCGGGCGCGCTGCTCGCAACCCGCTCGGCCGGTTCGCAACGCGTCTTGCTACGGATGAGCGGCGGCTCCGCCGTGACTCCGCGATTCCTCCTCGCCTGCCGAGCAGCCCTCAGCGCGGCATGTGGAACGGCGATCGGCGCCATCGCCGGGTGCGTCGTCGGCCTGTGCCTGATATGGCCCATGACGATCTCGGTCAGCTGGGAAACGCCTCCACGAGCACCCTTCGAAACTCCATGGCCGGCGATCGCCACGCTGATTGTCGCGCTGCCCGTACTCGCCGCCGCGATCGCGGTCCTCGCCCTCCCTGCCTGGCTCACCCGCTCGTCACGCGCCTTGGGACGCGGCCCCTCGGCTCCTCCCGAACCGCAAAAGGGCGCTCCCATCCCGTAGCTGCAGAAGGTGCCCAGGCCCATCACCGACAGGACCGGCAGCTCCTGCTGTCGCCCCCGCCGCGTAGCGACAGCTCGGTTGTGTGATCAGCACGGCAACCCGCTGCTTGGATCACCGCCATGGAACAGGAAACGGGAGCCGGCGAACCGGTGACTCCGGCACATATGGAAGACGACCGTGCTGTGGGATCGGCATGGCAGTCCTGCATGACACGGTCCCTGCCGTCAGGGTTGCCGTCGTCGCTCAGCGAGGAACCACCTGTGCGCGGACGCCTGGAAGGTCATCGAAGGCGGCCGAGGCGTCCATCGTGATCACTGTTCTCGCAGTGGCAGCGGCCGTCGCTGCGATCAGCAGATCGTACGCTCCCCGAGATTGACCTTCTCCTCGGACATGCGCCATGAGACGAGCATGAACGCTGGCGACATCCGTCGTGTACTCCTCGACGGGAATCAACGCCAGGACTTCGTCCACGAAGGCCTGGCGATTCGGTCGCCGGGCCGCATCGGCCATCTCCACACCGACGAGCAGCTCGGCCGCGTCACCGTCGGCGGGCACGAACTGTCTGGCCCGCGGAGCCGACAGCAGCAGGCCAAGCGACCCTACGACCTTCGGCACGCCGCAACGCAAGACAGTTCCGATGCCGGCGGTCACACGCACACCCTGCTGATCCACCGCGGCGGCACCGGCTGAGCGCGGTCAAGGACGCCGACCTCATCGTGGTGCTGTCGGAGGGGGCACCCACGCCGCACTCATGGCATCAGGCGGCGAATACGCCCGCCTGTTCACCCTCCAGGCCAGTGGTTACGCCGTCGAGACCCACTCGTCGACTCCGCTTCGAGGGCTCTCAGGCGGGGCGTGGGCCGTCGGCGACCGACTCGTCCCAGTCGATCACGTAGCGCTGTTCGACGCCGAAGGCCCGCTCGGGGTGCATGACCGTCCTCAACATGATCGGCATCAGCAACGGCATCAGGGCTCTGGACAGTGGCCCGGCCGCCTTGCTGCTGTTGATCCTGGCCGCGCGGGCGGCCACCCTTTCCACCCGGGGACGGCGCATGCGCTCGTACGCGGCGAACGCGGAGGAAGCGTCGGGCAGGTCGCGCACGCAACGGGCGAGCTGGACGGCGCTCTCGACGGCCAGCGACGCGCCCTGTCCTGAGCTGTTGGACGGCGCGTGGACGGCGTCGCCGACCAGGACCATCCGGTCGCTGTGCCAGCGCGGCACCTTCAGCATCATGTGCAGCGACCCGAGCACCTGGAGCCGGTCCGGATCGGTGCGCCGGATCAGCTCGGCGCCGGGGTTGTCCTCGGCGTGGTAGTCCCGCAACCTGCGCAGCCACTCCTCGTTCGGGATCCGCCGGGCCTCGGTCAGGGTCATGGGTGTGTCGGCGGGCAGGTTGGCGCCCCACTCGGCCCCGCCGTCGGGGTGCGGGCGGAACAGGTAGAAGCCGCGCCTGCCGAAGGCGTAGGTGATCGTCCCCTCGTCCTGTGGCAGGTCCAAGTCCGCGACGGCCTCGAAGCCGAGCAGCCCGGTGGGGGTCGGGCCCGGCGCGTTCGGGTCGATCAGCGTGCGGACCGTGGACCGGATGCCGTCCGCTCCTACCAGGATGTCGGCCGTGGCCGTGGTCCCGTCGGCGAACCGCGCCGTGACCCCTGACTCGCTCTCCTCGGCTCCGACCAGGCGCTTACCGTGCTCGACCCGTACGCCCTGCGCGACCGCGTGGTCGTACAGTGCGCGGTGGAGGTCGGCGCGCCAGATGAGCTGCAACGGCGGAAGGCCGGGCAGCGTGGGGATCGTGTCGAGCCGTTTGCGGCCGACGGCCATGACCGAGCGGGGCATCGGCCGGGCGAATGCCCGCACCGCGCCGGCGACTCCGACGATCTCCAACGCCGAGAGGCCGTTCGGCGCCAGGCCGAGCGAGCCGCCGACGCCGTCGGCCGTGGAGAGGTACGCCTCGTAGACGGTGGCATCGACGCCTGCCTTGCGCAGGGCCATCCCCGCGACCGGGCCCGCGACGCCGCCACCGATGACCAGTGCCGTCCTCACCTTGCTCATGTCATGCTCTCCTTCATCCGTTGCCAGGTCCGCTCGTAGGCGGGGTCCTTCAGGGACTCGATGAGATCGGTGACGAAACGGATCTCGGCCTCCACCAGCGAGAGCCGGTACCGCTCCTCGGCCAGGAACACCCACGGCACGTCGTCCTCGACGGCCTGCCGCAGCACGCCCCGTGTCTCCTCGGCCTGCTCGCCGAGGGTCGCGAGGCGCCGGCCGAGCAGCTCGGTCGCCTCCGCCGGGGCGAGCACAGCCAGTAGCGACAGGGCGACCCCGAAGTGCGGGTACTCCTCGTACGGGACGGCGACCAGCGCGCGCATCCAGTCATAGAGCTCGTCCCGGCCCGCTTCGGTGATCCCGTAGATGGTGCGTTCCGGGCGCTGCGTGTCACGCACGGTCTCTCGCTCCGCGACGAACCCGGCCTTGCACAGTTGCTCGACGACCATGTACAGGGATCCGCGGTTGTACTTGATGCTGCGGTCCTTGCCGTGCTGCTGAAGTCGCCGCCCGAGTTCGTACGTGTGCATCGGCTCGGCCATCAGATAGACGAGCACGGCCAGAGCCAGCGGATTGGACACCTTGCGTCGCTTGACCACGATCTTCCCATCTCCTTAGTTGATTCCGACTATCCATAACCAACTAGTTGATGTCAACTATCTTGCGCCGGCCTTTTGCCATACAGCCGCGGAACCCTCACAACAGGCCGCGAAGTCAGATCTTCAGGTTGGCCGGAGGCTTCGACCCCCCGAAATGGCCCCTCGTCAATGGAGTCCCGGCTGGACAGCGTTCGACTCGATCACCCGCTACCAGCTCACCCCTGACGCAGACCCCCTCGACTACGGCGACATCACCCCCACGCCATCGACGAGGCCCTCACTTCGCTCGCCACCATCACCGACGGACAGCACAGGTCAGGGCGCCTTGCAGGGCCGTCGCCGCAGGGGAGTGCGTCAGGCCGGAAAGCGGCCCAGCCACGCGCTGTTCCTCTCCCAGCCCGAACTGGTGACGTTGCTGTCATTGGAGATCATGGGGTGATCTATCGGGCGACTGACGCGGCGTTGTCGCCGGTTTCGCCACTTATCGGCCGTTGTTGAAAAGATATCGGCATATGGATCGCATTGACCTGTTTCCACGCCTCGCCCGGATGGTGGTCATCGCCGTCCTCGGCGGGTTCGCCAGTATCTACGTGCTCGCGGAGTTGCCCGCGCCCGCGCCGGTACTGACCGCGGTGGCCGCCTTCCTGGTCCAGGTCGCCTATGTCCTGCCGGGCGCGCGGCCGTGGTGGCTGCTCGCGACGCAGGCCGCTCTGGGCTGTCTGGGCGTGCTCGGCTTCGGGATATCGGTGGGAATGCTCGGCTTCGTGGCCGGGTCGCTGCTGCTGACCGCCGCCTGGCCCGCGGCGGTGCTCATCGTGGCGGCCGCCGGGGTCGTCTCGCTGTCATTGGACGCCACGATCACCACGCTGCTGATCGCCCTGGTGATCTACGGGCTGGCCCGGATGATCGAGCTGGTGGACGAGCTGTTCGCGGCACGACTCGAGCTGGCCATGGCGGCCGTGGCCGAAGAGCGGCTGCAGATCGCCGCCGAGCTGAACGCCGGCGTCGGCCAGAGCCTGGCGGTCATCGGCAGGCTCGATCCGGAAAGGCCCGAGATGCTCGGCGAGGTCCTGGCCGTCGCCAGGCAGGCCCTGGCCGACGCCCGCGCCGCCGCCGTCGACTACCGCTCTCTCTCCTTGGCCCCCGACACCGCCTCCGCCCGCGCCCTCCTTCTCGCGGCCGGGGTCGAGGTCGAGGTCCACGTCGGCCACACCGAGCCCCTCGGCCCGACCGGGGCCCTGCTCGCTGCGGCGCTGCGCGATGCGGTCGCCGATGCCGTGCGGTACGGCACCGCCCGCCACTGCCTCATCGAGACCTCCGAATCCGAGGATTCCGTACGGCTCCGCATCACCCATGACGCTCCTCGCACCGCCGCCCAAGCCGCCGACGCGCTTTCGGAGGCCCAATTTCGCATCGTCGCCGCCCACGGGAACCTCGCCCTCGATCTCGCCCCCGACGGCCGCCTCACCATCGACGCCCGTGTTCCCAAAACCCCGCCCGCCCGGCCGGTATCGGCCGGCACGGGGAGCCCGGTGGCGGGTGCGCCAGGTGGGACGGGTAGCGGCGTGGGTGTCGCCGGGCGTCTCAGCGGCGGTTTCTGGCGCCTCGACCTCGGGCGCCTCAGCACGGTGAGCGACGCGGACTCGGCGTACCGGCTGTCGGTGGGGTTGCTGGTGGCCGTGCTGGTGGGCTTCTGCGTGAAGGCACTGCTGCAGATGACGGTGGAGACGCTGGTTCCGGGCGCGGCGTGCCTGGCAGCGATCGTCTTCCTGCAGCTCAGGTCGGTGAGGGGACGGCATCCGTGGAACTTGGCGGCGATGGCCGTGCTGACCTACCTGCCGATACTCGCGTTCGGGTCGGGCTGGTCGGTGGTGGCGGGATTCCTGGCCGGGCCGTTGCTGCTGGCCTTCTCCCCGGTGGCGGCGTGGCCGATGGTCGTGGGGGTCATGGGCAGCGTGGCGGGGATCGGCGTGAGCGCGGGTCTCGCCCCCGCAGTGATCGTCAACCTCACGGTCAGCACGCTGGTGACCGGGCTGGTCATGTACGGCCTGGGCACGCTGGCCCGGCTGGTCAAGGAGCTCCAGACCGCCAGGGAACGGCTGGCGAGCGCGGCCGTCGTCCAGGAAAGGCTCAGGACCGCCAGGGACCTGCACGATCTCCTCGGCCACAGTCTTGCCGCGATCCTCCTCAAATGCGAGCTCGCCCGCCGTCTCGCCGGCCGGGACCCGGCTCGGGCCAGGGCCGAGCTGGCCGACGTCGTCGAGATGGCCGAGCGAGCGGTGGCCGACATGCGCGGCGTATCGGGGGACGGGTGGGAGCTGTCACTGGAGGTCGAGGCGGAGTCGGCCAGGTCGGTGCTGGCCGCCGCGGGGATCGAGGTGGAGCTCGACCTCTCCCACGACCGCCTGCCTCCGCAGGTGGCCACCGTGCTGAGCGCCGTGCTCCGCGAGGCCGTGACCAACGTCCTGCGCCACAGCTCCGCCCGGCGCTGCGTCATCAAGACCACGTCCGATGGGCTCGGCGTGGCCAACGACGGGGCGCCCGCCGTGAAAAAGAAGCCGGGTTCGGGCATCGGCAACCTGGCCACCCGGCTGGCCGCCCTGGACGGCAGGCTCACGACCCGATCCGATGGTGGCTGGTTCGAGCTGCGCGCGGTGCTAGATCCAGCCCGCCTCACTGGCGATGCGGACCGCGTCGGTACGGTTGCGGGCGTTGAGCTTGGCCACGATCGCGGTGAGGTAGTTGCGGACGGTTCCCGCGGTTAGGTGGAGCTGGGCGGCGATCTCGGGCGCGTCGGTGCCCTCCGCGACGAGCCGGAGCACGTCGGTGTCGCGGGGGGTGAGCGGGTTGTCGGCGAGGTCCCAGGCGGTAACGGCGAGCTTCGGATCCAGCACCCGCCGGCCGGCGGCGACCGCATGGATGGCGTCGATCAGTTCCTCGGGCGGGGCGGTCTTGAGCAGGAAGCCGCCGACCCCGGCGGCCAGAGCCTGGCGCAGGTGGCCGGGCCTTCCGTTCCCGGTCAGCAGCAGCACGCGGCATTCGGGTAGCCGCTCACGCAGCGCGGTCGCGGCGGCCAGGCCGTCCATGACGGGCATGTCGATGTCGAGCACGGCGACGTCCGGACGATGCTCGAGCGCAGCCGGGAGGACCTGGTCTCCGGAGCCGACCGCGGTGACCACGGTGAGATCGGACTCCAGCTCCAGCAGCGCGACGAGCGCGCCCCGGACCACGTGCTGATCTTCGGCGAGGAGAATCGTGAGCATGTGCTCATATGTACCAGTTCATGACGAAATCATGGTTGACAGGTGAGGACGTCCCTGGGCCGGTGCTCGCGTGATCGAAAGACTCATACCCATGAACAACGTGGTGTGTCTGGACGCAGTGAGCAAGGTGTACGGCAGGGGCCAGAGCGCGGTGGCGGCCCTCCGCGAGGTGACGGTCGGCATTCCGAAGGGCAGCTTCACCGCGGTGATGGGCCCCTCAGGGTCGGGCAAGAGCACGTTCCTGCACTGCGCGGCGGGCCTGGACAAGCCGACCTCGGGGTCGGTACGGCTCGGCGACACGGAACTGTCGACGATGAACGAGACCCAGCTGACCGAGTTGCGCCGTGAGCGGATCGGGTTCGTGTTCCAGGCCTTCAATCTGGTGCCGTCGCTGACCGTGGCGCAGAACATCACGCTGCCGCTCCGGCTGGCCGGGGTGCGACCGGAGGGAGCCTGGCTGAAGGAGATCGTCGAACGGGTCGGGCTGGCCGGCCGCCTGGGCCACCGGCCCGCGCAGCTGTCCGGCGGACAGCAGCAGCGGGTCGCGATCGCGCGGGCCCTGGTGGCCCGGCCCGAGGTGGTCTTCGGCGACGAGCCGACCGGCGCCCTGGACATGATGACGGCCCGCGACGTGCTGACCCTGCTCCGCGAGGTGGTGAACGCTCTGGGGCAGACCGTACTGATGGTCACCCACGACCCGATCGCCGCCTCCTACGCCGACACCGTCCTCTTCCTCGCCGACGGCCGCATCGTCGACTCCGTGACCGCCCCGACCGTCGAGGCGGTCGCCGAGCGTATGACCCGGCTGGGAGCGTACGTCTGATGATCTCCTTCGCCCTGCACAACCTGCGCCACCGCAAGGCCTCCTTCGCCGGAGCCTTCCTGGCGCTGCTCTGCGCCGCCGCGCTCGTCTGCGCCTTCGGCATGCTGCTGGAGACCGGCCTGCGCGGCACCATCGCCGCCGCCCGTTACGCCGGAACCCCGGTGATCGTCGCCGGTGACCAGAACGTACGGGAGACGATCCGTAAATCCGAGGACAAGGTCAAGACCAAGGCCAAGCCCATCGCCGAGCGCGCGTGGATCGCGGCCGGGCTGGCCGACCGGCTCCGGGCGCTGCCCGGTGTGACCTCGGTCGTTACGGAGGTGACCTTCCCGGCCTACATCACCGGCGTGTTCTCGGGAACGGGCGCGGAACCAGGTGCCTCCACGAGCTCGGCCGCACCATCGGCCGATGCCCCCATGGCATCGACCCTCTTCCTGGGACACGGCTGGGAGTCGTCCGCTCTCACCCCCTTCACCGTGGCCCAGGGCCGGGCGCCGAAGGCGGACGACGAGGTCGTCACCGACGCGGCCGCCGGCCTTCGGGTGGGCTCCCGCGTCACGATCCAGTCCACCGCCGAGCCACGCGTCTACCGGGTGGTCGGCGTGACCGCGCAGGCGCTGGAGAACCAGCCCACGCTGTTCTTCCTCACCGCCGAGGCCCGCCGCCTGGCCGGTCATCCCGGCCTGGTCAGCGCGATCGGCGTCTTCCCCGCCACGGAGGTCACCGCCGCGCTCAAGGACGCTTCCGCGCAGGCGCCCGCCGAGGTGAAGGGCGCCGTCGCGGTGGCCTACACGGGCGAGGCCCGTGGCCCGCTGGAGTTCCTCAACGCCGACAAGGCACGGATCAAGCTGATCAGCCTCGGCGGTGCACTCGGTGGCACCTCGCTCCTGGTCGCGATCATCGTGGTGGTGGGGACGTTCGCGCTCTCCATCCAGCAACGCCTTCGCGAGATCGCGCTGCTCCGGGCCGTCGCCGCCACCCCCCGGCAGATCAGGAAGATGATCGGCGCCGAGGCACTGCTGATCAGCCTCCCCGCCGGAGCGATCGGCGCCGCCCTCGGCCTCGGACTCGGCTTCTGGTTGCAGGCGAGGTTCGTCGCCCTCAGCGCGATCCCGGTCAACCTGAAACTGGTCGTGAGCCCGTTCCCGATCTTCGCCGCCGTGCTGGCCACCGTCGTCGCGGCCTGGACCGCCGCGCGCGTCTCGGCCCGCCGTACGGCACGCGTCAGACCGGTCGAGGCGCTCGGCGACGCCGCGCTGGCCCCGGCAGCCCTGTCCCTGGTCCGCGTGCTGGCCGGGCTGGGCTGCATAGCAGGCGGCGTGACCCTCACGATCGTACTCTCCACGCTCTCCTCCGAGGCCGCCTCCAACCCGGTCACGATGCTGACGGCCCTGCTCTGGACGGTCGCCGTGGCCCTGCTCGGCCCCGTCATCGCACGGATCCTCGTCTCGGTGCCGGCCCTGCCGCTACGCGCCTCCGGGGCGGGCGGCTACCTCGCCGCCGCGAACCTCCGCACCGGCGCCCGCCGCTTGGCCTCCGTCATCGCCCCGCTCACCCTGATGGTGACCATGACCTGCACGATCCTCTTCGTCCAGGACACGACGGGCCACGCCGTCGCCACCCAGCAGCGCGACGGCACCCGCGCCGCTCACGTGCTCGGGCCCCACGTAAGCGCCACCGCGGTCGAGGCCGTACGGCACGCGCCCGGAGTCACCGCGGTCACCGAGATCCTGCACACCACGGTCCGGATCGGCCTCGCCAAGCACGGAGCCCAGGCCGTCACCCCCACCGGCCTCGGGAAGACCATGGACCTCGGCGTGCGTTCCGGCTCGATCGACCTCCTGGCCGAGAACACCGTGGCGGTCAGCGAAACGCTGGGCTTCAAGGTCGGCGACCAGATCAAACTCACGCTCGGCGACGGCACCCCCGCCGCGCTGAAGGTCGTCGCCACCTACACCAGAAACCTCGGCTTCGGCGACCTCACCCTGGCCCACAGCCTCGTGGCCGCCCACGTCGACAACCCCCTCAGCGACACCGTCCTCGTCACCGGCTCCTCACCCGAGGGCCTGGCGAAGGCCCTGCGCAACTTCCCCGGAATCATGGTGGCGGATCAGGCGACCGTCGCGGCCGAGCGCGAGCAGGCCGGTGCCGAGATCAACTACGTGGCCATGGGACTGATCATCGCGTTCACGGTCATCGCGGTCGGCAACACCCTCGCCATGGCCACCTCCGATCGCACCCGCGAGTTCGCCCTGCTCCGCCTCGTCGGCACCACCCGCCGCCAGATCCTGCGGATGCTCCGCCTGGAGACCCTGTCCGTGGTCGCCATCTCGGTGCTCCTCGGCACGGCTGCCGCCCTGATCACCATCTCCGCCTTCAGCAGCGGCATGACCGGCTCCGCCCTGCCCTACATCTCCCCTCTCACTTATGCCCTGATCGTCGTGGGGGCGGCGATCCTGGCACTGGCCGCCACCGGCTTCCCTGCCCGCCTCGCCCTCGACGGCCACCCCGCCGAAACCATCGGCGCCCGCGAATAACCCCCGACCGCCCCAGGCCCCGGACGCCTCCCGGGGCCTTCGGCATTCCTCCTTCTTCGGGCGGCCCAAGCGATCCTCAGCAGAGGATCGACCCGCATCTTGGAAAGCCCCTGACCGCTCTGCACCGCTGACGCTTCGAGACCCGCCACCGCGCATCCCCTGACGGGTGTGTCACCCGACCCGGTGAACCTTCGTGGTCGCCCCACTGGGTAGCACAGCACGAAGAGAGAGCAGCGCTCTTGACACGGAGCACCTCTACGCGAGAGCATTGCTCTCACAACGGAACAATGCACTCTCTGAGCAGCACCATCCGGCCCGAGCTCTCAGCATCGAGAGCTGTCGACGTCAACCCTGGGGGAAGCTCATGAAGCTCGCACCTCACCTGCACCGCCTCGGTAACGATGTCGTGGCGTGCTACCTCGTCGACACCGACGAGGGCATCACCCTGATCGATGCGGGACTGCCCGGCCACTGGCGGGATCTGCAGGCCGAACTCAGCTCTTTGGGCAAATCGGTCGACGACATCCGCGGACTTGTGCTGACCCATGGCGACTCCGATCACATCGGCTTCGCCGAACGCCTGCGAAGCGAACACGGCGTTCCGGTGTTCGTGCATGCCGCCGACGCGGTCCGCACCCGCACGGGAGAAAAGCCCAAGACCGCGTTGGGCCCCATGCGCCTTGGCCCGACGCTCGGCTTCTTCGGTTACTCCATCCGCAAGAACGGCCTGCGCACCCGCTACGTCAGCGAAGTCACCGAGATCGGCGACGGCGATGTCCTGAACCTGCCCGGGAAGCCGGTGATCGTGGGCATGCCGGGGCACTCACCGGGCAGCGTGGCGGTACACGTCCCGCTGGCCGACGCGGTCTTCGTCGGTGACGCCCTGACCACGCGGCACGTCCTCACGGGACGTTCAGGCCCGCAGCCCGCGCCCTTCACCGACGACCCGGCCACGGCCCTGTCCTCCCTGGACCGGCTCGCCGGGCTGCCGGCCTCCTGGGTACTTCCGGGCCACGGCGCCCCCTGGCGCACCTCACCGGCCCAGGTGAGCGAGGCGGTCAGGAAGGGCTAGAGCGAGGGCCAGGCACCGGCACGCCTGGCTGAGACAGCGCGGCCGGTTCGCCCCGGCCGGCCACCGACAGCGGATCGGGGAGAGTTCTGCGGAACCGTAACCAGGCTCGTCCCGTTCGGGGTCCTCGTCAGAGTCGTAGTGGGCATCGAGGGCCTAACGGCTGGTGCAGACGCCGTTCTCCCACGCCCAGGCGGCGATCTCGACGCGATTGCGGGCGGCGAGTTTGCGCTGCACCTTGGCGAGGTGAGTCTTCACCGTGGACAGCGTGACGTACAGCTCCGCGGCGAGCTCCTCGTTGGTGCGTCCGCGGGCGACGAGGCGGACGACGTCGAGCTCCCGCTCGGTCAGCGGTTCGATCAAGCCGTCCTGGCCGGCGCTCGCGGATGCCGCCGGTGCGTGCCCGGCCTGGCCGGTCGTGATGCGTGCGGGCGGGTTCATGTGCTGCAGGAGGCGGACAGTGATCGACGGAGAGATCAGGGAGTTTCCCGCCGCCGCCGCGCGTACGGCCTCGGCGAGCAGGACCGGGGAGCCGTCCTTGAGGAGGAAGCCGCAGGCGCCGTTGCGCAGGGCACGGTAAACGTACTCGTCGAGGTCGAACGTGGTGGCGATGAGGACGTGCAGGGGGTCACGGACGTCGGCGCCGGCCAACAGCCGGGTCGCCTCCAGCCCGTCGAGTACGGGCATGCGGATATCGAGAAGGCAGACGTCGGGGCGCAGGGCTCGTGCCCTGTCGACGGCGGCGCCGCCGTCGGCCGCCTCGGCGATGACCTGGATGTCGGGTTGCGAGTCGAGGATCATACGGAACGCCGAGCGGATCATCTCCTGGTCATCGGCGATGAGCACCCGGATGGTCATACGTCCATGATGCCAGCCGGCGATTCGGGCGGATCCGCCCGACGGGGAAGGGGAAGGTCGGCGACGACCTGCCAGCCGGTGAACTCACCTGGCCCGGCGCTCAGACGGCCGCCGGCCGCTTCTACGCGCTCGGCGAGGCCGGTCAGGCCGTAGCCGCCGGCCGTGGTCCTGCGGCGGCCGCGGTCGTGCCTGCCGCCGCGTCCGTCGTCGGTCACCGTGGCCCGGAGCGTGTTCGGATCGGCAGCCTGAACGCGTACGTCGACGGTGACATGCTCGGCCGCGGTGGCGTGTTTGCGGATGTTCGTGAGGGATTCCTGCACCACTCGGTGCACCGTGGTGGTGATCTCGGGCGGCAGGCATCCCGAGGTGAGCCGCGGGTCGAGTGTCAGCTCGGCGGGCGGGCCCGTGCGGGAGAACGTCCGGACCAGGTCCTGCAACTGGGTGAGGTCCGCGCCGGGACTGGTGACCGCCGGTTCCTCGGCGTTGCGCAGGATGGAGACCAGTGCCCGCATGGAGTCCATCGCCTGGGATCCGACTTCCTCGATCTGGACGAGCATGCCGTCCAGCTCTGCGGGGCTGGGTGGGTGGCCGGCGGAGGTGGCGAAGCGGATGGCCTTGGTCTGCGCGATCATCGCGGTGACGTGGTGCGCCACGAAGTCGTGGAGCTCCCGGGCGTACTGGATGCGCTGGGCCTGCCGGTCACTTTGCAGCCGGCGATCGCGGGCGTCATCGAGCAGCCGCAGGTACAGGCCGAGGACGACCGCGGGCACCACGGCCAGCACGACGGCCGGCTCGGCGTACGTGATCACGTTCGGCCATTGGGACGGCTCGATCCGCAGGGGCAGCGCGACGGCTGAGACGGCGGCCGCGGTCCCCAGCGCCGCCGCCGTGACGAACGGCCGGCACCGGACGGCCCGTGTGATGAGCAGCAGGAGCGCGACCAGTTCCGTGACCCCGAAGGTCACCTGAGGCCGTTGCGTGAGCTTCAGGCTGACGGCGGTGAGCGCGCAGGAGGCGGCCACGGCGACGATCGCGGCCATGGTGTAACGCCTCTCCGGCACGACCAGGGCGGTGACGCACAGCGCCCCGGTCAGGAACGTGGCCACCGCGGTGGGCAGGTAGCCGGTGGCAGCTCCTTCCAACACGAGCGCGGCGATCACCAGGACGGCGGCCAGGACGAGCAGCGCCTGATGGGCGAGAGGGCGGCCCCGGAACACGGAAAACACGTTTTCCCACGTTACGGCGCTGCCGAGGGGCATCGCGTCAGCCTTTCGGCTGATGCGGGCAGCGTGGACGGCCGCGCCGTGTCGGCCGTCCGGTGGATTCGCCGCACCCGCCTTCACGCGGAGGATCGACCTGCCATTTGGCATCCGCATTTCTGGAGTGATCCGCAATGAATTCCAGCCGTACGCCGACCTCCGCCTCCCCGCCCGCGACGACGTTGATCCGGGCGGCGGCCGTGGCCGAGGATCTGACGAAGGTCTACGGGCACGGCGTGACCCGGGTGGTCGCCCTGAACGGCGTCAACGTCACGTTCCTGCGCGGCGAGTTCACCGCCATCATGGGACCGTCCGGCTCCGGCAAATCCACCCTCATGCACTGCATGGCCGGCCTGGACACGATCTCCGGCGGCTCGGCGCGGATCGGTGACATCGAGCTGACCGGGCTGAACGACATGCAGCTCACCCGGCTGCGCCGGGACAGGATCGGGTTCGTCTTTCAGGCGTTCAACCTGCTGCCCACGCTGACCGCGGCGGAAAACATCACCCTTCCCCTGACCATAGCCGGCCGCAGGCCGGACCAGGCCTGGCTGGAGGGGGTGATCGCCGCCGTCGGCCTCGCGGATCGCCTCAAGCACCGGCCCGCCCAGCTGTCCGGCGGTCAGCAACAGCGGGTCGCGGTCGCTCGCGCACTGGCCGGGCAGCCGGAGATCATCTTTGCCGACGAGCCCACCGGCAACCTTGACTCCCGATCCGGCGCGGAGGTGCTGGGCTTCTTGCGCGACTCGGTACGCGAGCTCGGCCAGACGGTCGCCATGGTCACCCACGATCCGATCGCCGCCTCCTACTCGGACAGAGTGATCTTCTTGGCCGACGGCCGCGTCGTCGACGAGCTGCGCGTGCCGACCGCCGAGACCGTTCTCCAACGGATGAAGCGTCTCGACACCGGCGACCGCGCCGGCTGAACCGCGTCCCGATCCACTCACGATCACTTCTCTCAGGACCGACCTCACATGTTCCGCACGTCGCTGCGCAATGTCCTCGCCCACAAGGGCCGGCTGCTGATGACCATGCTCGCCGTACTGCTCGGTGTGGCCTTCCTCTGCGCCACCCTCGTCTTCACCGACACCTTCGCCGAGGCGTACCGCAAGAGCTCTGAGCGGAGCTTCGAGTACGTCGACGTGGCCATCAGGCCGGGCAGGGCGCCCGAGGGCGCGCCTCCGGGTACGCGCCCCGCCCTCACCCAGGATCTTCTGCATGCCGTGGCCCGGCTGCCCGAGGCCCGCACGGTGATCGGTTCGGTCACCGGCTTCACCGCCATCGCCGGTAAGGACGCCACGCCGGCGGGTCAGGGCTGGTCGACGCGCGGCGCCAACTACTATCCGGGCCAGGACGGTGCGGACCCCCGATACCCCCTGGCCCGGGGGCGGGCGCCCGAGAACGCGGGCGAGATCATGATCGACGCCGAGTCGGCGGAGCGTACGGGCTACGAGGTGGGCGACACCGTACGCGTCTCCGTCGACGGGCCGATCCTCAAGGAGAAGCTGGTCGGCGTCTTCACCACCGACGACGGTGAGGTCTCCGCCGGCGGCACGCTCACCCTCTTCGACACCGCCACCGCGCAACGGCTGTTCGCCGAGCCGGACGAATTCCACGAAATCACCGCCAAGGCCACATCCGGCGTGTCCCAGGCGGCGCTGCAGACGGCCGTCGAGAAGGTGCTGCCTGCGGGGGCCGACACCTTCACCGGCGACTCACTCGCCCATGACCAGGCCGTACGGGTGGAAAGCAGCATCAGCGACCTGCGATCCACCCTCCTCGTCTTCGCCGGCATCGCGCTTTTCGTCGGCGTCTTCCTCATCGCCAACACCTTCACGATGCTCACCGCCCAGCGAACCAGGGATCTCGCGCTGCTGCGGGCCATCGGCGCGTCACGCCGCCAGATCACCCGCTCCGTACTCGTCGAGGCGCTCCTCATCGGAGCCGGCGCCGGCTGCGCCGGCGTGGTGGCCGGGATCGGCGTCGGCGCCGGTCTGCGCAGTCTGATCGGCTTGTTCGGCGCCGGCGACCAGGTCCTCCCCGACGGACCGCTGGTGATCACCCCTGTCTCCGTCGCGGTGTCTCTGTCCGTCGGCGTCCTGGTGACGATGGCCGCCGCCTGGCTGCCCGCGCGTCGTGCCGGGAGGATTCCGCCCGTAGCCGCGATCAGCGCCGTGCACGCGCAGGCCACCAGCAAATCCCTGGCCGTGCGCACCATCGTCGGCGCCTTCCTGTCCGCCGCCGGCGCCGCCGCCGTGCTCGCCGGCACCGGCATGGGTGTCGACGACGGCCAGTACGTCATCGGGCTGGGCGCGAGCGCGCTGCTGATCGGGGTGTTCGTCCTCACCCCGATGCTGTCCCGCCCGTTCGTCGCCGCGGTCACGCCGCTGCTGCGCCGCATGGGCGCCCCCGGGAAACTGGCCCGCGAGAACGCCTTGCGCAACCCCCGCCGAACGGCCGCCACGGCGTCCGCCCTGACCATCGGCCTCGCGATCATCACCGGGCTCACCGTCATCGCCACCAGCAGCCAGGAGGCCACCGACGCCCGGGCGACCGCGACCCTGAGGGCCGACTATGTCATCAGGATGGGCAACTACGACGACCTGTCCGTACAGGTCGAGGACACGCTCAAGGCAGCCGGCGGAGTCACCGCCGTCAGCCCCTTGCGTGAGGTCCCGGCGCGCGTCGCCGACTCCCCCACCTTCCTGACCGGCGTGGACGCGAGCGTCATCGGTGACCTGCTCCGCCCGGAGTTCACCCGCGGCTCCCTCTCCGCTTTCGGCGCGGGCGGCGCCGTCGTCGACGCCGGCACGGCCGCCGGCCACGGCTGGACCATCGGCACCGTACTCCCGGTCACCTTCCCCGACGGCAACCACGGCCGGGTGACCGTCCGCGGCACCTATCAGGACACCGACCTGCTCCACGGCCTCGTGATCGACACCAGCCTCCTCGACCCGCACCTGCGTACCCGCACCGCCGCGTCCGTCCTGGTCAAGACCGCGCACGGCCCGAGCGGAGCGGCCAAGAACTCGATCGTGAAGGCCCTCGGAAACAGCCCCGCGATCCTCGTACAGAGCAAGCAGGACGTCTCCACCTCCATCGCCCAGAACATCACCATGATGCTGTACCTGCTGTACGGACTGCTCGCCATGGCCGTGATCGTCGCCGTCCTCGGCGTCGTCAACACTCTCGTCATGTCCATCGCCGAACGCTCGGCCGAGATCGGCATGCTCCGCGCCATCGGCCTGGACCGTCGTGGCGTCAGGCGGATGGTACGCCTGGAGTCGCTGGTCATCTCGTTGTTCGGCGCAACGCTTGGCACCGGTCTTGGCCTCTTCTTCGGCTGGGCGGGTGTCCGCCTCCTGACCGCGGACACACCTGCCTACCGGCTCATCCTGCCCTGGGGCCAGATCGCGCTCGTCCTCGCGCTGGCCACTGTCATCGGTGTCGTCGCAGCCGTGTGGCCCGCCCGCAACGCGGCACGACTCGACATGCTCACCGCGATCCAGTCCGGTTGACTTCGCCGGTCAGCGCGCCCTTGGTGTGCCCTGGTTCTCGTAAGGCCCGCGTCGGTGCCACGGCTCTGCTTGCCGCCGCCTGCCTCGCCATTACCGGGGCCCCGGCGCACGCTGCGGACGAGGCGTACGACGCGCTCTCCGTCGTCGGCCCCAAGGTGCGCGTGCATGGAATCAGGGTCTGCGCGTGGCCTATGTCGCGATCATGCCAAGCCTCACCTCAGGCAACACCAACGCCCCGTCGATGCTGATCGGTGACCGTGCAGGGAGGTTGATTCTGGGCCCCGGGTGACGCAATGTGAACAGCCGCAGCAGAGGTAGCGGCCGTTCTTCGAAGCGGGTGACGAGAATCGCGCCCGCACTCTAGCTGGCAATCGTTGACAGCGCAGTCCGCCCCACGTGGCGGACCTGTAATAACAGCACAGAAAGGGAGAATTCTTCGTGAGACCACCAATCGCTCGTTATCGGAACATCTTGACGGACAGCACCCGCTGGGACGACATCGCGCTGCGGGACGGGGACATCGTGATCTCGACCGCCCCGAAGTCCGGTACGACGTGGATGCAGATGATCTGCGCACTGCTGATCTTTCAATCGACCGACTTCTCCCGGCCGCTCAACGCTATGTCGCCTTGGCCCGACTCTCTCCTCCACCCGCGCGAGGAAATCGTGGCCGAACTGTCCGCGCAGCGGCACCGTCGGTTCATGAAGACGCACACCCCGCTCGACGGCCTCCCGTACGACGAACGGGTCACCTACATCACCGTCGGGCGAGACCCGCGAGATGTCGCGATCTCCTGGGACAACCACCTGGCCAACACCAACTTCCCCACCCTGATGACGCTCCGCGCCGCAGCCGTCGGGGCGGAGGAAGCCGGTGGTCCGCCGCCCGGTCCGCTGCCCGAGCCGCCCGAATCGGCCCGCGACCGGTTCTGGCTCTGGGTCGACGGCCCCGAAGAAATGCCCGGCCTTCCGGGAATGCTGCACCACCTCTCCACCTTCTGGCAGATGCGCGATCAGCCCAACGTCATACTCCTCCACTACCAGGAGATGAAGGACGATCTCGAAGGCACGATGCGCAAGCTCGCGGCCCGACTCGGCATCGAGATTCCCGAGAAGAAGTGGCCGGAGCTGGTCAAGGCGGCAGGCTTCGGCGAGATGCGGAGACGGGCGGACGAACTGGCACCCGACGGCAGGGTGTGGAACGATCGCGAACAGTTCTTCCACCGAGGCATAAGCGGACAGTGGCGCGAGTTGCTCGACGCGGACGACCTGCGGCGATACCGGGACCGGGTCCAGGAACTCGCCGACCCGCAATTGGTCGAGTGGGTCCACCGCGAGAAGATCATCAGCTAGATGTCGATGTGAAGTACTGACCTCGGCCGAGGCGGTGGTCGTGGCGGTGGCGCACGTTCTGTTGCGTTGCGATCAGGAACGTTACTGGCTGCGGACGGCGGCGGCCCGGATCGGTCATCTGTTCCCGGGGTTGCCCTCCCGGACCGTCTACAACCGGCAGTTGCGAGAGCTGGCCCCGCAGATGCCGGCGACGCTCACGGTTTCCGCCTAGATGACCTGCCCAAGATCTTGTTCGAGCCACTTCACCGTCGACTCCACGTACCGCTCAATGACGCTGGGAGGCTCTCCGTTGGCAATGGCGGCACCCACCTGTTCGATGCCGAATGTCCTCGCCCATACACGAGCTCTCCGGTAAGTGTCGCCGTCAACGGCCTGTCTCACCGCCTGCCACCCGTGCCAAGCCAGGCAGGCGGCATCGATGGCCGGGTCAAATACCTGGGCAAGATCCCAGTCCAGGATCCCGATCAAGTCACCGCCGGAGCTCCAGTGCATGTTCTCCGCAGCCAGGTCTCCATGCACCAGCGAGGCCGGGACATACTCGAGGGCCAGGGCCGCACTCACCCTGCGTTGTGCTTCCCCGCGCAGATGGGCCGGCAACCGGGGCACATCCTCCTCGATGAGGAGCTCCTCCCAACGCCCTCGACCTGCATATGCATGGGGTTCGTCCAACACGTCTTCGATGAGCGCCACATCGATCGATGCCAACGCTTCCAGAACACCCCGAAGCTTCGACGGATCACCGCTGCCTTTGGGGTGCATGGCGCCATCGATCCAGCTCACGGCGACGGCTGTCCGTCCGTCGATCGTCGCAACGGGGCCGAGTGGGATCGGCGTCTTGAACGGCAGATCCAGCTGAGCCACGCGGAAGAGCAATTCCGTTCGGCGCGGCAATTCGAGGGCGGCAGCCTCCCTCCGAGCGATTCGGACAGCAGCGACGCCGGGGACTGCGACGACATCGTGGAACTGACCCTTGCGATGCTGCGCACCGGTTAGAGAGATCCCTGGCAGCAGCTCGGCTGCAATATCGAGAAGAGCGTGATCCGGGAGAGGCACCGGCCGAGATTACCGTCATCAGCGTGATCTACTCCTGCGCCAGTGGTGCCACCACGGGACATGCGCCGGCTCGAGCCGATCCCCTGTGAGCGCTTGGAGCTGTCGCTCCGGGCGCTCACTGTTACGCGAGCCGGGCTCGCACGTGCTCTGGGAGAAGGGGCAGGTAGTCGTATCCGAGTTCGTCCAGCCGTGCGCGCACCCATTGGGCTGCCTGGCCGTCGTGCTCAAGTCCTCGAAGGTGGGACTTCAGGCTCTCCATCGCTCGCCGCTCACGCTCGCGATCATTCGTCGGACGCAAGTCGCCTGGAAGGTTGTGGCAAACATTCGCGATCATCCTGATGCGTTCGATGTGGCTGAGCGGGCTACTCAGATCATCACCGGCCAACTCCCGGCGTAGGAGGTGCGTCGTGAAACGTATCTCGATGAATCCCAGGGCCATCAGATCTCTCACCGCGTCCTGAGCCGACACGCCCGCCTTCTGAGACCGTAAGGATCGCCAGCTCATCACTCGTTCCTTGATGTAAGCGCGTTGTCGGACGCTGAAGGGGCAACTGCTGCCCGGAACTCGTGGCGACGTGTGAGAAACAGAACCATGGGCGAAAGAAGGCACGTCGCGGCAGCAAGCGCTAGCCAGCCTATCGGCTTACCGACGGTGACGATAAGGCCAAGTACCGATGGCGCCGCAGCTGACGCAAAGCCATGCATCATTCCAAATACGGCACTGTATTGCCCCTGAAGTTCGGCTGGCGCAATTCTAAATTGCAAATCCATAGAACCGGCAGACATTGCCATTTCGCCGACTGAGTATACGACAGCAAAGCCGAGAGAAAGAACGATCGCGACTCCGACAGATGTCTCGGACATCCAGGCGAGTGCGATGTACGAGGAGCTGATAATCGCGCTACCGGAACAGAATGCTATGACAGCACCCCTACCAGACCTAATTCGATCGCTTACGTAAACCTGAAGCGTCACCTCGACAACAGTGTTCGCCACCATGGCGATTGCTGCAATCCATGCAACTTCTGGATGGAACGCGGCGATCCATAGTGGTACAGCGAAGGGGAGTACGTGGTTATGTATTGATATTAGTGCCGACACCACCGTAAAACCAACAAAACGGGCATTACGAATTGCCGCTAACCTATCACCCATCTCAACAGCGTCACCCCTTGGCGGATTCTTCACCTGTAGGAGGCCGGCGAGAACTGAACAGCACAGGAATGTGATTGCGTTTACTACAATGGCGCCGCTATACACATAGAAGTTGTTGGTAGCCACAACGAGTGCGCCGACAAGCCCTCCAAGAGCCAGGCCGAGCGTTAGAAACGAGCGCAAAGTTGCGCGTGCCATTACTGGGTCTGCATCTGCTGACCGACGAATAAGAGCAATATTCGACGACATACAGAGGCCTTGGCCCACGCCAGCGAGTGTGATTGCAACAATGAAGAGAAAGGAGTCTTTGGCGAGGAGCATCGCCAGCATCGCCAGCATAGAGATCGCTAGTCCACTCAGGAATACTTCCTTCGGTCCACGCGTATCCGCAAGCCGCCCTCCGACAAGGTCCGCCGAAATTGCCAGAATCATCGCCCCGAAGAGGGCCAGCGAAACAAAGGCGACGGAATGATCGAGCATTAAAGTATAGTAGAGTACACAAATTGTGGTGTACAGTCCATTGCCGATCGCATTAACGCCTGTGATTACAGCAAGGATGGTCATTGTGCGAGAGCTACGGACTGTTCGCCACGCCCGCTTGTATGCGACAATCACGACGCCCTCCAGAAATGGGCATCAAAGATTGAATATTCTTCAAGCACAGTTGTCGCCAGAGGTGGAAGCTGCATTATCGTCTACGCGTAGAGAGACAACATCGGGATTCAGCTTTGCCAGCAAACAGTACTGTCGCATACTGGAAATCAGGCGTCCGCACCAGAAAACTCCCGCCTCCTTGCGCAGCAATCTCCAACTCTCCAGGTAACACACCATAGACCCGCCGGATCCGTAAGCGCTCCAATGGTGAGGGCAGCATCTGGCCGCGTAAGGATGGCCGCTACGGCTACGCCGCCTTCGTTCAGCCACCTCGGGGACGGTCAGACGCGTCCAGAGCTCCGCTCGTACGCAAGAAGAGGCCAGAAAGAAGCTGACAGAGCTCCTCCGCCAGGCCGACGAAGGCATCCTCGTCTCATCCGAAAACTGGACGCTGGCCGACTTCCTGACCTACTGGCACAAGCACATCGTCAGCCAAGAACGCCGCCCGAAGACCTACCAGGGCTACGAGAGCGTCGTCCGCCTCCACCTCATCCCCAGCCTGGGCAAGAAGCGGCTCGGCAAGCTCAACGCCCAGGACGTCCGGCTCTTCATCAACCGCATCCGCACCGAATGCCAGTGCTGCCGCAACGGCTGGGACGCCTCCCGTGACAAACCCATGTGCTGCGCTCTGAAGACGGGAACGTGCTGCGAGTCCCGGCTCTCGACCCGCATGGTGCAATCCATCCACGCCGTCCTACGCAACGCGGTGGAGTGCGCCGTACGAGAAGAGATCATCGCCCGCAACGTCGCGAAGCTCGTCAAGGTGCCCGTACCGAAGTACAAGGTCAATCGCGGGCTGACCGTCCCTCAGGCCCGTGCGGTCCTCAAGGCATCAAAGGATCATCGACTCCACGCCCTGTACGTCCTGGCCCTCTGCCTCGGCCTGCGCCGTGGGGAGCTTCTCGGCCTCCGCTGGGAAGACGTCGACCTCGAAGGCGGCAAGCTCGAAGTCATCCAAAGCCTCCAGCGGGTCGCGGGCCGCCTCCAATTCGTCCGCCCCAAGACCTCCGACTCAGAGCGAACCGTCCCGCTACCGCCTATCTGCGCGGAGACCCTAAGGGAGCACCGAAGGAAGCTGTTCACCGAACGCTCCGACCGCTGGGAGGAGTGGACGGAACACGGCCTCGTCTCCCCTCCCGCTGCGGGACCCCGATGGAGCCGGACAACCTCCGGCGAAGCTGGGGAACGATCCGCAAGGCCGCCGGCCTCGGCGACATGCGCTTCCACGACCTCCGCCACACCTGCGTGACGCTCCTGCTCAACCTCGGCGTACCGCCCAGGTCGTCCTCGACATCGTCGGCCACAGCGACGTCGAAGTCACCATGACCATCTACGCCCACGCTTCCCTCGACGACAAACGCAACGCCCTGCGCAAACTCGGAGACGCCTTGGGCTGACCCGAACTCGGCACCTCTCGGAGGCCACCACCTTTATCGGGTCGGTGGCCTCCGTAACGCTGCTCAGGACTCTTCATCGAGGTGAGAGATCGTCGAAGGAGCTGCTTCACTGTCGGCATGGCCCAAGCTCTTGACCTCGTCGTCCGATTCGCCACGAGCGGCCGGCTCGGGCTTCTGCACTGCGGCATGCCCTTGGCGGAGGTAGAAACCCTGGTCGGGCCATTCCACGACCGCCAGCACGACTCCAAGCCTCGCCGCTGGCGGCCCCGGCTCTACTTCTGGGACGACCTTGAAATCCTGATCTGCCATGGGCTTGTGATCGATATCGGAATACCCCTCTGGCGTGACACGGTTGCCCTCCCCGCCGCGCTGTCCGGCTGGCAACGTGCCATCCCCGCTCGACTCGACCAGCCAGACGTCCTCGACGCCCTGGACACGGCTGGATGTGAGTGGGAAGAAGCCCCCGGCATCGTCGTAGGCGACGAAGCCTGCGGTATCCGAACCCGCCGACATGATGTCCGCCTCCTCTTCGGGCCCGAGCCGCATTCAGGAGCTAAGCGTCTGCACAAGATCTACAAGTCGGACCATCAAGTGGACCAGAGCGATCCTTCACCACGGCAAGGGCCGACCAGCCGATGAGGCGACGGGGACGTTGCTGTCACTGTTGCTGTCAGTGGACATCAAAAGCCCCGAACGATGATCCGTTCGGGGCGTTCTTGCTAGTGAAGTCTTGTGGTCAGGGGCAGGGTCGAACTGCCGACCTTCGGCTTTTCAGGCGTGGCAGTCACCCCGCCCATCTACTGGAAGCCGGAAGCAGAAGGATGTCCGCGTTGCCCTGCGTGTGGCTGCGGCGGTGGACGTTGCCGTCAGGGTTGCCGTCGACAAACCTGACGGTCCAGCGTAGAGGCCACTCCTTGCGTAGCACGCTGAGACACAAGGAGCTACATTGGAACCATGAAGACGATTACCCAACGCGAGTTCCGCAACAACTCCGCAGCCGTTATGGACGCAGTGGAGACGGGCGAGGTGTACCACATCACGCGCAACGGCATCGAGGTCGCCGAGCTGCGACCCCTGCCCCGTCGGCGGCGCCTGACCGCGGAGGAACTGGTCGCCCGCCACCGCCGGCTACCGCGCGTGAACCACGAACTCATGCGCCAGGAGGCCGACGAGTTCTTCGGTACGGAAGACCGCGTCGGCAGCGACGACGACCCCTGGGAGCCGCGATCATGACTGACCGTGACGAGTCGGGAGTTCTTGACACCTGCACGTACATCGATCTGGACCTGATCGATCCGGCACGCCTCCCGACCATCCCCGAGATCACCGCGATCACTCTCGCCGAACTCCACCAGGGTGTCGCCATGGCCAAAGACGCCGGGGTCAGGGCCGCACGCATGGAAAAGCTGGGAGCGGCCGTCGCCGACTTCGACCCACTGCCTTTCGACGGGGACGCCGCCGCACGCTACGGAACTCTGGTGGCCCTCACCATCGCCGCCGATCGCGGTCCCCGGCCCCGCAGGATGGATCTGATGATCGCAGCGGTGGCCTCCACCCGAGGCCTGCCGCTCTACACACGCAACGACGCCGACTTCAAGGGGCTCGAAAGCGTCGTGGCCGTAGTGCCCGTGTGACGACCCCGCAGAGCACACCGGAAACCTGGAATCACCCGCTGCCGTCAAACTCAACGAAGACTGCCTCCTCAAGCGTGATTTCTCTGCCGTAGAAACCCGGCCGGTCCGGATCGATACCCGTAGGCGGCGATCCGGCGGGGGTGGATGCTGATGAAGGTGGTCTCATGTGCTCGGCTGAAGGTACGGCCGGTGACGCCGCCTCCGCCCGGATGTTTCCTTCGTGGTAACAGGGCACGCTCCGATGGGAGCCGTGATGTCAAGCGACTTGCAGGTCGTTCAGCCCGCTGGTTTCGTGAAGTCGTCGATGTGGTCACGGGCCCACTGACGTGATCTCAGCGAATTGCCGGCAGGTAGTCGTGCTCGAAGTGAGTGAGGACAAGTGCCGCGCGGGCGATGTCGCCGATTCTGCTGGGGCTGACGGTGACGTGCTGGAGGGTCCGCCAGCGCCCTTTGAGCAGGGCGAACCCGCGTTCGCCGAGACAGCGCAGGGCGCGTAGGAGCCGGTTGTAGGTGTGGTTGTCCGGGCTGAGGATCTGGTTTCCTTCGGGCTGTCTGATCGGCGTATGAATGCCGATTCCGGCGCCGTCGTAGCCGCTGTCGGCGAGGGTGGGCAGGCCACGTGCGGCTGCGGCGTACAGCGCGCCCAGCACCTGTGCGCGGGCGGCGGACAGGTCGTGGACGGAGCCGGGCTCGACCTCGGCGATCCACAAGGGCAGCCCACCGGGTGCCGACAGTGCTTGCAGGTTACCGGCGTGCTGGTGGGCCTTGCGGGAGTACCAGGCGTCGATGGGTTCGCCCTTGACGCTGATGGTCTGCTCGGCGCAGCGATCGATCGGGATCAGGGTGCCGTCCAGGATCACATACGCCAGTCCTTCGGCTTGGGCGCGGTCGAGTGCTTGATGCAGATTCGGCGCTTGAGCTGCGAGAACTGCGATGCCTTCGTGGATGTAGCGGTAGGCGGTGGCCCGGGAGACGCGATGGTCACGGCCGAGCTTGGGAACATCGTGCTCGCCGCGGAACCAGCGCACCACCATGACCGCCTGCCGGAACGGGCTCAAGGCCCGGCTACCTTGCGGGGTGCCACGCAGTCGGCGTTCTTGGTGCAGGAGTCGCGCGACGTACTGAACGAGTGCGCGGAAGACGTCGAGCGTGGCACGATGAGCAATCACGTGGAGCCATTCGGCCTTGAGCGTTCTTGTGGTGAGCGCTCTTCTACCGGGGGCTCCACGTCTGTTTCCGGCCTTCGGTGACTCCTCCCGAAAGGCCCGGAACGCCACAGGTGGCGTCCAAGAAATCCCAATCGCCCGAACTATTTCGCTGAGATCACCTCAGTGAACCGCGCAACACCGACCTGGCCATGCGGTTCCGCACGCAGCCTGTCCACCGGACGCGCAAGATCCATGGCACCGGCCACCTTCTAGTCTTAGACCGGACGATCGTGGCTACGGTACGCACACGCCGTAGGTTCCGGACAACCGGCGGCAAGGGCCGACGCAGTCAGTCCGTGAGCCGATCGCCCCAGCCCAATAAGCGAGGACCGAAGTTGGGCGATCGTCACTGGATCACAGCTCTTTGTGGACGCCGTCCAAACCGTCTGAGACAAAAGCCGTACCGGTCAGAAATACTCGGGCAGTTCCTTGGCCAGCGCTTCCCGGATACGAGCACGCATGGAGACCAGCGGGTCGGGTTTCTCAAATTCCAGACCAGTCAACCGTTCGAACAAGGCGATATATTTGTTGCTGAACTCTATCAAAGTCTCGGCGGGGATCTGCGGAATCGGGTCCTTGTAGGGATCGCATTGACCAACGATCCACAAACGCAGGAATTCCTTATCCAAACTGTATGGCTCTTCGCCGGATTCAAACTTTTCTTGATAGGTTTCAGCAATCCAGAAGCGACTGGAGTCCGGGGTATGAATTTCGTCGGCGACCACGATGGCGCCATTTTCATCAAGACCGAACTCATATTTGGTATCTACTAGGATAAGCCCCTTCTTGGCTGCCAACTCTTGCCCGCGTGCGAATAGTGCCAGACTTCTTTCCACCAACTCGTACCATTGCGCGGGCGTTACGAGCTGGGTTTCGAGGATTTCCGATTCCGTGATGGGCGCGTCATGCCCTCCTTGAGCGGGTTTCGTTGTCGGCGTTACGATCGCTTCGACCAATTGCTGATTCTTCTTCAGGCCTTCTGGGAATTCATGACCGTATAGCACTCTGTTACCTTGATCATACATCGACCAAAGGCTGGTATTGGTAGAACCTGTCAGGTAGGATCGCACTACGATCTCGATCGGCAGCATGTCGAGGTCTTTGACCATGACGATGTTCGGGTCCGGGTAAGAAATTACATGGTTCGGACAAACATCTTCGGTCTGATCAAACCAATAGCGTGCCGTTTGGGTCAGTACCTGGCCTTTATGCGGCACAGCGGCCAAAACCTGATCGAACGCAGATTGACGGTCAGTTGAAATCAACAGACGTCGCCGATCCGGCAGTTGGTAGGCATCCCGCACCTTGTTACGGTAAAAGCCCGGCAACTCACTGAATTCCGCGTCGGTGAGGCAATGGTCCAGAAGTTGGAAGTCGCTGGTCCGTGGCGTCATGAAGTTGACCTCTCAAATAGTCTTCCAGCCTCGCGGCCGGGATGGCCTTCACCCACCGGGGATTGTGGCCTGCCCGCCCCGGCCATCGCGATGTCGAACATGGTGGCATCCTCACCGAGGAAGGCAACCGAAGATCACGCAATAACCGTGGCCGACAGCGTAGGCCCTGCCCCCTGGATGGTATCCTCAGCCGGATCGCCGGCCGGTTCGCCCGCGTCGAACCACGTCGACCACAACCGCCTACGTGCGCGGCCTGCTCTCGGAAAGCTGGGAGACCGCCTCAGCTGATCGTCACTCCGCCGCAACGCCCCGTGAGCTCATCCGCTCCGGGGCGTTGCCGTGTTCGGGTGAACCCGTGGATGTCAGTATCCATGTGAGCACACGCTCGGGGACGTTGCCGTCAGCGGATACAAAAACGCCCCGGAGCGGTGATCGCTACGGGGCATCTTGGCTGTTCGAGACTGGTGGTCAGGGGCAGGGTCGAACTGCCGACCTTCCGCTTTTCAGGTGTGGTGATCAGGCTGAGGGGCCGTCTCGACCCGGTGCCGACGGGGTGGCCAGGAGTGCCCTAAGTGTGGCGTTGGCGTCCGACGTTGCCGTCAGGGTTGCCGTCGTCGCTCAGCGAGGAACCACCTGTGCGCGGACGCCTGGAAGGTCATCGAAGGCGGCCGAGGCATCCATCGTGATCACTGAGCTCTTTCCAACCTGGCGGCCCTGGTCACCATGGCTTCACGGAGAGCGGTGGCGGATGAGAGGAGGCTCCCGATAAGACAGCAGTCGACCAAGATCCGATGCCCCAACCGGGAGCCTCGTTGCTGTCTTACCGTGCCTCGATTCCGCTGTCCAACCACACCCTGATCCGCCTGGCCGAACTCATCCGCACCCGGCGTGCTGAACGCCGCTCCCGGTGGCGGAAGTTAGACCCGGCACAGCAAGCGCTGCTGGTTCTGGCCCACCTGCGCAACGGCGACACCTACGCCCGCCTGGCCGCCGGCTTCGCCATCGGCACCACCACGGCCTGGCGCTACATCCGCGAAGCCGTCGATCTCCTGGCCGCCTTGGCCGACGACGTGCACGCCGCCGTCGAGCGCGCATCCCGACTGGCGTACACCATCCTCGACGGCACCCTCATCCCCATCGACCGCCTCGCCGACGAGCGGCCGTACTACAGCGGTAAACACAAGCAGCATGGAATGAACGTGCAACTGCTGGCCGATCCCGTCGGCCGGCTGGTGTGGGCCTCACCTGCGCTGCCGGGCGCCACCCACGACGTGACCGCCGCTCGGATGGTTGGCCTGATCGACGCCTTGACCAGCGCTGGCGTGAAAACCTTCGCGGACAAGGGGTATCAGGGCGCGGGCGGCACGATCCGCACACCCTTCAAGCGGCATCGTCATCGTCCCTTGTTGTCGCGCGGACAGCGGGACGTCAACCGCGCCCACGCCCGTATCCGAGCCATCGGCGAGCGGGCGGTCGCGACCTTGAAGTCCTGGAAGGTGCTGACCAAGCTGCGCTGTTGCCCGCATCGCGCGACCGCGCTCGTGCAAGCGATCCTCGTCTTGCAGCTCGTCGAAGAGGGCCGTTACCCAAGATGAAAAGAGCTCACTGTTCTCGCAGTGGCCGCGGCCGTCGCTGCGATCAGCAGATCGTACGCTCCCCGAGATTGACCTTCTCCTCGGACATGCGCCATGAGACGAGCATGAAC
>NZ_FNFB01000014.1 GCF_900100395.1 Nonomuraea maritima | reverse complement strand
TCTCCTCCAGCAGCCGCGCCCAGGTGCCGTCCTGTTCCCAGCGTTTGAACCGCTCGTAGCAGGTCTGCCAGGGCCCGTACCGCTCGGGAATGTCCCGCCACGGCGCGCCGGTCCGCAACCGCCACAAAATGCCGTCGATCACCTGCCGGTGATCACGCCAAGGACGGCCCCGGCCGTCCATCGCCGGCAGCAGCGGCTCGATACGTGCCCACGCCTTGTCCGTCAGCTCACCACGTCGCACCACGACCGACATTCAACAGTGCATGTAGATCGTTTGTCAGACACTCTCTAGCCCTGGTCCGCCGAGCCCGGCGTCGCTGCCGCATTCTCGCGGAACGGTTTTATCGTGTAGGCGGATGGCGTTCGGACGTGGTGGAATTCGATCTACGCAAGAACGGCGCCAGAGTCTGGGTTGACCTTCCGGGCCGTTACGAGATCGGCCTACAGCATGAGGTCCGCTTCGTGTCGCAGCTCTTGAGCTACGCTCTCCGCCATAGCAAATCCACACCGTTCATGCTGCTTGCCGTGGTCGTACATGCCGCAGCCGGTCTGGCGCTCACCCTGCTGATCGGTGAGTTGGTCGGCGCGGTTGCCCCCACGGTCGAAGACGGGCCGTCCGGCGGCTTCCTCGTTCTCTGTGGAGCACTCATCGCCGTCTTCGCCCTTGAACGGGCTCTGCCGCTGGTCACAGAGCTCACCACGCGGCGGATCGTCCACGACCTCGAACCACGGACGCACAGGCGTATCGTCGATGCCCTCCTTCGCCCCGTGCTGATCACTCATCTCGAAACACCTGCATTCCGCGACACCGTTCAACGTGCTCGCGGGGTGGGGAGTTTCGGGGTCCGAACGGGGATAGAGGCGCTTGGTCCGCTGTTGTCCGCGCGTCTCACCGCGAGCGGGTCAGCAGTTCTCGTCGGCGTCGTCTTCTCCTGGTGGGCTGCCCTCGCCGTCCTCGCCGCCACATGGTTGGCCGAGTGGCATTCAGCCAGGTTGCTGATCGCCGAATCCGATCAGTGGGCCGACCAGACCGAGGAACAGCGACGTGCCGCGTACATCCTCGAAGCGGGAATGGACCAGGCCGCCAAGGAGATACGGATATTCGGTCTCGCCGACTGGTTCTCCGGCAAGTACCACCACGTCTGGCGCACCTCCCTGCTTCCACTGCTGCGCGAGCGGCGGCGCGCTGCGCTCCTCACTTTCGGCGTTCAGGGGCTGCATCTGCTGTGCCTTCTGGGAACCGTGGCGATGGTCGGTCTCGCGACGGCGGACGGTGGTCTGACCGTGGCTGAGGTCACCATCGCCATTACGGCCCTCCTGCGGCTGAGCGGTTCGACGGACGCTCACCACGCCGCGCGGTTGATCAGGGGAGTAGAGGCTTACAAGGCCATGCGGACTCTCCAGGCGGAGGCTGGTCCCGCGACCGCTGATGTCCCCGGCGGTGATGAGCTGCCCGCCATTGAGCTTCATGACGTGTGGTTCCGCTATCCCGGCGCAGAAGAAGACGTACTGAAGGGGCTGAATTTGGAGATTCGGTCCGGGGAGCGACTCGCCCTGGTCGGCGTCAACGGGGCCGGCAAGTCAACGCTGGTCAAGCTCATAGCCGGAATCCTGCAGCCCACCGCTGGAAAGATCATCGTCGATGGCGTCGATCTGGCCGACATGAGCGATGAAGACCTCGCCGGCTGGCAGCGAAGGCTGGCGCCTGTTCCCCAGGACTTCCTCCGCCTGCCCAGCCCCGCGATCGACAACGTGGTTCTTGCCTCGCCCCACGACGAGCGGATCGCCGCCGAGACAGCCGCGCAAAGCGGTGCGGACCGGGCCGTCGCCCGCCTTTCTCAAGGGTGGAACACGACCTTGCACAAATCCTTCGACGAGGGCGTCGACCTGTCGGGCGGGGAATGGCAGCGGATAGCACTGGCACGCGCCCTTTACGCCCTGCGATCAGGAGCGTCCTTCTTGATCCTGGACGAGCCGGCCTCTGCTCTGGACGTGCGCGCGGAGGCGGATCTGGTGGAGCGCTACCTCGAGCTCACCTCCTCGGCGACCTCCCTCATCATCTCGCACCGCTTCTCGGTGGTACGGCCGGCAGATCGCATCTGCGTTCTCCAGGACGGGAGCATCATCGAGGCCGGCA
Organism: Nonomuraea maritima; assembly: GCF_900100395.1. Lineage (GTDB taxonomy): Bacteria > Actinomycetota > Actinomycetes > Streptosporangiales > Streptosporangiaceae > Nonomuraea > Nonomuraea maritima. The sequence goes on along the minus strand of NZ_FNFB01000014.1, from coordinate 190,611 downwards.
CGCACGAGGACCTCATGGCCATGGGAGGTCGATACAGCGTCATGTTCAACCAGCAGGCAGACCGCTACCTGCAGGGAGCCGCGGATGCGTGAGATCCTCGGCTCCACGCTGACGCTGATCCGGCTCACCCTGCGCGCCGTACCACTGCTCGCGACGATCGAGTTCGTGTCGGTCATGGGCATGGCCGTCGCGGCTCCGCTGCTGGCGTACGGGCTGGGCCTCACTGCCAACGGTCTGGCCACCGGAGGCGCCTGGCGGGCAGGGCTGATCTGGCTGGGGGGCGGTCTCGGCGCAACCCTCGTGGCCCGCATCGCGTCCAGCGCCGTCCAGGCCACCATGGAAGACCAGCTCGAAGGACACCTCGATCGCGAACTTCTCGATCTCACCAGCGGCATCCCCGGCATCGCCCACCATGAGCGGCCTGACATCGCCGACCGGCTGGCCCACATCAGAGAGGAGTCTCGGGAGCTGAAGTACGGCGCCACGGCACTGGGCTCCTTCCTCTCCGTCCTTGCCGGGTCAGCAACGATCATGGTGTTACTGGTGACGATCCATCCGGTACTGCTCACCTTGGTGATCTTGGCTGGGGTGAGGATCTGGGTTGCCGGACGTACCGGCCGCAACCTTCAACGGATCCAACGGGCGACCGCCGCACACCATCGCAAGATCCAGCTACTGACCGACCTGGCGGGATCCCCTCGGCATGGCCTGGAAATCCGTGCCTACGGCCTGCGCAGCGTGCTTCTGGACGAGTTCGAGCGTCTGCACCGCAACCGGGATGTTCCCCGATGGACGGCTTTCCGCCGTGATGTCTGGCGGGACCTCTTGATGACGATGGTCTTCACCACCGGCTATGGCTGCGCCATCGCCTTCGTGCTGTGGCAAACGCGCCTGGGCAACCTGAACGCGGGCGACGTGGCCATGGTGGTGCTGCTGATCCCGCAACTCGACCGGACCGCCTCCGGGCTCGCGACGTCGACGCGCCAGATGGCACGCATGCTGGACACCGTCGCCAACCTTCGATGGCTGCGCCGTTACGCCGAGGAACACTCATGGTCGTCAGGACGGACGCCGGCACCCACCCACCTGCGTGACGGCATCAGACTCCGCAACGTGAGTTTCGGCTACCCAGGATCAACCGGACAGGCTGTCACCGACCTGGATCTGTTCCTGCCGGCTGGAAGCACGGTTGCGATCATCGGCGACAACGGTGCCGGCAAATCGACACTCGCCAAACTGCTTCTGCGCTTGTACGACCCCACCGGTGGCACCGTCGAGGTCGACGGGATCGATCTTCATCAGCTCGACCCGCGATCCTGGCATGAGCGAACCTCGGCTGGTTTCCAGGACTTCGTGAAGTACGAGTTCACCGCCCAGGAGACCATCGGAATCGGTGATCTCGCCCGGATGGACGACCTCGAATCCCTTGAAGCGGCGGCACGCCGAGGGGGCGCCACCGACGTTGTGGCGGAGCTTCCGGCGGGCCTGGCCACCCAACTCGGACGCCGTTTCGCCGGCGGCGTCGACCTGTCGGGCGGCCAGTGGCAACGGCTCGCCCTCGCACGCGCGTTCATGCGGCCGCACCCCCTCCTCCTCACGCTGGACGAGCCAACGGCTGCGCTGGACCCGGAAGCGGAGTACGCCCTCTTCGAGAGGTTCGCGGCCGCCTCATCGCGCACGACCCGCCGCAACGGAGGGATCACCGTCCTGGTTTCCCATCGCTTCTCCACCGTGAGAATGGCGGATCTGATCGTGGTGATGGAAGCCGGCCGCATCATCGAGGTCGGCACCCACGACCAGCTTCTCGACTCGGGCGGCCTGTACCACGAACTCTTCAACCTGCAGGCCAAGGCATACATGTAGGGGGAGTTGTCACGACGGGTCTCGCCGAAAGTCGCAAGGTCAGTAGCCGGCCCCCAGGCTGACAGCCCGGGTTCGACTCCGTCACCCGCTCTCAGCGTGAAAGCCCAGGCAGACCGATGGATTCGGCACCTGGGATCCCGCCCGCCATCGACCCGGGGCAGGCCGAGCCTGCCAGGGTCACGGGTCAACGGTCGTTCGTTCGGTAGAACGCTCTACCTCGGCCCTGTGATTTGGGCTGCTTCCCCGCCGGGCGGGTCGACACCACCGCGATGAAGGAACAGCGCTTGGCGGAGGGCAAGCAGTGGTAGAGCGGCAGGTCAGCACGCTCAGTCCTCTGAAGCGCCTTCCCATGCCAACACGACCACAAGGGCTTCAGGGTCGGGTGACTTCCTCGAGATCTCCTTCTCGATCTCGGGTTCGTTCTTCACTTCGCGAGGGTCGAAGGGGCGCACAACCAGCTGGTCGTTTCCCCATTTCGGCGACCCCATCGTCACCGAAGCCGGCAGGTCGGTGCGCAAGGCTTTCCAGCCGCGTCCACCCAGGAGATCGATGGCCCTGTCGACCGAGTCGGGGCCGCTCTTGCCGCCGACATCGATCACGAACGTGGTGACGATGTCGTTCGTGTCTTCCCAGATTCCGTCATAGGTCACCTCGCCTATTACCTTTCCGACGCTGCGCACCTCATCGAGGACCGCCGGATCGACCTGCCATGTTGTTACGCACCCTGACATGAGCAGGGAAGCGGTAAGAAGAATCGCGCTACGAACCAAGCGGGCACGGGACGACATGGCCATGAGGGACCTCGGTCTTGGAGATCACGGACGGCCTGATCATTCCGTTGGGTGTCGAGTGGGGACAAGCCCCGCTCAGGTCAGCGCCTGGGGCAGAACTGCTCGTGTCAGGTCAGGTCGAGGCCGGCGAGTTGGGAGCGGCTGGCTACCCCGAGTTTCGGGAAGGCTCGGTAGAGGTGGTAGCTGACGGTTTTGGGGCTGAGGAAGAGCTGGGCGCCGATCTCGCGGTTCGTCAGGCCCGCCGCTGCCAACCGGACGATCTGCAGCTCCTGCGGAGACAGCGCCGTGAGGACCTCGGTGGCCGCCGCCGAGCTGGTGTCGCCCGAAACGCGCAGTTCCGTACGGGCCCGTTCGGCCCACGGATGGGCGCGCAGCCGCTCGAACGTCTCCAGCGCGGCGCGCAGGTGCGGCCGCGCGCTGCTCTTGTGCCGCTCCCTGCGCAGCCGCTCGCCGTAGGCCAGCCGGGTGCGCGCGGTCTCCCACGGCCGTCCGCTGCCCGCGTGCAGGCGTACGGCGGTGCGGAAGTGGTCGTCGGCCCTGTCCCAGTCGGGTTCGAGCAGGGCGTGGCAGCGGTGCAGTACGGCCCGGGCCCAGTCGAGCTCGGAGGAGAGGGCCCACGCCTCGAACCGGCGCAGCGCGTCCGCCGCGGGCCGCCCCGTCCGTACGGCGGCCTCGATCTGGTCGGGAGCGAAGTAGACGGCCTGGATCTGGTGACGCACCGGTCCGTCCATCGCCTCCTCGAACCGGTCGAGCGCCTCGCCGAACCGGCCCTGTCCCAGGTCGAGCAGCGCCCTGGCCCACTCCGCCCAGGCCAGGTGGTTGACGATCCGGCTGACGTCGAAGCGGTCGCGGGAGCGTGCCGCCAGTTCGGCACAGCGTACGGCGTCGCCGCGCGCCGCGGCGATCCAGGTCAGGATGCCCTCCAGGTATCCGGCCCGGTTCGGCTGGCTGGTGTCCGCGGCCAGGCGGAGTCCTTCCGTCGCGACCGCCTCGGCGTCCGTGAACCGGCCGAGATACAGCTCGCAGGCGGCCAGCGTCACGTGCACGATGGGCAGCCAGCCGATCTGGCCCCGGGCGCGGCACTCGTCCGCTGCGGCGGCGGCGATGTCCCGTCCGGTCTGGAAGTCGCCCACCAGGCCGGCGACGAAGGCGGCGTTGACGCTCAGCGCCGGCGAGCCGGAGCGGAGCCCGTTCACGGCCGAGACCAGGCCCCGCATGGCGGGCAGGGCCTTCTCGGGCCCGTCGCTGAGCAGCAGGGCCGCTCCTGTCACGGCCGCGACCGCCGCGTCCAGGCCGTCCTCGGGCTGTAGCCGGAGCGCGTGGAGGCGGTCGGACGCCTCGGCGACCCTGCCGAGGTCGCTGAGCTGCCAGGCGTTGCGGGCGGCGTCGATGAGCATCATCCCGGCCGCGCCCCGATCCGTCGTCGCGACTCTTTCGGCACCGGAGACCAGCAGGTCGTGGGCGGTGTAGGGGGCGCCTTCGTCGAAGGCGATCCTGGCCCGCAGCTCGGCCAGCCGGGCGAGTTGCCCGGGGTCGACGGCCAGGGCGGTGGCGCGCTCGCTCAGTTCCTTGGCCCGGCCCGGCTGTCCCGCGTCCGCGGCGGCGACCGCCGCACCCGTGAGCCGCCGCGCCCGCGCCTGCTCATCCTCCGCCAGTTCGGCCGCCCGCTCCAGGGCCGCCGCGGCCCCAGCGTGGCCGTTGCGGTCGATGGCCCGCTCGGCCGCCTGCTCCAGCGCCAGCGCGACCCGCTCGTCGCGGCCGATCGCGGCGGCGGCCAGATGCCAGGCCCGTCTGTCCGGCTGGTCCGCGAGCAGGCCCGCCAGGCTCCGGTGGGCCGCGAGCCGAAGATCGATGCTTCCGTGCTGGTACGCCGCCGCGCGCATCAGCGGATGGGTGAAAGCCGCCCGCCCGCCGGCGACGCGGATCAGTCCGGACCGCTCCGCCGTGCCGAGCGCGGCGGGCCCGGCTCCGAGGCCGGCGGCGGCGCGCAGGATCACGTCCAGGGTGCCGCCGTCCTCCAGCGCCATCACCACCAGCACGACCTGGGCGTCCGGCGGGAGCGCGGCGATCCGCGCGGCGTAGGCCTCCTGGATGCGCCGGGGGAGGGGTAACGGGCTCCCGTAGCCGTCGGGCGCGTCGCTGGGCAGCTCCAGCAGGGCGAGCGGGTTGCCCGCACTCTCACGGATGACCCGTTCGCGAGCCGATTCCGGCAGCCGTCGATCCGCGAGGAGCCGGGCGGCGCTGTCCTGGTCGAGGCCGTGCAGCCGGTGCTCCGGCAGGCCGGCCGCCTCGAATCCGTCCCTGGCGCCGAACAGCATGCACACACCTTCGGCGTGCAGCCGGTGGGCGGCGAACCGCAGCGCGCCGGCCGAGGCCAGGTCCACCCAGTGTGCGTCGTCGATCAGGCACAGCAGCGGGGCGTCGTCCGCGAGCTCGGACAGCAGCGACAGTACGGCGAGGCCGACGAGGAGCTGGTCGTCCCGCGTCGCGGGGCCCATCCCGAACGCGCTCCTCAGCGCCGCCGCCTGCGGGCCCGGCAACGCGTCCACGTGGCCGAGTGCCGGCCGCAGCAGCAGGTGCAGCGACGCGAACGGGATCTCGGCTTCGGTCTCGATCCCGGTGCCGCGCAGGACGGTCATGCCCGTCGCCCGTTCCTCGGCGTAGGCCAGCATCGTGGTCTTGCCGATGCCGGGATCGCCGCCGATCACGAGGGCGGCGCTGTGCCCCTCGCGGGCGCGGTCCAGAAGCGCGTCGACCACCTGCCGATCTCGGTCGCGTCCCAGAAGCACCGTCGCATCCTAGTCACTTGTCCGATACCGCGAAGAACACGGCTTTCCTAGCGTTACGTGACATGAATCCCATGAAGGTGCTGGACGTCGCGGTGGCGCTGACGTCGGTCACCAAGCAGTACGCCCACGGCGTCACCGCGCTCGACGACGTCACGATCGGCTTCGCGCCCGGCACTTTCACCGCCGTGATGGGCCCCTCGGGGTCGGGCAAGTCGACGATGCTCCAGTGCGCGGCCGGGCTGGACCGCCCCTCCGCCGGACAGGTGGTGATCGACGGCCGTGACCTGGCCACGCTGAAGGACAGGGAGCTCACCCTGCTGCGGCGCGACCGCATCGGGTTCATCTTCCAGTCCTTCAACCTGCTGCCCTCGCTCACCGCGGAACAGAACGTGGGCCTGCCGCTGCGCCTGGCCGGGCGCCGTCCCGACCGCGCACTGATCAGGCAGAGTCTGGCCGCCGTGGGGCTGGCAGAACGCGGCTCACATCGCCCGGGCGAGCTGTCAGGGGGACAGCAGCAACGGGTCGCGATCGCGCGGGCGCTGGTCACGCGGCCGGCCGTGCTCTTCGCGGACGAGCCGACCGGCGCGCTGGACGCGAACACCAGCCGTCAGGTGTTGCAACTGCTGCGCACGCTGGTGGACAAACACGCGCAGACCATCGTCATGGTCACCCACGACGCGGTCGCCGCCTCGTACGCCGACCGCGTGGTGTTCCTGGCCGACGGCCGCGTGTACGGCGAGCTGCACGACCCGAGCGCCGAGCTGGTGGCCACCCGGATGCTGCAGCTGGAGGCGGCGTCATGCTGACCATCGCGTTCGGAACTCTGCGTACCCGCTGGGTGTCCTTCGTCGGCACGTTCGCCGCCCTGGTGCTCGGCACCGCACTGATCGCCGCGCTCGGGCAGGTGCTGACCACCACGATCGACTCGCCCGGCCGAGGCCCGCAGCGCTACGCCGCCGCGCCGGTCGTGGTGGTGCCCGACGGACTGCTGCGCGTGAACGCCCGCCAGGGGGAGACCAGCGCACCTCTGGCCGAGCCGCGGGGGATCGACGCGTCGCTGATCCGAGCTCTCCCCGGCGCGGTCGTGGACCGGATCTTCCCCGCGCAGCTCTCCGACGGGCCCGCCTCCGTGGGACGCCCGTGGTCGGCCTTCCGTACGGCGCCGCAGACGCTCATCCGGGGCAGGGCTCCGGAAGCCGACCGGGAGATCGCGGTGACCGCCGGGCTTCCGGTACGTGCCGGGACACGGGTCCAGGTCGTCACCGCGGACGGTGCCAGGCCGTACACCGTGGTGGGCATCGCGTCCCCGGGGCCCGAGCCAACCGTGTTCTTCACCGACGCGCAGGCCGCGCGCCTGTCGCCGCGCGTCGACGCGCTGGCCGTGTGGGCGCCGGCCGCCGACGTGCGGGCGGCGGCCGGTGGGCGCGCGACGGTGCTGACCGGGCAGGACCGTACGCTGCCCGACCCGAACCGAGCCGCCGACGAGGACGCCCGTAACAACGCGAACATCATCGCCGGCATCGCCGCCGGGTTCGCCGCCTTCGTGGCCGTCTTCGTGGTCACCTCCACGTTCGCCTTCGCCGTCGTCCAGCGCCGACGGGAGTTCGCGCTGCTGCGCACCGTCGGCGCCACCACCCGGCAGGTCAGGCGCATGGTGTACGGCGAGGCCGTGCTGGTCGCCCTCGCCGCCTCCGCCGTGGGCGCCGCGCTCGGTCCCCTCGGCACCCGGCCGATCCTCGGCTGGCTGGTGGGCCTGGGCATGGCGCCGGACTGGATGGTGCCCAGCGCGTCCGCGGTGCCCTCCTACCTCGCCTTCGCCATGGGGCTGCTGGTCGCCGTGGCGGGTGTGGCCGTCGCGGCCAGGCGCGCCGGGCGGGTCCGCCCGGCGGAGGCCATGCGCGAGGCGGCGATCGAGCCCAGGGCCATGACGCCCGGCCGGTGGATCGCCGGCCTGGGGCTGCTCGGGCTCGCGCTGATCAGCATGGCGGTCATCGCCGTGACGGATCCGTCGGGGGCGACGAGCAACAAGTCGTTCATGCCGATCGTCATGGAGCTCATCGCCGCCGCCGGGCTGCTCGCCCCCGCCGTCACGCGACCGGTCACGCTCCTGCTGGCCAAGCCGGTCGAGCGGCTGCACGGTGCGGGCGGCGTCATCGTGGCGGGAGGCGTGCTGGCCTCCACCGGGCGGACCGCCGCGACCGCGGCTCCGGTGCTGGTCACCGTTGCGCTGGCCGGCTCGCTGCTCGGCGGGGCCGCGATGACCGACGCCGCCAAGGGCGCGATGGAGAGCGCGCCGGTGCGCGCCGACTACCTGGTCCTGCCCGGCGGGCCCGTGGGGCTCGACAGGCAGCTCGTGGAACGGCTGCGCGCCCTTCCCGGTGTGGACGTCACCACGGCCACCTCCACCAGCGTGTACACCCTGGAGGGCGACACCGTGCTGATCCGTCGGCCCGCCGAGGCGGTCGATCCCGCTGCGCTCAGGAAGGCGCTCGACGTGCCGGTGACCGCCGGATCGCTCGACGGGCTGGACGACGGCTCGATCGCGGTCTCGGAGAGCTGGGAGCGCGGGGTCGGGCAGAGCGTGCCGGTGTGGCAGGCCGACGGCACCCGCACCACGCTCAAGGTGGTGGCGCTGCTCGGCGCCGACTCGCCGGCCGACTCCTACGTCACCCCTCGGCACGCCCTCTCGGCGCCGCCCTCGGTCGCGTACGTGAAGCTGCAACCCGGCACCTCACCGGAGGCGGCGCGCAAGGCCCTGGACCAGGCCGTGCACGGGCACAACGCGCGGGCCGTCACCAAGTCGGAATGGGCCGGGGATTCGGGCGAGCGCCGTCAGTCGGCCAGCCGGCTCGGGCTGCTGGTCGTGCTGGGGATCATGCTCGCGTACACCGCCATCGGGCTGGTCAACACCCTGCTGATGGCCGCGTCTGACCGGGCGGGCGAGCGGGGCGCGCTGCGGCTCCTGGGTGCCGGCAGGAGGCAGGTGTTGAGGTACGCGGCCCTGGAGGCGCTGCTCGTCGTGGCCGTGGGCGTCGTGCTGGCGGCGGGTGCCACCGCGCTCAACCTGCTCGGCCTGTGGGTGGCCCTCGTCCAGATCGCCGGGCCGATGGGGGTGCCGATGCCGTGGGGGACGGTCGCAGCCGTGACGGCCGCGTGCGCGCTGCTCGCCGTACTCGGGGCGGTGCTCCCCGCGCTGCGCGCCTCGTCGGGCCCCTCGCAGGCCGCGTGAGGGCCGGGCACGTCGAGGTCGACGCGGGTACGACCGGGATCCCCATCCGCGCCCGGGACTACGCGGCATCAGGTCAAGCGGCGGTGCTGCCCGCCGCCCGGGCCGTTCGGTATGCGAGGCTGCGACATGAAGAGGCAGCGACCCGCCTCGAAGCTTGGGATCATCCGACCATGTCGGACGCTCCAGGACGGTACCGAGCGGGAGAGACGGCCTTGCCGGCCGTGGTGAAGGAAGCTGAGCCAGTGGTCGGACGCCGGCGGCACCGGTTCGACAGCCGCTTCAACGCTTCACTGAGGGGTTGATGCAGACGGCCAATCGGTACGGTGAGCGTTCGGGTACGGGCGTCGGTTATTCCCTCTCGTGGCTCCTCGGATTTCATACCTCCTGGTCGATTCCGACGATGAGCGTGTAGTCAACGCCGGTGCGGAAGTCTCCGGAGGAACCACGAATGGTCAATTTGTGACGGCCGGCGGTCAGCGGCGGAATGCGCGCCCAGATACCGCAAGCGTATGACGTGAACGTTCCCCCCTCACCCGTGAGAGGATTGCCTGCCGCACCCGTCACGGTGACGTTGTCCTCCTCCATTCGTTCCGACGTGATCGCCTTGCCGTCAAGGGTGGCCTTACCTTTCGCCGCGGCCATGAACTCCCTGCACTGCGCCTCGGTGCCGATCTGATTCACCAGCGGGAAGACCGTCGGCCTTCCCGCGGGAACCATGCATGTCCGCTGCAGGGTGACGCCAAAAGTGCCAGCGAGAAACCACACATCCTCCGGCTGATTCCGATCACAGAACTTCCCTGTCGTGTCCATGACAGGGTTGGTGTCTTCGACTTCGGAGGCCGCCCACGTCCACCAACGTCCTTGGATGGACTCCGTCACCGCGTCCTCCGGCTTCGAGGGCACGGTGCCCTGGGCCATGCCACAGCCGGCGAGGAGACCGAGAACCAGCAGAAGCGGAATACCAGATTTAGGGGGCATCCGAGAATCATAGGGTGATGAGCTACTCCATGACCCCGTCCTCGCGCCGCAGGTCGCCCCTGACCGTTGCGGGGACATGAGGGCACCGGCACGCCAATCTGCAAGTGTCGGAAACTGTGGCCGCCGGCGGAATGACCAGCGCGAGCTTCAAGGACATCCGTGATCTCGACTACACGATTCTGCTGTGCGAGAAGCTGAAGGAGACCAGGGCCTTCTACCGCAATTTACGCCGAGTATTGATGGCGTCCACCTGGCGGCGCAAGGGGAGGTTGACGACGTGGGGCTTTGCCGCTTCTCGTTCAAGGAAGAGCGCACACTGTCATTCAGAAGCAGCCTTCTGGCGGGACAGAAATAATCGGCGGCGAGAGCGATCCAGGCCGATGATGGCCACCTTGATTCGGTCGCCGACCTGAACGACCTGATCGGGGGTCTCGACCGGGGTTGGGCCGAGATCGTCCAGGTGAACGAGGCCCTCGACGTCTTCAGCGACCCTGACGAAGGCGCCGAAGGGGACGAGCTCGGTCACCGTTCCGGTGAGCTGTTGTCCCTCGCGGGCTGTCTCGGCGAACCCTTGGAAGGGGTCGGGTTCGAGTGCGCGAAGGGAGAGCCTGGCTTCGCCGTTCGTGGTGTCGAAGCACAGGACGGAGCAGATGACCCGCTGCCCTACCTTGACGACTTCGGAGACGTCGTCGAAACGCCGCCAGGAAAGCTCGGGAACGGTGACGAACCCCACGCCCGGATGGACGGGATGCGGCGGCCCATCGTCCAGCGCCACGAACACGCCGAACGGTTGTACATCCGCTACCACACCGCTGAGTACCTCACCGGGGCGGAGTCCTTTCAGGAAGGTCCAGAGTTCGGGGTTCTCGGTCGCGGCCATCGACAGGCGGATCCTTGCCTGATCCGGGTCGACAGCGATGACTTCGGCGATGACGCGCCGGCCGGCCTGTACGGCCTCGTCCGGCCGGCGACACCAGGAGACGTCCAGGGGGCCGATGTCCGCCGGTACCTGGCCCAGGCGCCCGTCGAGCTTCACCGAAGCCCCGAGACGTCCCACCTCCGTGATCGTCCCCGAGACGAGGTCGCCGATCCGAACAGTGCTCAAGATTTGATCGTCCGTCGCCCCGCCGACGCTGCTCACGTTCTCATGAAGTGGTTGCACGGCAGGGAACTCAGACCTTGATGACAGTGACGCCTGCGCCGCAGAGGGCGGCGAGACCGTCGGGGTCGGAGGTCAGGAGCGTGACAGGCCCTGGGGCAGCGAGGGCGGTGGCGCTGAGCATGGCGTCGATGGCGTACTTGTGTCCGTGCAGGTTGGCGTCCGACAAGAGCGTGGCGGCGTGGCGGGCGATCGGTTCGGTGACCGGCTCGACGACCAGGCGGGAAAGTGTCCACTCCAGGGCCGGCCGGTTGACGCGGGGGTGCACCACCTCGACGAGGGTGGCAGCGGAGGTGATGACGCGAAGGTCGTCGGCACGGGCGAGAGCAAGCCATGCGGTGACCGTACGGTCACGCAGGACGGCCCTGGCCAGTCCGTCGCTGTCGAGGACAAGCGTGCCGCCGGGAGCAGCGGGAGAACGGGTCACGCAGCCGCCCCACCATCGGCCTGTCCCCGCCGGGCCTGATGGAGTTGGTCGCGCAGTGCCTGGACCTCGTCGTCGGAGATGGGGCCGTGCTCGGCCTCGGCAACCTGGATGAGTTCGTTGAGGTTGTCGCGCTCGATCTGGCGGGCGACGGCGGCGGCAACGTAGGCGGACAGGCCGGAAGGGCCGCTTCGTGACCGGGCTGCCTCGGCGATGTCACGAGGCATGGTGATCGAGTACTTGCCGGTAGGCTCACTCATACTCCTTATCCTACCTCTCATCCTCCCACCGCGTTCGCGAAGAGCACGCTTGCGTGAGGAACGCCGCTGTCCGCGGGTTGCACACCGGCGACGCCCAAGCCGCCCTACTTGCGCAACAACTCACCGCTGAAATCGACAAGGCCTCGATCCACTCCTCACCCCTATCACGCGCCACCGTGCACCTGGGCCCGGTGACGACGACTCGACGCGACCGGCGGACGACCGCGGAACGAGTTGCTAGAAGTGGGTGGCGACACCGAATGCCGTGCGCAGCTGGGCCATGTCATGACGGTCTCGGTCGCTGGGCTCATACCCCTGATGGAAGGCGACCTGCTGAGCGACCGACAGGCAGTTCACCGGGACACCTTCGATCATGCCCGTGGTGAAGGCGTCCGCAGGGTAGTGGAAGGTGCCGCCGTGATCGTTGGCTTGCTGGACGGCGGAGCCGTCCGCCTCGAACCGCAGTGGATGCAGGTCCAGCTCGTGACCCTGGTGATCCTTCATGACGAACCGGGCGGGTCGGCCGGGCTGGGCATCGGGCTGCTCGATGAACCCTGCGGACTCCAGCTTCTTGATCAGGAGCGGTTCCTGCTCGACGCGGTGCAACAGGTCAAGGTCGCGATGCTCACGGGTGACCTTGCCGATCAGGGCATCGATGCCCCATCCACCGGCGACCCAGATCTCGCATCCCCCGTCACGTAGTAGCGCCAACAGTCGCAGCACCACATTCGCATCCATCATGGACGGCATTCTGCCCGCCCCGCTTCCGCCATGTTGGTCAAGCTCTGGCGAAGCAGGCCCGGTCAATCGGCAGCTGAGTCCGTACCTGCTTGAGCTTTGTGGGCCAGGTTGCGAGGCGTGAGGTCGAACAGGCGGGCCAGGTGGTAATCGATGATCTTGGTGGCGGCCTCGTGGTCGCGCTGGCGGCTGAGGACGCCGGAGGTCAGGCCGTTGGCCAGAGCCAGGAGGCCGGCGACTTCGGTGCGCGGGTCGCGGTCAGGGGATACGTCCCCGGCCTGCTGTGCGGCGGTCAGCCGTACGGTGAGGAAGTCTTCCAGCGCGTTGGGGAGGGTGAGTCCGGCTGCGGCGAGTGCGGGGTCGGTGAGGGCGGCGGTGTAATAGGCGGTCCAGGCCATGGAGTCGAGGCGGCTCTGCTCGTCGGAGGGCACGATCGCGCCGAGGACGGCGGCGAAGACATCTCGCGTGGACGCCGCGTCGGCGACCCGCTGCTGAACTCGGCGCCGGCCGCGGGCGCCCAGCTCGATGAGGCCGGACTCGAGCAGGGCCTGCTTGTTGGTGAAGTAGTACTGGACGACGCGCAGCGAGACCCCGGCCTCGGCGGCGATCTCACGCATCGACACCGCCTGCAGGCCGCGGGTGCCGGCGATGCGCAGCAGCGCCTCGGTCAGCTGGCGCCGCCGCTCATCATGATCCACCTGTCGGGGCACGCCCATGACCTACTTTCCGGGGAAGGTGAGGATCCGCTCGGCGACCAGGTCGGGAGCTTCGACGGGCAGCGAGTGTCCGGTGCCGGGCACGATCTCCACGCGCCAGGACGGCGCGATGTCGGCCAGCCGTGCGGCCACCGCCCGCGCGTCATGCAGCGCGCTGCGGGCGCCCAGCAGCACCTGTACGGGCACGGACAGTTCGCGTATCTGCTCGTCGGTGTACGGGGGCGGGATGAGGACGCGCCGCCGGAAGGACCACCCGGCCCGCAGCAGCTCCATCAGCCCGTCCTCGCGCAGCTCGCCGTGGTTCGCCGCCCCGGCGACACGGTGTCGCAACGCGCGAGGAAGCACGGACGCCACAGCACCGACGGTGGCCCACCGGATGAATCGCCCTGTTATCGGCGCGAAGCCGCCCGGATCGACCAGCGTCAGCGCCGCGACCCTGCCGCCCCCGGCGAGTTGCTGTTCCACCGCGATCAAGCCGCCGGACGAGAAACCCGCCAGGTGCGCGCGCTCGGCTCCCACCGCGGCCAGGACGTCGGTGAGCCAGCCGCCGACCACGGCGCCGTTCGCGAGTGTTTTTGTCTGCACCGAACGTCCGGCCTCGCCGAGAGGGTCGACGGCGAGGACCGGGCGCGTGCGCGCCAGCGGCTCGATGTAGCGGTGCCAGGACAGCGCGTTCCCGCCGGCGCCGGCCACGAGGACCACGGGATCGCCCTCGGCGGGCCCGGCCCGGTAGGTCCGCACGGTGCCGGCCCTGGTCTCCACATCGACGGCGTCCACCGGCACCGGCCACAGCTCGCCGAACACTCGGTCGTAGACGGTGTAGTACCTGTCACGGGCAGAGTCGTTGGTGAAGGCGGACGGCCGGTCAGGAATGCGCATGGCGACCCCATCTCCCGAATGGATACAGTCGTATCCTAACGGGCGGCCGGCGATACCGCGAAGGTTCTCCTGGCACTTCAGACGAGAATCGCTCGCTCCAGGGTTTCCATACGTATGCCGACGCCGGTGTGGACCGGCTGGACGATCTCTGCTGCCTTGATCTCCGCCAGGCCCATGCGTACGTCGGCATGTTCGTCGCACCATGCCACGATCGCCTTCGGGTTGGTCACCGGCGCAGCGAAATGCATCAAGCTCACGTACCAGCGGTCACGTGCCCAGGACTCGAAAGCGCCCACTCCGCGACGGTCCAGTGACTGGGCGAAACGCTTCTGGAGGCTCACAAGGCTGTCGTCAACGGGGTGGCCGAAGGCGAGCACGCCTCCCGTATGCGGGCTGACTCCGCGCAACTCGATCCGGATCGGAGGCGACCCCGCAACGGCTTCATCCAACGAGGCCGCATAGGCCAGACGGTACGGATCATCACTCGGGACAACCCGGCGGTGGCGTTCCAGCGACCGGAGGGTGAAATGGAGAGTCTTCGGTCCATGTACCCAGTGACCGGGGTCGGCGGTTTCCCCGACGGACGCGGCCAAGGCCGTCAACCGTTCAAGGACAGGGCCAGTCGGCCGCAGGACCGCAGAGGCCCCCCAACGGGTCCCGCCTTCGACGGGCGGCGATTCGTGCACGGCCTTCCCCTCAAGGAGCGCGTCACGTCCTCGGGCGAAGAAATCGGCGTAGTCATGCATCGCAGAAGTATGCAATGGGGTCAGGCTCTCCGGCTCTGGGATGCATCCCCTATGACGGACAACGTCCGGGAGCTCACAGGTGGAGTGGGCCGAGGTCTCGTACGGTTCGGACGAGGGCGCGGATGGCGGGGGTTTCGGCGCGCCACACCAAGCCGTACGTCAGGGGTTCGAAGTCGTTGAAGGGTAACGGGGGTCGGTGAAGAGGACCGGCCCCACGACGAGATCAGGTTCTTCGACGGGTAACCAGGTGACCAGGACGTCCACCCTGGCCTCGCGGAGGGCCGCGAACGGGTCGATGAAGGGGACGTGGCGGATGCGCAGGTCCCATTGCGGGTGCCGGGCGCGGAAGGCCCTGGCCGGGATGGCGGGCAAGCTCCCCGCCGGCGACCCGGCCGCCGCGGCCCAGGCACTCCTCAGGATCGTCGACGCCGACCACCCGCCCCTGCGGGTGCTCCTCGGCCAGGGCTTCTACCCGATGATCCAGCAGGCCTACGCCGACCGCCTCAAGCTGTGGGACGACTGGCAGGACCTCGCCGTGGAGGCGCACGGCCGGGCCTGCTGAGCAGCCGCCTGCCCGTACGGCCGTCGCGTCCTGCGCAGGAATCACGCAGGTCGTGCCGTCAAGGGCGGCAGGTCGACCACTCACGACAGGCTCACCCTCGGGTATGCCGGCTCAGGAATGTCGTGACGGTCTGCACGAAGCGGACGGGGTCGTCCAGCCATGGGAAGTGGCCGGCACCCGCCTGAACGGCCAGTTCGGCCCTGGGAAACATGTCCGCGACGGTAGCGGCGACGCGGGGAAGCGGGCCCCCGTCCCATTCGCCCGCGAGCACCAGGACCGGCGCGTCCAGCGCACTGATGGCGGCACGGGCGGCTACCGGGTCGAAGGCGCCGGCCGACGCGTAGACATCCGCGGCCTCCTCGTTGCTCTGTTCGACGTCGGATGCGGCGTGCGCCTGAGCTGCCGCGTCCCAACGGCCGTAGAAAAGCGGGGCGGCGGCGTCCCAGTCGGCGTCGGTCGCCGTGCCGGCCAGGACGGCATCCAACGCGAGGCGTGCGGTTTCGAACCAGGGCTCGGCCGCGCGCAGACCAGCGGCCTCCCGGCGATGCTCCTCGGTGAAGTCGACGCCCAGCGCCCGGGCGCGGGCCGTCACCAACGTGAGGGTGCGGACGCGCTCCGGATGCCGGGCCGCGTACAGGATGGCGAGGTCACCGCCCGCGGAGTGCGCGAGAACATCGACGCGGTCAAGACCGAGATGATCGCGCAAGGCCTCGACGTCGGCGACCTGCCGATCGCAGCGGTACGTCGCGGGATCGGCGGGGATGCCCGAGTCGCCCGTACCGCGCAGGTCGAGCATGACCAGCCGACGGTGACTCGACAGTCCGCCGAGATCGCCCAGGTAGACCGACGCACGCATCGGCCCGCCGGGCAGGCAGAGCAGCGGCTCGCCCGCACCCGCAACGTGATACGCGAGTTCGGTTCCGTCCAGGGCGGTGAAAGTCGGCACGGTGACATCCTCAAGATGGGGGCGGTTGAACCCGTGGCAGTGCACCAATGGCAGGCGAGTCCGACGGTAGATCACTGGTGCCGGGTTCTGCCGGGCTCGTGTCGACACGCGGGTCGACACGCGGCGTCAGAGCCTTCGTCGTCAGAGAACCTGTGACTGTTCCAGGGCATGAGAAATGACCGTTCTGGCGGGCCTTCCGAGCACTCGCTCCAGGTCAGGGGTCTGTCGTTCCAACGCGCCCGCGCGCACCTGGGCGGAGATCCAGCTCATGGGGCCCGGGCCGGCGTCCTGCACCTCGCGGTAGGTCACTTCCAGCGCCGCCGCCACCTCGGGATAGCTCCACAGAGGGCCGGTGAAGTCGTACGCCTGGCCCCAGTGCCCATCGCCGGTCAGCACGTTGGCTGCCGCTTCGGCCAAGTCTGACCGGAATGCCGTGTTCAAGCCGCGGCCCTGGGTGCTGCTGGTGATTTCTCCGCCGGAGATCTGCGGGACGAACGCGTCGCTGTAGAAGGGATGACGCAACAGCGTGTACGGCAGACCGCTGTCAAGGATGGCCTGTTCGGTGGCGTGATAGGCCTCGGTCATGCCGGTGGCGACGGTATCGGCTCCGAGGAAGCTGGTGAAGACGATGGCGCCGACGCCGACGCCGACGTCTTCGGCGGCGGCCACGGCGGCCAGGTGCTGCTTGATCCTGCGGGCGGAATCGAGCTCAGGGGAGGAGATGAGAAGGAGACGGGCGGCCCCGTCGAAGGCCTCACGCAGGCTTGCCGGGTCGTCGTAGTCGCCGCGCCGTACCGGAACGCCTTCAGGAGCCCGTTCGGGATCACGCACCACGGCAACCACCTCTGCTCGGGTGCGCAGAGCGCTGACGACGAGGCGGCCGAGCGCACCGGAAGCGGCTGAAATCGCGATCACTGAAAGACTCCCTTGGCGTACGGTCGCACCAGTGAACTGCCGCCAGGTGATGCTGCGCCACTCAGTTTTCCGGTCGACGGCACCGCACCCGGATCAAGCCTGAAGCGCCCCCCAATGGCGCAGCCCCATTCCCGGGATGGCCCGCATGCCGAATCTCTCGTAGTACGGCTGGAGTTCCGCATCGCACAGCAGGTCGACCGAATAGAGATTCTCGGCAGCCGTCAAGACCCGACGGACCAACTCCTCGCCGATCCCCTGCCCCTGGTGTTCGGGAAGCACCTCGAGCCAGGGGATGAACGCGGTCAGGACGCCATCGCTGATCATGTTGATGAAACCGACGACCCTGTCGTCATCGTCCAGGGCGACGACCGCGTGATAGCTGCCCCGCAACACCGCAAGATGCTTCTCCTGCGACGGCGGCGCAGGCCAACCCACGAAGAACCCCTGCAACTGATCGGCTTCGACCGCATGCATGTCGTCCGTGTACCTGATCATTCCTGACCCCTCTCCGCCTGAGACCTGCCGAGAACCGCGGTGAGCCTCGCCAGCGTCTGAGCGATCTGCTCCGGGGTGAGGCCGAGCACCGTGCGCTGGTACTCATACACCTCGGGAGCCAGGGGGGCCAACAGGATTTCGACCAGCGCGTCCGGGTCGGGTGTGCCGGCAGCGCTCAGGAGCGCGCGCACGTGGGCGCGCCAGAAACCGTACGCGCCTGTCTCGAAGCGTGAGCGGCCCACTTCCGCACCGAGCACCAGATGGGAGTGGTCCTCCAGCAGGCGCACCATGGCGGCGTAGAAGGCGGCCAGTCGCTCGGCGGGCGGCGCCCCCGGGCCCAGTGGTGGCTCGCCGCGCAGCAGGCGTTCTTGCAGGTCCCGTTCGTGCTCATCGAGCAGCGCCACGGCGATCGACGCCCGGTCGGGGTAGCGGCGGTAGAGAGTGCCCCGGCCCACCCCGGCCTTCTTGGCGATGTCGTCCATCGTCACGTCCTGAGGGGACCGCTCCGCGAACAGCAGCGCGGCCGCCTCGAGAATGCGCGCGCGGTTGCGCGCGGCGTCGGCTCGCTCCATACGCCCGATTGTATGTGGACGCATCGTCCGGTTATGATGTGGACACAGTGTCCACTTATCTGCGCCGAGGAGAGCTCATGCTGCTGCACCTGGACGCCAGCGCCCGCCGCGCGTCGTTCTCGCGGAGGCTGTCGAGCGTGTACGCCGAGACCTGGCGGGCCGCTCACCCCGGGGCCGGCTACGTCTACCGTGACCTGGCCGCGCAACCCGTGCCGCACATCGGTGAGGCCTGGACCGAGCTGTGCGACCACATCCTGGAGCACGAGATCACCGACATCTCCCGCTACCAGGAGGCGGCCCGCACCCCCGCCCAGCGCGAGGCCTGGGCCGTCGTGAAGCCCCTGCTCGACGAGGTGGTGGCCGCCCGCGTCATCCTCATCGGCACGCCGATGTACAACTACTCGATCCCGTCGGCGCTGAAGGCCTGGCTCGACCAGATCACCTTCCCCAAGATGTCGCTCGAAGGCCGCTCGTTCGTGGTGGCCAGCGCGCGCGGCGGCGCGTACGGTCCCGGCACGCCCCGCGAGTCGTACGACCACCAGGAGCGCTACCTTCGCGACTTCTTCAGGGGCCACTTCAGGGTCGAGGACGTCACCTTCATCCACGCCGAACTGGTCAACGCCCGCATCGACCCCTCGATCGCCCACCTGCGCGAGCAGCACGAACAGTCGCTGGCGGCGGCCTTGAAGGAGGCGGCCCGGTGAACTGGCTGATCCTGGCTCTGGCCGGGTTGGTCGAGGTGGCCTGGTCCCAGAGCATCAAGCCGACGCAGAACTTCACCAGGCCGCTGCCGACGCTGGTCTGCCTGGCGCTGATGGCCGCCGCCGTGTGGCTGCTGTCCCAGGCGATGAACACGCTTCCGGTCGGCACCGCATACGCCGTCTTCACCGGCATCGGCGCGGTCGGCGCGATCACGTTGGGCATCGTCGTCAACGGCGATGCCGTGTCGGCGGGCAGGTTGACGGCGCTCACCCTGATCGTCGGTGGCATCGTGCTGGCCCGGGTCACCACCTGAGCTGGGCAGCCGTCCCCAGCGGGTCAGCTTCCGGCCCGCTGGTACGACGCCGCAGATGTCGCGCGAGGATTAAATGCGGTGCGTCGGGATGTCCACCGTGGCTAGGGTTGCCGATCATGACTGAGCAGACGACCGGCGACCAGCTGCCCCCGACGCATGTCAGCAGGCTGACCTTCCACGGGCCGTTGGGTGAGGAGCGGGCCGCGGGGTTCGTCACGCGCCTGGCCGCGACGGATCCGAAGAGCGTGCTGGACATCGGCTGCGGCTGGGGCGAGTTGAGCCTCCGGCTGCTCGCCGCCGCGCCTGGCGCCACGGGCGTCGGCATCGACCTGCTCGCCCGTGACCTGGAGCGTGGCCGTACCCTCGCGGCCGACCGCGGCCTCGCCGACCGGATGGAGTTCCTGGAGGAGTCCGCCGCCGGCACCCGGCGCGGTCCCGCCGACGTGGTGCTGTGCGTGGGCTCCGGGCAGGCGCTCAGCGACGCCCCGGCGCCCGACCAGTTCGGCGAGGCGCTGAAGGAACTGCGCAGGCTGGTCAACCCCGGCGGACGGGTGCTGTACGGCGAAGGCTTCTGGGAACGCCGGCCGCACCCGGACGAACTGGCCCGGATGTGGCCGGGCGCCAAGCCCGACGACCATCTTCCGCTGGACGGCATGGTCGAGGCCGCGGTGCGGGCCGGGTTCCGGGTGGAGTGGCTGGAAGTCGCGTCCCAGGAAGAGTGGGACCAGTTCGAGGCGGGCTACCTCGCCGACATCGAGGTGTGGCTGGCCGCCAACCCCGACCATCCCGAGGCCGCGGAAATGCGCGCGGACGCAGACCGGCATCGCGCCTCGTACCTGACCGGCTACCGCGGGGTCCTCGGGCTGGTCTACCTGACGCTGGTGCCGGTGGCCTAGCGGTCTCCCGCGGCGGCCTCCGCGATCTCGTTCATGAGCATCCCGGCCAGTTCTCCCGGCTTGGACAGGAACGGCGAGTGCCCGGTGTCGATGTTCCTGACGCGACGGGCACGCCGGGTCAGGGGCTCATAGACGAAGCCCGGCTCCTTGGCCGTGAGGATGAAGGTGCTGTCGATGGTGCGCCAGGCCGCCTGGGTCAGCGACTGCGACATGGACGCCACGGAGTGCGGTACGAGGGCGTCGGCCGCCGCCTTGGCCGCCTCCGGCTCGAGGTCCGGGTAGAAGATGTTCACGGGATCGGTCATCTCGTACCAGCCCTCGTCGTAGTGATCCGCTCCCCAGAAGTACGGACGCTCGCCGACCACCGAATCCATCGACTCGCCGACGTCGAGCTGGAAGGCGGCGAGGTAGACGATCCGCCGCACCGTGTCGGCCCCGACAAGGCCCTGGCTCACCGGCGCACCGCCGTACGAATGCGCCACCACCACGGTGGGGCGGCCGATGGCCTCGACCGCGGCCCGGACGGTGTCCGCGTCGTCGTAGAGGTCGCCCAGCTCGGACGGGGGCACCGGCCCGCTCGACGGCAGCTGCACGGTACGGACGTCGACGTCGTACGGCAGGTGCTGGACGAGCGTCCGCCACGTCTCCTGCTGGTGCCAGGCTCCGTGCACGAGCAGCAGGGTCGGGTTGTCCATGTCATCTCCTTGGGGCGTAAAAAGAACGACCGATCGTGCTATTTGTAGCAGACGGCAAGCACCCTCACCTGGGACGACATCGGTGTGATCGGTCACAGATCCAGCGTCCGAACGCGGACGTACCATGTTGGGATGCCACCCAGCACGCGACCTCGTTCGGACGGCATCCGCAGCCGGAACGCGATCCTCGACGCCGCCGCGAAGCTGGCCACCGTCGTCGGGCTCGACGGCCTGTCCATCGGCGTCCTCGCCGAGCACGTCGGCATCAGCAAGAGCGGCCTGTACGCCCACTTCGGTTCCAAGGAAGAGCTGCAACTGGCCACCATCGACGTGGCGTTCGCCATCTACGAGCGCGACATCGTACGGCCGGCCCTCGCCCATGCCGACCCGGTCGCCCGGCTCAGGGCGGTATGCGAGAACTTCGTCTCCTACGTCGAGCGGGACAGCTTCCCCGGCGGCTGCTTCTTCGCCTCCACGCTGGCCGAGTTCGACACCCGCAAGGGCGCGGTGCACGACCGGCTGTTGCTGCTGCAGAGCGACTGGCTCCGCGGCCTGCAGGACATGTGCACCGCGGCACTGGCGACCGGCCGCATCCCGTCCCAGGAAGAACCGGACCAACTCGCCTTCGAGCTGAACGCCGCCCTACACCTCGCCAACGACATGTACGTCCTCTACCGCGACCCCATATTCCTCACCCGCGCCCGCCACAGCATCAAGACCCGACTGCCCGAGTAGCCACCACGACGATCAGGCAGGGGGAGAGTTCCCGAGCTCACAGCGCTGGTCACGCGCTCCGAGTGAAACGGCGTGCGTCGCTCACTCGGAGCGTGAATCGTTGAGAAGTTCAGTCTCGACGAGACCTTCCAGCGCCCGGTGAAGCTTCGCGTCCGTGGTCAGCAGCGGAATCTCTCGATCGAGGGCAAGCTGCGCGAAGACGGCGTCGTACATGCCTAACGTCAACCGCACCGCCAGCGCGGCGGCTCGCTCCAACCGGTCGGCGTCCACGGGGTGGACCAGGACTCCGAGTTCGTCAATGACGCGAACGGCCGCGATGAACTCATCTG
The DNA here is from genome assembly GCF_900100395.1 of Nonomuraea maritima. Lineage (GTDB taxonomy): Bacteria > Actinomycetota > Actinomycetes > Streptosporangiales > Streptosporangiaceae > Nonomuraea > Nonomuraea maritima. The sequence goes on along the minus strand of NZ_FNFB01000014.1, from coordinate 168,879 downwards.
CGGATAGCCGGCCCGTGAGCAGGCCCTTCTTACGCAGAACCCCGGCGACCTCAATCCGCGCGAAGTCCACCGTCTCCAGGCTCACCCGGTCGTGCAGGAAGTCGTCCCGGATCTTGCGGGCTTGCTCGAAGCCAGTCTGATCGACGAACCACCGTAGGAAGACGCCGGTATCAACAACGTACGCGTCAGCCACGCGCGCCTTCCCGGAGACGGTCCAGCTCGTCATCGACGCCGGTCACACCGCGCATTCGCTCCTGAACCCGTTCCATGACGGCGAGCGCTCGCTCACGGCGCCTGGCCGTTTCCAGGTTCTCGCGGACAAGCGCGAGAACCGGCTGGACGCGGTCCTCCGGAAGCCGATCGACCAGAGCATGCAGCTCATCACGCATCGCGCTCATGCCCGCAGTCTACGCCTCGCCCATGCGCGTCTTCTGGCTGTTCATCCACCGTCAGATGTGGTCAGAGTTCGAGCACCATCAGGATCTCGTCGCGGTCGTCGCCTGGGCCGAGGCGGAGGGCGGCGGGCCAGCGGCCGATCTCCTTCCAGCCCAGTCGTCCGTAGAAGTCTTCGAGCCCCGTCCCGCCCCGGGCGGCGAGGTGGAGCTGTTCGAGACCCATCTCTTCACGCGCGAGGTCGTGCAGGCGGCGCATCAGCGCGGCCCCGATGCCTCGGCCGCGGAAGCCGGTGTGCGTCTGGACGTGGTGGACCGTGCCCCAATGCGCGATCAGCGGGTTGACGTCTCTGCGCACGTTCAGCCAGCCCGCGAGCGTCCCGTCGACGAGGGCCACCAGGAATCGACTGCTCTGTGGAGAGAGGCCGGTGCTGATCTGATCGAACACCGCCGCCACCTGGTCGAAGCCGACGGGCGGAAAGGGGAAACCGACTGCCCCTCCGGCGTTGCTCACGGTGACCCAGCACTCGACCATCTCCCGCCGCAGTTCGGAGGACACCTCGTGTGGGCTGGTGATCTGGAGGAACTCCGTAACTCGCGGCGTCATGGCGCCACTCTGGCAGACGCCTCCGACAAGACCGAGCACGGGGCTTTTTCGAGCTCCGGCATGATCACTGGGCGGCTGGGATGGATGTTCGTCCCCAGGGCAGGTCGAATCAGGGTCTGACCGGATGGTCAGCGGGTGGGGCGGCGGCGGGGCTTGATGTCGCGCATGTCGGTGACCGCGACGCGGAGGACGTCGTACGGCTGCTCGTAGGCGTCGAGTGCGGCGAGGGCGCGTCGGGCGGCGTCCTGTTCGCCGTCGTCCGGACCGGCCGGGACCTGGCAGCGGAAGGTGAAGGCCGACAGGGTGGCGTCGTGGGTGAAGGCCCCCTGTTCGGTGAAGGCCACCTCGGACGCAGCGAGCACGGCCGCGCGCCCGGCGTCGTCGAGATCGCCGAACCTGCCGGAGATGATCACTCTGAACACTGTGGGTCCTTTCCGCGGGCGTAGGTGAGGATGTGGCCGCCGAGCAGTTCCTCGGCGGCTCCGAGGATGTCGAGGACGGCCGCGGCGACGGTGTCGGGTTCCTCGCCGATGGCCGTACGCCTGCCGATCTCGGCGTACACGAGTGAATGCAGGGCGCCGACCTGCGCGGCCACCACGCGCGGCAGCGGCGCGGTGGGGGAGTCGCCGGTCTCCTCGGCGAGTACGGCGGCGAGCGCGTCGGTCATCTGCCGGCCGAGGTCCTCGAGCCTGGCCGTCAGCGTGGGCGCGGCGCGCATCATCTCGAGGACGCGGCCGAATCCGTCGGTCAGCCCGAGCTTGCGGTCGCGGCTCCGCACCTCGCCGCGCAGCGTCCGCAGCACGGCCGGTACGGCTCCTTCGCCCGGCCGGCGACCGCGCACCATGTCGGCGAGCCGCTGGGGGGACGCCTCGTCGGGCGGCAGGACGAGGTTCTCCTTGGTCTCGAAGTAGTTGTAGACGGTGTTGGCCGACACCCCGGCGGCCGCTGCGACCTCGGCGATCGTGACGTGCTCGAAGCCCCGCTCGACGAACAGCCCGAGGGCCGTCTCCCTGACGTGCCGCCGCGTCTCGCGCTTCTTGCGTTCCCGTAGCCCTTCGGACATGAGAAGAACTTTAACTGAACTCCATAGTTGGAGTCGACTTTAATTTTTCGGGTCGCTGACTGCACCACCGTGGGTGTCAGAACTTGCCTGTTTGGGTTTCGATGGCGTGGCCCAGGCGGGCGCTCATCTCCGCGTGGAAGCGGGTGTTGAGGGGTGGCCAGCCCCAGAAGTCGAACGCGAGTGCTCCGAGGGTGAAGCCGGACCCGAACCGCCACTCGGTGACGGGGACGGATGCTCCGCACAAGGGGCAGGTGACGCTTCCTTCGCCGGTCTCCTTCCAGCTCTCGATGGCGTCGCTGAACGGCTGCCAGGCCTCCTCGTCGGGCTCCCACTCCTCCGGGTAGTTGATGATCACGGTTCTCGCGTCGCATCGGGGGCAGGTCGCGGAGTCGGCCTCGTCCGAGCCCTGGCCTCCGACGTGCTGGTCCCGTCCGACGATGACGGCGACCGGGCCCGGACGCCACCGCGGGTCCTCCCTGTCGGCGCAGGCCTGTTCCCAGTTGGGGCCGGGCTTGTACCCCTTGTCAACCTGGAGGCTGTACATCCCGATGCTGGATGTTTCGCGGGTTATGAGGCCTTCGGCAACCATCCAGTCGACCGCCTGGTCGGCGAGCGCTCCGGCCGCCTCGGCGGTCACCTCGATGTCGATGATTCGCTCGAAGAAGTCACCCATCGTCCTTCATCTCCTCATTCGCCATGATTGCTCGCCGTATGACGGGCCGTACGGGATCTTCGCGTACTTGGGCGGAGCGAGGAAGGTCGCAGAGCGAGCGACGCGCGGTCGGTGGGGGTGGTTTTCGGGATGGTACGGGGTCTGCGTCGGTTATAGGCGGCTGAATGGGAATTGATGGAAGTAGGTGTTGTTGGACGGGGTGTGTCACGCAAACAAGCCTAAAATCCTTGTTGGGGGATGGGGTTTTTGGGGTGATTATGCTTGGCGGGTTGTTTGGATTCATTAAGTTAACCGAGATGATCCTTCTGGGTATGTCTGTTTCGGTCCTTATGCCACCGCAACAGTCGATCCCACGAATGGACAAAAAGGCACGTGAACACTGAAATCCAGCGGTCGCGTCTGCGTTGCAGGCGTGTCGCCACGCTCCCCGTGGCTGCTCTCGCAGCCGGCCTTCTCTTCGCACCGGCCGCCCAGGGGGCGACGAGTGCCGGCGCCGTTCCCGCCAACGCCGGGATGGGCGTGGGCTGCCTCATGCTCTTTCCGCCAATCTGCGGACCTCTCTGGTCAAATCTCCACACAAGGAACCACCACGGCCACGAGCACCACGACGATGGTCACCACGAGGAAAAGTCGGACAAGCAGGACCACAGCGCCTCCAGCAATTGGGATCGCGAAGACGGCGAGCGCGGGGAATTCCTGTACGGCCACCTCATCTTCGGCAAATACGAAAAATGGCACCATGACCGGGGTAGCGAGGTAGCCCACGACGGGTTCGACGGGCAGGCCCACGAGGACCGGCACCACGAAGAGGCGGATCGCGAGAAGTTCGACGAGTGGCAGCAGGACAGGTGGCACGAGGAGTCCGGCCGCGACCAGGTCGAGCACGACAAGGTGGACCACGGCAAGTGGCGCGACGACGGACGCGACCATGACGGCTGGGACCGCAACGAGTGGGACCAGAACCGGAGCGACCAGGACGGGCGCGCCGAGGACAGGCTCGACCGCGACGAGTGGATCCGCGACGCCGAGGACCGCAACAGGTGGATCCGCGACGCCGAGGACCGCAACAGGTGGATCCGCGACGCCGAGGACCGCAACAAGTGGGACCGTGACGGGCGCGACCAGGATGGCCGCGACCGGAACGAGTGGATCTTCGACGGTGAGGACCAGAACAAGCGCGACCACGACAAGTGGGACCGCAACAGCTGGGACCGGAACGAGCTCGACCGCAACGAGTGGGACCGCGACGGGCGCGAGGAGGACGGGCTCGACCGCAACGAGTGGGGCCGCAACGACTGGGACCAGGACGAGTGGGGCCAGGAGCGTGACGGCGACACCCGTGACAACGACTGGTGGCTCCAGAGCGAGAAGGGCCAGGACCGCATGCGCGACACCCGTGACAGTCACGGCCGGGACGAGCGCGAGCGCATCTGGCTCTGACGCCGGAAGCAGTTTCCAGCATCACGACCAGCGGTCGAGAAGGTCGTTCCCGTCCGCAAGATGACGAATGCCGTGGCGAATCCGTTCGCCACGGCATTCGTCACGTCGGCGCGTGGGACGGGCCCTCCCCGCGAGTGGCACGGGCGGCCGGGAAAGAACGGCCGTCGAAGGGCGGGAGTTGTGGGCCTGCGGTGCCGTGCTCAGTGGTGCTGTGCTCAGTGGTGTTGTCTGAGGGGGGACAGGAAGATGGGGAGCCAGCTCAGCGACATGCACGCCGCCCCCGCCCACATCGCCGTCCGTACGTCCCACACCTCGCCGATCAGGCCGGCGAGCAGCCCGCCGGCCCCCACCGCGCCCATCAGGAGCAGGCGCGTCGTGGCGGTCATCCGGCCCAGCATCGCGTCCGGCGTGACCTCCTGCCGGAAGCTGACCAGCAGCACGTTGTTCAACCCCGTCCGATACGTCAGGACGAACCACCCCGCCGCGGCGATCCACGTCCAGGCGCCGTCGCCGACGAACGGGACGACGAGCGCCGCCGGGGTGGTGATGAGGCTGACGATCCAGGCCGCGCGGCCCCTGCCGAGCCGCCTGCCCACGAGATGCGCAGTGGCGGAGCCGGCGAGCGTCCCGAGCCCGCCGATGGAAAGGTACGCCCCGAGCACCCATTCGGGATGACCCAGCTGGGATACCAGCAGAACGGGCAACAGGACGGCGTACAGGGGGAAGCCGAGGTTCACCATCGTGCCCTGCAGCAGGGCGGCCCGCAGGATCGGGTGGCCGAAGACGAACAGCAGGCCGTCTCCGATGCGCCGGGCAACGCGTTCACCCGGTGCGGCGGGCGGCGGGCCGGGGCTGCGCAGGCGTGCGAGGAAGGCTGCCGACCACAGGTAGCTCAGCGCGTCGAGCGCGATCGCCGACGGTGCGCCGACCACCCCGACGAGCACGCCGGCGAAGCTCCGGCCCGAGATGTCCATGGCGGCGTTCGTGCCGACGAGTAAGGAGTTGGCGGCGGTCAGCCGTTCGCGCCCGACCAGCTGGGGCACCAGGCTCTGGGATGCGACGTCGAAGAAGAGCGTGCAGATCCCGGCGGTGATCGCCACCGCGTACAGCTGTCCCATCGTCAGCTCACCCACCCACCACAGGACGGGCACCGAGGCGAACAGCGCGGCACGTGCCAGGTCCGCCGCGATCATGACGGGCAGCCGCCGCACCCGGTCCACCCACGCCCCGGCGGGCAGGCCGGCCACCAGCACCGCCAGGGTGCCGAGCCCGCTGAGCAGGCCGACCTCGCCCGGACCCGCGTGCAGCGCCAGGACGGCGACCAGCGGGAGCGCCACGTAACCGACCTGGCTGCCGAACGCGCTCACAGAGCTCGACAGGTAGACGTTGCGGAAGGCCGCGTCGCGCAGAAGGTTCGTCCTTGTCATGAGGCACACGATGGGCAACCATCGGGACATCGCGCCATGAATCACGTCAGGAGCGAATCGATCGGCCTCGAACTCGCCTTCACCGCCCAGGACATCGCCAGCACCCGCTTCGCGATCTCGCCGCTCTGGGAGGTCGTGGCCAGCGTGCGGGTGCTGAAGAACCCCGCCGCGCACGCCGTGCTGAGGCCGTGGGCCGACCAGGTCCGCAGGCGGCTGGCGGACGTCGACTGGCGGCTGTTGTCCGATCTGGTGCCGGTTCCGACGGTGTCGATCGTGGGGTTCGTGTGCCCGCCGCCGTCGACCGCCGTGCCGGACCTGGAGGTCGAGCTGGCCACCATGCGGGGTCTCGCCCATCGGGTCAGGGACGACCTCGACGGGTGGGGCGTGCCGCTGACGAAACGGACGGAATTCCTCTACGCCGACCCCGACCAGGGGCTGGAGGTGCTGGCCCGGCAGATCGCCGACTACTGGGAGGCGGCGATGGCCCCCTACTGGCCGCGCGTCGCCGGGCTGCTCGAAGGTGACGTGCTCCGCCGCGCGCGGCTGCTCGCGGCGGGTGGGGTGCGACGCATGCTGGCCGACCTCGACCCGGCGGTGAGCTGGAACGGGCACACGCTGCGGCTGCCCAACGCGTACGTGTCGGGGGTCAGGCCGCTGCGCGGGCTCGGACTGCTGCTGGTGCCGTCGGTGTTCAGCTGGCCACGCATCTTCTCGGTGACGTCGCCGCCAGGGCAGCCCGCCGTCCGCTACCCGCCGCCCGGCATCGCGACGCTGTGGGAGCGCGGCGACGGCGACGTGCCCGCCGCGCTGGCCGCCGTCCTCGGCAGGACCAGGGCGAGGCTGCTCGCAGAACTCACCCAGCCCGCCTCGACCCGGGCCCTCGCCGCCCGCCTGCGGCTGTCGGAGGCGGGCACGAACCAGCACCTCACCGCGCTACGCCGCGCCGGCCTCTGCACCGCCCACCGCACGGGCCGATACGTCCTGTACGCCCGCACGGCGGTCGCCGAAGCACTCCTCACCGGCAGCGAACCCACAATCGCACGAGACGCACGAGCTGGAACCAGCCGGCAGCCATGAGCAGCGCGACTGGATGCGCCTGGCCAGTCGAGCATGAGCCTGGGGCGGGCTCGTCGGGTCAGCGCGCGTCCGAGGTGCCCTTCTCTGCCGGGGGTGGGGTGCGGAGCATGATGACGTCCACCTCGTCCTGGGTCTCCGGGGTGAACCCGTGGCGTTCGTACAAACGGCGGGCCGGGCTGCCCTGCAGGACGTTCAGGCGGACCGGCGTGTGCTCGTGGTCGCACCGGTCCAGGAGGTGGCGCAGGACGGCGGAGCCGATTCCCGCGCCCTGCGTCTCGGGGGTGAGGTAGAAGTGTTCGAGCCAGTACGTGTCCCCGTCCGGACGCAGGGCGACGCTGCCGGCGAAGTAGCCGCCTACCGTGATCAGCCAGCTGTGCTCCGGAGCGAACCCGTCGCGGAGCCGCCGGCGTACGCGCTGCTCGTCGTAGCGTCCGAGGCGTTCGAGGTCCGGCCTCAGCACCACGGCCCGCAGCTCCGCCACCCTCTCGACGTCCGCCGCCGAAGCCGGGCGAAGCTCCCAATCTGCCATGAACGCGACCTTATCGTCATGGCGTCCAAGCGCGGCCGGCTCACCTGATCAGGGGCGGGGTGGGATCTCGTCGAGTAGGGCCGTGATCCGGTGGGGGTGTTCGTCGGTGACGAGGTGTCCGGCGTCGGGGATGACGTGCAGCGCGGTGGCCAGGTGGCGTCGGGCCGCTGGGCGCAGGCGCCGGGGCGGGAGGAAGACGTCGTGCTCGCCGGTGGCCACGAGGCACGGTACGGCCCCGCACCGCCGCAGCGTCTCGGCCGGTAGCGGTGGTGGCGCGAGGGTGGACCGGCAGTGGCGGGCGACGAGGGTGTACCAGTCGACGAGCGTGGACGGCACGGTGTGGCCGGGTGCGACGAAGTGGCCCAGCAGGGCCGCGCTGCGGGCTGGGGTAGGGCGCGCCAACCAGCTCATGGTGGCGGCGAGCAGCGCCGGGCCGACCCGCAGCCGGGTCAGGCCGCCGGTGGAGACCAGGACCCGGGCCGCGATCCTGGGCGAGTCGCAGGCCGGCGCGATCGCCCCGCCGAGGGAGTGGCCGAGCACGACGGCCTGGCGGTCGCCGATCTGTTCGAGGACGTCGGCCAGCCAGCGTCCGTACCACTGGAGGCGGTCGCGGCGGGGACGGCTCGCGGCGCTGAGCCCGGGCCGGCCGGGCAGGTCGGCGATGACGACCGGCCCGCGCCGCGCTAGCGCGGCGGCCGGCGGCAGGTAGGTGGCGGCGTTGGCGTTGGTGCCCGGCAGCAGCACGACCAGGTCCGAGCCGGTCCCGGCGGTGGTCAGGTGGGTCTCGCCCGCGCTGGTGGGGATGAGCTGCCGCTCGTGCGCGACCGGCCATCGGTCGAGCCGCGCGGCGCACCACTCGGCGACGGCCTGCTGGCCGGCCGGGGTCCGGTAGACCTCGGTGGTGAGGGGCACGAGATCACCTCGCGGTCGTGGTCGCGTCGGCGAGGTGCAGGGTTCGGGTGGACTGGTAGGGGCAGCCGGCGGTGGTGAAGGCGGCTGCTGTCTCCAGTAGTGCCTTCCGGTCGCCGGTGAGGAGGGCGGCGGCTCGGTCGACCAGGGCGGTGGCGACCGGGTTGCCGGACACGACGGTCCGGGCCTCGGCGACGCGGTCGTGGGCGTCGGGGGTGCCGGCGAGTACGGCGGCCTCGGCGCGCAGCGCGACGTACCAGTGATGCCAGATCCAGGTCACCCACTGCCAGACCTCGCGCGGTTCCGGCGCCAGCCGGTCGAGCGCCTCCGCCGCCCGCCCTTGGTGCAGCAGCAGCATCGCGTCGAAGACGGCACCGTAGCCGTGGGTGTTCCGCGGTGAGGGGTCGAGCCGGGCCAGCACCGCGCGCCAGTCGCGCGCGGCGTCGTGGTCGCCGCGCAGCGCGTGGGTCATCGCCACCGCGGCCGCCGGCGGGCCGAGGACGGATCTGGCCGGGCTGCCGGCCCGCTGCCACGCGTCGAGGAACCGGACGCTGCCGGCCGGCACCTCCTCGACGTCGCCCGCCAGCGCGTCGGCCACGAGCAGCCAGCCCGTCGCGCGATCGCCGACCTCCGACAGCAGGGGATGGTCCGCCAGCTGCCGCGCCCACCGGCGGGCGCCCGGCAGGTCGCCGGTGCCGAGGAACGCCTCGATGACCTCGCCCAGCGCCTCGACGAGCTCGTGGGTGGCGGCCGGGGTGCCGGGCGCGGACGAGAGCAGCGTGATCCGGCGCCGGGCCGTGCCGGCCGCGGCGAACGTGTCGCCGGCCCAGCTCTGGGCGCAGGTGAGCGTGTCGAGCGCGGCCGACTCGGCGAGCGGGTCACCCGTGCGGTGAGCCAGTTCGACCGCGTGTCCGGCGCGTGCGATCGTCCCCCGGACCGTGGCGTCGTCGAGGTGATCAGCGAGCTCGGTGAGCGCCTGACCGGCCTCGGCCAGCGCCACCGCGGCCCGGGCCGCCGGGTCGTCGCCGGCGGTCTCCCGCGCCTGGGCGACGCACGCGAGCAGCTCCTCCTGCGGCAGTTCCCGTACGAACTTGCCGGAGAAGCGGTAGGCGTGGGCGGCGGCGGTCGCCAGGTCGCAGGCGGCGCCGGCGGCGTCGCCCGCGCGGCGGGCGGCGTCCGCGGCCGCGTGGTAGAGGCGGTACATGTCGTCGCCGTGCATCCGGCAGCCGGCCACCGCCGCGGCCTGCCGGAGCATGGACGCGGCGGCGGCAGCGTCGTCGGCGAGCGCGGCGGCCTGCTCGTAGCGTCCCTGGGACTCGCCGATCAGGTGCCGGGTGAAGGCCAGCTCGGCCAGGCAGGCGGCGAGGCGGTACGCGTCCGCGCGCCGGTCCTGCTGGTCGGCCGCCCATGCCAGGGCGGCGCGCAGGTCGTCGGCCACCGCGTCGAAGCGGGCCCGCCAGCCGTCCCGCGTCACCGCGAGTTCGGCCGCCCTGGCCAGGCACCAGCCGACGTGACGGGACCGGGTCGCGGCCAGTTCCCCGGCCTCGGACAGCCGTTCCATCGCGTACTGGCGGATGGTCTCCAGGGCCCGGTACTCGGTCCGGCCCGCCGACGCGGTCACCACGAGCAGGCTCTGCTCCGCCAGCCTGGCCAGTCCCTCGGCGACGATGCCCTCCTCGCCCCCGGCGACCTCCGCCGCCGCCGCGGCCGTGAACGGCGCCACGAACACCGACACCTGGCGCAGCAGCGCCCGGTCGTCCGGCGCCAGCAGGGCGTGGCTCCAGTCCAGCGCCCCGCGCACGGAACGCTGCCGTTCGTCGGCGCGGGAGCCGCCGGTCAGCATCCGCAGCGGGTGGGACAGCGCGGCGGTGATGCCGTCGAGCCCGAGCGTGGGGCACCGGGCGGCGGCCAGCTCGATCGCGAGGGCCATCCCGTCCAGACGCTCGCAGATGGCGGCGACCTGGTCACGCACCTCGGGGTCGAGCGGACGGCCCACCGCCGCGGCCCGGTCCATGAACAACGCGACCGCGTCCGACTCGCCGTCGGCGGGCAGCGACAGCGGCGGGACCGGATACACCCGTTCGAACGGCACCATCAGCCGCGCCCGGCTGGTCGCCAGCACCGTCACCCCGGGGCACGCGGCCAGCAGCCGCTCGACCAGCAGCGCCACCCCGTCCAGTACGTGCTCGCAGTTGTCCAGCACGAGCAGCGCACGGCGGTCGGCCAGCGCGGCGAGCACGGATTCCGTCATGTCGCGGCCCGGCTGCTCGCCGAGGCCGATCGCCCCGGAGACCGCGGTGGCGACGAGGTCGGGGTCGGTGACCGGGACGAGGTCGGCGAACCAGACACCGTCGGGGTGGTCGCCCGCCGCCTCCGCGGCCACCGCCAGCGCGAGCCGGGTCTTGCCCACTCCGCCGGGGCCGACGGCGGTCACCTGGCGATGCGTCCTGAGCAGCTCGACCAGCTCGGCGCGTTCGCCCGTCCGTCCGACGAAGGAGGTCAGCGGGGCGGGCAGGACGGGTGCCGGATGCGACGGCGCGGCGGCGCCGTCCGCGGGCTCGGGCGCGCGTCGCGCGAGCGCGCGCCGGTCGGGCACCTCCAGCTTGCGCAGCAGCGAGGAGACGTGACTCTCCACGGTACGGACGGAGATGAACAGCCGTGCCGCGATCTCGGCGTTGCTGAAATGGGCCGCGACCAGTTCCAGCACCTCGGCTTCCCGAGGCGAGATCTCTACTTCTGCTGTCTGCATCGTCCAAGTTTGCAGGAATTGGTCCCGTGTCCACAGCCGGATCGGCATCCGTGGACGGTTCCGTGGTCACCACGGATGTGGGTTCGCCAGGCCGGGAGCAAAACTGTCCACATCCACACAGCAACGACCGACAGGAGCGACCATGACCACCCAGGGCATCAAGACCGTGCTGCACCCTGTGTCCGACCTGGCCAAGGCCAAGGAGGTGTACGCGGCCCTGCTCGGCGTCGCGCCGCAGACCGACTCGCCCTACTACGTCGGCTTCGACGCCGAAGGCCAGCACATCGGGCTGGTGCCGGGCGGCGGGCCGCAGGGCATGACCTCGCCGGTGGCCTACTGGCACGTCCACGACATCGAGGCGAAGCTGGCCGAGGTGACCGCCGCGGGGGCCGTCGTGAAGGAGGCCGCGCACGAGGTCGGCGGCGGCCGGCTGGTGGCGACCGTCACCGACCTCGACGGCAACGTCCTCGGCCTCATCCAGGACCGCTGAGCGCGGTCAGACCTGCTTGAGGAAGCCGCCGTCCACGGCGAAGTCGGCGCCCGTCGTGCTGGCCGAGCGGGGGGAGGCGAGCAGGACGACCACGTCGGCGATCTCCTGCGGCTCGACCAGGCGGCCGGTGGACAGCGCCATCATCTCGGGCGCGACCTTCGTGAGGACGTCGTCGCGGTCGCTGCCCGTCGCGGCGGCGATGATGTCGGCCGCGCCGCCGCTCTTCGTCCACCACGCCGTACGCACCGGGCCGGGGGAGACGGTGTTCACCCGGATGCCCTGGGGCGCGTACTCCTCCGACACGGCCTTGGCCAGGTTGGTGAGCCCGGCCTTGGCGGCGTTGTAGTCGACGTTCATGGGGGCGGGCAGACGGGCGCCGCCCGTGGAGACGTTGACGATCGCGCCGCCGCCGCGGGCCAGCATCGGCGGGATGGCGGCCCGCATGGCGCGTACCGCCGAGAACAGGTTGAACTCGAACATCTCCCGCCAGTCGTCGTCGGTGGGGGCCATGAACGAGAAACGCGGCAGGTCGACGCCGGGCGGCGGGCCGCCCGCGTTGTTCACCAGGATGTCGAGCCCGCCGAACTCGGCCACGGCCCGTGCGACGACCCGGCCGGGCTCCTCGGGGTCCATGAGGTCGGCCGGCACGTGGAGCAGGTCGCCCTCCAACGCGTCGAGCTCGGGGCTGCGCCTGCGGGAGGCGGCCACCACGCGGGCGCCCTCGGCGAGCAGGGTGCGGGTGACGGCGAGGCCGATGCCCTGCGAGGCGCCGGTGACGACGGCGACCTTCCCGGAAAGCTGGAGATCCATGACGTACTCCCTCATACGGTGTGCTGACGTGCGAGAACGTTACGGACCGCGGTGTCACGAGGGCTGGCGCCGATCGGACGGGCAACTCCCGCTGAAATCGGACGCCGAATGTCAGCCGGCGTCGGGGACGTAGGAGAGGTTCAGCACGCCGGTCCGGAAGGTCTCCGACGACACCAGCTTCAGCGGGTGGGTCGGGGTGTCCTCGAACAGCCGCTGCCCGCTGCCGACGGCGATCGGGTGGACGAGCAGGTCGAGCCGGTCGAGCAGCCCGTTGGCGAGGAGCCAGCGCACGGTCGTCGCGGAGCCGGACATCGTGATGTCGCCGTCGATCCGCTCCTTGAGCTCGCGGACTCCGGCCGCCACGTCGCCGGAGATGATGGTGGTGTTCTCCCAGTCGGCGGTCTTCAGCGTGTTCGACAGGACGTACTTGGGGGCGTTCAGGAACGCGGTGGCGATCTCGGGGTCGGCCTCGGTGGTCGTCCAGTAGGAGGACCACTCGTCGTACAGCCGGCGGCCCATCAGCATCGCCGCCGAACGCTGTATCCCCGCCCCGACGGCCGCGCCCATCTCGTCGCTCCAGTACGGGAAGTGCCACTTGTCCGGCGACTCGACCACGCCGTCGAGGGAGATGAAGAAACTCGAAATGATCTTGCCCATGGTTCCGTTCCTCAGGATGTTTCCGGAAGAGCTCCGGCACCCCACGAGACTACGAGCCCGGCCAGCCCCCGTCATGTACAGAACCGACACCAGTCAGGTGGTTGCTGGGCATGTGCACGGTCTGATGTGGGCTGCGGGCCATTCGGTGGTGAGGACCTGGGTGAGCAGCGGGTGGGGCGTGCTGATGATGTACGGGGCGTGTTCGGGGTCTCGGACCACGGCGTGGGCCGGCGCGGCGAGGAGGTCGGCGCCCCACGGTTCGATGGCGTTGGCGATGTGGCCCGGTAGTTCGAGGTCGATGTACTCGGGTGTCGTCCACACGTCGTAGGCGGTCTGCAGGTCGGAAGGCCGGACGGCGAGCCAGGGCGCGAAGGTGGCGGAGCGGCCGTCGGAGAGCCGGACCTGGAGGAGGCACCTGACGAACGCGCCCATCCCCTCGACCGCCATCATCACGTCGTTGCCCCAGCGGCGCGCCGCCAGGTCGCGCGGGTCCATGGCGGCCACGGGGTCGGGGAGGCGGAATCGGGTCACGCGGTCGCGGCACGTGCACGACGCCACGGAGTCGGAGGTCAACCGTCGTTCCCTTCGCGAGCCCTGCCACGGTGCACCCGATCGTAGGGGTGGCCGCCACGATCCGCCGGGAGGACAAGCCGAACGGTATGGATCTAAATCATCAAAAAGTATGGTTGGCCCCGCCTCGGCGCATCGTGTCAGGCGTCGGGGAGGTTGCGTAGTTCTCGGCGGGATGGGAGGCCGAGTTTGCGGAGGGCGTTCGCGATGTGGCTTTCGACCGTGCGTCGGGACAGGAACAGGATGTCGGCGATCTCCTGGTTCGTCTTGCCGGCCGCCGCCAGCTGGGCCACCTCGCGCTCCCGCGCGGACAGGGTCTGTCCGTGCGACGGGCGACCGCCGCGCCACGGGTACGGGATCGGGACCCCGTTCTGGCGCATGACCCGGCAGATTCGGGCGATGTCGCGGTCGGCCCCCAGCTCGCCGTACGTGCGGAGCGAGCTCTCCAGGAGCGGTCCGCCGCCGGGGGTGCCGCGCTCGCACTGCCGCCGGCCGAGGCGCTCGCCGGCCAGCGCCTCCTCGTAGCGCAGCCCGGCCTCCCGCAGCACCGTACGGGCCTCGTCCAGGAGCGCGTCGACGCGGTCGGCGTCCGAGGAGCCCGCGAGGACGGCGCGGGCGGTGAGCAGCGCCGCCCGCGCGAGCGGCGCGTCTGCCCCCTTGATGCCCGCGCTCAGTTCCTCGACCACCGCCGCGGCCCGGTCGGAGCCGCCGAGCGCGTCGAGGGCCTCCACCAGGCACAGCACGCTCTCGGCGCCCCACACCCAGGCGCCCTTGGCGCGGACGACGGCGAGCGCGGTGGACGCGTGCGCGACCGCGCCGGCGGCGTCGTCCAGGGTGAGCGCCAGGCGCGACAGCGCGGACCGCGCGGCGACCAGCGGGTAGACCGCCCCGACCTGCTCCGCGACCTCGACCACCTCGTCCAGGCACGCCCGGGCCTCCTCGGCAGGGCCGGTCGCGGTGCGCAGCGCGCCGCGCAACAGCCGGGAGTCGAGCGCCGCGGCGGGGAACGCGGCCGTGGTCGCGACGAGCCGGGAGGTGCGGTCGTCGAGGCCGCCCCAGCGCCCGGCAGCGTGCTCGACGGCGGTGCTCACCAGCTCGACGACCTGGGTGACCCGCAGGTACTCGGCCTGGTCGGCGACGTGCCGGCCCTCGGCGAGCAGCGCCGCGGCCCGGTCGAGCCGGCCGATGTGCAGCGCGGCCTGGGCCCAGTTGAGGCAGGCGCGGGCGTGCTCACGCGGGTTCGCCCGGAGCCGCTCGTCGCGCAGGAGGTCGTCGATCAGCCGCCAGCTGTCCGGATCGCCCTGTTCGACCAGGAGTGACGCGCGCGCGATCCGTACGGAGACGAGGGCCTCGCCGTCGCCGCTGCGGTGGGCGGCCTCCTCGGCCTGGTCGCAGCGGGCGGCGTGCTCGCTGAGGTGCCGGTCGGCGACCGTCTCGGGCGCCGCCAGCACGGCGAGCGCGCGCGACAGCAGCGCGGGCCGGCTTCCGAGGTCGTCGATCGCCTGCTCGATCTGCAGGTAGCCGGCGCGGGCCTCGCCGTGCTGGCGCAGCAGCCGGCCGAGCGCGAAGCGCAGCTCCCCCCGTACGGGGGCGGGCAGGACCTCGGCGGCGAGCAGGCGCTGCAGGATGGGGACGGCCTCGGCGTGCGCCAGCCCGTCGACCGCCGTACGGCCGAGTTTGACGGCGAGCCGCACGCGCACGTCGCTCGCGAGCTCGCGCACGCGCAGCGCCTGGAGCAGGAACCGAGCCGCGGTGGCGTCGTTGCCGTGGCAGCGCGCGGTGTCGGCGGCGGCCTCGGCGTTGGCCACGAAGTCGGCGGTGCGTCCGGCATGCCGGAAGTGGTGGGCCAGCCGGGCCACCGGCCGCGGCCCCCCGCCGCACTCCAGGGACCGCGCGGCGCGCAGGTGCAGCCAGCGGCGGCCGGACACGGGGATCGACTCGTAGACGATCTGCCTGGCCAGCGCGTGACGGAAGCGGCAGCGGCCGTCCTCCTCGTGCAGCAGCCCGACGGCCTGCGCCTCGGCGAGCGCCCGCGCGACCTCGGGCGGGCTGTGCTCGCTGACCTCGGCGAGGACCCGGTCGTCCGGCGTCATGCCGATGACGGCCGCGGCGGTGAGGATGTCGCGCGCCGGGTCGTCGAGGGACGACAGCCGCTGCAGGACGACGTCGCGCAGCACGGTCGGCACGGCGAGTTCGGCCAGCACGTCGGGGTGGGCCGGGATCTCGCTCGCGGGCAGGCGCTCCAGCAGCGTGCGCAGCACCTCCTCCACGACGAACGGGATGCCGCCGGTCTTCTCGTAGAGCGGTTCTGCGAACGTACGGGGCAGGTCGGCCCTGAGGATGCCGCGGGCGAGCTCCTCCACCTCGGGCGGGGTCAGCGGCGCGAGGCTGATGGTGCGCGCGGGCCCGGACGGCGCCCGCGCGAACGCCTCGCGGATCGGCAGCACGCCCGACTCGGTACGGACCGTGAGGATCACCGTCAGGTCGCGCGGCATGTGCGCGGCGAGGAAGGCGAGGAAGTCGTGGGTGCCGCCGTCGGCCCAGTGCACGTCCTCCAGGACGAGCACCAGCGGCGCGAGGTGGTCGAGCAGCGCGACGGCGGCGCGGAACACGCGGTGCCGCTCGGCCCGCTGGTCCGGCAGCGGCGGGAGGGGCGGGGGCAGGTGCGCGGCGATCTCGGGCAGCAGCGGCGCGAGCGCCCCCACGACGGGGTTCGGTGGAAGGGAGCGGGTCAGCGCGGCCTGGCGGAACGCGTCGAGCAGTGGCGACAGCGGCAGCGGTTCCTGGAGTTGCTCGCACTGGCCCACGAGCCGCCGCGTCCCGGCGAGGTCGGGCGTCGCGAGCAGTTCGGCGACCAGGCGGCTCTTGCCGATGCCCGCCTCGCCCTCGACCAGGGCGAGCGAGGGGCGGGAGCCGACGACCGCCCGCAGGACGGCGAGCTCCGTACGACGCCCGACGAGGATGTCCGAGAGCGAGCCCGTGGGGGCGGGGCCCGAGGGCATGCAGCCACCCCCAACCTGCACTAATGGCGGCGTTACCAGCCCAAACAGGTTACCGGATCTTTTGCTTCCGTTAAGTAACGACCAAAAATCCGTATCCGGTACGGATGCCACATACGTGTACCGCTCCTTAGCCTCGGCGATCGTCCGCGCGACGCGCGGAGACGTACAGAGGGGCGACGATGCATCAGTCCATATCCCCGGGCATCCCCAAGCGCCTGGCGGTGACCGCGGCCTTGACGGCACTGGCGGCGTCAGGGCTGGCGTGGCCCGCGCCGGCCGGCGCCACGGCCGCCGCCGAGCAGCCGAAGACCTATATCGTGCAGATGGCCGCAGAGCCGGTCGTCGCCTACGAGGGCGACGTGGCCGGGCTGGCCAGGACCAAGCCCGCGCAGGGCGAGAAGATCTCGCCCCGGGCCGCGAAGGTGCGCGACTACGTCGACCACCTGAAGGGTCGGCACGACGCCGCGTTGAAGAAGGCCGGCGGCAAGAAGATCTATGACTACGTGTACTCCTTCGGCGGGTTCGCGGCCCGCATGACCGCCACCGAGGCGGCGAAGATGCGCACGTTACCTGACGTGGTGACGGTCACCGAGGACAAGAAGGTGTCGGTGGCGACGTCCTCGACGCCGTCGTTCCTCGGCCTCGACGCCCGCAAGGGCCTCTGGGAGCAGCTCGGCGGCCCGGACGGCAAGAAGAACAAGGACGGCGCCGGCGAGAACCTCGTCATCGGCGTCATCGACAGCGGCATCTGGGCCGACAGCGCCAGCTTCACCAACCCCGCCCCGGACGGCAAGGCGTACGGGCAGCTCACCAGCGGCTTCACCGGCACCTGCGACCAGGACAGCCCGGACAACTCCTGGAACGGCTCCCTGTGCAACGGCAAGATCGTCGGGGCTCGGCACTTCAACGAGGGCTGGGGCGGCGACCAGGGACTCAAGGAGTTCGCGCCGTGGGAGTTCGCGTCGCCGCGTGACTACAACGGTCACGGCACGCACACCTCCTCCACGGCCGCCGGCAACCACGACGTCACGGTGACCGGCCCCGCGGCCGGCTTCGGCAAGATCAGCGGCATCGCGCCGCGCGCCCGGATCGCCGTGTACAAGGCCCTGTACTCCACCGAGGACGCGGCCACCGCCAACGGCTACAACTCCGACCTCGTGGCCGCCATCGACCAGGCGGTCGCCGACGGCGTGGACGTCATCAACTACTCGGTGTCCGGGACGAACTCCGACTTCCTCGACCCCGCCGAGATCTCGTTCCTGGCCGCCGCCGACGCGGGCGTGTTCGTCTCCGCGGCGGGCGGCAACGACGGACCGGCCGTGTCCACCGTGGCGCACCCGTCCCCGTGGATCACCACGGTCGCCGCCGGCACCCACAACCGCACCACCGAGGGCTCGGTGCAGCTCGGGAACGGCACCACGCTCACCGGCGCCTCGCTGGCCCCGGCTGCGGTCGGACCCGCGCCGCTCATCGACGCCTCCGCTGCGGCGCTGCCCGGCGCCGACCCGGCGATGGTGGCCCAGTGCTGGGCCGCCCGCGACAACGGCGGCACGGCGGTGCTCGACCCGGCCAAGGTCAAGGGCAAGATCGTGCTCTGCGACCGTGGCGTGACCCCCCGCGTCAACAAGAGCGTCGCGGTGTCGGAGGCGGGCGGCGTCGGCGCCGTGCTCGTCAACATCGCCGACGAGGAGACGCTCAACACCGACCTGACCGTCATCCCGTCCGTGCACGTCGCGAACAAGGATCGGCAGGCGATCAAGGACTACGCGGCCACCAGCGGCGCGACGGCCACGATCGGCAAGGCCGTCGTCAAGACCGACGCCGCCGCGCCGTACACGGCCGACTTCTCCTCGCGCGGACCGCTCACCGCCGCCGGCGGCGACCTCCTCAAGCCGGACGTGATCGCGCCCGGTCAGGACATCCTCGCGGCGTTCGCCCCTCCGGGCGCGAACGGGCTCGAGTTCAACCTCTCCAGCGGCACCTCGATGGCCGCCCCGCACATCGCGGGCCTCGCCGCGCTGCTGAAGGACCTGCACCCCGACTGGTCGCCGATGGCGATCAAGTCGGCCCTCATGACGACCGGCACCGACGTCAAGGACGGCCCGGCCACCGACCCGTCGGTGATCTTCAGTCAGGGCGCCGGGCACGCCAACCCGAACGACGCGGCCGACCCCGGCCTCGTCTACGACAGCGACATCGACGACTGGATCGCCTTCCTGTGCGGCTCCACCCACGGCGTCCGCGAGGAGGCGTGCGAGGAGCTCAAGAGCGACGGTCACTCGTTCGAGGCGAGCGACATGAACGTCCCCTCGATCGCCGTCGGCCGCCTGTCCGGCAAGCAGACGGTGACCCGCAAGGTCACCAACGTCGGCGGCTCGACCGCCACCTACACCCCCTCGGTCATCGGCCTGCCCGGCATCAAGGCCGAGGTGTCGCCGAGCCGGCTGCAGCTCAAGAAGGGCGAGACCAAGTCGTTCACGGTCACGTTCACGCGCACCGACGCGGCGCTGAACGCGTACGTGGGCGGTTACCTCACCTGGAACGAGAAGAAGAAGCACTCCGTCCGCATCCCGCTGGTGGTGCGCCCGGTCCAGGAGAGCTGGGCGGCCGCGTACGGTGTCGCCGGCGGCAACGACTCCGGCGAGATCGTCGCCCTCGACCCCGCCGGTGAGCGGGTCTACGTGACCGGCACCAGCTTCGCGGCCGGGTCCGGCCTGTTCAGCCCGTCGATGGTGACGATGGCCTACGACGCCGCGACCGGCGTCGAGGTGTGGCGCAAGACCTACGTCGGCCCGGGCAAGGAGTACGACGAGCCGTTCGGCATGAAGGTCAGCCCTGACGGCAGCAAGCTCTTCGTCGTCGGCGCCAGCAGCGGCGACGGCTCCAGCGTCGACGCCGTCACGATCGCGTACGACAGCGCCTCAGGCAACGAGCTGTGGACGCAGCGGTACACCGAGGAGGGCGCGTACTCCGACCACGCCAACGACGCGGTCGTCTCGCCCGACAGCAAGACGGTCTACGTCACCGGCATGGTGTCGCCCGGCCCTGAGGACAAGAACGACTACTTCACCGCCGCGTACGACACCGCCACCGGCGAGCAGAAGTGGCGCGTCCTGTACGACGGCAAGGGCGCGAGCACCGACGACGCGCGCAAGATCGTCCTCACCGCGGACGGTTCCAAGCTCGTCATCACCGGCCAGACCGCCGGGCCCGCGGGCACCGGTCTGACCGACTGGGGCACCGTCGCCTACGACGCCGCCACCGGTCAGCAGCTCTGGGACGCCAACGTGAACGGCGACGAGAACGGCCTCGACATCCCCTCCGCCCTGGCGGTCACCGCCGACGACAAGGCGGTCGTCGTGACCGGCGTCACCAGCAACCCCGACTCGCTGACCGACTTCGAGACGGTCGCCTACGACATCGCCACCGGTCAGCAGCTCTGGAAGGACCGCTACGACGGTCCGTCGCACGAGAGCGACACGCCGCACGACATCACCGTCGCCCCGGGCGGCACGGTGTACGTCACCGGCAACACCACCGGCGAGGGCACCGGCGGCGACTACACAACGATCGCCTACAACCCGGCCACGGGTGAGCGGCTGTGGCTGCAGCGCTTCGACGGCGCGGCGCACAACGAGGACTACGCCTGGCACGTCCGGGTGACGCCCGACGGCGCCAAGGTCGTCGTGGCCGGCCAGAGCACGGACGTCGCGGACCGCGGCGCGGACTACGTGACCATCGCCTACGACGCCGTCACCGGCGAGCCGGTCTGGACCGGACGCTACGACGGTGAGGTCGCCAGTTCCGACGTCGCCAACGGCCTGGCCGTCGACGCCACCGAGAAGGACGGCGTCCGCGTGTTCGTGACAGGCAGCAGCGGCACGGGCGGCACCCCGCCCGACTTCACGGAGATGGACGCGGTCACCGTGGCCTACTTCCACCCCTGGTCCTGACCCATCAGGAGCCAACGAGACCCCGCGCGACCTCCCTCGCGCGGGGTCTCCGCACATCGCGGGGCGATGAAGTGGTGTTCCTCGACCGGCAGGTGACCGGCCTGTGCCGCGCCGAGGCGGCGCGGTGGATGGCACGCATCGCCAACAGGGTGACGCCGTGCCGCAATGACGCCATGCCGCCGCGCATGCGATTGTCGCAGCGTGTTCCCGATCCCCCGGAAGGGGGTGCTCCCGTGCGTTGTGGTTCACCGTGGTGCTGTCGCGCGGAGGGGCGCCGCCCTGGACAGCTCGTCCGGTCCTGAGAAGTTCCCGTTCGATCGACCGTGCACGGCGCGGTAGTCCACCGGGTTCAGCCCGTATGCGGCGCGGAAGGCGCGGGTGAAGCCGGCGGCGTCGGGAAAGCCCCAGCGGGCCGCCGTGGCGTGCACGGGCCTGCCCGCGAGCGCGGGGTCCGCCAGGTCGCGTCGGCAACGGTCGAGCCGCCGGGCGCGGATCCACGCGGCGACGGTGACGTTCTCGGTGGTGAACAACCGGTGCAAGGTGCGGATGGAGATGTTGTGGGCGGCGGCGATCGCGGCAGGGGACAGACGCGGATTCGTCAGGTCGCGTTCGATGTACGCCTGGATCCGCATGAGCAGGGTCCGCCGCGCGGAGGCCGGCGACACGACCGATTCCGCGTCGAGGCGATGGGCGAGCAGCGCGGTGACCAGGTCCATGAGCACGGTCCCGAGACGGACGGCATCCGGCCCCCGGTAGGTGGTCCGGTCGTCGGCCAGAGTGGTGAGGGCGTTCGCGAGCAGCCCGCCGATGTGGTCACGTCCGGAGAAGGCCGTGGCGGTGAGCCGCTCGACCTGGTGCCGGGCGAACGGCAGCAGAGCGCCGGGGAAGCTCATCAAGAGCGCGTCGCTGGACTCATGACCGCCGGCCAGCCACCGGTAGGGCCGGGAGGTGTGATACAGCGTCAGATCCGACGGCCCCAGCTCGGCTACCCTCTGGTCCTGCACCAGGGTGGCACGCCCGCGCATGGTGAGCACGAGCTGGAACGTCTCTGGATCTGACCGGCGGATCAGGCGCGGGGTCCGTTGCCCCGCGAGGCCGGAGACCGTATGTGCGGAGATCCGGACCGGGCCGAGAACCATGGTGCTGAACCTCGCCGTGAACCGGGCGGGATCGTCGCAGGTGATCGTGACCGGCTCCACCGTCCGCAATACGTGCTCGCGCCAGACCTCGAACCGGTCGGCCACGGGTAACCCGTCGGTCGACATGACCAGTTCCACCAGTTTCCCCCTCGAAGCGTGGAGAACCGTACGTCAGGCTGGGTTCCAGCTGTCGTCGCGCACCACGCTAGGCAGGGGTGACAGCGGCGACGCCATGGTCGTGGCCCGGTCCCGCCCTTGCGGATGCCCGGGGCGGCGACCGAGGGCCGTGCTCCTCCTGGCCTGGAACGATGGGGGCGCAGGCGGGCCCCGCGGCGGAGCGGTGGCGGGCGTGGCGGCAGAAAGTGGCGGATCGATCGGCAGATTCCGATACGTGCATCGTTCTGTACGTTCTTCTCTATGCAGCCAGTGGGGTCCACTCCGGGGGGACTGATACGTCACCGTCGCCTGCACGCGGGCCTCAGCCAACAGGAACTGGCGGACCTCGCGGGGGTGAGCGTGCGGTCGTTACGTGACATCGAGACCGGCCACGTCAGCCGCCCCCGGGCGTCCTCGTTGCGCCGGTTGGCGACCGCGCTCGACGTCACCGACGACGAGTTGTCCGTTCTGCTGGAGGCCGTACAGGCGGGCGGACGGGCCGACCCACGCACGCTCCACATCGCAGTGCTGGGCCCGCTCCTCGTCCGGTACGGTGACGAGCCCGTCGAGATCCGATCGCCCATGCAGCGTCAGATCTTCGGCCTGCTCGCCCTGCAGCCCGGACAGCGGGTCTCGCGGGAGGAGATCGTCGACGTGCTGTGGGGCGACCGGCCGCCGAAGACCTACCTGAACCTGATCCAGGGGCACGTGGCCGCCCTGCGCAGGCTGTTGCGGCCCGGGCGCGGAGGGCGCGGTTCGGCCTCCATCGCGACGCTGGAGCACAGCGGATACACCTTGGCGCCGGAGGGCGCGCGGCTCGACCTCGTCCACTTCGACGACCTCGTCCAGGGCGCTCGGGCCGCTCGGTCCCGGGAGAACCTCGTGGGGACGCAGGAGCTGTTCGGACGGGCCCTGTGTCTGTGGCGAGGCCCCGTGCTCGCCGGCGCCGGACCCTGGGTGCGGCACCATCCGGTCGCCGTCGCCATTGACCGGCGCCGCATGGATGCCGCCCTTGCCTTCGCCGATCTCGGGCTCGAAGGTGGGAACCACCGGAGCGTGGCGGCGCAGTTGCAGGGGCTCGTCGCGGCCGAGCCCCTGCACGAAGGACTGCATGCCCGCCTCATGCTCGCGATGGCCAGGGACGGAGACCAGGCGGGTGCTCTGCGCCTGTTCGCCGACGTCCGCCGGCGTCTCGCCGACGAGCTCGGCATCGAGCCCGGCCATGAGTTGAGAGCCGCCCATCTGCAGGTCCTCCGTCAGCGCCTCCCCGGGCTCGGCTCGGGCGGCGAGGACGTCGCTCAGCTCGCCCCGAGCGCGGAGCCACCGCGGCAGCTTCCGCTCGATGCCCGCGGCTTCGGCGGGCGCCTGTCCGAGCTGGCCAGGCTCGACGCCCTGCTGGCCACCGCGGCCGAGCATCCCAGCGCCCTCACCGTCGCCGCCCTGTCCGGCACGGCCGGCGTCGGCAAGACCACGCTGGCGGTGCACTGGGCCCACCGCGTCCGTGACCGGTTCCCCGACGGACAGATCTACGTGAACCTGCGCGGCTTCGATGCGACGGGGCCGGCGATGGAACCGGCGGAGGCGATCCGGAGCTTCCTCGACGCACTGGGCGTGCCGCCCGAGCGGATCCCGGAGACCTCCGAGGCGCAGAAGGGTCTGTACCGCAGCCTTCTGACCGGCCGCCGGATCCTGCTGGTGCTGGACAACGCCAGGGACGCCGAGCAGGTCCGGCCGCTGCTCCCCGGGGCGCCGACCTGCTTCGTCGTGGTGACCAGCCGGGACCAGTTGTCCGGTCTGGTCGCCATCGAAGGCGCCTACCCGTTGACGCTGGACCTGTTGTCCGCCGCTGAGGGACGTGAACTGCTGGCCCGCCGCCTCGGTGCCGAGCGGGCCGATGCCGAGCCCGGAGCGGTCGACGAACTCATCGCCCAGTGCTCCAGGCTTCCCCTGGCGCTCGCCATCGTGACGGCCAGGGCGGTCACCAATCCCCGGTTCTCCCTGGCCGCCATGGCCGACGAGTTGCGCGAGGCGGGAAATCGCCTGGACGCCTTCTCAGGCGGTGACCCGGCCACCCACGTCAGGACCGTCTTCTCCTGGTCGTACCGCACTCTGAGCGGTGAGGCGGCCCGGCTGTTCCGGCTGCTGTCGATCAACCCTGGTCCTGACATCGGTGTCGGCGCGGTCGCCCGCCTGGCCGGCACGAGCGAGACCCGCGTCCGGCCGCTGCTGGCCGAGTTGTGCCGTGCGAACCTGCTCACCGAGCACGTGGTCGGCCGGTTCGCCTTCCACGACCTCCTGCGTCTGTACGCAGCTGAACGCAACCGCGAAGAGGACGACGACGAGCGCACGGCCGCGGCACAGCGCCTGTACGACCACTACGCGCACACCACGAGAGCGGCCAGCCGGCTGCTGTACCCGAACCTGATCATGCTGCCCCAGCGCGCTCTGCCCGCCGACCCGGCGCCCGTCGCCCTGGACGGGCACGCGAGCGCGCTGGCCTGGCTGGACGTGGAACACGTCAACCTCGTCGCCGCTATCACCCACGCGGCCGAGCATGGGCCGCGTCCTGCGGCATGGCTGATCGCGGACGGCCTGCGCGGCTACCTCGCGCGCCGTCGGCACTCCGTCCACTGGTTCACCGTGGCCGAGGCGGGGATGTCCGCCGCCCTGGCGGAGGGCGACCTGCTCGGCCAGGCGGCTCTGCACCTCAGCACCGCGCACGCGCACAACAACCTCGCCCACGACCACGAGGTCATCGGTCATCTCCGGCAGGTGGTGGAACTGGCCGACAAGGCGGGGTGGGCCGAAGGCCGGGCGGTGGGGCTGGGAAACATCGGCTCCGTGTACAGCGACCTGGGGCGGTTGGAGGACGCCCACGTCAACCTCCTCCGGGCGCTGGGCCTCTGGGAGCAGATCGGCGCGGCCCACTCGTCGGCCATCACCCTCAACAACCTCGGAAACCTCGATCGCGTCCGTGGGCGGCTCCGGGAGGCCACCGGTTACCTCGGCCGCGCTCTCGAGACATCGCGGCAGTCCGGTGTTCGGACCGGCCTGTCCTCGGCCCTGGAGAGCCTCGGCCAGGCCTGTCACGATCTCGGAAGACTCACTGTCGGTGCCGAGCACCTGCGTGAGGCGCTGAGGCTGGCCCGGCGGATCGGTGACAACGCCGGCGAGGCCAAGGCGTTGTCCACGCTCAGCCGCATCGACCTCGACGTGGGACGGTTGTCCGAGGCCCTCGACGCTGCTCGAAGCGCCCTGCGCCTGAGCGAGGAGCTGATGCACCGCCAGAAGGAATCGGCTGCGTGCAACGCTCTCGCCGCCTGCTGCCACCGTCTCGGACGGCACCAGGACGCCATCGCCTATTTCTCGAGGGCCCTTCGCCTGGCACAGGAGGCCGGTGTCCGTTACGAAGAAACGGAGGCGCTCATCGGCCTGTCGACGGTACACACCCACCTCGGCGCCCATCCCAAGGCGGCGGCCCACGCCCGCGACGCTCTCGCCCTCGCCCAGAAGGCGGGTTTCCGCGTCCGGGAAGGCCAGGCGCTCACCGCGCTGGCCGAGGTCTGCCTTGGCCGGGGCGACATCGACGAAGCGGCCGACCATGCCACACACGCGATCCGCCTGCATCGCGAGACGGGACACCGCCTCGGTGAGGCCCGTGCCCTGATGGTCCTCGGCCACGCGCTGCTGCGCCGTGGTGGCCCAGGCGTGGCCGTCGAGCACTGGCGGGAGGCCCTCACGCTTTTCGCCGACATCGGCACGCCGGAAGCCGATCGCGTCCATGCCCTCATCGGGGAGTACGGCCCCGGCGAGTGACCGTTCGGCCTGCCCGAGGCGGTGCGGAAGCTGGCACGCATTCCCACCATGGTGGCGCTGTGCCACAACGACGCCCGGCCGCCGCGCATGCGATTGTCGCAGCGTGTTCCACAATCCCCGAAAGGGGGTGCTTTCTTCGAGGGAAGGGGGTGTTCTCGTGCGTAAGGACTACAGCTGGGGCTGACCGGGTGACGCCGTGACGTGCCTGGCATGGAGGCCGTGAACGGTGACAGCTTGTACGGGAGAGTCCGTACCTATGCGAAAGGGGACGGCCGGCGACACCCGTGCGGGACGTACGCCGGGGTTTCGGTGCCGCGGAGTTCGGGCGTTGCGGTGCAGCGTCGTGTTGTCATGAGGCGGTGGCGAACTGGCCCGGGTCGCGCTGGCGCTGCTGACGTTCCAGCGGACGGGGTCGCCGGCCGTCACCGTCATCGGAGAGTACGGCTCCGGCCAGGGGGAGTGACGGCCCGCGTCCAGCCCTTGGCCTGACTCCTGGTGATCGCGAGACCGTGCGCGCCGGGCTCCCTCACGCGGAAGTCTCCGCATTTTCGCCAGTGACGAATGTGACCGGGTTGTGTCGCGCGGACCCGGGCGAGGTGTCCGTCTGCGCCGGCCGGAAACATGGCACCCACGGTCAACCGGGTGGGGCTCTGACTCAATGACGCCGTGCCGCCGCGCACGCGATTGTCGCAGCGTGTTCCACGATTCCTGGAAAGGGACTTCTCCGTGCTCAAGGGCTATGTCCGGGTCTGATTCGGCGACTTGGCGACGCCGTGATCCGGCTGTCCCTGGGAGGGAATTCTCCTCTGCTCAAGGGCTGCGCCCGGTATTGAGGCCGTGAACGACGAGGGCGCTCAGTGGGTGGGCGAGTCCGGGCTCGTATGGGAGACTCCGTACCTACCGAAAAAGGGAGAAGATGGCCGGCGAAACCCGTTCGGGGACTTATGCCCAGGTATTTCGCGTTGCGGAATTCAGGGCGTTGTGGTGCAGCGTCGTGTTGTCGCGAGGCGGTGGCGAACTGGCCCGCGTCGCGCTGGCGCTGCTGACGTTCCAGCGGACCGGGTCGCCGGCCGTCACCGCGCTCGTCTACGCGCTCACCTCGCTGCCCGCGATCGTCGGCGGGTCGTTCCTCGGCGTGCTCGCCGACCGGTACCCGCGCAGGACGGTCCTCACGGTATGCGCCTGGCTGCGCGCGATCCTGGTGCTCTTCGTCGCGATCCCCGGAATCCCGCTGCCGGTCTTATGTGCTTTGGTGTTCGTCATCCAGGCGATCGACGCCCCGGCGAAAGCGGCGCAGATGGCGCTTCTCCCGGACATCCTGAACAGCTCGCTCTACCCGCTGGGTGTGGCGGCCGTCGCCCTCACCAACCAGATCGTGAGCCTGGTCGCGTTCCCCGTCGGTGGTGTGCTGGTGGCGATGGCCGGCCCGAACAACGCGCTGCTCGTCACCGCCGTCGCCTTCGCCGGAATGGGAGTGATCGTCAGGCTGGGCCTTCAGCATCGGCCGGCCGCCCAGTCCGAGGGCGCCGGTCGCGGGAGCGGTTTCCGCGGCGGCTGGCAGCTCATCATGGGCAGTCCGCCCTTGCGCAACCTCATCGCCGCGGCCATGCTCGCCGGGTTCTACGTCACCCCCGAGGCGCTCGCCGCGCCGTACGCCGCCTCACTGGGGATGGGGAGCGCGCAGGTCGGGCTGCTGCTGGCCGCGATGCCGGTGGGCAACGTGCTGGGCGTCTTCCTCTACACCCGCTGGGTTCCCTCCGAGGCCCGGCTGCGCTGGCTGGGCCCGCTCGCGGTCGTCTCCTCGTTACCCCTCGTCTTCTCCGCGCTGCACCCGGGATTCGTCGTCTCCATGATTCTGTGGGTCCTCGTCGGCATGCTCAGCGCGTACCAGGTGACGGCCAACACCGAGTTCGTACGGATCGTCCCCAAGGACCGGCGCGGCCAGGCGCTCGGTCTTGCCTCGGCGCTGTTGATCAGCAGCCAGGGGCTCGGCATGCTCCTCGGCGGTCTCCTGGCCGACCGCGTCGGCGTCGCCGAGGCCATCGCGGTCTTCGGTGCGGCGGGGTGCCTCGTGGGCCTGCTCCCCGCGATCGGGTGGCATCGCGCCCGGCAGGGCCTTACGTCGCGTGAGCCCTCCGCGCTGGCGGACTGACACTCCGCACCCCTGGTCGTCCTGCCCGCGTCTCGAGCCGGGCGTCGAAAGAGCATGCCTGCGCAAACCCGACCCGGTCGTACGGCGCATGCGCCGAAGATGACGCGTATTCGCAAGTACGTGGCACTCAGCCCCAAAGACACCTGATCGTCCCAGTGCGATGGTCGCAGTGTGTTTCATCGTGGCAGGTGAGGGGGTGCTCGTGCGTATCCGTCGTGAGATCGAGTGGGGCTGAGCAGGAGCGGGTTCGATGCAGCGAGAGCAGGTGTTTATGCGTATCCGTCGTGACGTCGTATGGGGCTGATTCGTCGCGTTTCCGGTAGCGGGAGAGGGGGTGCCCATGCGCATCCGTCGTGACATCGAGTGGGGCTGACCGGCTTGTTCCTGTGATCGGCCGTACATGCGGTTCGGCGGAGACCCTGCGCGAGATTTCTCGCGCGGGGCCTCCGCATTTTCGCATGTGACAAGAATGTGACGACATGCCGCTACAAAGGCAAGAAAACGTTTCAAGGTCCTCAAGAGCGGGTAAGGCCGACGTTGATTTCTGAGCTGCCTGTTCCACAGGAGCCCACAGATGTCCCGTATCTCGCTCACGCCGGCCGCGCGTGACGCTCTGCGCGGCGATGAAGTGGTGTTCTTCGACTGGCATGTGACCGGCCTGTGCTGCGCGGACGCGGGGGAGTTCTCCGTCAGGCCACTGCGCCGGCTCCGCCTGCCCCGGCGTGCGCGCCCCCTCGGGGCGACCGGCCTCGTGTACGCCCATCCGACCGCCTGGGTGCATCTCACCGAACTCCCCGTCACGATCGACTGCCGCCCGCTGTGGCGCTGGCGGCGCTTCACCTCCGATCTGCCGCCGGACGCCGGACTGCGCTGCTGCCTGGGCCGCCCCCTCTATGGACCCCCCACCTAGGAGGTACCGGTGAAGCTGCGTTCCATCCTCGTCTGGACCGCGGTCGCCGTCGTCGGCGCCGTGGGCTGGGCGGTGCTCGCACTGTCCAGAGGAGAGAACGTCAACGCGGTGTGGCTGCTGTGCGCCGCGCTCGGTTCGTACGCCATCGCCTACCGGTTCTACGCCCGCTTCATCGTCAGGAAGGTGCTGCGCGCCGACGACAGCAGAGCCACCCCGGCCGAACGGCTCGACAACGGCATCGACTACCAGCCGACCGAC
This sequence comes from Nonomuraea maritima, assembly GCF_900100395.1. Taxonomy (GTDB): domain Bacteria; phylum Actinomycetota; class Actinomycetes; order Streptosporangiales; family Streptosporangiaceae; genus Nonomuraea; species Nonomuraea maritima. The sequence continues at coordinate 140,100 of NZ_FNFB01000014.1, read as the reverse complement.
CGGCGCATCCTGTTCGGCCACCACTTCGCGGCCATCGCCGGGGCCGGTCCGCTGGTAGGGCCGGTGCTGGCCGCCCAGATGGGTTACCTGCCCGGCACCATCTGGATCGTCGCGGGCGTCATCTTCGCCGGCGCCGTCCAGGACATGGTGGTGCTGTTCTTCTCCATGCGCCGCAACGGGCGCAGCCTCGGCCAGATGGCCCGCGAGGAGATCGGGCCGGTCGGCGGGATCGCGGCGCTCGTCGCGGTCTTCGCCATCATGATCATCCTGCTCGCCGTGCTGGCGCTCGTCGTGGTGAACGCGCTCGCGCAGTCGCCGTGGGGCGTCTTCTCGATCGCGATGACCATCCCGATCGCCCTGTTCATGGGCTTCTACCTGCGGATGATCCGGCCGGGCAAGGTCGTCGAGACCACCGTGATCGGCGTCGTACTGCTGCTGCTGTCGATCGTGGCCGGCGGCTGGGTGCAGGAGTCGAGCTGGGCGCCGTTCTTCACGCTCAGCCCGTCCGCCATCGCGCTGTGGCTCATCGCGTACGGGTTCGTCGCCGCCGTGCTGCCCGTGTGGATGCTGCTCGCGCCGCGCGACTACCTGTCGACGTTCATGAAGGTCGGCACGATCGTGCTGATCGCGATCGGCATCGCCGTCACCATGCCGGCGCTGCAGACCACGGCCTTCACCGACTTCGCCTTCAACGGCGAGGGGCCGGTGTTCGCCGGGTCGCTGTTCCCGTTCGTGTTCATCATCATCGCGTGCGGCGCGCTGTCGGGCTTCCACGCCCTGATCTCCTCCGGCACGACGCCCAAGATGATCCAGAAGGAGACCCAGGTCCGCATGATCGGGTACGGCTCCATGCTCATGGAGTCGTTCGTGGCCGTCATGGCGATCACGGCGGCCTGCGTGCTGACGCCCGGACTCTACTTCGCCATGAACGCCCCCGCCGGCGTCGTCGGCACGACCGTGCAGAGCGCCGCCGAGGCGGTCACCGCCATGGGCTTCGTCATCACGCCCGAGCAGCTGCAGGCAGCGGCGGCGGCCGTGCAGGAGGAGACGCTGATCGCCAGGACGGGCGGTGCGCCGACGCTCGCCGTGGGCATCTCGCAGATCTTCTCCGGGTTCCTCGGCGGTCAGGCGCTGCAGGCGTTCTGGTACCACTTCGCGATCATGTTTGAGGCGCTGTTCATCCTCACCACGGTCGACGCGGGCACCCGGGTCGGCCGTTTCATGCTCCAGGACACCCTCGGCAACCTGTGGAAGCCGATGGGCCGGGTCAGCTGGTGGCCCGGCGTCTACCTGGCCAGCGCCGCCGTCGTCGCCGCCTGGGGCTACTTCCTCTACCAGGGCGTCAACGACCCGCTCGGCGGCATCAACCAGCTCTTCCCGCTGTTCGGGATCGCCAACCAGCTGCTGGCCGCCGTGGCGCTCACCGTGGCGACGACCCTGCTGATCAAGAGCGGGCGGCTGAAGTGGGCCTGGGTGACGGGCGTCCCGCTGGCCTGGGACGCCGCCGTCACGCTCACCGCCAGCTGGCAGAAGATCTTCTCGCCCGACCCGGGGCTCGGCTTCTTCGCCCAGCGCGACCGCTACCAGGCCGCGCTCGACCAGGGACAGCTGCTCGCGCCCGCCAGGACGGAGGACGCGATGCGGCAGATCGTGGTCAACTCGACGGTCGACGGCGTGCTCGCGGCGCTGTTCGCCGTCCTGATCATCGTGGTGCTCGCCGACGCCGTACGGGTGTGGGTGAAGGCGATCCGGGCGCGGGAGGAGCTGCCGAGCTCCGAGGCGCCGTACCAGGAGTCGAGGATCGTCGCGCCGTCCGGACTCATCGCCACCCGCGAGGAGCGGGAGGCGATGGAGAAGACCACGACAGGGGGTTAGCGCTTCAGGGCGCGAGCCACCCGGCGGTGGGCCAGGTCTCGCGCCTCCAGGCGCTGTCCCAGAACATCCACTCGTACGCCGCGGCCCGGCAGTACGCCCGCTCCATCGCCGCGCGGGTGTCTGGCTCGGCCGCGGCGGCGAGCCGGTCGGCGATGGCCTTGGCCTGCTCCACCGAGGCGGCGAAGCCGGGGTCGGAGTAGGTGGCGATCCACTTCCCGTACGGATGGCCGTCGAGGTCGCCGGCCCGGCCGAGCAGCGCCATGCCGACGTCCTGGTAGATCCAGAAACACGGCAGCACCGCCGCCGCGATCACCGGGTAGGGCGCGGTGAGCGCGGTCGCCTGCAGGAACGACGCGTACGCCAGGCACGTCGGCGACGTGGCGACCCCCGCCGTGTCGGCGCCCAGGTCGGCGACGTAACCGGCGTGCAGCAGGCGTTCGGCGGCGAGCGCCGTGTGGGCGCTCTGCGCCCAGAACGCCGCCTCGCCCGGGTCGGTGGCCCGCACGGACGCCGTGGCCAGCGCCTTCGAGAACGCCTCCAGGTAGCGGCCGTCCTGCACGATGTAGAACGCGAACCGGTCGGGGTCGAGCGTGCCGTCGCCGAGGGCGACGTTGAACGGGTGGTCGTGGACGGCCTTCATCAGCTCGGCCGTGCGCTGCCACATGTCGTCACAGAACTTCGCCACTGACGTCCCTTCGCTAGTGCGAACTAGAGCAGGTTCGACGGGTGTGATCTCAGCCCGATCGCCGGGCACCCCGCGTCAACGGGCCGACTGTAACACGGATCAAGCGCGCATCTCGGGCGGGAATCCGGTCCAGCGCAGCTCCTCCGGCAGGTGTCCCAGGTCGTTGCAGAACATCAGGGACGGCGGCCGGCCTGGCGCGTAGCGGATGGCGGTCAGGCCCGTGTTGGCGTTGTTGAGCCCGAGCCAGCGCCAGGCGGGCGCGTCCATGGCCTCCCTGACCAGCCAGGCGATCAGGAAGTTGTGGGTGACGACCAGCTCGTGACGGATGCCGTCGGACGGGCCGGTGAAGCGCGCGACGGCCTCCTTGGCGAGGTCGGGCCGGACCTCCTCCTGCGGGAACTGGTCGACGAAGCCGAGGAAGTGGTCGGCGGACTCGGCGGGCAGCTCGTCCCGGGCCGGCACGTACGGGACGTAGTCGCCGGCGGGCTCGCAGGCGTGCACGGGGACGCCGGGGAGCTGCTCGGCGGCGAGGCGCGCCGTCTCGGTGGCCCGGGGGAGCGGGCCGTGGTGGATCGCGGCCAGCGGGACGTCGCGCAGCCGCTCGCCCAACAGCCTGGCCTGCCGCCGCCCGGCCTCGGTGAGCCCACTCTCGTCGGCGGTCGCCTCCCCGTGCCGGGCGAGATAAAGGTAACGGGTCATGTGCCGCCTTCCGGTCGTCCGATCCGCGATCACGGCATTGTGCCGTACTTCTGAATGCTCTTCCGGGTGATCGGGGCGACGGGGTGCCGGCTTGGCCGCGCTCGTGGCCGCCGACCTGCGGGTACGCTGACCGCGAGTCCGCTGGAAGTCCACGTTCACCGATCGGGAAGGCATGACCGCTCCCCACGGCCACACCGGATCCGACCCGGCCGCCGGCGCGCGCGCCGGCAGGGCGGCGCGCCTGCCCCTGGTCGGACGGCGCCGCGAGCTCGTCGCGATCACCCAGCTGCTGGAGCGCGCCATGGCGGGGGACGGCGGCCGCCTGGTCGTCACCGGGCCGCCAGGATCAGGCAAGTCCGCGCTGCTCGCCGCCGCCGCGGAGCAAGCCCGCACCCGCGACATGCCGGTGTTCCGAGCCACCGGTACGGACCCCGCGACCGAACTCCCGGGGCGGACAGCGCGGTCTTTCGAGCACGTCCTCGCGGAGGGTGAGCCGTGTCTGCTTCTGGTCGACGACGCCGATCGGGTCGGTGGACCCGCCGGTGACCTGCTCGCGCGGCTCGCCGCCCACCTCGGGGGCGGCGCGACCGCCCTGATCGCGACCACGTCGGCGCCCGCCGGGCCCGCGCCGGAGCTGTACCTGCGCGGGCTGACCGAGCCGGAGCTGGCCGAGCTGGTCCCTGACCTGTCGCCCGACGCGGTCCACGCGGTGTGGCTGGCTTCCGGCGGACTGCCCGGGCCCGCGCTCGCCCTGGCGGGCGAACTGGCCGGCCCTGAGATCGGCGAGGCCGGCGAACTGACCGGGCCTGCGCAGAGCCCGGCGGGCGAGCCGGCCGGCCCCGGGGTCGGCCGGGCTGAGGAGGTGGCCGGGCCCGCGATGGGGCCGGCCGGGGTTGGTCCCGCTGTTGACGCGGTGTTGCGTCTGGCGCTCACCGCGCCGTCGCGGGCGGAGTTCCTCGACCTGGACGTCGGTCTCATCCGGCTGCTGGAAGCGGCCGCCGAGCGTCCAGCGCCGCCCGGCGTCAGGGCTCGGGTGCTGGCCAGGCTGGCCCGCGAGCTGCTGGGCGACGCCTCGGCAGGGCCGCGGCGGCGCGACCTGATCGACGAGGCGGTGCAGCTGGCCCGCAGGTCCGCTGACCCCGGCACCATCGCCGAGGTCCTCGACGCCCGCCTGCACGCGCTGTGGGACCCGGCCGCCGCAGGCGAGCGGCTGGCCACCGCGTCCGAGATCGTGGAACAGGCCCGGCAAGCCGGTGACGCCGAGGCCGAGCGGCGGGGGCTCTTCTGGCGGTTCACCGCCCTCACGGAGCTGGGCGAGCTCGTGTCCGCCGAGGCGGCGCTCACCGCCTACGCCCGCGCGGGCGAACTGGCCGGCGACCCGGCCGCGGCCGTGGTGGTGCTGGCACGGCAGGCGATGCTGGCGACCGTACGCGGCCGGTTCGAGGCGGCCGAGGCGCTCGCCGCCGAGGTGCGCGTACGGGGCAGGCAGGCCGGGCTGAGCGACGCCGACCGCCTGGCAGGGGCGCTGGGTGGCGAGATCGCCTCGTTGCGCGGCGAGTACGAGTCGCTGGTGGCCCCGTGGCAGGGCCTCGCCCGGCGACTGCCCGGTCACTTCTTCGAGGCGTCCGCCGCCCGGGCGCTGGCCGGGGCGGGCCGCGGCGACGAGGCCGCACTGGAGCTGGAACGGCTGCTGCCCGCTGTGCTGTCCGGGTCAGGGCCGCGCTGGCTGGGAGTCTGCGCCGACCTGGCGTTCGTGGCCGCGCGGGTGGGCGAACCTGCGACGGCGCGAGCCCTGTACGACGCGCTGCTCCCGTACCGGGGACGTCTGGTGGTGTGGGGCGGCGCGAACACGATCACGGGGCCGGTGGACGACTACCTCGGACGGCTGGCCGTCCGGCTGAACCTGCCCGACCTCGCGACGACCCACCTGGACGCCGCCGTCGCGCTGGAGCGGCGGATCGGGGCGCTGCCCTGGCTGGCGGGCACGCTGAGCGTACGGGCGCGGGCCCTGACCGCGCGCGGTGGCGAGGACGACCGGCTCCAGGCCGAGGACGACACGCGGCAGGCGCGGAAGATCGCGGAGCGGCTCGGGCTGAAGGCGGTCCTCGCCGCGCTGGACCCTCCGGCGGACGAGTGGCGCCTGCTCCGCGACGACGGCGAATGGCTGCTGGAGGCCGGTGCGGAACGGGCCAGGCTGCGTGACGGACGCGGGATGGAGTACCTGCGCGCCCTGCTGGCCGCGCCAGGCCAGGAGGTCGCGGCGCTGGACCTCGTCGCAGGAGGCGCCGGCCTGCGGCCTCCGGAAGAGGAGCCGCTGCTCGACACCGCCGCCCGTACGGCCTACCGGCGGCGGCTGCGGGTGCTCGACGAGCAGCTCGCCGGGGCCGACAGGGCGGGCGACGCCGTACGCGCGGAAGAGCTCCACACGGAGCGCACCGCCCTGCTGGACGAGCTGCGGCGGGCCGAGGGGCTGGGCGGCCGCCCGCGACGGCGGTCCGGCGAGGCGGAGAGGGCCCGTGTCAACGCGACGCGGGCGCTGTGGGCGGCGGTCAAACGCGTGGAGGCGGTGGCGCCACGGGCCGGTGCGCACCTGCGCGCGTCCCTGCGCACCGGCCACCTCTTGCGCTACCACCCCGCCCCAGGCGGCCCCGGCCGCTGGAACGTCTGACGCACCGCCAGGTGACCTGGGTCACGTACAAATCGTGCACTGTCGAGGCACGCCTTTCCGGGTGGAACCTTCAGCACCCGGGAGACTGACATGTCTGACACCTATTACGGCGGGCTCGCCGCCGACAGCCAGGGCATCAACGACGGCCGGCCCGCCGTGGTGCTCCTGCACGGGCTCGGCGCCGACCGGCGCCAGTGGGGACCCGTCCTGCGGGAGCTCGCCCTGCTCGACCCCGAGCGGCGGGTGGTCGCGCTCGACCTGCCGGGGCACGGCGGGTCGCCACGGCGCGACTCCTACGCCCTCGACGAGGTGGCCGCGGTCGTGCACGGCGCGGTGACCGAGGCGGGGCTCACCGCGCCGATCGTGGTCGGACACTCGCTCGGCGGCGTCCTCGCGACGGTGTACGGCGCGACGTACCCGGTCCGTGGCGTCGTGAACGTCGACCAGCCGCTGCTGGTGGGCGGGTTCGCGGAGATGCTGCGCCGGGCCGAGCCGGTGCTGCGCAGCCCGGACCGCGGGCAGATCTGGGACCTCCTGATCGCCGGGATGCGCCCCGAGGCGCTGCCGGACGACGTGCGGCAGCTCGTCCAGACGGCCACCCCGGCGCAGGAGCTCTTGCTCGGGTACTGGAACGAGCTGCTCACCGTACCGGCGGAGGAGCTCACCGAGGGCCGGACGCGCGACCTGAGCGCCATCCGCGCCAAGGCCGCCACGTACGACTACGTGGCCGGCGACGAACCGGCCACCGTCTTCCTTACCTGGTTGACGTCGGTCATGCCCGAGGTGAGCATCACCGTCGTCCCCGGCAGCGGTCACTTCCCGCACCTGGCCGCCCCCGCAGACCTGGCCAAAATTCTCACCGGGTGACGTACGGCGCGTTGACCGTACGTCCGGGCCCCGGCATCGTGGGGCGGGTGGCCGCTGACGAGACGCGCGACGGGGTCGCCCTCACCAACCTCGACCAGCCGCTCTTCGACGGCGCTGGGGCGACGAAGCGCGACCTGGTCGACTACCTCGACGCCGTCCGCGACCGCATCCTGCCGGTCCTGCGCGGGCGCCCGCTCTCGGTCATGCGGGTACGCCCAGGCCAGGAGCCGTTCGTGCAGAAGAACCTGCCCAAGCACGCCCCCGGGTGGATCGGGTCGGTGTCGTACTGGGCGGAGGCGTCGCGCCGGCAGGTGACGTACGCGCTGTGCGACGACCGCAGGACGCTGCTGTGGTTCGCCAACCAGCGGGCCGTCGAGTACCACCCCGCGCTGTTCACCGGAGACCCCGCCGAGCACCACGTCACCCACCTGGTGCTCGACCTCGACCCGCCGGAGGGCGACGGCTCCTTCGAGTTGGCCGTGCGGGCCGCGTACCTGGTGCGCCGGGCGCTCGACGAGGCCGGGCTCGCCGGGGCGGTGAAGACGAGCGGCGCGAAGGGCGTGCACGTGTTCGTGCCCGTCGAGGCGGGGATCGCGCCCGACGACCTGGCCGCGGCCACCCGAGCCCTGGCGGCTCGCGCCGAGCGGCTCGACCCCGCGCTCGCCACCACGGCGTTCATCCGCGACGACCGCGCAGGCAAGGTGTTCATCGACTCGACCCGCGCGGGCGGCGCCACGGTGGTGGCCGCCTACAGCCCGCGCATCAGGCCGGGCGTCCCCGTCTCGTTCCCGGTGTCGTGGGACGACCTCGACCAGGTCGCGCCGGGCGACTTCACCGTACGGACCGCGCCCGGTCTGCTGGCGGGGACCGACCCGTGGGCCCGGCGGATGCCCGAGCCGCAGCGCCTGCCCGGTGACCTCGTCGACGAGGGCCACACGATCCCGGTCGCCCGCGTCCAGGCCATGCACGAGGGCAAGCGGAGGGCCCGCGCCCGCCGCGCCGAGTGAGTTTTGCCACGACAAGAGCTGTTGATGGCTGCCCGGGGGAATGTGGCGCATAGCCGTTTGTCCACCGGGGGGACCTTTATGCGCAGTCTCGTGGCTGTCCTCGTCACGCTCATCCTGCCGTTCGCACCGACCACGCCCACGCCCGCGCACGCGCGCGGGCTCGACGACGTCTACGCCGAGCGGCTCGTGAAGAGGGTCAAAGGCGCGGACGTCGCCGAGCACCTGCGGGCCTTCCAGGCGATCGCCGACGCGAACGGGGGCAACCGCGCCGCCGGGACGCCCGGCTACGACGCCTCCCGCGACTACGTGGCGGGCAAGCTGCGCCAGGCCGGGTACGACGTCACGCTGCAGCCGATCACTTTCATCCGCGGCTGGACGGAGACCACCCCGCCGACCCTGGAGTCGACCGCGCCCACGCAGAAGACCTTCACGCCCGACCAGGAGTTCCACACGTTCCGGCCCTCACCGGCCGGTGACGTGACGGAGCAGGTCCAGGCCGTCGACCTGACGCTGCCGCCGTCCGCGACGCCGTCGTCCACCAGCGGCTGCGAGGCGGCCGACTTCGAGGGGTTCGTGGCCGGCCGCATCGCGCTCGTCCAGCGCGGCACCTGCCCGTTCGTACGGAAGGTCGGCAACGCGGCAGCCGCCGGGGCGTCCGGCGTGATCATCTTCAACGAGGGCCAGCCGGGACGTACGGACTCGGAGCCGGTGAACATCGGCGACTGGCGGGCCGGCATCCCGATGGTGTACGCCGACTTCGCCGTCGGACAGCAGCTCGCCGCCACGCCCGGCACCACCGTACGGCTCAGGGTCGACGCCGACCTCGTGCTCGGCACCAACCACAACGTGCTCGCCGAGACCAGCGCCGGCGACCCGGACGACGTCGTCATGGTCGGCGCCCACCTCGACAGCGTGCCCGCCGGGCCAGGCATCAACGACAACGGCTCGGGCAGCGCGGCCGTACTCCAGGTGGCCGAGGAGATGGCGAAGTTCCCGGTCAAGAACAAGGTCCGGTTCGCCTTCTGGGCCGCGGAGGAGGCCGGCCTGCTCGGCTCGGAGCAGTACGTCGCCGCGCTGTCGCCCGCTGACCGCGACCGGGTGCGGGCGTACCTGAACTTCGACATGGTGGCCTCGCCGAACTACGCCTACAAGGTGTACGACGGCGACGACTCCGACGGCGTCGGCTCGGCCGCCGGGCCGCCCGGCTCCGGCCGGATCGAGAAGCTGCTGACAGCGTTCTTCCGCTCGCGCGGCCTGGCCACCGTCGGCGCCGACTTCGACGGACGCTCCGACTACGGCCCGTTCGTCAAGGCCGGCATCCCGGCGGGCGGCATCTTCACGGGCGCGGAGGGCGTCAAGACGCCGCAGGAGGCCCAGCTGTTCGGGGGGACCGCCGGGGCGGCGTACGACGACTGCTACCACCTGGCGTGCGACACGATCTCCAACTACAACGCCACGGCGCTCGACGTGAACGCCGACGCCATCGCCGACGCCACCGCCCGCCTCGCCTTCAGCCTGCGCTCCATCCCCCGGCGGACCGCCCCCGACCCGGCGGCCGAGGCGGTCAAGGGCTGAGGTCAGGAAGGCGGCTGAGGCCTTGGAAGCGGCTGAGGTCCGTCACGGGAGCGGGGTCACCTCGGCGCGCAGCGCCGCGACCGCCTGCTGCGGGTCGTCGGCGAAGAAGCGGACCGAGGTGATCTCGGCCCGGCCGCCGAGCGGACGCGTGACGGTGACGGGCCCGGTCAGCTCCACCGTGACGTTCGTCTGCGAGGAGACCGCCACGGTCAGCCGCCCGTCCTTGACCGTGACCATCCCGCTCTCGTTGTAGGTGCGACCGGCCCGTACGGAGGCGACGCGGTCGCGGGGGACACGCGCGTCGAGGTAGGCGCCGTACCTGATGCGCAGCTCGGTGGGGGTGACCACATGGGGACGTGTCGCGCAGGCCGCCGCGGTCGCGAGACCCCACAGCAGGCCGTACGCGTCGAGGAGCAGCACGCCGTAGCGCAGCCAGTCGGGGGCGCCGATCGAGACCAGCAGCAGGTCGACGACGACCGTCTCGACCGCCATGGCGAACAGCATGAGCCCCATCGGGAACGCCTGCTCCTTGGCGTACGTCACGGCGGTCGCGCCGTCCGGGATGCCGTGCCGGCGCCGGACGATCCACAGCCCGACGCTCGCGAGCCCCGCCAGTTCGAACATCAGGACGCGCCACGCGGCTCCGATCACCGGCGTTCCTCTCGTCATGGGATCAAGGACTCCATGAGAAACGTTGACGTCGCGTCAAGGTCAAGTGCCGGCCGGGGCGACCCGTTGTTTATGGCCGGCTGCCGGGAGTGGCGAAAAGCCTGACCGGGCTGCTTTCCCTGGTTACAGTGGCATTCCCGCATCTGAATCCCATACTGGGCTTATTCGTGAGATGCGCAGCGCGAGGAGCCGCCCTTTGGTGAATCACCGCGTAACCGACGAGGCCATGGTCCGGGCCCTCTACCGCCAGTACGGCGCCCCCTTGATGGCCTTCGCCGTCCGGCTCACCGGCGGCGACCGGCGCTGGGCCGAGGACGTCGTCCAGGAGACCCTGGTACGCGCCTGGCGCAACCTTCCCGAGCTGCGCACCGACTCCGGCTCGCTCATGCCGTGGCTCGCCACCGTCGCCCGCCGCGTCGTCATCGACGACCGCCGCCGCGCGGGGACCCGTCCGCTCGACACGGTCGAGGACGCGGGCGACCGGGCCGCACCCGTGGCGGCCGAGGACGAGCGATTACTTCGGGAGATCGTCGTGACCGATGCGATGATGTCGCTCTCGCCCGCGCACCGCCAGGTGCTCACCGAGACGTTCCTGCTGGACAGGACGTTGCAGGAGGCGGCCGAGACCATCGGGGTGCCGGTCGGCACGGTGAAGTCCCGCGTGTACTACGCCATGCGCGCGCTGCGCGTGGCGCTGGAGGAAAGGGGGGTGACGCTCCCGTGACCGAGGCGCGTCACGATGAGGTGGGGGTGACGCCGCGATGACGGAGGTCCATCACGAGGACGTGGCCGCTTACGCGCTCGGCCTGCTCGGGGCGGACGATCGTGCCGCGTTCGAGCGCCATCTGGAGGGCTGCGCCGCCTGCGCGGGTGAGGTGGGCTCGTTCGCCGCGATGGGCGATCTGATGAGGGGCGTGCATCCCGACGACCTCCTGCCCCACCCGCAGGACCCCGAGGTGGAGTCGCTCCTCGTCCGCAGGGCCGCCGCCGAGCGCCGGCGCCGGGGGCTGCACCGCGCGGTCATGACCGCCGCCGCGTGCCTGGTCGTGGCGGCCGGCGTCTTCCTCGCGGCCAGTTCGCTGACCCGGGGGCCGAACCCCGACAGCGTCCACAGCCCCGCCGCCGCCCTGCTGCTGACCGGGCGCACCTATGACGTCTCCGACCCGTCCACCGGGGTGAGCGGTCGGGTCGGTCTGGAGGACAAGGGCTGGGGCACGCACGTGGCGCTGGAGCTCAGGGGCGTCAAGGGGCCGCTGCAGTGCCGTCTGATGGCCGTGGGCGACGACGGCCGCTCGGAGGTCGTGGCGAGTTGGGGCGTCCCCGACAAGGGGTACGGCGTCCCCGGCGCCCCCGACCCGCTCCTCCTGCACGGCGCCACCAGCCTCACCCAGGACGACCTCAACCACTTCACCATCCAGACCATGGACGGCCGCATCCTCGCCACCGTCGCCGTGTGACGGTCGGTCTCGCCGCCGTTGCTGTGTGCGGGTCAGGGGGTGAAGTGGGTGGTGAACCAGGTGCGGGCGTGGTCGGCCACGGACTCCAGGGCGCCGGGTTCCTCGAACAGGTGGGTGGCGCCGGGGACGACGGTGAGCCGGCACTCGGTGCGCAGCCGCAGTCCGGCCTCCTCGTTCAGTCTCAGCACCAGCGGGTCGCGACCGCCCACGATGAGCAGGGTCGGGGCGCGCACCAGGGCCAGCCGGGGCCCGGCCAGGTCGGGACGCCCACCGCGCGACACGATCGCGGCGATCTCGTTGTGCGGCTCGGCCGCCGCCCACAGCGCCGCCGCCGCCCCGGTGCTGGCGCCGAAGTAGCCGATCGGCAGCCCTTTCGTGGCGGGCTGCTCCCGTACCCACTCGGTACGCTCCAGCAGCCGTTCCGACAGCAGCTCGATGTCGAAGACGTTCGCCCGGTCGGCCTCCTCGCCGGGCGTCAGCAGATCGAACAGCAGCGTCGCGTGTTTCGCCTCGTTGAGCGCCCCCGCCACGTAGCGGTTGCGCGGGCTGAGCCGGCCGCTGCCGCTGCCGTGCGCGAACAGCACCACCCCGACGGCCCCGTCGGGAACGACCAGGTCACCGGACATCACCGCACCTCCCGTCCTGAGCCGCCGCTACCCGGGACGAGCAGCTCTATCCGGCGCGAAGGTGGGCATGCCAAAAGGACGAACAGGTCTTTCCAGGGGAAAACGGTGGATTCGGATAACAACCAGGCGCGCCATGCCGCCGCACCGCCGCTCGAACGCGTGGCGTCCGGCACGAAGGCGACGCTGCGGCGCATGCGCACCCTGGGCCTCGAACGCTGGCTGCGCACGGAGCGCGAGGCGTTCACCCAGACGATCAAGATGACGGGGGCGTGCCTGCTGGCCTGGTGGCTGGCCGCGTACGTGCTCAGGGTCCCGCTGCCGGTGCTCGCGCCGATCGGCGTGCTGCTGACCATGTCGGTGACCGCCTACGGCAGCCTCGTACGGGGAGCCCAGCAGATCGGGGCCGTGGTCGTGGGCGTGGGGGCCGCCACCGTGCTGATCTGGCTGCTCGGCTCCAACGCGCTGACGCTGGCCATGATGGTGGCGGCGGGTCTGGTGCTGACCCGCCTGCTCAACCTGCCCCCGCAGAACGTGCAGGTCCCGGTGACGGGCCTGCTGGTGTTCACGCTGGGCCACACGTACGGGCTGGAACGCCTCATGGACGTGCTCGTCGGCGTCGGCATCGGGATCGCGGTGAACCTGCTCGCCCTGCCGCCCCGGTTCGTCGACAAGGCCGCCCACGAGCTGGGCAACCTGTCCGACGAGCTGGCCGACCTCGCACAGGACATGTCCACCGGCCTGCGCGACGGGTGGGACGGCGCGATGGCCGCCGGATGGCTCTTCCGGGCGCGTGCCCTGGAGCGGCGGCTGGAGCACAGCGAGGAGGCCGCAGAGACGGCCGCCGACTCCCTACGCCTGTCGCCGCACCGCAGACGCTACGCGGGACGGTTGCACCAGGTGGCCGAGGCCGCCACCTGCCTCGACCACGCCTGCAACCAGCTCAGGCACCTCGCGCGGAGCCTCGCCGACCTGATCGCCGGCGAACGCGGCCTGCCCGGCGAGCACGGCGCGAACCTGCCGGAACCCGTGGCGGACGAGCTCGCGGTGCTCTCACGCGCCTTCCGCTCCTTCAGCCTGCTCCAGTACGGCTGCGCGACGAAGGCCGACCTCGACGACCTGCGCCTCACCCTGCGGGACGGCGCACGCACCCAGGAGGAGCTGGCCGCGCTGCTCCCCCGTACCGGGCAGATCGAGCTGCGCCTGCTGCACGGGGCGCTGCTCGACGACTGCGCCCGCATCCGCCACGAGCTCAACCCCGACACCGGCCCGCACAAGGCCGCCTTCCCCGCCCTGTGACCGCTCAGGCGAGCAGATCCACGCCGACGCCCGCGCCGCGCCGTTCGGCCTCCTGATAGGCGACCCAGGCCAGGGCGAGGTCCTGCCAGGGCAGCCCCACGGGCGCGTACACGGAGATCTCGGCCTCGCCCGCGCGGCCGGGGTGCTCGCCGCGCAGCAGCTCGCCGAGCGTGGCGTCGGCGGCGGAGGCCGGCAGCCCGGCGGCGGCGAGCGCGCCCATGCAGGCGGCGAGGTCGCGGTCGTCGACCACCAGCAGCGCCGCGCGCAGCAGGTCGGCGGCCAGCTCCTGCTTGCCCGGCTCGTCGGCGCCGAGCGTGGTGAAGTGCTGCCCTGGACGGGCGTCGGCCAGCCCCAGCAGCGCCGCCCGCGACCAGGTCGCCAGCAGGACGACGTCGGCGCCCGCCGCGACCTCGGCGGCCGACCCGGCGACCTTCCCGCCGTGGTCGTCGGCGAAGGCGGCGGCCCGGTCGGGGTCGGTGTCGTGCACGACGAGCTCGCCGCGCCGGCCGAGCGCCCGCAGGCCGCGCACCATCAGCTCCGCCTGCGCGCCCGCGCCGACCACCCCGATCACGGCGTCCGCGCCGGGACGGCTCAGCAGGTCGGTGCCGAGCGCGGCGGCCAGGCCGGTGCGCCAGGCGGTCACGGTGGCCGAGTCGAGCAGCGCCAGCAGCTCGCCGTCGGCGCCGGAGTGGAGGCAGATCACCCCGCGCAGGGCCGGCCGCGCGTGCGGGAACTTGGCGTTCACCTTCACGGTGTACGCCTCGACGCCGGGCAGCAGGCCGGGGATCAGCGCCGTCGCGGTGCCGGGGAACGGCAGGTCGGTACGCACCCGCTGCCCGGACACCGTCGCGGAGTCGGCCACCAGGAACCCCTCGCGCAGCGCCGCCAGGCACGCGGAGGGGTCGAGCACGGCTTCGAGGTCGCCACGGCTCAGCACTCTCGTCATCCCGCCATGATCCCAGCTCACTCCGGCATCCACCGATCGGTTGATGCCGCGGATCCACCGATCGAGCCCCCGCCCGGGCGATCCGGCGGGAGGCCCCGCTGCCGCACCCTCGACACCATGACAGTCATCGAAGTACGTAACCTGCACAAGAGGTACGGCGAGCGCGTGGCGGTCGACGGTGTGTCGTTCACCGTGGAACGCGGCGAGGTCTTCGGCGTCCTCGGTCCCAACGGAGCCGGCAAGACCACCACGGTGGAGTGCGTGTCGGGGCTCAGGAGTCCCGACTCGGGCACCGTCCGGGTGCTGGGGTCCGACCCGGCCGCCGTCGGTTCGGGGCTGCGTCAGCGGGTCGGGATGCAGCTCCAGGAGAGCCACCTGCCCGACCGGCTGCGGGTGGGGGAGGCGCTCGACCTCTACGCCTCCTGCTACCCGGCGCCCCTCGACCCGCGGGCCCTGCTGGACGAATGGGGGCTCGCCGACCTTCGCGACAGGCCCTTCGCCAAGCTCTCCGGCGGGCAGAAGCAGCGCCTGTTCATCGCGCTCTCCCTGGTCGGCGGCCCCGAGCTGGTCGTGCTGGACGAGCTCACCACCGGGCTGGACCCGCACGCCAGACGGGACACCTGGGACCTGGTCGAGCGCATCAAGGAACGCGGCGTGACCGTCGTGCTGGTCTCCCACTTCATGGAGGAGGCAGAACGCCTCTGCGACCGCGTCATGGTCATCGACGGCGGCCGGGTCGTCGCGCTGGACACCCCGGCGGGGCTGACAGCGCGTACGGTGCCGCCGCAGCGGATCCGGTTCCGCACGTCGGACCCGTTCGACGCGGAGCTGCTCAGCGGTCTCCACGAGGTCGCCTCCGTCACCGTGACCGGGTCGCGGGTGGAGGTCACGGGGGCGGGCGACCTGCTGCACGCCGTGACCTCCGTGCTGGCCGGGCGGCACGTCGTGGTCGCCGACCTGAGAGCCGACCGACCCACGCTGGACGACGCGTACGTCGCCCTGACCGGAACGAGGACGCCATGACCAGGCTCACCCGCTACGAGCTGAGATTGTTCCTGCGCGACCCCGCCTCGATCATCGTGACCCTCGTGCTGCCCGTGGGCATCGTCGGGGTGTTCGCCCTGATCCTGAAGCCCGCGATCGAGGCAGACCCGATCGCGACGTACTTCCCGGGCGGCGGCGATCACCCTGGGCCTGGCCCAGCTCGGGCTCAACCTCATGCCCACGACCCTGGCGGGATACCGGGAGAAGGGCATACTTCGACGCATGGCCACCACACCGATCCCTCCGTCGCGGTTGCTGCTGGCGCAACTCGCGGTCGGGGTGCTCTGCGCGGTGGCGTCGCTGGTCACGGTGGTCGCGGGGGTGCTGGCGTTCGGGTTCGAGCCGCCGGGGCTGGTCGTCGCGGCGCTGGCCACGTTCGCGCTGGGCGTCCTGGCGATCTTCGCGATCGGCATGCTGGTGGCCGCCGTCGCGCCGAGCACGCGGGTGGCGACCGGGATCGGCGTCTCGCTGTTCTTCCTCGGCATCGCCTTCGGCGGGGTGTTCACGCCGGCGGAGACGATGCCGGAGTTCGTCCTGCGGGTGAGCGACTACACGCCTGTGGGGGCCTTCATGCAGGCGCTGCGGGCGAGCTGGGGCGGCGACTGGCCGCAGCCGCTGCACCTCGCGGTGCCGGCCGTCTACGCGCTCGGGTGCGGGCTGCTCGCCGCGCGGCTCTTCCGGTGGGAGTGACAGGTGGCGCGGAGTGCGGCGATCTGGACGGAGCCGGACGACCCCGGCGGGCGCCGCGGCCGGTGGATCTTCCCGGCCGTGGCGTACGGACTGCTGGCCGTGGGCCTCGTGGGCGCCTGGGCGACCGGGAGGCTCACCGCCGAGGCTGGCTGGATGGCGGTCCCGGCGGCCGTCTGGGTGGCGTCGCTGGTGTGGATCTATCCGCGGCGGGCCGAGCGCAGGGGCCTCGCCGTGCTCCACTACGCCGGGCTTCTGGTCCTCGGCGGAGCCCTGGTGACGGTGAGCTCGTTCTTCACGATGTTCCTGTCGGTCGCCTACCCGATGGCGGGGGCGATGCTGCCGAGGCGGGGAATGATGGCCGGGGTCGCCGCCACGGCCATCGTCATGGTCGTCGCCCAGACGGGCCCAGGCGCGCTCGGCGCGGGCCAGGTCAACCTCGTCGTCCCGTTGCTCGGCATCGCCCTTCCGATGCTGTTCGCGGGGTGGCAGCTCACCGCCGAGAGCGAACGCCGGCACCGGACCAACGTACGGCTCCAGGCGGCGCTGGAGGAGAACGCCGGTCTGCACGCCCAGCTCGTCGTCCAGGCCAGGGAGGCGGGTGTGCTCGACGAGCGGCAGCGGCTGGCCAGGGAGATCCACGACACCATCGCCCAGGACCTCGTCGCGCTGGTCACCCAGGTGCGCGCGGCGACCGGCGCGGACGACGACCCTGAGCTGCGGCGCCGCCACCTGGACAACGTCGCGGTCCTGGCCGACCGGGCGCTGACCGAGGCCAGGCGGTCGGTACGGGCACTGCGCCCGGCCCCGTTGCTGGACGCCCGGCTGCCCGACGCGCTCGCGGAGATGGCCGCCCGCTGGGGCGAGTCGTCCGGCGTCGTGCCCGAGGTCGAGGTGACCGGCACGCCGCGGGTGCTGGCCTCGGCCGTCGAGGTCACCCTCTTCCGGGTCGCCCAGGAGGCCCTGTCGAACATCGCCAGGCACGCCGGTGCGCGGCGGGTGGGGGTGACGCTGTCCTACCTCGACGACACGGTGCTGCTCGACGTGCGCGACGACGGGACGGGGTTCGACCCGGCGGCCGGCGGCTCCCGCGGCGGGGGCTTCGGCCTGGACACCATGGCCCAGCGGGTGCGGGGCGTGGGCGGCACGCTGTCCGTGGAGAGCGCGCCCGGCCAGGGCACGGCCGTGGCCGCCGCGGTTCCGGCGATCCCGGCCGACCCCGGCGGCACCGAGGAGGCGACGTGAGCACGACGATCCGAGTGCTGATCGTGGACGACCACCCGATCGTGCGTGACGGGCTGCGCGCGGCCTTCAACGCCGCCCCCGACATCGAGGTGGCCGGCGAGGCGGCCGACGGGGCGCAGGCCGTACGGCTCGCGGGCGAGCTGGCCGTCGACGTCGTGCTCATGGACCTGCGGATGCCGGAGATGGACGGCGTGCAGGCGATCAGGCGGCTCAGGAAGAGCGCGCCGGAGATCAGGGTGCTGGTGCTCACCACCTTCGACAGCGACTCCGACGTGCTGCCGGCCATCGAGGCGGGGGCGACCGGCTACCTGCTCAAGGACGCGCCCACCGACGAGCTGCTGCGAGCCGTACGGGCCTCCCATCGTGGGGAGACGGTGCTCGCGACCTCGGTCGCGGGTCTGCTGGTCGGGCAGGTCAGGAAACCCGCGAGAGGCGGGCTCAGCCCGCGCGAGCTCCAGGTGCTGCGCCTCGTCGCCGACGGCGCCACCAACAGGGAGGCCGCGGCCAGGCTGTTCATCAGCGAGGCCAGTATCAAGACCCATCTGCTGCACGTCTACGCCAAGCTCGACGTGCGCGACCGCGCCTCCGCCGTGGCCGAGGCCTACCGCCGCGGCCTGCTCGACTGAGCTCGGCTGCATTCCAGGAATTTACGCTTTATGGGGGAAATTCGGGGTTAAGACTCGACGGCTCGAAACGGGGGTCAGACGTTGGCGGTGTCGGCGCGGTCGGGAACGAAGCGGTAGCCGACGTTACGGACCGTGCCGATGAGGGATTCGTACTCGTTGCCCAGCTTGGCGCGCAGTCGCCGGACGTGCACGTCGACCGTGCGGGTGCCGCCGAAGTAGTCGTAGCCCCAGACCTCCTGCAGCAACTGGGCGCGGGTGAAGACCCGTCCGGGATGCTGGGCGAGGTACTTGAGCAGCTCGAACTCCTTGAACGTGAGGTCGAGCACCCGGCCGCGCAGCCGCGCGGTGTAGGTCGCCTCGTCGATGGTCAGGTCGCCGCTGCGGATCTCGTCGGGGACGTCCCCGGTGGCGGCCTGCGAGATGCGGCCGGTGGCCATGCGCAGGCGGGCCTCGACCTCGGCCGGCCCGGCGCTGTCGAGCAGCACGTCGTCGACGCCCCACTCGCTGGTCATCGCGGCCAGCCCGCCCTCGGTGACGATCACGAGGAGCGGGCAGTCGATGCCGGTGGTGCGGATCAGCCGGCACAGGCTCTTGGCGTGGGCGAGCTCCTTGCGCGCGTCGACGAGCACCGCGTCGCTGGGCGGGGTGTCGATGAGGGCGGACGCCTCCGCCGGTGAGACGCGGACCGAGTGGAGCAGCAGACCGAGCGCCGGAAGCACCTCCGAAGAAGGCTCGAGGGCGTTGGTCAGCAGGAGCAGATTGCTCATCACGGCCTCCTCAAACGCGCAGGGACCCGGGGGCTACGTTGCCCAGGTCCCTCCGTGAGGATATCCCACGAGTATGGAGCGCTCATTGCGTGACCAGCAGGTGAACACCCCGTCCGCTGAAACGAATGCGTTAAGGCGGACGCACAATAGGCCTATATAGATTGTGAGGATGGCATGGCCATAGGAAAGGTACGTTATTGGGCCGCGGCCAAGGATGCGGCCGGTGTTCCCGAGGAACAGTTCGACGCGGAGACCCTGCGCGATCTCATGAGCAAAATCACACAGGACCGCGCCGAACTCGCCCGCGTCGTGCAGCGCTGCTCGTTCCTCGTGGACGGCGCCCCGGTCGGCAAAAGGGCCCATGACGAGGTGATTCTCGCCGACGGGGTGACGGTCGAGGTGCTGCCGCCCTTCGCGGGAGGCTGAGTGGGAGGCTGGGCGGACGCGCGGCGCCCGGCGGACACGGGTGAACGCGCGCCCCGCGCGGGAATGAGTGACCCCAGCCACCCCCGGCCCGAAGCAGGAGCCCCATGCGGAAGCTGATCATCTCCCTGATCGTGCTCATCCTCGTCCTTGTCGCGCTCGACCGCGTGGCCGTGGCCGGGGTCCAGCGCGACCTGGCGAACCGGATCGCCGCGAGCGCCGACCTCAGCGGCACGCCCACGGTGACCATCGAGGGCGTGCCGTTCCTCACCCAGGCGCTCTCCGGCCACTACCCGGAGGTGCGGTTCGACCTCGGCACGCTGACGTACGGTGGTGTGCCGGTGCGCGACCTGCGCGGCGTGGCCTACGACGTGACGGCGCCGCTGGGCGACATCCTGCGCAACCGTCCCGACGTCCGGGCCGGGCGGGTCACCGTCAGCGGCACGCTGACGAAGCAGACCCTCGACAGGTTCGCGCCCGACGGCATCAAGATCGGCAGCGACGGGAGGCGCCTGACGGCGTCGGGAGAGGTCATGGTGGGGGCGAACAAGCTGAAGATCGACGCCACGATGCGCGTCGAGGTGACCGACGGCCGCATCAGACTGCGGGCGGAGAAGGTCGAGGGCGTGCCCGACGCGGTCGCCCAGCTGATGACCTTCGACCTGCCGTTCGACGGTCTACCGTTCGACGTGCGCCTCACCCGGGTCAGGAGCGTGCCGCTGGGCCTCGAGTTCACGGCCACGGCGACTGACGTGCCGATTCGTGGATGAGGTCGAACCGCTTCGCCCCGCCGTACGTGATGGGGATGTGAGCGCAGCGGGCACCGCCGACGAGGAACTCGTGAAGACCCTCTTCGACGAGCACGCCGGGCCGCTGTACGGCTACGTCCTGCGACTGACCAATGACTCAGGACGGGCAGAGGACGTCGTCCAGGAGACCCTGCTGAGGGCCTGGCGGCATCCCGAGGCCCTGGCCGGAAGGCCGATCAGGGCGTGGCTGTTCACGGTGGCCCGCAACCTCGTCGTCGACCAGCATCGCGCCAGGAGGTCCCGGCCGCCGGAGACGGGCGACGAGGCCCTCGCCGTCGTCCCGGCCGAGGACGAGCTGGAGCGCGCCGTCGAGTCGTGGGCGGTGGCCGAGGCGCTGGCGGCGCTGCGGCCCGAGCACCGCGACGTGCTGCAGGAGGTCTACTACCGGGGACGGTCGGTGAAGGAGGCGTCGGAAACGCTCGGCATACCGCCAGGAACCGTCAAGTCGCGCACGTACTACGCGCTGCGCGCGCTCAAACTGGCGCTCGAGGAACGGGGGCTGGCGCCGTGATGACATGCGAGGAGGTCAGGATCGCGCTGGGCGCGCACGCTCTCGGCGCGCTCGACGAGGACGAGGCGACCGAGGTCGACCTGCACCTCGCCACCTGCGAGGCGTGCGGGGCGGAGCTGCTCGACCTCGAAGGCGTGGCGGGTTTCCTGGGCAAGGTGTCGGAGCGCGACGTCGAGCTGGTGGCGAGCCCGCCGCGCCAGGTGCTCGAGCGGCTGCTGAGCGACCGCGCGAGGCGCACGAGGCGGGCCCGCGCGCTGCTGGCCGTGGCGGCCTCGGCCGCCGTCCTGGTGACGGGCGGCACGGTGTGGACGGCCGTCCAGAGCTCGCACGGCGGCGGCTCGACGTCGGTCGTGGCGGCCTCGGCGCCGCCCGCGCCCGAAAGCCGCGCCTTCCAGGCCGACCAGGCGCCCGAGACGCTCGCGCGCAAGGCGGTGCCGTCGCCGAACGCCGAGGACCGGCAGCTGCAGGCGGTCGCCGGCCAGGAGTTCCCCGGAGCGAACCGGCCCAAGGGCTACACCGCCACCGTGACGGCCTTCCCCGCGGCGGCCGGCACGGAGCTGGGCGTGGTGGTCGGCGGGGTGCCGTCCGGCACGAACTGCCGGCTCGTCGTGGTGGCCCGCGACGGCCGGCACGACACCAGCGGCAGCTGGGTCGTCGGCGCCGCGGGCTACCAGGACAACGCCGCCTACCAGCTGCGGACGACGCTCGCCCTGCGCGACATCGACAGGTTCGAGGTCGTCGACGGCACGGGCGCCCTGCTCGTCGAGATCCCGGTGGAGCGGTAGGGAAGCAATCGCGCGCCCGCGCGGTTGCACCCGACGATGGCTGGTTGGTGGGTGGCGCCGGCGACGCCGGCGCTCGCGACGACGATCGGGGTGATCAGGCTGCGCCGCGACGGACGCGTACGCGACAGCGACGGCACGCGGCTGTCGGCGGACGACCTCGGCGCCGTGCTGGGCGAGCGGGCCACGCTCGTGCAGTTCTCGACCGCGTTCTGCCAGCCGTGCCGGGCGACCAGGCGCATCCTGGCCGACGTGAGCGCCCTCGTGCCGGGGGTGAGCCACATCGAGATCGACGCCGAGTCCCGGCTCGACCTGGTGCGCCGGCTGGGCGTCGTGCGCACGCCCACCGTCCTCGTCCTCGACTCGACAGGGGCCGTGGTGAAGCAGGCGGCGGGCCTGCCGCGCAAGGCGGACGTGCTGGTCGCGCTGGCCGGCGCGACGTCGGAGGACCGGTGACCCGGTCCGTCCGTTCCATCTCAGCAACCGGACGAGATGTGACAGATGGCGAGACGCCGAGTAATCTCGTCCCCGTGGGACCATCGACAGAGCTGCTGACCAAGCGACGCGCGGTTGATTTCTGCCGCGTCGCCACTGCGCTCTGTCCCGCTGCCTGAGGACGATCGTGCGGACATCCGTTCCGCTCCCGTCGAGCCTTCAGGAGCATCCGCGATGCGTGCCGACCCCAGAGCGCTGCGCTTCGGCGCGGCCGTTACCTCCCTGGTTCTCGCCGCCGTCCTGGTGACGGGGAGTTCAGGGCTGCTCACCTTCCAGGTCCTGGTCTTCGCGTGCGGAGTCGTATGGCGTTCGCCGTACGCGCTGCTCTTCATGGCGGTGGTCAGGAGCGCTCCGACGTACACCGAGGATTCCCGTCCGCCCCGCTTCGCGCAGGGCGTCGGGTTGGTCTTCGGGGTCGCGGGGTTGATCGGATACCTCGCCGGGATCACGCCGCTGGCCCTCGTGGCCACGGCCGCGGCACTCCTCGCCGCCTTCCTCAACGCAGCCTTCGGATTCTGCCTCGGCTGCGAGATGTACCTGCTCGTCCGTCGCCTGCTACCCGCTGCCACAACGGAGGTTTCTCAATGAGCCGCTCTGCCGCCCTGGTGGACGCCGACTGGGTCGAGGCCAACCTCGACAACCCGAAGGTCGTCCTCGTCGAGGTCGACGAGGACGTCAGTGCCTACGACAAGGGCCACATCCGTGGCGCCGTGAAGGTCGACTGGAGGACCGACCTCCAGGACCCGGTCCGCCGCGACTTCGTCGACAAGACGGGCTTCGAGGCCCTGCTGTCCGACCGCGGCATCGCCAACGACGACACCGTGGTGCTCTACGGCGGCAACAACAACTGGTTCGCCGCCTACGCGTACTGGTACTTCAAGCTCTACGGCCACCAGGACGTGAAGCTGCTCGACGGCGGGCGCAAGAAGTGGGAGCTCGACTCCCGCGAGCTGGTGCGCGACGTGGCCGAGCGCGCGAGGACCCAGTACGTCGCCACCGAGCAGGACGCCGGCATCCGCGCCTTCCGCGACGACGTCGTGGCCGCGATCGGCAAGCTCAACCTGGTCGACGTGCGCTCGCCCGACGAGTTCACCGGCAAGCTGCTGGCTCCCGCCCACCTGCCGCAGGAGGCTGCCCAGCGCGGCGGCCACGTGCCGACGGCCCGCAACATCCCCTGGTCGAAGGCTGCCAACGACGACGGCACCTTCAAGTCCGACGACGACCTCAAGACCCTCTACCAGGAGGCCGGCGTCGACTTCGGCAAGGACACCATCGCCTACTGCCGCATCGGCGAGCGCTCGGCGCACACCTGGTTCGTGCTGCACGAGCTGCTCGGCCAGGACAACGTGAAGAACTACGACGGATCATGGACCGAATACGGCTCGCTCGTGGGCGTGCCGATCGAGCTTGGAGAGGCACGATGACCACACCTGCACAGGGATGCGGCGCACCGGAGCAGACCGTGGCGCTGCCCGCCGGGATCGATCTGACCAACCAGGCCGTCATCCAGGGCGTGGTGACCGGCGCCGGCACCGCCTACGCGCGGCTGCTCGACCACTCCGGTGAGTTCACCGGCGAGGTCGTCGTGTCCGACGAGGGCGTCTTCCGCTTCTTCGCCGCTCCGGGCGACTGGACCGTCCGCATCATCGCGGGCGGCGGCGTGACCCGCGACGTCCAGGTCGAGGCGAAGCTGGGCGAGGTCGCCCAGCTCGCGGTCGCCGTCTGACGGCCGTACCTCCGTACGAGGCCCGCGTCCTTCCTGGACGCGGGCCTTCGCGTTCGTGACATCCGGTACGGGTGCGCTGCAAGGTGGCGTAACGCTACGATTCCACGGATGTCCGGTTCGACAGGCGTGGTGTCACCCGCAGGACCTGGGCCTGCGCCGGCTCAGCGGCTGCCGTCACCGTATGCGCTCCCCCTGCACGCGATGCGCCTGGCGGGCAGGTGCGCGCTGCCGCTCGTCCTGTGGTTCTCCGCCGGTGAGCTGGCCCGCTGGGTCGTGCTCTACGCCGCCACCGAGATCTCGCACGGCTCCTGGTGGCAGGCCCGCCTGGTCGCGACCACGGCGCTCGTCACGGTCGTGATCCTCATCTCCATGACGGTCACCACCGGCATGTTCCTGGCCCTGCGCGGCGCCCTGTGGGAGACGGCGGCCCGCAGACGCGACGGACAGCAGGACGAGAGGTTCTGGGGGGCGCTCGACCGCGTGGCGCCCGCCTTCGCGGCGATCTACCTCGCCTGGGAGCTCTACTACGGCGACGCCGCCGACTTCTACGCCATGGACAGGTTCCACAACCTGGACGACGACTTCTACACGCCCCTGCTGAACAACGTGGCGAACGGCACCGACGAGAAGATCACGTACGGGATGGGGCTGATCGGCCTCGACTGGAAGGTCTCGCTGGTCGCCATGGTGGTGACCTTCGGGCTGCGGGTGCTCTTCTCCCGCATGGTGGAGAAGGGCTCGGGGCGGTTCGCGGGGGTCGCGGCGGCCTTCGCCGAGTTCGCGTTCGTCTTCTGCGGCCTGAACGCCATCGGCGCGTTCGCCCAGCTGCGCGGCGACTGGACCTCGCACCGCGAGGTCGTGGGGGTCGCGACGGACGCGTGGGAGCACGCGAAGGAGAACGTCCCCGGCTGGGAGGCGTTCTGGAACTGGGCCGCGGACGTCTGGCCGCACGTCACGCGGGCCCTGGTCGAGCCGCTCACCTGGCTGGCCATCGCCGCGCTGATCTTCGGCGCGTCCGTGGCCGACACCCGCCGCGCCCTGCGCGGCACCCGGCTGGAGCGCGGAGTCGACCGGCTGGAGCGCACCCACGACTACACCCAGCAGGCGGTGGACCGGTTCGTCGGCGGCATCAGGGACCGCTGGGTGCCCGTGCTCAACGCCTTCCGGATCACCTTCCGTGGCGGCATGGCGCTCTTCGGCTTCACGTGCCTGCTCTACGTGGGCGTGTCCGTGGGCGTCGAGTACCTCGACCGGGCCGTCCGCACGCTGATCGGCTCCGACGTGCCCTTCCTGTGGCTCGTGCTGGGCAAACCGCTCGGCTTCCTCTGGGCGCTGCTGCACACCTGTCTCGTGTACTGCGTGCTGGCCGCCTCGTTCGACATCGCGGCCACGCGGGCGCGGCTGCGCGGCGAGGACATCACCGCCTGAACACGAGCACGTCCTTGTGCTTGGCCTTCTCCTGCTCCGCCGGGTCGGTCGGCACGGCGAGGAGCTGGTCGGTCGGGGTGTCCGACCGGTAGGTGGTGTCGGGCCGCAGGCGCAGCTCCACCTCGCCGGCGACCCCCTCGGGCACCACGGCGTTGGCGGTGTAGGTGTACGGCTTGCCGACCACGGCGTCGTCGATCGCCACGTCGTCCTCGGTGATCTCCACCGCCCACGCGCGGCCGGCGCGGTCGCGCAGTTCCAGCTCGGGCCGGCCGGTGAGCCTGATGCCGGTGGCGTCGACGCCCTTCCTGGTGACGACGATCTTCACCCACTGCCGTCCTGGCGGGGTCGGCTGGGGCGCCTTCATGGTCTCGATCGACGCCTGCCACGACACGTGCTCGAAGGTCTTCTCCTTGCCGGCCGCGACCGTGTGCACGATGTCGGACGGCTGGCCGCCCTTGTAGAACAGGTACGCGTCCACGGTCGGCGCACCGGCCGCCAGCACCAGCGCGACGGCCGCCGCCACCCCCATGAGCAGGGTCCTGGGCCGGCGCGGCGGCGGCTCGGCGACCCCGCCGACGGGGCCAGGCGCGCGCGGCGGCAGCGGACGCGTGTCCGGCAGGGCGGGGAAGGGCTGCGTGGCGCCCTCGACCGACTCGGCGGGCGCGGGCGGCGGCCACACCCGCTGGTCGGGGAAGGTCCGTCGGCGGCGCGGTCGCGGGCGCGGGGGTTGCGGCGGGCGGACGGGCCGGGGAGGCGCGGCCGGCTCGTTGTCCGGCTGGCCGGGGGGAGGGGCGAACCAGTCGCGCCCGGGCTCGTTCTGGCTCATGGTTTCTCGTTCAGGTCGAAGATCTCCGCGGGGGCGGAGCTGAGGCGCTCTGCGGTGGCGTCGTCGATGCCGAGGTCGATCTGGGCCTCCGGAGGCAGCGGCTCGGTGTACAGGCCGGCGACCGGCAGCCCGAACACGGCCTGCGCGCCGGGCAGCGCCGACGCCGGCACCTCGAACACGAACCGGCCCTTGGACCACCAGCCGGGCTGGATCCAGTAGTAGGCGAGCGTACTGTCCTTGTTGACCTTGTCGGTCGCCGCGAATCTCCTGCCGTCGGCGGTGAGCAGCGTGGGCATGCCGAGGTGCAGCGGTGTCCGGGGCGAGGTGGCCGCGGCGTCGACCACCAGGAAGAGCTGGTCGGTCGCCACCGTGTCGTCCAGGGCCTTCACCGCCTTGGCCGTGGACACCTTGTCGACCCGTACCGAGAAGCGGCCCGCGTCGACGTCCTCGCCCTTCGCGCCCACGTACGTGAGCGGCATGGCCTGCTCGTCGCCGGTCAGGTCGAAACTCTGGACCCAGATCGCCCCGGCGGCGAGCGCCAGCCCCACGACGACGTGCAGCCCCGCGGCCGCGCGCCCGCGACGGCGCTCCGGCGCGCGCCGAACCGGCGGGCTGGCGGGGAGTTCGGTGGTGGTCATCAGGCCCCCTGTGACTCGACCGGCAGGGTGATCGTCGCGACGACCTTGTGGTTCTCCACGTCCTCCAGGGCTTCGCCCTCCGTCTCGAGGAACCACCGTGACGTGTCCTCGAGGCCGTTGTGCAGCTTCTCGAACGCGCCGAGCTCGTAGCTGACGCGGTCGGGCGGCTGCGCCGAGCCCTGCAGCTCGTAGCGGGCGACCACAGTAGCGGGGACCGCCGGGTGGAGCTGCGCGGACTTGACGCCCTTGGACAGCACGAACAGCTCTCCGCCCCACTCCGAGGGGATGTGCGGGGTCATCGTCAGCAACGAGCTGCCGAAACCGAAGCCGGAGCTCTTGCCGGAGGGCAGGCTGCCCACGTTGACCGTCTCGTCGGTCTTGTTCGTCACGTTGAGCACCACGTCGAGGTAGCGCTTGTCCGTGCCGAAGTCGTCCTTCGCGCGCTCGACGACGAGTTTCGACTCGACGAACCGTACGGCGAACGACCCTTGATCCAGCAGCTGGCCGGGCCTGAGCTGCTGCGGCGGCGGCTCGGGGCGGTCGTCCAGACCGCCGAGCCATGCGGTGACGCCGACGGCGGCGGCCACCAGGACGGCGGCCACGGGCACCGCTACCGGACGCGTGCGCCGCTCAGGGCTCTTGCCGGCGGGTTCCGTCATGGCAAAGGATGGTAATAGGTATCGCTTGTCCCATCTGCCGCATTGTTCCCGTCGGAATGGCGGAATTGCCGAGAACCCTGCCGCTACCGGGGGTATAGCTCATACGCTGTCACGGAGCGGAAAGGGCCCGTCTCACCCCTAATGACATATCGGCAGCCGGAGGGTCACGTGACGGACGTGCATCCCGAGCATGCCCAGCTCCAGGCAGATCGCATCTACCTGGGCTGGCAGTACATCCTGCTGCATCCCGATCCCGGGCCGCCCCCTAAACGCCCCTCACCCGCCGAGGGCGCCGGCCCGTCCGAGCCCGACGCCGCCGACGCCGAGCTGCTGCGCCGCGAGCGCCTCCAGGAGGACATGCTCAACCGCCCGGTACGGCTCGTCCGCCTGTTCATGCTGATCCTCGCCGTACTGATCCTCGCGGTGGCGCTGACCGGCTACCTCGCCTGGCAGTTCGCCGCGGTCGCGCTCGTCGCGGCCGGCGGCGTCGCGGGCATCTGCAGCTACGCCCTGGTCCAGGGCGACCGGGCCGTCCGCTACCGCGTCCAGGAGCAGCAGGCCAGGGACGAACGCCTGCGCCGGCAGCGCGACCAGGAGCTCTTCCAGGCGCAGGAGGAGCACGCCCGGCGCTACCGCGAGTGGCAGGAGGCCAAGGACCGCCACGACAAACAGCTCACCTGGTACGCCGTGGCGGTGCCCGACGAGATCGACCGCATCGACGTGGCGGGCGGCACCCTGCCCGGCTGGTCGGCGCTCGTCACGCTGCTCGGCGCGACCCGCCTCTACAGCGGCGGCCACCTGACCGTGCTCGACCTGTCGGAGGGCGCGATCGCCAAGGACCTCATCGAGCTGGCCCGCAAGGGCGGCGACGAGCCGCTGGTCTGGGTGCTGCCGGTCGACCTGCCCAAGCTCGACCTCGGCGCCACGCTGAAGCCCGAGGCGTTCGCCGACGTGCTCGCCCACGTGGTCAGCGTCAGCGAGGAGCACCGCACCACCCGCGACCTCAGCTTCGACAACGCCATCCTCGAACGCGTGCTGGAGGTGCTCGGCGAGAACGCCACGATCAGCCAGGTCACCGCCGCCCTGCGGGCCCTCGCCCAGGTGGGCGACCCGCGCGACGACCTGCGGTTCGGCCTGATCACCGCGGCCCAGCTCGAACGCATTGGCACGCTGTTCGGCCGCGGCGTGAGCGACCGGGTGGTGATCGAGCGGGCGTGGGCGCTGGAGTCGCAGTTACGCAAGCTGGAGACCCTCGGCACCCAGGCGGTACGCCTGCCGCCCGCCCGGCTGCGCGTGGTGAGCATGGACCGCCAGGCCGGCGTGTTCGGCAACCGGGTGCTCGGCACGTACGTCGCGACCGCCCTGACCCACATCCTGCGCCAGTCGCCCGCCTCCGACCGGCCCTGGTACCACACGATCATCGTGGCGGGCGCCGACAAGCTCCGGGGCGACGTGCTCGACCGGCTCATGGACGCGTGCGAGACCTCGCGTACCGGGCTCGTCCTGACGTACCGCTCGCTCACGCCGACCGTACGCGAGCGGCTCGGCAGAGGGCACGCGGCGGTGGCGTTCATGCGGCTCGGCAACGCCGAGGACGCCCGGGTCGCCAGCGAGCACGTCGGCACCGAGCACCGGCTCGAACTCGCCCAGCTCACCGAGACGATCAGCGAGACGCTGCCGGGACTCGACGGCGGCTACACCTCCACGATCGCCCAGGTCGAGGACGGCCACGAGGGCCACGACGACGCCCCCACCGACCTCGCGGGCGACCTCACCGCGTCCACGGAGTGGGGCAGGAGCGCCGACCGGATCTCCGAGAAGGAACGCGTGCTGCAACGTTCACGCGAGTTCCTCGTCGAACCGCACCGGCTCCAGCAGCTCCCCACCACCGCGGTGATCGTCACCGACGCCACCGCCCAGGGCCGGCGCGTCCGCCTGGCCGACGCGAACCCGGCCATCCTGACCTTCCCGAAGACGACGCTCGGCGAGCTGGAAGAGGTCCGCGAGGCGGTGCTCGGGCTCGACCCCGGTGACGGCGACGGAGATCCCCCTCCGAACCTCGGACCGCCCCCGCCACGCCTGGACTGGCGCAAGGGCAGGCAATGACATGGTCAATGTCAAGGCGACGAGCTGACGGTTGGCGGAATTTACTGAAGAACCGTCTGTGGGGGATTAAAGATGCAGCCGAGTGTCTCGCTGAGTGGGCCCTGGTATCGAATCCAGTCGATCGCGGCACCGTCGCGAAGCTCGTCGGCGGAGTGGGATTTCGTCACCGTGCTTCCCGCGGTGCTGTCGGCGGCGCAGCGCGACCGGCCGTTCGTGATCGGATGGCTGTCGCGCGGAAGCGGCGCGCCGCTCGAACTCATCACCAACGCCGGGCCGCTGTCGCCGCCCCGGCAGCCGCGCCGGGCCACCGACCCGCCCGGACTGCCGAGCGGCCCGCAGCCGCTGCTCTTCCCCGGAGGAGCGCGCGGCGTCCAGCTCAGCGAGGAGTACCTCGCCGACCTGGCCGACCTCGTCTGGACGCCGTGCCCCGGCCGGCAGGCGCCGCCGCTCGGCGGACGGGGCCGCGAGTACGCCGAACTCGACTCCGACGAGCTGAAGCGGCCCACGCTCTTCGAGTCCACGCTGGTGACGCTGATGTCGCGGCCGTTCGGCTGGCTGGTCGTCGCCGAGCCGACCGACCTGCTGGACGCCGAGGTGGCCCACCTGCGCACGCAGCTCAACGTGCTGCGTCAGTACGGCGACGCCTCCGAGCGCTCGCGCTTCGACGCCGAGCGGGCCGAGCGGCGCATGCAGGAGCTCGACGCCTTCCGCGAGGCCGGGCTGTGGAACGTCCGCGTGCTGGCCGGCGGCGCGACGGCCGACGAGCTGCGGCAGATCGCGCCCGTCCTGGTCGGCTCCGTCGAGATGAGTCACCACCCGTACCGGCTGCGCAGCTCGCACGGCGCCGTCTACGCGCTGTCGGAGGCCCTGGCCATCACCATGCAGGACCCGGCCGACGGCGCCGCCGCGCCCTTCGCCGCCACCGCCGGGGCGCTCGCCGCACTCGCCGGGCTGCCCCGGCGGGAGGTGCCGGGCGTCCGCGTCCTGGAGTCGGGGTACTTCGACGTGACGTCGGAGACCGAGGGCGGCGAGCTCGAACTCGGCGAGATCCTCGACGGCCAGGACCGCGGCGTCGGGTCGTTCCGGGTGCCGCTGGCGACGCTGAACCGGCACGCGTTCATCACGGGCGCGACCGGGTCGGGCAAGTCGCAGACCGTCCGCCACCTGCTGGAGCAGCTCAGCCAGGCCCGTATCCCGTGGCTCGCCATCGAGCCCGCCAAGTCCGAGTACGCCGCCATGGCCGGCCGCATCGAGGGCCCCGTCACGGTGATCAACCCGTCGGCGCCCGAGGGCGTGCCGTTCAGCGTCAACCCGCTCGAACCCGAGCCGGGCTACCCCGTCCAGGCGCACATCGACATGGTCAGGGCGCTGTTCATGGCGGCGTTCGACGCCGAGGAGCCGTTCCCGCAGATCATGTCGCTGGCCCTGCAGCGCGTCTACGAGGCCACCGGCTGGGACGTCGTCACCGGCGGCGCCGTGCCAGGCTCGAACGTCCCGCCCAGCGTGCCCACGCTCGAACAGCTCCAGCAGCACGCCATGGACGTGATCAAGGAGATCGGCTACGGCCGTGAGGTCCAGGCCGACGTCGAGGGCTTCATCTCGCTGCGGCTGCGCTCGCTGCGCGTCGGCTCGGCCGGGCGCTTCTTCGAGGGCGGCCACCCCGCCGACATCGGCGGCCTGCTCGAACGCGACGTCGTCCTCGCCATCGAGGACGTCGCCAACGACGAGGACAAGGCGTTCCTCATGGGCACGCTGATCATCCGGATCGTCGAGCACCTGCGCATGCGCGCCAGGAAGGAGAAGTCGCCGGGGCTGCGCCACGTCATCGTGATCGAGGAGGCCCACCGGCTGCTGCGCGACCGCGGCCACGGGCGGGCCTCCACCCACGCCGTGGAGCTCATCGCCGGGCTGCTCGCCGAGATCAGGGCGTACGGCGAGGGCATCGTCGTCGCCGAGCAGATCCCGACGAAGCTCGTCTCCGACGTCGTGAAGAACACCGCGCTGAAGGTCGTGCACCGGCTGCCCGCCGAGGACGACCGGCGGCTCGTCGGCGCCGCCATGAACCTCAGCGACGAACAGTCCCGCCACGTCGTGTCGCTGCAGCCTGGCTCGGCCGCGGTGTTCGCCGACGGCATGGACCGTCCGCTGCGGGTCCGCGTGCCGCTGGGGGAGTCGCGCGAGAAGGCCGTCCCCGGTCCGCCGCCGCCCATCAGGGGCCGCCGCTCGGCGGCCTGCGGCGCCCAGTGCCGCAACGGCCTGGCCTGCACGCTGGTGGAGCTGCGCGAGGCCGATGTGCTCGCCGACGCCCCCGACTGGGCGTGGCTGCGTATCTGGTGCGACACGGTGGTGCTCGCGTTCGTCACGAACCGGCCGCTGCCGGGCGTACCGCGCGCCCTGTCGGCCGCCTGGGGCGACCTGCCGGCCCGCCGCCGCGAGTGCCTGCTCGCCACCCTCGTCGAGCGTTCCGTGCAGCGCCGCGCCTGGGCGCTGCGCAGCTGGTTCGACCCGGCGCTGCTCACGGAGAAGGCCGCCGAGACCGCGGGCCGCCTGCTCGGCGGCCAGGACAACGGGGGCGAGCGACCTGGCGCGTCGTGGGTCATCCCGCAGGTGCGCTGGCTGCACGAGGTCGACCGCCTCTTCCCGTACGGCCACCCCGCCCCCAACCTGCGCAGCCCGGCCCCGCCGATGGAGTACGCCCTGTTCCGCTCGCAGAACGGCGGCGAGTACGGGGGGCACGCCGAGCTGCTCGGCCACCGGGCCAAGGCGCTGCGGCACCACCCGCTGTCCATGGAGGTCGACCACAACAGGGCGCTCGCCTGGCGCGTCATCCTCGGCGACGACGAGCACGAGGGCGTCCACCGCGACATCACGACCGTCGCGATCGGCGTCGAGGCCTCGGCCCGCATCCGGCACGTCGGACAGACGATGGGGTCCGGCTGGCTGGAGGGCGTGCTGTCGTGGCCGCGCAGGTTCGTGCTGCCGTTCGACCACGGCGGCGCCCCTGAGCTGAGCTTCACCGAGCTGCCGGCGCCCGCTCCCGTACCGATGGGGTGACCCGCCCGAGGCGGCCGGTACAGGCCGCCAGGGAAGGGCACAAGCGGGATTTCGCGTGCGACTCCCGAACTACGGGGCAACGCCGACTAGGATCCTTGCCCATGACCCAGCTTCCTCTGCGGGCCCAGCTCGCCAGTGCCCTGGGACGCAGCGCCGCCACGCTGTCCCGGATGACCGGGCGCGGTGACGGCTCTGTGATCGGCGGGCGGGTCGGCCTGCTCCTCGAACCCGACCTCCTGCGCAAGCTGGCGCGCGACCGCAGGTTGGCCCTCATCAGTGCGACCAACGGCAAGACCACCACGACGCGGCTGGTCACCTCCGCGCTGCTCGAGCTCGGCGAGGTGGCCACCAACGCCTTCGGCGCCAACATGCCGGCCGGTCACGTCTCCGCACTCTCCCAGCACAAGAGCGCCCCCTACGGCGTTCTGGAGGTCGACGAGAAGTACCTGCCCGAGGTGCTCGACACGACCGGCGCGGGCGTCGTGTGCCTGATGAACCTCAGCCGCGACCAGATGGACCGCGCCGGCGAGATCTGGCTGCTCGCCCAGAAGTGGCGCAGGGCGCTGGCCGGCAAGCCCACCCACGTCATCGCCAACTGCGACGACCCCCTCGTCACCTGGGGCGCCTCGACGGCGACGCAGGTCACGTGGGTCGCGGGCGGGCAGCGCTGGAAGGAGGACTCCTGGAGCTGCCCCGAGTGCGGCGGCCCCCTCGAGCGCAAGGACTCCGACTGGGGCTGCCTCGAGTGCTCCTTCCGCCGTCCGCAGCCGCAGTGGACGCTCGACGACCAGGTGGTCGTCGACCCGCGCGGCCAGCGATGGCTGCTCGACATCCAGCTGCCCGGCCTGGCCAACCGCTCCAACGCGGTGATGGCGCTGGCCGTGGCCGAGGTGTTCGGGCTGCCGGTCGACCGGGCGCTGCCCCGGCTGCGCGAGGTCCGCTCTGTCGCGGGCCGCTACACCACCGTCGAGCGCGACGGCAGGAGCGCCCGGCTGCTGCTGGCGAAGAACCCGGCCGGCTGGCTCGAGGCGTTCGACGTGTCCGACCCGCAGCTGCCGATCATCCTGTCGGTCAACGCGCAGGGGCCAGACGGCCGCGACACCTCCTGGCTGTGGGACGTCAACTACGGCATCCTGCGCGGCCGCCCGGTCTTCGTCACCGGCGAACGCCGGCTCGACCTGGCGCTGCGGCTCGACGTGGCCGAGGTGCCGTTCACGCTGTGCCGGACGTTCTCCGAGGCGCTGGCCATGCAGCCGCCCGGCCGGGTCGACGTGATCGCCAACTACACCGCCTTCCAGCAGATCCGATCGGAGTTCGGACGTGCCCTCTGACAGCGCGCTGCGCATCGTCTGGATCTACCCCGACCTGCTGAGCACGTACGGCGACCAGGGCAACGTCCTGGTCCTGGAGCAGCGTGCGCGGCGCCGGGGCATCCCGACGGAGACGATCCACGTACGCTCGTCCGACCCGATTCCCGAGACCGGTGACATCTACCTGATCGGCGGCGGTGAGGACCGCCCGCAGATCCTGGCGGCCGAGCGGCTGCGCCGCAACAGCGGCCTGCACCGCGCCATCGCGAGCGGGGCGGCACTGCTGGCGGTGTGCGCCGGCTACCAGATCATGGGCAGCACGTTCGGTGGCGAGGAGGGCCAGCCGGTCCAGGGCATCGGCCTGCTCGACATCTCCAGCTCGCGCGGCCCCGCGCGGGCCGTCGGCGAGCTGGTCGCCGAGGTCGACTCCGCGCTCGGGCTGCCGGTGCTGACCGGCTTCGAGAACCACATGGGCGTCACCCACCTCGGCCCAGGCGTCCGGCCGCTGTCCAAGACGGTGGCGGGCATCGGCAACGGCGACGGGTTCGAGGGCTGCTACGCGGGCCACGTCGTCGGCACCTACCTGCACGGCCCGGCGCTGGCCCGCAACCCCGCGCTGGCCGACCTGCTGCTGTCGTGGCGGGTGGGCCAGCTGGCGCCGCTCGACGACCGGCACTTCGAGGCGCTGCGCCGCGAACGCCTCGACGCCGTTCTGCAGGGCTGACTTCGGCCGGAGCTCGTCCCGTGCGGGCTCCGGCTCTTTTTCTGCTTGACATGCAGCCAATCGGCTGCCTATTTTCTTCATGCAGCCGAACGGTTGCATGTTTGGGATGGCGGTAATGGACGAGGTGTTCAAGGCGCTGGCCGACCCCAGCCGACGCAGGCTGCTCGACAGCCTCAACGCCCGCAACGGGCAGACCCTGCGTGAACTGTGCTCAGGGCTGGAGATGACCCGTCAGTCGGTCAGCAAGCATCTGGCCGTCCTGGAAGAGGCCGGCCTGGTGATAACCGTGCGGCGCGGCCGGGAGAAGCTCCACCACCTCAACGCCATGCCGATCAACGCCATAGCCGAGCGCTGGATCAACCGGTACGACCGCCGGAGAGCCGGCGCCCTGGCCGACCTGAAGACGGCATTGGAGGACGATCACGTGTCCGGCAGCGACTTCGTCTACACGACGTACATCAGGACCACCCCCGAGCGGCTCTGGCAGGCGCTCACCGAACCCGCCTTCACCGAGCGCTACTGGGGGGTCGCCCTCGACTCCGCCTGGACGGTCGGGTCAGCGGTGACCTGGAACATCAGCGGCATCACGATCGAGGACCCCGAACAGGTGGTGCTCGAGTCGGACCCGCCCCGCAGGCTCGCCTACACCTGGCACACCTTCACCCCCGAGTTCGCCAAGGCGATGGACCTCGACCCCGAGGCCAACGCCCGCTGGGCCGAGGAGCCGAGATCGAAGGTCACCTTCGACATCGAGCCCCAGGGCGCCACCGTCAAGCTGACCGTCGTCCACAGCGGCTTCGAGCCCGGCAGCGAGGTCAGAGAACTGATCGGCGGCGGCTGGCCCTCCCTGCTGTCCAGCCTCAAGACCTTCCTGGAGACCGGCGACCCGCTACCCAGCGCGTGAATCCTTCGGCCGGTCAGTAGACCAGGGCCTGGGCGCCGTCCGACGTGATCTCTTCGACGAACGCTGGGGCACCGGCGATGCGGATGCCCTCGATGAGGTCGTCGACCGTGATGTCCCTGCGGGCCGCGCACTGGGTGCACAAGGTCACCCGACCGGCCGCCAGCACGGCGTCGAGCAGGTCGGCCAGGGGAGCAGCGTGCGGCAGGGTGAACTCCTTGGCCCGGCCGGGCAACGCGAACCACGCCGACTCACCGGTCAGCCACAGGGAGACGGGGACCCCGCTCGCGAGCGCGGCGGCCGCGACCGTGAACGCCTGGTTGCAACGCTCGGGGGCATCCGCCCCAGCAGTCACCTTGATCACCAGAGAACGTGCCATATCCGCCACCCTACGCCCCACCCCTCCACCGAAGGGAGAGAGACCACAAGCTCGCCCCGGCACCCACTCCCCGGCTGCCGTCCGGGGGCGGGTGTGCGCACGCGGCGGCACCCCGAGCCCCGGGCCCGCGCTGGAGGGGTCGTGCGCGGGTGGTCGCATTCGGTCCCCGGTTTTCCGCCGGATGGAGGGAGGGCGTAGGTGTGGGGCGGCACTACCCTTGAGGACCATGGAAGAACCTGAGGTGCACCCCGACCTGGAGCAGATCGCGTTCCTGCTGGGGAGGTGGGAAGGCGCCGGCGTCGGCGGCTACCCCACCATCGAGAGCTTCAACTTCGGGCAGGAGATCGAGTTCACCCACAACGGCAAGCCGTTCCTGAGCTACGTGAGCCGCACCTGGCTGCTCGACGACGACGGCAACCGGGTCAAGCCGCTGGCGACGGAGTCGGGCTACTGGCGTTCACTGCCCGACCGGCAGATCGAGGTGGTGCTCTCCCACCCGACCGGCATCGTCGAGATCTACGTCGGCGAGGTCGTCTTCCACAAGATCGAACTGCAGACCGACGTCGTGGCCCGCACCGCCTCGGCCCGGGAGTACGCCGCGGGCCACCGCCTGTACGGCCTGGTCAACGGCAACCTCATGTGGGCGTACGAGATGGCGGCCGGCGGCCGTCCGCTCACCGACCACATGTCGGCGGAGCTGAAGAAGGTGGCATGAGCTCGCCCTTCACACCGCAGGCCGTCGAGGCGATCAAGCGCCACATGAACGACGACCACGCCGACGACGCGCTGATCATCGTCCGCGGTCTGGCCGACCGTCCCGAGGCGTCCACCGCGATGACGAGCGACGTCGACGCCGAGGGCATCGAGTTCACCATCGACGGAGGCGAGCGGGTACGCGTGCCGTGGGGCCGCACCCTCACCGAACGCGCCCAGGCCCGCCAGGCCGTCGTGGACCTCTACCGCGAGGCCTGCGCCCGCCTCGGCCTCCCCGCCAGAGGGGAGCACTAGCACCGCCTCACCGGGCGCTCGAACATCCCCCAGGGGCGGAGCGCCCCTGCTTCTCGCCGGGTGACGCATCGGCGTCCGGGCATGAAGAGGGCCCCGGGCGACGTTCCGCCTGCTGTGCAGGCGGGCCGGATGGACCATGGCCGGGACGATGTCCCGCCCTCCGGCTGCCACGGGGCCCCGGTGGTTGCCTCGGATTCGCTCGTCACGAGACAACAGTCCGCGACTTAGCGGACAACCACCTCGCTAGCCCGACTATGAATCACCATTATTCGGACCACCTCCTTTCCGCGTACCACGAAGCTATGCGGTGCCGCTCGGCAGGGGCAAGTGAATATTGCGGCGCCGTGGATTCAGGACGTGACGGGGACGCCCCCTCGTCGTGGGCGGGCAGACCGCACCAGGTCACGCCCTGCGGATGTCGGCGGCCCGGAGATCGGCGATGCCGGGGTAGCCGTCGATGGCCATGAGGAGATCGAGCTCGGCGAGGACCGAGCGCAGGTAGTGGACGAGCCCGTCGGCGCCGCCGACGGCCAGCGCGTGAGCGTACGGCCTGCCTATCCCCACCGCGGTGGCGCCCAGGGCGACGGCCTTGGCGACGTCTGATCCACTGCGGACCCCGGAGTCGAAGAGTACCGGCAGGTCACCTGCCGCCTCGACGACGTCGGGCAGCAGGTCGAGGGCGGCGAGCCCGCCGTTGGCCTGCCGGCCGCCGTGGTTCGAGCAGTAGATCGCGTCGATGCCGTGGTCGCGCGCCCGCCTGGCGTCGTCGGGGTGGCAGATGCCCTTGAGCGCCATGGGGAGATCCGTGAGGGAGCGCAGCCAGGTGAGGTCCTCCCACCGCAGCGAGTTGCCCCACACGCTGATCCACTCACGCGTGGCCGCTTTCATGTCCTCCTGCGGAGAGCGCTCCAGTCGCCGTAGGAACGTCTCGTCCGTGAAGTAGTTCGCGAGGCAGTGGCCTCGCAGCTGAGGGAAGTTGCCAGTGTTGAGGTCGCGGGGCCGCCACCCCGTCGTCCACGTGTCCAAGGTGACGACGATGGCCTTGAAGCCGGCGTTCTCCGCGCGTTCGACGAGACTGGCCGCCAGGTCGCGATCGCGTGGGGTGTAGAGCTGGAAGAACCCAGGGGTGTCGCCGAAGCGGGCGGCGACTTCCTCCATGGGGTCCATCATCAGGGTCGAGGCGGCCATGGGCACCCCGGTGCGCGCTGCCGCCTCGGCCACGTGGAGATCGCCGTGGAAATCCTGGGCGCAGAGGCCGATCACGCCGATCGGGCACATGAACAGCGGTGTGGGCAGGTCCACTCCGAGCACCGAGATCGACAGGTCGCGCTCGTAGGCCCCGTTGAGCATGCGCGGGACGATCCCCCACGCGTGGAAGGCCGCCACGTTGGCGCGTTGCGTGTGCTCGTCCCCGCAGCCGGCCGCCACATATGACTGCACCCACCACGGCAGGATTTCGGCGGCCTTCTGTTCGAGGGACGCCGCGTCCACCGGATACCTCGGAGGTCTGCCGTCGAGGCCGTCGTTGTAGATGTCCAGCTGGAAATCGCCGTACTGGTACGCAGCCATGATCGAAGTCCCATCACGCCGGCCAGGTGCCGTGCTGGCGATGCGTACGCGAATCATCACCCAGTGCTGTCCATGCTAGACGGGGCGCAAGCGCGGCGGCAAACGCCCAAGCCGTCCTGCTTTCGCGCCGGACGACCCGGATGAGGGCTCTCCACGCTTTCTGGTGCAGTGGGGGGTGCGGTGCCGCTCGGCAGGGGCACGTGAACATCGCAGCGCCGTAGACTCTGGACATGACGGAGACGCAGTGGCATGAAGAACTTCGCGCGAAGGGCTACCGGGTCACTCCGCAGCGTCAGCTCGTCCTCGAGGCGGTCAAGGAGCTGGAGCACGCCACACCCGAGGAGATCTGCGGCAAGGTCCGCGAGACCGCCCGCGGCGTGAACATCTCGACCGTCTACCGCACGCTGGAGCTCCTTGAAGAGCTCGGCATGGTCACCCACACCCACCTCGGTCACGGCGCGCCCACCTACCATCTCGCGGCCGAGGCCGACCACGTCCACCTGGTGTGCCGGGGGTGCGACGAGGTGTTCGAGGTCCGTCCCGAACTGGCCGAGGGGCTGGTGAAGGGGCTCGACGAGGAGATGGGCTTCGTCGCCGACGTCCACCACCTCACGGTCTTCGGCCGGTGCCGCGACTGCCGCCAGGCTGAGGGATGACGCTGAGGGCGTACGCACGCCTGCCCTGCACGCGGGTGAGGATAGCCTGGATGGCATGCGTAGCCCTCTGCTCGATCTCCCCGGCGCCGTCGCGGCGGACGCCCCCGACTCCGACGTAGCGGCGCACTACGGCGACCTGTTCGCCGAGCAGCGCGCCCTCGCCAAGGGGGAGGCGGTCGTCGACCGCAGCAACCGCGAGGTGGTGCGCATCACCGGCGCCGACCGGCTGAAATGGCTCAACGACCTGACGTCGCAGAAGCTCGACACGCTGCGGCCCGGCGAGTGGACAGAAACGCTCGACCTCGACCTCCAGGGCCGCGTGCTGCACCACCTCACGCTGGTCGACGACGGCGAGACCGTGCTGGCCCACGTCGAGCCCGGCACCGCGCAGAGCCTGATCGACTACCTCGACCGCATGCGGTTCATGCTGCGGGTGGAGGTGTCGCGGGCCGACGACCTCGCGGTGCTGTCCACGGCCACCGAAGACTTCCTGGTGCCGCGCGCCGACCTCGCCGACCATCTCGGCAGGCCGCTGGCGGGGCTGTGGGCGTACGAGGCGCTGCGCATCGAGGCGCACCGGCCGCGGCTCGGCTTCGAGACCGATCACAAGACGATTCCGCACGAAGTGGCCTGGATCGGTTCGGCCGTCCACCTCACCAAGGGCTGCTACCGCGGTCAGGAGACCGTGGCACGGGTGCACAACCTGGGTCATCCGCCGCGGCGGCTGGTGTTCCTCCACCTCGACGGCAGCGTCGACACCCTGCCCCGGCACGGCGCCCCGGTGGTCTTCGAGAACCAGGAGGTGGGGGTCGTGGGCTCGGCCGCCCGCCACCACGAACTCGGCCCGATCGCCCTGGCCGTGGTCAAGCGCACGGTGCCGGTCGACGCGCCGCTGCTGGCCGGCGGCGTGGCGGCGTCCCAGGAGGTCGTCGTGCCACCGGACGCCGGCCGCAACGTCTCCATCGACCCCTCCCTCCGTCGCCGCATCCGCTGACCACGACCCTCGCCCGCCCCACCCTCCTTCGTCGAGGGTGAGGGGCGGGCGGGGCTCGTTCGTATGCCGGGTCTGGTCCGTGCGCCCACACTGGGCGGGGATTGCCGGTGCGCCGGTAGGGCCTTGGACGCCGGGTGCCGTGGGGTCAGAGGTCGAGGACCAGGGTGATGGGGCCGTCGTTGAGGAGGGAGACCTTCATGTCGGCGCCGAAGACGCCGGTTTCGACGTGGGCGCCGAGGGCCCTCAGTTCTTCCACGACGGCTTCGACCAGGGGCTCGGCGACTGGGCCTGGCGCGGCGGCCTGCCAGGTGGGGCGGCGGCCCTTGCGGGCGTCGCCGTACAGGGTGAACTGGCTGATCACCAACAGCGGCGCCGACACGTCGGAACAGGACTTCTCGCCGTGCAGGATGCGCAGCCCCCACAGCTTCGCGGCGAGCTTGGCGGCCTCGGCTCGCGTGTCGGTGTGGGTGACCCCCACCAGCACGAGCAGGCCGGGCTCGGTGACGGCCCCGACCGTGCGCCCCTCGACCTCGACGGAGGCCGAACTGACTCGTTGTACGACTGCCCGCATGGCATCTCATTCTGGACCAGGAAAGAGCCTGCGAGGACCGTCCGTAAACTCTTGCCGGAAAGGGGACGCCAATGTCGATGATTGTGGAAGTTGTCCGGTCCGGTTTCGTGGAGTCCGTCCACCATGCTCGTGTGTTGACGGTCGACGCCCAAGGACGCCCGGTGGAGACGAGGGGCGCGGTGCACGTGCCCGCCTCGCCGCGGTCGTCGATGAAGCCGCTGCAGGCTCTCGGCATGCTCCGCAGCGGCCTTGACCTCGAGGACGAGTTGCTGGCGCTGGCCTGCGCCTCCCACTCGGGGGAGCCGTTCCACGTGGACGGCGCGCGCAAGATCCTCGCGGACGCGGGGCTGGACGAGTCGGCGTTGCAGTGCCCGGAGGACTACCCGTACGACCGGTCGGTGACCGATCGGGGCCGGGTCTTCATGAACTGCTCGGGCAAGCACGCCGCCATGCTGGCCACCTGCGTGCTCAACGACTGGCCGACGGAGACGTACCTGGAGCCGTCGCATCCGTTGCAGCGGGCCATCCGCGAGACGGTGGAGGAGCTCACCGGCGAGCGGATCGCGGCCTCCGGGGTCGACGGGTGCGGGGCGCCGCTGTTCTACGTGTCGATGCTGGGGGTGACGAAGGCGTTCCGGGCGTTCCCGCTGTCGGCCGAGGACTCGTACGAGCGCAAGATCTTCGACGCGATGCGCACCTACCCCGAGTGGACGTCGGGCACCACCCGTCCCGAGGCGAAGCTGATGAAGGCGATCCCGGGCCTCATGCTGAAGGCGGGCGCGGAGGCGTTCGAGGCGTTCGCGTTCGAGGACGGGCGCGCGGGAACCGTCAAGATCGAGGACGGCTCGTCGCGCGCCCGCGGCCCCGTCACGGTGGCGGCGCTGCGCTCGCTGGGCCTGGACGCGCCGGAGCTCGACGAGCTGGCCGCCCCGGTGGTGCTGGGCGGCGGACAGCCCGTCGGCGAGGTGCGGGTGCGCTAGAGGGAGCGGAACTGGCGGGTGGCGGAGATGGCGCCCGAGGTCGTCGTGGTGAACGTACGCATCGATCCGGCGAACTTGGACAGGTCCCACTCCGCCGGCCCGTGGTACCAGTAGAGGTTGTCGGCCTGCCGGCCGTTGCCGGTGACCGAGGCGACGACGCGCGACCAGTGCTCGACCCCGTCGAAGATCACCGCGTACGGCAGGTAGCGCGAGAACAGCTCCACCCGGTGCTGTTCCGGCACGTCGCCCAGGTCGCCGGAGAACAGGTACTGGCGGAAGCCGAGCGTATGGGCCAGCGCCGTCGAGCCCTTGGCGGTCTTGGCCGGCATGTACTGGCCGCCGACGGCCAGCGCGCCGCCCGCGATGACGACGGACAACCCGAGCAGCCCGTACGTGGTGAACCAGGCGAGCGCGACGGTGGCCGCAAGCCCGACGCCGATGAGCACGACGCCGATCGTGGTCCACTTGGTGCGCTCGGTGTCGGGACGCCGGGCGAACCAGCCCTGCCGCACGACGTCGGCGTAGAGCGCGTCGCGCACCTTGCCCAGGTGGGTCGCGAACGTGCCGGACAGCTGCGACAGCAGCACCGCGTCCCCGCCCTCGAAGATTGCGTCGTACAGGGCCCGCTCGTACGGCAGCAGCGCGTCGACGGGGGCGTTCTGCGCCTGGACGAGCATCCAGTCGGGCGCGTCGTAGGTCTGGCGGGGCTGCTCGTCGATGCGCAGGTAGCCGCGGACGGCGAGGTCGACGATGGTGGCGGTGACGTCGACGACGTCGGCCTGTTCGTCGACCAGGGTGCCGATCTGGCCGGGCCGCACCCCGTCGGGCGGGGTGAAGTGCCCGTTCTGTACGGGGGCGCCGCCACCGCTGTCGCCCCCCGCCGCCCGGGCGTCGCGCCCGCGCGTCCAGTAGAGCAGGCCGACGCCGCCGAGCATCAGGACGAGCAGCGCCGCCAGCGCGCCGCCGGTGACGGTGTCGAGGGTGAACGCTGCGGCCAGCGAGAACCGCTTCTCGAAGATCGGGCCGCTCTTGGCGGAGCCCTTGGGGTAGCCGACGACGACCGTGAGTGCCTCGCCCTGGGCGATGTCCTCCTGCTCGAAGTCGGCCTGGCTGGCCGAGTGGTCCATCGAGGCGGAGGTGCAGCCGACGGCGGAGGTCAGCTCGCCGGCGAAGCACAACAGGTTCTGCACCTGTCCGGGGCCGTTCACCTGGACGGTGGCCTTGGCGACCGGCTGGTTCCAGCCGTTGACGGCGAACCAGCGCAGCTCCTCGACGCCGTCCGTCGTCGTCACCGCGCCCTTGACGTCGTACTCGACGGTCTTGCCGGTCACGGTGAGCACGTCGCCGGCGAGGGTGCCGCCCTTGACGTTGGCGATCTCGTAGACGCGGTCGGCGGTGTCGCTGTAACGGGTTCTCGTGATGAACGTGCGTTCCAGTCGGCCCGACGCCCCGGTGATCTTCTCGACGACGTGCAGGGTGCCGTCCTTGCCGAGGGTCATCGTCACCTCGTCCGTGATCCCGGCCTGTGCTGAGGCGGGGGAGGCGGTCAACGCCAGGGCGCAGGCCGCTAAGGCGACCACAGTGAGTCGAATACCCCTCATGGCGGCACATGGTATCGGTTCGTACCGATCTGTCTCCTCAGTTCTCTTCCGGCCACGTCGGCGGGTTCGCGCGGGGCTCCACGATGCTGAAGAGCTGCAGGATCGGCGCGAAGACGGTCGTGTTGAGCAGGGCCGCGACCCCGTCGCCGACCAGGTCGAACCGGTGCTGGTAACCGCCCTTGAACGCCTTCTTGAGCGCCCCGGAGGCGATCGGCACCGCGCGGAACATCGACACGCCTCCCTTCGCCGCCGTCGAGGTCGCCAGCCGGCACTGGGTGACCAGGGTGTCGATGTGGTCGTCGCCGAGGATGCGGCGGCGTCCGTCGAGCACCTCGGAGAAGACCGCTGCGGCGTTGCCGAACTGGTTGTCCGAGAGCAGACCCTGCGCGTACCAGTGGCGGGCCTCCAGCAGGACGGGGTGCGCCGCTCCCAGCTGCCGCTCCAGCCCGGCCGCCGCCTCCTGCAGGATCGACAGGCCCGCACTCCTGCGTTTCGCCCAGATGAGGGTACGGCCGTGCATCGCCGCCGCCGCGAGGGTGTGCGGGTTGTCGCGGCCGAGCGCGTCCTTGCGCACCCGGTGAACGTGTTCCATGAGCTCGATGGCCCTGGCCGCGTTCTTGTTCGTCTCGTGGGCCGGGTAGTCGAGGATGATCAGCGCCGTGGCCTGGACCATCATGGCTTCGAGGCACCCCGGGTGCTGGTCGTGGCCGATGGCCCGGTAGCCCTCTACGACCTTCGCGGCCTCCTTCCTCGTCTCCAGGAAGTGGCCGAGCTTGTTGCGGGCCGACATGTGCACGGTGCGGGCGGCGAGCACGTCGAGCGGGTCGGCCGCCGGCGTCCAGCGTTCGAGCGCCTCCTCGGTGAGGCCTTGCGCGGCCCTCAGCTCGCCGGCGTCGTGCAGGACGCGGGCCCGGTCGGTGGCGACGCGCAGCCGTACGCGGTCGTCGCCGTGCTCGCGGAAGTAGTCGAGGGTGCGCCGCGTCAGGCTCAGGGCCTGCGGGTAGTCGCCGAGGCGGGCCAGCACCATCGCGAAGCGGTGCAGCAGGAGCAGGTATTCGGCCCCGTACGCGGTCTCCGATCCCTCGTAGCGGCGCAGCACCTCCTCGCACTTCTCCCTGGCCTCGTCGAACCGGCCGAGGTTCTCCAGGCTCTCGGCCAGTTCGCTCTGGGCACGCAGGATCTCGGCCGTGTCGAGGTGTTCGCGGATCCACTGCCGCAGCTCGCTTCGCGCGGACGCCGGGGTGAGCGTCCTGACGAGCTCGTACAGGAAGCGGCGCAGCCGATCGTCCCCGGACAGGTGCTCGGCGACGTGCCGGATCGCGTCCCACACGGAGCGGAAGTCGGGGTGGGCACCGCTGCCGGGGAAGACCCGGAGCACCAGCTCGCGCAGGTCCGTGCCGCTGCGGGCCGCCGCCACGATCCCGCGCAGTTCGCGCCGCTCGGCCTGCGGCAGCCACGGCAGGTCGAGGACGTCGTCGAGCTCCTCCCAGTGCCGGCGGA
This sequence comes from Nonomuraea maritima, assembly GCF_900100395.1. Taxonomy (GTDB): domain Bacteria; phylum Actinomycetota; class Actinomycetes; order Streptosporangiales; family Streptosporangiaceae; genus Nonomuraea; species Nonomuraea maritima. Next base: position 95,711 of record NZ_FNFB01000014.1, on the reverse strand, counting down.
CGGACCACATGGGCAGCATCCGGCCGGTGAGCCTCGTCCGGTCGATCGCGTGGTCGGTGAACATGCCGATCACGTCGCCGGTCTCGTCGCCGTAGACGGCGGCGCCGCTGAACCCCTTGTCGGGGATCTCGGCGTGCGCGGTGGCGGAGCGGACGTGCTGCCACTCGCCGAACCGGTCGGTCGAGCTGAGCACGAGCTCCAGCGGGACGCCCACGGGGTCGTCCCGTCGGGGGAACCCATGGGCCACGTAGCCGTCCCTGGGGCCCGTCCGGGTCACGAGCCTGGCCGGACGGATGTCGACGGCGCGGGCGAGCCTCAGCACGGCGACGTCGCCGGGATCTCCCTGCCGCCGCCACGGCCCTGTCATGTGGACGGTCGCGCGCAGCCCGAGCAGGTCGCTTCTGCCGGCCTGCGGGAAGGACACGGACAACTCCGGCACGTCCTTCACCACGTGGGCGCAGGTGAGCACCAGGTCGGGCGTGACCAGGAACCCGGCTCCCAGAGTGCCTTTCGGCCCGTCGACCCGGGCGCGCCACGCGCCGTTCATGCTCAGCCGCTCCGGTCGGGGGCCTGCCAGCGGAGCCTGACGACGAGCTGACCCTCGGCCTTGGCCTTGGCGATCACGGCCCCGGCCTCGGACGCGAGCTTCACCCCGAATTCGATCTCGACCTCGTCGGGCCCGACCGGCAGCTCACGGAAGGTCTTCAGCGCCGCCGTGGCGACGCCCCGCAGATGGCCGAGCGCCTCCTCCATCCGCAGCTTGGCCTCGTGGACGGTGTCGGCGCCGACCCCGGCCGACGCCCAGCCGCCCCTTGCCACGTCCTCGGAGGCGGTTTCCACCAGTACGGTGCCGCCGTCCTCGAGTTCCCACCGCACAAGCTGGTCCACACCACGAATCTACCTATCGATCACCGGGTCGTGGGGTCAGTCGAGGGAGATCGCGTTCGCCGCTCGCTCGATGCTCTCCGGCGCCGCGGGCTGACCCGGGTTCTCGAAGGCGAGCGCCTGGTTCGCCGTGACGAACGGGCGCATGCGCTCCTCGTAGCGGCCGTACGCGGCCTCCGGGTCGCGTCCCAGCTCCTGCGCCAGCACGTACGCGCCCACCATGGCGAGGCTCGTGCCCTGGCCCGACAGCGGCGAGGCGCAGTAGCCCGCGTCGCCCACCAGCGCGACCCGGCCCTTGGTCCAGTTCTCCATGCGCACCTGGGCCATGGAGTCGAAGAAGAAGTCGTCGGCCCGCCACATGGCCTCCAGCAGCCGGGGCCCTTCGTACACCGCCTTGCAGCGCTCCTCGACGAGCCGCTTCTGCTGGTCGACGTCGCGGTGGTCGTACGCGATCGGGTCGGAGCGGAACCCCAGGTTGACGCGCATGACGCTGCGGTCGCGGTCGCTGAAGACGGCTCCGCCCGCCTCGCCCTCGTTGAACCAGGTCTGCCAGTGGTCGATGCCGACGAAGTTGGGGGCGGTGAAGATCGAGACGTACGTGCCGAGATGGTGGATGAACTGGTCCTCGTCGCCGAAGGTCAGCCGCCGAACGACGGAGTGCAGGCCGTCGGCGCCCACGATGCGGTCGTAGCTCTCCTGCCGTCCGCTCTCGAACGTCACGTGCCCGTCCTCCGTCAGCGTGGCGATCGAGTCGCCGTAGAGGTACGTGGCGTCCGAGACCTCGGTCAGGACGGCGGTGAGGTCGTCGCGCATGATCTCGACGTCGGGGCTGTCGAAGCTGCCGCCGCTGATCGTGGCCTCCTCGTTGCGCATGATCTCGTTGCCGGCGGTGTCGACCATGGACATGCCGCGCATGGTCGTCCGCAGCTCTTTGATCCGGTCGAGGACGCCCATCTCGGAGGCCACGGCGAGCGCGGCGCCCCTGACGTCGACGGCCTGGCCGCCGCCGCGCCGGCCGGGGGCCCGTTCGACGACGGTCACGTCGTGTCCGTCCCGACGCAGCCAGTGGGCCAGGGTGACGCCGCCGACGCCCGCTCCGGAGACCAGAACCCTCATGTCGCGCTCCTTGCTTGTTGACGTTGTACGCAGAACTGAATGTACGCAGTACATACAGCAGGCGACAAGGGTAGGATGACAAGATCTGTACTAGTACAGGAGGTTCGGTTGAGCACCCCGCCCTATGCCCGCATCGTGGCCGACATCAAGCGACGGGTGGCCGACGGCCGGCTGCGTCCGGGGGAGCGGGTGCCGTCCACCCGCCAGCTCGCCCGTGACTGGGACGTCGCCCTGGCGACCGCCACCAAGGCCCTCGCCGTCCTGGCCCGCGAGGGCGTCGTGGTCGCCGAGCCCCGCGTCGGCACGGTGGTCGCCGAGCGCGCCGCAACGCCGCGCAAGGGGCAGCCGGCGCGCGGCGACGAGCGGGTACGCGAACGCATCGTGCGCGCCGCCATCGAGATCGCCGACGCCGAAGGGCTCGCCGAGCTCACCATGCGCCGCGTCGCCGACCGGCTGGGCATGGCGACCATGTCCCTCTACCGCCACGTCGGCGGCAAGGACGAACTGCTCCTGTTCATGGTCGATGCGGCGCTCGACGAGTTCCCGCTGCCGCGGGAACGTCCGGACGGCTGGCGGACCGTTCTCGAGACGTCCGCTCGCGTGCTGTGGGCCGCCCACCGCGAGCACCCCTGGATGCCCGGGGTCACCTCACTGCACCGCCCGCTGCCCTCGACCGCGCTGCTGAGGCACTCGGAGTGGATGATGTCCGCCCTGGCCGGCACCCGGCTCGACGCCACGGCCAAGATGCACGTCAACATCCTGACCTACAGCTACGTGCTGGCCATCGCCGCCAACATCGAGCAGGAACGCCAGGCCAGAGCCGCCACCGGCATCACGGACGAGGAATGGATGCAGGCCCAGCAGGGGCGGCTGCAGCAGATCAGCGAGTCGGGCGACAGCCCCGCCTTCGCCGCGTTCCTGCACGAACTCGGCGACTTCGACCTCGACCTTGACCGGCTCTTCGAGTTCGGCCTCGGCCGCCTGCTCGACGGCCTGGCCCGGTTGATCGACTAGTCGGAGATCTGGATGCGCAGGCGGCGGAAACCCTTGCCCTTGCTCTCGACCTTGGCCACCTTGATGTGGCCGATCTGCTTGGTCGAGGCCACGTGGGTGCCGCCGTCGGCCTGGGTGTCGAGGCCGACGATGTCGACGATCCGGACGTCCTGCACGGTCTCGGGCACGAGGTTGGTGGCCGTACGGATGATGTCGGGGATGGCGAACGCCTCGGTGCGCGGCAGCACGCGCACGTCGATGCGCCGGTCGGCGGCGATCTCGGCGTTGCAGGCGTCCTCGACGGCCTCCTTGAACCCGGGCGGCACCTCGGGCAGGTTGAAGTCCATGCGGGCGCTCATCTCGTCCATGTTGCCGCCGGTGACGAGGCAGCCGTAGTCGCGGAACACCACCCCGCACAGCACGTGCAGGCCCGAGTGCGTACGCATGAGGGCCGAGCGCCGGGCGTCGGCCACCGCGCCCCGCACCACGGTGCCGACCGGCGGCACCGGGTCGCCCTCGGCCGGGATCAGCTGGAGGTCGTCGCCCTTGCGCACGCCCGCGATGCGGGTCTCGACGCCCTGCCAGATCAACACGCCCTGATCGGCCGGCTGGCCGCCTCCGCCCGGGTAGAATGCCGACCTGCTCAGCACGATCCCTTCGGGCGACGCGTCCAGTACGACGGCCTCGAAGTCGCGCAGGCTCTGGTCGGACAGTTCCAGTCGCTGGGTGCGCCCGTGGAGGTCGTAGGTCATATCGGCAGCCTAGTGCCCCGAGGTGGTCATGCGTGGCTGGAGGATAGGTCCGCGAATCCCACCGGCTGCCACACTTTTCGGGATATTTCTCGTTTTGTCGGCATGCGCCGCGAATGGTGTCCCGCGGGACGCGCCCCCGGCCGCGCGGGTGGTCATGTTCCTCGGCGACAGCTTCACCGTCGGTTCTGGGCCGGTGCCGCCGTGGGAGACGTACGCGTCGGAGACGGCCCGCCTGATGGGCGGCCAGCCGATCATCGCGGGCGCGAGCGGCACCGGCTACCTCAGCGAGGGCCGGGTCGGCCGGACGTTCCAGCGCTCGTTCGAGGTGGAACTCGCCTGGCGTCCCGCACCCGACCTGCTGGTCATCGCGGGCGGCCACAACGATCGGCGCTGGAGCGCCGTCAAGGTGCGCAAGGCCGCCGACCGGCTGCTCGCCGAGGTGCGCGGCCACTGGCCCGGCACCGACGTGGTGGTGGTCGGCCCCCTGTGGATGGGCGAGCCGCCGAAGAAGGCGTACGAGGTGCGTGACGTGCTCGCGAAGGCGGCACGTGACGGGGGCGTGGCGTTCGTCGACCCGATGGCGCGGCGCTGGCCGCTGGAGGTCGCGCTGCCCGACGGCGTGCACCCCACCCACACCGGCCACGAGCGGATCGCCGCGTGGCTGGCGGGTGAGCTGGGCCGCAGACCCTCAGCCGGTCACCAGGGGCCGTAGGGGCCGCTGTTGCCCCGGCCGCCCATGCCCTTCACCGCGGGCTTGACGTCGACGACGTAGACCGTGGCGGCGATGACGGCCAGGATCGAGAAGAGGCCGAGGCCGATGCCGATGAACGCCTGGCTACCGACGAGGATGAACGCGTTGAGGTAGTTCCATGCGCCCGCCCCGGAGAACAGCGTGGCCAGGGCCAGGATCAGCAGCCAGAGGTTCTTCTGGAGCTTGCCCGCGGCGACGAACGATGACGTCGGCACCCTGAGCGCGTGGACCAGCGCGTACACCGACATGCCGAAGATGCCGACGGCCAGCACCAGGAACAGGAGGTTGAAGACGCCGTTGATGAGATTCATGTTGTTGGCTCCGCCCAACGCCGCGATGAAGTCGCATTCAGCCTAACGGGCCGCCCCGACAGGCGGGCACCCTCGAACGGCAGGACCCGCCTCCCTGACGGGAGACGGGCCCGTTGCGCGCTCAGGCCTTGGTGGTCTTGGTGGCGCGGGGCTTCCGCGGCGCGATGGGCTTGGAGATGGGCTTGGCGACGGCCGGCTCGGCGGCCTCCGACACCTCCTGCAGCTCCAGCGCGGCCTCGCCGCCGGCCTTGCTCACGACCCTGCGGCCACGCGAGGCGAAGTCCTCGTAGACCTCGTTGGCGCGGACGGTGAGCTGGTCGGCGTACTCGCGGGCCCTGTCGGGGAACTCGCGGGCGATGCCCTCGGCCTTGTCGGCGTACTCGCGGGCCTTGACCGGCAGTTCCTTGGCCAGGTCGTAGCGGCGGGCCTGGAGCTTCGCCAGCTGATCGGGCAGCTCGCGCAGCTTCTCGACCGCGTAGTCGCCGGCGCCGGCGACGGCGTAGAACGGCTTGGATTCGGTGAGCTTCTTGACCTCGGTGGCCAGCGTCATGGGTTAACCTTCCTTGGTTTCCTGGGTGACGTCGCCGTTGCCTGAGGGCGCCGCATAGGGCTCAAGAGCGGCGCGATACTCCTCCGGCAGCGGTTCGTCGTCCGGATCGGAGTCGTGCCGGGGACGAGCGTTCTGGGAGGTCTGCTCGTCTTCGGCGCGCTTCTCCTTGCGGAACGACTCATAGATGTCGATCAGCACCTGACGTTGCCGCTCGCTCAGAAGTGCGTCGGCTCTGATCGCGGTGATCACGTCGCTCGGCGGCTCGCGGTCCTCGATGAGGCCCGCCTGCACGTAGAGCACCTGCGACGAGATCCGCAGACCCTTGGCGATCTGGTTGAGGATCTCGGCGCTCGGCTTGCGCAGGCCGCGCTCGATCTGGCTGAGGTAGGGGTTCGAGACCCCCGCAGCCTCCGCGAGCTGGCGCAGCGAGATCTTCGCCTGCTGCCGCTGCTCGCGGATGTATTCACCGATCGAGCCGACTTTGGGTAGTGCCATGGCCCCAGTCTGCCTCGCGGTGCTTGCAATTGCAAACACGGTGGTTAACCGTGGCAAGCATCAAAGCTGAATGACCCAGAGAAATGGGGTAGCCGTGACCAAGGCGATGGCGAGCACCATAAAGCCGTAACGCGTCGGAATGTCCAGTTCCGGCAGCGGTTCGATCAGCCGCTCGACCCTGGCCATGACGTGGTGGGCGTGCACGCCCAGGGTGCCGTTCGGGTTCGGCATCGCGCCCGCCGTACCGAAGCGAAGCAGGGCGGTGGCCAGGCGGCGGGGAGAGCAGTAGCGGCGGGCACGGTCGTCAGCGGCCATCTCGATCAGCAGCTCGACCTGCGCCTGCGCCTCGGCGACCACCTTCGACCAGGGCATCGCCCGGCGCAGCGCGGTGAACGGCAGCAGCACCAGGTCGTGCCGCTCGCGGACGTGCGCCGCCTCGTGCGCCAGCACGGCCTTGAGCTCGCCCTCCGACAGCAGCTTGAGCGCGCCCTCGCTCACCACGACCTGCGAGCGCAGCCCCGGCACGCAGTAGGCGGCCGCGCCCGGATGGGCCAGCACGCGCACGCCAGGGACGCCGGGGTCGTCGTGGGCGATCAGGCGGAGCAGGATGCGGTGCCGGCGTCGCGCGCGCAGCGTCTGCACGCCGGCGGTGAGCAGCACCGCGATCAGCACGGTCAGCGCGGTGAGCCCCGCGATCAGGGCCAGCACGTGCAGCGCGTCCCACTCGTGCGCGGGCGCCTCGCCGCTGCCGAACTCGATGAGCCCGTGCAGCACGCCGGTGCCGTACGGCTGGACGGCGTAGGCGAGCATGGCGCCGGTGGTGGCGAGGCCCCAGGAGACCCCGAGGGACTGCCAGAGGATGATGGCCAGCCGGGGAGCGCGTGAGGTCCAGCGGGCCGTGGTGAAACGCCAGGAGCCGACTGCGCACGCGGTGGCGAGCGCTGCCAGCACCGCTGCCGTGATCACTCGTCCTCCAGCTCCGTAAGGGCTCTGCGCAGGATCTCCGCCTCAGGGCCGGACACGGCCTGGGCGAAGCGGGTCAGGGCGGCCGAACGGTCGCCCGTCATGTCCAGGGCCTCCAGCATAAGCTCGGCGATGTACGCGTCGCGGCTTTCCGCCGGTTCGTACCGCCATGCGCGGCCATCACGGGTGCGCTGGAGGAAGCCCTTACGGGTGAGGCGATCGAGGACGGTCATGACCGTGGTGGGGGCAAGGTCGCGGTCGGCGATGAGTTTGCCGACCTCGCGGGCGGTCAACGGGGTGTGCTCCGCCCAGAGGATGTCCATGATGCTGCGTTCAAGCTCGCCGAGACCCTTCACGCTCTTCAGACTAGCTCTACAACGTGTCGAGCTGGCATTCGGGGCGCACACCACATTGTGCTTGCCAACCGGCGGCCCCCGCTGACACGGTCGGTGGAATGCAGATCACGCTGGTACACGGCGACATCACCGAACAGTCCGTCGATGCCGTCGTCAACGCCGCCAACTCCTCGCTGCTCGGCGGAGGAGGCGTCGACGGCGCGATCCACCGCCGCGGCGGTCCCGAGATCCTGGCCGAGTGCCGGCTGCTGCGCGCCTCCCGCTACGGCAAGGGACTGCCGACCGGTGAGGCCGTCGCCACGACGGCCGGGCGGCTCCCGGCCCGGTGGGTGATCCACACGGTCGGGCCGGTCCACTCGCGGACCGAGGACCGCTCGGGTCTGCTGGCGTCGTGCTACCGCGCGTCGCTGCGGGTGGCCGACGAGCTCGGCGCGCGGTCGGTGGCGTTCCCCGCGGTCTCGACCGGCGTGTACGGCTGGCCGATGGACGACGCCGCCAGGATCTCCCTGGAGACGGTGCGCCAGGCCGACACGGCCGTGGAGGACATCCGGTTCGTCCTGTTCGACTCGGCGGCGTACGCGGTGTTCGAAGCGCGCCTGTGAAGATCTACCGGGGGCCCACGGCCGACCAGGGCAGGGTGAGCTCACCGAGCCGCCACCTGGCCGGGCCGCCCAGCGGCGGGCGCGCCGACACGGGCCACGTCAGCGCCAGGAACCGCACCGCGGCCAGCCACCGCTGCCGCCGCCCGTGCACGCCGTACGGAGCGCTGACCGCCCAGGCGTGGTCGAAGTCGCTCAGGAACGCATGGATGCGCTCACCCGGCACGTTCCGGTGGATCAGGGTCTTCGGCAGCCGGTCGGCCAGGTCGGAAGGCCGTTCGAAGGCGTCGAAGCGGGCCGCGAAGGTGATCGTCCGCGGCCCCTCGGGTGACAGGCCCACCCAGACCGCCCGCCGGCCGTTCTCCGACGAGGTGCCCTCGACCAGCACTCCGCCGGGCGCCAGCTTGCCGGTGAGCACGTCCCAGTAGTGCCACGCCTCGGACTCGCCGTACTGGCGCAGCACGTTGAAGGCCCGCACCAGCGTCGGCGGGCGCGGGACGGGCAGTTCGAACCCGCCGAGCCGGAAACTCAGCCCCTCGCGTTCGTACGGCTTGGCCACCGCGACCCTGACCGGGTCGATCTCGACGCCGACCACCTCGACGGCGGGCGCCACCCGGCGCAGCCGGTCGAACAGTTCCAGCGTCGTGGTGGGCGAGGCGCCGTAGCCGAGGTCCACCACAAGGGGGCGCGGTGTGGCGCGCAGCAGTCGCCCGTGCACGGCCGCGACCCAGCGGTCGCTGCGCCGCAGCCGGTTGTGCCCGGTCGTGCCCCGCGTGACGGCCCCGACCGGTCTAGTCACGTACGCGGTGCACCTTGTGCTGCGCGGCCTGTGCCCTGGGGCGGATGACCATGCGGTCGATGTTGACGTGGGCGGGCCGCGTCACGGCCCAGGCGATGGCGTCGGCCACGTCGTCGGAGGTGAGCGGGCCAGGCACGCCTTCGTACACCTGCGCCGCCCGCTCCGCGTCGCCGCGGAACCGGGTCACCGCGAACCCCTCGGTCTGCACCATGCCGGGCGCGATCTCGACCACCCGGACCGGCTGCCCGACGAGCTCGAGCCGGAGCGTCTCGGCCATCGTGCGCTGGGCGTGCTTGGCGGCGACGTAGCCGCCCCCGCCCTCGTACGCGGTGTGGCCCGCCGTCGAGGTGAGCATGACGAGGACGCCGTCGCCGGACTCGACGAGCGCGGGCATGAGCGCCCTGGTCATGCGCAGCGAGCCGAGCACGTTCGTGTCGTACATCCGCTGCCACTCGTCGACGTCGCTCCCGGCCACCGGGTCGGAGCCGAGCGCGCCGCCGGCGTTGTTGACCAGCACGTCGCAGCGTTCGAGGGAGGCGGCGAGCGCGTCCACCGACTCCTGCGAGGTGACGTCGAGCGTCACGGGCCTGATCGAGGGCGACTCCGCGGCCAGCTTCTCGAGCCGGTCGCGGCGCCGGGCGCCCGCCACGACGTCGTACCCCTCGGCCGCGAGCCGCCGCGCGGTCGCCTCCCCGATCCCGCTGCTCGCACCTGTTACCACAGCCGTCTTCCGCATGCGCCCATCCTGCCAGCCCGTGACGGCAACGTTTAATTTCCCCTTACGCATGGCGGAAATATAGACAATAGGATCGGCCCGCGTTTTCAGCCTCCCTCTTCTCGGTTCGCGAGGGGGAGCGTTCTGTTCCTCTTGTCACATGAGGGGATGTTTCGGGAATTTCGAAATATTTGGGGTGGTTAACAACTTTCCGGAGGTGGTGTCTAGTGAGGCGACGTCCGGTCAGGCGGGTCGCGACCATCAGCATGCACACATCGCCGCTCGATCAGCCAGGAACGGGCGACGCGGGTGGCATGAACGTGTACATCGTGGAGTCGGCCAAGCGGCTGGCCCAGCTCGGCGTGGAGGTGGAGATCTTCACCCGGGCGACCGCGCGTGACCTGCCTCCCGTGGCCGAGCTCGCCCCTGGCGTGCTCGTCCGTCACCTCACCGCCGGTCCGTACGAGGAACTGGACCGCAGGGAGCTGCCCGCGCAGCTGTGCGCGTTCGTGTCGGGGGTGCTGCGCACCGAGGCCATGTACGACCCCGGCCGCTACGACCTCATCCACTCCCACTACTGGCTGTCCGGGCAGGTCGGCTGGCTGGCCAAGGAACGCTGGGGCGTCCCGCTCGTGCACACCATGCACACCATGGCCAAGGTCAAGAACCTGCTCCTCGCCCGCGGCGACAAGCCGGAGCCCCAGGCCCGCGTGATCGGCGAGGAACAGGTCGTCTCGGTCGCCGACCGCCTCGTCGCCAACACCGCCGCCGAGGCCAGTGAGCTGATGGACCTGTACTGCGCCGACGAGAGCCGCGTCGCCGTCGTGAACCCCGGCGTCAACCTCAGCGTCTTCCGTCCCGGATCGCAGCAGGTCGCCCGCCATCGGCTCGGGCTGCCCCCGGACGCGTTCGTGCTGCTGTTCGTCGGCCGCATCCAGCCGCTCAAGGCCCCCGACGTGCTGCTGCGCGCCGCCGCCAGGATGGTCGCCGACGATCCGTCCCTGCGCGAGCGGCTCGTGGTCGTCTGCGTGGGCGGACCCTCGGGCAACGGCCTCGCCAGGCCCTCGCTGCTCACCGACCTCGCCGCCGAACTCGGCATCTCCGACCTCGTACGGCTCGTCCCTCCGGCTCCCCAGGCGGAGCTGGCCGACTGGTACCGGGCCGCGTGCGTCACCGTCGTCCCGTCGCACAACGAGTCGTTCGGGCTCGTCGCGCTGGAGTCGCAGGCGTGCGGCACCCCCGTGATCGCCGCCGCGGTGGGCGGCCTGCGCACCGCCGTACGCGACGGTGTGTCCGGAGTGCTCGTGGACGGACACGACCCCGTCGAATGGGCCCGCGTGCTGCGGGGCTTCGTCACTGCGCCGTGGCGGCGCGAGGAGCTCTCGCGCAGCGCCCGCGGCCACGCGGCCGCCTTCGGCTGGCAGGCCACCGCCGCACGCCTCATGGACGTGTACGCAGGAGCCGTCGCCAATCTCCGCAAGGCGCCGCTCGCGGCCAATGTGTGAGCGGCGCGCGTGCTTCTATCCTGATCGGCATGCGCGAAGTCGTCGAAGCCGCCCTCAAGGCCGCGGACGTGTCGTACGAGGAGCCGCGGCCCGGGGCGTTCCTCGCCAAACTCCCCGGGCAGCACAAGCTCGCCACCATGACCTGGCTGATCGTGGGCGAGCGCGCCCTGCACGTCGAGGCGTTCTTCTGCCGCCAGCCTGACGAGAACCACGCCGAGTTCTACCGGTGGCTGCTCGGCAAGAACGGCTCGATGTACGGCGTCCACTTCTCCCTCGACGCCGTGGGTGACGTCTACCTCGTGGGCCGCGTGCCGCTCGCGGCCGTCAGCGAGGAGGAGATCGACCGGCTGCTCGGGTGCGTGCTGACGTACTCCGACGACTGGTTCGACCGGGCGCTCGAGCTGGGCTTCGCCTCGTCGATCCGGCGCGAGTGGGCCTGGCGCGCCAGTCGAGGCGAGTCGCTCGCCAACTTGCAGGCCTTCGCCCGCTTCGCCGACCCCGATCGGTGAACCGGTCGGACGACCATAGGATTGTCGGCATGGCGACTTTGGTGCTGCTGAGGCATGGCGAGAGCGACTGGAACGCGAAGGGCCTGTTCACCGGTTGGGTTGACGTGAGCCTGTCGGCCAAGGGTGAGGACGAGGCCCGCCGCGGCGGCAAACTCCTGCAGGAGGCGGGGCTGCGCCCCGACGTCGTCCACACCAGCCTGCTGACCAGGGCCATCCAGACGGCCCAGCTGGCGTTGGGTGAGGCCGACCTGAGCTGGCTGCCGGTCAAGCGCAGCTGGCGGCTCAACGAGCGCCACTACGGCGCCCTGCAGGGCAAGAACAAGGCGCAGACCCGTGACGAGTTCGGCGACGAGCAGTTCATGCTCTGGCGCCGCTCCTACGACGTGCCGCCGCCGCCCATCGCCGACGACGACGAGTTCTCCCAGTTCGGCGACCCGCGCTACGCCCTGCTGCCGCCGGAGCTCATGCCGCGCACCGAGTGCCTGAAGGACGTCGTCGACCGCATGCTGCCGTACTGGTACGACGAGATCCTCCCCGAGCTCGCGGCCGGTCGCACGGTGCTGGTGGCGGCCCACGGCAACTCCCTGCGGGCCCTGGTCAAGCACCTCGACGGCATCGGCGACGACGAGATCGCCGGCCTGAACATCCCCACGGGCATCCCCCTCGTCTACGACCTCGACGCCGACTACCGGCCGACCGTGCGCGGCGGCCGCTACCTCGACCCCGAGGCGGCGAAGGCCGCGATCGAAGCGGTAGCCAACCAGGGCCGCTGAGGTTCCCGATGCCGGACGAGCGGGCGGAGATCTCGGGCGAGTGCTACGCGTGCAAGCGCGTCTTCCGTCATGACCCGAAAGAGGTCGTGACGTTCCTGGTCGATCCCGAGACCGGCCTCCCGCCCGGCATCACCTTCTTCGGCACGCTGCGTCCTGCCACGCCCGAGGCGGTGGCCCGGTCCACCGACGTCCCTGTCTGCCCCGACTGCGTCGACAAGGCCCGGAGGTTCGGCTCAGAGAACCCGTTCTGACCTCAGGCGGGTGCAGTGGGTGACGTACGGCACCGTGATCTCGTCGCGGCCCTTGAGGTCGGGGTGCGTGTCGAGCAGTTCGGCCACCTCGTCGAGCAGGCGGCGCCGGTCGGCGTCGGCCAGCGAGATCACGTAGCTGCGCGAGGCGACCAGGTCGACGAGCCCCTCGCGGGGCATCGGCTGCCGCCAGCGGAACTCGGCGTGCTCAGGCGCGCCGAACGGCCTCCCGACCGGCGGACGGGTGTCGATCACCTGCCGGCTGTGCTGGTGGAGGATCTGGTCGAGGACGAACACCCACGGCTCCGACAGGTCGCGCAGGTTCCACACCAGCGACAGCGTCCCGCCGGGGGCGAGCACCCTGGCCACCTCGGGCACCGCCCGTGCGGGGTCGAACCAGTGCCAGGCCTGCGCGGCCACGACGGCGTCGACACTGCCGTCGGGCAGCGGGACGCGTTCGGCGCTGCCCTCTCGCACGGACACGCCGGGCGCCGCCTCGCGCAGCCGCCCGCGCATCTCCTCCAGCGGTTCGACCGCCACGACGTCGAAGCCCGCGCCGGCCAGCTGCCGGGTGAGCTTGCCCGTGCCCGCCCCCAGGTCGAGGACGCGCCGGGCGTCGCCGGGCACGAGCCAGGCGATCGCCTCGGGCGGGTAGCCGGGACGCCCGCGCTCGTACACGTCCGCCGCGGCCCCGAAAGAGGTCGCGTGCAACGGCTTCGACCACCGCCGGACGGCGCTCTGCCCGGTCATGCCGCAGGCGCGGCCGATCTCGTCCCAGCCGGCGAACCCGTGGCCGCGCAGGTCGTCGATGATGCGGGTGCGCAGGGCCTCCGCGGCGATGATCGTCTCCGTCAGCCGCCGCAGGCCGGCGAGCCCGCCGTCGCCGGCCACCCGCTCGGCCGTCCGCCGCGCCTCGTCGTCCATGCTGGGCAAGATAGCGCGCGGCGGCGGGTCGGGGCCGGTGCGGCGGGTCAGTTGGGGCGGGCTCCTGTCACGAGGTAGACCACGTCGTGGGCGACGCGTACGGCGTGGTCGGCGTAGCGCTCGTAGTAGCGGCCCACCAGCGTGATGTCGATCGCAGGCTCGACGCCGTGCGCCCACTCCTCGCTCAGGATGCTCTTGAACAGCTTGCGGTGCAGGCGGTCCATCGCGTCGTCGTCCTGCTCCAGCTCCAGCGCCGAGTCGACGTCGCGGGACGCCACGCAGCTGCCCGCCTTCGTGACGAGGTTCTCCGCGATCTGGCCCATCTCCAGGATGGTGGAGCGCAGCTGCGGCGGGATGGCCGAGACCGGGTGCCGCAGCCGGGCCACCTTGGCGACGTGCACCGCGAGGTCGCCCATGCGTTCGAGGTCGGTGCCCATGCGCAGCGCCGTGATGACCATGCGGAGGTCGACCGCGACGGGCTGCTGCCTGGCCATCAGATCGAAGATGGACGCCTCGATGTCGGCGAACACCGAGTTCACTTCCTGGTCGCGCGAGATGACGCTCTCGGCGAGCTGCAGGTCGGAGTCGAGGAGCGCCGTGGTGGCGCGGGAGATGGCCGACCGGACGAGGCGGGTCATCTCCACCAGTTTGTCCGTCAACGAGTCAAGTTCTTCATGGTACGCGTCGCGCATGCCGTCACCGTAAAGCGGTTTCGATGAACGAACTTCGACCGTCAGATGAACATTCGCAGAAAGGGCCGTTCATCCCTCGATGGGGGGTCTGTCCCTTGCAAAGGGCCACCTACCATCGGAGGCATGAGTGAGATGGCCATGAGCGTCACGGCCCTGGCCGGGTTCGTGGTGGGCGCGCTGGCAGTCCTCTTCTACCGCAACCAGATCGAGGCTCCCCGCCGCACCGGCACGGACGACGGCGTCGAGACGGGCGCCGCGCTCCCGCAGGGCGTCGCGTCGGTGCTGGCCGTCCTGCCCTCCTCCGCCGTCGTGCTGGACGCCCACGACCGCGTCCTGCGCGCCAGCTCGGCCGCGCGGGCGTTCGGCCTGGTCAAGGGCGATCGGCTGATGGCCGCCGAACTCCTCGCCCTGGCCCGGCAGGTACGCCGTGACGGCGAGATCCGCGAGAGCGAGATCGACGTCGCCGGTCACAAGTTCGGCCAGGAGACGACGAACTTCGCCGTCCGGGTGGCGCCCCTCGGCACGTACGGGCAGGTGCTCGTGCTCGCCGAGGACCAGACCGAGCGGCGTCGCGTCGAGGCCGTGCGCCGCGACTTCGTCGCCAACGTCAGCCACGAGCTGAAGACCCCGGTGGGCGCCCTGAGCCTGCTCGCCGAGACCATCCAGGACGCCGCCGACGACCCCGAGGCGGTCAGCCGGTTCGCCGGCCGCATGCAGCTCGAGGCGGCCCGGCTCAACTACCTCATCCAGGACCTGATCACGCTCAGCCGGATCCAGGGCGCCGAGCCCATTCCCACCCCCGGCCAGGTCTCCATCGACGATGCCGTCCAGGTCGCGATCGACCACTGCAACACCAAGGCCTCTGCCAAGGACATCGCCCTGGTCACCGGCGGTGCCGAGGGGCTGCGCATCTGGGGCGACGACGATCTGCTCGTCACCGCCCTGCGCAACCTGATCGACAACGCGGTCGCGTACAGTCCCGAGCACACCCGGGTCGTCGTCAGCGTGCGGCCCGCCGGCGACTCCGTCGAGATCAGCGTGAGCGACCAGGGCATCGGCATCCCTGAGGAGGCGCTGGAGCGCATCTTCGAGCGCTTCTTCCGCGTCGACGCGGCCCGCTCCCGCGCCACCGGAGGCACCGGACTCGGCCTGGCCATCGTCAAGCACGTCGCCGGCGCCCACGCGGGCGAGGTGTCCGTCTGGAGCAAGGAAGGGTCCGGCTCCACCTTCACGCTCCGCCTGCCCGCCTTCGCCGGCACAGCGGTGCCCCTGCAACCCTCGATTCCCCTGGAGACAACTCCGTGACCGAGCCAACCGAACCAACCGCCGTACGACCCCGTCCCCTCCGCGGCACGGGCAAGGAGGACTCATGACTCGCGTGCTGGTCGTCGAGGACGAGGAGTCCTTCTCCGACGCGCTCTCCTACATGCTGCGCAAGGAGGGCTTCGAGGTGTCGGTGGCGGGGACCGGGCCCGAGGCGCTCGAGATGTTCGACCGCAACGGCGCCGACCTGGTGCTGCTCGACCTGATGCTGCCGGGGCTGCCCGGCACCGAGGTGTGCCGCTCGCTGCGGCAGCGCTCGAAGGTGCCGGTCATCATGCTGACGGCCAAGGACAGCGAGATCGACAAGGTCGTGGGCCTCGAACTGGGCGCCGACGACTACGTCACCAAGCCGTTCTCCTCCCGCGAGCTGGTCGCCCGCATCCGCGCCGTGCTGCGCCGCCAGGGCGACGTGCCCGAGGAGCTGGAGACGGCCGTGCTCGCCGTCGGCCCGGTGCGCATGGACGTCGACCGCCACGTGGTCGCCGTACGCGGTGAGCAGGTGCAGCTGCCGCTGAAGGAGTTCGAGCTGCTGGAGGTGCTGCTGCGCAACGCCGGCCGGGTGCTGACCCGCGGGCAGCTCATCGACCGTGTCTGGGGCGCCGACTACGTGGGCGACACCAAGACGCTCGACGTCCACGTCAAGCGTCTGCGCGCCAAGATCGAATCAGACCCGTCGAACCCGCGCTGCATCCTGACCGTGCGCGGTCTGGGCTACAAGTTCGACGCTACGGAAGACTGAGAAACCCTTGTTCCGGTACGCATGCCGTACCGGGACAAGGGTTTTCTCATGCCGTCAGTGAGACTCTTCTGCCGGGGCCGACGGCGTCGGGGTGGGCGTCGGAGCCGGGGTCGCGCCGGGGGCCGCCGGGTAGTCGGCGAACTCGCGGCTGCGCGTGATCACAGGGACGTCCAGGGACACCGTTCCGGCGTTGGCGAACTGAAGCTCGAGCTTGACGCTCTCGCCGCCCCTGAGGCTCTTGGGGATGGCCTCCAGCATGATCTGCGGCGTCGGCTTGCCGGTGTTGACGAGCTGGTTGCTCGGCAGCTGGATCGGGGCCGTGAGCTTGGCAGGGCCGATGCCGGTCGCCGTGACGGCCTGGAGCGTGTCGGGAGCGCCCGCGGTGTTCAGGATGTTCAGGTAGACCGGCGCCGAACCACGCCACGGGAGCTGGGCTCCGGAGTCAGGGCCGAGCACGAACGCCTGGGGGATGTGAATGTCACCCTTGCCGTATCGCGCGTTGTCGATCAGCACTCCGGCCTCGTTCGGCGCGTACGGCTTGTTGGTGGTGGCGTCGAATCCGGCCCCACAGCCCGCGAGCACGGGGGCTGCCAAGAACGCGGCTGCTACGACAATCCAGCGACGGCTGGTCACGGGCGGGTTCTCCTTGGTCTTGCGCATGGTTCGCGCGTGCGTGATGTTGCCGCGCCAACCATATCGATCCCAATCCAAGGTCATATCCGCGCCCCCGCAGGTCATTCGCTATGTCCACAAATGCGATTCATACTGTTGACGGCTTGTCAAGCCCCAATATGTCGCCTTGACCTGCAGTTATGGGGATTTCACTGTTCCGGGAGGCTGTGGATGCGTGGTACCCTGGAGTACAGCGGAAGGGGTACTTGTCACATGACTTTCCAGGTCGGCGACACTGTCGTCTACCCCCACCATGGGGCTGCTCGGATCGAAGCAATCACGACGCGATCCATCAAGGGTGAGGAAAAGACCTACCTGGTGCTCAAGGTCGACAAGGGCGACCTTACCGTCCAGGTGCCAGCTGAAAACGCAGAACTCGTCGGCGTGCGTGATGTTGTCGGTCAGGAAGGCCTTGAGCGGGTTTTCGATGTCCTTCGCATGCCGCACACCGAGGAGCCGACCAACTGGTCTCGTCGCTACAAGGCCAACCTCGAGAAGCTCGCGTCCGGTGACGTGAACAAGGTCGCCGAGGTGGTTCGCGACCTGTGGCGCCGCGACCGTGAGCGTGGCCTGTCCGCGGGTGAGAAGCGAATGCTCGCCAAGGCGCGCCAGATCCTCGTCAGCGAGCTCGCGCTCGCCGAGAAGACCAACGAGGACAAGGCCGAGGCCCTGCTCGACGAGGTTCTCAACTCCTGAACATCAATCTTCCTCGGGTGGGCGTCGGTGTGGACGTCCACCCGTTCGCTTCTGACGCCTCCGGGCGTGAGCTCCACCTCGCCGGCCTGCACTGGCCGGGCGAGGGTGGGCTCGAGGGTCATTCCGATGGCGACGCCGCCGCCCACGCGGCCTGCGACGCCCTGCTGTCCGCGGCCGGTCTCGGTGACCTCGGCCGCCTCTTCGGCACCTCCGACCCGCGCTGGGCGGGCGCCTCGGGCGCCACGCTGCTGGAGGAGACCGCCCGCCAGGTGCGCGCCGCCGGCTTCGAGATCGGCAACGTGGCGATCCAGGTGATCGGCAACCGTCCCAAGCTGGCGCCACGCCGTACCGAGGCCGAGAAGGCCCTCGGCGCGGTTCTGGGAGCGCCTGTGAGTGTCTCCGCCACCACGACCGACGGGCTGGGGCTCACCGGCCGCGGAGAGGGCATAGCGGCCATCGCGACCGCGCTCGTGGTCAACCTTTCCTGAGTGCCGGGCGTCCTATGTCGGGATGCGTGAGGGCGTCCTGGCGGGGGTCGTCGCCGAAGCCCGCCTGATCCGGAGGCGGCGGTCCGTCACTGGCGCGGTGCGGACCGCCGCCTTCCTTCACGTTTGGGTAGTTTGTCCGTTTCGCGGGTAGTGCCCTCCGAGAACATGGAACGTCTCGGGGGGAGCTGCACATGATCGGGGCGATCGTTTCCGCCATCATCATCGGCGCCATCGTCGGTGCGCTCGCCCGGCTTCTGGTGCCGGGCAAGCAGAACATGTCCATCGGCCTGACGCTGATCGTCGGCATCGTGGCCGCTCTGATCGGTACCCTGATCGCTCATTGGGCCGGGCTGGCCGACACCAGGGGCATCGACTGGATCGAACACATCCTCCAGCTCGTGCTGGCGGTCATCGGTGTGCTCCTCGTGACGCGCATGGGCATCTCGCGCGCGGGCCGTTCAGGCAGAACACGTACCTGAGCAGGCCGAACGTCAAGGCGGCGCATAATCCCCGTAGATCGGGTAGCAGCCTCCCCGTGAGAGTGAACCGCTCACCCTCACGGGGAGGTTTCATGTCATGACCATCGAATCCATCCTCGGCGCCATCGTGATCGGTGCCGTGATCGGCGCAATCGGTCGCCTGCTGCTGCCCGGCAGGCAGGCCATCGGGTGGATCCTCACCATCGTCGTCGGCATCGTCGCCGCACTCGTCGGGACGCTGATCGCGCAGGTGATGGGGGTCGAGACGACGTCCGGCATCGACTGGATCGAACTCCTGATGCAGGTCGTCCTGGCGATCGTCGGCGTCGGCCTGGTCGCCGGGCTGAAGCGCGGCTCCAGGGTGTAGCCGGTCGGACCGGTTCAGGTCCTGGGGGTTCGTGGCCAGTCACGGGCGAGGCACCGCGCCGCTTCTGCGGCGTACCGGCGGGGAACACGGAAGGCCCGCTCGGGAGAGTCGCTCCCGAGCGGGCCTTCCGCGTGTCCTGCCGGTCGGTTCGTGGGCGGTCAGTCCTCCGGAGGGCGGGGGGTGCTGCGCAGGCGGCCGGAGGGGGCCGGGGTGTCGTCGTCGACGGCTGGGTGGCCCGTGGCGTCGTCACGCCAGACCCGGGGCCTCGGCTCCGCCGCGTCGGCGGCCTCGGGGCCGTGCAGCGGGTCAGGGGTGTTGTCCTCGACGATCGGGTGGGGCTGGGTGTCGGCGTCGCGGTCGTCGTCCCGCTCGGAGGGGCGAGGGTGGACGAGGACGTCGGCAGGCTTGACGCGGTCGCCCCAGCGGACGGGACGCGTCTCGGGCTCCTCTGGCAGCCCTTCATCTTCCTGTGCGGTCACCGGATCGGGGGCCTTGGGCAGGATCACGACCGCCGGTCCCTCGTCGGGCTCTGGGTCGTACGCGGGGACCGGATCCGGGGCCTTGGGCAGGATCACGACCGCCGGTCCCTCGTCGAACTCGGGGTCGTACGCGGGCTCCGGCTCGTGGCGCTCCTGTGCGTCCTGGACGGGCTCGGGGTCGGGTTGCCCGTGCGGGTCAGAAGGGGCGGGGTCGGTGCGCGGGGCGGCCGTGTCGGGCGGTTCTGTGTCGGCGGCCGGGCGTGGAGCGGGGATCGAGCCCGGTTCCGGACGCGCGGGCCACTCGGTGACCGGGCTGGAGAGCGGCTCGGTGACGCCTGACGGTACGGGCGGCGCTGCCTGCGCGGAAGCGCCGGCCCGCTCGCCGTCGAAAGGCACGATGTCGAGCTCCGGCGTGTCGCCGTCGTCGCCGCCGCGGGCGGCGGCGCGACCGGCCTGTACATGCTTGATCAGCAGCAGCCACACCCACAGCGCCAGGGCCAGCATCACCCACGGTGCGAGGGCCACGCCGATGGCCGTCTGGCGCGTGTCGAACACGAACCGTACGGCCGAGGCCACGTCGGCCGCCGCGGCCGCTGCGAGGAGCAGGACCAGCACGAGCGCGGCCTGGGTGCGTACCAGTGGTCTGGCGGCGCGCAGCAGCAGGACGCCGAGCAGCGCCACCACCAGAAGGGCGTCGAAGGCCGCTGGATAGAGGAACGCGAGGTCCTGGCGCGCCTCGCCCGTGAGGGCGAGCGCGCGCAGGTCGTCGAAGGAGAGCGCGCACGCGGCGCCGGCGAGTGCTGCCACCGCGAGCCCGGCCAGAGCGATGCCCAGGCGGCGGAGCGTAGAGGGGGGTGTCACGTCCATGGCGGTTCGAGCCTACAGAAGAATGGGGTTCCTGACCGAGCACGGAGGACGCCATGGTCAAGTTGTCGGAAGAAGTGCGCAAACTCCTGGACGCCCCTAATTACGCCACGGTGACCAGTCTGAATCCGGACGGCGGCCCGCAATCGTCCGTGGTGTGGATCCGTACGGACGGCGACGACGTGATCTTCTCCACCGTCAAGGGGCGGCGGAAGCCGCGGAACTTCGAGCGAGACCCGCGCGCGAGTCTCCTGGTCATCGACCCTGACGATCCGTACCGGTATGTGGAGGTACGCGGCCGGGTGAGCATGGTGCCCGACCCGGAGGGAGCGCTGATCGAGGAGCTGTCGCAGAAGTACCGAGGGCGCCCATGGGAGGACAAGCCCGGCACGGAGCGGTTGATCGTACGGATCTCACCCGACAGAGTCACTTTGCGGAGCTGATTAATCGACGTGAAGACCGGCGTGAGGCGTTAGCCTTGCGCTGTGAGCTTGCACATCTACGACACCAGTACGCGCGCCATCCGTGAATTCGTTCCGGTCGAAGCCGGCCGGGCGTCGATTTACCTGTGTGGGGCGACGGTGCAAGCTCCCCCGCATATCGGACATATCCGTTCCGGTGTGAACTTCGACGTGCTGCGCCGCTGGCTCACGCGTTCCGGATATGACGTGACGTTCTGCCGCAATGTCACCGACATCGACGACAAGATCATCAGGGTCGCGGCCCAGGAGGACGTGCCCTGGTTCGTCGTGGCCGAGCGCAACCAGCGTGCCTTCGCGTGGGCGTACGACACGCTGGGCTGCCTGCCGCCGACCGTGGAGCCGCGGGCCACCGGGCACGTGCCCGAGATGATCACGCTGATGCAGCGCCTGATCGAACTCGGCCACGCGTACGCGTCCGGCGGCGACGTCTACTTCGACGTGAAGTCGTACGCCGACCGCTACGGCTCGCTCTCCAACCAGAAGCTCGAGAACATGCGGGCGGCCGCCGACACCGACGACGAGTCCTGCAAGCGTGACCCGCGCGACTTCGCCCTCTGGAAGGGCGAGAAGCCGGGCGAGCCGACGTGGCCGACGCCATGGGGCCCCGGGCGTCCCGGCTGGCACCTGGAGTGCTCCGCCATGGCGACGAAGTACCTCGGGCCGACGTTCGACATCCACGGCGGCGGGATCGACCTGATCTTCCCGCACCACGAGAACGAGATCGCCCAGTCGCAGGCGGCGGGCGACGGGTTCGCCAACTTCTGGATGCACAACGGCATGCTCAAGATCGGCGCCGAGAAGATGAGCAAGTCGCTCGGCAACTCGCTGCTGATTCCCGAGATGGTGCAGAAGGTACGGCCCGTCGAGCTGCGCTACTACCTGGCCGTGCCGCACTACCGTTCGCCGATCGAGTACTCCGAGGAGGCGCTGCAGGAGGCCGCGGCCGCGTACCAGCGGATCGAGGGCTTCGTGACGCGGGCCGCCGAGGTGATCCACGACGTCGACGCCGACGCGCCGCTGCCGCAGGCGTTCGTCGACGCGCTCAACGACGACCTCGGCACGCCGCAGGCGCTGGCCGTCGTCCACGAGGTGGTGCGCGAGGGCAACGTCGCGCTCGCGCGCGGCGACAAGGAGGCGGTGGCGCGCCTGCTCGCCGAGACCCAGAACATGCTCGACGTGCTCGGTCTAGACCCGCGCTCGCCGCAGTGGCGCGGCGCAGGTTCCGACCTCGCGCCGGTCGTCGACGCGCTGGTGGCGGTGGCGCTGGAGCAGCGCAAGGCGGCCAGGGCCCGCAAGGACTACGCGGCCGCCGACGCCATCAGAGACCAGCTCGCGGCCGCGGGCATCACGGTCGAGGACACCCCGCACGGCCCTCGTTGGGAGCTCAGCCGCTAGCGAATGTGCCCTGAGTGGGTCTGAGCCGGGTGGCGGCCCGAGTACTCTTTTAGGCATGGCAGCAGGCGGTAGGGCTTCGGGCAGGCCCGCGAAGAAGAAGGGCCCGGCCAAGGGCACCGGTGGAAACAACCGCCGGTCGCTCGAAGGCAGGGGCGCCACTCCGCCTGCCGAAATGCGTCACTGGTACAAGGACAAGGCCCGCGCGGAGCGGATCAACCGCGAGCAGCGCACGGGCGTGCGGAGCGCTCAGCCGCTGCGGCAGCGGCGCTCCGAGGACGCCCCCGAATACATCGGCGGCCGCAACCCGGTGCTCGAGGCCCTCCAGGCCGGCGTGCCGTGCAACGCGCTCTACGTGGCCCAGCGCATGGAAAGCGACGACCGCGTCCGCGACGCCATCAAGATCGCGGTGGAGCGCGGCGTCGCGCTGCTCGAGGTCACCCGCGACAAGCTCGACCGGCTGACCGAGGGCGGCGTCCACCAGGGCATCGCCCTGCAGATCCCGGCCTACGACTACGCGCACCCGTCCGAGCTGGTCGAGATCGCGCACGAGGCGGCCGAGGCGCCGCTGATCGTGGCCCTCGACTCGGTCACCGACCCGCGCAACCTGGGCGCCATCGCCCGTTCCGCGACCGCGTTCGGCGCCCACGGGCTGCTCATCCCGTCCCGCCGTTCGGCCGGGGTGACGGGCGGGGCGTGGAAGACCTCCGCCGGCACGCTGGCGACCCTCCGGGTGGCCCGCGCCTCCAACCTGACGGCGGCCCTGCGCGAATACCGCGACGCCGGCCTGTTCGTGGTCGGCCTCGACGGCTCGGGCGACGCCGAGATCGCCGACGTCGAGCTGCTGAGCGAGCCGCTCGTGGTGGTCGTCGGCTCCGAGGGCAAGGGGCTCTCCCGGCTGGTGCGCGAACAGTGCGACGTGGTCGCCCGCATCCCGATGCGCGCCGCCGCCGAGTCGCTCAACGCGGGGGTGGCGGCAGGCGTGGCGCTGTACGAAGCCGCTCGTCACAGGCGCCCCTAGCGTCTACACTGGTAGGCCGTGCCGACGTAGCTCAATCGGCAGAGCATCTGTCTTGTAAACAGAAGGTCAGGGGTTCGATTCCCCTCGTCGGCTCTGCATCATGAAGCCCCTGAACAGCGACGATGCGTTCAGGGGCTTCTCATTTGGCAGGACATCTTGGAGATCTTGCTAACGGTTGGCTCTCGGCCCTGCCGCAGGATCAGTGGCCGCTGATCTCGGATGCTGGTTGATGCGCGGCTACGGTCACGTACTCGATCGGGCTCCCGGCCGTTGTACAGGCCGGGACAGGGAGTCTCCTGCTCAGTCGGGTCCATCTCGTGGAGTTGGAGCATGAGACGTCCTACGTGAGATGTTGTGTCCGGGTTCGCCGGAGGCTTCCGGCTGGAGGACGAGATCAACGAGGTGTAGTGGCCGTCGGCTCCCATGGCAGCGGGCGGGACAGGCCGTCCCATTGGTCGGCGAACGCGTGGCGGCGCAGCGGCTCGACCATCGAGCACAGTCTCATGAAGGCCCGCTGCACACCTGTGCGCACGGTGCCCGTCGACAAGCCGCGGTCCTTCTGGGCGAGGGCGTCGCGGACGGCGGCGTAGCCGTAGTCCCGCATTCGTTCCTCGAACACCGCCACTGCCGTGAGCAGGTCACGCTCGCCACGGGCGACCTCGGCCAGGGCGATGCAGAGCGAGTGGGCGTCGCGCAGTGCGGTGTTCCCGCCCAGCCCGCCGATCGGCGGCATGGCGTGCACGGCGTCACCGAGCAGCGTGACATTGGTGGCGGACCAGGGGGCAACGGGCTCGGAGGCACGGAAGGAGATGGCGGCCCGGCTGTCCGGGTCCGATTCGGCGAGTAGCCGCCGCAGTGCGGGATGCCATCCGGACAACGTCGCGTCCACCACATCGCGCAGGGCGTCGCCGTCCATTGAGGTGAGGCCGGCGGGCAGGTGAGAGGGATCGGCGACGAGAGCCCCCAGCACGTAGGGACGGTCGCGACCAGCGGATCCGGTGATGCCGTCTGCCCCGGTGAGTGCCGTAGCCGCACCTGGCGTGGGCTGGAACACGGAGGTGAAGAGGAAGCAGGGCTGGTCGGCCATGACGAGGTTCATGCCGGTGCGCAGCCGTTCAGGAAGCCAGTTTTCGGTCTCGTGAGTCAGCCAGGTCTTGTGCGCGATTCCCACAGCGCCGGCATCGGTGACACGGGCGTGCGGGAGGTACTGTCCACGTACCCGCGAGGCTACGCCGTCGGCGCCCACCAGCAGGTCACCCTGAGCGCGGCTCCCGTCGGCGAAGACAGCCTCGATGCGGCCGTCGGGAGCGTGCTCGTAACGGACGAACTCCGCGCCGAAACGCACCACGTCATCCAGGCCCGCCAGCAGGAGGCGGCGCAGCGTCGCGCGGTCGGCGGCGTAGTGGCCCTCCGTGGGATCGGCGGCTGCGGGGTACATGATCGGCTCTTCGACGACAAGTAACTCGTCCAGCTTCTCTGTCAGGAAGCCGAAATCGCCCCCCGGCCCGGTGCTTGCCAGAAATGCCTGCCACAGGTCTTCGGGCAGGCAGGCGGCGAGTGACCGGGCGCCCGCCGGGTTCACGTGGATGCGGTAGCCCTCCCACCGGGAGGCCGGGGCGACGTCGCGCTCGTACACGGCGACGCTTACTCCGGCCTTGCGCAGCCCTTGGGCCAGGCACAGTCCGCCGATGCCACCCCCGATGACGATCACGTGCGGTGAACGGGTCATGATGTCCTCTTTTCTGAAGTCTCCTCGTTCGGTGGCCGGTCGTCCGAGAGGGGACAGCCGAGGATCAGGGCGAAGAGCTGGTCGAAGATCACATCTGCCCTGCCGGGGACGAGCCTGGCGCCCTTGACCGTGGCGATGATCAGCTCAGCCGTGGCCACCGGATCGATCTCCCGGTTCAAGGTGCCGCCGGCGAGGCCCTCGGCCAACGTTCGGACGAGCACCTGACGCCATCCGGCCTCGTGCTCGACCATGGCCGCACGCACGGTCGGGTCGCGTCGCGCCCGTAGGTCCAGCTCGACCGTCACGGTGAACAGGTCGGGATGCTCGCGCAGCAGACGCGCCAGCGCGTCGAAGTGGGAGCGCAGCCGCACCACGGGATCGCCGTCCTCCTGTGCGGTGAACCAGAACTGGCTGACGGTGTACGCCGCGATGGCCGCCACCAGGTCCTGCTTGGTGGCGAAGTGGTGGTGCAGCGTCGAGTGGTCGATTCCCACGTCCTCGGCCACCTGCCGCAGCCGCAACCCCTCAAAGCCCACCTCTGCCACCAGGCGGAACCCGGCCTGCACCAACTCGTCCCTGCGCGCGCTTGGCCCGCTTCTCTCTCCACCAACCACTTGGTTGAGTCTAGGGAGAGAACTCCCCCCTGTCCATGGTTCGCTGATCCTCGCAGGGGTATCGCCGGGCCCGGCACCGAGTAGCCATGGCTGATGTGGCAGCAGTGATGCCCAGCAACGTCCCGCACATCGACGCATCCGCGCGATCGTCCACACGCGCCTGACCACGATCTCGGGATGATCGCAGCAAATCTCAGGTTGTCAGTGGCTGAGGCGGAGGCCTGATCATCCCGCCCACCATCGACCTGGGACAAGCCGAGCAGGCCAAGGCCACGGGGCCAAGGTCGTTTCTCCAGTTGGGGGCGCCACCTTGCCCCCGTGGCTCTGGCCCGCTTCCCCTTCGGGCAGGTCGAAGGTGGACGGAATGATCAGGTGGGCAGAGGGCCGTATGAGGTTCTGTGAATCTTGGGCTTGTTCGTATCGTGAGAGTCATGTCTCAGTTGACCTTGATGGCGACCGCACAGCCCACAGATAGGCCGATGCTGCCGGTTGGGCTCACATTGCGGGTACCCGCCGTTTCGGACGCTGAGGAGCTCGGGCGTCTCTACTTCGAGTCCTTCCCACCGGGAGTCGCATGCGCCAGCCTTACCGAGGCTGTTGACGAGGTCAGGGCCGCCTTCAAGGGTGAGTTCGGTGATCTCTGGATCGAGGCCAGCGGCGTCATCGAATCGCAGGATGAGCTTGTGGCTGCAATCCTCGTCGTACACCGGGCTCCGTGGCCGGATACCCCGGATTGTCCCTTCATCACGGACCTGTACACCGCTCCGAGCAGGCGGCGTCAGGGGTTCGGCCGACTGCTGCTCGCGAACAGTCTCACCATGGCGAGCACGACAGACCGCCCCCGGCTGGCGCTGCGAGTCGAGAGCACAAATGCGCCGGCCGTCGCGCTCTACACATCTTTGGCGTTCCATCCTGTCGCTTAATGATCATTTGTATTGCCAAAGCTCACATCGCGGCACCGTGCTTGTTGACGACTCCGACGGAGGGGAAGCCGGTGGCTTGGCCTGTAGGGGAGTCGGCTTGATGAGCCTGGCTTCAAGGGCTTGCATGGCCTGCTGGAGGAGAGGTTCGCTCGTCTTGTGGCTGGCTGGTTGTGAGAACCGGCATGCTCGTGGACGTCCTTGCTATGGGTGGGTGTTCGGTTCGTCTCGGCTCCAGATCTGCGTGCAGCGAGGGAGGTCTTCGATGCCGCCGCCTGCCGGGATCATGCCCCAGAGGAACGGGACCAGGTACTGAGGCGGTTCGCCGAGGAGTGCGGGCAGTTCGTCCTCGGCGACGGTGAGGGGGGAAGGGTGAGCCCGCTTGCGCCGGGTTCCATCCTTGGCTGACGGCCCGGCGGATGCATCCGGCGACGAGGGCGGGACGGACCGCGATCGTTCGCTCTCCCAGCCAGTTGTCCGGCCGGCCGCAGGGAAGTGACACCAGGAGAACACCTGCCGGAGCCTCGGCTCGTTCGACGCCGAAGCGGAGCGGGGTCCAGTCGTTGCCCTGGCGGTAGGTCGGCTTGTGGCGGACCTGCCAGCGGAAGGCGGCACCGTCGACGGTGATGAGCCGCGAGCCCTTCTTCGGCATCGCCACATGCGCCTCCAGGCTCGGCTTGTTCCATCGCTGTTCCGTGGGGCACCGGAATCAGCGGGAAGTGATGCGTCCGCAAGCGTACGCGGTGCTCACCAGCATGATCTGACTGTTTCGCAGCCGACCAGACGATCCGCGAGGGCGCCGGGATGGTGTTCACCGAGCAGCACAAGACCTCGCCTGCCGTCATCGATAGGAACGCAGCCCTGGCGGACCCTCCAGATTGTCGGGTCGCTGTACACGATCAGCTAGGGAAGGACGGTTATCGCGGGCCAGTAGTCCGCCGAGGCCTTGGCCGTCCAGCCAATCCCCATGGCCTTTCGATGCCTTTCCGTTTCTGCGCCGTTCATCGTCTCGGGCTTGCCCAGCTGTTCTTCGGGGGCCACTGGTACTCAGCCTGCCAACTTCGCCAGCCACGGATGTCCGGGATGGACGAGCTCCAGCCACTCGCCAAGGACGTCCCGTCGCGCCTGGCCCAGCAGGGGGAGCACCCCGTCGAAGTCTGCCTGGTCCTTGGGCCGTACCGCCTTCGCTTTGAACAGCAGCACCAACTCCGGGATCAGATACGGGATCCCGTCCGCCGTTCGCTCAATGATCGCGTCGTACGGCAGCCGCAGCCTCTCATCTCGCCGGCAGACCCACATCCCGCCCTCATGCGGCTCGCGGAAGACGTCCAACAGGAACTGGCCGCTCGCCGGGGCTCGCAGCCAGGTCTGGTGCGTGGCCGTCAGTGCCGCAGCCTCCGCCGCCGGCCAGATCCGCCCCGAACCCACTGCGTCGAACACGAACTCGGGGAAGCGGTGACGAATCTCCGGGAACCTCGCGGCGGGCACCGCGATCTCCACATCGCTGTGCGGTCGCGACTGTCGCCCGCGGAACAGGTCAAGCGCCCACCCCGCCGCGATGCACCAGGGCGCATCGACCGTAGCCAGCCGTTCCGCGACCTGCTCCGGGCGCCAGGCGTCCGCCCAACGGGCCTCCAGCTCATCCGCCCCAAGCACAACGCCGCCGGGCGGCAGGGAGTCGGTCATCGGCACAATCTACTGCCGCGCAGCATCGGCGCTCGGCCTCCGGGCGGGGTCGAGGCTCTGGCCGAGAAGTCGGTGCAGGCCTGCTGCGGTGCGGTTGAGGGCCGCGATGTCGTCGAAGATCGAGTCGGTTCGTTCCCATGAGCTGATGATCGCCAGGATCGCCTCGCGGCGTGTCCTCGCGGCTTCGTGGTCGGCCAGTGCGAGGGCGTGCTGTAGCTGCGTTCCACGCGCGGACGACAGGGCGGCCGAGTTGCTGCTCGATCCATACGCCTTGGGGCTTGCCGTCGTCGCGGCCGTCCCGCTGCGGAAGGTAGTTGGACGTGTCGGCGACGACGACGGCGGCCGGAAGGCGGTCGACGATCGGCTTGAGATCCGGGAGGAGACGCCGATCAGCGCCTGTTCGGTTCCGCCTCCGCCTACGTCTTCACCGGGCTCGATCTGCTGCGCCGGTCGAGAGGAGCCGGCGCCAGCGGGGCAGTTCCGCCAGGACCGAGGCGGCCACGAGGATCCACACGGCGACCGCCGCCGGCAACGGCCAGGCCAGCCAGGACGCCACCGCCGCGGCCACCATGTGCAGAAGCGCGAGGCCGATCGTCACGTATCCGGGCACCGGGACGATGACCTGCGCCTTGTCGCCCGGTGTCGCGAAAATCGTGGGCAGCGCGATGAGCACCACGACCGATGCCACGGCAAGCAGGACCGAATGACCGGCGAGCGCCCATGGGGTGGCCACCCAGGCCACCAGTTCGGTGGCGAAGCGCAGCGCCGAGGCGAACCCCGGCCGGTTCGGGGATCGGTTCACACCCGCTCCTCGCTCTCCGCCCGTCTCGCGCATCGGTCCTCCTCAGTACGGGCGCTGATCATGGTCGGGAGCTGAGATGAGCCGGTCGTCAGTGTTGGGTGGCGTGGTACAGCTGTGTGGCGGGGTCAGGGCTCGAGGTCGACCACTCCTCTGCCGCTGCGGATGTCGAGCGGCACCGAGACCTGGTCGTGCACGATCAGCCACGTGCCTTCGATCTTCCGGAAGCAGAAGGTGCCCCTGACCCACATGCCGCTCGACGCCGTCCCGTTCTTCAGCGTGCCGCTGAGACGACCGAAGGCGTGCCCGAACGCCAGGTCGTCGCCCACGGTGAGTGTCAGGTCACGAACCTCGTACGTCACGTCTTCGAAGAAGCCGAACACGGGCGCCCAGTTCTTGAGCTTCGCCTCGATCCCCACATGCTGGAGCGGTGGCTCGATGTCGAAGGACACGATGTCCGTTGCGTATAACTGCTGCAGGACATCGACGTCCTTGCCCTGGAGCCCTTCGACGAGCTTGTCGATCAGCCGGCGGATCTCGGCCTCGTTCATCTCGCGCTGCGTTGGCATCGCTACCCGGTCCTTCTGCGTCCTGGAATCTTGGCTTCGCGCAGACACTATGGCGTTGCGGTCATGCCGTGGAAGGCGTGATGGGCAGCGAAGCCGGTCGTGTGGTCATGCGCCTGGTGCGGCCGGCTGGGTTGTGGTTCTGCCGGCGCCGGTGAGCCAGCCGAGTGTGGTTACTGCGGCGGCGCACAAGGCCACGGCTTGTGCGGCTCCTGCTGCGCCGATGGTGTTCCATAGGTGGCCGAAGAGGAAGTCTCCGG
Source organism: Nonomuraea maritima (assembly GCF_900100395.1). Taxonomy (GTDB): domain Bacteria; phylum Actinomycetota; class Actinomycetes; order Streptosporangiales; family Streptosporangiaceae; genus Nonomuraea; species Nonomuraea maritima. Next base: position 66,199 of record NZ_FNFB01000014.1, on the reverse strand, counting down.
TGGCCACGGCTATTCCGCTCACGGTGGCCATGACGGAGAACAGGGTGTTGCGGAGTTCGTCGGAGAACAGGGATTGTTGCCAGATGTAGACGCTGGTGCCGGCCAGGCCGAGGAAGAACTCCGCGAGAACGAGTCCCGGCCAGGCCAGGGCGTTCGTTGAGCCGGCCGTCCACAGGCTGACGGTGAGGAGGAGGACGGCGATTGCGGCCCATGCCAGGGGAGCGTTTTTCGGGGCGTATCTGTTGGCCCAGGCACCCACGGCGCAGGCGGCGGTGAAGAGCAGTAAGGCGATGCCGAGCAGCTGCGGTTCTGCGAGTTCGCTGTCCAGGAGGATCGGCTGCCATCCCAGGATCAGGGCGCCCATGGCCATGCCCTGACCGGCCGAGATCATGATGCAGGCAGCGAGCCGGTGGGTTCGGACGTACAGGAGTGCCGCCTTCAGCGATGCCGCCACGGACTGGTGGGGCGAGCCGCTGGTGGAGGGGAAGCTGCGGAACACCATCACGGCTAGTGGCAGCATCAGCGCGCCGGAGACGGCCAGGAGGGGCGGACGCGGGGAAGGTCGCGCCGAACGCGAGCACCGCTGCGGCGCCTGCCCCGGAGGACAGCCACCGGCTGACCTGTGCCCGGCGCAGAGCGTGGGCCACGTCGTCCTCGCGGCCGATCTCGCGGAGGTGGTTGACGACCGCGGACGTGGGGGCGCCGGAGAAGAAGGACTGGCCGGCTGCCCAGAGCACGAGGGCCGGTACGACTGCGGGGAGAGAGTTCGCGAGTCCGAAGAGCGCCTGGCCGGCGCCCCATAGGAAGAGGCCCATGGCGGCGGTCCTGTGGTGTCCCCAACGGTCGGCGAGGGCTCCGCTGGGGGCCTCCAGCACCATGCCGACCCCGGTGATCACGGCGAAGAGGGCTCCGATGCTCGCCGGGTCGATGCCGAGCGAGCGGAGCTGGACCACGAACAATGCGCCGTAGACGAAGTCGAGCGCGGCCACCGCACCTGTCAAGAAGACGAAACGGCGTACCACGCCTACCGCCGACCCGGCCATGGCTTTTCTGGTTTCCTTCCGTGATCCACTTGGGGGTCGCACACTATCCCGTGGAGTGAATTCTCGACATCTCCATTAGGCGGGGTGACTGCATCCGCCTACTTGGGAAGGCCTGAGATCCGGGAATTGCGGTGAGTGTTCGCCATGCGCCGGCCGAGGTGCTGATGGAATTCTTTCCAGGTGGTCAGGCAGAGCGATGAATGCTTGACTGCTGGTGGATTCCTGGGCGAAGGAGGCGCTGTGAGCACTGACCCGACGATGGAGCGGATCGGTGAGGGAGTGGAGCTGCATCACCGTCAAGGTCAGCGGGAGGCCGCTCGTGAGCTGTTCGAGCAAGTCTGGGATGACATCGGTGGTGAGCAGGGTGACCCGTTGCATGTCTGCGTCCTCGCCCACTCCATGGCCGACGTGCAGGACGACGTACGCGAGGAGCTGATGTGGGATCTGCGGGCGCTCGCCGCCGCCGACCTGATCACCGACGAGCGGGTGGCCGAGGCCGGGGTGACGCTGTCCGTGGCCGGTCTGTATCCGTCGTTGCACCTCAACGTGAGTGACTGCTGTCTCAGGTTGGGGGAGTTCGACCGGGCGCGTCAGCATCTCGAGCGGGCGCGGGCGCAGATCGGTGCGCTCGGTGACGACGAGTACGGGCGGCTCATCAGGGGCGGCCTGGAACGGGTGGCCGATCAGTTGGGTGACGCCGTCTGAGAAGGGCGGGTCACTGGCCGCTGTCGTTGCTCTTCCGGTCGTGGCGCAGTGCGAGCCGTACCGCGAAATAGACGACCCCGAAGATCACGGCCAGCTGTAGGACGAGGAACAGCAGTTCGGGCAGTCCCATGGCGCACTCCTTCGGAAATATCGTGACGAGCGCAGTATGAAGCAATGACGCCCCCATGGGAGGGCGAATGCCTCAATGTCTTCGGCTGTAGAGGGCCGACTGGACGTCTTCCCGCAGGTTCCGCGCGACGCGCCCGGCCGCCTGGTCGAGCTCGTCGTCGATCTGCTCCATGCCCGCGAAGGACACCGCGGGCTCCATGTGGGGGAGCGCCAGGAAGCGTTGGATGCGTAGGTACGTCGGCGGGTGGGTGGTGTCGATCCGCGTCTTCTCGGCGCGGGCGGACTCGCGGTGTCGTGCGAGTTCGGCGTCAGGGACCCTGTCGACGTGGGATCGCATGGCCGTCCACAGGTCCCCGGTTCCGACGGCGACCGCGTCGGAGGTCAGGAAGTCGCCGACGGCGGGGGTGCGGGTGGTCAGCACGTCGAGGAGCGAGACGGCCGCCGCGGTGCCGGCCACCTGGGCCTGCAGCTCGTCGGCGCGGTACTCGGCGTGCTGCGACGAGCGGTGCAGCAGCAGCTCCAGCAGGAGGAGCAGGGCGCGTACGGGAAGGCCGACGACCGCGAGGACGCAGTCCGTGACCAACGCCGGCAGGCCGTCGCCGGGCCGCCACACGAAGCCGGTGGTCACGCGGAGCACGTACAGCGAGTACAGGGCGCTGCCGACGACCAGGCCGTGCCTGGCGTCGCCGTTCCTGGAGTGGGCCAGCTCGTGGGCGAGGAGGGCGACGCGTTCCAGCGGGGTGAGGATCAGCCAGAGCGGATAGCCGATCTCCAGCAGGTGCGTGCGCCGCCGTCCGTAGGCGCTGAACGAGGCGTCGACCTCGCCGCTGATCGCGATCAGGTCCGTACGGGGTGCTCCCAGCTCCGCGCCGATGCGGTCGACGAGGGCGTACAGGTGGGGAGCGTCGGAACGGGTGAGGCGTACGGCGGAGGCGGGGAAGGTGGCCGTACGTGGGCGCGTCAGCCAGGCGAGGTCGAGGGCGATGAGACCGAAGAGGATGCCGCCGACGGACAGGCGGCTGACCAGGTAGACGCCGGTGACCAGGAAGGCCGGGGCCAGGAGGTGGACGGCGACGGCCAGAAAGTACCCGGCGGCACGGGAGAGGCGGCCGGTCGTCGGGCCGGCGGAATGCGTCGCGCCTGGTAAGTGGGGATCAGCGGACATAGCGACCAACGTGCCAGAAGCCCGGAACGGGGACAAGGTGCAGGGCGTGTGGAGATGTCTGGTGGGTTCGGTGCAAACGGGACTGTGGCCTATAAGGCGGGCTTAGCGTCGCGAAGTATGCAGAAAGTGGATGTGCTGGTCGTGGGTGCGGGCCTGGCCGGGTTGCGGACGGCGCGGCTGCTCGCCCAGCAGGACCTCGACGTGCTGGTGGTCGACCGCCGCAGGGTGCTGGCGGCGGGCATCCGTACGACCGGGATCTTCGTCCGTCGCACGCTCGACGACTTCGACCTGCCGGAACACCTGCTCGGGCCGGGGGTGCGGGACGTGCTGCTGTATCCGCCGTCGCGGCGGGCGCCCGTGCGGCTCACCAGCGACCGCGACGAGTACCGCGTGGCCGAGATGGCGGCCGTGTACGAGCACGAGCGCCGCGCGGCGGAGTCGGCGGGGGCGCGCGTGCTGCTGGGCGTCCGGTACGTCGGCGCGTCCAGGGGGCTCGTACGGCTGGAGGGCGCGGAGGCGGTGCGGGCGCGGTTCGTCGTCGGCGCGGACGGCGCCAGGTCCCGGGTGGCCCGCGATCTCGGGCTCGACGTCAACCGGCGGTTCCTCGTCGGCGCCGAACTGGTCCATCCCGTCGCGCAAGGTACGGCCGCTCCGGCGTTCCACTGCGTGCTCGACCCTCGGGTGGCGCCCGGGTACCTGGGGTGGGTCATCGACGACGGCAGGCACGCGCACGTCGGCGTCGCCGGGTACCCGGAGGCGATGCGCGCGGGCGTCCGTCATCTGCTGGACGCCTTCGCCGCGGACGCGCCGGGGCGCGCGGCGCCGATCGGGCCGGTCGAGCGGCGCGGGGGGCCGATCCCGGTCGGCGGGGTGCTGCGGCGGCTGGCGTGCCCGGCGGGGCTGCTCGTCGGCGACGCGGCGGGGGCGGTGTCGCCGCTGACGGCCGGTGGGCTGGACCCCTGCCTGCGCCTGTCGGAGCTGGCCGCGGCGGTCACCGTCGCGTACCTGCGTACCGGCGATCAGCGGGTCCTGCGCCGGTACGACGGGGAGGCGCTGCGGCGGCGGTTCCGTGGGCGGCTGGCGCTGCGCCGGGCGTTCGCCGGTATCCGGTCGCCGCTCGCGGCGGAGGCGGCGGTGCAGGTGCTGCGCAGCCGCGCCGGGCGGGCCGTGGCGGCGCGGATCCTGTTCGGGGACGGCTCCTTCCCGGCGGTCGACGCCCATCCGGTGGACGCGGGCCGGTGACCGTGTCGCGGAGCGGCGGACCGGGAAGAGCGTCCGGAGGGCGGAAGCGGTCGGCGTTTCTGGAGTGACCAGAAGTGGATATGTAGGTGAATGTAGGCATACCCCCCACCGGCCTGGAGGCCGCAGTGCCGTCCCTTTCGCGCCGTCATGTCCTCTCCCTGGTTCCCGCCGCCGGCCTGCTCGCCGTGCTGCCGCCCGCCCGCGCCGCCGCGGCGAACGACCACGCGCGGCTGATCGCCAACGCCGTGTCCGTGTTCGCCGGTACGCCCGAGGTCAACGCCCGTCCTGAGGTGGCGGGGAAGCTGGCGGCGATCGTCCGTACCGCCAGGCAGCGGCTCGCGGCGCGGGAGGGGGCGGGCACGGAGGAACTGTTCGCCGGCGTACGGCTCGGCACGGACGACGCCAACCTGCGGCTGTCGTACCAGTACCTGTACGAGATCGCGCTCGCCACCCGAGCCCCCGGCAGCGAGCTCGAAGGCGACGCTGACGCCCGAGGAAAGGTGATCGACGGCCTCGAGTGGCTGCACGAGCGCTACTTCGGCGACCAGTCGGCGGGCTACTACGGCAACTGGCACAGCTGGGAGATCGGCATCCCCACGCACGTCACCAGGACACTGGCGCTGCTCGCCGAACCGCTGCGCGACGAGCGCCCCGGCCTGACCGCGACGTACGTCGCCTCGATGGACGCCTACCTGCGCAACGGCGAGAACGGCGACGTCGACCTCGACTCGCGCTTCCACACGGGGGCCAACCTGGCCGACATCACCGGCAACCGCATCCTCCAGGGCGCGCTCACCGGCGATGACGCCCGCATCGGCAAGGCCGTCGCAGACCAGGCGACCGTCTTCGCCACCATCGACCCGTACCACCTGCGGCACGGCGTCGCCGACGGCTACTACCCCGACGGCTCGTTCATCCAGCACCACTCGGTGGCCTACACCGGCTCGTACGGGCGGGCCCTGCTGACGCGCGTCGTCCAGACGCTCAAGATGCTCGACGGCGCGACCGGCGCGGGCACGTCCGAGCTGGCCGGGGTGGTGTACCGGTGGATCTCGGACGGGTTCGCCCCGCTCATCTTCGAGGGCTGGATGATGGAGATCGTCAAGGGACGGGCGGTCTCGCGCACCACCACCGGCTACACCGACGTCGGCGTGGTCGTGGAGGCCGTCGCCGACCTCGCCGACCACGTCGGCGGCGACGAGGGGACGGCGCTGCGCAAGTACGCCAAGTTCCTGCCGGCCGCCGACACGACCGCGTTCGTCTCGCCCGGCAGCATCGCCCGCTACCAGGCGATCCGGGACGACGCGACCATCCCGGCCGCCGACCTGAACCCTGCCCGGCGGTCGGTGGCGTACAACGCCATGGACCGGAACGTGCACCGGCGTCCCGGTTACGCCTTCGCCCTGGCCCGCAGCTCTGATCGCATCAGCAAGTACGAGTACATGAGCGGCGAGAACCTCATGCCGTGGTTCCAGGGCGACGGGGCCCACTACCTCTACCTGTCGGGGGAGGACCAGCGGGAGGTCTTCGGCGTCGACTACTACACGACCGTCTCGCCGTACCGGCTGGCCGGGGTCACCGCGCCGGTGGAGGAGCGGCGCACGGTGCCCGAGCTGTACGGCCGTCAGTGGTACGAGAACCCCGGCCACCCGCTCGGCTTCACCTCGTCGTCGGAGTCGCAGAACGCCTACGTGTACTTCCCGCTCGCGCGCAACGCCTTCTCCGGCGGCGCGACGCTCGGCGCGTACGGCGTGGCCGGGATGGTCCAGTCGGACGACGCCGCCTACGCCGCCAAGCAGGAGGGCATCCTGCCCGACGACTTCGTCGTCTACCGGAACGCCCGGGTGACCAAGTCGTGGTTCATGCTGGACGACGAGATCGTCGTGCTGGCCGCCGACATCTCCGGACAGGGCGGACGGGCGGCGACCACCACGGTCGACAGCCGCATCGCCGCCCCTGCCGACGAGGTCGCCGTCGCGGGCGCGCGCTGGGACGGCGGGCCATGGCGTCCTGGCGACACCGCGCCGCCGCGCTGGCTGCGCTACGCGAACACGACCCGCCGCACCTCGATCGGATACGCCTTCCTCACCCGGCAGCCGGTCGAGGCGGGCGTGGAGGAGGTGACGCGCAGCCGCAGGGTCGTCCGCGCGTCCAACCCCGACACCCCGGTGACCAAGAACGTCTTCACCGCCGCGATCACCCACCCGGCGGGCGGGAAACGCGAGTCGGTGGCGTACGCGCTGGTGCCGAACGCCACCGAGGAGCAGCTGCGCCGCTACGCGGACGGCCCGCTGACGGTGCTCGCGAACGACGGGCGCGTCCAGGCGATCAGGCACGCCGGGCTCGGCATCGTCGCCGCGAACGTCTTCGCGGCCGGACGGCACCACGCCGGACCCGTCGAGATCGACGGCCCTGCCTCGGTCGTGGTGCGGACGACGGGACGGCGGACGGAGGTGGCGGTGTCCGACCCGACGATGGACCGCGACCACGTCACCGTGGTGTTGCGCGGCGCCCCTCTCCGGGTGGACGCGGCCGATGACGGGGTACGCGTACGCCGCGTCCCTGGCGGCACCGAGCTCCGCGTCACCACCCACCACGCCCACGGCCACACGTTCACGGCCACCTTCAGCGCGACGCCCGCTGGATGATCTCCTCCTCGGTGAGCGGGTCGGCGGGGTGGTGGCTCAGGCACTGCGGGGTGCGCAGCAGCACCTCGGGGACGCCGTCGCTCGCCGCGTAGAACTGCCCGGCCTCGAGCCGTCCGACCCGCTCCGCGCGGCCGCCGCGGGCGCGGGCCAGCTCCTGGACGACGGTGATCTGCGTCGGGCTGTTCAGCCTTCCCACGAACTGGGTGGTGGCGTTGCCCGCGATCTGGTTGTGCAGACCGCGGGGCGCCTGGGTGGCGAAGACCAGGCCGAGGCCGTACTTGCGGGCCTGGGAGGCGAGGGTCAGCGTGCTGGCCAGCGCTTCCGTCCTGGACGCCGCCGAGACGAGCGTCTGCGCCTCGTCCATGACGTACAGGCCCTTGAGGGGACGGTCGCGCGCCGGGTGCCGCTTGATCCAGGAGAACAGCGCCATCTGCAGCTGGTTGACGAAGCCCGGCCGCGCGTCGGGGTCGAGGCCGGCGAAGCTGATGACCGAGACGCGGGCCCGCCTGCCCGGCGCCGGGGTGAGGAGCTGGGCCGGGTCCACCGGCTCGCCGTCGCCCGCGAACAGCGGGTCGGTGATCGTCGCGGCCCTCAGGAGCTGACCCAGCTCGGCGGCGATCACGTCCGCCCGGTCGATCTGGCTCGCCTCGAACGGCAGCGCGCCCAGCATGGCGAGGAACGCAGGGAAGCCGCGTCCGCCCGCGCGGGCGAAGTGTTCCAGCGCCTCGCGGAGCACCGCCTTGCCCTTGCGCGCCTTCGCGGTCGCCCCGCTCACGGCGGCTCTCGGCGCGAGGGCCTCGAGGGCCAGGCCGATGGCCGACTGCAGCTCGTCGGGGTCGTCGCGGACGGCCGCGAAGTCCGGCAGCGGCTGGAAGCTCAGCGGGCGTCCGCGGGAGCGTCCCGGCGTCCAGATCACGACATCGGTCTCGGCGAAGTAGCGGGCCGCCCTGACGGCGTCGCCCTCGCCCCACGCGGCGGGCGGTACGGGCCAGGGGTCGCCCAGGCGGGCGAGGTCGTTGTTGGAGTCGAGCACGATGGACGAGACGCCGTGCAGCGCGCACTCCTCGACGAGCCGGCGCAGGAACACGGTCTTGCCCGACCCGGAGCCGGCGAAGACGGCGGTGTGGCGGGTCAGGGTGCTCAACTTCAGCTCCACGTCCGCCCCGGTGTCCAGCCGCCGCCCCACACTGACCGTGGCATCCCCACCCCCGGAGGACGTCCCTCGGGAGAGGTCCGTGCGGCTGGGAGTCGCCGTTCGCGAGAGGTCCGCGCCGCCGGGGTCCGCCGCTCGGGGGAGGTCCGTGCGGTCCGAGGCTGCCGCTCGGGGGAGGTCCGTGCGGTCCGAGGCTGCCGCTCGGGGGAAGTCCGTGCGATCCGAGGCTGCCGCTCGGGGGACGTCCGTGCCGCCCGGGTGCGTCAGCCGGGGCGCGTCCGCGGACATCCCCCGCGGAGCGGGGGATCGGCCCTGGCGGGCCTGTGGTTGTGCGGCGGGTGCGTCCGCGTGCGGTGGTGCGGGGGTGCGTGCCTTTTGCGGGGCCCGCTCGGGCGGTGCGGTGGAGTGCAACACCGTCGGGCCGAGGACGCAGGTGAGGAGTTCTGTGCCGCCGGCGGGCCGCCGGGAGCGGAGCCAGGCGTCGAACTCCGGGTCGCGTTCGGCCATCATGAGCCGCAATGCCTCGAAGACCCGCAGGTCGCCGGCCCGTACCGTGAGTGACTGCCCGCCGTGCTCCTTGAGCTGCGCCATGCGCGCCCGGGTCGCAGGCCCGTCGGACCAGTCCTGGTTGCGCAGCACGACGAAGCACCGGTCGGGCCGGTCCTGGCCGAGGCCCGACGCCTCCATGCCGTCGGCCAGTCGCTTGAGCGCCGCGGCGTGGTGACGCGCGCCGATCACCCGGAAGGTCCAGTGCCGCTGCTCCTCGGAGTCGGGGGCGAGTGCCTGGCGCAGCCGGGCGTGCAGGGCGGGCCTGCGGCCGGGCAGCGGGTCGACGGAGAACAGCCGGCCCGCGTCCCCCTGCTCCTTGACCCACGCTCGCAGCCCGGCGGCGAGCAGCGCGGGGGCGAGCTCGTCCTCGTGCGCGGGGTCGAACGCGCCGGACACCTCGGCCTGCGCGAGCAGTTCGGTGAAACGGGCGTCGAGCCGGGCGAGGTCCGCGTCATCAGGCTGCCGTTCCTCCTTGTCCACGCGGGCGAGGGACCCGCTCAGGTCGAACCGTTGCAGCAGGCGGACCTCGCCCTTGGCGAGGCACGTCTCGACGTGGGCGCTGATCGACCGGAGCAATGTGCGTGGCGTGCGGCCCGGCGCCGTGTCGAACGCGGCGGTGGCGATCGGCCAGCACGGGCTCGGCGGGGCCCAGCCCGCCTCGGAAAAGGCCACGGCGAACCGCCGCTCGACCAGCGTACGGGCGATGTCAGGGGTCGCGATCGTGGTGAGGATCAGCGACTTGCGGAACCGGTCACGCACCGTGCCGATGGCGTGTTTGCTGATCATCGTCCAGGAAGAAGGCAGGCAGGCGACGAGGCAGAGGGTCCGTCGGGTCGCGTGCACCAGTGCCATCAGGCCGCTCGCGAGCTCGTCCAGCATGTCCCCGCGCGGCTCGGCGGAGGACGTACGGGAGTGCTGCAGGATCGCGTCGATCTGGTCGACGGCGATGACGCTCGGACCGGTCAGGGCGAGCACGGTGGACAGCTCGACCGCGATCTCGTGGGGTGCCTTGACCGCCTTGCTCATGCCGCAGGCCTGGCGGTCGCCCTCCTCGGCCTCCTCGGTCGACATCAGGTGGTCGAAGGCGACGTCGAGTGCGGGGCCGGTCGCGGCGGCGTAGAGGGCGAGCGCCCTGATGGTGTCACGGCACCGCAGCAGCCCGCGGTCCCTGGCCAGCAGGCCGTTCACCAGCGCGTCCAGGTCGTCGCGGTCTAGGCCCTTGCCGAGGTCGACGGCGGCGTTCACCCGCTCGCGGACGCCCGCGAGATCGGCCAGGCGGCGCAGCGCCACCATCGCCTGGATCGGCGCTCCCGGCCCGCCCGCGGGACGGCCGAGGTCCTCGACCATCGCGCCGGCCGTCCGCTTCCAGAAGTCGTCGCCCGCACTGAAGTCCACGAGGAAGAAGTAGCCGCCCGCCTCGGCGATCGCGCCCCTGACCCACCCGAGTAGGTGGGTCTTGCCGGCGCCGCCCTCTCCCTCGATCACGACCCCGAGCGGGCTCGTACGGGACGCGGCGGCCGCCTCCTCGATGCCCTCGGCGATCAGCCGTTCGGCCCGCGGGTGCATGGCGTCGACGTGGAAGGGCGGCGGATTCCAGGCGTGTTCGGCGGTCGTCGCCCAGGTGAGCACCCTGGAGACGGCGCGCAGCGCGCGCTCCTCGGTCTCGTTCATCGCGCCTCGATCGCCAGCAGGTGCTTGCTGACCCCGCTCACCACGACGGCCGCCTCCCGGTCGGCGTCGGTCAGGGTCTTCTGGTCGGCCTCCGGCACCAGGTGGACGTCCGGCAGCCGTTCCATCTGGCGCAGCGTCTCGTCGACGGCCTCGCGCGGGGCCCCGCCGAGGTGCGGGCGCAGCCGGGTCAGCAGCACCCAGTCCTGCGGCTCGCGGGCGAGCCGCCAGTACGCCTCCCGGATCGTCCCGGCGAGGTCGTTGTCATGGGAGGGCGTACGGGACTTCATGACGAACTCGGCGAGGCTCAGGTCCGTCGCGTCGAGGTAGCTCTTCAGCAGCCCGAGGACCTGGTAGAGGGTGCGGCCGAGCGATCCGCCGCGCGCGGGCGCGGCGCCTTCGAGCTCGTCGACGCACCAGCCCCAGCCGTCGTCGGTCAGGGTGTGGTGGTACGTCCTGCCCTGCCTGTCGCTCGTGACGAGCCCGAGCCCGTTCACGCGCCTACGTGCCGGCCCGTCCAGCGCGTAGCCGATGCGGTCCTTGAGCTCGGTGTTGGACGCCGACCCGCCGAGCGTCATCAGCCCGAGCAGCAGGGCCCGTTCCCGGGTGCCGAGGGCGGTGGTGGTCATCAGATCTCCTTGGTGACGGGGTCGAAGCCGGGGGACGGCTCCTCGCCGATGAGTCCGGTCTGGTGCAGGCGGCGGAGCCGGTGGGCGACGCGACGCAGCAGCAGCCCCGTACCGGCGGGGAAGACGACCGATCCGGCTGGTACGGCCGAGGGCAGCCCGCGCGCCCAGCGGAAGCCCACCTCGAAGGGGGCCTCGGCGTCGGAGCCGGCGAACCGGGCCAGCGCCGCACACAGGTCGGCCGAGACGCCCTCGCCGACCAGACGGTCGAAGACGGCGATGTCGCCGGTCGCGTCCATCTCGGCGACGGCCTCGCGCAGCAGCAGCGTCGCGCGCCGGAGCAGGATCAGGGTGCGCCGCCCCAGCTCGTCGTCGTGCACGGGGACGCGTACGGTGAGGAGATCGCTCGGACCGATCCACACGCGGCCGAGCAGCTCGCGGACGGCCCTGGGCGGGGCCCCTTCGAACACCGGCCGGGGCCTGTCGAAGGCGGCGCGGGCCGCCGCGCCGAGGACGGTCTGGACGCCGCCGAGCGCCGCGGTCGCGTCCAGCAGCCCGGCCCGCCCACCCGGCGGGGCAACGGGGGAGCGGTACCAGTGGACGTCGGCCATGGGGGCGCCGATGTCGGCGGCGATCTCCTCCCGGGAACGTTCCTCGACCCGCGCCAGCACGGCGACCAGCTCCCTGATCCGCCGGGGCGCGTCGACAAGGTCCGGCTTCTCGGGGACGAGCAGCTCGTGGCCGCCGCCGTGGTCCCAGACGGCCGCGCCCCTCCAGCTCTCGGGCCGGCGACTCCAGCCGGTGGCGGCCAGGTAGCTGCTGATGTCGGCGGCCGACAGCGCGCCCGTCATGCGGACCGCCCGGCGAGCTCGCGTAACGAGCGGGCGGTGAGGACGTTGCCCAGCGGCACGCGGACGGTCGTCGGCCGTGTCGCGCTGGGGGAGGCGATGGGCTGTTCGTCCTCGAACCCGCGGTGGTAGCAGAGGCGGCCGAGGGTCAGCCCCTCGGTCCGCACCTGCGCGTAGCGGTCGCCCTCCTGCGGCACCACGACGACGAACAGGTGACGCGGGACGAGGAACGGGCCTTCGACGAGCTCGTTGTAGGCCACCTCGTCGAGGCCGCTGAAAAGCAGGTCGGGCCCTTGGTACGACGGAGTGGCGCACGACATGACGCGCACGTCGATGGCCGGCGAAGCCAGGTATCCCGATTTTTCGGGATAACGGAAGCCGAGTAATCCGTCATCGTCCTCGTACACGCGGACACCGGCCGCCGCGGCCAGCGCCCTGACGTACTGTTCGGCGAACGTGTCCTGATGGTTCCGCTGGTCCAGCACGCAGGTCTCCCTCGCCACAACCACCCGATCCGCAACGCAGGGTATCGGGCGAATCGTCGGAGGAAGAGCCCTTTTGGGTCAGCGGTAGCCGGTGGTGTCGGCGGGTTTGCCGGGGTCCTGGACCTCCACCAGGTAGCGCCAGCAGTCCGGCTGTGAGCCGTCGACGTCCGTGAAGCCGTACTCGAGGGCGAGTTGCCCGCTCGACAGCGACCGGCCGGTCCAGCGGGTGACGTCCGGGTCGGCGGCGAGGGCGCTGACGGCCCGGCCGACGTAACGGGGGCTCTCCGAGATCGCGAAGTGCGGCTCGCGGGCGGTGGCGTCCCGCCAGTTCTCCTCGCCGACCCCGAAGTGCTCGAGCATCATCTCCGACCTGAGCCAGCCGGGGGTCAGCGCCACCGCCGCGCACCCGTACGGACGCAGCTCGTGCGCCTGCGCGAACGCGAGCCGCAGCACGGCGCTCTTGGCGTGGTCGTAGAAGAAGGAGACGCGGTAGTTGCGGTCGTTGTACTCCTTGGTGCCGTCGGTCATCTCCACGACCAGGCCGCCCGGGTTCCTGATGACCAGGGGGAGCGCGTAGTGGCTGGTGACGACGTGCGTGTCGATCGCGAGCCGGAGCAGCCGCAGGCCGCCGGCGAGGTCGTGCTCCCACAGCGGGGCGTCCCACTCGGCGAGCCGCTCGCCGCCCCAGATGTCGTTGACCAGGACGTCGAGGCGCCCGTGGTCGCGGTCGATCCGGGCGACGAGGTCGCGCACCTCGTCCGGCACCAGGTGGTCGACCCGGACGGCGATGCCCTCGCCGCCGGCCTCGGTGACCAGCGCGGCGGTCTCCTCGATGGTCTCGGGGCGGTCGTACTCGGATCGTGTCGCGCCGGTGGTGCGGCCGGTCACGTACACGGTGGCGCCCGCCGCTCCCAGCTCGACGGCGATGCCGCGGCCCGCGCCCCGGGTGCCGCCGGCGACGAGCGCGACCTTTCCCTGCAGTGGTCTGTCCATGGCTCCGACGGTAGGCGGGAAAGCCGACAACGCGTGTCATGTTTTCCTGCGGAGAACCGGCCGAAAGTACGGTGACATCCCGACTTTCGGCTCAGGTGGCACGCCCGCGCCGTCCGCAGGATGTTGCGCATGTCATCTGAAAACAGGCTTCGTCCCGCCAGGAGCCGCATCGACGCCCTCGACGTGATCCGCGGGTTCGCGCTGTGCGGGATCCTGGTCGCCAACGTGCGGCCCATCGCGCACGCGAACCCGGACGTGGTGGTGGCCGCCGGGGCCGGCGACGACCCGCTCGCGTGGTTAGGTCTCCTCGTCGACCAGCGGTTCTTCCCGATCTTCTCGCTGCTGTTCGGGGTGGGCTTCTCGCTGATGCTGGAGTCGGCCGAGGGCCGTACGTCCCGGCCGCGGGTGGTGCTGCTGCGCCGCCTGCTGGCGCTGCTGGCGCTGGGCCTCGCGCACATGTTCCTGCTGTGGCGCGGCGACATCCTGACGATCTACGCCGTGGTCGGGCTGGTGGTGCTGCTGCCGTCCACGTGGCTGCCGCGCTGGAGCGTGGCGGCGCTGGCGGGGGTGCTGCTCGTCGTGCCTCTGGCCCTGAGCGCCGGCGGCGTGTCGCTGGTGCCCGGCCTGTTCCTGCTGGGCTCGGCACTGACCAGGTACGGCGTGATCGACAGGATCGAGCACTCCACCCGGGTCCCGGCCCTGCTCGGGCTCGCCTTCGCGGTGGCGGCCGGACCCGCGCTGTGGCTCCAGACCGGCGACTCGTTCACCACGTGGCTCGCCGTGGCCGGCCTGCTCATCGCCGGTGCGTACGTGTGCGCCCTGCTCGTCCTGCTCCGTACCCGGCTGCGTCCCGCGTTGCCGGCCGTCTTCGCGCCGCTCGGCCGCATGGCGCTGACCAACTACCTGAGCGCGACCGTCCTCGTCCTGCTCATCGCCCAGCTGATCGACGGGCCGCCGGAGACGTGGGACACGCTCGTGGTGCTGGCCATCGCCGCCGGCATCCTCACGTCCCAGCGCATCGCCTCAGGCCTGTGGCTGCGTCACCACCGCCACGGCCCCATGGAGTGGCTGTGGCGCTGGGCCACCTGGGGCCGCCGCCCCTAGCCGCGCACGGCGCACAGCAGGCGGTTGTGGCCGCGCTGCCAGAGGGTGCCGATCTCCGTGAAACCGGCCTCACGCAGGGCGCCGACGTGCTGCGACATCAGGCGCGACTCCGAGCCGTGGTGGCCTGCTCCCGCCGTGGTGCGCTCCTCGTCGAGGTCGGCGAGGTCGGGGTCGGCGGCCACGGCCTCCCACCAGGCCCGCCAGTCCTCGGGCGGGTTCGCGCCGAAGGCCCGCTCGGTCGCGCGGTCGTGCACGGCCTGCTGCAGCCGTGCGAGGACGGGCGTGGTGTCGTCGGACTCCAGGTGGTCGCCGTCGAGCAGCAGGCCGCCGGGCCGCAGCACGGTCGCGAGCTCGGCGTACATGCTCTTGAGCTCGGGCTCGGAGAGCCAGTGCAACGCCGTGGTGCTGACGGCGGCGTCGACGGGCCGCTCCAGCCCGAGCTCGCGGGTCCACCCGCTCGTCCGCAGGTCCGTACGGACGAACGTCAACTCCGGGTACGCCGCCCGGCCGAGCCCGAGCAGCAGCGGGTCGGCGTCCACGCTGATCACGGTGGCCTCGGGCAGCCGCGCGAGCAGCCGCGCCGACAGCGAGCCTGGCCCGCAGCCCAGGTCGAGCACCAGGGGGTCGGGCCGGCCGAGCGCCTCGACCGCGTCGATCAGCACGGTGAACCGCTCCTCGCGGTCGGGAAGGTAGCCCTCCTGCTGCTGGTCCCAGCGGGCGATCCACTTCGTCGCGGCATCGTGAGTCAGCACAGCGCGTCTCCAGGTAACTGTCATCTAATATTTGGACAGTTACCAACGTAGGACACGGAGGTGTAACCGGTCAATTGAACTTCAACAGTCACACAGACGGGGTGGTCCGGGTCGCCGTGGCGCTCGTGAACGAACTGACCCCTGGTGAGCGCCGTGGGCGTCCCTTCCCCGCTCCGGCGGACGTCGCCGCGGCGGCCACGGCCGGGCTGCGGGCGGTCCGTCCGGCCTATCGCGAGGTCGGCGCGGACGAGGGCGCCGAGCTGGCCGCGGTGGCGGCGCGGCTGCGCGCGGTCTTCGCGGCGGTCGCCGACGGCGACGTCGACGGCGCGGCCGAGCGGGTGAACGCGCTGCTGGCCGAGACCCAGGCCAGGCCCCTGCTCGAACGGCACGACGGCGAGCCCTGGCACCTGCACTTCCACGGCAGCCCCGGCACCACGGCCGGCGACTGGGCGGCGAGCTGCGCCACCGGCCTCGCGATCGTGCTGGGCGGCGAGTTCCACGACCGCCTCGGCGTCTGTACGGCCCCGTCCTGCGACCGCGTCTACGTGGACGTCTCCCGTAACGGAACCCGCCGGTTCTGCTCGACGGCCTGCCAGAACCGCGTCAAGACGGCGGCCTTCCGGGCCAGGGCCAGAGCGGAATGACTCAGATCAGCACGCGGATCGGCGAGCCGTCGAGGTAGGCGGTGATGTCCTCGGCGATCTCGCGGAAGAACGTCGCGTAGTTGGCCTCGCTGACGTAGCCGAGGTGCGGGGTGGCCAGGACGTTCGGCAGGGTGCGGAACTCGTGGCCGGCGGGCAGCGGCTCCTGTTCGAACACGTCGAGCCCGGCTCCGGCGATGCGGCGCTCGCGCAGCGCGCGCAGGAGGGCGGCCTGGTCGACGATGGCCGCTCGCGAGGTGTTGACCAGGTGGGCGGTGGGTTTCATGAGCGCGAGTTCCCGGTCGCCGACGAGTCCTCGTGTTCGGTCGCCGAGCACCAGGTGGACGGAGACGACGTCGGAGTCGGCGAGCAGGGCGTCCAGGTCGGGGGCGAGCCGTACGCCGTGCTCGGCGGCTCGTTCGGGGGTCAGGTTCCGGCTCCAGGCGAGTACGTCCATGCCGAACGCGTGCCCGATCGCCGCCACCTGCGATCCGATGCGGCCGAGGCCGAGCAGACCGAGGGCGCGGCCGTGCAGGTCGGCGCCGAGGGTGCTCTGCCAGGGGCCGTCGGTGCGCAGGGCGGTCGTCTCGGTCACCAGGTGGCGGGCCAGGCCGAGAATGAGGGCCCAGGTCAGCTCGACGGTCGAGGTGGAGCCGCCGCCGGTGCCGCAGACCGTGACGCCGTGCGCCCGCGCGGCCGCGAGGTCGATGGAGGCGTTGCGCATGCCGGTGGTGGCGAGCAGGCGCAGGTTGGGCAGCCGCTCGAACACCTCGGCGGGGAACGGTGTGCGCTCGCGCATGGCGACCACGATCTCGTGGTCGTGGACGGCGGCCACGAGCTCGTCGGGGCTCGCGAAGTGGTCGCGGAAGGTCGTCACCCGGACCCGGGACCAGTCAGCCAGCCCCAGGGCCACGTCCTGGTAGTCGTCCAGCACGGCGCAGCGCAGCATGACCAGTCATCGTACGCCTGAGACCCCCTGCTCCAGCTCCCCGGGGATGCCCCCGGGGAGCTGGAGCCCGTTCAGCGGGAGGTCGGCGCCGACGGCGGCGAAGCCGCTCAGAACGCGCATTCCTGACCTCCTTGCCGGTATGACGCCTCAGATGCCACAAAGGTTCACGAACATCAGATATCGCTCCTGAACCTCTCCCAGGCGCTCTGCCGCGTCATGCCGAGCGCCGCGCCCACGCGCTCCCAGCTGACGTCGCGCGTGCGCAGCTGCGCCACCCACTCCCGTAGGTTGTCGTCGACCTGAGCCTGCACGGCGGCGATTTTCGGAAGGTGGTCGAGAATCTGCTCGTCGGTCATCGACTCCCACATGGGGAGCCGTGGCTCGCTCGGCTCTGACTGCGCGGTCTCGAGAATGTCATTGCACAGGCCAACGCATTCGTTGCAAATGTGAACCCCGGGGCCGGCGATCACTTTCTCCACGTCGGTGGCCTTCTTGTGGCAGAACGAACAGCGGACGTTGTCGATCCAGGTGTCAGGCATGCCCTGACGGTACGCGTGTCAGGCGGCACCTGACAACCCCTCGATCTGGTCCCGCTCCAGCTGCGCCCGCAGGATCTCCTGCCGCTCCTCGTTGATCCTGCGCAGGATCACCATGTACGCGTTCAGCACCTGGCAGTACTTCGCCCGCGCGGTCTCCAGCTGTTCGCGCAGCTCGCGGGCACGGGCGTCGTCGCCCCGCCCCTCGGCCTCGGTCAGCAGGGCCAGCGCCTCGTCGACGATCTCCTCCGCCCGCACCCGCGTACGGCGCAGCAGAGCCGAGCACTCGTACAGCTCGGCCAGTCGCGCCGAGGAGACGATGAACTCGGCCGTGTGCACGACCGATCCACCGGCCACTTCCCCGCGGAGATCCGATCCCATTTCCCGCCACCTCCCACCTCAAGGTTGCCTAACTGTAGACGCGCGAGCACGGTCTGTGGATCACGCGGAGCGGGCGGTGGGGCCGTAGTGATCCTCGCGGTGAGGATTCTTCTCCCAGGAGGGAAAACCTCCTTCCTGAAACGCATTCGGTGCGGGCTGAATGCGGTAATTGGCGGCTGTGAGAACCGTTATTTGCTGAATGCCGTGATTCTCCGGTGTTAGCAAATCCAAGGGGATGAAGACCTCGGATCCGCCCACGCGGGACCGGCCGCTCGTCACATACTGAAACGGGATGGCGGCGCAACGTGACGGTGGATGTGACGACGATGACGGCGATGTCGACGACAGCGAACGGAGACGACGCGGTTGACGTCAGCGTCGTGATCCCGGTGCACAACTGCCGGCCCTACCTCGACCGATGCCTCACCTCCGCCCTCGTCCAACGGGTGCGCAAAGAGATCGTCGTCGTCGACGACGGCTCCACCGACGGCAGCGCCGAACTTCTCGACCTCTACGCCGAGTACCACTCCGACAGCATCAAGGTCGTCCACGCCCCCGGGGGCGGCGGCGGCGCCGGAGGCCCGCGCAACCTCGGCATCGAGCACGCCACCGGCCGTTACGTCTTCTTCTGCGACGCCGACGACTACCTGGGCCCCGAGGCGCTCGAACGCATGCTCGCCATCGCCGACAGGAACGACTCCGACATCGTCCTCGGCAAGATCGTGGGCCACGGCCGCAGGGCGCCGCAGTCGATGTTCCAGCACAACGCCGACCGCGCGGAGCTCGGCGACAGCACCGTCTACAACAGCCTGAGCTGCTTCAAGCTGTTCCGCCGCGAGCTGCTGGAGCGCCATCGCATCAGGTTCGGCGAGGGCATGCTCATCGGCGAGGACATCCTCTTCACCGCCCACGCGTACGTCCACGCGGGGGTGATCTCCGTGGTCGCCGACTACGACTGCTACCACCTCATGTCGCGGCCCGACGGCTCCAGCATCATGCAGCAGGCCGGCAGCCGTGACCCGCTGGTCTGGCTGACCATGATCCGCGAGCCGATCCGGCTCATGGCCCGGCACGTCCCGCCCGGCCCGCTCCGCGACCACCTGCTGCGCCGGCACTTCAGGCTCGACGTGTTCGCCCAGCTCGGCCAGGTCTTCCTGGAGAGCGACGACGTACGGCGCAAGGACATCGCGCGGGAGGTCGCGGCGCTGTGCGACGAGTGGTACACGCCCGGCGTGCACGAGCGGCTCAGCGCCATCGACCGGCAACGGGCCACCGCGCTCGACGACATCGACCGGCTGGTGCGCCTGGCCCGCATCGAGAACTCCACCGTGCGCCGCCGCCTGACGGGGGTGCGCTGGGACGGCGACTGCCTCGTGGTGACAGGAGCGGCCCGGCTCGCCGGCATCACCAGGGACGACGGCCTGGCCGTGGTGCTGCGCTCCCGCCACGACTCCGCCCGCGAGGTGGTGCTGCCGGCCGAGCGCAAGGGCGCCGAGTTCAGCGTGCGGATCGACGTCGGCGAGCTCGACTCGGGGGTCTGGGACCTGAAGGTGGCGCTCGAGACCGAGGGCGTCATCCGGCTCGGCCGCCTCGGGGCCGAACGCGACACGAGCGTCGGGCGTCCTCCGCCCCGGCTGGTCGGCGGCGTGGCGGTGCTGCCGTACTTCACCCGCGACAACGGCAACCTGAGCATCGACGTGGGCGGGCACGTGGTGGCGGTGCCGGGCGTCGCCCGGCTCGTCCGCACCCGGTGGACGCTCGGGCACCGCCTGCTCGTCGACGGCGAGGTCAGCGTGGCCGGCGCCGTGCCGTCCGCCTCGGCGATCAGGCGCATCGTCTGGCGCGAGCGCAACACCGGCTGCGAGCGCACCGACCGGGTGGTGGCGCTGGCCGGGGGCGGCTTCGCGGCCAGGCCCGCGGTGGGGCGGCTCACGCCCGGCACCTGGGACGCCTATCTGGAGCTGGCGCTGGGCGGGCCGCCCGCCCGCTTCAGGATCGAGACCGGCACCGACGCGGTCGCCCCGCAGCGCAGATGGTGGGCCGCCGCCCTGCTGCGGACGGTGCAGCCGTACGCTACCCCGGGCAAGGGGAGGCTCAGCGCGGTGGTCCGGCGACTGACAGCTGAACGACTGGTGAAGAAGATCGTGCGCTAATTGCCAACAGTATGCAGGTGCAAAGTCTTGGCCTAAAGTGGTGGCGTTAGTCCGTTCTCTCCTTGTGGAGGCTCGCCGTGCACGTACCCGATGGCTTCTTCAACGCGGCCACTTCCCTGTCCGCGGGGGTGGTGGCGGCCGCCGGTGTGGCGGTCTGCCTGCGTGGGGCGCGGCGCGAGCTCGACGACCGCACCGCCCCGATGGCCGGGCTCGTGGCGGCGTTCATCTTCGCCGTGCAGATGCTGAACTTCCCCGTCGCCGCCGGCACCAGCGGCCACCTGCTGGGCGGAGCGCTCGCCGCGATACTCGTCGGGCCGTACACAGGGGTCTTGTGCATGGCCGTGGTCCTGCTGGTGCAGGGGGTGTTCTTCGCGGACGGCGGGCTGACGGCGCTCGGCATCAACGTCACCATCATGGGCATCGTCACCGTGCTGGTCGGCTGGGGCGTCTTCAAGCTGGTCACCGGTCTGACCAGGGGGAAGGTCGTGGTGGCGGCGTTCCTCGCCGCGCTGATCTCGGTGCCCGCCTCGGCGCTCGCGTTCACGCTGCTGTTCTGGATCGGCGGCACGGCCCCGATCGAGGTGGGCGCGGTGGCGGCCGCGATGGGCGGCGTGCACGTGCTGATCGGCATCGGTGAGGCCGTGATCACGGCACTGACCGTCGGCGCGGTGCTGGCCGTCCGTCCCGACCTCGTGTACGGCGCCCGCGGCCTGGCCAAGCCGCTGGTCCTGCGCGGCTCAGCAGGCTCGACCACCGTCGTGAACGAGCCGCAGCCGGTCGCCGCGAGCGGCGGCCTCAAGCCGTTCCTGTGGGGCGGTGTCGGCGTGACGCTGGTGCTGGCCGGCCTCGTGTCCTTCTTCGCCTCCAGTTCGCCCGACGGCCTGGAGGCCGTGGCCGAGACGCACGGCTTCAGCGGCCAGGCGGCCGACCACGCGCTCGGCGGCTCGCCGCTGGCCGACTACGGCGACGTCGGCGGCATCCCCGTCGGCATCGCCGGCATCATCGGCGTCGGCCTCGTGCTGGTCATCGGCGGGCTCGTCGCGTACCTCTCCAGGGGCCGTGCCAAGACCGGCGACAGGGCCAGGGCCTGACACGTGGGCGCAGGTCATCACCATCAGCTCCACCTGCCGGGCGACTCGGTCGTGCACCGGCTGCCGCCGCAGTGCAAGCTGCTCGCGGTGCTCGCCTTCGCCGTCGTGGTGGTGGCCACGCCGCGTGAGCGGTTCTGGGCGTTCGCGGTGTACGCGGTCCTGCTCGCGGGCGTGGCGGTCGTCGCCCGCGTGCCCGCGGCGCACATCGTGCGGCGGATGGCGATCGAGCTGCCGTTCGTGCTGTTCGCGTTCCTCATCCCGGTGATAGGGCTCGGCGAGCGTACGGACGTGCTGGGGCTCTCGCTGAGCGTGCCGGGCCTGTGGGCGGCCTGGAACATCCTCGCCAAGGCCACGCTCGGAGTCGTCGCCTCGATCCTGCTGGCCTCCACGACCGAGCCGCGGGTGATCCTCATCGGCGCGCAGCGGCTGCGGCTGCCGAGCCTGCTCGTGCAGATCGCCATGTTCATGCTCCGCTACCTCGACGTCATCGTGGACGAGATGCGGCGGATGCGGGTGGCCAGGGAGTCGCGCGGGTTCGAGGCGCGGGACTTCCGCCAGATGCCGGTGCTCGCGCGCTCGGCAGGGGCGTTGTTCATCCGGTCGTACGAGCGGGGGGAGCGGGTGCATCTCGCGATGCTGAGCCGCGGCTACACCGGCCAGATGCCGATGATTCACGATATTTCGGCATCCGTAGGTCAGTGGGGTACCGCCCTCGCCCTCCCCGTCCTCGCCCTGGCAGTATGGGCCCTACCGTGGTGAACTCACTTGAAATCCGCCAGCTCGCGTACGCCTACCCGGACGGTACGCAGGCGCTCTTCGGCGTCGACCTGACGATCACGCGGGGCGAGCGGGTGGCGCTGCTCGGCCCCAACGGCGCCGGCAAGACCACCCTCGTCATGCATCTCAACGGCATCCTCACCGCCGGGCACGGCACTGTGGCGGTGGCCGGCACCCCGGTCGCGAAAGACACGCTCAAGGAGATCAGGCAGCGCGTCGGCCTGGTGTTCCAGGATCCCGACGACCAGCTGTTCATGCCCACGGTCCGTGACGACGTCGCCTTCGGGCCGGCGAACGCGGGCCTGCGGGGCGAGGAGCTCGACCGGGTGGTGAAGGACGCGCTGGAGCAGGTCGGCATGCTCGAGTTCGCCGACCGGCCCCCGCACCACCTGTCGTTCGGCCAGCGGCGCCGTGTGGCGGTCGCGACCGTGCTGGCCATGAAGCCGGAGATCCTGGTGCTGGACGAACCATCGTCCAACCTCGACCCGGCCGCCCGCAGGGAGCTCGCGGAGATCCTGCGCTCTCTCGACGTCACCGTGCTCATGGTCACCCACGACCTGCCGTACGCGCTGGAACTGTGCGAGCGCTCGCTCATCCTGTCCGGCGGCGTGATCTCCGCCGACGGTCGCACGCCGGAGCTGCTCGCCGACGACGAGCTGCTGGCGAGCCATCGCCTGGAACTCCCGTACGGGTTCACGATCCCGCAAAGCGATCATGCTTGACGGGTGCTATACCCCGGTTTAGGGCTGTCTGGCCCGCGCATGCCCGCGTTCCGGGGATGTCGAAGTACAGTGGCTCATCGAGGAGGGGCCCATGAAGCTGCGGCTTGCGCGACACGCCCTGGGCGATGCCGTGGTGGTGGCCGTCGAGGGAGAGCTTGACCTGTTCACCGCACCGTTCCTGCGCGACGAGGTGCGTGACGCCATCAAGCAGGACGGCGCCAGGCTCGTGCTCGACCTCCAGCAACTGTCGTTCATGGATTCGAGCGGCCTGTCGGTGCTGATCGAGGCATGGCGGCTGGCGACCGGAGAAGGCGGCGGGGTGTCCCTGGCCGCGCCCCAGGCGCCGGTGGCCCGCATCCTCCGCACCACCGGTCTCGACCGGCGTATCAAGGTCTACGCCGACGTCGACACCGCTGTGGGAGAGATTTAGCCGCCCCGAGTAGAACTTCATTCGGTCTGCGGGTTAGGGTCCGGGATATGGACGTGAACGGATCTGCAGCAATCATCTCCGGCGGTGCCAGCGGCCTCGGTGAGGCCACGGCCCGCGAGCTCGCCCGCGCCGGCGCCACCGTGGTCATCGCCGACCTCAACGAGGAGCGCGGCAAGGCCGTCGCCGACGAGCTCGGCGGCGTCTTCTTCAAGACCGACGTCTCCGACGAGGAGCAGGTGCAGGCGGCCGTCGACGCCGCCGTGGCCACCGGCAAGCCGCTGCGCGTGGTGGTCAACAGCGCCGGCATCGGCTGGGCCGAGCGCACGGTCAACCGTGACGGCAACCCGCACAACCCGGCCTCCTACCGCAAGGTCATCGAGGTCAACCTGATCGGCACGTTCAACCTCATGCGCATCGGCGCGGCGGCCATCGCCAAGACCGAGCCGGCCGACGAGGACGGCCAGCGCGGCGTCGTGATCAACACGGCGTCCGTGGCGGCGCTGGAGGGGCAGACCGGCCAGGTGGCGTACTCCGCCTCCAAGGGCGGCATCGTGGGCATGACCGTGCCGGCCGCCCGCGACCTGGCCGCCATCGGCGTCCGGGTCAACACCATCTGCCCGGGCATCATCGACACCCCGATCTACGGCTTCTCCTCCAACGCCGAGGAGTTCAAGGCCAAGCTCGTGGCTCCGGTGGTCTTCCCGAAGCGCATGGGCCGGGCCGACGAGTTCGCCCATCTCGTACGGTCGCTCGTCGAGAACGACTACATGAACGCCGAGGTCGTCCGCTTCGACGGCGGTATCCGCTTCCAGCCCAAGTGAGGTCCCGTGTCTGACGAAGTGCTCGTCGAAGAATCCGACAATGTGGCAATTCTCACGATCAACCGTCCCAAGGCGCGCAACGCCGTCAACGGGGCGGTGGCGCGGGGGATCGCGGAGGCACTGGACGCGCTGGACGCCCGTCCTGATATTTCTGCCTATGTGCTGACCGGTGCCGGTGGCACGTTCTGTGCGGGGATGGACCTCAAGGGCTTCCTGTCCGGCGACTTCCCTGTCGTGCCTGGCCGGGGGTTCGGCGGGCTCACCGAGGCGCCGCCGAAGAAGCCGCTGGTTGCCGCCGTCGAGGGCTACGCGCTCGCGGGCGGCTTCGAGATGGCCCTCGCGTGCGACCTCGTCGTGGCGTCGTCCGACTCCACCTTCGGGCTGCCCGAGCCCAAGCGCGGGCTCGTGGCGGGCGCGGGCGGCGTCATGCGGCTGCCGCGCCGCATCCCGTACCACGTGGCCATGGAGATGGCGCTGACCGGCGACCACTACCCGGCCTCCCGGCTGCACGAGCTCGGCCTCGTCAACCGCGTCACCGAGCCGGGCAAGGCGCTGGAGGGCGCGCTGGAGCTGGCCAGGAAGATCGCGGCCAACGCCCCGCTCGCGCTGGCCGCGACCAAGAAGGTGATCATCGAGTCGCAGGACTGGTCGCTGGAGGAGATGTTCAAGAAGCAGGGCGCGATCATCAACCCGGTCTTCAGCTCGAAGGACGCCATGGAGGGCGCGGCGGCCTTCGCCGAGAAGCGCGCCCCGGCGTGGAAGGGCGAATGACCCGGACGACCTGACGAACGCAAGAAGAGGCCTCGCCCACCGGCACCGCACCGGCGGCCGAGGCCTCTTTGCGTTCCCGCCCCGCGTCCCGTGACAGCGACCATGCCGAACGCCGCACGAAGCCGCGCCTGAGCGGGGGTGGCGGCTGCCCGGTCCATCGATCACGCCAGTCTTGCCCGCCGCTGCCCTCGATCGAATGAGATGCTCCGTGATCCACCCCGACGTGACCGAACTGCGCGAAGGCTCCCGTCGGCGAGCCGCCGACCGGCCCAAGGGGCCCGAGCTGCACAGCGTGGAGGACGTCCGGGGCCCGGACGGCATCCCCGTGCGCCACTACCGTCCGGCCGAGCAGCCGCGGCCGTTGGTGGTGTTCGCGCACGGCGGCGGGTTCGTCCTCGGCGACCTCGACACCCACGACCGCACGTGCCGGCGCATCGCCGACGCCTGCGACGTCGAGGTGCTGGCCGTCGACTACCGGCGCGCGCCCGAGCACCCGTACCCCGCCGCCGTCGACGACGTGGCCGCGGTGCTGCGCTGGGCGCGCCCGGCGGCGGTGGCGGGCGACAGCGCGGGCGGCTGTCTGGCGACCATGGCGTGCCTGCGACTGCGCGACGCCGGCGACCCCCTGCCCGGCCTGCAGATCCTGATCTGCCCCAACACCGACCTGACGCTCAGCCGCCCCAGCGTCATCGACAAGGGCGCCGGCTACTCGCTCGACGCCGATTTCCTCACCTGGGCCGTCTCCTGCTGGACACAGGACCCGGCGCCCGCCGGCCCTCTGCTGGCGCCTGACCTGCACGGCATGCCCGACGCCATCATCGTGACCGCCGAGCACGACGCCCTGCGCGACGAGGGCGACGCCTACGCCGAGCGGCTGGCGCGGGCCGGCGCGCACGTGACGCACCGCCAGGAGCCCGGCCTGGAGCACGGCTTCATCCAGGGCATGGACCTGGTCTCCGAAGAGGCGGCCGCCGCCCAGCAGCGGCTGTTCGACGACATCGCCGCCCTGATCCACAGATAGGCGAGAGCGGCCTGTCTTCTTTACGCGGGCATACGTTCCCCTGGTTACGGTAAAGAAAGACAAGACGACCTACCGGGAGAGCGCATGAGCGACTATTCGGGTTCGAGGTTCAGGCGCGGAGCCGGGGCCCTCCTGTCCGGCGCGGTCAGCGCGTTCGTCATCGTGGTCGCCATGCTGGCCGTGATGTGGATCGTCGAGGTGGTCGACTTCCTCATCACTCCCGCCTACACGAACCTGGGCGTCCTCGACCGTGAGTTCGGCATCATCGGCTGGCATCCCGACGGGCTCGTCGGCATCATTTTCGCGCCGTTCCTGCACGGCGGCTTCGAGCACCTGATCGCCAACTCGGTGCCGCTGCTGGTGCTCGGCTTCCTGGCCGGGCTGCGCGACGTCGGCAAGTTCCTCTGGGCCACCGTGCTGATCATCCTCATCGGCGGCCTCGGCACCTGGGTCACCAGCCCCGACGTCGTGACCATCGGGGCCAGCGGCCTGGTGTTCGGCTACTTCGGGTTCATCGTGGCCCGCGGCCTGTTCGACCGCAGGCTCCTCGACGTGGTGATCGCCGTCGGCGTGGGCATCGCCTACTACGGCATCCTGGCGGGCCTGCTGCCCAACCAGGAGGGCATCTCGTGGCAGGGGCACCTGTTCGGGCTCATCGGCGGCGTGGTGGCCGCCTGGGTGCTGCGCCGCAGGCGCGAGCTGCCGCCCGCCACGTCGTACCCGTCCCTGAGCTAGAGATGAGCGCGCGTGTGCTCGGCCGGTGACGACGCCAGCAGGCGGTCGATGTAGGCGAGGCCGATGGCCGAGACCACGAACGCCAGGTGGATGAACGTCTGCCACATGATCTTGTCGTTGGGTGTCTCGCCGGCCCTGATGAACGTCTGCAGCAGGTGCACCGACGAGATCCCGATGATGGCGGTGGCCAGCTTGACCTTCAGCACGTTCGCGTTGACGTGCGAGAGCCACTCGGGCTCGTCGGGGTGGCCGTTGAGGTTGATCCGGGAGACGAACGTCTCGTAGCCGCCGATGATCACCATGATGAGCAGGTTGGAGATCATCACGACGTCGATCAGCGCCAGCACGGTGAGCATGACGACGGCCTCGGGCGAGGTGCCCTCGGACGGCGGCGTGCTGTGCAGGAAGACACCGTCGATGAGGTGCCACAGCTCGAGCGCGAACTGGTAGACGTAGACGGCCTGGGCCACGATGAGGCCGACGTAGAGCGGCACCTGGAGCCAGCGGCTGGCGAACATGAGGTAGCCGAGGCTCTTCGGCCGTGCGGTCCCCGGGCCGAACGAGGGGTTGGCGGTCAAGAACGTTCCTAGTCGTGAAGGGACGTGGGGGACAAGGGCAGCAAGAGGCCAGCACCGGCGTCCGGTGCTGGCCTCGATCGGGTGCGGTGCGCCGCTAGAGGCGCTCGACGACGTAGTCGACGCAGGTCGTCAGGGCGTCGATGTCGGCCGGGTCGACGGCCGGGAACATCGCGATGCGCAGCTGGTTGCGGCCCAGCTTGCGGTACGGCTCGGTGTCGACGATGCCGTTGGCGCGCAGCACCTTGGCCACGGCCGCGGCGTCGACGGAGTCGGCGAAGTCGATCGTGCCGACCACCTGCGAGCGGAACTCGGGCGCGGCGAACGGCGTCGCGAAGGACGACTTCTCGGCCCAGCCGTACAGGCGCTGGCTGGAGTCGGCGGTGCGGGACGTGGTCCAGGCCAGGCCGCCGTTGGCGTTCATCCAGTCGAGCTGGTCGGCCAGCAGGAACAGCGTGGCCACCGCCGGCGTGTTGTAGGTCTGGTCCTTCGAGGAGTTGTCGATCGCGATCGGCAGGCTGAAGAACTCGGGCACGAAGCGGCCGCTCGCGGTGATCTCCTCGACCCGGGCGAGGGCCCGCGGCGACATGATCGCGATCCACAGGCCGCCGTCGGAGGCGAAGCTCTTCTGCGGCGCGAAGTAGTAGACGTCGGTCTCGGCGATGTCGACGGGCAGGCCGCCCGCGCCGGAGGTGGCGTCCACGAGCACGAGCGCGTCGTCTGCGCCGACGCGGCTGATCGGCATGGCGACGCCGGTCGAGGTCTCGTTGTGGGTGAGCGCGTAGACGTCGACGCCGTCCTCGGCGACCGCCTGCGGGTGGGTGCCGACCTCGGAGCTGATGACGCTCGGCTCGGCCAGCCACGGCGCCTTCTTGGCGACGGCGGCGAACTTCGAGGAGAACTCGCCGAACGACAGGTGCTGGGACTTCTCGCGGATGAGCCCGAAGGCGGCGATGTCCCAGAACGCGGTGGTGCCGCCGTTGCCGAGGACGACCTGGTAGCCCTCGGGCAGCGAGAACAGGTCGGCCAGGCCGGAACGGACGCGGCCGACCAGGTTCTTGACCGGCTTCTGGCGATGGGAGGTGCCCATGACGCTCGCGCCGGAGGCGGCGAGCGCGGCCAGCTGCTCGGGGCGAACCTTCGAGGGCCCGCAGCCGAAGCGGCCGTCGGCGGGCTTGATGTCAGCGGGAATCACGATGTCAGCCACATAACGGAGCCTACCGACCTGCGGCGATGACCTGTTAAGCGGTCCGGATCCTGAGATCCCTCGACCAGGTGTCAAACACCTCGAAAAGGGGCAAAAACGAACGGCTACCGCAGGCGTGGGGAACGCTCGCGGTAGCCGTCGCGGGGGAGAAGGCGATCAGTACGCGCCGACGACCTCGTCGGCGCCCGGGACCTCGCTCAGGGGGCGAGAGGCCGGGCCGATGTAGTTGGCGCTCGGGCGGACCAGCCGGCCCGTGCGCTTCTGCTCAAGGATGTGCGCGGCCCAACCGGCCGTACGCGCGCAGGTGAACATCGAGGTGAACATGTGAGAGGGGACTTCGGCGAAGTCGAGCACCACAGCCGCCCAGTACTCCACGTTGGTGGCGAGCACACGGTCGGGCTTGCGGGCGTGCAGCTCCTCGAGCGCGGCCTGCTCCAGCGCCGCCGCGACCTCGTAACGCGGAGCGTCGAGTTCCTTGGCGGTACGCCGCAGCACACGGGCGCGCGGGTCCTCGGCACGGTAGACACGGTGGCCGAAGCCCATGAGACGGTTGCCCTTGTCGAGCTCGCCCTGGACGTACTTCTTGGCGTCGCCGAGCTGCTCGACGCCTTCGATCATGTGGAGCACGCGGGCCGGGGCGCCACCGTGCAGCGGGCCCGACATGGCGCCGACGGCGCCGGAGAGCGCGGCGGCCACGTCGGCGCCCGTGGAGGCGATGACGCGGGCGGTGAACGTGGAGGCGTTCATGCCGTGCTCAGCCGCGGAGGTCCAGTAGGCGTCGATGGCCTTGACGTGCTTGGGGTCAGGCTCACCGCGCCAGCGGACCATGAAACGCTCGACGATGGTCTTGGCCTCGTCGACGCGGCTCTCGGGCACCATCGGCAGACCGAGCCCGCGGGCCGACTGGGCCACGAAGGAAAGAGCCATCACCGACGCGCGCGCGAGCTGGTCGCGGGCCTCGTCGTCACTGATGTCGAGCAGGGGCTTGAACCCGTAGGCCGGAGCGAGCATGGCGAGCGCGCTCTGGACGTCTACGCGGATGTCACCCGAGTGGACAGGGATGGGGTACGGCTCCGCCGGGGGTAGACCCGGCTGGAACGTGTTGTCGACCAGCAGGCCCCAAACGTGCCCGAACGGGACACGGCCGACCAGCTCTTCGATGTCGACGCCCCGGTATCGAAGGGCGCCCCCTTCTTTGTCCGGTTCTGCGATCTCGGTCTCGAAAGCTACGACGCCTTCGAGTCCGGGTTTGAAGTCGGACATACTCGGCCGCCTCCCTTTCTTGCCATGTTTCGGCAATGTGATGCCTTGATGTCGAGATACCGGCGGGTCAATTTAACCCCGTACCAGGCGGTGCTCCGCCTTCGGACCCGCCGTTGGGACGAAACCCCTGGTAGGGGAGGTGTATGGGATCTCCACACAAGCGCGCAAGAATACCGTCTCGTGGATGCCACCCCGCGCCCGCCCACGTTGGCGGAGCTTCGCCGTACGTACGAAGGCGAGCCGCTGCTCGAAGCGGATCTCGCGCCCGACCCCGTCGCGCAATTCGCCGTCTGGTTCCAGGACGCGCTCGATGCCGGACTGCCCGAGCCCAACGCCATGATTCTCGCCACAGCCTCCGCCGGAGGCCGGCCCAGCGCACGGACGGTGCTACTGAAGGGCTACGACGAGCGCGGCTTCGTCTTCTACACCAACTACGAGTCGCGCAAGGGCCGCGACCTCACCGAGAACCCGCGGGCGTCCCTGCTGTTCCCGTGGCACCCGATCCGCCGCCAGGTGCGCGTCGAGGGCACGGTCGCGCGCATCTCCCACGAGGAGTCGGCCGAGTACTTCAACTCCCGTCCCTACGGCTCCCGGATCGGCGCTTGGGCCTCGCGGCAGTCGGCCGTCGTACGGTCCAGGGAGGAACTGGACGCCCGCTACGAGGAGCTCGCCGCCCGGTGGCCGGAAGATCCGCCGGTGCCCGACTTCTGGGGCGGGTTCCGGGTCACGCCGACCGAGATGGAGTTCTGGCAGGGCCAGCTCGACCGCATGCACGACAGGCTCCGCTACCGTCGCACCCGACCCGGGTGGGTTCTGGAGAGACTCGCCCCTTAATGTTCTGCGAGTGGCATTCGGTGACCTGGTCAAACGACATGTGATAGACACCCGGCCGCTGGGCGTGCCCGCGTTCAGGCGCATCTGGCTCGGACAGGCGGTCTCGCACGTCGGCGTCGGCGTCACCGTCGTGGCCGTCGGGCAGCAGGTCTGGGAGCTGACCCACTCCTCCTTCTACGTCGGCCTGCTCGGCATGGCCAACCTGATCCCGCTCATCGTGTTCGGCCTGTGGGGCGGCGCGGTCGCCGACGCCGTCGACCGGCGCAAGCTGCTCATCGTCGGCTCGCTGATCGCCTGGGCCGCCACGCTGTTCATCCTCGGCCAGGCCGCGATCGGCATGGAGAACGTCTGGCTGATCTTCGCCGCGGTCGCCGTCAACTCCACCGGCTTCGCGATCACCGGCCCCACCAGGGGCGCGATCATCCCGCGGCTCGTCGAGCGGGAGCTCGTGCCCGCCGCCAACGCCCTCAACTCGCTCGTCTACAGCATCGGCGCGGTGGCGGGCCCGATGATCGGCGCGGTGGCGCTCGCGGGCGGCGGCTTCGCGGCCGCGTACATGGTGGACGCCGTCCTGTTCACCGCCAGCCTCTACGCGGCCCTCAAACTGCCCTCACTGCCGCCGCTGGGCGAAGTGACCCGTCCGGGTGCCAGAGCCGTGTGGGAGGGGCTCACGTTCATTTCCAGGAGCCCGGTGCTGCTGATGTCGTTCGTCGTGGACATCATCGCGATGGTGTTCGCCCTGCCGCGGGCCCTCTTCCCCGAGCTGACCGACCAGAGCTTCGGCGGCTCCCCGACCGCGCTCGGCTGGCTGACCGCCGCCATGGCCATCGGCTCGGTGGTGGGAGCGCTGTTCTCCGGCTGGGTCAGCCGGGTCTCGCGCCAGGGAGTGGCCCTCATCGTCGTCATCGCCCTGTGGGGCGTGGCGGTGGCGGCCGCCGGCCTCGCCCACGACCTGTGGCTCGTGGTCGCCTTCATGGCCGTCGGCGGCGTGGCCGACGTGATCTCCTCGGTGTGGCGGCAGTCGATCCTGCAGCTGTACGCGCCCGACGAGATGCGCGGACGGCTCCAGGGCGTCTTCATGGTCGTCGTGGCCGGCGGACCGCGCCTCGGCGAGATGCGCGCGGGCGCCACCGCGGCGGCGTTCGGGCTGACCGGCGCCTGGGTGGGCGGCGGCGTCGCCTGCGCCATCACGGTGATCATCGTCGGCCTGTCGGTGAGCGGCTTCCGCAAGTTCCGCGTCCCGCAGCCCGCCGTCCAGGGCTGACCGCTCAGGCCGCCCGCGCCGCCGCCCTCAGGTCGGCGAGGAAGCCCTCGTACGCGGCCTCCCTGTCGGGCGCGCGCAGCACGGCCGACGGGTGGACGGTCGCCACCGCCGGCGCCTCCCCGAGCGGCACCGGCTCGCCCCGGTCGGGAAGGAACTTCGCGGCTCCGTTGTTGCCGCTGCTAGCCATCGTCGGTCGTTTCTCCCACTAGGGTTCGTGTGACTTCTGTGCCCGCAGCGGACGGGCCCAGTCCCCGCTACGACCGCGTAACATTTCAGTTGGGAGGACTGTCTTGACCGCACACGGCCTGATCGACACAACGGAGATGTACCTCCGCACGATTTACGAGCTCGAGGAGGAGGGCATCGTCCCCCTTCGCGCCCGCATCGCCGAACGCCTCCAGCAGAGCGGCCCCACCGTGAGCCAGACCGTGGCCCGCATGGAGCGCGACGGCCTCGTCCGCGTCGAGGGCGACCGGCACCTGTCGATGACCGAGCTGGGCCGCACGCTCGCCACCCGCGTGATGCGCAAGCACCGCCTCGCCGAATGTCTGCTCACCCAGGTGATCGGCCTGCCGTGGGAAGAGGTGCACATCGAGGCGTGCCGCTGGGAGCACGTCATGTCCGACTCGGTCGAGGCGCGCCTGGTGACGCTGCTCGACAACCCCACTGCCTGCCCGCACGGCAACCCCATCCCCGGGCTCGCCGAGTTGGGGGCCCAGGAGCCGGCCGAGAGCGGTGACGACGCGCTCGAATCGATGTCCGACCTGGCCGGACCGCGGGACACCCCGGTGGTCGTGCGTCGAATTAGCGAACAAGTGCAAAGCGATCCCGCTGTGATGCTTAAACTCAAGCAAGTTGGGATACAACCCGGACGCGAGGTGACGCTCGCGGCGAGCGACGACGGTGTGCGGGTGACAGGTGACGGTGACGCTGGAGA
Organism: Nonomuraea maritima; assembly: GCF_900100395.1. Taxonomy (GTDB): domain Bacteria; phylum Actinomycetota; class Actinomycetes; order Streptosporangiales; family Streptosporangiaceae; genus Nonomuraea; species Nonomuraea maritima. The sequence goes on along the minus strand of NZ_FNFB01000014.1, from coordinate 33,981 downwards.
CACTCTCGCGGAGCTTCCGCGCGATGTCGCCGCGCACGTCTTCGTCTCCAAACGCTGACACGCCCGCAGCTGCTTGGTTGAATCCCTTCCGGGAGGCCCTCCACTTCCCCCTGGCCAAGACCGTTGCAGGAGCGCCCGTGGTCCGCTGTGCAGACACGCCACCCCGAGGAGTGGTCTCCGGATGAAGCATTGGGGGGACCTGTCCCAGGAAGCTGCTGATCATCTTGCTGCCGGCTCCGTGCTCGACCACGCCGAGATGGCCGTGGTCGTCACCGACCGGTTCAGCAACGTCCTTTACTGGAACCCCTTCGCCGAGAAGCTGTTCGGCCGTGAGGGCGGCTCGTCCGCACGCGAATCCTCCACCCTGTCCCAGGGCATCCTGGAGCGCGATCACCCGCTGGCGGTGGAGCTCGCGAAGCACGTACTGAAGGGCGGCGTGTGGGAGGGCACGTTCGACGTCCGCCGCGACGACGGCACCATCGTCTACGTCCGCGCGCAGGCCGTCCCGCTGCGTCACGCGTCCGGCGCCGTGACCGGCATCGTGATCACCGCCCGTGAGGCGCTGCGCAGCAACGAACGCGAGAAGGACCGCTTCGGCCTGCTCGAGCGCATCGGAGAGCGGCTGGCAGGCTCGCTCTACTTCGAAGAGACGCTCAAGCGCGTCGCCGAGATGCTCGTCCCCCAGTTCGCCGACCACTGCTTCATCGAGCTGGCCGAGGGCGACCGGCTGATCCGCCGGGTCTCGCAGCACGTCCAGGGCTGGACACCGCCCTCCGGCACGTGGAAGCCGGTGGGGGCGGAGATCGTCTACCCCCAGGGTCATTACGCCGCCATCGCGCTGCGCCGCCAGGAGACCATCCTGGTCGAGAACTTCAGCGACTCCCGCTATCCCTCGCCCGGCGAGGACGCCGCCCGGCTGTGCGGCGAGATCGGCATGACGTCGGCCATCGTGGCGCCGCTGCTCGTGCGCGGCGAGACGCTCGGCCTCATGTACCTCGGCCTGTCCAACCTCACCGACCGGCGCAGCCCCCACTACGACGCGTTCGACCGCGACTTCGTGGGCGCCATCGCCACCCGGGTCGCGCTCGCCATCGACAACGCGCTGCTGTTCGAGGAAGAGCGGCACACCGCAGAGTCGTTCCAGAAACACCTGCTGCCGCGCGCGTTGCCGCAGCTCGACGGCCTGCAGATCGCCGTCCGCTACTACCCGGCCGCCCCGCTCGCCTCGCACGGCCAGGGCATCCAGACCCAGGTCGGCGGCGACTGGTACGACGTCATCCCGCTGTCCGCCGGTCGCGTCGGCATCGTGATCGGCGACGTCGAGGGCAGGGGCGCCAAGGCCGCCGCCATCATGGGCCAGCTCAGGGCGGCTCTGCGGGCCTTCGCCCAGGACGACAAGTCGCCCGCCGACATCCTGGCCAGGCTCGACGAGTGGACCCGCATCATCGCCACGCCCGAGCACGACGACGCCGGCGGCGAGGTCAACATCCCGCCCATCGTCACCTGCCAGTACCTCGTCTACGACGCGTGGTCGCGGCAGCTGTCCTTCGCCAACGCCGGGCACGCCCCGCCGCTGCTGCTCGTCGACGGCCAGTGTGTCGAACTCGACATCGAGGAGGTCGGCCAGCCGCTCGGGGTACACGCCAAGGGCCTGCACGCCGACCTGGTCTACAAGGAGGAGACCCGTACGCTGCCGCCCGGCGCCGCGCTGCTGCTCTACACCGACGGCCTGGTCGACCGGCGTCCGGGGCGCGACGGCCGGATGCCGAGCGACGCCGAGACGCTCGGCGTGCTCTGCGAGAAGCTGGCCATGATGTCCGACGCCGAGGTCGAGCGCATCGCCGACGCCGCCACCGTGGCGGTGCCCGGCGAGATCGACGACGACATGGCGATCCTCGTGGTCCGCTCCAGCGACGTCGACCTCGACATGGAGGAGCGTACGTTCCCGGCTCAGCCGATCATGGTGAGCGAGGCGCGCCGCATGGCGGCCGAGGCGTTCTCCGGCTGGAACGTCCCCGAGGAACGCGCCGAACTCGCCTGCCTGCTGGTCTCCGAGGTCGTCACCAACGTCGTGCTGCACGCCGCGAGCGCGGGAGTGCCGCGTCGCGAGCTGTCGATCGACGGGCCGCCGCTGCCGTTCGAGGAGACCTGGGACATCCCGGGCTTCGAGGAGGAGGTCGTCGTCAGCGACAAGGAGTTCACGCTCAGGCTGCGCAGGGGAGACGAGTCGGTCTGGGTCGAGGTGTTCGACCAGGACCTCCGCCTGCCCCGCATCCGCAGCGCGGGCGAGAACGACGAGGGCGGGCGCGGCCTTTACCTGGTCGACCAGCTTGCCCGTCGCTGGGGCTCGCGTCCTACCAGGGAAGGCAAAGCCGTCTGGTTCGAGATTCCCACCCGCGGCAGGTGAGTGTTTCACTGGCCGCATGAAGCTGGCCTTCGAACGGCGGGGCACCGGCGAGCCGCTGATCCTCGTGCACGGCATCGGCCACCACTGGCAGGCGTGGCTGCCGGTGATCGACCTGCTGGCCGCCACGCGTACGGTGATCGCGGTCGACCTGCCGGGGTTCGGCGCGTCGCCCGGCCTGCCGGAGCACGTGCCCTACACCGCCGAGTCGCTGGCCGACGCGGTCGAGTCGTTCTGCGCACGGATCGGCGCGCGCGAACCGCACGTGGCGGGCAACTCGCTGGGCGGCTACATCGCGCTCGAACTCGCCTCGCGCGGCGTCGTACGGTCGGCGGTCGCGCTGTCGCCGGCCGGTTTCTGGAGCCGTCCCGAACTTCTCTACTGCCAGACGGCGCTGCGCGGGCTGCGGGCGTCGGCGCGGTCGATGCCGGCCGAGCAGCTGGCGTCGGTGGCCGCGAACCCGTTGCTGCGCGGCGTCTGCGCCGGGCTGCTGGTGGCGCGTCCGTCGCGGCTGGAGCCTGACGAGCTCGTCGCGGCCACGCGGGCGCTCGCCGAGTCGGAGGGCTTCGACCCGACGCTGGAGTCGTTCGGCGGGCTGATGCCGCCCGCGCCGCCGAAGTCACCGATCACGATCGCGTGGGGCGAGCACGACCGGCTGCTGCCATGCCGCCAGGCCGTACGCGCGGGGCGGTGGTCGGGGCAGCGGGTCAAGTTGCTCAAGGGCTGCGGGCACGTGCCGATGAGCGACGATCCGGCGCTGGTGGCCCGGGTCATCCTGGAGGCGTGAGGCCTGGTCAGCGCATGGTCTGACCCCAGAGGAGCAGCATGGCGATGATGAACACGATCATCACGCCCGCGTAGCCGACAGCGCTCATCCGTAACGCCCGGCGCACTTTGTTCAGGCCCCAGGCGAACAGCAACGCCAGGAAGACCAGGAGGATCAGGCCGCTGTCCATCAGCGGCTCCCGGGGGGACCGGCGGTTTCAGCCGTCGGGGGAATCGTGGGCGGGAGGGCCGTCAAGGCCGGAGTGTGCAGTGACAGAACCTCATGCATGCGTCGTCTCCACCGGATAGAGTCGGGGTTCGTGCCTTGGAGCATCGGTCAGGGCTTGGCCGTCGCCTCCCGTGGAAGCGGGAGCGAGAAGCCGCTTCCTTTCAGGGAGCGGAGGAGTCACGCGTCCAGTATGCGGTGGAACACCTCCCGCCGCGCGGGCGTCTGCCAGAAGCCGAACGTTTGGCTTCAGAAGCCGAACGAGCGGTTTCAGAAGCCGAACGAGCGGCCGATGATCTCTTTCATGATCTCCGTGGTGCCGCCGTAGATGGTCTGGACGCGGCTGTCCAGCCACGCCTTCGCGACCGGGTACTCGGTCATGTAGCCGTACCCGCCGTGCAGTTGCAGGCAGCGGTCGATGGCCCTGGTCTGCAGCTCGGTGGTCCACCACTTGGCCTTGGCGGCGTCCACGGCGGTGAGCTGCCCGGCGTTCAGCGCGCGGACGCACTTGTCGACGTAGTGGCGGGCGATCTCCGTCTCCGTCGCGATCTCCGCGAGGACGAAGCGGGTGTTCTGGAACGACCCGATGCTGCGCCCGAACGCCTGGCGGTTCCTGCAGTACTCGACGGTCTGCTCCAGCACGGCCTCGGCCGCCGCCACCGCCGCCACCGCGATCGACAGGCGCTCCTGCGGCAGGTTGTTCATGAGCTGGACGAAGCCCTCGCCCTCCGCGGGGCCGAGGCGGTTGGCGACCGGCACGCGTACGTCGGAGAAGAAGAGCTCGGCCGTGTCCTGGGCCTTCATGCCGACCTTGTCGAGGTTGCGTCCGCGGGTGAAGCCCTCCATGCCCCGTTCGACGACCAGCAGCGTGATGCCTCGCGCGCCCGCGTCGGGGTCGGTTCTGGCGACGACGACCACCAGGTCGGCGTTGATGCCGTTCGTGATGAAGGTCTTCTGGCCGTTCAGCACGTAGTGGTCGCCCTCGCGCACGGCGGTGGTCCTGACGCCCTGCAGGTCGCTTCCGGCTCCCGGCTCCGTCATGGCGATCGCCGTGATCAGTTCCCCGCTCGCGAACCCCGGCAGCCAGCGCTGCTTCTGCCCGTCGTCGGTCAGATCCACCAGGTACGGCGCCATGATGTCGTTGTGCAGCGAGAAGCCGAGCCCGCTGGCGCCGTGCCGGATGACCTCCTCGACGACGACGGCGTTGTAGCGGAAGTCGGTGATCCCCGAACCGCCGTACTCCTCGGGCACCGAGAAACCGAACATCCCCAGCTCGCCGGCCTTCTTCCAGACCTCGCGCGGGACGATGCCGTCCTTCTCCCACTGCGGGTGGTGGGGCACGACCTCGCGTGCCAGGAACTCGCGTACGGTCTCCCGGAAGAGGTGGTGCTCCTCCTCGAAGAGGTCTCGTTGCATGGGACGACTCCCGCCGTAGAATTCCATTCTGTTACTGACAGGTATACCCCCTGTGGTGCAGCGACCGGGAGCGCGGACACGGGTTCATCACAAGTGCCAGCCGATGCACGAATCAGCCTGTGTTATAGGGGTTTGCGACTCTAAGATCGACCGTCGGTCTGTCCGTGGTTGATCGGAGTCTCCGTGAAGCGCTTGCGCAAGGCGTTGATCGCCGCATCGGTGGGATCTGCGGCCACGTTAGGCATGGTCGTCCTCCCTCAGGTGCCCGCCTCGGCAGCTCCGGCCGATGTCGTGGTCGACTACCTGTGTGACCCGGTCGGGGCCAGCAGCATCGTCAGGAACGGTCCAGTTAAGCTGACCACCAACCTGACCTTCGCCACGGACCTGTCCGTGGGCGATCCGCTCAACCTCACCTGGAAGCTCGCCTACGCCGACGATCCCCGGCGGCTCCAGGCGCCCGGCTATTTCGGCGAGGGTGGCGAGGTTCACGCCAAGGGCAATGTCACCCACCGCAGCAGCTGGCAGGGCATCCTGCAGCCGCGCGGTGTCTCCGACTCGCACGGCCCCCTGGAGCCGGACGACACGCTCATGCTGCCGGAAATGATCAACGACCCGGGCCAGGTCGGCCGGGCGGGCACCATCAGCCTCACTCCGGGGAACATCGAGCTCGACTTCACTCCGCCGGATGGCGAGGTCGTCGTGAACGACGGCGACGACGCGGACAACCCGAGCGACATGCGGATCGTCTACAGCAGCAACGGATGGGAGTCGAAGGACGACCTTCCCGCGTCTGAGAACCACGTGCACAACGACCTGCACGAGACCGCAAACGAAGGCGCCACCGCCATGCTGACGTTCGTCGGCACCGGTGTGAAGTACATCGGCCCGACGGACAAGGACTCCAGCAAGGTGAAGATCCACCTTGACGACCTTCCCGTCGCCACCATCGACCCTTCGCGTGACGAAAGCGACGTGCCCGTCAACGACGACCTCGACGGCGGCAAGACGCTGTGGGAGTGGTCCGGCCTGAACTACGGCAAGCACACGATCAAGATCGAGAAGGTGTCCGGCGAGGGCTTCATGTGGGTGGACGCCTTCGAGGTCTCGACCACCACCGCCCAGACGCCGACCGGCTACCACAGCGCTCTCTGCAAGCCGATCGACAACCCGCCCACCATCGTGGTGACCGTCGGTGAGAGGGCCGAGCCCACGGATCCGCCCGGAGAGGACCCGGGTGGCGAGGAGCCTCCAGACGACGAGGAGCCGCCGGGCGGAGGGGACGAGGACCCGGAGAACCCGCCGGGAGGCGACGAGCAGCAGCCGCCGGGTGGTGGCGGGAACCAGATCGAGGATGGGCTGGGGCAGGTGATCGTCAACCCGCAGGTGTCCACGTCCGCCAGCGTCACGCCGACGAGTGCGTCGCCCACGGCGACCAAGTACTACCGGGCGCAGGTGGCCAGGACGCCACGCGGCGGCGTCGACACCGGTGAGGCGCCCGAGGAGAACGAGGTGCCGTACGGGCTCATGGCCGTCGGCATGGTCGTCGTGATGGGAACCGCCGGCGGCGGACTGCTGATGCGCAGGCGTGGCGCCGCGCACGCGGGGGGAGCGAGCTGATGGCCGGGGAGAAGACGCCCATGCAGCGCGCGTTGCCGGGGCTGCTGATCGCCGGTTCGCTCGCCGGGGTCGGCATCGTCATGGTGAGCCTGCTGTCGCTGGCGCCGCAGGTGGACGACGGCTCGACGCCGCTCGCGGCCGAATCGCGGCCCACGCCGACCACGCCGACCCCGGTGGGCGTGCAGAACGCGGGCGCGTTCGTCCTCGCTCCCACCGTGGGGCCCGGCGGCAAGGACGCGCCGCTGACCCCGGCTCGCCTCGACGCGCCGCCGCCGCCGCCCGCGGCCCCGCTCGTTGCGCCGATCGAGCCGGTCACGACGGTCAAGAAGAGCACGACCGCCCGGGGCGGGACGTCGGCGGCCAAGTCGCGGCCGAGGCCGGTCCGGATCACGATCCCGAAGATCAAGGTGAACGCTCCCGTCGGCATGGTCACGACGGACAAGAAGGGCAAGCTCGGCGTCCCGTCGCTGAGCACACCGGGGCGGACCGGCTGGTACCGGTACTCGCCGCTCCCCGGTGAGGCCGGGCCGTCGATCATCAACGGGCACGTCAGCACCCGCAAGGGCCCCGCCGTCTTCGACCGCCTGCGCGAGCTGGCCAGGGGCGACAAGATCAAGGTGTACCGGTCGGACGGCAAGGTGGTGGAGTTCACCGTCAGCGGCATCGAGCAGGCCAGCAAGAACGCGTTCCCGACCAAGCGCGTGTACGGCAACGCGGACGGGTCCGAGCTCCGGCTCATCACGTGCGGCGGGGTGTTCAACCAGAAGGCTCACAGCTACACGGACAACATCGTGGTGTACGCAACGTTGTCGAAGAAGGCCGGTTAAAGGGAACTTGGGGCCGATTTGGCCGTTTGCGGTAAGTTGCCAGGGACAGTTCGTAAGATCTCTACCTAGCTGTGACCAACGGCTGAGATTCTGGCTCGACTGTTTACCCTGCTTGGAAACGGAGAAGGACCCGTGCTTAAGTCCCAGGCGTGGCGCCACCGCGCCCGCAAGACATCCGCTTTGGGATTGATGGGCACGCTCGTCGTCTTCGTGTGCTCGATCTTCGCGACCGCAACGCCGGCGTTTGCGGCGGTGGAGAAGGAGTACATCTACACGTGCTCGAGTGGGCCCTTCGCCATCACGGGCCAGTTCAGGGTGGGGTTGAGTGCGCCGGACACGGTGTCCGTCGGCCAGAGCCTCGAGCTGACGGTCGACATCCCCGACTTGACGCTGAGGACCGCTGCCACGGGCAACGCCGACGTGCAGGTCACCTTGCAGATGACTCCGACAGGCGTCACTTTCACGAACGCCACGAGTCCACAGGTCTTGGACTCGGTTCAGTTGGGCGAAACGGCAGTTCCCGGAGACAGCGTCACGTATCAGGGCACGGTTCTGTCGACTGCGACAACTCCTGTCAAGGTGATGCCAGGCACCCTCACCCTGAATCTCAGCACGGACACCAACGCCAAGACGACCTGCACCCTGCAGACCAACCCGCAGCAGACCGCTTTCGAGATCCCGATCGGCACGGGTGGGGGCAACGGCAACCTCACGGACCTCGTGCAGTACCGGTGTGTCGGGCCGGAGACGACGAACGTGCAGAACGTCGAGATCAAGGTCACGCTGACCATGCCGACCTCTGCCGCCGTGAACCAGCAGATGATCATAAAGTGGAGGGGCGTCTACACGCAGGGCAAGGAGCTCAAGGCGCCCGCCACCGGTCAGACCATCTCGCCCAAGATCTTCGCCTACGCGTCGCTGACCGGGATCACGAATCTGACCTCCGCGACCGGCGAGGGCACGACCGGCACGATCGTCGCTAACCAGCCCATTCCGCTGCCCACGCAGGACATCGAGCTCAAGACCACGTCCACCACGGCCGGCACGGCGACCGTGAAGCCGGCAGCCGTGAACTTCGGCGCGAACAGTGCCACCGGCAACATCGGCAACACCCCGAGCATCCAGTGCGCCGTGCAGAACGCGTCCAGCCTCAAGACCTACACGCTCACGGTGGGCAACAGCACGCCGTCGCCTACGCCGACTGCCACCACGACGAGTCCGCGGCCGACCCTGACCACGACCGCGACCGTCACCGTGACGCCCTCGTCCGCGACCAGCACGCGGAGCTCCCGTACTCCCAAGGCGGGTGCCGACACCGGTGCCGGCGGCATGGCCGGGCCTGACGGGCGGACGTTCATCCTCACCGGCACCGCGCTGATCGCGGCCGCGGCAGTGGGCGGGCTGGTCATGCGGCGACGTGCCGTCAGGGGCTGAGCCGCAGTGTCCGGGCACTATCCGTACGGGGGCGGCGTCGACCCGGTGCCGCCACCCGAGGACAAGGGGAGCGTGGCGCTGCGGGCGGTGCTCATCGTGGCGGCCGTCGCCGGCGTCGTCACGGTCGTGGCCGGCCTGCTGATCGTCCTGCGCTCGCCCGAGGAGTACGGCCTGGCGAGCAACCGTGACAGCCTGGCGCTGACGGCGCAGCCCAAGCCGAGCGGGCAGCCGAAGCAGGCGATGTTCCAGGCCGACCCCGACCTGCCGCCGCCGCTCCCGCAGATCAAGCCGGCGCCGCCGATGCTGCCCTCGACCCCCGTCCGCATCGTGATCAAGCGGCTGGGGATCAACGCGCCGATCAAGTCCGTCGGCCTGCGGCGTGACGGGACGATCGAGGTGCCGCCCGCGGACAACCCCAACCTGGTCGGGTGGTACCGCGACATGTCCACCCCCGGTGAGGCGGGGCCGGCGGTGCTGCTCGGGCACAAGGACACGCGGACCCGCGCCGCGGTGTTCGCCCGCCTGCCCGAGCTCAAGAACGGCGACATCATCGAGGTCAAGCGCCAGGACCGGACGACCGCGGTCTTCACGGTCGGGGGCGTGGAGCAGGCCGACAAGAAGACGTTCCCCACCCAGCGGGTGTACGGGCAGCAGGAGAACGCGCAGCTGCACCTCATCACCTGCGGTGGTGCGTACAACCATTCGACCGGGCACTACACGGACAACGTCATCGTGTACGCGACGATGACGAGCTCCTATCGAAGCTGATCACGGAGGCGGACATGGGCTGGATGGCGAAGCGGAGACTGCGTACTGGCCCCACGGCGGCACTGCCCGCCAAACCTGAGCACGGTGAGGTGCTGCGTCTGGTCCGCCTCGCCGATCCGTCGGCCAGGAGTGAGGGCGGCGACGTCGTGGCCGGCGACGTACGGGTGTGCGCGCCGGTCGAGGCGGAGGCCGACCTGGCGGGCGGCGCGCTGGAGCAGGTGTGGGCGGTGCGGGTGGTCGCCGAGGGCCCGCTGCCGGTCGACTTCTTCGACCGGCACCTGGCGGAGGGGCTGGCCTTCCGGCTCGGCGGGCTCGCGGTGTGCCGGGGCGTGGTGAGCGATCCCGCCGACGACGAGGGCGCGACCGGCCCCGCGGTGATCGTCCCGGTACGGCCCACCGCCGAGGAACTGGCTCCGCTGCTGGAGGAGGGGGAGGACTTCGTCTTCACGGCGGGCGACATCAGGGCGGCGCTGGTGCCGCAGAAGGGTCAGCCGCCGGCCGTGCAGGAGCTGCTGCCCTTCGCCGGCGAGCTGACCGCGATCGAGCTGCGCGGCGCCGAGCCGGTGAAGCTGGGGGCGCTCGCGCTGCAGCTGGCCGAGGCGCTGAACGGCATCGCCGTCGACCGCTGGCGGTTCCGGGTCGACGCCGCAGAGGACCTCGTGGCGCCGGAGGACGCCGCCACGTCCGCAGAGGACGAGGCGTAACCGCGACCAGACACCAGAACGCTGTTCTGTTGTACGCTGCCAGTAGTAACCGAATAATGCTCGGTTTCCAGGAGGTACCGTGGCAGAGGCGTACATCGTCGGGGCGGTCCGCACGCCCGTCGGCAAGAAGAAGGGCGGCCTTTCCACCGTCCACCCCACTGACCTGGCCGCTCACACGCTCAAGGCGTTGATCGAGCGCACCGGCGTCGACCCCTCGGCCGTCGAGGACGTCATCATGGGGTGCGTCATGCAGTTCGGCCCCCAAAGCATGGACATCGCCCGTAACGCCTGGTTGTCGGCGGGTCTGCCCGAGACGACGGCCGGCGTCACGATCGACCGGCAGTGCGGCTCGTCGCAGCAGTCGATCCACTTCGCCGCGCAGGGCGTCCTGTCCGGCACGCAGGACCTCGTGGTGGCGGCGGGCGTCGAGTCGATGAGTGTCGTGCCCATGGGCTCCTCCATCAAGGCCGCCCTCGACCTGGGCATGCCGTTCCCGTTCGGGGAGAAGTGGGTCGAGCGGTACGGCAAGCAGGAGATCTCCCAGTTCCGCGGCGCGGAGCTGATGTGCGAGAAGTGGGGCCTGTCCCGCGACGTCCTGGAGCAGTACGCGTTCGAGTCCCACCAGCGGGCGGGCAAGGCCATCGCGAACGGCTACTTCAGGGACCAGATCGCGCCGATCAACGGCGTCGAGGACGACGAGGGCCCGCGGCCGGACACCACGCTCGAGAAGATGGCCGCGCTGAAGACGCTGAAGGAGGGCGGGCAGATCACCGCGGCCACGTCCTCGCAGATCTCCGACGGCTCTGGCGCGCTGCTGATCGCCTCCGAGCAGGCGGTCAGGGACCACGGGCTCACCCCGCGGGCCCGCATCCACCAGCTCGCGCTCATGGGCGACGACCCGGTCTACATGCTGACCGCGCCGATCCCCGCGACGCAGCGCGCGCTGCGGAAGGCCGGCATGACGATCGACCAGATCGACGTCGTGGAGATCAACGAGGCGTTCGCGCCGGTGCCGCTGGCCTGGATGAAGGAGCTCGACGCCGACCCGTCCCGGGTCAACCCGAACGGCGGCGCCATCGCCCTCGGCCACCCGCTGGGCGGCACGGGCGCGATCCTCATGACGAAGCTGCTGCACGAGCTGGAGCGCACGGGCGGCCGGTACGGCCTGCAGACGATGTGCGAGGGCGGCGGCCAGGCCAACGTCACGATCATCGAGAGGCTGTGAGAGATGCGGGCGCCGCCTCCAGGCGTAAGGGGGAGGCGGCGCCCGCGGTACTACCCATCCAGGTAGTGGATCTAGCGGCCCTTGGGCGGGATGCGGCGGGGCGGCGCGATGGGCCGCTGCGGCATCTTGGGCAGGGGCCGGGCCACCGGGATCTGGGGCCGGCCCTTCTTGGTGGAACGGGTACGCATACGAATGCTCCTTCATGTGGTTCACGACGCGGCTCGACGGCCGGTCGACAGGCTCAGCTGCCGCGTCTGGGCTGGACAGGGCTGAGGCTGCGGGCTGTGGAAAGCCCCGCGAATCACAGGTAAAGGCGCATGCCCATGAGGCTACGAGCCGTACCGGGGCCGTGCAACCGAATTAACGGCGCCGCGAGCGCAGGGCGATCAGGCGGGCCGTGGCCACCGCCGCTCCCGCGAGCGCCGTGACGAGCAGCGTGATCGACAAGGGCGCGGGGAAGTACGTGAGCTGCGCCCACGTGACCGTCCGCCCGTTCATGAGCACCGACACAAGGTCGGGGTACGCGGCGAGCACCGCCGCCGGGACCAGCGCGGGCACGAGCCGCGCCCACGCTCGCCACCGCGGCCGCGCCGCCCGGCGGGCGGCCCAGCGCCGCGCGCGCGTCACGCCGAACACGCCCAGACCCGCGCTGAGCAGCGCGATCCCGGCCAGCACCGCTTCGAACAGCGTGCGGTCACCTCCGACCGGTTCCGGTGTCCGTCCCTCGCTGAGCGCCGTCAGTCCGCGCATGATGTCGTACGTGTCGTCATACAGGGCGGCGCTGTTCGTCATGACGGCGAAGCCGTAGCCGGTCTTGGGGGAGACGGCCTCCACGGCGGTGTGGGTGAACAGGTTGCCGGAGTGCACGAGCTGACCGGTGTCCTCCTCCACCCCCCACCCCATGCCGTACGGGCGCAGCTCGGTGGTCCGGTGCATGGTCTCCAGGCTGTCCCGTTCGACCAGCGTCGAGCCGCCGGACTGCGCGATCAGCCATCGGCCCATGTCGGCGGCGGTCGTGACGACCCCGCCCGCGCCGCTGCCGTCGAGGAAGGCGGGCAGCTCGGGGCGTGGCAGCCAGGCGCCGAACAGTGAGTTGTACCCGTCGGCGACGTTGTCGGCGGTGACGGAGCTGGACGTCATGCCGAGCGGCCCGAACACCTTGTCACGCAGGTAATCCTCGAACGAGCGCCCGCTCGCCACCTCCACCAGGCGCGCGGCCAGGTCGTAGTTGACGTTGCAGTACTCCCAGTGGGTGCCGGGGTCGGCGGCGAGGCGGGAGCCGGCCAGGCGGGCGGTGAGGTCGGCGAGCGAGCTCGCGTCCTCGGTGGCGGGGATGTCCACGGTACGGTCCGACAGGCCTGAGGTCTGGTTGAGCAGCTGGCGAACGGTGATCCGGGCCGCCCGCGGGTCGGCCATGGTGAAGCCGGGAAGCTGTTTCGCCACCGGCTGGTCGAGGTCGATCTTCCCGCGTTCGACGAGCGTCATGACGGCCATCGCGGTGAACGACTTGCTCACCGACGCCACCCGCATGGGGGTGTCGGCGGTGACCGGCTTGCCGTCGGAGTCGTGGCCGTACCCGGCGGCGTGCACGATCTCGCCGTCGTGCGTGACGACCACGGACAGGCCCGGCAGCCCGGTCGCCTCGACCGCTTGGCGCAGGTAGGCGTCGAAGTCGGCGGGGGAGGGCTGCAGGGACAAAGCGGCAGACAGGCCGATCAGCAGGGATTTCACAGGGTTTCTCCGTTCAGGTGTGCAGGAGAAACCTAGGGACGGGACACCCCCGCGGACATGTGCCATCCGTCGGGGAAACGACCTTGACGAAGGTCAAGTGGTCGAAGCGCCAACTCTCGCCGGTCGTACAAAATCGGGTTATAAACGGGCGCAGGACGCCGTGACGCGGGCAGTACTCCTACACCACACGACGGACGTCGGGAGAGTGCCATGACCGAGACCGAGCACACCAAGCCGGAGCTCAAGGCCGCGGAACAGGCCGGGTACGCCGAGTCGAGGGAGGTCGGCGAGCAGGCGCGCGAGAAGGAGTGGACGCGTCCCAGCTTCGGCAAGCAACTGTTCCTCGGCGACTACCGGCTCGAGCTGGTGCACCCGGTGCCCGCACTGCCCGCCGAGGACGCGCGGCGCGGCGAGGAGTTCGTCCGCGCGCTGCGCCGCTACCTGGAGGCGCACGTCGACCCCGCGCTCATCGAGCGCACCGCGCAGATCCCCGACGAGGTGGTGAAGGGCCTCGCGGAACTCGGCGCGTTCGGGATCACCATCGAGCGGCAGTACGGCGGCCTGGGCCTGCCGTACCTGTACTACTGCCGTTCCCTCATGCTCGTCAGCTCCTACAGCCCCGCGCTGGCCACCCTGCTGTCGGCGCACCAGTCGATCGGCGTGCCGCAGCCGCTCAAGCTCTTCGGCACCGAGGAGCAGAAGCGGGAGTTCCTGCCCCGGTGCGCGCGCGGCGAGATCTCGGCGTTCCTGCTGACCGAGCCCGACGTCGGCTCCGACCCGGCGCGCCTGCACACCACCGCCGTCCGCGACGGCGACGAGTACGTGCTCGACGGCGTCAAGCTGTGGACGACAAATGGCGTCGTCGCCGACCTGCTCGTGGTCATGGCCCGCACCGGCAAGAAGATCAGCGCGTTCGTCGTCGAGGCCGACTCTCCCGGCATCACCGTCCAGCGCCGCAACGCCTTCATGGGCCTGCGCGGGATCGAGAACGGCGTGACCGAGTTCCGCCAGGTCAGGGTCCCGGCCGGAAACCTCATCGGCAAGGAGGGCCAGGGCCTGAAGATCGCCCTGACCACGCTGAACACCGGCCGCCTGTCGCTGCCCGCGACGTGTGCGGGCACCATCAAGTGGGCCCTGAAGATCGCCCGCGAGTGGGGCAACGAGCGCATCCAGTGGGGGCGCAAGGTCGGCCGGCACGAGGCCGTCGCCACCAAGATCGCGTTCATCGCGGCCACCGCGTACGCGCTGGAGGCGGTCATGGAGCTGACCGCCCGCCTCGCCGACGACCGCAGCAACGACATCAGGATCGAGGCCGCTCTGGCCAAGCTGTACGGCTCCGAGATGTCGTACCGGGCGCTGGACGAGCTGGTCCAGATGCGCGGCGGACGCGGCTACGAGACCGCCGAGTCGCTCGCGGCGCGCGGCGAGCGCGGGGTGCCGGCCGAGCAGATGCTGCGCGACTCCCGCATCAACCGCATCTTCGAGGGCTCATCGGAGATCATGCACCTGATGATCACGCGTGAGGCGGTGGACGCCCACCTGTCGGCCGCCGGGGAGCTGATCAACCCCGACGCCTCCCGCGGCGAGCGCGCCGAGGCGCTGCGCCGGGCCAGTGCCTTCTACGCCAGGTGGCTGCCGTCGCTGGTGGCCGGCACCGGCAACCTGCCCACCTCGTACGCCGCCTTCGGCCCCCTCGCAGGGCACCTGCGCTTCGTGGAGCGGACCAGCAGGAAGCTCGCGCGGTCCACCTTCTACGGCATGTCGCGCTGGCAGGGCAGGCTGGAGCACAAGCAGTCCTTCCTCGGCCGCATCGTGGACATCGGGGCCGAGCTGTTCGCCATGACGGCCACCTGCGTCAAGGCCGTGGAGGACGCCAAGGACCTCGGACGCCGGCCGTTCGAGCTGGCCGACACCTTCTGCCACCAGGCGCGCAAACGGGTGGACGGGCTCTTCGAGCAGTTGTGGGACAACAGCGACAGCCAGGACGTCCGCCTCGCGGGGTACGTGCTCGACGGCCGCTACACGTTCGTGGAGGAGGGCGTCCTCGACCCGTCTATCGACGGCCCGTGGATCGGCACGCCGGACGGCGGTGAGGACGTCCGGCGGAAGATTCACTGAGACCGGTCTAGACCGGTGAGTCCCGGAGGGTGTCCTCAGTGTTGCCAAACCGCAATGACGCGGTATAGACCGCCTGGTGAATTCGGGCTTACGCTGACGCAAACGCGAGCGAGCCCTGTGTTCGCACGCCCCCATCCCCCCAGGGCTGGTACGGACCAGTGTCCACCCGCCCGACGAGAAGGCGGTATCTCCAGTGAACATGAAGCTTGTGGGCGGCGCCGCTCTCGGCCTTGCCACGGTGCTGGTCCTGTCCAGCTGCGGCTCCGGCGGGTCTGGCGGCGGAGGTGACACCCAGGCCGGCGGCGACGGTCAGGTCACGCTCAAGATGGTCGCCGCCGACTACGGCGACGGCCCCGGCAAGCCCAACTCGGGCGAGACGTTCTGGAAGGGCGTCGTCGACGAGTTCCAGGCGGCCAACCCCACGATCAAGGTCGACGTCCAGGTCATCAACTGGAACGACATCGACAAGCAGGTCGCCACCATGGTCCAGAACGGCCAGGCGCCCGACATCCTGCAGACCGGCGACTACTCCGGCTTCGTCCAGGACAAACTGCTCTACAAGGTCGACGAGGTCCTCTCGCCGAACGTCTCCGGCGACCTGCTGCAGAAGTTCGCCGACTTCGGCAAGGTCGACGGCACCGCGTACGGCATCCCGTTCGTCTCCTCGGCCCGCGCCCTGTTCTACAACAAGGACCTGTTCAGCAAGGCCGGCATCGCCGAGCCGCCGAAGACCTGGGACGAGCTCAAGGCCGCCGCCGAGAAGCTCAAGGCCGCCGGCGTGACGCAGCCGTTCGGCCTGCCGCTCGGCCAGGAGGAGGCCCAGGCCGAGTCGTTCCTGTGGATGCTCGGCAACGGCGGCGGCTACAAGGACGCCTCGGGCAACTGGGCGATCAACTCGCCGCAGAACGTCGAGACCTTCACCTACATGAAGGGCCTGGTCGACGCGGGCCTGACCACCCCCAACCCGGGCACGAAGGACCGCAAGACGGTCTGGGAGGACTTCGGCGCCGGCAAGGTCGGCATGGTCAACGGCGGCCCCATGTCCATCCCGATCTTCGATGCGGCCGGCCTGAAGAACTACGGCATCGTGCCGATCCCCGGCAAGACCGGCCCGCTCGACACCACGCTCGGCGTCATGGACTGGATCATGGCGTTCAACCAGAACGGCCACGCCGCCGAGATCAAGAAGTTCTTCGACTTCTTCTACACCGGCAGCGCCGCCGAGAAGATCTCCGAGCTGTACAAGCTGCTGCCCGTCACCAACGGCGGCATCCAGAAGCTGTCGGGCGACGAGCAGCTCAAGCCGTTCCTCGACGCGCTGCCCAACGCCAGCTTCTACCCGTTCCAGGACCACAACTGGCCCACGGTGAACACGGCGATCAAGCAGACCATCGGCGGCGCCGTCAAGGACGACCCGGCCGCGGTCCTCGGCGAGCTGCAGAAGACCGCCGAGTCGGCGAACGGCTGACCCACACGGGATCCGCGTACGGCCGGCGCCCGCCCGCGCCGGCCGTACCGTCCTGGAAAGGTGTTCCATGAGAAGGTTGCGCGCCCTCGAACCCCTCGCCTGGGTCGGGCCCGCCATCGTGCTGATCGCGCTGGTCGTGATCTGGCCGGTGATCGAGATGATCAGGTCGTCGTTCCTCGAGATCAGCCGGTTGGGCGTGGTGCGCGGGTGGACCGCCGGTGACAACTACGTCAAGCTGTTCGGCGAGAAGGACTTCGCCGACATCATGCTCCGCAGCGTCATCTGGGTGGTCGCGGTCGTCGTGCTCACCGTGGTGGTCTCGCTGGCCCTTGCCCAGCTGTTCAACCAGCACTTCCCGCTGCGCAAGGTCGCCCGGTGGGCGCTCATCGCGCCGTGGGCCGCGTCGGTGCTGATGACGGCGATCATCTTCAAGTGGATGCTCGACCCCGAGGTCGGCGTGATCAACCAGATCCGGGTGAAGCTCGGGCTGATCGACGCCATGGGCGGGGCCGCCGCCGACCAGCTCGGCGACGCCTCGACCGCCATGCCGTGGCTGGTGTTCGTGGCCGTCTTCGTGTCGGTCCCCTTCACCACGTACGCGCTGCTGGCCGGTCTCGCGACCATCCCGTCCGACGTGTACGAGGCCGCCAAGATGGACGGCGCCGGCCGGTTCCGTACGTACTGGTCGATCACGCTG
This sequence comes from Nonomuraea maritima, assembly GCF_900100395.1. GTDB lineage: Bacteria > Actinomycetota > Actinomycetes > Streptosporangiales > Streptosporangiaceae > Nonomuraea > Nonomuraea maritima. The sequence continues at coordinate 16,581 of NZ_FNFB01000014.1, read as the reverse complement.
CCGCTGCTGCGCCCCGCGCTCACCGTCGCGGCGCTGATCAACATCATGAACGTCTTCAACAGCTTCCCGATCATCTGGGCGATGACCCACGGGCAGCCGGGCTACTCGACGGCCACGTCGACGATCTTCATGTACATCCTCAAGGGCTCCGACATCGGTGAGTCGGCCGCCATGTCCGTCGTCAACTTCGGCATGGTGATCGTGCTGACCGTGATCTTCCTGCGGGTCTCGCGGTGGAACAAGGAGGTGGCGTGATGGCCGTCGACACCGCGCCGGCGCGGACGGGCTCCCGTCCGCAGGCCAGGCCCGGCCGGGGCGCCACCCGCCGCCTGCCGAAGCTCAAGACCGTCGTCATCGCCGCCTCGGCGTACGTCATCGCGTTCCTGTTCCTGTTCCCGTACCTGGTCATGGTGCTGACCTCGCTGCGGTCGCAGGAGTCGCTGCGCGACGTGTCGTTCTGGCCGGACGAGTGGGTGTGGTCGAACTTCACCGACTTCTGGAGCAGCGGCCTGGCCGGCAACCTGTGGGTGACGATCAAGGTCGCCGCAGGGGCGACCGTGCTCGTGCTGCTCGTCGCGCTGCCGGCGGCGTACTACTCGGCGCGGCACCGGTTCAGGGGACGCACGGCGTTCCTCATCCTCGTGCTGATCACCCAGATGTTCCAGCCCACGGCGATGGTCGTCGGCATCTACCGGGAGTTCTACCAGTTCGGGCTGGTCGACTCGACCTGGTCGCTGATCCTCGTCAACGGGGGCTTCAACCTGGCATTCGCGGTGTGGATCCTCAACGCCTACTTCTCGTCGATCCCGCGTGAGCTGGAGGAGGCGGCGTTCATCGACGGCAACGGCCGTTTCGGGGCGTTGTTTCGGATCACCCTGCCGCTCGCCATGCCGGGCGTCATCACCGCGCTCATCTTCACGTTCATCGCCGCCTGGAACGAGTTCGTGGTCGCGCTGACCCTCACCACGTCGAGCGAGAACAAGCCGCTGCCGGTCGCGCTCAACTCGTTCATCGGGCAGTACCAGGTCGACTGGCAGAACCTGTTCGCCGGCTCGGTGATCGCGACGATCCCCGTGATCATCCTGTTCGCGCTGATCGAACGCAAGGTCGTCAGCGGCCTGACCGCCGGCTCGATCAAGTGAGTCCCGCCCCGGGCCTCCCGGGGCGGACCGCTCAGCGCTGCTGCGGCACGCGCGCCACGCAGAGCACCGTCTGCCCGAACGGCACCCGGAAGAACCGCTCGATGAGCCGCGTCAGCGGCACCACCGTGCGGTCGTAGATCTTGACAAGGCGCGGGTCGGGGTAGCCGACGCCGCCCCGGCGCACCGCCACCCACCAGGCGAGGCCGCCCAGGAAGTTGATCGGCTTGAGCACCTCGACGTCGAGCCCCGCCTTGGCCACCGCGGCGCCCAGCGTCTTCGGGGTGTAGCGCTGGACGTGGCCCACCTTGCGGTCGAAGTCGCCGTACAGCTGCATGTAGCCGGGTACCCAGATGATGATCCGTCCGCCCGGCAGGGTGACCCTGGCCAGCGAGCGCAGCGCCTCGGCGTCGTCCTCGATGTGCTCGAGGACGTTCATCATGACGACTGTGTCGACCTTGTCCTCGAGCGGGATGTTTGTCGGCAGCCCGAACTGCAGCACGCTGATGTCGTCGCGGCCGGCGAAGCGCTTCTCCAGCTGCTCGACGCAGTAGGGGTCGAAGTCGCTGACCACCAGGCGGTCGAGCCGCGGCAGGAACTGCTCGGCGAAGTGGCCGAGACCCGAGCCGATCTCCAGCATCGAGCGGCCGACGTGGGGGGCGACCATGTCGAACTCGTACTGCCGGTAGTTCCTGGCCTCATCCCCACCCAGGTGGTTCTCCAGGGCCTCGTCACCGGCCGCAGGTTGAACTACACGGTCATACCCAGAAGACATAATCCCGTTCCTTCGAAGGGCTCACGGATTGCCCGAGTCTAATGCCCCGGGCCGGGGCGGGTTTCACACGATCGCGCAAATGCCCTTCCCTGAACGGGCGCTTTGCGGTGGAATCTGGTGAGTCATGGACGACGACGAGGCCATCGCGCGCTCCCTCGACGGCGACCTCGCCGCCTACGAGGCGCTGGTCGCCCGCTACAGCCCGCTGGCCCACCGCACCGCGGCCCTGCTGGGCGCCGGTGACGAGGCAGAGGACGTCGTCCAGGAGGCGTTCGTCAAGGCGTTCCGCGCCCTCGCGGGGTTCCGGCGCGAGTCGCCGTTCCGGCCGTGGCTGCTGCGCATCGTGGCCAACGAGACGCACAACCTGACCCGCTCGCGCGGGCGCAGGACCGAGCTGGCGCTGCGGGTCGGCGCCACCGCCGACCCGGTCGCGCCCGACGACCCCGAGGGCGCGGCCCTGGCCGCCGACCGGCGCGCGCGCCTCCTGACCGCCGTACGGTCGTTGCCGGAACGGGAACGCGAGGCGGTGGTGTGCCGGTACTTCTTACAGCTGTCGGAAGCGGAGACCGCCCAGGTGCTCGACCGTCCCGTCGGGACCGTCAAGTCCAGCACCCACCGCGCCCTGGCCCGGCTGAGGAAGGAGGTAGGCCATGACCTCCCCTGACCCTGACCGCCCAGCCACCCCACCCGACCCGCGAGACACTCCGACGCACCCGCAGAACGCCCAGAACCCGCACGACCCGCACGCTTCGTCGTCCGACCCGGGAGGGGCCCCGTCCCACCCGCATGACCCGCCCGCCGGCCCGCCTGCGGGCGGGGTCGGCGGTGGCTCGGAAGGTGACGTCCTGTTCGAAGGGCTGGAGGCCGAGCTCGTCGCGCTCGGCACGCTGATCAACGTGCCCGCGCCGCCGCCCGCCGACGTGGCCGCGGCCGTCCGAGCCCGCCTCGACCCGAGCGCCGCGCGGCCGGACCCGAGCGCCGCGCGCCTGGGCCCGCGTGCCGCCCGTCCGAGCGCGGCCCGCCCGGACGCCGCGCGGCCGAGCGGTGGCCGAGGTCGACGGCTGCTGCCCCGCCGTGGGCCGCGGAGGCGGTGGACGGTGATCGCGGCCGTGCTGGTCGCCGTCGTCGCCGTCACCGCGGCCACCCCCCAGGGCAGAGAGGCCGTGGTACGGGTACTGCGCTTCGCAGGGATCGAGCTGCGCGTCGAGCAGGACACGCCACCGCCCGTCACCACCACGTCCGCCCTGCCGGGCGAGCACACCGTCCCCCTGACCGACCTCCAGGGGAAGCCGGGGATCAAGGCCCCGTCCGAGCTCGGCCCGCCGGAACGCGCCACGGTGTCCGACGGCGGCAGGGTCGTGTCGATGTTCTGGCCGAACGGCATCCGGTTCGACCAGCTGGAGGGCGTCGTCGACCCGATGTTCGTCAAGCAGCTCGGCCCGCGCATGCCCGTCCCCGCCCGGGTGAACGGCCGCACCGCGTGGTACATCCCCGGCGAGCACCCGCTCGGCTACCTGCGCCGCGCCGACGGCAGCGTGCTGCCCCTGCGCCAGGCCGGCCCCACCCTCATCTGGAACGACGACACGCGCACGTTCCGCCTGGAAGGCGCGAGAACGCAGGAGGAGGCCATCAGGATCGCCGGGTCACTCCGGTGAGGCCGCCAGCCAGTCGTCCACACCCTTGAGCAGCTCCTTGCGCACCGACTCCGGGGCCGCCGATGACCGTACGGACTGCCGGGCCAGCTCGGCCACCTCCTCGTCGCCGAAGCCGTAGACCTCGCGGGCCAGCTCGTACTGACCCAGCAGCCGCGTGCCGAACAGCAGCGGGTCGTCGGCCCCGAGCGCGATCGGCACCCCCGCCTCGAACAGGCGGCGCACCGGTACGAGCTCCGAGCTCTCGGCCACCCCCAGCCCCACGTTGGACGTCGGGCACACCTCACAACAGATCTGCCGCTCGGCCAGCCGCTGCATCAGCCACTCGTCCTCGGCCGCGCGCACGCCGTGGCCCAGCCGGTCGGCCCCGAGGTCGTCGACGCACTGCGCCACGCTGCGCGGCCCCATCAGCTCGCCGCCGTGCGGCACCGCCAGCAGCCCGCCCCGCTTGGCGATCCGGAACGCCCGCTCGAACTCCCTCGCCTGCCCGCGCCGCTCGTCGTTGGACAGCCCGAACCCCACCACGCCCTTGTGGGTGTACTGGGTGGCGAGCCTGGCGAGGGTGTTCGCGTCGAGCGGATGGCGGGTGCGGTTGGCCGCCACGATCGTCGCGATGCCGACACCCGCGTGCCGCGCGGCCTGCTCCACCGCGTCGAGCATGAGTTCCAGCGTGGCGGTCAGACCACCGAACCGCTGGGCGTACCCGGACGGGTCGACCTGGATCTCCAGCCACCCCGACCCGGCGGCCGCCTCGTCCTCGGCGGTCTCGCGGACGAGCCGGTAGACGTGCTCCGGCTTGGTCAGCACGGACCTCGCGATGTCGTACAGGCGCTGGAACCTGAACCAGCCCCGCTCGTCGGTCGCCCGCAGCTTGGGTGGCCAGTCCTGTTCGAGCGCGTCAGGCAGGTGCAGACCCTGCTCCCTGGCCAGCTCGATGAGCGTCGAGTGCCGCATCGACCCGGTGAAGTGCAGGTGGAGATGAGCTTTCGGAAGCGCGTGCAGCGGCCTTGCCATTCGCATATCTTGCCACCTGGCCCTCACCGGATCGGCCCGTTCGCGCGCCGGGAAGGCGTGGTCGCCCGGCCGCGAACTCCTGGCGAGCGCGGCCTTCGCCTGTCGCTTCTGTAGGAGACTAGAGAGCCCTTCACCCACAACCACGACGTACGGGGGGACGATGCGGCGACCGGCGGCGGCGTTCGTCCTGTGCCTGGTGGGCGCGCTCTCGGCGTGCGGCGTGGGCCTGCCGGGCGACCGGGGGAGCGACCACCCGAGCCCCCGGGCGAGCCACAGTGCGAGCCACGGTAAGGGCCACAGTACCGGTCACAGCGCCGGTCACAGCGGTGGTCACAGTGCGGGCGCGAGCACGCAGGGGAGCGGCCGCGCCAGTGAACCCGACGACGACGCCGTGCCCAGGCCACGGGTCTCCCGCTCGCCGCTCGCCTCGTCCCTCGCCTCGGGCGACCTCACCCTGTCATGTGGCGGCGGTCGCGGGGTGGAGGTGCCCGAGCTGTCCGGCCTCGCGCCGGCCGGCTCGTTCGCGAGCCTGCCCAGCCTCGACCTGCCGCTGAAGGTCAAGGGCCGCATATGGAGGGACAACGACGAACGGCTCTACGTCGGGGTCGTGTGCGGCGTGCGTCAACCCGAGCAGTTCGCCACGCTGGTCGCCAGCTCCACGCTGACGGCGTACAAGGGCAAGCCGGCGCTGCGCTGGGTCACGCGCACCGGCGTGCGCAACTTCATGTGGCTCGACCGGCCGGGCACCGCCGTCTACATAGGCGCGACGCCCGGCCTGGCCGCCGAGATGGAGCCGCTCGCCAACGACATCACCGAGCGTTGACGGGCCCGCCTCAGCGTGCCGTCGAGAGCAGCTTGGCCATCCGGCTGACGCCCTCGACCAGGTCGTCGTCGCCCAGCGCGTACGACAGCCTGAAGTAGCCCGGCGTGCCGAACGCCTCGCCCGGCACCACGGCCACCTCGGCCTCCTCGAGGATCAGCTCGGCCAGCTCGCTGGACGACTGCGGCCGCCGGCCGCGCAGCTCCTTGCCGATCAGCTCCTTCACCGTGGGATATGCGTAGAACGCCCCCTTCGGTTCCGGGCAGAACACGCCCGGGATCTCGTTGAGCATCCTGACCATCGTCTGCCGCCGCCGGTCGAACGCCGTACGCATCTCCGCCACCGCCGACAGGTCGCCGGTCACCGCCGCCAGCGCCGCGATCTGGGCGACGTTGGAGACGTTGGAGGTGGCGTGCGACTGCAGGTTGGTCGCGGCCTTGACCACGTCGGACGGGCCGATCAGCCAGCCGACGCGCCAGCCCGTCATGGCGTACGTCTTCGCCACGCCGTTCAGGATCACCACGCGGTCGCCCAGCTCGGGCACGGCCGTGGCGATGCTGGTGAACTCGGTGCCGCCGTACACGAGGTGCTCGTAGATCTCGTCGGTGACGACCCAGAGGCCGTGCTCGGTCGCCCACCTGCCGATCGCGACGGTCTCCTCGCGCGAGTAGACCGCCCCCGTCGGGTTGGACGGCGAGACGAACAGCAGCACCTTCGTACGGTCGGTGCGCGCCGCCTCCAGCTGCTCGACGCTCGCCAGGTAGCCCGTGGACTCGTCGGTCACGACGTCGACCTGGACACCGCCGGCCAGCTTGATCGCCTCGGGATAGGTCGTCCAGTACGGCGCCACGACGATGACCTCGTCGCCCGGGTCGAGCAGCGTCGCGAACGCCTGGTACACGGCCTGCTTGCCGCCGTTGGTGACGAGCACCTGCGAGGCCTCGGCCGCGTAGCCGGAGTCGCGCAGAGTCTTGGCCGCGATGGCCTGCTTCAGCTCCGGCAGGCCGCCGGCGGGCGTGTACTTGTGGAAGCGCGGGTCGCGAGCCGCCTCGACCGCGGCCTCGACGATGTAGCCGGGCGTCGGGAAGTCGGGCTCGCCCGCGCCGAAGCCGATGACCGGGCGCCCGGAGGCCTTCATCGCCTTCGCCTTGGCGTCGACGGCGAGCGTGGCGGACTCGGAAATCGCGGAGATCCGCGCGGAGATTCGGGGTCGGGTGGACATGTGTCCATGCTCCCACGCGACCCCGACACGCGCGTGACCTGGGCGATCAGTTTCGGGTTCGACGTACCGGGCATTCCCCCGTATGCTTTCGCCTGGTCCTTCCGCCGCATGTCGCTGAGCGGATCGGTCCAGGCAGTGAGTCGATCAGGGTAGTCTGGTCAACGACATAGGGCACTGGCGCAATTGGTAGCGCACCGGTCTCCAAAACCGGCGGTTGGGGGTTCGAGTCCCTCGTGCCCTGCGAGTGCGGTCCGCGCAATAATTGGCGTGTAAGCGCGCCGCAAAACTGCGTTGGATACGACAGATCAGGTGAGGACTGTGGCGATCGACACGCGCGGCGAGACCGCGGACAAGCCCAGTGGCGAAAAGAAGACGCGCACTTCTCCTGCCCTCTTCTACCGCCAGGTGGTCAACGAGCTCCGCAAGGTCATCTGGCCTACCCGCAAAGATCTCATCACCTACACCACGGTCGTTCTGGTATTCGTTCTGATCATGGTCGCGATCGTGTACGGGCTCGACAGCGCCCTGGGATGGGCGGTTCTCCGGATCTTCGGCGGAGCCTGAGCGAGACGCCGCCGGTGCACGCCTGACGGAGTCGCCATTCGATTCGACGAAACGACGAAAGAGGAAGAGTCACCGTGTCCGAGTCTTCAGTTCCGGCGGAGGACCCCCGCGACGAGTGGGGCGACGAGCTGGAAGAGGCCACTGCGGAAGCCGAGGAGTCGGCTCTCGAAGAGGCCGAGGTCGCGGAGAGCGACGAGACGGCCGAGGCTGAGGCTTCCGCTGATGAGGGTGCCGATCTTCCCGACGTCGACCCCGTCGAAGAGTTCAAGAGTACGCTGCGCGGTCAGCCCGGCGAGTGGTACGTCATCCACTCCTACGCCGGTTACGAGAACCGCGTGAAGTCCAACATCGAGAGCCGCAACGTGTCGCTCAACATGGAGGACTACATCTACCAGGTCGAGGTGCCGACGCACACCGTCCAGGAGTTCAAGAGCGGCAAGAAGGTGCCGGTCAAGGAGCGTGTGCTGCCCGGCTACGTGCTGGTGCGCATGGACCTGACCGACGAGTCGTGGGCGGCCGTCCGCAACACGCCGGGTGTCACCGGCTTCGTGGGCCTGTCCAACAAGCCGAGCCCGCTCAGCCTCGACGAGGTCGCCAAGCTACTGGCGCCCGAGCCGAGCGAAGAGGCCAAGAAGGCGACGACCAAGGCGGCCGCCGGCCCCGCGGTCGAGTTCGAGATCGGCGAGTCCGTCACGGTCATGGACGGCCCGTTCGCCACGCTGCCCGCCTCGGTCAGCGAGATCAGCCCCGAGTCGCAGAAGCTCAAGGTGCTCGTGTCGATCTTCGGCCGTGAGACGCCGGTCGAGCTCTCGTTCAACCAGGTCTCGAAGATCTAAGACGATCACATACACTTAGACGTTCGGTCGGCCGCCCCTCGCGAAGGGCGGCCGCCGACATGTCCGGGCCGCGCCCGCGGGCCGGACGGCATCGCAATAAGGACCCGGAGAAGGACACATGCCTCCGAAGAAGAAAATCGCCGCACTGGTGAAGGTCCAGCTTCCCGCTGGCCAGGCCACCCCGGCGCCGCCGGTGGGTACCGCCCTCGGTCCTCACGGCGTCAACATCATGGACTTCGTCAAGCAGTACAACGCTGCCACGGAGTCCCAGCGGGGCAACATCATCCCCGTTGAGATCACCATTTTCGAGGACCGCAGCTTCACCTTCATCACGAAGACGCCGCCGGCGCCTGAGCTGATCAAGAAGGCCCTGGGTCTCGACAAGGGCAGCGCGGTCCCGCACCGCGACAAGGTGGGCAAGCTCAGCCGCGAGCAGCTGCGCAGCATCGCCGAGACGAAGATGCCCGACCTCAACGCCACCACGATCGAGGCGGCCGAGAAGATCATCGCCGGCACCGCCCGGTCGATGGGCATCACCGTCGCCGAGTAAGACCTCTTCCCAGCAGTTGTGGGAGGGCCGTCGCAAGGCCGGCCCGTACACCACTAGGAGTCAAGAAATGCAGCGCAGCAAGGCGCACAAAGACGCGGCAGCCAGAATCGACCGCGACAAGCTGTACTCGCCCGTCGAAGCCGCGAAGCTGGCCAAGGAGACGTCGACCACCAAGTTCGACGCCACCGTCGAGGTCGCGCTCCGGCTGGGCGTCGACCCTCGCAAGGCCGACCAGATCGTGCGTGGCACGGTCAACCTTCCGCACGGCACCGGTAAGACCGCCCGGGTCCTGGTCTTCGCGACCGGTGACCGTGCCGAGGCGGCCCGCGAGGCGGGCGCCGACATCGTCGGTGCCGACGAGCTGATCGACGAGATCGCCAAGGGCAACCGGCTCAACGAGTTCGACGCCGTGGTGGCCACGCCCGACCTCATGGGCAAGGTCGGTCGCCTCGGTCGCGTCCTCGGTCCGCGCGGCCTCATGCCGAACCCCAAGACCGGCACGGTGACGCCCGACGTCGCCAAGGCCGTGACGGAGATCAAGGGCGGCAAGATCGAGTTCCGTACCGACCGGCAGGCCAACCTGCACTTCATCATCGGCAAGACGTCGTTCGAGGAGCGCCAGCTCATCGAGAACTACGCCGCCGCGCTCGACGAGGTGCTGCGTCTCAAGCCGTCGGCCGCCAAGGGCCGCTACCTGAAGAAGGTCACCTTCTCCACGACGATGGGCCCGGGCGTCCCGGTCGACCCCAACGTCACCCGCGGCCTCACGGCCGAGCTCGAGGGCTGACCCAGCCTCACCAGCTCGAAGGGCCCCACCCGGTTCGCCGGGTGGGGCTTTTTCGCGTTCAGGCCCGGCCTGCCCGTTCCATGTGGGTCCCTCGCTGTGGTGGGTAGAGGGCCCAGGTACAGGTGGGGTGGGGTATATGAGGGATCTGTGCAGACCGTGTTAGGGAGAACCCCGGGTTTTCCCTGATTTGTGCCGGGAAGGCGCCACGGCGAGTCCACGCAAACGTAAGGTCAAAGCATGCTGAAGCGCACGATAAGTATGACCGCGGCCGGGGCCGCACTCGTAGTGGCCGCTGTCGCCGGATGCGGATCGAACGTTCAGCCCATCCAGGTCAAGCTGGCCGCGGCGGAGGTGCTCACCCAGGCCGCGCGGAAGACCGCGCAGGTCACGAGCTACACGGTGGACGCCGTCGTCAACGTCAAGCACCCGCAGCAGGGCGGGGGCAAGATGCAGGGGCGCATGGTCTACCAAAGCCAGCCGCAGCTCGCCGCCGACCTCACGCTGGACACCGTCGACATGGCCGGACGCAGCCTGCCGGGCGGCGCCCGCGCCGTGCTCCAGGGCGACACGCTGTACGTCAAGGTCTCGGCGCTCCAGGACCTGCTCGGCTCGTCCAAGCCGTGGATCAAGGTCCCGCTCACCGAGCAGGGCGGTTCCACCGAGGTGAGGCAGCTCCTCGACCAGATCCAGCGGTTCGACCTCGGCAACATGACCCAGCTCGTCACGGCCTCGCAGGACGTCAAGGCCGTCGGCACCGAGAGCGTCAACGGTGAGGACGCCACCCACTACAGCGGCACCTTCCCCGTGGACGTCGCCGTCCAGCAGTTGCCGGCCGACCGGCAGGAGCAGGCCCGCAAGGGACTCGCCGAGATGGAGGACGTCGCGTTCGACATCTGGGTGGCCGCCGACGGGCTGCCGCGCAAGCTGGCCATGAACGGCTCCAAGCAGGGCGCCACGCTCGACGCCACGCTGCTGTTCAAGGACTTCAACAAGGCGGTCTCCATCGAGGCCCCGCCGGCCGACCAGGTGGGCGAACTGCCGCAGAGCGCCCCCACCAACTGAGAACGATTTGGAAACTCGGCGGCCAGCACGTACTCTGGTCGTTGCCAAAGACCGCCGGTCGTCGTCAGGTGCTCCAATCCTGGCGACCGAAGGATCCACGTGATGTGGACGGCCAGCGCAGGTGTGATACGAGTTTTCCACATGGTGTGATCCGTGTGCGTGAGCCCCGTGCGCCCCTGCGCCGGGGCTGTTCTCATTTCCTGGGTCCTTCGCCGGTGGCACATCTGGAAGGAGGCCCATGGCGAGGGCGGATAAGGCGACAGCGGTTGCCGAGCTCAAGAACGAGTTCGAAGGCAGCAGCGCCGCCGTTCTGACCGAGTACCGCGGTCTCACCGTCGCTCAGCTCAAGGAGCTGCGCGTCTCTCTCGGTGAGAATGCGAAGTTCGCCGTGGCGAAGAACACCCTGACCAAGATCGCGGCCAACGAGGCCGGCGTGATGGGTCTGGACGACCTGCTGGTCGGCCCCACTGCCGTCGCCTTCGTCAAGGGTGACGTCGTTGAGGCTGCCAAGGGCCTGCGTGACTTCGCCAAGGCCAACCCCCTTCTGGTGATCAAGGGCGGCGTCCTCGAGGGCAAGACGCTCGACGCCACCGAGATCACCAAGCTCGCCGACCTCGAGTCCCGCGAGGTTCTCCTCGCGAAGCTCGCCGGTGCCCTGAAGGCGAAGCAGAGCGCTGCTGCCGCGGTGTTCGCCGCGCTGCCCACGCAGATGGCCCAGCTGGCCGATGCGCTGCGGGCCAAGCGCGACGAGGCGGGCGAGTAGCACGGGGGTTGCCGCACGACCGCGGTCCCGTACCTAGTTTTCAGCAAGTCCTAACGTAAGGAAATCATCATGGCGAAGCTCAGCACCGACGAGCTGCTCGACGCGTTCAAGGAGATGACCCTCCTCGAGCTGTCCGAGTTCGTGAAGCAGTTCGAAGAGGTCTTCGACGTCAAGGCCGCCGCCCCGGTCGCCGTTGCCGCCGCCCCCGCCGCCGCTGGTGGTGGCGAGGCCGCCGCCGCTGAGGAGCAGGACGAGTTCGACGTCATCCTCGAGGCCGCCGGCGACAAGAAGATCCAGGTCATCAAGGAGATCCGCGCCCTCACGTCCCTGGGCCTCAAGGAGGCCAAGGACCTGGTCGACGGCGCTCCGAAGCCGGTCTTCGACGGCAAGGTCAACAAGGAGCAGGCGGAGAAGGCCAAGGCTGCCCTCGAGGGCGCCGGCGCCACCGTCACCGTGAAGTAAGTTCCCTCACTTCACGCAAGACGCTCTTCGGAAAGAGGCGGACACACCCTGGTGCCGGGTGTGCCGCCTCTTTCTGTTTTCTCAGGCCGCGCGTACGCGGGCGATGGCGCTGGTGTCCATGTAGTCCCTGGTGTGGACGATCTCGCCGTCCCTGATCCGCAGGACGAGCAGGCCGGGGACGGTGATCGACCGGCCGCCGGCCGTGACGTGCGTGTCCTGTTCCACGACGACGACGCCGGGTTCCTGCGTGCAGTGCAGCGCCAGGCGGCGTACCTCCTGGACCTTCATGCCGCTGGAGTCCCACATCGCGTGGTAGCCGGCGCGGATCTGCTCCCTGCCGACGTACGGCGGCAGCCCTCCGAACGGGAACTCGTGCAGGCCGTCCTCGGCGTAGAGGGCCGCCAGGTCGTCGGCCGACTTGTGCAGCATGGCGGCGTGGTAGCCGTTGACGATGTCCTCGATGTCCATGGGCCGTCCCATTCGCTCAACAAGTGTTGACTCAACGAGCGTAGAGCGAAAAAGTGGCGTGGGTCAACGCATGTAGGGTCGTCGCGTGGGCGAAGTGGTTCCGCGGGCCGAGAGGCGGCGCCGCACCGAGGGGCGGATCCTCGACGCGGCCAGGTCGCTGTTCGCCGAGGTCGGCTACGAGCGCGCGACCATCAGGGCCGTCGCAGGGGCCGCCGGCGTCGATCCGGCGCTCGTGATGCAGTACTTCGGCAGCAAGCAGCAGCTCTTCCAGCAGGCCGTGAGCGTGACGCCGGTCGGCGGGGAGGCGCCGGGCGCCGACGAGGTGGTCGAGCACGTGCTCGGCACCCTGGGCGTCAAGATGGGGCGGCTGCCGGAGAGCTCGCTGGCCATGCTCCGCTCGATGCTCACCCATCCCGAGGCGGCGGCGTCGGCGCGGCGGCTGCTCGGTGAGCAGATCGACCGGGTCGCCGGCTCGCTGTCCGGCGACGACGCGCGGCTGCGGGCGGCGCTGCTGACCGTGGTGATGCTCGGCGTGACGGTGGGGCACCAGCTGCTCGAGCTGGAGGAGCTTCGCGAGGTGCCGCAGGAGGACCTCGCCCGGCTGCTGCGTCCCGCTCTGCGCGCTCTGGCGGGTTCCGAGCATTCCTGACGCGCCGGCCGCCAAAGCCGCTCAGCGGAGCTCTCAGGGCCGTACGGAGGGCATCCACGTGGCGGGGTCGATTGCCCGGCACGTGGCGTGGCAGACCAGGTCGGTCGTTCTGGGAGCTCCGGGCGTGAGTGTCGCGTTATGATCCGGCGGACCGGGCCGGAAGGGGTGAGCGGACGTGGCGGGACTGTCCGTACGGCCTGCCCGCATCCTCATCGCGGCGCTCAGCGGCGTGCTCGCGGTGCTCGTCGGCACGGGCGCGTGGATCGCCGCGGAGGCGCGCGACGAGCAGGGCAGGGCAGGCGACAGACGGGCGGCGCTGGAGGCCGCGGGCGCGCACGCGACGAACCTGATGTCGCTCGACTACCGCACGGTCGACGCCGACATGGGGCGCATCCTCGACACCTCCACCGGGGCGGCCAGGGCCGAGTACGTCGCCAACGCCGGCAGGCTCAAGACCACGACCGTCGACAACAAGGTGGTCCAGACCGGTGTGCTGCGCGCCACGGCGCTCGCGACCATGACCGCCACCGTGGCGAGGGTGCTCGTCGTGGGCGACGTGGAGATCCGCTGGGACGGCTCCGACAGCCCGCCCCAGGAGCGCTACTACCGCTGGCAGATGGACCTCGCCAAGTCCGGCGCCCGGTGGCTGGTGTCGAAGGTGGTGCAGGTGCCGTGAGGGCGTTCACGATCATGCTGCTGAGCGTCCTCGTGGCGGCGGGCGCGGTGCTGGTGCCGACCATGTGGTTCAACCTGCGTGACCTGCGCGCGGCCGAGACGGCCGCGTCGGAGGCCGTGGCCGTCGCGAAGAAGGCGGCGCCCGCTCTGCTGTCGTACAACTACCGGACGGTCGAGGCCGACCTCGCGCGGGCGGGGGCGTACACGACGGGGGAGCTGACCAGGCAGTTCAAGCAGCTGGCCACCACGCTGGTGCCGAACGCGAAGGAACAGAAGATCGTGCAGACCGTCTCGGTGGCGGGCGCGGGTGTGGAGCGGGCCGACGCGGATCGCGTGGAGGTTCTGCTCTTCGTGAACACTGGTACCGTCAAGGAACTCTCCGGCGGGGAGGGGCCGCAGCAGCAGTTCACGCAGAATCGCGCCAGGTTCGTCATGGAGCGGCAGGACTCCCGCTGGCTGGTGTCCGGGATGTCCACACTGCTCGGGACCGCCTGAGGGCCGACGGGTGATGGGCGCGTCGCTACGTTCAATTGTTACCAAAATTCTGGTTTGGCGAAGCCCAAGACCGGGGTAAGCCAAGTCACAGCCACATCGGTTGTCGGTATGGGTTCGACCCCCGGTGTGACGGAGCGTTAACCGCCCCCGTTCGCGGGTATCGTCTTGGGCCTGGCGGTAGGCGATCAGTCACGCAGGGGAGAAAACCCAGCGTCCGGCCCTTGAGGCGGCTGAAAGTCGGGCTTGCGGGCTTGACGTTTCCGCCTGAACGGGCGATGCTGCGACCAACGTGGAGCATGCAGCGAGAGCGAAGTGGACAGGCGTGTGCCGTTCGGCTACACTGCCCCTTTGCGCTGCCCTTTGACGACCCGCGATGCTTGCTCACGTTGCGAGGTTGTCTGGCGTGCGTGTAGTCAGTCCGCCGCGAGCCCTCGGAAGGACATCTGTTGGCAGCCTCGCGCAACGCCTCCGCCGTACCCGCTGGTCCCCGTCGCGTCTCTTTTGCGCGCATCCAGGAGCCGCTCGAAGTTCCTGACCTTCTGGCCCTGCAGACCGAGTCTTTCGACTGGCTGCTCGGAAACGAGAAGTGGAAGGCCCGGGTAGAGGCGGCTCGTCAGGCCGGGCGCAGGGACGTCCCGACCCAGTCGGGTCTCGAAGAGATCTTCGAAGAGATCAGTCCGATCGAGGACTTCTCGGGGACCATGTCCTTGTCGTTCCGCGACCACCGGTTCGAGCCGCCGAAGTACTCCGTAGACGAGTGCAAAGACAAGGACATGACCTTCTCCGCCCCGATGTTCGTGACGGCGGAGTTCATCAATAACACCACTGGTGAGATCAAGAGCCAGACGGTGTTCATGGGCGACTTCCCGCTCATGACGCCGAAGGGCACGTTCATCATCAACGGCACCGAGCGTGTCGTGGTCTCGCAGCTGGTTCGCTCTCCTGGCGTCTATTTCGAACGCTCCGTCGACAAGACGTCCGACAAGGACCTCTACGGCTGCAAGGTCATCCCGTCGCGGGGTGCCTGGCTCGAGTTCGAGATCGACAAGCGCGACAGCGTCGGTGTGCGTATCGACCGCAAGCGCAAGCAGGCCGTCACCGTGCTGCTCAAGGCGCTGGGATGGACGAACGACCAGATCCTCGAGCGCTTCGGCCAGTACGAGTCGATGCGGGCGACCCTGGAGAAGGACCACACGGCCGGCCAGGACGACGCGCTGCTCGACATCTACCGCAAGCTGCGGCCGGGCGAGCCGCCGACCAAGGAGTCGGCGCAGACCCTGCTGGAGAACCTCTACTTCAACCCCAAGCGCTACGACCTGGCCAAGGTCGGTCGCTACAAGATCAACAAGAAGCTCGGGGTCGACTCTGAGATCACGCAGGGCACGCTGACCGAGGACGACATCGTCGCCACGATCGAGTACATCGTCCGCCTGCACGCCGGCGAGGACTCGATGCCGGGCGCCAACGGCGAGGTCATCGTCGAGGTCGACGACATCGACCACTTCGGCAACCGCCGTCTGCGCAGCGTCGGCGAGCTCATCCAGAACCAGGTCCGCCTGGGCCTGGCCCGCATGGAGCGCGTCGTCCGCGAGCGGATGACCACGCAGGACGTCGAGGCGATCACGCCGCAGACCCTGATCAACATCCGCCCCGTGGTGGCGTCGATCAAGGAGTTCTTCGGCACCTCGCAGCTGTCGCAGTTCATGGACCAGACCAACCCGCTGGCCGGTCTGACGCACAAGCGGCGTCTGTCCGCGCTGGGCCCCGGTGGTCTGTCGCGTGAGCGGGCCGGCTTCGAGGTCCGTGACGTGCACCCGTCCCACTACGGCCGCATGTGCCCGATCGAGACCCCTGAAGGCCCGAACATCGGCCTCATCGGCTCGCTGGCGTCGTACGGCCGGATCAACGCCTTCGGCTTCGTCGAGACGCCCTACCGCAAGGTCGTCGACGGCCGGGTGACCGAGCAGATCGACTACCTCACCGCCGACGAGGAAGACCGCTACGTCAAGGCGCAGGCCAACACCACGCTCAACCCCGACGGCTCGTTCGCCGAGGCTCGCGTCCTGGTCCGCACCAAGGGCGGTGAGACCGAGCTCGCGCGTGCCGAGGAGGTCGACTACATCGACGTGTCGCCGCGCCAGATGGTGTCGGTGGCCACCGCGATGATCCCGTTCCTCGAGCACGACGACGCCAACCGCGCGCTCATGGGCTCCAACATGCAGCGCCAGTCGGTGCCGCTGCTCAAGAGCGAGGCGCCGCTGGTCGGCACCGGCATGGAGTACCGTGCCGCGACCGACGCGGGCGACGTGATCAGCGCCGAGAAGGCGGGTGTGGTCGAGGAGGTCTCGGCCGACTACGTCACGGTCATGAACGACGACGGCACGCGGTCGACGTACCGGGTGGCCAAGTTCAAGCGCTCCAACCAGGGCACCAGCTTCAACCAGAAGCCGATCGTGGCCGAGGGCGACCGGGTCGAGGTCAACCAGGTCATCGCCGACGGCCCCTGCACCGACAACGGTGAGATGGCGCTGGGCAAGAACCTGCTGGTGGCGTTCATGCCCTGGGAGGGGCACAACTACGAGGACGCCATCATCCTGTCGCAGCGTCTGGTGCAGGACGACGTCCTGTCCTCGATCCACATCGAGGAG
>NZ_FNFB01000025.1 GCF_900100395.1 Nonomuraea maritima | reverse complement strand
TTCACGTCGCCGGGCAGTTCCCCGGAGACGCTAAACGCCTGTGGAGGCGACGTAAGACCTCGAACAATCGAGGCAGATGCCAGCGAAGCAGGCAAGAGGATCACTGAGATTCTCCGAACGGTCTGCCGTCACCGACTACTTCGTCGAAGGCCCGGAGAGATTCACGGCGGACTATCTGACGGCGCGCGGCCTGGTACTCGGCGTCACGTGGCTGGCGGCGGCGACGATCGCCGCCTACCTCCACCGTCGAGGACGGTGAGCCCCGGCGAGCGCACGGGCATGCGGCGGCCGGTTGTCATCGGGCCGCGATGGCCTCGATCTCCAGGAGCCAGGACTCGTCGTAGATACCGGTGATGATGATCGTGAGCGCCGGTGTGTGGTCGCCGAGGATCTCGCGGCGGATGGCGGCGTTCTCCGCGCGGTAGGCGCGGTCGGACAGGAAGGTCGTGACCTTCACGAGGTCGGACAGGCCCATGTCGTGCTGGGCCAGGACGGCGGCCACGTTGGCCCACACCTGACGGCACTGGGCCGCGAAGCCCTCGGGAACCTCGCCGTACGGGTCCACCGGGATCTGACCGCTGACGTGTACGACGCGCGCGGGGGCTGTGATCTCGTACGAGTTCACGTATGCGCCGCCGGCCGCCACAGAACCTGGGGTGATCACCCCGCCATCATCGCAAGGCTGATTGCTGCGGTAAACCGCATTTTCGCTCCCACGGCTTGCCCGGCACCGGTGGTTCGTCAGACGTCCACGGACAGGCGGACCGTCACCACGTCCCCCACGTCAAGAGTCTCGGCCTTCCGCACCGCCGACTTCACCGGGACGAGGTAGCGGCCGTCCTTGGGGAACATCGACGTCTTCCACCGGGTCTCCCCGATCTCCGCCGTCACCGGGATCATGCCCCAGCCGTACGTCACGGACGCGGCGACCATGTGCAGGTCATGGCACTCCCGGTCCGGAACCGTGATGAAGTACCAGGGCGCCGGCCCTCTCCAGAACCACAGCTCCCCGCTGAATGCGACACGCATCGCCAAAGCATAGAAGCCATCGGGACGTCGCAGGCGTCAGATCACGTACGAGGCACACCCCTACAGACACGGCGGCCGGGAGGTCAGCCCTTCGCCGCGGACGCCCGTTCGTGCAGCGCCCTGATCGCGAGGCCGTAGCCCGCGACGCCCAGCCCCACGATGATGCCGGTAGCGACGGGCGAGATGTAGGAGTGGTGCCGGAACGACTCCCGCCGGTGCACGTTCGAGATGTGCAGTTCGATGACCGGCAGCTCCACCGACTCGATCGCGTCGTGCAGGGCGACCGAGGTGTGCGTGTACGCCCCCGCGTTGAAAACCGCCCCGATCGACTCCCCCGCCCTGACCCGCGGCCCCTCCTGCTGGATCCAGTCGATCAGCTGCCCCTCGTGGTTGGACTGCCGGAACTCCAGCTCCAGCCCCAGTTGCTCGGCCGTGTCGCGGCACAGGCGTTCGACGTCGGCCAGCGTGGTGGAGCCGTAGATCTCCGGCTTGCGCGTGCCGAGCAGGTTGAGGTTGGGGCCGTTGAGCACCAGCACAGAGGGCATCGAGCCTCGCTTCGTGATCGTACGGGCGCGCCGAGCACCGACGCGGTGACCTTGATGGGACCGCTTGCACCCTAACCACCCCCACAGCCCCCCGCCAACGCACCACCCATCACACCCGCGCGTCTGTGTGTGCTCGTCCCCGTCGGGGAGCTCACCCGCCTCAGGGACGCCGCCTCCACCGAACACCTGGACCGTCGTCGGCGGCTCTCCCCTTACGTGGAGATGGAGGCCGTGCGCCGGACACGGCACCGGTGCGTACCCGATATCCCGGGGTCATCACGAGAGGATGCCAGGTCGAACAACTGATCCTTTTCCGCGCCTCGTCTCGACATACTGATGCGCCCTGCTCTCGAAAGGCATGCGCATGTATCCGCCACCCCCCTCCTTCCACGGTTACCCGCCGCCGCCGTCCCCCTTACGCCCGGTCCGCGGACTCGCCCTCTTCGCGATGATCACCCTGGTGTGCCACGCCCTCGTCGGGGTCGTCGCGGCCACGATCGACCTGTGGTACGCGTCGCTGGTGGACCGCCTGATCGTCGACCTCGACTCCGTCTCCGAGGCGGAGATCGAGACTGGCGACCTCGTCTACGGCCTGTCCGGCGTCCTCGAGGTTCTCGCCTACGCCATCACCGCCGTGGCGTTCCTGGTGTGGCTGTACCGGGTGAGGACGAACGCCGAGGTCCTCTCCCCTGACGGCCATCGGCGCAGCCGCCCCTGGGTGATCTTCGGGTGGATCGTGCCGATCATCTGCTTCTGGTTCCCGAAGCAGATCGTGGACGACATCTGGTACGCCTCCGCCCGCACGCCGAGACCCTCGAAGGCGTTGCCGAACGCCTGGTGGGCGATCTGGATCAGCGTCACCCTGGCGACTCAGGTGGCCTCCCGGCTGCTGCTCCGGGCCGACGACCTGGAGTCCATGGCCGCCGCCGCGCGGTTCGACGTGGTCAGCATCGCGTTCATGATCATCGCCGCCCTGCTGGCGACCGGCGTCATCAGCAGGATCACCCACGCCCAGGAGGAGCATCGCTCGGCAGCCGCCGCCGGCCTGCCCCCCTTCGGCACTCCGCCTCCCGGCGCTCTTGGCCGGACGCCCTTCGGCGGCACCCCTGGCCACACGCCTTTCGGCGACACGACTCCCGGCACCTACGGCGGGAGACCCCCTGGCGGCACGCCGCCCGGCGGCTACCCGAACTACTGACCACGACATCACCCCGCCCGGCGCCTTTACACTGTAGATCAAGAAGCCGCCCGGGTCGCCCACTCAGGAGTGTCACCCGCGGCAAGCACGAACCGCGATCGTGACCCACATCGGCGGGCCGGACAGCCGGTCGGCCGACCTATGACTCAAGGAGCCGGGCGCGGTCGACCTTGCCGGTCTGGTTGCGGGGCAGGGCCGGCACGAACACCACGTCGCGTGGCGTCTTGTAGCCGGCCAGTTCCTCCTTGACGGCCCGTTTCAACTCGTCGGCGGACAGCGTGGCGCTCCGCCACCACGTACGCCGCCAGCCGCTGCCCGAACCGCTCGTCCGGCACACCGAGCACCGCCACGTCGGCCACCCCCGGCCGCCGGGCGAGCAGGTTCTCGACCTCCTGCGGGAACACGTTCTCACCGCCGGAGACGATCATGTCGTCGTCGCGGCCGTCGATGAACAGCAGGCCGCGCCGGTCGCGGTGGCCGAGGTCGCCGGTGACCAGCAGCTCGTCCCGCGGGCCGGCGCCCAGGGTCAGGCCGCCGCCGACCAGCACCCGTCCGACCTCGCCGACGGGCTGCTCGCGTCCGTCGGGGCCCTCGATGCGGACGGTGGCCCCGCGCGGCGGGCGGCCGACCGTGTCGGGAGCGGTCCGCAGGTCCGCCGGCGTGGCGAGGGCCGCCCAGCCGGTCTCCGTGGAGCCGTACAGGTTGTGCAGGACGTCGCCGTAGGCGTCCATGAACGCGGTGGCGAGGTCGGGGCGCAACGCCGCGCCGCCGCAGACCACGACGCGCAGGCGCGGCAGCCGCCGCGGCGGCAGCGCGAGGAGGCGCTGCAGCATCACCGGCACGGCTACCAGGCTGCCCGCCCCGGTGCGTTCGAGCGCGTCCAGCACGGCCTCGGGGTCGAAGCGGCGCATGAGCACGACCGGGCAGCCGAGGACGAGCGCGGCCGCGTACCAGAGCAGGCCGAGCCCGTGGAACAGCGGCGGCGCGATGAGCATCGGCTCCCCGCCGCGCACCGGCACGGTGGCCAGCATCGACACGAACGGCTCGGCCAGCGCGCCCAGGGCCGGCCGCCGCGGTGCGCCTTTCGGCGTCCCGGTCGTCCCGGACGTGAGCAGCACCAGCCGTCCCGGCGACGACGGGTGCGGCCCTGAGGGGCCGCCCTCTCGCGCCAGTTCGTCCAGATCGCCGACGCACGGGCCGTCGAACGCGACCCGGGGCAGGTCCGGGTCCGCGATCAGCACGTCCACGTCCTCGCGGCGCAGGATGTCCGTCAGCCGTGGCCCGGCCAGGCCGGTGTTGAGCAGCAGCAGGTCGGCGCCGAGGCGCGACACCGCCGCGGTGGCCACCACGAAGTCGCGGTGGTTCGGCCACATGACCGCGACCGTCGTGCCCGGCGCGGCGCCGAAGCGGGCGCGCAGGGCCGCGGCCACCGCGGCGGCGCGGGCGTCGAGTTCGGCGAACGTCAGCGTCCCGTCCTCGTCGAGGACGGCGGGCCGCTCCGGCCAGCGGGCCGCGGCCACGGCCACGCCCGTCGCGAGCGAGGCGTGGAAGTGCCGGTACGCCTCCACGACGCGCGCCAGCACGTCGGGCGGCTCGGGACGCAGCAGCCCGTTGCGGGTGAGCGTGACGGCGGCCTCCACCCCGAAGCCGCCGAGCTCGATCAGCTTTCCGATCATGGACGTCGCCTCCCCGGAAAGCCTGCCCCCGCGGGCCGCCCGGGAACCCGTCGGGCTGCCTAGGCTGATCGCATGGACATCTCCGCGGCGGCCGAGCTCTGGGACGCGCACCCGGGCTGGCTCAACACCGCGACCTACGGCATCCCCCCGCGCCGCGCCTACGAGGAGCTCGAGGCCGCCATGACCGAGTGGCGGCACGGCAGCAACGACTGGGCTTCCTGGGACGTCTCCGTGGGGCGCTCCCGCGCCGCCTTCGCGCGCCTGGTCGGAGCGGCTCCCGGCGATGTGATGATCAGTTCGACGGTCTCGCAGATCATGTCCGTGGTGGCCACGGCCCTGCCGCCCGGGGCCGAGGTGGTCGTGCCGGACATCGAGTTCACCAGCAACCTGTTCCCGTGGGCGGTGGCGGCGCGGGTGCGTACGGTGCCCGCCGACCGGCTGGCCGACGCGATCACCCCGGGCACCGCCGCCGTCGCGTTCAGCCTGGTGCAGTCGGCCACCGGGTACGTCGCCCCGCTCGCCGACATCGTGGCCGCCGCCAGGGCCAACGACGCCCTGGTGATCGTGGACGGCTCCCAGGCGTGCGGCTGGCTGCCCGTGGACGTCTCGGGCGTCGACGCGCTGGCCTGCGCCGCGTACAAGTGGCTGATGGCGCCGCGCGGCGCGGCGTTCGGCTACCTGGCGCCGCACCTGCGCGAGCGGATGCGCCCCCTCGCGGCCAACTGGTACAGCGGCCCCGACCGGAGCGGCTCCTCCTACGGGCCGCCGCTGCGCCTCGCGGACGACGCGCGCGCCTTCGACCTGTCGCCGGCGTGGTTCTCCTACGTCGGCGCGGCCCCCGCCATCGAGCTGCTCAACGAGATCGGCGTCGAGCGCGTCCACCGGCACGACGTGGCGCTCGCCGACCGTTTCAGCGCGGGCCTCGGCCTGGAGCCGTCCGGGTCGGCGATCGTGTCGGTGGACGTCCCGGGCGAGCGCCTCGCGGCGGCAGGCATCCGGACCGCCGTACGGGCGGGCAGGGTGCGCGCGAGCTTCCACGTCTACACGACGACGGAGGACGTCGACCGCGCACTCGACGCGCTGTCGTGACAGGCGCTACACGAGGTGACCGTCGACGGGCAGGACAGGCGCGTCGACCGGGACCGTCCCCGGGTACTTGATGCCGGCGCCGGTGTTCAGCACCACGACGCGCTCGTCCGCGCCGATCCATCCCGAGGCGCGCAGCTTGCGCGCCGCGGCGAAGGCAGCGGCGCCCTCGGGGCAGACGAACATGCCCTCCATGGCCGCGACGTCCCGCAGCTCGGCCAGCAGTTCGGCGTCGGAGACGGTGATCGCGGTGCCGGAGGTCTCGGCCAGCGCCCGCAGGATGAGGAAGTCGCCGATCGGCTTCGGGACGTTGATCCCGAACGCCACGGTCCGCGAGTCGGCCCAGTACCGGCTCTCGCTCTCGCCCTGCTCGAACGCGCGGACGATCGGCGCGCACCCCTCGGCCTGCACCGCGACCAGCCGGGGCGGCGGGCCGGAGATCCAGCCGAGCTCGCGCAGCTCGTTCATGGCCTTGTGGATGCCGATCAGCCCCACGCCGCCGCCGGTCGGATAGAGGATCACATCGGGCATGCGCCAGCCGAGCTGCTCGGCGATCTCGATGCCCATCGTCTTCTTGCCCTCGATCCGGTACGGCTCCTTGAGCGTCGAGGCGTCGAAGACGCGGCCGTCGGAGGCGGCGACGAGCTCGCCGACGATCCGCCCGGCGTCACTGATCAGGCCGTCGACCAGGTGGAGGTCGGTGCCGGACGCGACGCACTCGCGGCGGGTGATCTCGGGGGCGTCCAGCGGCATGACGACCGTGGCGGCCAGTCCGGCCCGCGCGCCGTAGAGCGACCAGGCGGCGCCGGCGTTGCCGTTCGTCGGCATCGCGAGCCGCTCGACGCCCAGCTCGGCGGCGCGTGACACGCCCACCGCGGCGCCGCGGGCCTTGAACGAGCCGGTGGGGATGAGTCCCTCGTCCTTGATCATCAGCTGCGGCAGGCCGATCCGCTCGCCGTAGCGGGCCAGCGGGAGCAGCGGCGTCATCCCCTCGCCGAGGGTGGTCACCGACTCGGGGTTCCTGACCGGCAGCAGCTCGTGGTAGCGCCACAGGTCGGGGGCGCGCCCCGCGATCTGCGCCGGGTCGACCGAGGACCGGACGGCGTCGAGGTCGTACCTGGCGAGCAGCGGCGAGCCGCACTTGACGCAGAGATTCTGCGGACGCTCGCTGTCGTGCTCGGCCCCGCACCGGCCGCATTCCAGGTGGGAGAGCTGGCTGAAACTCACACGGACCTGCCCTTCGGCGTCTCGCGACAATCACGGTGGCATCGCCACGAGGAGAAAGCCTACTCCTAAACAGGGAAATACCGGTCAGCGGTTCACTGGCTCGCCACGCGCTCGCGCCCGGGGACCTCCACCACCACGTTCGTCGACTTGATCACGGCCTCTGCCACCACTCCCGGCTCCAGCCCCAGCTCGTCGGCGGCCTGCCGGCTCATCAGCGACACCACCCGGTACGGCCCCGCAGCGATCTCCACCTGGGCCATCACCGCGTCCTTGAGGACGTCGGTGACGATGCCGCGCAGCCGGTTGCGGGCCGACGAGCGGCCGCCCTCGGCCAGCTCCACCTGGGAACGGGCGAACGCGGCCAGGTCGGCGCCCTTGACCCGCCGGTGGCCGAGCTCGTCACGCTCGGCCGCGAGCCGCCCGGCGTCGACCCACCGGCGCACGGTGTCGGAGCTGACGCCGAGCAGCGCCGCGGCCTCGCTGATCCTGAACGTCGTCACAGCCCATCACCATGCCTTCGCGCCATCACACCCCGGACAAGCCATCTTGCCGCATGCCGGACGCACGCGTACCGCCGCCGGAGCCGGGTCAGGCCCGGGTACGGGCCACGAGCAGGGCGATGTCGTCCTCGGCGGGCGCGTCACCCACCAAGGAGTCGATCACGTCCGTGCACACGCCGTCGAGCGTCGCCGGCCGCGACGTGGCGCGGGAGAGGACGGCGCCGAGCTTGGCCATGCCCGCGTCGAGGTCGGTCCGCCGCCTCTCGATCAGGCCGTCGGTGTAGAGGGCCAGCACGGTGCCCGCCGGCAGGTGCACGTCGTACGCCTGATACGGGCCCAGCCCGACGCCGATCGGCGGGCCGACGGGCAGCGAAGGGAACGTCACCTCGCCGGACGGCGCCACGATCGCGGGCGGCGGATGCCCGGCCGTCGCCATGGTGAAGCGACCGGCCCGCGGGTCGTGGACCGCGTACAGGCAGGTGGCGCCCGCTGCTTCGAAGCCGCGGGCGTCGTCGGCCAGCAGCTGGTCGAGGTGGGTCAGCAGCTGGTCCGGAGGCAGCTCCAGGTTCGCCAGCGTACGCACGGCGGTGCGCAGCCGGCCCATGGTGGCCGCCGCGGTGATGCCGTGCCCGGTGACATCGCCGACGACCAGGGCGATGCGGTCGCCGGGCAGGTGGATGACGTCGTACCAGTCGCCGCCCACCTTCTCGTGGGTGCAGGGCAGGTAACGCGAGGCCACCTCGACGGTGGCGCTGCCGCGCAGGTCGTGCGGCAGCAGGTCGCGCTGCAGCGCGAGCGTGGTCAGCCGCTCGCGGGTGTACTGGAGCGCGTTCTCCAGGCTGAACGACGCCCGCGTGACCAGCTCCTCGGCCAGCATGAGGTCGTCCCTGGTGAACGGCGCCGGGTTGACGGTGCGCCCGAAGATCGCGACGCCGAGCACGTCGCTGCCCGCCTCCAGCGGAACGGCGATCAGCGAGTGCAGGCCGGCGGCGTGGAAGGCCCGCACCCGGTCGCGGTCCAGGACCGCCCAGTTGCCGGACATGTCCAGCACGGGCTCGAAGTGCGGCCGGCGCGAGTGCAGGACCTCCATGACCGGAGACCCCCAGGGCACCGGCACGGTCTCGTCCCGCATCCAGAGCGATGCCCCGTCACGCATCTCCTCGTCCACCGACGCGACGCCGACCCGGCGGAGCACGGGCAGGCCGGCCTCCGTCGTGACAGGCCGCTGCAGCCGCTCGGTGGGCAGCATCGCCTCGGCCAGGTCGACGGTCACATGGTCGGCGAGCGCCCGGACGGCCAGCTCGGCCAGTTCCTGGCCGGTCTTCATCACGTCCAGCGTGCTGCCGAGCCGGACGCTGGCCTCGCGCAGCAGCCTGAGGCGATCCCGTGCCTGGCTGGTGCTGAAGTCGAGGACCACCGAGCACACGCCGAGCGGCCGGCCGTCCGCGCCCTCCAGGGGGAACAGCGAGACGGACATCACGCGCTCCTCGCCCCGGTGGGACCAGAGACCCTCGCGGTCGATCACGGGCGGGCCGCCGTCGAGCACCCTGCGCATGACGTCCTGCAGCGCTTCTGTGTCGATCCCCTCGATGGCCTCGGTGAGGCGGCGGCCGATCCGGTAGTGCGGGTAGCCGTGGCTGAGCTGCCGAGCCGCCTCGTTGAGCCAGACGCAGCGCAGGTCCCGGTCCCAGAGGGCCATGGCGACGGGGAAGCTGCTGCCGAGCAGCTCCAGCAGGGCGCCGGTGCCGGTGGACAGGTCGGAGGCGGCCGGCACCGCTGTCACCAGCCAGTGGCCGGGTTCGTCCCCGAGGGTGAGCGGGGCGGCCTCGGCCTTCACGATGACCGCGCCGCCGTCCCGCCGCCGCACCTCCGTCAATCCGGTACGGGGCAGGCCTTCGCCGCCCGGCGGCAGGAGCACGCCGACGGGGCGGCCGACGATGTCGGCGGCGGGGTAGCCGGTGAGCTGCTCGGCGGCCTCGGTCCAGCCGATCACCGTGCCCGCGCCGTCGACGACGGCGACCGACGGGCTCACCCCCAAGGGGGCGCCGCCGACTGCTTTCAGGCCATCACCCATCGTGGGAAAAACGCCAGAACCCCGCATGATAATTCGCGGATTACCGGTGAATTTCCAAACCTTGACCCATTTCGGCATGACGGATCCGACCGTCCTCATACGGTCAGGCCGGCGCTGATCAGCCAGATGTGCTCGCAGGTCGAGGATGCCTTCTGCACCTCCTCGCGCGACATCTGCGAGGCGTGGTAGAAGCTCCGCTCGACCATCAGGCACAGGGCGCGGGCCATCGCGGGCGCCTGGTCCGGCTCGGGACCGACGGCGACGCCGGCCCGTTCCAGGACGGCCGTGATGGCCTCGATGAACAGATCGGCCGTATGCCGCCACAGCGCGCCGATCTGCGGGACGGTCTGCGCCAGGTCGATCGCCGTGCGCATGACCAGGCCGTGCTCGTTCCACAGCTCGACCGTGCGCCGCATCGCCATGGCGATGGCCTCGCGCGGCTCCTCGGTGTTCGCGGTGGCCCGCGAGCGCTCCCACAGGTGCTCGACGGTGCGGGCCACGAGCGCCGCGACCACTTCCTGCTTGGAGCCGAAGTAGAAGTAGAGGGCGCCGCGGGTGATGCCGGCGCCTTGGGCGATGTCGCCGACGGTCATGGCCTCGTAGCCCTTCTCCGCCAGCAGCGCTTCGCAGGTGTCCAGGATGGCCCGTTCCCGCAGGTCGCCCTTGCGTTCGGTGGTGCGCCGGCTCCGCGCAGGGCGGTGACCGGGCATCAGAGCTGAGCCCCCTCGGGGAAGTCGGTCGTCCGGGACAGCTCCTCCCATGTGCGGATGTCCTCGTCCACGGCCCGGCGCGCGGCGGTGATGAGCCGCAGGGCGTCCGACCCCAGGACGAGATGGGCCGGCGGCCGCTCGAGCGAGGCGATGTGCACGACGGCCTCCCCCGCCTTGGCCGGGTTGCCCAGCTGGTTGCCGCTCGCCTTCTGCCGCGCCTCGCGGAGGGGGAGGAACAGCTCGTCGTAGGCGTGGACGGCGTGCGGCGCCCGGGTCATGGACCGCCCGGCCCACTCGGTACGGAAGGAGCCGGGCTCGATGGCCGTCACGTGGATCCCGAACTGCGCGACCTCCTTGCCCAGCGCCTCGAGGATGCCCTCCAACGCGAACTTGCTGCCGCAGTAGGCGGACATGCCGGGCACGGCCATGAGCCCGGCCATGGAGGTGACGGCCATCAGGTGCCCGCGGCGACGCCGGCGCATGTGGGGCAGGGCCGCCTGGAGGGTGGCCATCGCCCCGAAGACGTTGACCTCGAACTGGCGCCGCACCTCGGCCAGCGGGGTCTCCTCGAAGATGCCCTCCAGGCCGTAGCCGGCGTTGGCGATGACCACGTCCAGCGCGCCGACGTTCTGCTCCACCTCGTCGACCACCCGCCTGACGGCGTCGTCGTCGGTCACGTCGAGAATGCGCCCGTGCGCGTAGCCGGGCTCGAGCTCCTCGAAGGCCTGGAGGTCCTCCCCGGTACGGACGGTTCCGACGACGATGTGCCCCTGGGCCAGCGCGGCCCGGGCGAAGGCTCGCCCGAGGCCCGTGCTGACTCCGGTGATGAGCCACTTCTGCATGTTCATCGCCCTCCACAACGGACTGAGAGGGGGCCGACCTGCCCCGATACCGAAACTCTACACTATGTCGGTTTTTATCACCGTAGTGTTGATTTTGTCCGGGGCATCGCCTGCGCTCAGATCGTGGCGGGTACGGCGTCCTCCTCGGCGGGGTCGATGTTGAAGTTGTCGCGGAAGACGTTGCCCGGGTCGTACCGCCGCTTGAGGGCGCGCAGGCGCCGCAGGGTGTCGCCTGGGTAGGCCTCGCGGACGCGTTCGGGACGCCGGTCGGTCTCGAAGTTGATGTACTGGCCCGAGAAGTGGGGCAGCATGGCGTCCCAGGCGGGATCGAGGGCCCTGCGGCTGTGTCCCATGGCCACGAGCTGGAAGTTCGCCGAGCGCCCCGCGTAGGCGGTCGCCTCAGGGGGGACGTCGGACGCGGCGCCGCCCACCGACCGGATCTGGAAGAAGTACGTCAGCCCGGCGCCGACCAGCCGCTCCGCCGCCGCCGACAGCTCGGGCGTCAGGTGGTCGGCGAGCGCGGCGCGCGTCACCGGCTCGCCCTGGGCGTCGTGCGTGCCCGGCGGCACGTGCATGATCGCCGCGTACGGCAGCACCTGGATCGAGTAGTCGAGCAGCGGCGCGATGGCGGCGATCGGCTGCAGCCGATCGATGATCGTCTGGCCGTCGTCGGAGTCGACGACCGCCATGAGCTGGGCGACGTGCGGCTGTCCCGGGCGGGGGCGGCCCATGATGATCGAGCTGGTCAGGTCGCGCGGCGCGGCCTCCATGGCGGCTCCCCACCGTTGCAGGAACCCCGCCATGTCGGTGGCGTCGAAGACGAACTGGGCGAATCCCACGTCACCCACCTCGTCGACCTCGAACTCGAACGACGTCACGACGCCGAAGTTGCCGCCCGCTCCCCGTACGCCCCAGAACAGCTCGGCGTTCTCGTGCTCGTCCGCGCGGACGAGGGAGCCGTCGGCGAGCACCATCTCGACCGCGCACAGGTGGTCGAGAGTGAGCCCGTGCTTGCGCACCAGCCAGCCGATGCCGCCCGCGGTGGCCAGGCCGCCGACGCCCACGCCGCCGTAGTCGCCGGAGCTGAGGGCCCACCCGTGCGGGGCGAGCGCTTCTGCGACGTCGCTCCAGCGCGCGCCCGGCCCGATGCGGACGCGGCGGGTGTCCTTGTCGAGCACCTCGATCGCATGGAGGCGCGAGACGTCGATGACGATGCCGCCGTGGTTGGTGGAACGGCCGCTGATGCCGTGGCCGCCGCTGCGGATCCCCAGCTGCACCGGCTGGGACGAGGCGAAGCGGATGGCGTCGGCGACCTCCGCCGGGGTGCCTGGCCGCAGGACGAGGCCGGGCGCCCCGCCGCGCAGGTAGGTGGAGCGGACGCGCGCGTACCCGGCGTCCCCCGGCTCGACGGCGGTGGCGGACAGGGAGGCGGGGACGGCGTCGTAGTCGATCCCCTCGCGGCGCTTGCTCCGGACGAGCGCGCTGCGGCCCGGCGCCGACTCCGTCACGCCGCGCTCCCGGCGCGCGTCGGCGACGGCCGCGCGCAGGGCCGGGACGACCTCCAGGGCGAAGCGCCGCAGGGTCTCCGGGTCGTCGCCGGCGAGGACGAACATGGCGAACCCGTGGTCGGTGACGAGCGGGAGGAGGTCGGCCACCCACGTGCCGGGCGGCCCGGTCAGGAAGCCGCCGGGGTCGGAGGTGAACCGTCCTGCGATGCGCGCCAGGCGGTTGATCTCGCGCGGGTCACGTCCCCGCTCTGCCGCCGCCGCGTCGATCGCGGCCTGCGCCATGGCCAGCCCGCCCACCCCGGCCGCGTCCGTGACGGGCGGGGCCAGCCAGCCGTCGGCCCGCCGCCCGGCCAGGCGCAGGAGCGCGGGGTCGGCACCGTCGATCCAGACGGGGATGGTGTGGGCCGGTGCGGGGCCGCGCTCCGCGCCCGCCACCTTGTGGTGCTCGCCGTTGTAGCTCAGCGGCGAGCGGTCGGCGGCCGCCCACATGCCGCGGACGATCTCGATCGCCTCACCCAGGGCCTCGCCGTCGGAGGGACGTCCGGCGAGAACGAGCTCGGCGCGGCCCTTGGCGAGGAGGTCGAGGCTGGCCGCCGCCCGCGCGGTGACGGCGGGGTTCATCTCCGCCGCGTGGGCGGCGAGGAGGCGGACGCGGCCCGTCCTGGCGGCCGTCCAGCTCATGAGCGTCCAGGTGTCGGCGGGCTCGGGGCCACTCGAGAAGGTGACCAGGTCGTAGCCGAGCTCCTCGCTGAGCTCGGCCAGTTCGGCGGCGGGCCCGAGCGCGCCGTCCCGGGCGGTGAGGGAGGCGCCGAACCGCAGGGGATGCCCGTAGTCCATCAAACTCTCCCGAGGGAACCGTCGTCTTCAGGCGACGGGGGAATCGGGAGCGGGAGGGCCGTCAAGGCCCGAGCGTGCAGTGACCTGTCAGGTCCGCGCATCAGAGATCTCCGTTCATCGCGCGTCAGATGGATGGCGCTGTCATAGTGATCGTTTGGCTCGTCAGGTGCGCACGTCCCCGGGCGCGGCCTACGACCTCGGGTACCACGTGGTGTGGTGCCCGAGGTACCGCCGCCCGGTCCTGGGCGGCCGGGTGAAAGACCGCCTGGAGGAGCGGCCGTCCAAGGGCGGTGGCCGTGCGTAGGTCGTACAAGTACCTGCTGCGCCCCACCGGCAAGCAGACGGCGGCGCTGGCGGCATGTCTGGAGGACCATCGCACGCTGTACAACGCGGCCCTTGAGCACCGCCGTACGGCCTACGCCACGGCGGGCGTGAGCGTCCGATACGCAGACCAGTCGGCCGAGTTGAAGCACATCCGCGCCGACGACACCGGCGGGCAGGGCCGGTGGTCGTTCTCCTCCCAGCAGGCCACACTGCGGCGGCTCGACAAGGCGTTCCGCGCGTTCTTCGACCGGGTCAAGGCCGGGCGTACGCCGGGCTTCCCGCGTTTCAAGGGGCGCGGCTGGTTCGACAGCGTGGAATCGCCGAAGGACGGCGACGGCTGCCGGTGGGACTCCCAGCCCGAACACCCCTCTGCCACGTTCGTGCGGCTCCAGGGCATCGGGCACGCGCACAAGGCCGCGCTCGCGCTGGTCCGCGACTACGACCTGCTCGTGCACGAGGACCTGCGGATCGCGAACATGACCCGCTCCGCTGCGGGCACGATCGAGCAGCCCGGAGGGAACGTCGCTGCCAAGTCCCGGCTCAATCGAAGCATCCTCGACGCGGGTTGGGGGGTGTTCCTGACGGTTCTCGCGCACAAGGCTGAAAGCGCCGGTCGAGAGCTGATCGCGGTGAACCCCGCCAACACCTCCCGCACATGCGCCCGCTGTGGGCACTGTGCGAAGGAGAACCGCCTCACCCAGGCCGAGTTCGCCTGTACGGCGTGCGGGCATGCCGCGCACGCCGACGTGAACGCGGCGGTCAACATCCTCAGGGCAGGACTTGCCCTTCGCCAGGCTGCGAAAGCGGCTCAGCGAGAAGCCGCTTTCTTCAGGGAGCGGAGGAGTCACGTTCAGTTCACACCGTTCCCGGCACGGTGGCCCGTGCCGCACGTTCCTTGGCGACCAGTTCACGGGTGGCGGGGGCGA
Source organism: Nonomuraea maritima (assembly GCF_900100395.1). Classification (GTDB taxonomy): domain Bacteria; phylum Actinomycetota; class Actinomycetes; order Streptosporangiales; family Streptosporangiaceae; genus Nonomuraea; species Nonomuraea maritima. The sequence continues at coordinate 97,182 of NZ_FNFB01000025.1, read as the reverse complement.
CCTCCGCGCCGAACGTCGCGATCGTGGCCGGGTCGTCGGCCATGACGATGTAGGTCGAGAAGCCGTACTCCAGGGTCAGCGCCGCGAGCTGCTCGGCCCACACGCCGGGCGGGCCGGACAGCAGCCGGTCACCGGCCGTCCCGAACTGCCCCGCCACGTTGAGCATGCGGCGGACCGCGGCGGGCTCGCGCCCTGCCTCCTGCGCCGCCTCGTCGATGATCGCGTTGTCCTCGGCCAGGCGGGAGAGGTCGAGGTACGGCAGCGAGGGCAGCCATCCGTCGGCCTTGGCCCCGGTGAGCCTGAGCATCTTCGGCTTGTACGCCCCCAGCCAGATGCCGATGTCGTGCGCAGGAGCCGGCCCGCGCTTGGCCCCTGCGACCTGGTAGTAGGCGCCGTCCACCCGGAACCGCGACTTGTCGTCGGCGTCCCAGATGCCGCGGACGATGTCGATCGCCTCGCTCAGCGCGTCCACCGCCTGGCCGGGGCTCAGCCGCCGGCCGCCCATGGCCTCGATGGCGTCCCAGAAGCCGCCGGCGCCGATGCCGAGCTCGAACCGGCCCCCGCTGAGCAGGTCGAGGCTGGCCGCGGCGCGGGCGAGCACGGCGGGCGGGCGCAGTGGGAGGTTGACGACGTTGCCCGACAGGTGGACGCGTTCGGTGCGCGCGGCGACGTACGACAGCAGTGTCCAGGTGTCGAGGAAACCCGCCTGGTAGGGGTGGTCCTGGAAGGTCACGAGGTCGAGCCCGGCGGCCTCCGTCTCCTGCGCCAGGGCGACCACCCGGTGCGGTGCGGCGTTCGTGGGCGTGATGAACGTCCCGAACAGCAGGTCATGGCCGTAGTCGGACATGTGCGCTCTCCTCCTCGTCTGCTCAGCAGATGTGTTGCTCAGAAGAATATCCAGTGCGAGACAAGTTGCGGAACAGCAGGTATCCCCACGATATTCCTGACACCTTTGAGCAGAGCGCATGGCGACGGGCGCCGCGACGGCGGCGCAACTCAGGCAGAGAGGTGATGTGCTAGCGGACGCTGTCGGAGAAGAGCTTCTCGGCCACCGTGCACGGGTCGGTGGCGGGCTCGATGTCGCGCACGTCGCAGGCCACCCGCGCCAGCAGGTGCCGGAACGCGACCCGCTCGGCCGGCGCGAGCGCGCCGAGCAGCCGATCCTCGGCGTGGCGGACGCGACGTCCGAGTTCGCGGAACACGCGCTCGCCCTCAGGGGTGGCGACGATGCGGCGGCTGCGGCGGTCGGCCGGGTTGAGCCGGCGCTCCACGAGGCCCTTCGCGACGAGGTCGTCGATGAGGTACGTCATCACCGTGCGGTCGATGCCGAGGTGGGCGGCGAGGGCGAGCTGGGTGGGGTGGTCTCCGCCCAGGACGGCGGCGAGGGTCTGGTAGCCGCGCGGCCCGTGCGGGAAGTCGCCGATCACCGAGACGACCGAGTTGTGGTACGCGCGCAGCAGCACGCCGAGTGTCCAGCCGAAGTCGTCGGAGGCGCCGGCCGGGAGCGCTTCCGCGGAAGTCGGCTCGGGCTGTTCGGCGCTCATGCGGGCATCATACCGGCCGCTTTACCGTCCGCCCGCGACGCCCACCCGCCGCGAACCGGCCGGAAGGGCCGTACGAGACTGGAAGGGACGGAGAGGGGGACCGTCATGATCGAGGTGAAGAGCACCGAGAAGCCGGACGAGCGCCGCGACTTCCCGCGAGGGCACGTGGAGCTGTGCCACCTGAGCGAGCTGACCTTCGCCGTGGCCACGTTCGAACCCGGATGGCGCTGGACGGAGTCGCTCCGGCAGATCGCCGGCACGGATTCCTGCCAGGTCCACCATCACGCGTACATGGCGTCCGGGCGGATGCGCATCCGCATGGACGACGGCGCGGAGTCCGAGATCGGGCCCGGCGACGTCTTCGACTGCCCGGCGGGACACGACGCCTGGGTGGTGGGCGACGAGCCCGCCGTGGTGTTCGACTTCTCCGGCCAGATGAGCGACTACGCCAAGGCGGAGGGCGTCTGACCGGTTCGGGGGCCGGGCCGCGCGGCCCGGCCCGCCGGCCCGACCTAGAAGAGCAGGTTGATCAGTACGGTCAGCAGCACCGACAGCACGATCGACGCGACGATCATCACCAGGCAGCCGACCCAGCCGCCGAGCGGCCGGACCTCCCAGTCACCGAATCTCATGCCGCCAGAGCTACCCAGGAAAGCACGACAGGGTACGCACGGCGGTGCGCGGCCGAGCTCTCGTCGGCCGTCGCGGTGCTGCCGGGGCGGCGCGCCGCCGACCGCGTTCACGCGTTCGCCGGTCCCGGTTCATCCGGTGATCATGCGCAGGGCGGCGGGACGCCACTCCGTTTCAGGACACTCCGCCCCATGCGTACCACCACTGCCCTGTCCCTGGCGGCGGCGAGCCTGTCGGTGCTCTCGATGCTGCCCGCCACCGCCGCGTCCGCCGCGTCCGCCGCTGCCAAGCCGTCCGGCCTGGAACTGTCCCTCCTGGGGCGCTACTCCGCCGGCGCCGCAGGGGCCGGGGCCGCGGAGATCACCGCGTACGACCCCAGGACCCGGCGCGTCTTCGTGATCAACGCCGAACAGGGCACGGTGGACGTGCTCGACATCCGCGACCCGCGTTCCCCGCGCAAGGTGGCCACCCTCACCACGCCGGGCGCCAACAGCGTGGCCGTGCACGACGGCCTGGTGGCGGTCGCCCAGCAGGCGTCCGGCAAGACCGGCCCGGGCAGCGTCGCGTTCTTCGAGGCCCGCACCGGCAGGAAGCTGCGCCAGGTCACCGTGGGCGCGCTGCCCGACATGCTGACCTTCACCGAGGACGGCAAGCAGGTCGTCGTCGCCAACGAGGGCGAGGCCGCCTCGTACTGCGCCGGCGCCGTCGACGACCCCGAGGGCTCGGTCAGCGTCATCGACGTGCGCAGCGGCGCCGTGCGCACCGCCGGGTTCCGGTCCTGGAACGGCAAGGCCGAGCAGCTGCGGGCCAAGGGCGTGCGGCTCAGCGGCCCGGGCGTGAGCGTGGCCCAGGACCTCGAACCCGAGTACATCACCACCGACAAGGACACCGCCTGGGTCACCCTCCAGGAGAACAACGCCGTGGCGATCGTGGACCTGCGCCGCGCGACCGTCCGCGACATCGTGCCGCTCGGGCTGAAGGACCACTCCAAGCCGGCCGACGCGTTCGACGCCTCCGACAAGGACGGCAGGATCGACATCCGTACGCACCCGGTCAAGGGCGTGTACATGCCGGACGCGGTCAGCCACTTCCGCAGTCGCGGGCGTACGTACCTGGTGATGGCGAACGAGGGCGACAGCCGCGACTGGGAGTGCCACGCCGACGAGGTGCGCGTCAAGGACGCCGAGCTGTCACCCACGGCGTTCCCTGACGCGGCCCGCCTCAAGCAGGACACCGAACTGGGCCGGCTGACCGTCCTGGCCGACTCCCCCAAGGACGCCCAGGGCCGCTTCACCGAGCTGCGGGCCTTCGGCGGCCGCTCGATCTCGGTGCGCTCGGCCGACGGCTCGCTCGTCTGGGACTCCGGCAGCGGGCTGGAGCAACTGATCGCGCGTGAGCTGCCCGGGCAGTTCAACTCCGACAACGAGGAGAACGACTCGTTCGACTCGCGCAGCGACAACAAGGGCCCAGAGCCGGAGGGCGTCACGGTCGGCGAGGTGCGCGGCCGTCCGTACGCGTTCGTGGGCCTGGAGCGGGTCAGCGGCATCGCGGTGTACGACCTGTCCGACCCGGGCAACCCCCGCCAGGCCGGCTACGTCAACACCCGCGACTTCACCGGCGACGTCGAGGCCGGCACCGCCGGCGACGTCGGCCCCGAAGGCGTCCTGTTCGTCGACGGCAAGGACAGCCCCACCCACAAGCCCTTGCTGATCGTCGGCAACGAGATCAGCGGCACCACCGCCATCTACGAAATCACCCGGTAACCACAGCGGGGGACCATCGGGACGCCGCCTTCCCGGCGTCCCGCTACGGGTCGCGCTGGGCTGACTCCCCTAGCGACGGACAGCGGGACGCGGCCTGCGGGTGGCGGCGAGCATCACGGCGGCGACCGTTCCCACCAGCGCCACGGGCAGCAGGACGACGTACAGCTGCGCGACGTCCAGCAGGACGGTTCCGGCCGCGGCACCACAGAGCAGCGCGGCCAGCCGTGCGACTCCGCCCGCCACACCCGAACGCCGCCAAGGGGTCCCGGAGAGCGTCCTCACCACCGCCGTCAGCGTTCCTGTGAGGTACGTGGTCGACGCCGACCCCGCGCCCGACTCGATCGACAGCGCGCTCTGCACTCCCATCGCCGCAGCGCCCACGCCGAGCAGCTGCGTCGCGAGCCACTGCGGCGGCCATGCGGCACTCGCCACCCAGCCCACCGCCACCGCGACCAGCAGCACGAACTCCCCCGCCGCGACGACCCCGGCCCTGCGCCCCCACCCGCCGACGGCGCGCGGCCGGTCCGCCCCGCGTCGCTGCCTGCCCGGGCGGCGCAGGCCGAGGCTGCCCACCGCGACGCCGACGGCGTACCCTCCGACGCTCGTGACGGCTCCGACGAGGAGGGCGAGGTCCACGGTCGCTACGGAGCGGCCGAGCTGCACCAGGTTGCCGGTGATGACGCTGGCGAACAGGCCACCCAGGCGGATGAGGCACACGGCGTCCAACGCGCCCGCCGAGGCGGCGAGCAGCAGGAGCAACCACGGCACGAGCCGCTCCGACACCTGCCGCGAGCCACCGCCCGCACCGGCGTCCGGGCCGCGCGCCCCCGAACGTCCGTCGATCTGTCCCATGCACCCGATGTGCCCGCTCGCCACCACCTCAGGCACCGACACACACGACGGCACACCCAGCACGCGATCACCCAGGCACGCTCACGTACGGCGGCACCCCCAGCAGGCGATCGCCCGGGCACAGTCACACCCAGCACCCGATCACTGAGGCACCGCCACACACGGCCGCGTACCTGGCAGGCGATCAACCCGGCACGGTCACGTGCGGCGGCGTGCGCGGTAGGCGGTCGCCTTGGCGCGGTTCTGGCACGACAGGCCGCAGAACCGACGGGAGGTGTTCCGCGTGACGTCGAAGAACACCAGCTCACACCCCTCGGCCTCGCACGACCGCAGCCGCCTCCCCTGCCCGACGCCGATCACCATGGCGAGCGCCGTGCCGGCGTCGGCGGCCCAGGCGTCCACCAGGTCGGCGCCGGGGGCGTGGAAGGCGAGCACCGGCGGGTCCCCGTGCAGACTCGGCACCGCGGCATGACGGACCAGCGCCTGGTTGAGCGTCGCGACGTCGCCGGTGAAGGCGGGGTGGAGCTCGGCGGCCACGTCGGCGAGGCGGTCGGCATCCTCCTCGGTCAGCACCTCGTCCAGGGCCCGTTCCTGCCGGGTGAACGCCTCCTCCAGCGCCGCGCGGCGATCAGCCGGAGGATCGACCCGCCGCCCGCGGACGTGCGTGACGTGCAGCTCGTTCACGAGGAGCACCGCCAACTCCGCCCATCTCCCGACATAACTGTCTATTTGCTGTTGACCAGTGATGCGCCAGGCCTCTATCGTCACTGGCATATCTTATCTAGACAGTGAGGAGTTGCCATGAGTGCCTCGTCCAGACTCGCCCGCAGCATGTGGCACCAGCTCGAACCGCTCCACGCCGTGCTCTACTTCTCGCCGCAGGCGTTCGAGGAGGCCGCGGCGCTGAACTACGACGTCGACGCCCGCTGGCCCAGCTACTTCGCCTACCGCACGGCCCCGCTCGGAGCGGCCGGCACGCGGCTGGCCACGGCGACGTACTACAGCTTCAGCCCCCGTACGGTGGCCGAGCACCTACCCGCCGTCTGGGACGTCGCCACCCCCGAACAGGTGCTGGACGCCCGCGTGCGCGCGGTCGACCGGACCTACCGCGCCATGCTCGGCGACGGGGTGGCCGCCGACGGCATCGTGGAGGCGGCGGAGCTGGCCAGGCGGGCGGCCGAGAGCGTCCAGGTGGAGGGACGCGTGCTGACGGCCGCCAACCTCGACCTCCCCTGGCCCGACGAGCCGCACCTCGCGCTCTGGCACGCCACCACCGTGCTGCGCGAGCACCGCGGCGACGGCCACCTCGTGGCGCTGAACGCGGCCGGGCTCGACGGGTGCGAGGCGCTGGTGTCGTTCGCCGCGATCGGCGCGGCGCCGGTGGCGAACTTCGCCGGACGCGGCTGGAGCGAGCAGGAATGGGACGAGGCCACCCAACGCCTCGTCGCCCGCGGTCTGGTCAAGCCCGACGGGACGGCCACCGAGGACGGCCGGGCACTGCGCGACCAGGTCGAGCGGATGACCGACGACCTGGCCGCCGAACCCTGGCGCCGCCTCGGCGAGGACCGGGCCGCCCGCCTCGGGCAGCTGACCGCCCCGGTCCTGGGCGCCGTCTTCGAGTCGGGTCTGCTGCCCATGACCAGCACACTCGGCATCGCCACCGTCCAGGTCGCCTACTGACGGCCTACACCCGCGCCACCCGCGGACCCTGAGCGCCTCGGGGGCCGCGCGGCGGGATCCACCGGGAACGCGACAGCGGCACCGCCGGTCAGCGGAGCGCTACCGGCGGCTGTACGTGCGCCCAACCGGCACCCGTACTTCTTACGCACCACCGACGCCCGTACTTCTTAGCGCACTACTGGCCGCGGGGCCCTTGCCCACTACCGGCACCCGCACTTCCTGCGCACTACCGGTGCCCGTACTTCCTACGCACTACTGGTCGCGGGCTCACTACGGGCCGCGGGGCCCTTGCCCACTACCGGCGGCCGTACTTCTTGTGCACGGCCTGCTTGCTGACGCCGATCGCGTCCGCGATCTGTGCCCAGGGGAGCCCCGCGACCCGCGCCCGCCGCACCTGCACCGCCTCCAGGCGCTCGATCTCGCGACGCAGCGCCGTCGTGGCGTTGAGCGCCCGCAGCGGGTCGTCGTCCTGCGCCTGCTGCATCAGAGCCGCCAGGTCGTTCGTCATGCACCAAAGGTAATCCAACAAGTCGCCGGCCTCATCCGGGCGTTCGGCGGTGGGCCCGCTCGGCCGCGCCCGGCGCGGTCCCGGACCGCCGAGCACGCGCCGGACCACCGAACGGGCGCTCAGCCGAGCACTCGCCGGGCTTCCGTACGGGTGCTCAGCCGTACAGCTTGGCCAGCTGCCCGACGGCGTCGCGCATGAGCTCGCGCAGCTCCGGCGGCTCCAGGACCTCGACGTCGGCGCCCATCCGCAGCAGCAGCCAGCGGGCGTGGGTGAGCGACTCGATGGGCACGGTCAGCGTGGTCCATCCCTCGGGGTCGGGCTCCCCGGCCTCGGCCACCGCCGCGGTGACCACGTCAGTGCCCATCGTGTACGCCAGCAGGTCCTCCCGTCCCGGCGCGAGCTTGATCACCGCCTCGGCGGTGTACATCCGCTCACGGAACTCCCTGGCGTACGCCCGCCAGAACTCGGCCAGGTCGAACCCCTCCGGCCGGGTGAACCGCTCTGGCAGCGTCCGCAGGGAGAGGATCCGCGCGACCCGGTACGTCCGCGGCGTGCCACCGGGCGGAGCGGCCACCATGTACCAGGACCCGCCCTTGAGCACCAGCCCGTACGGGTGGACCACCCGCTCGACGTCCTGCCTGCCCCAGCGCCGGTACGTCATCCGCAACGATTGCTCGCCCCACACCGCCTCGGACACCTCGCCGAGGTACGGCACGTCGTCGGCCGAGCGGTACCAGCTCGGCACGTCCAGCAGGAACCTCTCGCGCATCCTGGAGGCGTGCGAGCGCGGCTCGGGCGGCAGCGCGGCCAGCAGCTTCAGCTCCGCGGCGGCGGCCACCTCGGCCAACCCCAGCTCGGCCGCGGGACCGGGCAGCCCGGCCAGGAACAGCGAGGACGCCTCCTCGGCGGTCAGCCCGTTGAGCCGGGTGCGGTAGCCGTCGAGCAGTTGGTAGCCGCCCACGGGCCCCCGGTCGGCGTACACCGGGACACCGGCCGCCGACAGCGCCTCCACGTCGCGGTAGACGGTGCGGACCGAGACCTCCAGCTCACGTGCGATCTCGGGCGCGGTCATGCGTCCGCGCGTCTGCAGGAGCAGAAGCAACGAAAGCAGGCGGCTGGCACGCACATCTGCCATTATCACCCGCGGCGTCGGCCGCCGCCGGGGGTCGATCTCAGGCGAACTGCTGCCAGCCGAGCCTGATCACCATCGCGACGACCACGCACAACAGGACGATGCGCACGAACGAGGCTCCCCGCTTGAGCGCCATCCGGGCGCCGGCCTGCGCGCCCGCGACGTTGCACACGGCCATGCCGAGGCCGAGAGCCCAGTGCACGTGCCCCTGTACGGCGAACACCGCCAGCGCGCCCAGGTTGGTGCCGATATTGATGATCTTCGCGGAGGCCGACGCGGTGACGAAGTCGAGCCCGAGGACGGTGGTGAAGGCGATGATCAGGAACGTCCCCGTACCGGGGCCCATGATGCCGTCGTAGAAGGCGATCGCCACGCCCGCGAGCGCCACCGCCGCGGCCGCCCGCGGCGGGGTGCGCAGCCGCGGCTCCGGCACGGCGCCCATCGCCGGCCGCAGCGTCACGAACACCGCCACCGCCACCAGCACCACCATGACGGCGGGACGCAGCACCTCGGTCGTGATGGACGCCGCCGCCCACGCGCCCAGCCCCGCGAACACCAGGGCCAGCGCCGCGCCGGGCAGCACCACCTGCCGGTCCACCTTGGTGGAGCGCACGTACGCGACCGCGGCCGAAGCGGTGCCGAACACCGACGCGAACTTGTTGGTGGCCATCGCCTCGACCGGCGGCATCCCGGTCACGAGAATGGCGGGAAGCTGCAGCAGACCGCCGCCACCGACGACGGCGTCGACCCACCCCGCCCCAGCCGCTGCGACCAACAACACCAAGACTTGCTCGAGCGGCACGCCCAACTCCCCTGAATCCCCAAAGAACCGGTAGGAAGTGTATAAGTCGCCCATTCAGGAACGAACAACCCCACCGCCCGCCCGAGACCCGCGAACCCCTCGATCAACGATCACCGTCGACGACTTCCACCCACCGCCCAAGGCCAACACACCACAGACAGACGCAGAGGCAACACACACGCCACCGCTCCACCCAGCAGCCGCACCCCACGAACCACCCCTCTGACCAGCAGATAAGCCCCACTGACGGCCACGACCAACACCTCCGCCAGGGCGGGCGTCCCGCCCGAAGCCGGGCGCACCTGACCGGCCGCTTCCCCGGCTTCGCGCTGCTGTATCACCGGCGGGTGCTGCCCAACGCCGCTCCTGCACCCTCGCCGGCCAACGCCCGGACGACGGCCCAGACATCGGGCCGGCGGCCGGGGACGGGTAGAGAACCGCAGGGCAAACAACCCCACCCTGCCAACCCGACCCACCGCCACATCGCCACCCGCGAGAAGCCACTCCCGACCACCCCCAGGCACACAGCGAGGTGTCGCCGATGGCACTGCTCCACCCAAGGTCGCGGACCTTGCGCGTCCCCTGATCGCGAACACGGCGCGCCCGTATCCGACGCGCCGGCTCGAAGCACCCGGCAGATCACGACCACAGGACGGCGACGGGCCAGGATCACGTCAGGGAGGTGCGGGCGTTCTGTCGGAGCCTGCGGCGTTCGGTCGGAGCCCGCGGCGGTCGGAGGATGGGGGCGTGCGGTCAGGGGGTGAGGGTGGGGAGGCGTTTTCTGGAGGCGTAGACGTCGTCGATCAGGCCGTAGGCGCGGGCCTGCTCGGCCGTGAAGATGCGGTCGCGCTCGATGTCCTTTCTGATGTCCAGCACGCCCCGGCCGGTGTGCCGGGACAGCAGTTCCTCCTGCTGGTCACGCATCCGCAGGATCTCGCGGGCATGGATCTCGAGGTCGCTGCCCTGCCCGCGCCCTCCCTCGGTGTGCGGTTGGTGCAGCAGCACCCGCGCGTGCGGCAGCGCAGCCCGCTTACCCGGCGTGCCGGCCGCGAGCAGCACCGCCGCCCCCGAGGACGCCTCACCGATGCAGACGGTGTGAATCTGCGGCCGGACGAACTGCATCGTGTCGTAGATCGCCGCCATCGCCGTGAACGACCCGCCCGGGGAGTTGATGTAGATGCTGATGTCCTGGTCGGGGTCGATCGACTCGAGGGTGAGCAGCTGCGCCATCACGGCGTTGGCGACGCCGTCGTCGATCGGCGTGCCGAGGAACACCACGCGGTCCTCGAACAGCTTCGTGTACGGGTTCATCTCGCGCACGCCGTAGCTGGTGCGCTCCATGAAGGACGGCAGCACGTAGCCGCTCATGTCAGTTCATCCCTTCCGCGATGTGGTCGACGATGCCGTAGTCGAGGGCTTCCTGGGCGGTGAACCAGCGGTCGCGGTCGGAGTCGGCCTGGATGCGCTCGAGCGGCTGGCCCGTGTGGTGGGCGATGATCTCGGCCATCCGGCGCTTGGTGTAGATCATGTTGTCGGCCTGGATCTGGATGTCGCTGGCCGAGCCGCCGATGCCGCCCAGCGGCTGGTGCATCACGACGCGGGCGTTGGGCAGGGCGTATCGCTTGCCCTTCGCGCCCGCCGACAGCAGCACCTGCCCCATGGAGGCGGCGAACCCCATCGCCACGGTCGCCACGTCGCACGGAATGAACTGCATCATGTCGTACAGCGCCATTCCGGCGTGCACGGAACCGCCCGGAGAATTGATGTAAAGAGTTATGTCGCGCTTCGGGTCTTCAGCCGCGAGCAGGAGCAGCTCGCCGCACAGCCGATTGCAAATGTCGTCGTCGACCTCCTGGCCCAGAACGACGATGCGCTCCTTCAGCAGGCGCTGATCGAGCTGGTCAGGCCAGGCGGCGGCGCGGGTCTCCGTCATGACGATCGCCTTTCTTCGCGGGTGTTCACTGCGAAAAACGTTAGACCCGGCCGCCACGTTTTCTTCACCGATTTCGCCTGCGGCGCATTTCTCGATAAGCGCATTCCCCCCTCAGCGAATATTCATCGACAACCCACCCCGAATATGAGAAGGGCAACACACGCGGCCCAGCGTGCCGCAGGAGCTACGGACGCAGCCCGGCGCGCCGCATGAGCTCGCCCGCGGGCAGCAGCGTGGCCTGCGTCGCGGTCAGCCCGGTGGCGGCCAGCGCCCGGTCGACGAGGTGCAGCCCCACCGCGTACCCGGCCATGTCGGGGATGCCGCGCGGCTCCTGCCCGAAGGAGCGCATCGCGGTGTCGCCCAGCACGTACGCGGACGTGTGCTGCATCCCCGCCAGGTCGAAGTCGGCCATGATCCGCTCGTACGCCCGCTCGAACTCCTCGCCCGTGACCATCGCCGACCACGGCCCCATGGCCGACGGCCCCGACAGCTCCCGGACGAACGCCTCGGCCAGCCCTTCGGCGACCACGTGCTCGCCCACGGTCACGGTGACGGGGTTCCACTCGACGTTGGTGTAGCGGATGTTGTGGTGCAGCTCGTGCACCGCGCAGTGCGCGATCCGGCCGATCACCTCGTCGCCGGGCCAGGCCAGCAGGTAGAGCCAGCCGCGCGCCCCGCCCATGCCGTAGTAGCCGCCGCTGAGCTTCATGAGGTGGTCGTTGTCCGGGTCGCCCATCACGAACATGACCTGCAGCGACTCGGGCTGCTCGGCAGCGTCCAGTCGTTCTGAGGCCCGGCCCAGCTCGTGCCGCACCTGGCCGAGCACGTCGGCCTCGATCATCCGCCGTACGGCGGGCAGGTAGCGCGGGTCGTCGGCGTCGACCCGGAAGCCGCCGCCCTGGTGGTGGATGTCGACGATGTCCCCCGGCATCGGGATCACGGGCCGGATGGGGGCCAGCAGCTCGCGCAGCGCCGCCGGGCGCCGGTCGAGCGGCTGCTCCAGCAGCGCGGCGATCGGCGTCAGGGTGTCGTGAACGATGATCTCCATGCCGGCCGACGGTAAAGCCTCACGCCGGGTGAGGCTCAACCCGTTTTCTCGAGCTCCGTCAGAGGTCGGGTTCGTCCGGGTCGTCACCGGGAGTCCTGCCCGGTGTGCCGGGGCCGCTCTCGGTCGCCGACGGCGACGGCGACGGCGACGGCTCTGGGGTCTCGGGCGTCGGCGGCGGCGTGGGCATGAACACGGTCGGCGGCAGCTGCCGCGGCTGCGGCCGGCTGTCGCCGCGGCCGAGCAGCATCACCAGCAGGATGGTGAGGACCAGGAGCAGCAACAGCACCAGCGTCAGCGCCGCGATCAGCACCCGCTTGCGCGTCTCGGTCAGCGGCAGGCGCCGCCGGTTCTCACCGGGCAGCGCGGGCGCGCGGTCGGTCACCCAGTACGGGACGAAGTCGGGCCCGTGCGCCTTGCCGATGAACGTCCCGCCCACCATGACCGGCTCGAGGAACCGCTCGGCCCCCGGCCGGCCAGGCACGTACGGCACCGCGACCCACGGCGCGCGTCCGCCGTCGAACGCCAGCACCTCGGGCGCGCCTTCCAGGACCGCGCTGCGCCCGCGGGCGGGCCGCCCCAGCCAGCCGCGCATCCCGGACCGGTCGCGACCGCCGGCCTCTTTGATCGCGGTGACGAACCGTTCGCGCGCCGCTGCGTCGAACGCGGCGCCGCGCGTGAGCACGGCGACGGACACGGGCCGGCCGTCGGGGGCCTGGCCCAGGTACACGAATCCGGCCGGCGCCGTCTGCAATCGTGCCTGGAGCACATAGGGCCCCAGCCGTGGAGGGTCGCCGTACTGCAGGGGACTTGCCACGTTTGCCATGAAAGCACAGACGTGGCGCCGTGCACGTTTGCGGCGCGTTTGGTGGAATGGCCTCTATGAGCGTCGCCGAAGAGTTGCCAGGCGGAATCGACACGGCCGTACTGCGTCAGAGTCTTGACGAGGTCCGGCGTGTCATCGTCGGCCAGGACCACATGGTCGAACGGCTCGTCGTGGCCCTGCTGGCCCGGGGCCACTGCCTGCTCGAAGGCGTCCCGGGCGTCGCCAAGACGCTCGCCGCCTCGACCCTGGCCACCGTCGTGGGCGGCACGTTCGCCCGGATCCAGTTCACGCCCGACCTCGTCCCGAGCGACATCGTCGGCACCCGCGTCTACCATCCGTCCACCGAGAAGTTCGACGTCGAGCTGGGCCCGGTGTTCGTCAACTTCCTGCTGGCCGACGAGATCAACCGCGCGCCGGCGAAGGTCCAGTCGGCGCTGCTGGAGGTCATGGCCGAACGCCAGGTGACCCTGGCCGGCGTCACCCACCCGCTGCCGAAGCCGTTCATCGTGCTGGCCACCCAGAACCCGATCGAGTCCGAGGGCGTCTACCCGCTGCCCGAGGTGCAGCGCGACCGGTTCCTGTTCCGGGTGCGCGTGCCGCACCCGGCCGCGCACGAGGAGCTGGAGATCCTGCACCGCATGAGCGTGCGCCCGCCGGTCCCCGAGCGGGTGCTCGACCCGGCCCGGCTGCTGCTCCTGCAGCAGGCCGCCGAGCAGGTCTCGGTGCACCAGCTCGTCGCCGACTACGTGGTACGCCTCGTCATGGCCACCCGCGCGCCCGGCGAGTACGGCATGGCCGAGCTGGCCGAGACCATCGAGATCGGGGTGAGCCCGCGCGCGACGCTGGGCCTGGTCTCCGCCGGACGGGCCCTGGCGCTGCTGCGCGGCCGCGACTACCTGCTGCCCGACGACGTACGCGACGTCGCCGTCGACGTCATGGGCCACCGGCTCATGCTCACCTTCGACGCCCTGGCCGACGGCGTCGACCCCGAGCAGGTCGTGCGCCAGATCCTCCAGGCCGTGCCCCCGCCCCTCGTCGTCTGGAACCAGAACCGTTGAGCGCGTCCACCACCGCTGAGCAGGCGCTGCGCCGCCTGGAGCTCACCGTCACCCGCCGGCTCGACGGCCTGCTGCACGGCGCCCACCTGGGCCTGCTGCCCGGCGCGGGCAGCGAGGCGGGCGACACCCGGGTGTACGTGCCAGGCGAGGACGACGTGCGCCGCATGGACTGGGCGGTCACCGCCCGCACCACCGTCCCGCACGTCCGCGATCTCGTCGCCGACCGCGAGCTGGAGACCTGGGCGCTGGTCGACCTGTCGCCGAGCATGGACTTCGGCACCGCCGACACCGACAAGCGCGACCTGGTGGTGGCCGCGACCGGCGCGATCGGCTTTCTGTCCAGCCGCCTCGGCGACCGGTTCGGCGCGTTCGTCATCCACGACGAGTACGTCCACCGCGTGCCCGCCCGCACCGGCCGTCCCGCCCTGTACGGGCTGCTGCACTCGCTCATGGACGCCCCGCGCGGCCAGGTCGTCGACGACCCGCCCGACCTGGCCGAGGGCATCGACATCCTGTCGGCCTCCCGCAGGCGGCGCGGCATGCGGCTGATCGTCTCCGACTTCCTCGACGCCCACCCCGACCTCGATCCAGCGGCGGAACGGCCCTGGGAGCGTCCCATCAGGCGGCTGGCGGCCCGCCACCAGGTGCTCGCCGTCGAGGTCGTCGACCCGCGCGAGCTCGAACTACCTGACGTGGGCCGCGTCGCGTTCGCCGACCCCGAGACCGGGAACGTACGCGAGGTGCACCTCTCGCCCCAGGTTCGGCAAGCGTACGCGGAGGCGGCGGCCCTCCAGCGCGAGGGCACCCGCCGGGCGCTGCGCCGCGCCGGGGTCGCCCACCTCGTCCTGCGCACCGACCGCGACTGGGTGTTCGACGTCGCGCAGTTCGTACTGCGTCAGCGCCGTATGAGCCACCTGTCCCCCAGGAGACCCACGTGACCCAGACCAGCCAGGCCACGACCGGCCGCGTGACGGGGGCGGCGTCGTGACGTTCCTCGCCCCCGGCTGGCTCTGGCTGTTCGTCCTGCTGCTGCTCCTGGTGGCCGGCTACATCCTGGCGATGTTCGCGCGCCGCCGCTACACCGTGCGTTTCACCAACCTGGCGCTGCTCAACCTGGTCGCCCCTGCCGGGCCCAGCTGGCGCCGGCACGTCGCGCCCGCGTTGTTCCTCGTCATGATGAGCCTCCTGGTCATGGGCGCGGCCAAACCGGCCGACCAGGTACGCGTGCCCCGCGACCGCGCCACCATCATGATCGCTCTGGACGTGTCGCTGTCGATGGATGCCGACGACGTCCAGCCCGACCGCATCAGCGCCGCCAAGACGGCCGCTCAGGCGTTCGCGAGGGAGCTGCCCGACCGGTTCAACGTGGGCTTGGTCTCCTTCGCCCGTTCGGCCAACGTGATCGTCTCGCCCACCACCGACCACGACGCCGTGATCACCGCCATCGGCAACCTCAGCACGCGCCCCGGCACGGCGATCGGCGAGGCGGTCTTCAACGCGCTCGAGTCGGTGCGCTCGTTCGACCAGCAGGCCGCCACGAACCCGCCGCCCGCCGCGATCGTGCTGCTGTCCGACGGCGACAACACCTCGGGCCGGTCGGTCAACGAGGCCATCCAGGCCGCCCAGGAGGCCCGCGTCCCGGTCTCCACGATCGCGTACGGCACCCAGGAGGGCACCGTCAGCATCGACGGGCGGCCCGTGACCGTGCCGGTCAACAAGCAGACCCTGCAGTCGCTGTCCGACGGTACCAGCGGCCTGGCCTACACCGCGGAGTCCGGCAGCGAGCTGCGCCAGGTCTACGAGCAGATCGGCACGTCGCTGGGCTACCGGCTGGTCAGCCAGGAGATCAGCCAGTGGTTCATCGTGGCGGCGATCGTGGCCGGGGTGCTGGTGGCGGGCGCCGCGGTGCTGTTCGGTTCGCGCATCCCGTAACGTTTGGCGACGTGGCTCATTACTTCTCCGAGCGGCCGTCGACCGCGAGCCGGCCGGGCACGGTCGATCTGGTCCTGCCCGACCTGCATCTGCGGCTGGAGACCGACAGCGGCGTGTTCTCCCCCGAGCGCGTCGACGTCGGCACCCGCGCGCTGCTGGAGGCCGTCCCGAAGCCGCCGCAGGAGGGCGACCTGCTCGACCTGGGCTGCGGCTACGGCCCGATCGCGCTGACGATGGCGTCGCGGGCCCCCGAGGCGACGGTGTGGGCCGTCGACGTGAACCGGCGCAGTCTGGAGCTCACGGAGCGCAATGCGCAGACCGCGCGCCTGTACAAAGTAAGATCGGTACATGTCGACGATGTGCCGGATGACGTGAAATTTCGCGCCATCTGGTCCAATCCTGCGATCCGCATCGGCAAGCAGGCCCTGCACGACATGCTCACCAGGTGGCTCACCCGGCTGACACCCGACGGCGTGGCCTACCTGGTCGTCCAGAAACACCTCGGCTCCGACTCCCTGCAGCGCTGGCTCGGCGAGCAGGGCTGGCAGGCCTCCCGCGAGGCCAGCCGGGCCGCCTACCGCATCCTGAAGGTGACCCGATGAGAAGGCAACTGCGCCCCACCGACGTCAAGCGGCTCAACCGCACCTGGCGCAGGAACACCGGAAACCGTCTCGGCCTGATCGTCGAGTCGGTCACCGGCCCGTTCAACATCGGGTCGATCTTCCGCAGCGCCGCCGCGTTCGGCGTCGACGAGCTCTGGCTGGCCGGCAACGCCACCCCGCCCACCAACCCCAAGGCGGGCAAGACCGCGCTCGGCACCGAGCGGCTGGTCACCTGGCACGAGGCCGTCCCCGCCACCGAGGCGGTCAAGGCCGCGAAGGAGGCCGGGTTCACCGTCCTCGCCATCGAGCTGACCGCCGAGGCCGTGCCGCTGCACCGCGCCGACCTCGGCCGCGACGTGTGCCTGGTCGTCGGCAGCGAGGACCACGGCTGCTCCCCCGCCCTGCTCGACGCCGTCGACGGCGCCTGCTACATCCCTCAGGTGGGCCGGGTGGGCTCGTTCAACGTGGCGGTGGCCGCGGCGATCGCGCTCGCGGAGGCCCGCCGCCAGGAATGGCAGAAACTCCCCGATTCGTAACCTCACCGTTCACTCGGGAAGGGCATACTTCACGTCGTGCCGATCCGCCGATTCGCCTTCCTCGACCATCCGGCCCCGCTGGCCTTCGCCCACCGCGGAGGGGCGCTGGAGGGAGCGGAGAACACCATGGCCGCCTTCGAGCAGGCGGTCGGGCTCGGATACGTCTATCTGGAGACGGACGCGCACGCCACCTCCGACGGCGTGCTGCTGGCCTTCCACGACCACACGCTCGACCGCGTGACCGACCGGAGCGGCCGCGTCGCCGAGCTCCCCTACCGCGAGGTCAAGCGGGCCCGCATCGGCGGGGTGCACGAGATCCCGTTGCTGGAGGACCTCCTCGGCACCTGGCCCGAGGCGCGGTTCAACATCGACGTCAAGGAGGCGACCGCCGTCGCGCCGCTGGCGGCGGCGATCCGGCGGACGAACGCCTACGACCGCGTCTGCCTGACCTCCTTCTCCGACGAGCGCCTGGCGATGGCCAGAGCGGCGCTCGGCAGGGAGGTGTGCTCGGCGCTCGGCCCGCGTGGCGTGGCCGCGCTGCGCGCCGCCGCGAGCACCTCCGGCTACGGCCGGCTGCTGGCGCGCCTGTCGCGCGCCGGCGTCCCCTGCGCGCAGGTCCCCATCGGCTTTCGCGGGCTGCGCGTCACCACGCGCCGCCTGATCCGCACCGCCCACGCCATCGGCATGCAGGTGCACGTGTGGACGATCAACAGCACCGCCCGCATGGAGACCCTGCTCGACCTCGGGGTCGACGGCATCATGACCGACGACATCACGGGCCTGCGCGACGTGCTCCAACGCCGCGGAGCCTGGCATCCCGGCAGGCAGGCCGCCTGACGGCGCGGGCCGACGCGCACCCCTCCAGCCCGTCCTTCACCCCCACGAGGCGGCCCCACCGCGAAGGAGAGCTCGACCCATGCCCCCATCCGCACCTCCAGCGGCACTCGACGAGTCCCCCGCCGCGCGCCGGCGCGAGCAGCGCGGCTGGTACTTCTACGACTGGGCCAACTCGGCCTTCTACACCACGGTCATCTCGGTCTTCCTGGGGCCGTACATCATCCCGGTCGCCAAGACGGCGGCCTGCGCCAAGGACTTCCCTTCTGTGCCGTCGGCGACGTGCGTGGACGGCTTCGACGACCTCGCCGCCGCCAACCCCGGCCTCGGGTACGTCGACGTGCTCGGCGCCGACATCCGTCCTGCCGCGTTCTTCGGCCTGATCACGACGGTCGCGGTGCTGGTGCAGATCCTGTGGCTGCCGATCGTGGGCGCGCTGGCCGACCACACCGGCCGCAAGCGGGAGATGCTCGGCGGTTTCGCCTACGTCGGCGCGCTCGCCGCGATGGGGCTGTTCTTCGTCGAGGGCGACCGCTACATGCTGGGCGGCGTGCTGTTCGTCGTCGCCAACCTCGCCTACGGCTCCTCGATCGTGGTCTACGACTCGTTCCTGCCGCAGATCTCCTCCGAGCAGGAGCGCGACGCGGTGTCCTCGCGCGGCTGGGCTATCGGCTACCTGGGCGGCGGCCTGCTCCTGGCGCTCAACCTCGTGCTGTTCACGAAGAGCGAGAGCTTCGGCCTGACCGATGGCATGGCGGTGCGCATCTGCATGATGTCGGCGGGTCTGTGGTGGGCGACGTTCACGATCGTGCCGCTGCTGCGGCTGCGCAACCGTCCGGTGCCGGCGCACGAGACCTCGGCGCTCAGCTCGGTCGGCGGCAGTTTCCGCCAGCTCGGACGGACGCTGTCGGGGTTGCGCAAGTACCCGCTCACGCTGCTGTTCCTGGTGGCGTACCTGGTCTACAACGACGGCGTGCAGACGGTGATCGGCAACAGCGCGGCCTTCGCGTCCGAGGCGCTGAAGCTCGAGCAGGAAGTGCAGATCACGGCGATCCTGATGGTGCAGTTCGTGGCGTTCTTCGGCGCGCTGCTGATGGCCCGGCTGGCCCGGTCGTTCGGCACGAAGCGGACGGTGCTGGGCAGCCTCGTGCTGTGGACGGTGATCGTCGCCATGGGCCTGTTCGTCGCCGAGGGGCAGGCGCTGCAGTTCTTCCTGATGGCGTTCGCGATCGCGATCGTGCTGGGCGGCACCCAGGCGCTGTCACGGTCGCTGTTCTCGCTGGTGATCCCGAAGGGCCGCGAGGCCGAGTACTTCAGCCTGCTGCAGATCAGCGACAAGGGGTCGGCGTTCATCGGCGCGCTCACGGTCACGATCGCCCTGCAGCTCACCAACAGCTACCGCATCGCCATCGTCTCGATGGTCATCTTCTTCGTCGTCGGTTTCGTGCTGCTGGCCCTGACGAACCTGCCGAAGGCCATCAAGGCCGCCGGCAACGAAGTGCCCGCCCGTATCTGACCAAAGCGCCCGGATCTGAGCGGCTCGGGGGCCGCTCGGAGGGACCTACCGCGATCGGGTACGGGGCCGGAGGGTCGCACAACCCCTGTGTACGCGGCCTATCGGAGATCCGGTCAAGAACCGAGGCCCCCAGCGCGATTGGATCACCCTACGGGTGGGAATCCCATCACGGTACCAAGCGTTAACCACCGTGGGAGACAGACCCCCCACGCAAGGGGGCCCTGTAGGAGGCATTTAGACATGGGCGAGCGCGCGCTTCGTGGCACCCGGCTCGGGGCAACCAGCTACGAGAACGACCGTAACACGGATCTGGCCCCACGCCAGGAGGTGTCTTACACCTGTCCCAAGGGCCATCGTTTCGAGGTTCCGCTTGCCGCCGAGGCTGAGATCCCCGCGACGTGGGAGTGCCGCATGTGCGGCGCAACCGCGGTACGCGTGGACGGCGAGCAGCCGGAGTCGAAGAAGACGAAGCCCCCACGGACACACTGGGACATGCTTCTGGAACGGCGGTCCATCGAAGACCTCGAGGAGGTGCTCAACGAGCGGCTCGCGGTACTGCGGGCTCAGCGTCGTAAGAGCGCCTGACCTTTCTCACGGTGAAACCCCCCGGGCCGTCGGCCCGGGGGGTTTCAGCTTTCCGCAGAGACGCTCAGGAGTCGCGGTCCTCGCGAATCACCTCGCCGTGCACCACCCGCCCGCTGCGCGGCGTCTCAGCGCCGGGGAAGCCGTCCGCGGACGGCGGGAAGCCCTGCGGCGGGAACATGGCGGCGTACGGCGACTCGGCTGCCATGCGCTTGACCCGGCGCTGGAAGAACCACGCGCCCAGCCGGCGCATCATCGGCCGGGTGAACGGCAGCAGGCACAGGAACCCCAGCGCGTCGGTGACGAACCCCGGCGCGAGCAACAGGGTGCCGCCGACGAGGACGAGCCCGCCGTCGGCCAGCTCACGGTCGGGCATGCGCCCGGTCTGCACCGCGTTCTGCACCGCGCGCCAGGCCCGCCGGCCCTCGCGCCGCACGATCCACGCGCCGAGGAGGCTGTCGGCCAGGAGCAAAGCGACGGTGAGTGGCCCGCCGATCACGGAGCCGACCTGGATGAGCACCCAGATCTCCAGGACGGGGACGACCAGGAAGGCCAGGAAGAGCAGCAGCCGCATCATTTCCTCGTTTCCGCACACGCGTTCAAGGGGACAACGCGCGGACGCCCGGAAGCGTTCCGGCCGTCAGGGGCGGCGGGGCCCCTTCAGGCGCCCGGGCAGCCCGGTCACGCCCCACAGGCCGATCCGCCAGAGCGCCTCGGACATCACCTTGCCGCTCATCTTGCTCTTGCCGACCGTCCGCTCCACGAACGTGATCGGCACCTCGACCACCCGCAGCCCGTGCCGGGACGTGCGCAGCGTCAGGTCGACCTGGAAGCAGTAGCCCTGCGACTCCACCCCGGCCAGGCCCACCTTCTCCAGCGTGGCGGCGCGGTAGGCGCGAAAACCCGCCGTGGCGTCGCGCACCGGCAGGCCGAGCATGACCCGGGTGTAGACGTTGGCGCCCTTGGACAGCAGCTCGCGCCGCTGCGGCCAGTTGACGACCTTCCCCCCGGGCACGTAGCGCGAGCCGATCGCGAGGTCGGCGCCCTCGGCCACCGCCCGCAACAGCTTGGGCAGCTCCTCGGGCTGGTGGGAGCCGTCGGCGTCCATCTCGACCAGCACGTCGAAGCCTTCGTCGAGCCCCCAACGGAACCCCGCGATGTACGCGGCGCCGAGCCCCTGCTTGCCCGGCCGGTGCAGGACGTGCACCTGCTCGTCGCCGGCAGCCAGCCGGTCGGCCACCTCGCCGGTGCCGTCGGGGCTGTTGTCGTCGGCCACCAGCACGTGCGCGTACGGCACGGCGGCCCGCAACCGCTCGACGATCGCGGGCAGGTTGTCGCGTTCGTTGTAGGTGGGCACGACGACGAGCACCCGGCCGAGAGTCTCCATCATTCGTTCCTCATCAGGTCTTCTCGTCGCCTGCCACGCCACGCGGCGACTCCCACCGCCGCCACTCCCATCAACATCAATGCCCATTCGGGCAGAGCCCCCACTTTGGTGGCCAACGTTTCCCTCGTGCGCACTGGCACTTTCACCACGTTCATGGCCGCGACCAGTTCGCGGCTCTGCCAGGAGACCTTACCCTCCGGGGTGACGTAGGCGGAGATCCCGGTCGTCGCCGCGGTGACGACGGCCCTGTTGTGCTCGACGGCGCGCAGCTGCGACATGGCCAGCTGCTGGGGCGGCAGGTTGGACAGGGCGTAGCTGGCGTTGTTGGTCTGCACCACGAGCGGCGTGCCGCCGGCGCGGACGGTGTCGCGCACGGTGCCGTCGTAGGCGACCTCGTAGCAGTTGACCGCTCCGATGGTGACCGGGCCCAGCTTCAGGTCGCCCGGCCGGTCGCCCGGGACGGACTGCCGGCCCACCAGCTGGGCCCGCGTCGACAGCGCCAGCACGAGGTCCTTGAACGGGGTGTACTCGCCGAACGGCACGAGGTTCTGCTTGTCGTAGTACGCGCCGGGGCCGGTCACCGGGTCCCACACGAGGCTGCGGGTGGCGCGGTTCTCGTCGCCGATCGCCACGACGGCCCCGACGAGCGTGGGCACGCCGACGTCGCGCACGGAGTCCTGGATGATCTCGCGGGCGGTGGCGTCGCGGTAAGGGTCGATGTCGGTGGAGTTCTCGGGCAGGATCACGAGGTCGGGCTTGGGGAGCTTGCCCTCGCGGACGGCCTGGGCGAGGCGCTTGGTCTCGTTGGCGTGGTTCTTCAGCACGACGGCCGGCTCGTCGCCGAGCGCGTACATGCCGCGGCCAGGGACGTTGCCCTGCACGATGCCGACGTTGACGTAGCGGCCCTCGTCGCCGTACCGGGGCACGGCGTAGCCGAGCACGGGCACGACGAGGGCGAGCGCCAGCGGCAGGGCCCGGCGCAGGACCCGTCCCTTGGTCAGGACGGCCATGGCGGCCAGGCCGCCGCTCAGCGCGACGGCGAACGACACCAGCGGCACGCCGCCGAGCGCGGCGTAGGGCGTGAACAGCGACTGGCCCTGGCTGAAGGCCGCCCGCGCCCACGGGAAGCCGCCCACCGGGACGAGGCTCCGCGCCCATTCCATGGCGACCCAGAGGCCGCCGAACCACACCGGCCACGCGGGCAGCCGGAACACGAACGCGGCCAGGGCCGCCATGGCGGCGTAGAAGACGCTCTCGATGCCGACCAGCATGAACCAGACGTCGTCGCCGATGCTGCGCACCCAGGCGAGGGTCGGGAAGAGGAAGACGGCGGCGGCCAGGTAGCCGAGCCAGGCGGCCCGTCTCGGGCGGGTGCCGTACAGGGAGGCCGCGATGAGGCCGATGCCGAGCGGCGCGCACGGCCACCAGCCGAGCGGCGGGAAGGCGGTGAACAGCGCCAGACCACCGGCGACGGCCGCCGCGACCCTGGCGGGCAGCACCCATCGCGGGGAGGGCGGCACGGCGACGGACACGGGCGCGGCCGTCTCGCCCGCCGAGGTGGGTCCTGTCGCGGGCGGAAGGCTCGTGCTGTCCTGAACCATTCCGGGGTCTCCTCGCCACTTCACAACGCCTGCTTGCGAGAACGCTACCGCCCCGCGGCGGCTACTCAGGTCGGAGCCCGCGCCGGAAGTCGGCCCAGGGGGATGGCCGGAGGAGAGCGACAGGGTGATCCCGCGGCTGGCGGGATCACCCGGCGCAAATGAGTCCGGGACACGGGAACGGGAAGAGGGCCCGGAAACCCTTCGGACCGGACCCGTCTCGTCGGCGGCGAGCGCGGAATTCCGTTGTCTACTGGGCTCCCGGGCCCGTCCCGGGTCCAACCCCCCGCCCGGTTGGGGTGCCCCGACTCGACGGACCGACGGCCCTGCACCTGGCTGTGTGGACGAAGCGACGCTTCGTCACGGACGCAGGATCCGACGATGTCAGAGACGGCCAACCGGCCAAGTCCCGTGCTGGACTGCGCAGCAAACTACCGACTCCACCTCAGATGTCAACCGTGTCCCGATCAGCGGGAACATCAAGTTTTCGCAGCTGGGAGATTCGGTCGATGGCCCTAAAGCAGGTCAGAACCCATTTGCGGGGACTGTCGGATGGCCAGGCAAGCCCCGCAGAGCGTCCGAGAGCGGGCGCTCGTGGACGACGCCGAGCCGCTGCGTCGCGCGCGTGAGGGCGACGTACAGGTCGCTCGGGCCGCGCGGCGACTGGGCGGCGATGAGGTCGGGCTCGGCCACGATCACCGAGTCGAACTCCAGGCCCTTGGCGTCGGCCACGCCCATGACGGCGACGGGGGCGTCGAGCGCCTCGGCCCCCGCCGCCCGCCCCGACCCTGGCGCCACGACGACGGCGCCGGGCACGGCGGCGCGGACCTGCTCGCCGAGGCCGGTCAGCAGCGCGTCGGGCACGACGACGGCGATCTTGCCGCCCTCGCCGAGCTCGGCCTTGACCAGTTCCGCCAGCGCCGCCAGCGGCGCGGACCACGGCTCGGCGCCCGCCTCGCGTACCGACGTCGGCGCCTGCAGCGCCGGGTCGACGGTGGCGAGGACGCGGGCGGCGACCGCCATGAGCTCGACCGGGGTGCGGTAGTTGACCGTCAGGCGCTCCTGACGCCAGCGCCCGGCCACGTACGGGTCGAGCACCTGCGCCCACGAGCGGGCCCCGGCCGCCGAGCCCGTCTGGGCGATGTCGCCGACGACGGTCATCGACCGGGTGGGGCAGCGCCGCATCACGGCCCGCCACGCCATGGGCGACAGCTCCTGGGCCTCGTCCACGATCACGTGCCCGTACGCCCAGGAGCGGTCGGCGGCGGCGCGCTCGGCGGTGGTGAGATGGGGACCCTCGCCACGCTGCCGATCGGCCAGCCGCTCGGCCTCCATGAGGTCGGACAGGCCGGTCAGCTCCAGCACCTCGCGGGCGTAGGCCAGCTCGGCCTCGCGTTCGCGCTCCTCGGCCTGCCGCGCGGCGGCCAGCTCCTCCTCCGCCTGCAGGGCGGTGGCCCGCAGCACCTGCTCGTCGATGTCGCCGAGCAGGTCGGCGGCCTCGTCGAGCAGCGGCACGTCCGAGTCGGTCCACGCGCCGCCGTCGCGGCGCAGCAGGGCGCGTTCCGCTGGGGTGAGCGCGGAGGCGGCGTGGTCGAGGCGCTCCTTGGAGCCGTACAGGCCGAGCAGGAGGCGCTGCGGCGTCAGGTACGGCCACAGCCGGTTGAGCGCGGCCTTGACCACCGGTTCTGTGCGCAGGTCCTCGCGCAGGTCGGCGAGGTCGTCCTCGTCGATGAGCCCCTTGCCGATCTTGCGGGCCTGCTGCCTGGCCAGGGCGTTCAGCAGCGAACGTACGAACACCGCGCGGGCCTGGTTGTGCGGCCGGCGCGAGCGGGTCGCCTTGTTCCTCGCCGCGTCGAGCATCGAGCGGTCGATCGTGAGCGTGACCCGGCCGAGGGGCAGCTCGATCGGCTTGCGCGGGACGCGCTGCCGGTCGCGTACGGCCTTGGCGATCACCTCGGTCATGCGCAGGTCGCCCTTGAGGGCCGCCACCTCGGGACGTTCCCTGGCGGTGGCCGTCACGCCCGGGTAGAGCTCGCCGACCGTCGACAGCAGCACGTCGGTCTCGCCGAGCGAGGGCAGCACCTGCTCGATGTAGCGCAGGAACGTGAGGTTGGGGCCGAGGATGAGCACGCCGCGCCGTTCCAGCCGCTCGCGGTGGGTGTAGAGCAGGTACGCGGCACGGTGCAGGGCCACCACTGTCTTGCCGGTGCCGGGGCCGCCCTGCACCACGAGGACGCCGTTCAGGTCGCTGCGGATGACGCGGTCCTGCTCGGCCTGGATGGTGGCGACGATGTCGCGCATGCGGCCGGTGCGGCGTTCGTCGAGCGCGGCGAGCAGCGCGGCCTCGCCGTTGAGCGTGGCGCGGTCGTCGTCGGTGAGGGAGTCGAGGTCGAGCAGGTCGTCGTCGACGCCCACGACGGTGCGGCCCTTGGTCTGCAGGTGGCGGCGCCTGGTCACGCCCATCGGCGCGGCCGGGGTGGCGCGGTAGAAGGGCTGCGCCACCGGCGCCCGCCAGTCGATGAGCAGCCGCCGCTGGTCGTCGTCGGTGAGACCGAGCTTGCCGATGTAGAGGCGGCCCTCGTCGAGGTGGTCGAGCCGGCCGAAGGCGAGACCGCGCTCGACCGCCCACAGCCGGGCGAGCCGGGAGGCGTACATGTCGGCGAACGTGTCGCGCTCGGACCTGTTCTGCATCGTGCCGACGGCGCCGGCGGCCAGCACGTCCTTCAGCTGGCTCTGGGTTCGCTCGCGCAGCAGGTCGAGCCGGTCGTACAGGCTGGTGACGTACGCCTGTTCCCTGGCGAGTTCTGTTTGACGAGCCGCCGCCTGACCATTAATGTGGTTAATGGGACACTCCGGGCCATTCTGCTTGTTGTTACGACAAACGATGACATTAGCATGCCCGTCGCGGCACTCCCATCATTTTCCCCTCTCCGCGACCTCGTTCCGTCGCGATCACACCCTTGACCGGCACGCGCGGCTCTTTTTATGGTCGTCATGCCGTCAGGAAAGTTTCCTGACGGCGAGGGAGAGGTCGTGACCGCTCCGGGTACCCCCAGTCTGCTGCGCGCCATCAATGATCGCGCGGCGCTGCGGGCGCTGCTCGAACGGGGTCCGCTGACCCGTCCCGAGATCGGCGCCCTCACCGGGCTGTCCAAGCCCACGGCCTCGCAGCTGCTCGCCCGCCTGCGGGAGGCCGGCCTGGTGGTGCTCGACGGCGTCAGGGAAGGTCTGCCTGGACGTACGCGGAGCTCTACCGGATCAACCCCGCGGCCGCGTACGTCGGCGCGCTCGACGTCACCCCAGGCCGCGTCCGGGTGCAGGTGGCCGACATCACCGGCACGGTCGTGGGCGAGCACACCGCCGGCAGCTGCCCGACCTCGTCCCGGCGGTGAGCGAAGGGCTCGGCGTCCCGGTGGACGTGGAGAACGACGTCAACCTCGCCGCCGTGGCCGAACGCGCGCACGGCGCCGCCCGCGGCCGCGACGACTTCGTGCTGCTGTGGGCCGACGTGGGCATCGGCGCGGCGATCGTGCTGGGCGGGCGGATGCACCGGGGCACCACCGGCGGCGCGGGCGAGGTCGGCTACCTGCCGGCGCCGGGCGCGCCGACCGCACGGGAGAGCGGCCGCTACGGCGACCACGGCCTGCAGGCGCTGAGCGGTGGGCGCGCCGTGCTGGAGGTGCTGCGCTCGTACGGCATCGAGGGGGACGGCTTCCGGCAGGCCGTCGCCACCGCCGCGCGGGCGGCGCGGGGCGAGGGCGGTGCGGCCGCCCGGGCGCCGGCGGGGCTGCGGGAGGAGGTCTTCGGCTCGACCCTCCCTTCGTAAGCGTGTTCCTCTTCGGCCCGCCGGGCAGACGGAAGTCGGGGGCGGGTCGACGTACCCCCCCGAACTGGTCGACGGCGTCGCGCGGCTGCGCGACAAGCTGCCGGTGACGGTGCTGGCCCTGGTCGACCCGGACCCGGGCCGGCTGGAGCTCGTGGCGGGGATGTCGCGGCGCTGCTGGCCCACGCGGGGCACCCGGCGCGCGTGCTGGCCACGTCCTCGGTGGCGCAGGGCGTGGCGGGGGCGCGGGCGGTGCTGTTCCAGCTCCGGGTGGGCGGGCAGGCGGCCCGCGAGGTGGACGAGACGCTGCCGCTGCGCTGCGGCTGCGTCGGGCAGGAGACGACGGGCTCGGGCGGCCTGGCCAAGGCGCTGCGCACGGTGCCGGTCGTGCTGGAGCTGGCCGAGACCGTACGCCAGCACGCGCCGCAGGCGTGGATCGTGGACTTCACCAACCCGGTGGACATCGTCACACGGGCGCTGCTCGACGCCGGGCACCGGGCGGTCGGGCTGTGCAACGTGGCGATCGGGTTCCAGCGGCGGTTCGCCGCCCGGCTGGGCGTCGACCCGGCGCGGGTGACGCTGGACCACGTGGGGCTCAACCACCTGTCCTGGGAGCGCGCCGTGCGCCTCGACAGCGAGGACGTGCTGGCCGCCCTGCTGCGCGACCACGGCGAGGAGATCGCCGCGGAGGTGGGGCTGCGGCCCGGCCTGCTGCGGCGGCTCGGCGTGGTGCCCTCGTACTATCTGCGGTACTTCTACGCCCACGACGCGGTGGTGCGCGAGCAGCGGGAGGCGCCGTCGCGGGCGGCCGAGGTGGCGGCGATGGGGAAGCAGCTGCTGGAGCTGTACGCCGACCCGGCGTTGGTGACCAAGCCCGAGCTGCTGACGCGGCGGGGCGGGGCGTTCTACTCCGAGGCGGCCGTGGCGCTCATCGCCTCGCTGCTCGGCGACCGGGGCGACACGCAGGTGGTGAACGTGCGCAACGACGGCACGCTGCCGTTCCTCGGCCAGGAGGCGGTGATCGAGGTGCCCGCGACCGTCACGGCCTCGGGGGCGACGCCGCTGCCGGTGCCGCCGGTCGAACCACTGTACGCGGGTTTGATCGCGCACGTGTCGGGCGCCGACCTGCCCGTGGAGGAGGAGGCGCCGGCCCGCGCGTTCGCCGCCCGGGGGTTCGGCGCGGACGTGGTCGTGCGCAACGACACGTTCGCGCCGCTGCGGGCGGGCGCGTCGGCGCGGTGGGGGGTGGCCGTGGTGTGCGATGCGGGCATCAACGCGGTCGGCGTCTCCCCCACCGGGGACGTCGCCCGCTTCCCGCCCCTCGGACGGCTCAGCGGCGACTGGGGCGGCGGGCACGGGCTGGGCGAGGAGGCGCTGTGCCGCGCGGTCCGCGCCGAGGACGGCAGGGGCGCGCCGACCGCGCCGGCCGGCCTGGTGACCGCGTACTTCGGCACGGCGACGGTCGAGGAGCTCGTCCTCGGGCTGCACCTCGGTCAGGTGGACGGCGGCCGGCTGCACGAGCTCGCGCCGGGTGCGCTCGCGGCGGCCCGCGACGGCGACGCCGTGGCCCTCGCGCTGGTCGAGCGGCAGGCCGAGGAGGTCACCGTGCTGGCCGAGGTGTGCCTGTGGCGGCTGCGCCTGCTGGAGACCCCCACGGAGGTGGTGCTGGGCGGCGGCCTGCTGACGTCGGGTGACCCGCTGCTGGTGGCGCTGCTCGCGGCGGGGTTCGCGCGGCGGGCGCCGCGGGCCGCGCCCACCGTGGCCGATGCCCCGCCGGTGCTGGGGGCGGCCCTGCTCGGCCTGGACCGCCTCGGCGCCCCTCCGGAGGCCGGGACGCGGCTGCGGGGCGAATACGCGGACCTGGGCGGCCCGGTCAGGCGATGCCGTCCTGCCTGACCTCGGGCTCGGCGTACGGCTCGAGGGCGCGGTGCTCGTAGGGGGTGCTCAGCACGACGGTCGTGCGGGTGGAGACGTTGGCGGAGGCCCGGATCTGCTGCAGCAGGTCTTCTAGCGCCGTCGGCGAGGCCACCCGGACCTTCAGGATGTAGCTCTCGTCGCCCGCGACGCTGTGGCAGGCCTCGATGGCCGTCAGGTGGGCCAGCCGTTCCGGGGCGTCGTCGGGCGCCGCGGGGTCGATCGGCTTGATCGACACGAAGGCGGTCAGCGGCAGGCCCACTGCCTCGTGGTCGATGATCGCGGCGTATCCGCGGACGACTCCGCGCTTCTCCAGGCGGCGTACGCGCTGGTGGACGGCCGACACCGACAGCCCGGTCTCTCTGGCGAGGTCGGTGAAGCTCATGCGGCCGTCACGGGCCAGCAGCGTGACGATCCGGCGGTCGATCTCCTCCATCGGTCAAAGGTAGCCCGTCATGGTCACGACATGGTCCCGACGGTGGAGGCGGCACCCCTGCGCATCGCGTGCTCCATGAGGGTGATGAGCACTTCCTTGCCCGAGTCGCGGCGGCGGGCGTCGCAGTGCACGATGGGGATGTCGGACTGCAGGCCGATCGCCTTGCGCACCTGCCCGACCGTGTACGGCTTGCTGCCCTCGAAGCAGTTGAGCGCCACGACGAACGGCTGGTCGCGCTTCTCGAAGTAGTCGACCGACGGGAAGCAGTCGTCGAGGCGGCGGGTGTCGGCGAGCACGACCGCGCCCAGCGCGCCGAGCGCGAGCTCGTCCCAGAAGAACCAGAAGCGCTCCTGGCCGGGGGTGCCGAACAGGTACAGCATGTAGTCGTTGCTCAGCGTGATGCGGCCGAAGTCCATGGCGACCGTGGTGTTGAGCTTGCGCTCGACGCCGTACAGATCGTCGACGTACGTGCCGGCCTGGGTGAGGGCCTCCTCCGTACGCAGGGGGCGGGTCTCGGAGACCGCGCCCACCATGGTGGTCTTGCCCGCGCCGAATCCACCCGCGACCAGTATCTTGACAGCGGTCGGCAGCCGCCAACGGTCGAAACGACCGAATTCCATTCAGCACCGCCTGTACATATCTCGCGCATGTACAACCCCACCCCTGAGGTGCCGGAGTCAGTGGTACCCGTCAAGGCGCGTCTGAGATCCACATGCCTGGCATCGAGACACCTTAGCAACGCCACATTTTCCACTCAAGCCGCAATTTGCCCCAAGAATGAAAATGTCTCGTTTTGCTGCCTGGGGGTGGTTATTTTGGGATCTAACTGAGGGAGAGTCAAGATAGTCTGTCAGAACATCAGGCTTCACAGACTACCCATATAGCCCTAAACCGGAAATACCGGTAAATCCGGAACTGAACCCCAGTTGCCGGCGCAGGTAGGCCGCCGTACGAGGACTGTTCTCGCGCACCCGCTCGATGACGGCGTCGGCCTCCCCCGCCAGCCGTTCCATCTCCTCGGCCACCTCGGCCCGGCTCACGCCCAGCGCCAGCACGTTCAGGTCGCCCCAGCTGACGTCCCTGCGGTAGGAGGCCACGTCGCCGAGCAGGAGCAGATAGCGCTGCACGATCGCGCTGACGCCGCGCAGCTCGTCGAGGTGCGCCTTGGCCCAGGTGTCGGCGGTGTAGATCCAGTGCGAGACGTCCACGAAGGACGAGCCGCAGCAGTCGGCGTTGTCGAGGAAGCGGGCCAGCGTCGGCTCGGCGCGGGTGTCACGCCAGACCCAGGCCGTGGCCATGCCGACCAGCATCCGGGCGAGCTGGTCGCGCCAGAGCCCCTGCAGGCCGGGGAACTCCTTGACGGTGGCCAGCTCGTCGCGCAGGTCGGCCAGGAAGCGGGTGACCGCCGAGCGCGGCACCGCCCCGTCGGCCACCGACAGGCACTCGCGGGTGAGCCGGTTGACCTGCTCACGGGTGGTGACGGTGTGGTCGACCAGCCGGTCGACGGCCGAGACCCACAGGGCCGTGCGGTTGGCGACCTTCAGCCGGTCGGCCCCGGCCCAGGGGGCGCTGAAGGCGGTGGAGAGCGTCAGGGCGCTCAGGTACTCGCCGCCGAAGGCCGCCGGGGGGAACAGCGCGCCGTACATCTGGGCGCAGCGCCGCAGGTCTCTGTGGCATTCGGCGGCCAGCGCGCACGTCCGTCCGAGTTCGTAGGCCTTGGCCAGCTCGTCGTCCGGCATCCTAGAGCCGCTCGCTCGGATCGCGGATCATGGGCGAACGACCCCCCCAACGCCGATATACACCTGTGGGGGAATTGTTTCATGATCGCGTTATATCGATCAAGGTATCAGCCCCGTGACTGATCGGTCGGCTCCGCTGTCCTCGGACGACACTGTCCGCTCCGCGTGAACCTTGCGACGTCCGGACCAACCCTGCGATCACCGATGAAACGTCCGCACTGACCCTGCGACAGGAGGGATCCAACAGAGGAAGATGACAGCCGCGACCGTCCTGTTGTCCGATGATGAGCCCGTCTCAGCGAG
The DNA here is from genome assembly GCF_900100395.1 of Nonomuraea maritima. Taxonomy (GTDB): domain Bacteria; phylum Actinomycetota; class Actinomycetes; order Streptosporangiales; family Streptosporangiaceae; genus Nonomuraea; species Nonomuraea maritima. The sequence goes on along the minus strand of NZ_FNFB01000025.1, from coordinate 66,207 downwards.
TGACTTCGAGGCGGACGACCGCAACGAGACCGACATCGCACGCGTGCTGGACCAGCTGCTGACCCGCGCCGGGAACGGACCCGCCGACCGGCGCAGCCGGCGCGTCGCAGCGCGCACCGAAGTCGCCGCAGCCAGCAGCCCTCGTTCGCCCCAACCCGAGCCAGAACTTGTCCCGGACAACGCTGAAGAGGACCTGGCGATGGTGATCCCCTTCGGCCTTCGCTTCAACGGCTTCGAAGCCTCGCTCAACCTCTGCGCCCTTGGGCCGCCAGACCAGAAAATCCCTGGACAGCGCGTCTCGAACGGCTCGGCCTCAGGCGATGGCCACACCATGGCGCTCTGCCCTCTCAGCCGCGCGCTCGGACGCGCCGGCCAGGGCAGCTTCGATTCCATCGGAGCCCCCAAGGCTCGGTTGCCACACCGCCAGGATTGGAACATGTCCCGCGACATTCGGCTTCGAGCCACATTTGACAGAGCGGCTGCCTCCTATCAAGACGCACGCCCCGACTACCCGGACGAGTTGTATTCCGACCTGCTGGCGATTACAGGGGTCACGCCACCTGCGCACCTGCTGGAAGTCGGATGCGGCCCGGGGAAGGCCACGCTGCCGTTGGCACGGGAAGGCTTCAGGATCACCGCGGTCGAACTCGGTGATGCCCTGGCAAGAGAAGCACGGCACCGCCTCACTGGCTTCTCCGACGTTTCCGTAGTCACGTCGTCATTCGAAGGCTGGCAGCCGCCGGCTGGGGCCCACTTCGATCTCCTGTACGCGGCCACGGCGTGGAAATGGGTGGACCCGGAGGTCAAGTACGCAAAGGCAGCAGCTCTGCTCGCCCAGGACGGCCACCTGGCCGTATGGAACGCCGACCACGCCATGCCAACAGACTTCGATCCGATCTTCACCGAGATTCAGAAGGTCTATGAGGAGATCGGCGAAGGCCATGACGGCCCGTGGCCCCCGCCACCACCCGAGGACCAACCCGACCCCATGGCCGCCGAGTTCGAGGCCTCCGGGCACTTCACCGTGGTCGCAACGAAGCTCTACGTATGGTCACTGCGCTACACAGCAGACGCATACATCGCTCTGCTCAACACGTTCTCCGGCCACATCGCCATGGAGCCGGCCAAGATCGAACACCTCTACCGTGAGATACGCCGCCACCTCGCCGCACGCCCGGATGGACGACTCACCCGCCACTGGTCGGCCGCCCTCACCATCGGCCGACGGCTGTGACATGGAGGTGCGGCCCAGAGCAGGCGAGTACACCGAAAGTGCAGAGTCACTTCGGACATATAGCGAATCAGCCGTTCGGAACTGCCTGACATTCAGCAGGTCAGCAGACCAACCAGTACAGCTACTACGCCGGACGGGACAGACACCCGTCCTGCAGACGTCCCCAGGCGGCGGTGGCGTCGTCGTGCCGCTTGCCCCGCGCGGGACCGCTGGAGCTCTCCAGGCCGCGCACCGCTTCGATCACCGCGGCCGGGCCGCTGCCCTCCAGCAGCGCGAGGACGGACGCCCAGCTCCAGCCGTACCAGTCCACCAGCCGGGACACCCCGTCGGTGAACACGCCGACCCCGCGCAGGGCGGCCGCGTCCGTCGTGCCGGTGACGGCCTGATGGGCGGCCTCCGGGCGGGCCGCCGCCACCCAGAAGCCGCCGGGCGCGTTGCGCATCCGCCGGACGAGTTCCAGCGAGTACGGCCGCCCGCCCGGCAGCCGTTCCAGCCGGTCGTCGGCGACCACCCGCACGTCTCCCCCGCGCGGGGCGAGCACCACCGGGGAGTCGCCGAGCACGAGGTGGTCCACCCGCCCGGCGCGGGCGCGGACCACAGCCACGGTGGCCGAGGGCGAGTCGGGGTTGCCGAGGTCGCAGGCGCCCTCGTGCGCCCGCGCCGTGCGCGCGATGGCGTGGGCGAGGATCTCGGTCAGGGGCGCGTCGGCACCGGCCGCCAGGCTCGCCGCCAGCGCGCCGCCGAGCCGCCCCACCAGCCAGGCGACGTCGTGGACGCACCCGGAGTCGACGCCGCGGGCCGCCGTGGCCCCGTCGAGCACGACGATCCACGAGGGCCCGGCGACCACCAGGTCCTCGTTGGGACGCCCGGAGCCGGGACGGGTGGCGTACGTGATCTCCGCGAACATGAGGCGACCCTCTCACTACCCGCCCCGGCACCCGTCAGACGATGACCAGCTCGCGCGTGGTCGTGTTCAGCCGCTCGACGCCGTCCTCGGTGCACACGACGATGTCCTCGATGCGGGCGCCGTGGCGGCCGGCCAGGTAGATGCCGGGCTCGATGGAGAAGGCGAAGCCGGGCTCGAGCGGCTCGCCGTTGCCCGCCACGATGTACGGGTCCTCGTGCCCCTCGATGCCGATGCCGTGCCCGGTGCGGTGGATGAAGTGGTCGCCGTACCCGGCCTCGGCGATGACGTCACGCGCGGCGGCGTCGACCGACTCGCACGACACGCCCGGCCGCACCGCCTCGCACGACGCCACCTGGGCGCGGTGCAGCACCTCGTAGTAGGCGGTGAACTCGGCCGGCGGCTCGCCCACGCTGTAGGTGCGCGTGGAGTCGGAGCAGTAACCGTTGGGCAGGTGGCCGCCGATGTCGATGACGACCGGCTCGCCGGCCTGGATGACGCGGTCGGACACGTCGTGGTGCGGGCTCGCGCCGTTGGGGCCGGAGGCGACGATCACGAAGTCGGCGGCGGCGTGGCCGGAGGCGAGGATCGCCTCGGCGATGTCGCGGGCCACCTCGCGCTCGGTGCGCCCGGCGCGCAGGAACTCCGGCACCTGCCGGTGCACGGAGTCGATGGCCTGCCCCGCCTCGCGCAGCGCGGCCACCTCGGCGGGCGACTTGCGCATCCGCAGCTCACGCAGCACGCTGCCGGCCAGCACCTGCTCGGCGCCGGGCAGCGCGGCACGGAAGCGCAGCGAGGCCATCGCCCACATCCGGTCGGCCAGACCCACCTTGGCGACCTTGCCGAGCCGCGCGGCGGCGATCGCGTACGGGTCGTCGGTCTCGTCCCACGCCACGAACTCCAGCCCGAGACGCGCGGCGGGGGACGCCTGCGCGGCGGGCAGCTCCAGCCTCGGGACCAGCATGTACGCGTCACCGGACGCGGGCACCACGAGGCAGGTCAGCCGTTCGAGCGGCTTGGCCTCGTAGCCGCTCACATAGCGCAGGTCGGGTCCTGGCGTCAGCAGAAGGGCGTCGATGCCGGCCTTGGCCGTGGCTTCCTGCACGGCGGCCAGACGGGATACGGGATACAGATCAGTGGACGTCACAGGCTCAATCTACTCTTTTCGCACCCCCCTAAAATCCGCGAAAAGGTCTCACACGCGGTCGGGCATCACCACGCTCCGCGCTCGAACGAGCACGTAGTGTGGGGCCAATTGTCTAGTTCCACTGCGCTTTGAGAGTGAGACATGGTCGACGTCATTGGCGCGGCCGGGCTGCTCGGGACCGCCACCGATGCCGAGATGCTCGCCGTACGGCTGGGGCACGCCCAGCGGCTCGGCAACATGGGATGGGCGGAGTGGCACATGCACACCGGCGAGACCGTCTGGTCCGAGCAGGTGTACGCGATCTTCGGCCGCGATCCGCACCAGGGCCCCATCGCGCTGCCCGACCTGGCCGAGCACGTCGAGCCCGGCGACGCCGCGGCCCTCGACCGCCTGCTGTGGTCGGTGCTGCAGGGCGACGAACGGGTGCAGGCGGAGTTCCGGATCCGCCGCGGCCTCGGCGACCTTCGTGACCTCCGGGTCGTGCTGGAGCCGCTCGCGGGCCCCGGCGGCCCGGTCGGCATGCACGGCGTCATCCAGGACATCACGGGCCGCCGCCGCGCGGAACGCATGGTCTCGGAGTCGCGCCGCCAGCTGCTGGAGGCCCGCGAGCAGGCCGCCGAGGAGCGCCACGTCATGCTCGCCCTGCGCGAGGCCATCCTGCCCGCGCCCGCCGGCTGCCTCGACCTCCCGCACACCGGCATCGCGGTGCGCTACGTGCCCGCCGAGAAGACGGCGAACCTGGGCGGCGACTGGTTCGAGGCGACGCCCACGCCCGACGGCCGCCTGCTGCTGGCCATCGGTGACGTCTCCGGCCACGGCCTGCCCGCGATCTCGCGCATGGCCCAGCTCCGCCACGCCCTGGTGGGCCTGACCATGACAGGCCAGGCCGCCAACCGGCTGCTCGACTGGCTGAACGACCTCGTCCTGCACCAGCTCTGCGACACGACCGCCACGGCCGTCATCGGCCACCTCGACCCGCGGACCCGGGTGTTCGCCTGGGCCCAGGCCGGCAACATGGCGCCCATCCTGGTGCGCGACGGCACGGCCCGCCACCTCGACCAGCCGCGGGGGGTGCTGCTCGGCGCCGTCTCCGGCCGGCCGTACGAGCTGGCCATGACCAAGCTGATGCCCGGCGACGTGCTGCTCATGTTCACCGACGGGCTCGTGGAGCGGCGTACCCGTGGCATCGACACGGGTCTCGCGCTCGCCCTGGCCGCCGCGCACCGGGTCCAGGGCCACGATCTGGACGCCGGGCTCGACCGGCTGCTCGCCGACATCGGCGGACCCAACCCGGAGGACGACGCATGCCTGCTGGGGGTGGGCATACTGGCCTAGTGCTGATGCTTCTGGACACCCCGTCCCTGTACTTCCGCGCTTTCTACGGAGTGCCGGAGTCGATCAAGGCTCCGGACGGCTCCCCCGTCAACGCCGTACGCGGCCTGATCGACATGATCGCCACGCTCGTGCGCACCCACTCCCCCGCCGAGCTGGTGGCCACGATGGACGCCGACTGGCGGCCCGCGTTCCGGGTCGCGGCGATCCCGACGTACAAGGCGCACCGGGTCGCCCAGGGCGACGCCGAGGAGGTGCCCGACGCGCTCGTGCCGCAGATCGCCGTCATCGAGCAGGTGCTCGACGCCGTCGGCATCGCCCGCCTGGAGTCTCCCGGCTACGAGGCCGACGACGTGATCGGCACGCTCACCCACCGGGCGGCCGGCGCGGTCGACATCGTGACCGGCGACCGCGACCTGTTCCAGCTCGTCGACGACTCACGTCCGGTGCGCGTGCTCTACACCGCGCGCGGCATCCGCAACCTGCAGATCGTCGACGAGGCGTTCGTCACCGCCAAGTACGGCATCCCCGGCCGTTCCTACGCCGACTTCGCCACGCTGCGCGGCGACCCCAGCGACGGGCTGCCGGGCGTGGCGGGCGTCGGCGAGAAGACCGCGGCCGCCCTGATCACCCGGTTCGGCTCGCTGGAGGCCCTGCTCGCCGCCCTCGACGCCGGCGCGACCGACGGGTTCCCGGCGGGCAGCCGCAACCGCCTGGCCGCCGCCCGCGACTACCTGAGCGCGGCCCCCGCGGTCGTGGCGGTGGCCACGGACGCGCCGCTGCCCGCGACCGACCTGACGCTGCCGGCCAAGCCGCGCGACCCGGAGGCGCTCGTCCGCCTGGCCGACCGCCACGGTCTCGACAGCCCGCTCAACCGCCTGCTCGACGCCCTCGGCGGCTGAAGCGGGCCGGGTTCAGCCCTGGAGGTACGCCCGCACGGCCTGCCGCGCGGCCTCGGTCAGGCGGGCGTGCACGCGGGCGTTCTCCTCGCGCTCGGTGCGCACCTCGACCACCCTGGGCCCTTCGCCGCGCAGTGCCTTGGGCAGGTCGCTGATGTCCTCGACCAGCGTGTACGGCGTGTTCGTCGCGGCGGCCACGTAGCCGAGCTCGACGCCGTGCGGCGTGCCGAAGACCCGCTCGAACGGGTCGCGCAGCGCGGCCTGCGGCAGCAGCGAGAAGATGCCGCCCCCGTCGTTGTTGACCACCACGAGGCACAGGTCGGGACGCGGTTCGCGGGGGCCGAGCACCAGCCCGTTCTGGTCGTGCAGGAACGACAGGTCGCCGATCAGCGCGTACGACGGGCCGTTGTGGGCCAGCGCGGCCCCCATCGCGGTCGAGACGAGCCCGTCGATGCCGGAGGCGCCCCGGTTGGCCATGAGCCGGATGCCGCGCCGCGGCCGCATCGCCTGGTCGAGGTCGCGGATCGGCATCGAGGAGCCGCAGAACAGCAGGGCGCCGTTGGGCAGCGCGTCGACCAGGTCGCGGGCGACGCGCGGCTCGCTGGTGCCGGAGGAGTCGAGGACCTCGTCGACCACGTCCCTGGCCACCCGGTCGGCCTGCCGCCAGGCGTTCAGCCAGCTGTCGTCGCCGGCCGCGACCGGAATCTCGACGGCCTGCGCCACCTGCGTGGCAGAGCGGGTCGGGTCGGGCCAGCGGTCGAGGCCGGGTGACACCACGATGTGCTCGTCCGCGCGCTGCAGCCACGACAGCAGCGGCTTCGACAGCCCGGGACGGCCCAGCGTGACGACCACGTCGGGCCGGTGGGCGTCGGCGAACTCCGGCGTGGCCAGCAGCTGGTGGTAGGTCGAGACGGCGTGGTCGCCGTAGCGGCCGCCGCCGTTCGGCTCCGACAGCACGGGCCAGCCGGCCATGCCGGCCGCCGCCACGTAACGGCGCACGTTGGCGGCGCCGTCGCCGACCACGAGCACGCCGCGCCGGGTGGGCGGCAGGTGCAGGGCGACGGGCGGCGGCGCCACCCGGGCGCGCACCCACGGGCCGCTCGCGCCGCCGTCGAGCGGCTCGCACCAGCTCGGGTCGCCGTCGGGGATCAGCGGCTCGCGGAAGGCCAGGTTGAGGTGGACGGGACCGGGATCGTACGGGCCGGCGGCGCGCTGGTAGGCGCGGCAGGCCAGCGACCGCCAGTAGGCCACCTGGCCGGGACGGTTCTCCGGCACGCCCAGCTCGGCGAACCAGCGGGCCGCCGAGCCGTACAGCTTGAGCTGGTCGATCGTCTGGTTGGCGCCGGTGCCGCGCAGCTCGGGCGGGCGGTCGGCGGTCAGCACGAGCAATGGCACGCCCGACTCTGCGGCCTCGATCACGGCCGGGTGGAAGTTGGCGGCGGCGGTGCCGGAGGAGCAGATCAGCGCGACCGGCCGCTCGGAGCGCCGCGCCAGCCCCAGCGCCAGGAACGACGCCGAGCGCTCGTCGATGCGGACATGCAGCCGCACCCGCGACTCGGCGTGCAGCGCCAGTGCCAACGGGGCGGAACGCGAGCCGGGGGCGAGCACCACGTCGGTCAAACCGCAGCGCACCAGCTCGTCGATCAGCACCGTGGCCAGCGCGGTGGCGGGGTTCAAAGTGACGCCTCCTGCATCCGGCGAAACCACTGGGGAGATTCGATCTCAAAGGCCGACAAGTGGTCAAAACTTACCGGAGGTCGGCGCACGTCCAGCTCACCGCCCACGGGCACCAGGGAGTCGGCCACGACGTCGCCCGTCAGCAGCGACATCGTGCCGAGCCCGCAGGCGTACGGCAGCTCAGGCAGCGCCGCCGCCAGCGCCACCCCGGCGGCCAGGCCCACGGACGTCTCGACGGCGCTGGAGACCACCGTGGGCAGCCCGCACGCCTCCACCACCCGCAGCGCGTTGCGCACGCCGCCGAGCGGCTGCACCTTGATCACGGCGATGTCGGCCGCCTCGGCCGCGCGCACCCGCAGGGGGTCCTCCGCGCGGCGGATCGACTCGTCGGCCGCGATCGGCACGTCGCACGCCCGCCGCACCGCGGCGAGCTCGTCCAGCGTGGCGCACGGCTGCTCGGCGTACTCGAGGTCGAACCGGTCGAGCAGCTTGAGCCTGCGGACGGCCTCGTCGACCGTCCAGGCGCCGTTGACGTCGACGCGCAGCTTGCCGGACGGGCCCAGCGCGTCGCGCACGGCCTCGACCCGGGCCACGTCGTCGTCGAAGGTCTGGCCCCGCTCGGCGACCTTGACCTTGGCGGTGCCGCATCCGGAGCGGCGCACGATGTCGTGCGCGTGGCCGGGATCGACGGCGGGCACGGTCGCGTTGACGGGCACCCGGTCGCGCACCGGCTCCGGCCAGCCCTCGAAGGCGGCCTCCCGGGCGCAGGCCAGCCAGCGGGCGCACTCGCGCGGGCCGTACTCGGGGAACGGCGAGAACTCGCCCCACCCCGACGGGCCGTGCAGCAGCACCCCTTCTCTGACGGTCTGTCCGCGGAACCGGGTACGCATCGGAATGCGGAAGACCACGGGGGAACGCGTCACGACCCTCCCTGCGCCAGTGTCCGACCTGTCGCCATTAACCTTACGAGCATGTGGAGGAACCCGTCGCATCCGGACCGTCCGCTGCATGCCATTGTGCAGCCTCCCGGACCCGCCCTGTTCACGGCGGTCCGCGACGCGCTCACGGGTGACGGCCCCGCCGTGCTGCCGCTCGCGCCCGACCACTCCACCGGGGCGATCGCCGCGCTGCGCCCCACGCATGTCGACGGCGAGCCACTCGACGGCGGCGAGGGGGTCCCCGGCGACGTCGCGGTGGTCATCGCCACCAGCGGCAGCACCGGGACGCCCAAGGGCGTCATGCTGTCGGCCTCGGCGCTGCGCGCGTCCGCGGCGGCCTCGTTGCGCCGGGTCGAGGCCACGAAGGGCGACCGCTGGCTGTGCTGCCTGCCGGTCTCCCACGTCTCCGGCCTTCAGGTGCTCGTCCGTGCCCTGCTCTGCGAGAGCGAGCCGATCATCCACCCCGGCTTCGACCCGCAGGCGGTGCTGTCGTCCGGCGCCGACCACGTCTCGCTGGTGCCCACCCAGCTCCACCGGCTGGTCGAGCAGGGCGCCGACCTGTCGGTGTTCAGGACGATCCTGCTCGGCGGCGCCGCTCCCCGTCCGGGGCTGCTCGACCAGGCGCGCGACCTCGGCGCGCGGGTCGTGACGACGTACGGGATGAGCGAGACGTGCGGCGGCTGCGTGTACGACGGCAGCCCCCTGCACGGCGTGGACGTCAAGATCGGCGACGACGGGCTGATCCGCGTCACCGGGCCGGTACTGTTCTCCGGCTACCGCTTCGCCGACCCGCCGGCGCCGCTCGACGGCGGCTGGTTCGTCACCTCCGACCTGGGCGAGTTCGACGGCGGGCGGCTGCGGGTGCTCGGCCGGGCCGACGACGTCGTCAACACCGGCGGCGAGAAGGTCGTCGCCACGGCCGTGGCGGCCGTGCTGTGCACGCATCCCGAGGTCGCCGACGCGGTCGTGTTCGGCACGCCCGACCCCGAGTGGGGCGAACGGGTCACCGCTGTCGTGGTGCCCGCCCGTCCCGACACGCCCCCCACACTTGACCAATTGCGCGCATACTGCCGCGATAGGCTCCCCCCGTACGCGGCCCCCCGCGAGCTGCGACTGGTTGCCCGGCTCCCGCTGCTGCCCAACGGCAAAACCGACCTGATGCGACTCAAGGCAGGAACCCGACAAGTCGCTGCTGCGTCATAGTGGGGGAAAAGGAGGGAGCCTTCATGGACGAGACCCGCAAGATGTGGGCATCCGCGGCCGTCGTCGGCGTCATCGTCGTCGGAGGCGCCACTGTCGCGGCGGCCGCCTCGGCGGGAAGGCTCGACCAGGTGGCGCGCGACACCCGCGCCGTCGTGGAGCAGACGCGCGACGACTCCCCCGCGGACTCCCCCGCACCGGACGAAGGCATCGTCGTCTCGACCGAGGTCAACCCGCACCCTGGCGAGGTCCTCGAGTACTGGGACAACCAGCGCATGGCCGAGGCCCAGCCCATGCCGATCCCCGAGATCACCATCGGGGAGTCCGAACTCGCGGAATAAGTACGGACCGCGCGCGGTTGCACTGGTGGGCGTTCTGTCCCTTTTTCTACCCTCACTGCGTGCGCGGGAACAAATGACGGCGATTGGCGTTATTTCTACGGGTGCGCCGTGCGGACACAAAGCCGCCCCACCACAACAAGCCTGATCGCTTCTACTCCGTACGGAGGAGGTGTCCTCATGCCCAGAACCGCTTTGGCGACCCCACCCCCGACCCTCGACCAGCTCATCGAACGAGGGCGGGTTCAGGGTCACCTTTCTCTGGCGGAGCTGCGTGACGCGTTCGCTAAGGCAGGCATCAGCCCCTCTGAAGGCCGCACCATCCTGCGGGAACTCTCAGAGTCGGGCGTGAGCCTCGCCGCCGAGAAGGAAACGTCGCACAGCACCACCGTCCCCGGAAAGACCGACCGGAAGCCGGCGTCCACCAAGAAGACATCTCGGGTGAAGACTACCGGCCGCGCCGCCAACGGGGCAAAAGACGCGTCCAAGCCGGAGCACCTCGAGGACGTCCCCGAGGACGTCGACCTCACCGACGAGAACGACCTCGACAACGAGCCGCTCGACCTGGACGACACGGCGTCCGTCATGGGCGACTCCGTGCACACCTACCTCAAGTCCATCGGCCGCCGCACACTGCTCACCGCCGCGCAGGAGGTCGAGCTGGCCCGCCGGATCGAGGCCGGCCTGTACGCCGAGTACAAGCTGGAGAGCGAGCCCGACCTGCCCGAGTCCGCCAAGGAGGACCTGCGCATGGTCGTCGCGGACGGCAAGGAGGCCAAGGACCACATGCTGGAGGCCAACCTCCGTCTGGTGGTCTCGGTGGCCAAGAAGTACACCGACCGCGGCATGTCCCTGCTGGACGTCGTCCAGGAGGGCAACCTGGGGCTGATCCGCGCGGTGGAGAAGTTCGACTACACCAAGGGCTTCAAGTTCTCCACGTACGCCATGTGGTGGATCCGGCAGGCCATCCAGCGCGGCTTCGCCGACTCGGCCAGGACGATCCGGCTGCCGGTGCACGTGCTGGAGATGCTGTCGAAGCTGTCGCGGATCGAGCGTGACATGCACCAGCGCCTGGGACGCGAGCCCACGCCGGAGGAACTGGCCGTCGAGCTCGACAAGACGCCCGACCAGATCGAGGAACTGCTGCGCACGAGCCGCCAGCCGATCTCGCTCAACGCCACGATCGGAGAGGACGGCGAGACCACGATCGGCGACCTCATCGAGGACGTCGACTCGCCCGAGGCGTCGGAGATCGTCGACCGTCAGCTGCTGGGCGACCAGCTGCGTGGCGTGCTCGACAACCTGTCGCCGCGCGAGTCGAAGATCATGGCTCTGCGCTTCGGCCTGGTGGACGGCAAGCCGCACACCCTTGACGAGATCGGCAAGCACCTGGGCCTGACCAGGGAGCGGATCCGTCAGCTGGAGAAGGAGTCGCTGTCGAAGCTGCGCCACCCGAGCAACACCCGCCCGCTGCTCGACTGGGCCAGCTGATCACTATGACATGAAGGAGCCCCGGCGCGATCCGCCGGGGCTCCTTCATGTCAGGTCAGTGGGCGACGGGGACCGGACGGGGAACCCGCGGGATGCCCCACATCCGGTTGGCCTCGCGCAGCGTGCGCAGCCGGTCGACCTCGGCCGTCCACATGGCGCCGGCCGGCGTCGCCTTGGCCTTGCGGCGCGCGATCCGGTCGTCGTACGCCTTCACGCCGAACGTGGCCCGCTGGCCCGCCTCGGCGGCCCGGAGCGCCTCGGTCAGCGCCTTGTCGAGGGCGATGCCGGCCTCCCGCAGCTCGAACTCGTCGGCCCCGGCCGCGCGCAGCTGCTGCAGCGTCTCCTCGGCCTGCCTGGCCATCTCGAGCAGTTCAGGAAGGCTCTTGGAGATCTCCTGGTCCGCGTGGTAGCGGACCTCTGCCTCCCGGCTCACCCGCGGACGGAAAAACGCCATCGACCTGGCCCCTTCACGCTGTACGTCCAATCGTTCACCGGCAAGGGTACGCCGTCGTACGACACGGACGGAAATCCGCCCGGCGCGAGCGCCTTTACATAGTAAGATGATCACCATGCCCGCCAAGCGACCGCCCGTCCCGCTCTCCCGCGAGCGCATCCTCGAGGCCGCCCTGCACATCGCCGACAGCCAGGGCCTGCGCCGGCTCACCATGCGCCGCCTGGGCGACGCCCTCCAGGTGGAGGCCATGGCCATCTATCACCATCTGCCCCGGGGCAAGGAGGCGCTGATGGACGCCCTGGCCGAGCACGTGACCACCGTCCACGTCGAACCGTCGGCCACCTGGCAGGAGACCGCCAAGACGTGGTGCAGGGCCGCGCGCGAGCGACTGCGCGACCACCCGGGCGTCCTGGCCCTGGCGCTGACCAAACCGCCCAAGGGCGCCACCGCCCTGGCCGTCAAGGAGCAGACCGAGCAGCTGGCCGAGGCGGGGCTGCCCGACGCCGCCGAGGCCGTGCGCGCGCTGCGGGCGTTCGTCTTCGGCAGCGTGGCCGTCGAGGTGCAGCAGTCGGGGTGGGCCGACCCCGAGGTGGACCGGTGGGTCAAACGCGACGAAAGAGCCGACCGCGACTTCGAACGCGGACTCGACGCCCTTCTCAAGGGATTGCAAACGTGATGCGCGTGTCACGCTTGGCCCGTTATCCTGCATAAGGCACGCTGTGTCGAAGGTCACACGTTCCTGCGATCCCCCCGTAACAGTCACAACGGGCTATGTCGGAACGTGTGCCACGCGTCGCACACTTGCCGTAGAAATACACCCGAATCGGCTCCCGCCCCATGCCAACGGGAGCAATCACGAGATATCGGAGGCACGCCGATGTGCCCGCACGACCCGCCCTGTCCGGATGCCGAGGCGCCCGACCGTGAGGCCGCGCGCACCCTCGCCTGCCATCCCGAGCAAGGCTGGAGCCTGCTCTGCAATGGCGTCGTCCTGTTCGAGGACACCGGCGAGCTGCTCCCCAGTGGCACCGTCATCGCGCCGCACCGGCCCGTGGCCGGAGCGGTCTGATCCGTCCGGGCGAGATCCCGGCTACACGTAGCCGGTGATCCACCCGGCCACCGTCTCACCCACCCGGGCGGGGTCACGCTTCAGGTCGTGCCCCTCCCCCGGCAGCACCACCAGGCGCGCGGCGTCCTCCGCGGCGGGTATGCCGAACGGGTCGCGATCGCCGTTCACGACCAGCACGTCCACGCCGGCGCCGCGCAGCTCGTCCGCCCGCGAGCGCTCCGGCTTCCCCGGCGGATGCAGCGGAAAGGCCAGCGCCACCACCGCGACCGCGCCCACCGCCTTCGCCGTACGGCACGCGACCCGCGCCCCGTTGCTCCGGCCGCCCTGCACGACAGGCAGCCCAGGAAGGCGCGCGCGGAGCTCGGCGAGAACCGTCTCCCACGCCTCGTCCTGCCGGGCCGCCGAGCCCGGCGCCCGCGCCCCCGCCACCCGGAACGCCTGCGTCACCCTGGCCACCGTGGCACCCACGCCGAGCGCGGCGTCCCGTACCGCCAGCAGATCGGGAGCATCGACCCCTCCCGCCGACCCGTGGGTCAGCACCAGCAGCAGCCGCGGGTCAGCGGCCTCGTCGATCTCCACCATCGCCGGCCCCCGCGGCGTCATCACCTGCATGGCAGCACCGTACCTGGGGAGGAGGCAGAGCTAGCCCTCAGGTCGGATGACGGCGACGATCACGGGGTGGATGATGGCCTCATGTCAGACATGCGCCCCTTGCGCGACGACCTGCAGGCCACCTTCGACGCGCGACGCGACCTCGGCCCGGAGTACGAGCACGCGCTCATCGACTCCTTCGCCGACCGTCTCGACGAGACGATCACCGCACGGGTGCGCGCGGAGCTCGAGCGGGGGCAGGGCCACCAGGCCAAGCGGTCGCCGGCCTCGCAGATGACGCCGATCGTGCTCGGCTCGATGGGCCTCGCCATCCCGCTGACGGCCATCGCGACGTCGAACGCCGGGCGCCTCGGACTGATCATCGTCTGGATGGCGATCGTGGCCGTCAACGTGGCCGCGGCCGTGGCCGTCATGCGCCGCCCCTGAGCAGCCGCGAATCAGGCGTCGCGGTGGTAGCGCAGGCGAACCTCGGCCGCCAGCGTCTCGTCGCCGTGCTCCAAGCCGTACGTCCAGACCCGGTCGGCGTCGTCGGCGCGGCCCCGCAGCGGCAGCGTGCGGGCGAGCAGCTCGATGGCGAGCGCGCCGGTCCGCGGGTCGGCGCCGCCCTCGAGGCTCTCGGCGAACTCGGCACAGGCCAGCTCCAGATGCGCGATGCCGAGCTGCACCCGAAGCCCCGGCACCTCGCCGGCGGGCGCGAACTCCAGGGCGTCGAGCAGCACCTCGGCCGCCGCCCCCGGCTCGCCGTGCTCCATCATCAGCTCGGCCAGCTGCTGCGCGGCATGAGCCCCGACCGCTTCGTCACCCGCCTCCATGGCGGCGCGGAACTCGGCCACGGCCTCGTCGGGATCCTGCGCCCGGACGGCGAGCCTGCCGAGCGCGAGGTGGGCCAGCGGCAGGTAGGCGGGGGTGCCGACGCCCAGCACCGCCTGCCAGGCGGCCCTGGCCTGCTCGGCTCGCCCCTCGCGTTCGAACCCCTGGGCGAGATGGCAGGCCGCCTGGGCGGCGAACTCGGGATGCCCGGTGGCCAGCGCGGTGCGGGCGGCGGCCCGGGCGGCCTCGACGTCGCCGCGCTGCTCCAGCACCACGGCCAGCCCCACGGCCGCCTGCGGCCGGTCGGGTTCGTCGGGGTCGGCGGCGAGCTCGGCGAGGATGGCGGCGGCGCCCTCGAGATCTCCGCGTTCGGCCAGCAGGCGGGCGGCGTCGAGGGGCGGGGTCTGCAGCTCTGATGACGTCAAGAGAGCTCCTTCGGCGACGGTCGCCCCGAGCCTAACGACTTCAGCCGATCATGTCTGCTCCGTTGACACGGAAGGACTGACCGGACCGCCACATCCCTCAGACCTCCGATGCCGGCGGCTCACCGCACGCGGTGAGCCGCCGGACGGGATCAGTCCTCGTACGCCTCCAGCGGGGGGCACGAGCAGACCAGGTTGCGGTCGCCGTAGGCCTGGTCGATGCGGCGCACCGGCACCCAGTACTTCCCGTCGCGCAGCGACGGCACCGGGTAGGCCGCCTCGGCCCTGGTGTACGGGTGCGACCAGTCGTCCGCGGTGACCGCCTCGGCCGTGTGCGGCGCGTTGCGCAGCGGGTTGTCGGTCTTGTCGTAGTCGCCGGAGGCCACCTTGGCGATCTCGCCCCGGATGGCGATCATGGCGTCCACGAACCGGTCGAGCTCGCGCAGGTCCTCGCTCTCGGTCGGCTCGATCATCAGCGTGCCCGCCACCGGGAACGACATGGTCGGCGCGTGGAAGCCGTAGTCGATGAGCCGCTTGGCGACGTCGTCGACGGTGACGCCGGTCTCCTTGGTGATCTGGCGCAGGTCGATGATGCACTCGTGGGCCACGAGGCCGCCGCGGCCGGTGTAGAGCACCGGGTAGTGCGGGGCCAGCCGCCTGGCCACGTAGTTGGCCGACAGGATGGCCTGCTCGGTGGCCGACTTGAGGCCCTCGGCGCCCATCATGCGGACGTACGCCCACGAGATCGGCAGGATGCCCGCCGACCCGTACGGGGCCGCCGACACCGGGCCGACGGCGCTGCCGTCGCGCAGCGGGTGACCCGGCAGGAACTCGGCCAGGTGGGCGCGCACCGCGACCGGCCCGACGCCGGGGCCGCCACCGCCGTGCGGGATGCAGAAGGTCTTGTGCAGGTTGAGGTGGGACACGTCGGCGCCGAACGCGCCCGGCTTGGCCAGGCCGACCAGGGCGTTGAGGTTGGCGCCGTCGACGTACACCTGACCGCCGGCCGCGTGCACCTTCTCGCAGATCTCGGTGATGGTCTCCTCGTACACGCCGTGCGTCGACGGGTACGTCACCATGATCGCCGCGAGCGCGTCACGGTGCTTGTCGATCTTGGCGTCGAGGTCGGCCAGGTCGACGTTGCCCTGGTCGTCGCAGGCCACCACGACGACCCGCATGCCCGCCATGACGGCGCTGGCGGCGTTCGTGCCGTGCGCCGAGGACGGGATGAGGCAGACGTCGCGCTCGCCATGGCCGCTCGCGCGGTGGTAGGCGCGGATGGCCAGCAGGCCCGCGAACTCGCCCTGCGAGCCGGCGTTCGGCTGGATGGACACGGCGTCGTAGCCGGTCACCTCGGCCAGCCAGCTCTCCAGCGAGCCGATCAGCTCCCGGTACCCCTCGGACTGCTCCTCCGGCGCGTACGGGTGGATCGCGGCGAACTCGGGCCAGGTGATGGGCTCCATCTCGGTGGTCGCGTTCAGCTTCATCGTGCAGGAGCCGAGCGGGATCATGGAGCGGTCGAGCGCGATGTCCTTGTCCTGCAGCTTGCGCAGGTAGCGCAGCATCGCGGTCTCGGAGCGGTGCTGGTGGAACACCGGGTGGGTGAGGTACCCGCTCTCGCGCGCCAGCGACTGCGGCAGCGCGTCGGCGGCGCCCTCGACGTCCACCTCGCCGGCGGGCACGCCGAACGCGGCCCACACCTTGGCGACCTCGGCGGCGCCGGTCTTCTCGTCGCAGGAGATCGCAACGTGGTCGGCGTCGGCCTGCCAGAGGTTCACGCCCTGCTCGGCGGCGGCGGCCACGATCTCAGCGGCCCGGCCGGGCACGCGGGCGAGGACGGTGTCGAAGAACTCGCCGTGCTCGACCTCGACGCCGGCCCCGCGCAGCCCGTCGGCCAGGACGACGGCGTGCCGGTGCACCCGGTGGGCGATGCGGCGCAGGCCCTCGGGGCCGTGGTAGACGGCGTACATGCCGGCGATGACGGCCAGCAGGACCTGCGCGGTGCAGATGTTGCTGGTGGCCTTCTCACGGCGGATGTGCTGCTCACGGGTCTGCAGGGCCAGGCGGTAGGCCGGGCCGCCGTCGGCGTCGACCGACACGCCGACCAGGCGGCCGGGCAGCTGCCGCTGCAGCCCCTCCTGCACGGACATGTAGGCCGCGTGCGGCCCGCCGAACCCGAACGGCACGCCGAACCGCTGCGAGGAGCCGATCGCGATGTCGGCGCCCAGCTCACCGGGGGCGGCCACGAGCGTCAGGGCCAGCAGGTCGGCGGCGGCCACGACGAGCGCGCCTGCCTCGTGGGCGGCGGCGGCCACGGCGCGGAAGTCGCGCACCCACCCGGACGCGCCCGGGTACTGGACGAGCACGCCGAAGCACTCGGGCAGGTCACCCTCGAGGTCGTGCTCGACCAGCGTGATGCCGAGCGGCTCGGCGCGGGTGGCGAGCACGGCCTTGGTCTGGGGCAGCGCGTCGGCGTCGACCACGAACACCGAGCTCTTGGACTTGCCCGCGCGGCGGGCCAGCGTCATCGCCTCGGCGGCGGCCGTGCCCTCGTCGAGCAGGGACGCCCCGGCGACAGGCAGGCCGGTGAGGTCGGAGACGACGGTCTGGAAGTTCAGCAGCGCCTCCAGACGCCCCTGCGAGATCTCCGGCTGGTACGGCGTGTACGCGGTGTACCAGCCCGGGTTCTCCAGCAGGTTGCGGCGGATGACGGCGGGCGTGACGGTGTCGTAGTAGCCGAGCCCGATCATGGAGGTCATCACGCGGTTGCGTCCGGCCAGGGCGCGCAGCTCGCCGATGGCCTCGGCCTCGCCGACCGGAGCGGGAAGCTGGAGGCTGTCCTTGGCCCTGATGGCCTCGGGTACGGCCACCGCCACGAGGTCCGCCACGGACTCGAAGCCCACGGCCTCGAGCATGCGCTGCTGCTCGGACTCCGAAGGCCCGATGTGCCTGGTGGAGAAGGGCGGTGCGGACAGGTCGGTCATCGAGGTGCCTCCCGAGGCTATGGAGACCGGCGCCAGGGCGCGGGCGAGTGCCGGATCTCCCCCTCTGTCAGTGCGGCGGTGCGCCGCGACCTGAGAGCTTCACCCCGTGGGGCTTGCACCGTCGGTGAGGTGCGTCTGGCAGACGCACCTGCTTTCCAGAGTTGCCTCGCCCGAGCGGTACTGGATGCCTGAGAGATTCCGGGGAGGGTTGCTCCTTCGGCGCCCCGGCACTCATCAGCCCGGGGACTCTCCCGCACGGGGTCGTCAGCCTTACCTGCCCTAGGTTACTACGGTAAGGCGACATAACGACGATTGGCGCTGATGACCGGCCTGTCACCGAATGCCGGGATCTGTTCAGCCGATGCGGCGGGCCCGGCGCCTGCGGGCGAGTTCGTCAGCGGGGTGGTCGGCCGGGACGGTGTCCTCGACCGCCGCGCGTTCCCCCGGCAGCTCCGCGAGCGACCCCTCGACCTCTCGCCAGACCCTGCCGAGCGCGATGCCGAACACGCCCTGGCCGCCCTGGAGCAGATCGATCACCTCGTCGGCGGAGGTGCACTCGTAGACGCTGACCCCGTCGCTCATGAGCGTGATCTGCGCGAGGTCGGCGACCCCGCGGTCACGCAGATGCTGCACGGCCGTACGGATCTGCTGGAGGGAGACCCCGGTGTCGAGGAGCCGCTTGACGACCTTGAGCACCAGGATGTCGCGGAAGCTGTAGAGGCGCTGCGAACCGGAGCCCTGGGCGGCCCTGATCGTGGGCTCCACCAGACCGGTGCGCGCCCAGTAGTCGAGCTGCCTGTAGGTGATGCCGGCCGCCGCGCAGGCCGTCGGCCCGCGGTAGCCGATGTCGGCCGGCAGCTGCGCCGGCTGCTCGTCGAAGAGCAGACCCTGCTCTCCCGCACGCTGCCGCGCACTCTCACGCCGCACCGGATCTTCCTGGCCGGCCGTTTTTCCCTCGCCGCTGCTGACCGCCACGCGGACCTCCGGCTTTCTCTCATCCCATGGCCTGATCTGGGGGTTCGTGAAGTGCGGCCATGGGTTTCACTTGCACCGTAGGACCGTGACCATGCGCAGTCAACGATCCGGCTCGGCGCGTCGTGAAGCGTAAATGCACTGAAATACCTACCCCGCCCGGCCGAAGTCCTCGGGAGTGATTGTGTCAAGGAACTCCCTGAACTTCTCCACCTCGTCCTCCTGGTCGTCGGGGATGATCACACCCGCTTCCTGGACGACTTCCTCGCTGGCGAAGATGCGCGCCCCCGTGCGCAGGGCGAGCGCGATCGAGTCGGACGGGCGGGCGCTGACCTCCACCCCGTTGGAGAAGACGAGGTCCGCGAAGAAGATGCCGTCGCGCAGGGCGACGATGTTGACCGCCCGCAGGCCGACACCGAGGGCGCTCAGCACGTCGCGGAACAGGTCATGGGTGAGAGGCCGCGGTGGCGGCTCCTCCGCCTGGGCGAGGGCGATGGCCGTGGCTTCGGTCATGCCGATCCAGATGGGCAGGAACCGTTCCCCGTGTGCCTCCTTGAGCAGGACGATCGGCTGATTGGTGGGCATTTCAACGCGTACGCCCACGACCTCCATCTGCAACACGGGCTGCTCCGTAATTGTGACCGGTCACCCGGCACAGCTCTTCGAACATCGCTTCTGCTGATTGGCTCTTCGTTTCAACGTAACACCCGCGGGGCCCGGAATGCGCCCTCGCCCCAGAGGTCAAGCAGGGCCCATGTGACGTTCGTCCGCTGCTCAACGCCCGAAGACCGAGCGGATGCCCGTACGTACGAGAGAGGCGTGCAGGTCGAGCAGAAGGGTGGAGACCTCCCTGGCGGCCTCGTCGGCCTCGGCGATCGCGCCGGGGGCGCGGCGCTTGAGCATGGGGGCGACCGTCTGCTCGACGAGGCCGCACTCACGCTCGGCGGCGGCCTTGACCCCGCGCAGGTGGCGGGCCCGCAGGCCGAAGCGGGACAGGGAGCCGACGACGCGGGCGACCTTGAGCGCCTCCTCGTCGTAGCGCCGGGCCACCGGGGCCAGCAGGCCGTAGTCCTCCAGCTCGGCGAGGGTCTCCTCGTCGATGTCGGCGGCCTCCAGCAGTTCGGCCCGGCTGAGCCGGACCTCCTGCTTGTCCTGCACGACGCGCGGCCGGCCGAAGCTCTCGGCCATCTTGTCCTTGATCACCCGCAGCGGCAGGTAGTTGTCGCGCTGCTCGGTGAGGATGAAGCGGAGCTGCTCGACGTGCAGGTGGGTGAACTTCCGGAAGCCGGACGGGCTGCGCTCCGGCTCGATCAGGCCCTCACCCTCCAGGAACCTGATCTTGGAGACGGTGACGTCGGGGAACTCGCCCTGCAGGAGGGCGAGCACCTCACCGATGCTCATGTGCGAGCGTGCGGCCTGCGAGCTCATGAGGCCTCCAGCGCCGGTGCCCCGGCCCCGTCCGGGCGCGTGTCCATGGATCGCGCGCTTGGCTCACTCATACGCCGGAGTGGCCCCGCATCAGGAAGAGAAGCCGGAACTTGCCGATCTGCACCTCGTCTCCGGAGTGCAGCGGTACCTCCTCGATCCGCTCCCGGTTGACGTAGGTGCCGTTGAGGCTGCCGACGTCGCGCACGGAGAACTGGCCGCCGCGGTGACGGTAGAACTCGACGTGCCGGCGGGAGACCGTGATGTCGTCGAGGAAGATGTCGCTCTCGGGGTGGCGCCCGGTCGTGGTCAGGTCTTTGTCGAGCCTGAAACGACTGCCCTGGTTGGGCCCCCGGGTGACCGTGAGCAGGGCCGCGCCCGGCGGCAGCTGCTCGACGAGCGCCCGCTCGGCCAGGAGCATGTCGCCTGTCTCAGCCTCGTACGCCTCGATTCCCGCGACGGAGATCGTCGACGTGGTGTCCCCGGAGACCTCGGGTCTGGTCAGCGGTGACCCACAACGGGAACAGAAACGGGCATCCTCGGGGTTGGCGTGCCCGCACTGCGTGCAGTAGACGCTCGGCATCGATCGGCTCGGCCTCCTACCGCGAAGACGCGGCGACGGTGCTTTCGGGCGCGCCTGCCTTCGCTTTTCCACTTTTGCGAATGCCGCAACTTACGCTGATCAGCGGCAAAGGTCAAGCCGGGGCGCTGGACTCGGGTTGGACGCAGACCAAGTTACCGTCGCCCCGCCCCGCGGTCCATGCCGCCGCGCACTTCAACATTACGATCTTGCGGCGCTTTCCGCGCGCGGCGTCGGCACAGATTTTCCCTTCTCCTCCGGCGGGCCTCACGTGGCGGCCCGCTCGACGATACGGGCCCAGCGTTCGAGCAGCGCCTGGGCCGCGTCGACGTCCCACGCCTCGGCCCACAGGTCGGTGACAGGCTCCGCCGCGGCGGGCAGCACGAGCACCCAGCTGCCGTCGTCGTACGCCATCCGGACACCGTCGGTGGTGTCGACGCGCCCGCCGCCCTCGGCCTCGGCGGCCTCCATGACCGAGCGCATGACGGCGCCCTTGGTCGCCCACGGGGTCGGCACGGCGTGCTTGAGCAGCTTCACCTCGGGGATGCGCGCGTCGATCTGACTGAGCGACAGGCGGGTGCGGGCGACCAGCCCGAGCAGCCGCATGAACACGGCCAGCCCGTCGATGGCGGGGCTGAACTCCGGGACCACGAACCCGCCGCGCCCGTCGGCCGCGAAGATCATGTCGTGGCCGGCCGCGGCCGAGGTGAGCGCGTCGAGCGCGGTGGTCGTCCACTGCACCTGCACGCCGTGGAACCGGCAGACCTGCTCGGCGACGCGGGTCGTGGTGACCGGCAGGGCGACCCGTCCGCCGCGGCGCTCGGCGGCGACGAGGTCGAGGACGACGAGCAGCGCGCGCTCCTCGCTGATGAGCCGGCCCCGCTCGTCGACGAGGGCGATGCGCTCGCCGACCGGGTCGAACCGCACCCCGAACGCCGCCCGCGAGGAGGCGACCAGCTCCGACAGGCGTTGCAGGTCGCGACGCCGGCCGGCCAGCGTCTCGGTGGGCGAGACGTCGTCGAGGCGGGCGTTGACGATGAGCGCCTCCACGCCGACCCGTCCGAGCAGCGCGGGCAGGACCAGCGAGGACGTGCCGCCGGCGCAGTCGACGACCACCTTCATGTCGCGCACGCCGTGCACGCCGACGTGGGCGAGCAGCTCACGGGTGTAGCCCTCGACGGCCCTAGACGGGTACGTCAGCTCGGCGATCTCGCCGGGGAAGGCGCGGCGGTACTCCTGGCGGGAGAAGACCCGCTCCAGCTTGCGCTGGGCGGCCGGGGCCAGGTCGGCGCCGCGGCCGTCCATGATGACGATGTCCACGCTCTGCGGGTCGCCCGGGGTGGTGCGCAGCGCGATGCCGCCCGCGGCCGACTCTCTGGCGGTGTGGAAGCGGGTGACGGGCATCGGGGCGGCCTCGAGGTCGAGGACGTTGATCGCGCTCGCGGTCAGCGCCGCGTTGACGGCCCGCTTGAGCGCCCTGGCCGCGAGCGAGCAGTCGCGCGAGGTGACGACGAGGGAGCCCTTGCGCAGGGTGGTGGCGTACGCGCTGGCGAGGCGGACGCACAGCTCGGCGGTGATCTCGACGTTGACGAGGCCGCTGACGCCGCGCGGACCGAACAGGCTGCGCCGGCCGTGCGACTCCCAGATGACGCTGGTGTTCACCACCGCGCCGGCCTCGATGGTCTTGAACGGGTAGACCTTGACCCCGCTGGAGACGTACGCCTCGGACTCGATGACGCACTCGTCGCCGATGACGGCGTTCTCCTCGATACGGGCGCCGGCCATCACGTCGGTGCTCTTGCCGATCACGCAGCCGCGCAGGTGGACGCCGGGGCCGAGGTAGACGTTGTCGTGGACGACCGCGCGGTGCAGGAAAGCCCCCTCGCGCACGACCCCGTTGTTGCCGATCACGGTGTACTCGCGCAGCTCGGCCCCCGCCTCGACCTTGGCGTAGTCGCCGATGAGCACGGGGCCCTTGAGCACGGCGTCGGGATCGACGGAGGCCGAGTCGGCCACCCAGACGCCCGGGGAGATCTCGAAGCCGCCGATGTCCACCCGGACCTTGCCCGACAGGGCGTCGGCCTGGGCCTTGAGGTAGCTCTCGTGGGTGCCGACGTCCTCCCAGTAGCCGTCGGCCACGTAGCCGTAGATGGGGGCGCCGCGGGCGAGGAGGGTGGGGAAGACGTCGGCGGACCAGTCGACCGGCTCACCGTCGGCGACGGCGTCGAGGATCTCGGGCTCCATGACGTAGATGCCGGTGTTGACGGTGTCGGAGAAGACCTGGCCCCAGGTGGGCTTCTCCAGGAAGCGCTGCACGCGGCCGCCGTCGTCGACGATGATGATCCCGAATTCGAGCGGATTGGGAACGCGTTTCAGGCCGATCGTGACAAGGGCTCCATTTTCGCGGTGAAAGCGGAGCATGCTCGATAAATCAATATCTGTGAGGGCGTCGCCGGAGATGACGATGAATCGGTCGTCGCGGAGGCGGGCGGCCGCGTTCTTGACGCTTCCCGCGGTGCCGAGGGGGACGTCCTCGGTGGCGTACTCGAGGTTCATGCCGAGTTCGTCGCCGTCGCCGAAGTAGTTGCGCACAAGGGCGGCGAGGAACTGGAGCGTCACCACCGTGTCGGTCACGCCGTGCCGTTTGAGCAGGCGTAACACGTGTTCCATGATCGGGCGGTTGGCGACGGGGAGCAGGGGTTTGGGCTGGTTGGCAGTCATCGGACGCAGCCGAGTGCCCTCTCCGCCCGCCATGACGACCGCCTTCACCCGATCACCCCTTCTTGGCCGCGGTTACGAGTTGTCGCACCTGTACCACATACAGCACCCCCGCCCACCAGTACAGGCCCGTTCCCCAGAGCGCGAACGCCCACCCAACAACTCGGGCTATATCGGCATACCACCCGGGGTGGGTCGCGAGGAAGAGGAGCGGGAAGGCGTACATGAGGTTGAACATGGCTGCCTTGCCCAGAAAATGCACTTGAAGCGCTTTATATCCGTATTTACGGAGGGCGGGGATGGACGCCCCGACGAAGAGTTCGCGGGCGAGGATGAGGACGACCAGCCACCACGGGATGACCTCGCGCAGCAGCAGGGCGAGGAGCGTGCAGAAGACGTAGAGCTTGTCGGCGGCGGGATCGATCAGCCGGCCGAGGCGGCTGGTCTGGTTGAACGCGCGGGCGATCTTTCCGTCGAGCCAGTCGGTGAAACCGGCGACCGCGAGGACCCCGATGGCCCAGCCGTCCTCCTTGGGCCCGAGCACCAGCCACAGGAACACGGGCACGCCCAGCAGGCGCAGGAAGCTCAGGAGGTTGGGAACCGTCCAGATACGGTCCTCGGCGGAAGTCTCACTCACGCAGCAGACCCTACTGCGTGGGGCCCGGCCGCAGCGGCCCAGGATGGGGCATTACATGCTTTTCCGCCATGTATGACGTTATTGGCGACTCGGGTAGGGCGCAGCGTGCCGCCGCCGGCGGCACAGGAGCGGTGAAGGACGGGCCGTTGCCGGCGGCTCAGGCGCGGAGGAAGTCGTGTGCGCGGCCGGCCTCGGTGAAGCCGAGACGGGTGTAGAAGTGACGGGGCCAGTCGGCGGCGTCGGCCACCAGGAAGATCAGGTCGGCGTCCACGGCCTCGGCGAGCACGGCCGTCAGCAGGGCGCGCGCGTAGCCCTTGCCCCGGTGCTCCTCCGCGGTGAAGACGCTCTCGATCTGGGCGACACCCTCGTGCACGTAGAGGTCGGCATGGGCGGCGATCTCGCCCTCAGGGGTGCGGACGGCGTAGAAGCCCACCCTTTCTGCTCCCCGCGGCCGCGCCTCTGCCCGCCGGGCCAACCCGTCGACCACGTCGTCGGTGGCCTCGGGCAGCGTACGGCGCCACTCGCCACGCAGCACCGGCACCAGCTCGCCGAGGTCGACCCGTTCGGCCGGGGGCGGGTCGTGCGGCGGGTCGCCGTGGAAGGTCATGACGAGGTTCGTCTCGTGCGTGTAGCCGGCGGCGGTGAAGGCGGGTTCGAGGGCCGCACCGAGACGGTCGTCGTCGGTGCACACCAGCCGGTGTTGCCTGGCGGCCAGCACCTCGTCGGCGGCCGCCAGGATCGCCCCCGGGTCGGCCGCCTCGGTGACGATCAGCTTGTTGTCGTCGTAGGAGCCGGTGTAGCGGTCGTCGAGCACCGCGAAGCCGCCGGGCACGGGCAGCACGCGCGGGGACTTGCGGCGGGCGAAGTCGTGCAGGAACCGTACGGCGCGGGTCAGCGCGGCCGAATCGGGCGGGGCCGTCGTCACCCGCGTACCGCCTTCAGGAACGCCTGGATCAGCGTGGAGTCCTTCACGCCAGGAGCGGTCTCGACGCCGCTGGAGACGTCGACCCCCCACGGGTCGGCGGCGGCGACGGCCTCCCGCACGTTGGCCGGGTCGAGGCCGCCCGCCAGCATCCACCGCCCCGAGGCGCGGCCGCGCACGGCCGCCCAGTCCCACGGCAGGCCGGAACCCGCCTGGGGGGCGTCGACGATCAGCAGGTCCTCGTCGAAGGCGCCGCACCGCAGGTCGGCCTGGGCGTCCACGGCCCTGACGAGGCGGACGCCGAGGTCCTTCAGCGCGGTGAAGTCGCCGTGGGGGTGGCGGCCGTGCAACTGGACGGCGCGTACCCCGGAGGCGAGCGCCGCCTGCCGTACGGTCGCCGGGTCCTCGCCGCGGAACACGCCGACCGTGAGCACGTGCTCGGGCACCAGCGCGCCCAGCTCGGCGGCGCGCTCGGGCGTGATCTGGCGCGAGCTCCTCGTCAGAACGAAGCCGATGGCATCGGCTCCCGCCTCAACGGCGGCGACCACGTGCTCCGGCTCGCTCAGACCACAGATCTTCACATACACACGTCCGACCTTAGCGGCGCCGGAACCCCACCGATCCCGTGGCGAACGTAGCTGCGGACGGAGACGGCGGCCGGCCGGCGGGCCGGTGGAGGTGGGCCGGTGGTCAGGGGTTCGACGGGTTGCGGCGGGGGTGGACGGGGCGGAAGGAGGCGTCGACCAGGCCGGAGCGGTGGGCGACGACGGCGGCCTGGATGCGGTTGCGCAGGCCCAGTTTCTCCATCGCGGCGGCGATGTGGGTCTTGACGGTCGTGACGCCGACGTGCAGTTCCTCGGCGATCTCCGCGTTGGACAGGCCGGTGCCGACCAGGGCGAGCACCTCCAGCTCGCGCTCCGTCAGCCCCGGCGGAACCGGCGAGGCGGCCGCCTGCTCCTCGGCGGCCAGGAAGCGCTCCACCACCCGGCGCAGCACCGACGGCGCGAGCAGCTGCTCGCCGGACGCGGCCCGGCGGACGGCGTCCACCATACGCGCGGGGTCGTCGTCCTTGACCAGGAAGCCGACCGCCCCGGCGCGCAGGGCGGCGTAGACATTGCCGTCCTCGGCGAACGTGGTCAGCACCACGACCCGCGCGCCCGGCCGGGCGGCGAGCACCCGGCGGATGGCCTCCAGGCCGTCGACCCGCGGCATGCGCAGGTCCATGAGGATCACGTCGGGCAGGTGACGCTCGGCCAGGCGGACGGCCTCCGCGCCGTCCGCCGCCTCGGCGACCACCTCCATGTCGCCCGCGGCCTGCAGCAGCATGCGCACCCCCGCGCGGACGAGCGCCTGGTCGTCCGCCACCAGCACGCGGATCACGCCCTGCTCCTCAGCGCGTTCCCCAGGCCGCAGGCCGGCGTGCTCACGTCGTCCTGCGTCATGCCCGACGCCGGGCGGGCGGGCAGGTGCGCGAGCAGCACCCAGCCGCCGTCGCCGTCTGAGCCGGCGCTGAGGGTGCCGCCGAGGGCACGCACGCGTTCACGCATGCCGGCCAGGCCGCGCCCCGAGGAGGGCAGCCGCTCGACGGTGGTGGGAGGGCGGCCGTTGCGGATCTCGACCTCCATCCCCTCCGGCGAGGCCGCCAAGCAGACCCGGACCCTGGTGCCGGGGCCGGCGTGTTTGAGCACGTTGGTGAGTCCTTCCTGGACGATGCGGGCCGCGGAGGCGCGGGCGATGAGTGGGGCGTGGTCGGTGGCCGGGTCGAGGTCGAGGTCGACGGCGAGGCCCGCCGAGGACATGCGTTCGGCGGCCTCGCGGACCACGTCGGAGGGGTCGGTCAGCAGGTCGGGCTGGCGGTCGGGGTCGCGCAGCAGGTCGAGCAGGTCGCGCAGGTCCTGCAGCACCTGGTGGCCGGCCTCGCGGATGTCGTCGAGCGCGTCGGCGACCGGGCCGTCGGGCGCGGTGTAGCGGGCCGCGCCGGCGCGCAGGACCATCGCGCCGACGTGGTGGGCGACGATGTCGTGCACGTCACGGGCGATGCGTTCGCGCTCGGCGAGCTGGTCGGCGCGTACCTGCGCCACGGCGGCGCGGGCGGCCTCCTCGCCGCGCAGCCGCTCGGCCGCCACGGCGGCCCGGCGCATCCCGAGGTAGCGGCCGATCGCGATGGGCGTCGCGACCACCGACATCAGCACCCCGGCCCGGAAGGCGGTGATCTCGGTGTCGTCGCCGACCATGGCGATCGCGCCGAGCAGACAGCCGGTGAGGTACGCCGCGATGGTCCACGCCCACGAGTGCACCCGCATGGCGAACACCCCGATGGCGATGAGCGTGAGGATGAGGCAGGTGGTGACGGCGTCCTTGAGATAGGCGTCGGCGGTGACCAGCAGCACGCCCTGCAGCACGAGGACCAGGCCGGGCAGCCGCCGGGCGACGCCCAGCGACAGGCCGCCGACGACGGCGAGCAGCCCGGCGACCCACACGGGCTGGCCGCCGGAGTGCCAGGAGGTCCAGGTGGTGAGGACGGTGATGGTCACGCCGCCCGCGGCGAGCAGCGCGTCGGGGGTGACGTCGCGCTCGCGCAGCCGCTCGGCGGTACTGCGCAGGTAGGAGCCGAGCACGGCGGGGGCGACCGGCAGCAGCACGGCGTACACGACCATGTTGGCGGTGGGCGGGGAGTCGGAGCCGGCGAGGTTGAGCGCGGTCGCGGCGATGGCGGGGGCCACGGCCATGCTGGTGGCCCGCGGCCGCGCACGGTATCCGGCCACGCCCAGCGCCACGCAGAGGAGGATCTGCGCGGTGTTGGAGGTGAACGAGCCGAGCTGGTCGGTGACGGCGAGGAAGGCGGCCAGGTAGAGGGTGACGAGCAGCGGCCGGTGGCGTACGAGGCCCATGGGCAGGCCGACCAGCAGCGCCATCGGGATGTTGGACGCGGCGGGCAGGGAAGGGGTGTCGCCGGCGTTCGCCGTGGTCAGCAGATCCAGGCTCACTCCGGACGCCGCCAGCAGGACGTCCAGTGGCACACCACGCCAACGCATGCACACACGGTATCGGCCGTCCGTGACCGGCCGATCCTCCCCGCGAGGGAATTCGCCTCCTCCAAGTGGCCGGACCTGTGTCCGGACGGTGGAGCGATCAGCGCCGAACATCCCCTACCTTCGGGTCATGGCGAACGACACGGCGCTCTTCCTCGGACAGTTCCTGCGCTCCCCCGGCACGATCGGCGCGGTGGCCCCGAGTTCCCGGCGCCTCGCGGCGGCCGTGTGCGCCCCCATCCCCGAACGCGGCGAGCCGGTCGTCGTCGAGCTCGGGCCGGGCACGGGCGCGTTCACCGCCGAGATCCAGCGGCGGCTGGGCGGGCGCGGCCACCACCTGGCCGTGGAGCTCAACGAGACGCTGGCGGGGCTGCTGGCCGAGCGGTTCCCCGGCGTGGACGTCGCGCACGCCGACGCCGCCCGCCTCACCGACCTGCTGGGTGAGCGGGGCCTGCGTTCGGCCGACGTGGTGGTGAGCGGGCTGCCGTGGGCCGCGTTCCCCAACGGGCTGCAGCATGATCTGCTGGCCGCGGTGACGGCGGCCATGAGCCCGGGGGCGGCGTTCACGACGTTCTCCTACGCGCACGCCATCGCGCTCAGCTCGGCGCGGCGCTTCCGCGCGCTGCTGGCCGAGCGGTTCGAGGAGGTCGTCCAGGGGCGTACGGTCTGGCGCAACACTCCCCCGGCCTTCGTCTTCAACGCACGACGTCCCCGCTGATCCCCGGGCTCAGGGAGCCCGGCCTCCCGATCGGCGCCTGGATCGGGTGGCCGGACCCAACGCCGGGAAGCTCCCTGCTCGACTCCCTGGCGGCTCAGATGCCCGGTTCGCCCGAGTTGTCACAGGAGGCCCCCCGGCCCCGTGGTCCCCGAGCGTACGGGTGGGCCGGCTCCTCCTCTGCTGTCTCAGCGGTCCACCCCGCATGAGGCCCGCCTACCCGAAGGCGGGGGAAGCACACCCGTCGCTCAACCGAACGACGGCGGTCGCTTCTCGCGCACCGCACGCACGCCCTCGACGACGTCGGGGCCGGTGAAGCCGAGAAACTCCATCGCCAGGGACGCGTCGAACGACGGGCCCGCGAGGCGCAGCCAGTTGTTGAGCGAGTACTTCGTGAGCCGGATCGCCTCCTGCGCCCCCGAGGCCAGCCTGACGGCGATCTCCATCGCCTTGTCGTGCACCTCGTCGTCGTCGACGCACAGGCTGACCAGCCCCATGCGCTCGGCCTCCTCGCCGGTGACGGGTTCGCACAGCAGCAGGTGGTACTTGGCCTTGGCCAGGCCGCACAGCAGCGGCCAGACGATCGCGGCGTGGTCGCCGGCCGCGACGCCGAGCCGGGTGTGGCCGTCGATGATGCGCGCGGTGCGGCCGGCGACGGAGATGTCGGCGAGCAGCGCGACGGCGAGCCCGGCGCCGACGGCCGGGCCGCGGATCGCGGAGACGATCGGCTTGGAGCAGTTGAGCACGTTGTAGACGATGTCGCGGGCCTCGGCGAACACCCGCAGCCGGGTGGCGTGGTCGCGCGTCATCTCCTCGATCATCGACAGGTCGCCGCCCGCCGAGAACGCCGGCCCCTCCCCCGTGACGAGGACCGCCCGCACCGAGTCGTCGCGGTCGGCGTCGCGCCAGACCTCGCCCAGCTCGCGGTGGGCGGTCGCGTCGACGGCGTTGAGCCGGCCCGGCTCGCTGATCGTCACCCGCAGCACGCCCTCGGCCGGCGTGTCGATCTTGAGCTTCTCGTACGGGCCTGTCACAGCGCCTCCTTCAGCCGGGCGGCGACGTAGTCGCGTGCCTGCGCCGCCTGGTCGAACAGCCCGGGCAGGACGAAGAAGCTGTGCACCGCGCCGTCGAACCTGCGCAGTTCGGCAGGGACACCGGCGTCGGCGAGGCGGCGGGCGTACCGCTCGCCCTCGTCGCGCAGCACGTCGTACTCGGCGGTCACGACGGTGGCCGGGGCCAGGCCGGACATGTCGGGCAGGCGCAGCGGGGACAGGCGCGGGTCGGCCGGGTCGGCGCCGTCCGCGTACTGCCGGGCGAACCAGGCCATCTCCTCGGCGTCGAGGCCGTAGCCCTTGGCGAACTCGGCGTAGCTCGGTGTGTCCATGGCCAGGTCGACGACCGGGTAGACGAGCACCTGGTGGGCCAGGCGCAGCCCGGCGTCGCGGGCCTGCCAGGCGGCCACGGCGGCGAGGTTGCCGCCCGCACTGTCGCCGAGCACCGCCACGCTGCCGTTGCTCTGGTAGAAGGCGGGCCGGGCGAAGATGTCGCGGACGACCGTCCAGGCGTCGTCGGCGGCGGCGGGGAAGGGGTGTTCGGGCGCCAGCCGGTAGTCGACCGACACGACGACCGCGCCGGTGCGGAGGGCGAGGTCGCGCCCGGCGGCGTCGTTGCGCTGGACGCTGCCGAAGACCCAGCCGCCGCCGTGGAAGTAGACGACCACGGGCAGCGGCGCGTCGCCGGTGTCAGCGCGGTAGATGCGGACCGGGACGCCCTCGGCCAGTTCGTCACGGATGAGCGGCAGTTTGGTGAGCGGGCCGCGGTGGATCGCCAGCGCGTCGTGCGAGCGGATCTCTTCGATGGCCGCCAGGTCGAGGGTGGCCGGATCGACGCTGAGATCGGACGGGTGCCGGGCGAGGTGGTCGCGCGCCTGGGGGTGCAGCGGCATGATCGAAGCCTAGCGGGCCGCCTCGACGAACGCATCGAAGAGCCGGTTGTCGTCGCCGCGTTCCGGGTGCCACTGGACGCCCACGCCGAACCGGTGCCCCTGCAGCTCGATGCCCTCGACGATCTGGTCGTCGGCCCACGCCACGGCGAGCAGGCCGCTGCCGAGGCGGCGTACGGACTGGTGGTGCGGCGCGGTGACCTCGACCTTGTCGCCGAGCGCCTTGCCGAGCTTGCTGGAGACGCTGACCTGGATGACGTGGGCGCCGCCGGACTCGGTGTGGCGGTCGTTGCCGAGCACCTCGGGCAGCCACGGGATGAGCGTGCCGCCCTGGGCGACGTTGAGCACGTGCATGCCGCGGGCGATGGCGAGGATCGGCAGGCCGGCGCGGACGGCGGCCCTGACCAGGGCCAGCTCGAACCGGTCGCGGTGGGTCTGGGGCTCGGGGACGCGCTCGTCGCGCTCGGCGTTGTAGGCGTCGGTGCCGACCTCGACGCCGCCCGAAAGGACGAGGCCCCGAAGGCCGCTCACGTAGTCGTCGGCGCTCTGCGGGCCGAGCGGCGGCAGGACCACCGGCGCGCCCCCCGCACGCGCGACCGCCTTGGCGTAGGACGGAGGTGACAGCACGGCCTCGCGCACCCAGTCGCCCCAGCGGGCTGCTTCGAAGTAGGCGGTGATGCCGATCAGCGGTCGGGACATGCGGTCTCCAGGGGGGCACGGTGGAGTTCGCGCCGTCACCGGCCGGGCCGGAAGGCGGCGGGCACATGGCCATCATGGCGCACCTGCTTTCCCGATTGTCACCCCTCCCGGAGATCACTTGGGCCCGGCGGGGCGCGAGTTTCCCGTCGGGTCCCCTCTCCCCTCGTCGCCGGCCATGGAGCGGCGCGCGCCCCGCTTTTGTCTTTACTGAGCACGCGGGGAAGCCAATGTGATGAATATTCACCTTCGCCGCCGAAACAGCGGAGCGCCGGATACAGAAAATCACCGTCCCACTACGGATAGTTCAGCATCGCACCTTATTGGGGTGAAACGGTTGTGACGCGTCATGAGCGGTGTAACACTCACTTTCGAGCGCAGGACATACGCCGGGGTGGGGGTCAGGCGCTCACGACCCGGAGCCGTCAGGGAGGTGGACGACAAGACCGGAATGCGTTTCCGGTCAAGGGGTGGGGTTGGAAAGATGTCGTTGAATCCGCGCCTGGTAAAGGAGAGTTTCTCCGCCGTCGAGCCGCAGGCCGAAAAGGCCACGGCCTACTTCTACGGACGGTTGTTCGCTGAGAGTCCGCACCTGCGCGGCATGTTCCCGCCGGCCATGGACGTCCAGCGTGACCGGTTGTTCAGCGCGCTCACGCGCATCGTGTGGAGCGTGGACAGCCCGGACGGCATGGCCGCGTACCTCGGCCAGCTCGGCCGGGACCACCGCAAGTACGGCGTCATCGCCGAGCACTACACGGCTGTCGGCAACGCGCTCGTCGCCACGATCAGGCGCTTCGCCGCCGAGATCTGGAACGACGAGATCGAGGCCGCCTGGGTGTCGGCGTACGCGGCGGCCGCCGACCTCATGATCAAGGCGGCCGACGAGGACGCCGGGGTCAACCCCGCGTGGTGGCTGGCGGAGGTGATCGACCACGAGCCGCGCCACCGCGACATCACGGTGATCACGCTGCGGCCCACGCAGCGGCTGCCGTACACGCCGGGTCAGTACGTCAACGTGCAGACCGCGCGCTGGCCCCGGGTGTGGCGGACGTTCTCCATCGCGAACGCGCCGCGCCCCGACAACACGATCAGGCTGCACGTACGCGCCGTCGCGGGCGGCTGGGTGTCCACCGCGCTCGCCCGGCACACCCGCATCGGCGACACGGTCATGCTCGGGCCGCCCATGGGCACGATGGCGCCGCGCGAGGACAGCGAGCGCGACGTGCTGTGCGTCGCCGGCGGCACCGGCCTCGCGCCGCTGAAGGCCGTCATCGAGTCGATCATCGCCTCCGGCCGCCGTCCCAACATCCATCTGCTGTACGGCGCCCGTACCGCCGAGGAGCTGTACGACCTGCCCGACCTGATCAGGATGGAGTCGTCGTTCCCGTGGCTGCGGGTGCTGCCGGTCGTGTCGGACCAGCCGGCCTTCGACGGCATGCGCGGCCACCTGCCGGAGGTGACCCAGCGCTTCCCCTCCTGGGCCGAGCACGACGTGTACGTGTGCGGACCGCGCGGCATGGTCAACGAGACCGTGCGGCGCCTCCAGGACGGCGGCGTGCCGCCGGCGCAGATCCACCGCGACGTCACCCAGGGCGAGCGCGATTTCTAGATCAGGATGTTGACACGGGCGGCCCGGACGGTGCCTGCTGGAGGGTGCCACGCCAAGAGAGGTGATCCGTGCCGCCCTCCTCCGCGCCCTCCTCTGTGCCCTGTCTCCCTCCGGCCGCGCGGACGGGCGTACGCGCGCTCGCCGTCGCGCTGCTCACCGTCGTCCTCACGATCGTGCCGGCGTACGCGTCCGACGACACGGCCATCCCGCTCACCCTCGTCGGAGCGGACGCGCCCGGCCCGCAGACCGGCCCCGACACCTACCAGTGGGGCTCGACCCTCGTGGTGGCGCACCAGGCGGGCAGGTACGCCGACGTGGGCGCGGCCGGCGTCGTGGTCGCGGCCTCCGCCGACGGCGACACCAGCTGGACGAGCGGCCTGCTGCCGGGTCTCATCGGCGGACCGTACCAGCGGGTGAGCGACCCGTCGGTGGCCTACGACGCCCGGCACGGCGTGTGGCTGGTCACCACCCTCGCGCTCTCCGGCGACGGCACCGGTGCCGCGGTGCTGACCAGCCGATCGGTCGACGGCGGGCTGAACTGGGAACGTCCGGTCGTCACCGCGGCGGCCGACCGGGCCGACCTGGACAAGAGCTGGGTGGTGTGCGACAACGGCGAGCGCAGCCCGTACCTGGGCCGTTGCTACGCCGTCTTCGACGACCACGCGGCCGGCAATCTGATCATGGTGGCCCGTTCCTCCGACGGCGGCGTGACCTGGGAGGTCGCCCCCACCTCGGCCACCGGCCTCGGCGGCCAGCCGGTGGTGCGGCCGGACGGCGCCGTCGTGGTGCCGTACCTGGGCGACGACGGGTACGTCCGCGCCTTCCGCTCGCTCGACGGCGGCGGGACGTGGGGCGCGAGCGTGGCGGTCGCGCGGGTCGAGCGGCACCCGGTCGCGGGCGGCCTGCGCGCCGAGCCCCTGCCGTCCGCCGAGGCCGACGCCTCGGGAACCGTGTACGTCGCCTGGCACGACTGCCGCTTCCAGTACGGCTGCGCGGGCAACGACATCGTGCTGAGCAGGTCGGGGACGGGCGCGTCGTGGAGCGACCCCGTGCGCGTCACGTCCGGCGGCGGCGACCACTTCATCCCCGGTCTCGGCGTCGACCGCGAGAGCGGCGGCGAGCAGGCGGCCAGGCTCGCGCTGACGTACTACCGCTACCCCGAGGCCGCCTGCACGGCGGCCACCTGCCGCCTCACGGTCGCCTACACCTCGTCCGTCGACGGGGGCGCCGGCTGGTCGCCGCCGCTGGAGCTGCACGGCCCGGTCGAGCTCGACCGGCTGGCGGCCGCGGGCGCCGGGCTCACGGTGGGCGACTACATCTCCACCTCGGTGCTGCCGGGAGGCCGGGCCTTCCCCGCCTTCGCGGTCGCCGCCCCGCCCCCTGACGAGGTGGGCGAGGTGCGCACCCATACCGTCGCCGGAGGGCTGCCGCTGGTGGGTGGCGGCCCCGCCACCGTGTCCGTCGATGCGGCGGTCGCGACCGGCGATCCAGCCGCCGGGCCGCCCGCGACGTCCCGCTAGCTTGTGGCGAACGCGGCGGCGGTCTCCTCGTCGTTCGGCCAGAACGTCTCGATCGCCAGCTCGGAGAGCGTGACGTCCACCGGTGTCCCGAACGTCGCGATGGTGGTGAACATCGACAGCACCCGGTCGCCCGCCGCGATCCGCAGCGGCACCAGGATGTCGCCGGGGCCGGGCACGTGCGCCACGTTGAGGTCGACCCCCGGGTACGTGTACGCGGCCAGCTCGTCGTGCAGCTCGGCCAGCCGCCCGTCGCCCGACACCTCGGCCTGGCGGCGCAGCCGGTACAGCAGGTGGGCCCGCACCTCGGCCAGGTTGAGCAGCCGCCCGCCCATCGCCTTCGGGTGCAGCGACAGCCGCAGCACGTTGACCGGCTCCGCCAGCAGCTCGTCCGGCACCCCTTCCATGAACATGGCCGCGGCCGCGTTGGCGGCGACCAGGTTCCACGCCGCGTCGACCACGACCGCCGGGTACGGCTCGTGCCCGGCCAGGATCTTCTCCAGCGCTTGGCGTACGACGCTCATCTCGGGGGCGCGTACCTCGCGTTCGGGATAGACGGGGGCGAAGCCGGCGGCGACCAGCAGCGCGTTGCGGTGCCGCAGCGGCACGTCGAGCTCCTCGGCCAGCTTCATCACCATCTCCCTGCTGGGCCGGGAGCGGCCGGTCTCCAGGAAACTGATGTGGCGGGCCGACACGTCGGCCTCGATGCCCAGGTCGAGCTGGCTCACCCGTCGCCGCTGCCGCCATGACCGCAGCAATTCCCCGAACGACCCGCCTTGGACGGCCACCGCACTCATGCCGTGAACGCTATCGGTCAGGGAGGAAGCGTCGCGATTACCCCCGAGGTCATGCGCGGGCGTCACGGTGCCGAATCTCCCAGTCCTCGGTTACTGTCGGTGGCGCGTGACACCATGGGCGCAACCAACACGGGAGCGACGCTATGAGTGACGCAATCCTCGCGATCGGCACCAGAAAAGGCCTGTTCCTGGCCCTGTCCAAGGGCGGTGGGCCCTTCGAGCTCCAGCCGATCCAGTTCTCCACGGTCGCGGTCCACGCGGTGGCGATCGACACGCGGGGCCCGGCGCCCCGGCTCCTCGCCGGCATCGAGTACGGGCATTTCGGTCCGTCCGTCATGTATTCCGACGACCTCGGGCGCACCTGGCAGGAGGCGCCCCGCGCGCCGATCGCCTTCCCCGAGAAGACCGAGGCGACCCTCGCCAGGGTCTGGCAGCTCACGCCCTCGCCGTCCGAGCCCGACGTGGTGTGGGCGGGCGCCGAGCCGGCCGCCCTGTTCCGCTCGGAAGACCGCGGCGTCACCTACGAGCTCGTCGAGAGTCTCTGGGAGCACCCGCACCGCGAGCGATGGGTGCCGGGCGGCGGCGGCCTGTGCCTGCACACGATCGTCCCCCACCCCACCGACCCCCGCACCATGGGCGTCGCCGTCTCGTCCGCGGGCTTCTACCGCACGTCCGACGGCGGCTCGTCGTGGGAGGCGGCCAACCACCGCATCCGCGCGCCCTTCATGCCCGAGGGGCAGCAGTATCCGGAGTTCGGGCAGTGCGTCCACAAGGTGGCGCTGCACCCGTCCCGGCCCGAGCGGCTCTACCTGCAGCACCATTTCGGCGTCTACCGCAGCGACGACTTCGGCGGCACCTGGCACGACATCGGCTCCGCCCTGCCGTCCGACTTCGGGTTCCCGATCGCGGTGCACCCGACGCGGCCCGGCACCGTCTACGTGCTGCCGCTGACCGCCGACATCGACCGCACGCCGGTCGATCACCGCTACCGCGTCTACCGCAGCGACGACGACGGCGCGACGTGGCAGCCGATGTCGCGAGGCCTGCCGGAGGAGCCGGTCTACGCGGCGGTGCTGCGCGACGCGATGACCGCGTCGGAGGCGGGGGTGTTCTTCGGCACCCGTGACGGCGAGGTCTACGGCTCGCGCGACGACGGCGAGACGTGGTCGCAGGTCGGCCGGCACCTGCCCGACGTGCTCACGGTGCGCGCGGCGGTGCTCTAGTCGATGGCGAGACCCGTCACGATGGTGGTGTTCGTCCTGCCGAGCGTGCTGCGGCGATGGGTGAGCGGGCGCACCGAGGTCAAGGTCTTCGCCGTGGGCGCCGACCGCGACTCCCCACCCACCCTCGGCGCGGCCCTCGACACGCTGCGGCGCACCCATCCCCTGCTGGCGGAGCGGCTGTGCGACGAGTACGGCGGCGTCCGCCGGCACATCAGCATGATCGTGTGCGCGGAGAACGCGCGCTGCGTCGGCGGCCTCGACTGCGCCCTTCCCCCGGGCGCCGAGATCTACGTCCTGCCCGCCCTCGCCTGACGACGGCTGCCGAGCCGAAGGGCTCGGCAGCCTGGCACGATCTTCAGGGGCTGGTCAGGCGGGGGGCACGCGGCGGGCCGTGGTCGTCAGACCTTGCGCCAGCCGGGCACCCAGGCGCCGTCCTCGACGACGTAGTCGCCGAACAGGGCGGGCGCCTCCTCGCGCATGATCTCACCGATGCGCTGGAAGAGCATGCGGATCTCCTCCTCCGCGCCGACGGCGGTGCGGGCCTCGATCGTGTGCCGCAGCGTCCGCACGTTGGCCGTCCACACGAGCCCGGTCGCGACGCCCTCGGGGGCGAAGCGGCGCATGAACGACGTGCGGTGCTTCTTCTCGGCGAACTTCACGCCCTCCTCGTCGAGCCCGAAGTGCTCGCCCATCCAGAGCTGGAACTGCTCGAGGTGCTCGAGCACGGCGCCGGCCCGCTTCATCAGCTCTTCGTCGGCCTGCGCCCACTCGGGGAACCAGAACGGCAGCTCCTCCAGGCGGACGAAGCGCATCGACTCCTGCGAGATCGCCACCCCGGGGCGGTGACGCACCAGCTCGTGGGTCAGCACGCGGCTCACGTTGTGGAGCACGAAGCTGAAGTTGAGGTGTTCGAGGACGGAACCGTGCGCGCTGGCGAGGATGTTGCGCAGGTAGTCGTCCTGGTTGTCCCTGATCCGGGTCACGTTGGGGTTGAGACCGGGTTCGAAGGAGCGGTAGCAGAGCCGGCCGGCGAACTCGGCGAGGTTCTGGGCGTCGAGGT
Organism: Nonomuraea maritima; assembly: GCF_900100395.1. GTDB lineage: Bacteria > Actinomycetota > Actinomycetes > Streptosporangiales > Streptosporangiaceae > Nonomuraea > Nonomuraea maritima. The sequence goes on along the minus strand of NZ_FNFB01000025.1, from coordinate 28,851 downwards.
CGCCGCGGTCGAGGCGCTCCAGCCAGCTCTCGCCGCCGACCTCGCGCAGGTAACGGGCCAGCTCGTCGTAGTCGAGCGCCGGACGGGCGACGATGAAGACCTCGGGTTCGACAGTGCGCATGTGGGGAGCCCCCGCTCGGATCGGCAGTGTGACGGCCCAAGCAAACCAGGTCGCGGCGGTGAGCGCGACTCAGCCCCCGCCGCACACCTGTCAGCGTACCGGGGCAGGTCAGCAGCGGTGCGACCGCGGTCACAGACGGTAGACGCGGCGGGCGTTCGCGGAGCCGATCATGTGGGCGACGCGGGCGGCGTCGGCGGGGCTCCACTCGCCGTCGGCCAGCCGCGACCCCAGCGCGGCGGCCAGCGCGCGACGGTAGCGGAGGGCGCCCAGGTAGCCGCTCTCGGCGAGCCCGTGACACCCCGAGCTGAACAGCAGCTTGTGGTACGGCGCGAGCTCCAGCAGCTCGTCCATGACGCGGGCGCCGGCGGCGGTGTGCGGGAAGGCGAGGCCCACGTCGGCGTACACGTGCGGCAGCGCGCCCGCGAGATGGGCGGCCTGCCGGTGGAACGGGTAGCTGTGCAGCAGCACGACGGGCACCCCGAGCGGCTGCACCTGCTGGACGAACGCCCCGAGGCGGGCCGGGTCGGCGCGGTGCGGCTCGGCCGGTGACCGCCCGCCGAAGCCCGTGTGGAACTGTACCGGCAGCCCGCGCTCCCTGGCCACGTCGATCGCGCACCACAGCAGGTGGCGCAGCAGCACGGGGTCGGTGACGGCCCCCTTGGGGTCGTCGAGGCGCCGGTTGGCCGCCGCGATGACCGCGCCTCTGGCGGGCCGCGCGGGGTCGAAGTCGAGGCCGTACAGGGCGGCGATGACGGTCTTGAGCCCGACCGCGCGGGCGGCCCTGAGGGTCAGCTCCTCGCCGAGGCCGTCGAGGTAGTCGACGGCGATCTGCGCCGTCACGGCCACGTCCTGTTCGACGCGTTCGACGCGGACGAGCTCGTCGGCGGCGGCCCCGCCGTGCCGGCCCATCTCGGTGGCGGTCAGCATGTCGATGTCGTCGGCGGCGGTGTCGACGAGGAACGCCACCACCCCGGCCGCGCCGAGCAGGCGCCGGTTGACCTCGGTGGCGCCCAGTTCGTCGCGGCGGGCGAGGTAGACGGCGGGCGGCGCGTGCGGATCGAGGTCGAGGACGGGCGCGCACCAGCGGCGTACGGCCGTGCCGACCGGGGTGTCGAAGTGGGTGGTGCCGGGCGGGGCCGGGGCCGCGCCCGCGCCCATGAGCAGTTCGAACTGCCCTCGGGACAGGTCGTCTCGCCGCACCCCGTGACAGTGGTGGTCGACGAGCGGGGCGAGCAGCGCGTCACGCACCGTGCCGGGCAGGTCTACGGGGAGCATGCGGAGACTCTAGGGGAGCCCCGCACGCTCCCGCCCGCGTTTTACCTACCTGCGGGCCAGACGAAGCACGTTCGCGATGATCTTCGCGCCGGCGCCGCCCTCCTGGGTCAGGATCGACTCGGGGTGGAACTGCACGGCGAAGCGTCGCCGCTGGGCGTCCTCGACGGCCATGACGTTGCCGTCGGGCGTGAGCGCGGTCGGGGTGAAGCCGACCACGCCGGGACGCTTGGCGTGCAGCGAGTGGTAGCGGGCCGCGGTGAACTCCTCGGGCAGCCCGTCGAGCAGCGCGCTGTCGCCGAGCCTGGCGACCCGGCCGCGCTTGCCGTGCTCGGGGTGGTCGAGCAGTTCGAGTGTGCCGCCGGCGTGCTCGACCATGGCCTGCAGGCCGAGGCAGACGCCGAACACGGGCAGGTCGCGGGCGTAGACCTGGTCGAGCAGCGCCGAGATGCCGAAGTCGGTCGGCCAGCCGGGGCCGGGCGAGAGCACCACGAGGTCGGGTGCGATCTCGTCGAGCATGTGGATCGGGAAGCCGTGGCGCAGGGTGACGACGTCGGCGCCCTCCTGGCGGAAGTAGTCGGCGAGCGTGTTGACGAAGGAGTCCTCGTGGTCGACGAGCAGCACCTTCAGGCCGAGGCCCGGCTGCTCGCGGGGCTCGACGACCGGCGCGACGTCGCCCTCGCCGACCGTGGCGAGGGCGCCGAGCAGGGCGCTCGCCTTGAGCTCGGTCTCGCGCTCCTCGGCCTCGGGGTCGGAGTCGAACAGCAGTGTCGCCCCGGCCCTGACGGTCGCCACGCCGTTCCTGATCTGCGCGGTGCGCAGGGTCAGGCCGGTGTTCATGGAGCCGTCGAAGCCGATGAAGCCGATGGCGCCGCCGTACCAGCGGCGGGTGGTGGCCTCGTGGTCCTCGATGAACTGCATGGCCCACGTCTTGGGAGCGCCCGTGACGGTGACGGCCCACATGTGGGTGAGGAAGGCGTCGAGCGCGTCGAACTCGGGACGCAGGCGGCCCTCGATGTGGTCGACGGTGTGGATGAGCCGGGAGTAGAGCTCGATCTGGCGGCGGCCGATGACCTTGACGGTGCCGGGGACGCAGACGCGCGACTTGTCGTTGCGGTCGACGTCGGTGCACATGGTCAGCTCCGACTCCTCCTTCACGCTGGACAGGAGGGTGCGGATGGCCTCGGCGTCCTCGACCGGGTTGCTGCCGCGGGCGATGGTGCCGGAGATGGGGCAGGTCTCGACACGGTCGCCGCTGACGCGCACGTACATCTCGGGTGAGGCGCCGACCAGGTGCTCGCCCTCGCCGAGGTTGATGATGAACTCGTACGGGGCCGGGTTGCTCCTGCGCAGGCCGCGGTAGAACGCCGACGGGTCGGCGCAGGTGGCGTGGAAGACCTGGCCGGGCACGACCTCGAACAGGTCGCCGCGCTTGAACTTCTCCTTGGCGGCGGCGACGACCTTGGCGTACTCGCCCCTCACGGGGTTGTCCGGCAGCTCTGCGGGGGTCACCCGCGGGAAGGTCTCGCCGGTGCGCTCGAGCCCGCGGGTGCTCGCGCCGTCGACGATGAACTCGTAGCGGTATTCGAGGCTGGTCTCGCGCTGACGGTCGATCACGACGAGCCGGTCGGGCAGGTGCAGCACGAGGTCGCGCTGGTCGTCGGGGCGGACGAGCTTGTGCCGGACGGGCTCGAACTGGAAGGCCAGGTCGTAGCCGAAGGCGCCGTAGAGGCCGAGGTGCGGGTCGTCGCCCTGGAAGGCGGCGATGACCTCGCGGATCGCGGTGAAGACGGTGGGCCGGCGGCTGCGCATCTCCTCCGGCAGCAGGTCTTCCGACTCGGGCACGTACACCTCGACGTGGTCGGCCGTGGGCTCGGCGACCGGCTTGCCCGCGGCCAGGAGGCAGGAGGCGACGGCGGGCAGCACGACGCGGCCGCGCTCGTTGAGTGCCCTCGCGGCGATGGTGCGGCCCTTGGCGACCAGTTCGAGGCACGGGTCGACGTAGCCGAACGCCCATCGGCTGTACCGGCCCGGGTAGTCCATGCCCGAGGAGAAGGCGCCGCCGCGCCGTTCGCCGAGGGCTGTGACGATCTCTTCCAGCGCGGCTTCGTCGACCTCTCGCGCCTCACGCTCGACCCGGATGCCCCCGGCGGTCGTATATCCGCTCGTCTCCATGTGCTGTGCCCCTTATCACGTCAACTGATCGAGCCCCGGGGGCGGACACGGGAAAGGCCGCCACGCGGGGCGGCCTCCGTCGAGAAGTGCGAATCACGCGCCGCCTAGAAGCGGCGCCACCACTGGGGCTGGGCGTGATTTCGCATGCGGTCCAGCCTAACCGTCCCCTGATGATCACGCAACGCGCCCCACACCCCACCCCTGGCCCGAAGCACCTCCGCCCCCGCACGGCCCACTCCGCCCCGGAGGGCTCCTCCATCCAGGCGGACGCCCGCGCGGTGCGAGCTCCCGCCGACCCGGCAAGTTCCTGCGGCGGGGCGGACGGCGGGCTTCTTCGGCCGGGGCCGCCGGCTTCCTTCCTTGGCGCCGGCGTGGACGCCGTGTCCGCAGCAGGTCGTCCGGCGATGTAGCGGATGTTACGGGCGTTACCAATAGGGGCGATTCTGGGCGTGGCAACCGGCGGTGAGCCTGGTTGTCAAGTGAGGGGGTTGCCGTTTGTGGCGGATATGACGGCATTAAAGATGACCGAATCTCTTTTCTCGCCGCAAAGGAAACTTTGACGCGATCTATTGATTTATCGACATGATCACTTCACTCTTCTCGACAGAGGCGTAAAGATCACGCCCGAAGTCCCGAGTACCCGCACAGCCGAGAAGGAGAGCACGTGCACCACACCCTCCGACGGCGGGCGATCCTGACCGGGATCGTCACGGCCGCCGCCCTCCTGTTACCCAGCGGGGTGGCACAAGCGGCGCCCGACCCGGTCAAGATCGACTCCGCCGTCCAGGCGCAGCTCGTACAGGACGACAAGGCCACCTTCTGGGTCCGGATGAAGGGGGACGCCGACCTGGGCGCCGCCCGCCGGGCCGTCACCAAGGACGCGAAGGCCGAGCTGGTCTTCGAGGCCAAGACCGAGCACGCGAAGAGCTCCCAGGCGAGCCTGCGCAAGCTGCTCGACTCGCAGAAGGCCGACTACACCCCGTTCTGGATCGTCAACGCGGTGCGGGTGACGGCCGACGAGAAGCTCGCCACCGAGATCGCCGGCCTGCCGGAGGTCTCGAGCATCGAGCCGGTGCGCACGCTGTCCGTGCCGAAGCCCGTCCCCGGCGCCGCCGAGCCCAGGACCGGCAACGGGGTGAACGCGGTGGAGTGGAACATCGACCGCGTCAACGCGCCGCGCGTCTGGGACGAGCTGGGCAACCGCGGTGAGGGCATCGTGGTCGCCAACATCGACACCGGCGTCCAGTTCGACCACCCCGACCTGGCGGCCTCGTACCGGGGAAGGAACCCGGACGGGTCGTACACGCACGACTACAACTGGTTCGACCCGGCGCGCGTCTGCCCGACGAGCGCGCCCTGCGACAACAACGGCCACGGCACCCACACCATGGGCACGATGACCGGCGCCAACGGCATCGGCGTGGCCCCTGGCGCCCAGTGGATCGCCGCCAAGGGCTGCGAGCTCAACACCTGCACGGACGCCTCGCTGCTGGCGGCCGGTCAGTGGGTGCTGGCGCCGACCGACCTCAACGGCCAGAACCCGCGCCCTGACCTCGCGCCGGACATCGTCAACAACTCCTGGGGCGGCGACGGGTACGACCCGTGGTACCGCCCGACCGTCGAGGCGTGGGTGGCCGCGGGCATCTTCCCGGCCTTCTCGAACGGCAACAGCGGCCCGAGCTGCGACACCAGCGGCTCGCCCGGCCAGTACGAGATCTCCTACAGCGCGGGCGGCTTCGACATCAACAACGCGCTGTACAACCGGTCCAGCAAGGGCGAGGGCGAGAACGGCGACATCAAGCCGAACATCGCCGCGCCGGGCGTCAACGTGCGCTCCTCGGTCCCCGGCAACAGCTACGCCAGCTACACCGGCACGTCGATGGCCTCGCCGCACGTGGCGGCCACGGTGGCGCTGATCTGGTCGGCCTCGCCGGGCCTGCAGGGCGACGTGGACGCCACGCGGCCGCTGCTCGACAGCACCGCGATCGACGTCGCCGACACGAGCTGCGGCGGCACCGACACCGACAACAACGTCTGGGGTGAGGGCCGGCTCGACGCGTTCGCCGCCGTCCAGATCGCTCCCGACGAGGGACTCGGGCAGCTGTCCGGCACGGCCACCGAGGGCGGCCGGCCCGTGTCCGGCGTGACGGTCGCGCTGGCGGGCCCGCTCACCCGGACCGTCGTGACGGGCGAGGACGGCACGTACGCCCTCCCCCGGCTGCTGCCGGGCGAGTACCAGCTGACCGCCGAGAAGTTCGGCTACCAGGCGGTCTCCACCGACGTCACGATCGTCGCCGACGAGGCGGCGACCGCGGACGTGCAGCTGACCGCGAACCCGTCGAGCACCGTGTCCGGCACGGTCGCCACGGCCGGCACGCCTGAGGCCGGCGCGACCGTCTCCGCCGTCGGCACGCCGGCGAGCGCGGTGACCGACGAGGCGGGCCGCTACAGCCTGCGGCTGCCGCAGGGCTCGTACGAGCTGCAGGTCACGCCTGTCTCGCGCTGCTCCAGCGGTGCGACGGAGGAGATCACGGTCGACGGCGACCTGGTGAAGGACATCGAGCTGCCGCTGCGCGGCGACAACTTCGGCTACACGTGCGCGAGCGGCCAGGAGACGTACGTCGAGGGCGGCGAGAAGCTGGCGCTGACCGGCGACGACGACGCCATGCAGGTCACGCTGCCCTTCCGGGTGCCGTTCTACGGCACCGGGTACAGCCAGGCGTGGATCGGCACGAACGGCTACATCACGTTCGCCGACCGGGCGACGACCGGCGCCAACACCCGGCTGCCTGCCACGGGCGTCCCGAACAACGCGGTGTACCCGTTCTGGGACGACATCGTGGTGGACGCGCAGGGCGGCATCTACACAACGGTGACGGGCACCGCGCCGAACCGCACGTACGTGGTGGAGTGGCGCAACGTCACCTTCTACGGCGACAGCAGCCAGCGACTGTCGTTCGAGGCGCTGCTCGGTGAGGACGGCTCGGTCGCCTTCCGCTACAAGGACATCGAGGGCGGGCGCGACCAGGGCACCAGCGCCACGATCGGCATCGAGAACGCGTCGGGTGACGACGCGATGGAGTACGTCTACGAGGAGGCGGCGCTGTCCACCGGGCAGAGCCTGACGTTCACCGCGGCCCGGCACGGCCTGGTCACCGGCAAGGTCACCGACGCCAACGACGGCGACGCCATCGCCGGGGCGACGGTGAAGATCGGCGACGTGGCCACGTTCACCACCGGTGAGGACGGCGCCTTCTACGGGCAGGTGCTCGCCGGCGACTACGAGGTCGTCGTCTCCAAGCAGCACTACGGCACCTTCACCCAGCCGGTCACCGTCGCCGCCACCTCGGTGACGCCCATCGACACGGCGCTGGTCACCGGCCGCGTGAGCGCCGGGGCCGCGGAGGTGTCGGCGATCATGCCGGCCGGGCAGAGCCGTACGCGGACGGTGAAGCTGACGAACCTGGGCGCGGCGACGCCGTACACGGTGACCGGCGGGTCGTGGTTCACGGTGACGCCGGCGAGCGGACGGCTCGACGCCGGGCAGTCGGTGACGCTGGAGATCGAGGTGTCCAGCGAGGGCGTCGCGGCGGGGACGTTCCGGCAGGGCACGCTGGTGGTCGAGTCGGACAGCGGACGACAGCCCGCCATCGAGATCGCCGTGACGGCCGTGGTGCCCAAGCACCAGGTCGCCATCGAGGTGGGCGCCAATAAGACGTTCGTGGACAGCGTCGGCGACTCCTGGTCGGCCGACCGCAAGTACACCGCGGGCGGCTACGGCTATGTCAGCAGCTCCAACAAGACGGTGAGCACGTCGAAGAGCATCTCCGGCACCTCCGACCAGGCCAAGTTCAAGACGGCCAGGGAGTCCATGCTGGAGTACCGGTTCGACGGCGTGCCCGACGGCACGTACACGGTGGAGCTGGACTTCGCGGAGATCAAGAACACCAAGATGGGCAAGCGGGTGTTCGACGTGCTGGTCGAGGGGGAGCTCGCGATCCCCGCACTCGACCTGGCCCTCGAGGCGGGCACGTACACCGCGGTGAGCAGGCAGTACACGGTACGGGTGAGCGACGGGCAGCTCAACGTGCGCTTCGCGACGAGGCAGGGTGCGACGCTGGTCAACGCCCTGCGCATCTCGGAACGCCCTGACCGTACGGCCCCGTGACCTGATCAGAGGGTTCACGCGGAAGAGAACCCGACGAGCCCGCCCCGCCTCGAACAGGCGGGGCGGGCTCCTCGCGTTCCCGGCAGCACCTCACGGACCCCGCCCGCAGAAAGACAGCACCCCGTACGACCCCAAGCCCCACCACAGGAAAGACCGACCCCGGGGGCCCCAGCTCGCCCACCTGCAGAAAGACCGCACCCCGCGGGGCCTCGGTGCCCCGCGCGGGGAAGGCGGGACCCGGGTGCCACCGGGGTCGAGGCATCTGTTACTGGTTGGTACATGAAACGCGTGCGGCTGGAGCGGGACCTGGCGGTCCCGATGCCCGACGGGGTGACGCTGCTCGCCGACCACTACGCCCCGCCAGGCGGCGGGCCGGCGCCGGTCGTCCTGATGCGGTCCCCGTACGGACGGCGCGGCCTGTTCGGCCTGTACTACGGCCGCGGCTTCGCCCGGCAGGGTTTCCACGTGGTGCTGCAGAGCTGCCGTGGCGGCTTCGGTTCCGGAGGCGTGCTCGACCCGCTCGGCGACGAGCACGACGACGGCCTGGCGACCGTCGCCTGGCTGCGCAAGCAGCCGTGGTACGGCGGGTCGTTCGCCATGTTCGGCCCCTCCTACCTGGGCTACGCCCAGTGGGCGATCGCGCCCTTCGACGTGCCCGACATGAAGGCCATGGCGGTGCAGGTCACCGCCTCGCAGTTCCGCGACGCCGCGTACGTCGGCGGCGCGTTCGCGCTGGAGTCGGTGCTGAGCTGGACCACGCTCACCGACGGCATGTCGCACAGGTTCGGCGGCACGGCGGCGCCACTGACCGCGCCGCGGCTGACCCGCAGGGCGGTCCTGTCGGGGCGGCCGCTCGTCGAGCTCGACCTGGCCTCGGCAGGACGGCCGCTGCGCTTCTACCGCGACCTGCTGACCCACCACGCCGACCCCCTCCCGTACTGGCAAAGGCGCGACTTCTCGGCGAAGGTGGGCGAGGTCGACGCGGCGGTCAACATGCTGGGCGGCTGGTACGACGTGTTCCTGCCGTGGCAGCTCAAGGACTACGCGGCGCTGCGGGCCGCGGGGCGGCGGCCGTACCTGACGATCGGGCCCTGGTACCACGTCGATCCGCGGCACGGCAGGGCGTCGCTGACCGAGGCGTCGGCCTGGTTCCGCGCGCACCTGCTCGGCGACCGCTCCTGGCTGCGGCCGGACCCGGTGCGGATCTACGTCACCGGGGCGGAGGAGTGGCGCGACCACTCCGACTGGCCGGTGTCCGGCATGCGGGAGCGGCGCTGGCACCTGCAGCACGGGTTCGGGCTCGGGCAGGAGGCTCCGCGGGCCGCGGAGCCCGACCGTTTCCGCTACCACCCGGCCCACCCGACGCCGGTGATCGGCGGCCCGGTGCTGCTGGGCGACTCCAGGCCGCGCGACCAGCGGCGTCTGGAGCAGCGGCGCGACGTGCTCGTCTACAGCTCGCCTGCGCTGGACGCCGACCTCGAGGCGATCGGCCCGGTCCGCGCGGAACTGTTCGTCCGTTCCAGCACGCCGTTCGTGGACGTCGTGGTACGGGTGTGCGATGTGCACCCGGACGGGCGGTCGATGAACGTGTGCGAGGGCGTGCACCGTCTCGGGCCCGCCGACGGCACCGGCGACGCGGACGGTGTCCGGCGGGTCACGGTCGATCTGTGGCCGATCGCGCACCGGTTCCGCCGCGACCACCGCGTCAGGGTGCACGTGGCGGCGGGGGCGTACCCGACGATCTCCCGCAACACCGGCACGGGTGACCCGCTGACGTCCGACGGCCGGATGATCCCCGCCGACGTCGAGGTGTTCCACTCCCCCGACCACCCGTCCGCGGTGGTGCTCCCGCTGTGCGCGCCTCGCGGCTGATCTCGCTGGTCCTGCTGCTGCAGGCCAGGGGCATGATGACGGCGGCCGAGCTGGCCGTGGAGCTGGAGGTCTCCGAGCGCACGGTGCACCGCGACGTCCTCGCGCTGTCGGCGGCGGGCGTGCCGGTCTACGCCGAACGCGGGCGGGGCGGCGGGTACCGCCTGCTGGACGGTTACCGGACCCGGCTGACCGGGCTGGACCGGGCCGAGGCGCAGGCGCTGTTCCTGTCGGGGGTGCCGGCCGCGCTGCGGGAGATGGGCCTTGAGGAGGTGGCGGCCACGGCCAGGCTGAAGGCCGCCGCCGCGCTCTCCCCCGGCCTCCGGGACGCCCCGGCGACCGCGGCCCAGCGTTTCCATCTGGACGCGCCCGGCTGGTTCGCCGGGGACTCGCCGCCGCCGTCCGCCCTGACGCCGCTGGCCAGGGCCGTCTGGGACGACCGGCGGGTCACTGCCGTCTACCGGGACGCCGAGCGGGTGCTGGAGCCGTACGGGCTGGTGCTCAAGGCGGGTGTCTGGTATCTCGCGGCGCGGCTGCGCGAGCGGTACCTGATCTTCCGCGTGCACCGGTTCGGCGACCTCACGGTGCTGGACGAGCGGTTCGAGCGGGACGCCGGGTTCGACCTGGCCGCCTTCTGGGCGGAGCGGTCGGCGGCGTTCGCCCGCTCGCTGCTGCGGGAGGTGGTCACGCTGCGCCTGAGCGAGCGCGGGGTGCGCATGCTGCGGCACGTCGCCGACCCGGCCGCGCTCGACGACGCCCTCGCCTCGCTGGAGCCCGACGGCACCGTACGGCTGGCGGTGGAGTCGCTGGAGGTGGCGTACGCGCAGGTGCTGCGGTTCGGGCCGGAGGCGGAGGTGCTCGGACCGCAGCGGTTACGAGCGATGGTCGCGGACGCCGCCGCCCGTACGGCCGCCCTCTACGACGAGCGATAGAGCCCGGATCGGTCGGTTTGTCACGGATGCCGCCGGGTGACCGTTCGGCGCTGGCTACCTACCACTCGCCGATCACGTGCTGCCTGACCCCAGATGGTGCTCGCTAAGGTGCAGGATGCGGATTTTTTGCGCCGCCGCATTTCGTCTCGTATTGCGAGACGAACTCGGCATTGCGGCCAAACTGTAATACACAAAATGTTGGGTCGAATAAGCCGGTGAAGCTAATCTCCCTCCATTCACTCCATGTCAGGTGGCGTTGACAAACGCTCCTGAACAACGTGTCGGAGGGTCGATGACTACCGGGGAACCCGGGCAGCAGCGGACCGACCGCAGCCCCTGGAACTGGCTGCTGGTCGTGCCGATCGCACTGCCGCTGCTGACGTTTCTCTACAACGGCGACGAGCCCCGCCTGTTCGGCTGGCCACTCTTCTACTGGCTCCAGGTCGCCTTCATCGTGGTCGGCGTCACCACCACGACGATCGTCTACAGGATGACCAAGTGAGCGCGCACACGACCGAACTGGTCGTCTTCATCCTCCTGTTCGCGATCGTCAGCGGCATGGGCTTCGTGGCCGCCCGCTGGCGCAGGCCGAACGACCTGGCCAGCCTCAACGAGTGGGGCCTCGGCGGGCGCAGCTTCGGATCCTGGATCACCTGGTTCCTCATCGGCGGCGACCTCTACACCGCCTACACCTTCGTCGCGGTGCCCGCCCTCGTCTTCAGCTCCGGCGCCCTCGGCTTCTACGCGCTGCCGTACACCGTCGTGGTGTACCCGCTGGTCTTCCTCGTGCTGGCCCGCATGTGGTCGGTGTCGCACGTCCATGGGTTCGTCACGCCGGCCGACTTCGTCCGGGCCCGCTTCGGCTCGCCGACGCTGGCCCTCGTCATCGCCATCACCGGGCTCGTCGCGACGATGCCGTACATCGCGCTGCAGCTCGTCGGCATCGAGGCCGTGCTCAAGGCGATGGGCATCACCGGGCACCTGCCGATCATCATCGCCTTCGCGATCCTGGCGGCGTACACGTACCAGTCGGGTCTGCGGGCGCCCGCGCTCATCGCGTTCGTCAAGGACTCGCTGATCTACATCGTGATCCTGGCGGCCGTCATCTACATCCCCGCCAAGCTCGGCGGCTGGTCGTCGATCTTCGACGCGGCGGCGGAGAAGTTCGCCGCCACGCCGAACCCCAACGACGGCATCCTGCTCACCGCCAACAACCAGCTCCAGTACGTGACCCTCGCCTTCGGCTCGGCGCTGGCGCTGTTCCTCTACCCGCACAGCCTCACCGGCGTGCTGGCCTCCAAGAACCGCAACGTCATCAAGCGCAACATGTCGGCGCTGCCCGCCTACAGCCTCGTGCTGGGCCTCATCGCCCTGCTCGGCTTCATGGCCATCGCCGCCGGCACCAAGCCGATCACCGCGGGCGGCAAGGCCGACTCGAACACGATCGTTCCGGTGCTGCTCGACCAGATGTTCCCCGACTGGTTCACGGGCGTCGCCTACGCGGCCATCGGCATCGGCGCGCTCGTCCCGGCCGCCATCATGTCGATCGCGGCGGCCAACCTGTTCACCCGCAACATCTACCGCGAGTACATCAACAAGAACGCCACCGACTCCCAGGAGGCGAGCGTCTCCAAGATCGTGTCGCTGGTCGTCAAGGTGGGCGCGGTGCTGTGCATCCTGCTGCTCGACCCGCAGTTCTCGATCGACCTGCAGCTCATCGGCGGCGTGATCATCCTCCAGACGCTGCCGTCGGTGGCGCTCGGCCTGTACACGCGCTGGTTCCACAAGGGCGGGCTCATCGCGGGCTGGGCGGCCGGTCTCGCGGCGGGCATGTGGATGCTGTACCTCATCCCCAACCCCGCCAACGGCAAGCAGCACTTCGGCGGCTCGGCGTTCGGGCTGCAGAACCTCGGCTTCGACACCACGATGACCATCTACGCCGGGTTCCTCGCGCTGATCGTCAACCTGGCGGTGGCGGCGGTCGGCACGCTGATCTTCCGGGCGGCCAAGGTGGCCGACGGCCAGGACGCGACCAAGCGCGGCGACTACTTCGCCGACGAGGGCGACCCCGACGTCAAGGACCTGGACCTGGCCGGCTCCCACTGATCCGCGCCCGATGCGGCCCGCTCCCGTTCGCGCGGGGGCGGGCCGCTTCGTCAGTCGTGGGCGAGGTAGCCCGGGTTGGCGACCTCCAGCTTGGCGCGCACGGCCTGCTCCAGCAGGTCGAGGAGCGGGCCGTCGTCGGGGACGCGGCCCGCGCGGATGGCGGCGGCCAGCTCCGCGTCGTCGGCCACCCCCAGCTCGGCCAGGCGGGCGGCGTGCTCCGCCGCCTGGGCGGGGCCCAGCTCCAGCTCCCGCTCCACCATGCCGAGGACGTTCACCGCCACCCGGGTGTGGAAGCGGACCCGGCCCTCGACGGCCGGCAGCACGTCGGTCTGCAGGAAGTCGCGTACGGCGGCCACGAGCTGCGCGGCGGTGGGTACGTCGTGCGGTTCGGTAGGTGTCACAAGACGTGCTTAACACGCCATCGCCCGCCGCGCCGGGCCGCACGGCTGCTCGGTCGGCGAGGCGGACCCCGGTAAGTGGGGTTCCCGCTGGGCTGACATGCTGGTATGTCGCCTTTTATCCGTATCCGATCATGTTAGGGCTAGCCTGCGGGCATGCACATCTCCTCCCCTCCCGCGCCCGCGCCGGTGCTCACCCCTCGGCTCATCCGCGCCGAGGTCGGCGCCGTGCTGTCGGTCTCGCTCGGCGCCAGCGCACTGGTGGCCGTCGTCCGGCTGATCGGGGCGCTGACCGCGCCGCGCGAGCTCCAGAACCAGCAGGCCGTGCTGGTCGGGTCGCTGGCTCCCGGCCGTCCCTGGCTGGACCTCTCGCTGCAGCTCGTCCAGATCGCGATCGCGGTGGCGCCGGTCGGGCTGGTGGCGTACCTGCTGGTGCGTTCGGGCGAGTCCATGCGCACGATCGGGGCCGACTTCCGCAGGCCCGGCTTCGACCTCGCGCGCGGCGCGGCGCTGGCGGCCGCCATCGGCGGCTCCGGGCTGGCCTTCTACCTCGCCGTCGTGGCGCTCGGGGTGAACCTGACCGTCGTGCCGGGCGCGCTGCCGCAGGTGTGGTGGCAGGTGCCCGTCCTGCTGCTCGCGGCGGCGCAGAACGGGGTGCTGGAAGAGGTGATCGTCGCCGGCTACCTGCTGCACCGGATGGACCAGGCCGGCTGGGGGCCGTGGAAGGCCGTGGCGGTCTCGTCGGTGCTGCGCGGGTCGTACCACCTCTACCAGGGGTTCGGCGGGTTCGTCGGCAACGTGGTGATGGGGCTGGTGTTCGGGTGGGCGTACCGGCGGTGGGGGCGCGCCATGCCGCTGATCGTGGCCCACACCCTCATCGACTCCGTCGCCTTCGTCGGGTACGCGTTCCTGCGCGGCCGGGTGAGCTGGCTGCCCTGACCTGTTGACCCCGGCCCTGTTGACCCCGGCGGTGTTCCGGGATGTGATCGAGCGCATGAGCTTCGCGGTGCCTGACAGCGTACGGCCGGTTCGCGACGCGGTGTACGCGTTCATGACCGAGCGGGTCGAGCCCGCGGAACCGGTGCTGGACGCGGGCGGCCCCGAGGCCGCGGCGCTGCTCGGCGAGCTGCGCGCGCAGGCGAAGAAGGAGGGCCTGTGGGCGCTCGGCCACCCGCGCGGGCTCGGCGGGGGCGGGCTGCCGTTCCTCGACTACGTCTACGTCAACGAGGTGCAGGGACGCAGCGAGTACGGGCAGCTGGCGCTCGGGACGTACACGCTGCAGGACTCGCTGATGCTGCACGAGCACGCCTCCCCCGAGCAGCGCGCCCGCTACCTGGAGCCGCTCGTGCGCGGCGACATCTCGCCGAGCTTCGCGATGACCGAGCCCGCGGTGTCCAGCAGCGACCCGACGCAGCTCACCACGTCTGCCGTGCTCGACGGCGACGAATGGGTGATCAACGGGCACAAGTGGTTCACGACCGGGGCGTCGCGGGCGGCGTACACGACGGTGATGTGCCGGACCGAGCCGGATGCGCCGGCGCACCTGGCGTTCTCCATGATCCTGGTGCCGACCGACACTCCTGGCTACACGATCGTGCGCGAGACCCCGGTGCTGGGTCTCGACGGCGCGCACTGCGAGGTGCGCTACGAGGACGTCAGGGTGCCCGCGTCGAACCTGCTGGGGCCGCGCGGCCAGGGGTTCGTCATCGCGCAGAGGCGGCTCGGCCCCGGGCGCATCTTCCACTGCATGCGCTGGCTGGGGCAGGCGCAGCGGGCCTTCGACCTGATGTGCCGCCGGTTGCACGAGCGGCGGGCCTTCGGCGAGCCGCTGGCGGCCAAGCAGCTCATGCGGCAGCACGTGTTCGACTCCTACACCGAGATCCAGTCCGCCCGGCTGCTGACGCTGCACGCCGCCGCGAACATCGACGCGGGCTCGCAGTCCCGGGTCGAGATCGGGGCGATCAAGGTGGTGGGCGCGCGCATGCTGCACAACGTGATCGACCGCGCCATCCAGGTGTACGGCGCCGCCGGGCTGACCCCTGACACGCCGCTCGACCGGATGTACCGGCACGCCAGGGCCGGACGGGTCTATGACGGGCCCGACGAGGTGCACGTCGACTCGGTCGGGCGGCGCATCCTGGGCACGTACGCGGCCGGCGGCAACTGGGAGTTCGGCCTGCGATGACCGACCCTGCCGCGACCGACCCTGCCACGACCGACCCTGAGACGGCCGACCCTGCCGCGATAGTGCGCGCGGCGCTCGGCGCCGAGGCGGTCGTCTCCGCCAGTGCCCGGCTGCCGGGCGGCGCGTCCCGTGAGACGTGGTCACTCGACGTCGTCATGCCCGAGGGCGGACGGCACGAGCTGATCCTGCGGCTCGACTCCCCCGGAGGCGTCGGCGGCGCGGCAGGGGCGGGGCTGGCGGCCGAGGCGCGGCTCATGCGGGCCGCGGCGACCGCCGGGGTGCCGGTGCCGCGGATCATCGCCTCCGCGGAGTCGTACATCCTCATGACGCGCGTGCCGGGCGAGACGATCCCGCGCAGGATCCTGCGCGACGACGCGTACGCGCCCGCCCGGCCGCGGCTGGCCCGGCAGTGCGGGCAGGCGCTCGCCGCGATCCACCGGATGCCGCTGTCGGCGGTGCCGGACGACGGCCAGGACGACCCGCTGGAGCGCTGGCGCGATCTGCTCGACCAGCTCGGCGAGCCGCATCCGGTGTTCGAGCTGGCGCTGCGCCGGCTGGGCGCGACCCGGCCGCGCCGAAGTCGCCGTACGGTCGTGCACGGCGACTTCCGCAACGGCAACCTGATCGTCGGGCCCGAGGGCGTCCGGGCGGTGCTCGACTGGGAGCTGGCCCACGCCGGCGACCCGCTGGAGGACCTCGGGTGGCTGTGCGTGAAGGCGTGGCGGTTCGGGTCGCCGCTGCCGGTGGGCGGGTTCGGCGGCTACGACGAGCTGGTCGAGGGCTACGAGGCGGCCGGTGGGCAGCCGGTCGACCTGGAGGCGCTGCGCTGGTGGGAGACGTTCGGCGTGCTGAAGTGGGGCGTCATCTGCGTCATGCAGGCGATGCGCCACCTGCGGGGCGGCGCGCGGTCGGTCGAGCTGGCCGCGATCGGGCGGCGGGTGTGCGAGACCGAGTGGGACCTGCTGCGGATGCTGCGTGAGCAGCCGTGACGCGCGAGGAGCCGGACGCCCGTGGTGAACAGGCGTCCGGCTCCTCGGAATCGGCTCGGGGGGCGCCGATCAGGGGAAGTCCTTCGGGTTCACGGCGCTGCTGCGGGCGTTGCCGCCCACGACGGGCTGGAGTGACAGGGTGTAGATCCGGTACGAGGTCGAGGTCGTGACGAACCTCAGCCGGTCGTCGAAGCGCTGGTAGGTGGCGCTTCTGGTGAACCGCTTCCTGGCGTTGTCGAAGCGGTAGCCGCTGGTGAAGTAGACGCGGTACGTGCCGTCCCTGACGTCCTTGATGCTCGCGGTGGAGCGGGCGCGGACATAGATGCTGATCGCCTTGGTCTTGCCCTTGACCAGGGTGATGACGCTGTCCCTCGAGGTGCCGTTCTTGATCGTCAGCCGTCCCCGGCCGCCGCTGTAGCGGTCGTACAGGATGCGGCCGTTGGACGGGCGGGCCGCAGCGCTGGTCTGGGCGGCCGCGGTGACCCCTTCCGTCGCGGCGGTGGCCGCGGTGGCGGGAGTGGCGGTCAGTAACCCGCCGGCGAGCACGACGGCCGCGACCAGACCGGTGCGACGGCGGTTTCCTTTCACAAGGCTCTGCACAGTGAACTTCTCCTTACGCATGGTCAGCGCCCCACCATAGAAGATCCACACCGCAATCACACCCGTTTTTCACCGCTTCCTTTGCCGATATTCGGTCATTTCATGACTTTTTCGGTCAAATAGCGTACGTCTGCCTCTCCCGACAAATCAGGAATCGTCCATCAATCCGGCACCGACGACCCCTTGAGCACGGACTCAGGCATCCCTCCACCCTGGCGGATAAATCCGTTTCATCACTTCATGTCGGGTATGAGTGCCTCGCCGAGGAGGGGAGAACGACATGTGCCTGAGCTGTGGCTGCGGAGAGCCGGACGAGGACCACGGCAACTCCGCCAACATCACCGCCCAGGACCTGCAGAGCGCGGCGCAGGCTGCCGACATCAGCCCGCAGGAGGTCGCCGAGAACATCCAGGCGGGCGTGGGCACCGGCTGACCCGTTCCGCGGGCGCGACGAGATCGGACGAACGTGAGGGCCGCCGGTCACCCGACAGGGAGACCGGCGGCCCTCACGTCGCAGGGAACGCGGAAGTGAACACAATCAACGAAACGTTCACCCGGCCGAAGATCGTTCCTACCATCGAACCCTCACACCCCTGAGAACTCCACGTCGACACGTCGAACGCGGAGTGACGAAGGAGGACCACTTCCATGGACATCAGCCCGGCCCACGGCCGCACCCCCCGTCCCCCGTTACGAGCCCGGCGCCGCACCGCGCCGGCCGCCGTGCTCACGGCGTCCGTGCTCCTGACCGCCCTGCTCGCGCCCACCTCCCCGGCGGCGGCGTCGGCGTCGCCGCGGCCCGAGCCGACGCCGTGCCCCGCCGAAGTCGCGCAGCTCGCCACCTGCTACGGCGGGCAGGACGCGAACGGCGCCTACTACGCCATCGCCGTCCCGCGCACCTGGAACGGCTCCCTGGTCGTGCACGCCCACGGCGGCCCCGACCTCACCGAGGCGTCCGACCCCGAACGCAGCCCCGAGGACCTCGCGCGCTGGTCGGTGATGGTCCGCGAGGGCTACGCCTGGGCCGGCTCCGCCTACCGGCGCGGCGGCTACGGCACGAGGATGGCCGCCGAGGACACCGAGAACCTGCGCCGCCTGTTCGTCGAGACCTTCGGCGAGCCGCAGCGGACGTACGTCCACGGGCAGTCGTGGGGCGGCGACGTCGCCGCGAAGGTCGCAGAGATCTACGGCCGCGGCAAGCACGCGCCGTACGACGGGGTGCTGCTCACCAACGGCGTGCTGGCGGGCGGCACGCGCGGCTACGACTACCGCGTCGACCTGCGGGTCGTCTACCAGTACTACTGCCGCAACCATCCCCGCCCTTCCGAACCGCAGTACCCGCTCTGGGAGGGCCTGCGCAAGGGCTCCACGATGACGACGACCGGCCTGCGGGCGCGCCTGCGCGAGTGCACCGGCTACGACCTGGCGCCCGCCGAGCGGACGGCCGAGCAGCAGCGCAACCTCGACGACATCCTGGCCGTGACGAAGGTCCCTGAGCGGACCCTCGAATCGCACCTCAGGTTCGCCACCTTCACCTTCCGCGACATCGTGCACAACCGGCTCGGCGGGCGGAACCCGTTCGACAACCGGCACGTCCGCTACACCGGCTCGCACGACGACAAGGCGCTGAACGCCGGCGTCGAGCGGTTCTCCGCCGACCCGTCGGCCGTGCGCGACCTGTCGTTCGACAGCGACATCACCGGAGCGGTGTCGATCCCGGTGCTGACGATGCACGCGATCGACGACCCCACGGCGTTCGTGGAGCACGAGTCGGCCTACCGGGCCAGCCTGAAGGGCGCCTCGGACCGGCTCGTGCAGACCTTCACCAGGGAGAACGAGCACAGCACCCTGAGCACCGCGGAGTACGCCACCGCGATGTCCGCGCTGTCGTCGTGGGTGCGGACCGGGGTCAGGCCCACGCCCGCGTCGATCGCGGCCTCCTGCCCGTCCTTCGACGCGACGTACGGCACGGGCTGCTTGTTCGACGCCGCGTTCCAGCCCGGCGACTACGCCTCACGGGTGCTGCCCCGTCCGGGCGGCCGCCACTGGCCGGCGCTGACCCCCGCCCAGGAGCGGCGGCTCGCCCGCCTCGGCGGCGTGGGCATCGCCTTCTGAGGCCCGCCCCCTGAGACCCCCGGCCCGGGTGCGCGCAGGCGCCCGGGCCGGGCCTGATCCGCCGCCGTCAGTCGGCGTGCGCGCGCGGGTCGAGGACGAGCGTCGTCTGCCGGTCGGCGGCGACCTGGAGCGTACGCAGCCGCAGCAGCGACGGGTGCTCCTCCAGCAGGCGCGCGGTGTTGGCGAGAGACCGCAGCGCCGCCGCCTCGGCCCGCGCCTCCTCCAGCGCGGCCCTGCCCCGCTCGCGCGCGACCACGACGTCCATGGCGGCGCGGCGCAGCTCGCCCGGGAGCATGAGGTCGCGCACGCGTACGTCGAAGACCTCGATCCCCAGCTCCCGCACCGCCGCCTGGACGGACTCGGTCAGCCCCTCCGACAGCAGCGACCGCTCGGCCAGCGCCGCCTCCAGCGGCAGGCCCGCCACGCGGTCGCGGACCGCCTCCTGCGCGGCCGCGTAGAGGAACTGGTCGGGAGCGGTGGCCGCGCCGGTGTAGGCGACGGGGTCGGCGACCTGCCACCGCGCCGTCACGGTGACCCGGACGCTCACGCCGTCGGTCGTGATGAGCTCCTGCCCTGGCACGTTGAGGAGCCGGGGCCGCAGGTCGACGGTGACCAGGGTCGTGCGCCGGGCGCGGTAGCGGTGCCGGCCCGGGTCGAGGACGCGGCGCAGTTGCCCGTCGACGTACATGAGGACGCGCTGCCACTCCATCACGGTCACGTGTGCCACCTGAGAACCTCCGTCGGAGCGGGATGGGAGAAAAGAGCGGCCCCCGGAGACCGCCGGCGGCGTGGCGGGGACGTCCCCGGCTGCCCAGGGGGCGGCCGGGAGTCCGCAGAGCCTCGCCGTCGTCACGCGGTCGTCCGGGGGACGCCCAGGAGGAGTCGAACCTCGGTCACAAGACCTACCGGGAGGAGAGGCCCCCGATGCGCGGAACGCGTTCCGGCGATGCCGGTGCGCCGCTGTTCCTGGTGCCTCGCGTTCACCGTAGCCCCGCCGGCCACGCCTGCTCCACCCGTTTTCCCCGCTTTCGCCCGCGATTCCCGGCGGCCCCGGCGCGACCTGCGGCGACGCTGCGTGCGAGACTCGTCACAGGGGGGTTTCGCCTCCGGTGCCGCAGGCCGGGCGGTCTGGCGCGCGGCCGACGAGAGGTGTTCATCGGGGGAAATCGCCATGGAGAATGTCCACGACCGGAGCGTCCACGGGCCCATGTTCGAGGTGTTCGACCCGGTTCCACTGGCCATCACGGTGACCAGGGGGCCCGAGCACCGGCTGGTGTACCACAACCCCAGGTACACCGAGCTGTTCGGCGACCGGCCCCTGGGCGTGCCGATCAGGAAGGCGTTCGCCGAGCTCGGCGACGAGGAGTGCTTCGGGCTGTTCGACGAGGTCTACCGGACGGGCGAACCGGTGGTGCGCGCCGATGTCCCCGGCTCCGAGTCGCTGGCCCACGTGGAGCCCTCCGAGCGGTACTTCACCTTCAGCCTCTCCCGGATCGTCTTCTCCGACGGCACGTACGGCGTGCTGGCCGTGCTCATGGAGGTGACCGAGCAGGTCACCGTGTCGCGGCAACTGCAGGAGGTCGCCGACGAGCGCCGCCGCATCCTGCACCGCTACCACTGCCTGATGCGGGTCAGCGCCGACATCTTCTGGGTGACCGACCCCAAGGGCAGGGTGATCGTGCCGAGTCCCGGGTGGGAGCGGGTGACCGGGCAGACCTGGGAGGAGTACCGCGGCGAGGGCTGGGTGGAGACCCTGCACCCGGACGACCGCACGGCCACCGTCGAGGCGTGGGGGCGCGCGCTCAACGAGCCGGTCCAGCCGTGGGAGCGCGTCTACCGCCTGCGTACGGAGCCGGGCGAGTACCGGCACTTCCTGGCCCGTGGCGTCCCGGTGCGGGAGCAGGGCCGCGTGGTGGAGTGGGTCGGCACGGCCACCGACATCGAGGACCACTGGCAGGCGCAGCGCCGCAGGCGGCTGCTCGACGCCGCGGCCGCGGCCACGGGCGACCTGACGAGCGTGGAGGAGATGCTGAACGCGCTCGCCAACGTCATCGTGCCCGAGCTCGCCGACGGGTGCGCGTTCCACTGGGTGATCGACCTGTCCGAGGACCTGTCGCGCGGCGGCGACTTCCTTCTGGAGCGCGTGGCCGTCGTCGTGCGTCCCGGGCTGCTGCAGCTGCCGCCGTTCAGCGAGGAGCGCCATCCACCGGACGGCAGGCTCGCCCGGTCGATCCGCCGCCGCAAGCCGTTCCTCAAGACCTTCCCCCCGGGCGAGCCTCCCCCCGACCTCGTGCCCAAGGGCACGCGGGCGTGGCTGGAGGAGACCCGGGGCCACTGCGTGGCGCTCGTCCCCATCGTCGTGGACGGGACCGTCGCCGCCGTGCTCAGCGCCAGCGTCTGCGGCGACCGGGCGCCGATCAGCCCGGGCGACCTGGCCCTGCTGCGCGAGCTGATCGACCAGATGCACGACCGCCTGAACAGCGCGATGCGCTTCCAGCGCACCCACCGCATCGCGCTCGCGCTGCAGCACAGCCTGCTGGCCGACCCCCCGAAGCTGCCCGGCCTGCAGATCACCGCCCGCTACCGGGCCAGCCCGACGGCCGCCGAGGTGGGCGGCGACTGGTACGACTCGTTCGTGCTGCCCGACGGCGCGACCGTGCTGGCCATCGGCGACGTTGCCGGTCACGACCTGCGGGCCACCGTCACGATGGGTCAGCTGCGCAACATGCTGCGGGGCCTGGTCGTCGACCGTCAGGAGCCGCCGGGTCACATCCTGGGCCGGCTGAACACCGCGATGAAGACGCTGTACGCCGAGGAGACGGCCACGTGCGTGCTGGCCAGGGTGGAACAGACCGGTGACGGCGGTCACGAGCTCTACTACGCGGTGGCCGGGCATCCGCCGCCGCTGCTCGTCACCCGCGACGGGGAGGCGCGTTTCCTGGAGGCGGCGCCCAACCCGCTGCTCGGGATCCCCTACGACGAGCCGTGCACGTCGGCGCGGGAACCGCTGCCGCCCGGCAGCACCCTGCTGCTCTACACCGACGGCCTGGTCGAACGGCCGACCGAGCACCTCGACAAGGGCTTCGAGCGGCTGCGCGCCCGCGCGGCCGCGCTGCACCGGGCGCCGCTCGACAGGTTCTGCGACGACCTGCTGAGCTACCTGCCCCGCAAGACCGACGACGACGTCGCCATGATCGCCCTGCGCCTGCCCGCCGGGTGAGCGCGCGTCACTCGGCGCCGGGCCCGCTCATGTCGTGCCGGGAGAAGATGTCGATCAGCACCTTGACGGGCACCCCGGCCTCGGTCGGGTAACGGAAGGCCTGGTCGAGGTTGAGGCTGTAGCGGTTGCGCCGGCCGATCTTGTCGCGGTGCAGGTAGCCGGCCTCGTACAGGTCGCGGACGATGCCCTGCACCGCGCGCTCGGTGATCCCGATGGCCGCCGCGATGTCGCGCAGCCTGATCTCCGGGTTGCGCGCGATCTCCACCAGCACCCGGGCATGGTGGGTGAGAAACGTCCACCGGGACGGACGGTCTTCCGACACACTCACGACCTTCGCCTCCACACCCCGGTCGCCGGCCCGGGACGTACGCATACATTCATCAACAGAAAATCCTATGACGAAACAGCCTTCCGGTGACCATGGATCGGGCCGATTCGCAGGTTTCTTTCCGGCGACGGAGTGTGGGGCGTCGCCGATCCCCGGGTGAGGCGGGGGGTCAGGCGGGGCGGCGGTGGACGGCGACGAGCCGGCCGTTGTGCCGGATCCGCGCCTCCTCGTAGGGGCACATCGGGCGCGTCACGTACGACTCGGCGAGGCTCTGCGCGTGGATGCGGTCGACGCCCCACCCGATGGTGTGCCAGCGCGCCCGCCCGTCCTCGGCGGTGGTGTCCAGGACGGCGATCTCGTACAGCTGGGAGGCGGCGGGCGGCGTGCACGGCACGCGAGCCGACGCCTGCCCGGCGGACGCACCGGCAACGCGTTCTTCCATGGGAGGTCTCCTTCCGATCACTCGATCCCGACCGCAGTTGCATGCCCCGTCGCCGCACCCGTCACTCCCGTCATGCGGTGACATCGGCGGTATTCGCCGATCATGACCCACTTCGACCGAACCTCCGGCCGCGGGCGGCTGTTCGACACGGCGGGTGTCGTGCGCGGTCGGCGGAGTTACGTTCTGAGCATGCGCGAACGTGGAACCGGCTCCGGCCCCATCACCCCCGACGGCTCGCCTGTCGACTTCTACAGCCTGCTGCGGGCGGGCGACGAGCCCGGCATCGTGGCACAGGTGACGCCGCCCGGCGGCTCGATCCTCGAACTGGGCGCGGGCGTCGGACGGGTCACCCACCCGCTGCTCGAACGCGGCTTCGACGTGGTCGCCGTCGACGAGTCCCCCGAGATGCTCGCCCGCGTGCGCGGCGCCCGCACGGTCCTGAGCCGCGTCGAGGACCTGCGGCTGGAGCGCCTCTTCGACACCGTCATGCTGGCCTCGCAGCTGGTCAACACCGTGCACGACCCGACGCGGCGGACGCTGCTCACGGCCTGCGCGCGCCACGTGAGGCCCGGCGGCCAGGTGCTGATCCAGTGGATGCCCGCCGACGCGCACGACCGGTGGCGGTCCGGCACGGGACGTGCGGACGGTCCCGTCTCGGTCACGATGGCGGCCGTGGAGCAGGTGTCGCCGGGGATCTTCGAGGCGACGATGCGCTACGCGTACCGCGAGGAGGGCGGCGAGGAGCGGGTCTGGACGCAGTCGTTCTCGTCGCGGAGGTTCACCGACGACGAGCTGGCCGCCGAGCTCGCGGCAGTCGGCCTGCGGCTGGGGCGCTTCCTCACCGAGGACCGCACGTGGGTCTCCGCCGAGCCCGCCTTTACAGCGTAGATCGCGCCCGATATCCCGGAAAATACTGGAAAATACTGGGACTGTTGGTACGCTCGCCGCCATGGGTGACCGGCTGGACGAGCTGGAGCGGCGGATCGACGAGTTACGGGCCGCCGTACGCAGGGCGATGCGCGCCCGCGACGGCGGCACCGCCCGCAGCCTGCGCGCCGACCTGCGCAGCGCCGAACGGGCCTGGGACGCGCTCGTCAGCGGCGAGCACCCGCAGGCCAAGCAGGAGCCGCCGCGCCTGGTGACGGTGCGCGAGCAGGTGCACCAGGGGCTGCGGCTGCTCGGCGCGACCGCCCAGCCGCGGCTGATCGTCGCGGTCAGCGACGCCTTCTTCGGCGGTACGCTGCGCAGCGACCGGCTCACCAGCCTGCGCCGGGACGAGGAGCGCTCGTTCCGGTCGTCGCCCTTCGGACGGCCGTACTACCTGTGCGCCGCCCTGACCGACCGGCTGTCGGCCGCCCGCGGGCTGCTCACGCTGAGCACCTGGCCGCTGGAACGCCGCGTCGTCGGCCCGCTCAGCCCCCGCGTCGACTTCCTCAACTGCGCCATCGCGGTGGCGAAACAGCGCAGCGACGACGAGCGGGCGGTCCGCCTGCTGGCCAGGATGGCCAGGAACATCCCCGGCGCCACCGACTCCGGCCTGGCCCCGCCCGACCCTGCGCGGGTCGTGGCCGCGGCCAGGGCCGAGCTCGCCGTGCACGTGGAACGCGACACGCGCGACCGCGCGGAGCTGGCGCGACGCGCCGCCGTCCAACTCGGTGACACGGCGCGCCTGTTCGGCGCCGCTACGCTGAGCACGATCACGAAGGAGAAGGCGAAGTGACCGGCTTGAAGCGCGAAGGCGACCCGGTGCGCCGGTTGGAGGCGCTGCGGGGCACGACGCCGCCGCGGCCGCACGACGCCCGCGCCATCGCGGCGCTGGCCGCCAACCCGGGCTGCGCCCGCCGGGCCCTCATGGACGGCGCCGGCATCGACAAGGACGCCGCCGCCCGCCACCTGGGCTTCCCCGCGCCGTTCGGCCAGTCGCCGTTCGCCATCACGCGCGGCAACATGTTCGAGGCGCTGGTCAAGGCCGACGGGTGCGCCGAACTGCTGCGCATGCTGCGCGAGCTGCTCGACCTGCCGGTCGAGGAGGTGGCCTACCACGACGTCGAGAACGTCGGCGCCCACCTGCGCCACACCCACACCCGCTCCCTCCTCGACCACGCCGCCCGCTCCACGACGGCGGCCGAGCCCGTCAGCGCGGCCACCTTCTACGATCACCCGCTGCTCAGCCTGAGCATCGCCGGGCACACCGCGTACCTGGAGCCCGACCTGGTGGCGTTCCAGCTCGGGGGCCGGTTCCACGTCGTGGAGGTCAAGTCGTTCTCGGTGATCGACGGGCAGGCCGATCCGGCGGCGGTGGCGGCGGCGGCCCGGCAGGCGGCGGTCTACGTGCTGGCGATGCGGACGACGCTCGAGGAGCTGGGGCACGACCCCGGGCTGGTCTCGCACGACGTGGTGCTCGTGTGCCCCGAGAACTTCGCCAACCGCCCGGTGGCCACGCTGGTCGACGTGCGCAAGCAGCTGGCGGTGCTGCGGCGCCAGCTCACCCGCATGACGACGCTCGACCGGCTGCTCGACGCGCTGCCCGACGACCTGACCTTCGACCTGCGGCCCGACGACGACGGCCGGCCCACCCGTCCGGTGGCCGAGCTGGCCGACGCGCTGAGCCGTACGACGGCGCGTTACGCGCCCGACTGCCTGTCCACCTGCGACATGTGCTTCTTCTGCCGCGACGAGGCCCGCCAGGAGGGCGCCTCCGACCTGCTCGGCCGCCAGGTGCGCGACGAGCTCGGCGGGGTCGCCTCGGTGGCCGAGGCGCTCGGCCTGGCCGACGGCACGCGCACTCCGGCCGAGGGCCAGGAGGAGATCGCCCGGTTGCTCCGCAACGCCGAACGCCTGCGCAGGGAGTGCCTGACATGAGCTCCGCCGTCCTGAGGCGGCTGTGGTGAGAGGACCGGCATGAGCCTGCTGACCTCGCTGGCCCGGCTGCGCGCCCTCGACGAGGGCATCGCGCAGCCCGTCGCGACCGTGCGGCACTGTCATCTGTCGCGGCGGCCGATGGTGTTCATCCCGCTCAAGCTGTCGGGTGAGGCAGCCGCGCCGCTGGCGGCGATGCTCGGCACCGACCGCGACGACCCGCGCCTGCTGGTGGTGGCCCAGCCGCGCAACCGCGACCTGCGCTTCGCGTGGGCGGCCGAGCTGGCCGGGGTGCTGCTGCCGTACGTCGAGGCATTGACCGTCGACACCGAGACGGTCGAGCGCAAGAACGCCGACCCGTACGAGCGGGCGGTCGACGCGCCGCAGCTCGTCGTGCCCAACCAGGGCGGGGTGGCGTTCACCGCGCTGCTCGGCCGCTCGACGCGGTTCCGCCGGGCCGACGGGCCGTATCCGGTGCCGGGGTCGGTGCCGCTGCTGGGGCGGTGGCTGACGTACTTCGCCGAGCGGGCGGCGTACCCGGGTTCTTCGATCATGCTGGCGGCGACCGAGGAACTGGGCCGGCACTGGGCCAGCGGGCAGAGCTCGCTGGAGGACGCCAACCTGGCGGCGCTCATGTCGTGGATCACCACAGGGCCGAGCGACGAGGCTGAGGACCCGCTCGTCTGGCCGCCGGCGGGTCCGGCGACCGACCCTGGTTTCGACGCCGAGGTGCTCGCGCCCGCGATCGAGAGCGGGTCCGCCGAGCGCGTCGCCGAGGCGCTGCGGACGCAGCTGGAGCCGACGTGGCGGCTGGTCTGGCAGGCGATCGACCTGCTGGCGGCGCTGCCGGAGGGCGCGAGCGTGGCGCAGCGCTGGGAGCAGGACCGCGGCTCGTTCAGCGGCATGGCGGCGCACGTCGCCGAGGGGGCGCCGCCGCAGGCCCGGCGCGACGGCGCGGTGGCCGCCGCCGCCCGGCTGGCCCGCATGGAACGGGCCCAGGCCGCCTACGACGTGCAGCGCGCCTACGACGACCCGATGGTGATGGCCGAGTACCGGCTGACCGGGGAGGCGTTCGCGGGCGAGGTCGTCGAGACGGACCCCGAGAACACCGAGGGCGAGGGCCGCTCCCGCAAGCTTCGCCCGCTCGTGGTGGTCAAGACCGACGATCCGGTACGCCTGCCGCAAGGCACCTCACTCGGCACCCCGCAGCGCCGCGGCCAGGGCGCCGTGCTGGTCGCGGCCGACGAGGGCCTGATCACCGTGAAGATCACCAAGGGCATGGGCAGGGGCAAGACGGCGGCTCCCGGCTCGGTTCCCGAGGTCGGCGAGCGGGTGTGCTACACGTCGCTGACCGACGACTTCCAGGGGTCGGCGACCCTGCCCGAGGCCGAGGCCACCCCGTGGACGCACGGCGGGCCGCCGCGGGGGTACACGCCCGACGACGAGGACGCCCAGGAGGAGTGGTCGTGACCGACAGCCCGGAGCAGGTCATCCAGAACGTCCTCGCCGACCTGCCCCGGCACCGGGGCGTGGTCGTCGACTCCCCGCCGGGCGCGGGCAAGTCCACTCTCGTCGTACGGGCCGCCGCCCACATCGCCGCCACCGGCGAGCCGCTGATGATCGTGGCCCAGACCAACGAGCAGGTCGACGACCTGGTCGTACGGATCAGCGACAAGCACCCCCACCTGAGGGTCGGGCGGCTGTCGGCGGGCGGGTACACGCCGCCGCCGCGCCTGCTGGAGCTGGCCGGCGTCCGGGTCGCCACCCGGGTCCAGGACCTGAACGACCCCGACATCGTCATCGCCACGGCCGACAAGTGGGCGTGGATCAGCGAGCGGGTGTGGCCCTGGGCGATCGTGGACGAGGCGTACCAGATGCGCTCGGACAAACTGCTGCGGATCGCCGGCCTGTTCGAGCGGGCGCTGTTCGTGGGCGACCCCGGGCAGCTCGACCCGTTCTCGATCGTGGACGGCGACCGCTGGTCGGGGCTGTCGTGGGACCCGCTGCAGAGCGCGGTCTCGGTGCTGCTGCGCCACAACCCCGACCTGCCGGTGCACCGGCTGCCCGTGTCGTGGCGGCTGCCCGCGTCGGCGGCGCCCGTGGTGTCGCAGGCGTTCTACCCGTTCACCGGGTTCCGGTCCGGCACCGGGCCGGGTGACCGGCGGCTTGAGCTGACGACCGGCGGCATGGGGACCGTCCACGACCGGGCGCTGGAGGAGGCTGCCCGCTCGGGCTGGGCACTGCTGGAGCTGCCGAACCGGCACACCGTGCGCACCGACGGCGAGGCCGTGCAGGCGGTGGCGATGCTGGCCGAGCGGCTGCTGCAGCGGGGCGCGGTGGCGAGTTCTGAGCAGGGCGAGCGGCCGGTCACGGCCGACCGCATCGCGGTCGGGGCGGCGCACCGCGACCAGGTGGCCGCGATCCGGGCGGCCGGGCTGCCGCCGGAGATCACCGTCGACACCGCGAACCGGCTGCAGGGCCGCGAGTACGACGTGACGATCGTGCTGCACCCCCTGTCGGGACGCCGTGACGCGACGGCGTTCCACCTGGAGTCGGGACGGCTGTGCGTGCTGGCCTCCCGGCACCGGCACGCGTGCGTGGTGGTGGCCAGGGCGGGCATCGCCGAACTGCTGGACGCCCATCCTTCGGCCGAGCCGGTGCAGCTCGGGGTGCCGGTCAAGTTCCCCGACGGGTGGGAGGCCAACCAGGCCGTGCTGGAGCACCTGGCGCGGCACCGCGTCTGACAGTGATGATGTAGATGAGCGTCTCCCGCCAGGGTCTGACCCAGCGACTGACTGACCTTGGGTCCTCAACGGGATCTGTCGGCCCTGGCCGGGAGGCGCTCATCTGCACTCACCGGACGTGGCGCCCGTGACTTCATAGGAGCCTGGCCAGAGGCCCCATCACTGTCTTGTCCGCGTTGCCCGGCTGGTGCGTGCCGCCCTGCCCCCGGTCAAGACGACAGGACGACGATGACTTCCATTACACCCGAAAACCCGCCGATGCCAGAAGTCGCCGGCGGCGTGGACACTCACCAGGACACCCACACCGCAGCGATGATCGACTCGGTCG
>NZ_FNFB01000024.1 GCF_900100395.1 Nonomuraea maritima | reverse complement strand
GTGACCCCGGCGAGGGGTGCTGGCGCTAGCGGCCGACCCTGCTAGCGCTAGCACCCCCGCTAGCACCAGAAATAAGCCCTGGCCAGGGCGTTAGCACGCTAGCGCCCTCGCTTGACGACACCCGAAAACGGCCCAGGAGGCCCGTCGTGACCCCTGCCCAGTTCGTCGTTAGCGCCGTGATCGTCACCGTCCTGTTCATCACCGTCCGTTACGCCGCCGAGTGCTACATCAGGCCCTTCCGCCGCTGCCGCGCGTGCCAGGGCAAGGGCCGCAAGCCCAACCGCATCGGACGCGGCACGCACGACTGCCGCCGCTGCCGTGGCACCGGCCTGCGCCTGCGGATCGGTCGCCACCTCTGGAACCACGCCCGCGCCCTGCACCGCGACGCCACCCGCTGAACTCCGAACGGAGCGCCTATGACCACTACGAACCTGACCCGCTACGTTCTCGCGGCCGCAGCCCGAGGCTGGCACGTCTTCCCACTCGCCCGGAACAGCAAGACACCGCCCCGCGGCTTCACCGCCTGGCAGGACCGCACCACCACCGACCCAGCCACCATCCGCCGGATCTGGCAGCACCCGTACAACCTCGGCATCGCCACCGGCCCGTCCCGCCTGGTCGTCATCGACCTGGATCGGCCCAAGCCCGGCGAGCAGCCGCCACCGGAGTGGAACCGCCCCGGCATCCACGACGGCGCAGACGTCTTCGCCCACCTCTGCGAGCAGGCCGGACAGCCGCTCCCGCTGGAGACCTTCCAGGTCCACACCCGACGCGGCGGCCTGCACCTGTACTTCACCGCACCCGAAGGAGCCACTCTGACGAACACCCGAGGCAGCCTCGGCTGGCTCATCGACACCCGCGCCAACGGCGGCTACGTCGTCGGCCCCGGCAGCCGCGTCACCGACGAGCACGGCGGTGGCACCTACGAAGTCCTGCGCCCGATCACACCGGCTCCGCTCCCGGCCTGGCTGGTCGAACGTCTACGCCCAGCCCCGCTGCCGCCCCAGAAGCCGGTCACGGTGCCACTCGCCTCCGACCGGCGCGGCTCCTACATCCGCGCCGCCGTCCTCGGCGAGCTGAACCGGGTGACCAGCTCACCGCCGCACGGCCACAACAACGCGCTGTACCTCGCCGCCGTCGCCCTCGGCCAGCTCGTCGCCGGAGGCGAGCTGAACGCCGCCGCCGTCACGTCGTGGCTCACGGAGGCAGCCGCGCAGATCGGCCAGCCCTACGGCGAAGCCCAGCGCACTATCGCGTCAGGCCTACGCGCCGGAGCCCGCCGTCCCCGGACGGTGGCCGCATGACCAACGACCGCACCACTCACCTGCGCCTGGTCAACGGTGACGCCGTCGAAGCGCCCGCTCAGGTCGTGCCGTTCCGTACCTCCTGGACCGCCGACGAGCTGATGGCCATGACCTTCCCGGAGCCCCGCTGGGCCGTCCCCGGCATCATCGCCGAAGGACTCAGCCTCCTGGCAGGTCCGCCCAAGGTCGGCAAGTCCTGGCTCAGCCTCGGCCTGGGCATCGCCGTCGCCAGCGGCGCCAAGGCCCTGGAGGCCATCGAGGTGGAGCCCGGCCCGGTGCTCTACCTCGCCCTGGAGGACACCGCCCGCCGTCTCCAGAACCGCATGGGCAAGATCCTGGGCGGCCAGCCCGCGCCCAAGGACCTGACCCTGGCCACCACCTGCCCCACCCTCCCGCAGGGCGGGGAAGAGGCCATCGCCCGCTGGCTGGAGCGCCACGGCAACGCCCGCCTGGTCGTCATCGACGTATTCGCCAAGATTCGAGGCACCACGCCGCCCGGCCTGTCCGCCTACGACGCCGACTACGCCGCCATGAGCCGCGCCAAGCGCCTGGCCGACACCTACGGCGTCGCCGTCGTCCTCGTCCATCACGTCCGCAAGATGGCCTCCGAAGACTTCCTCAGCGAGGTCTCCGGCACCAACGGCCTGGCAGGGGCAGCAGACGCCACCCTCGTCCTCAAACGCGCCCGTGGCACCGCTGACGGCGTCCTGCACGTCACCGGCCGCGACGTCGAAGAAGCCGAGTACGCCATGGCCTTCCAACCGGCCGCCGGCCTCTGGCACCTGCTGGACGGCCCACCCGAAGACCACACGCTGTCCGACACCCGCGCCACCATCATCCGCCATGTCCGCCAGCATCCCGGCAGCACGCCCAAGGCCATCGCCGAGGGCACCGGCCTGTCCTACGAGAACGTTCGCAAGACCTGCCAGCGCATGAACGCCGACGGCCAGCTCTGCGTCAACGCCACTGGCCACTACCGGCTCCCTGGGACATCGCCCTCGGGAGACGTCCCCGGCGTCCCGACCGTCCCTGACCACACCACGACCAGCACCAACGCCCACGCCCACGAGGGACAACCGGCCCTGCTGCCCGTCCCCGCTGTCCACGCCGACGAGGAGAGCCACCAGTGACCACCTCAACGCCGGACAGTGTCCGGCTCGCCGACACCCAGCTCTACCGCGTCACCGACGTCATGCGCCTGCTCCGCATGAGCCGCACCGTCATCTACGACCAGATCCGCACCGGCCGCCTGCGCTCCGTCAAGCAGGGCCGCGCCCGACTCATCACCGCCAGCGCCATCCGCGACTACATCGCCCTCCTGGAGAAGGAAGCAGAGGAAGCAGCCTGATGACCAAGCGACGCAGCAGAGGAGACGGCGGCCTCCACTGGGACGACAAGCGCCAACGCTGGATCGCCACCGCCAGCCTCGGCTACGACCCCAGCGGCAAGCGCATCGTGAAACGGGGGAGCGGCAAGACCAAGACCGAGGCTAAGAACAAGCTCAAGGAAGTCCTCCGCGACTATGAGGACGGTCTCGCCATCGCCCCGGCCGACTACACCGTAGAGCGCGCGGTGAACGACTGGCTGGCCTACGGCCTGAATGGTCGGGACCCCGCCACGGTGAAGACCTGCACGATCCTGTGCAGGACCCACATCATCCCTGGCCTGGGCGCTCGGAAGCTGCGAGACCTGAGCGCGGAAGACGTGGACAAGTGGCTCGCCACCAAAGCGAAGTCACTCAGCACCCGGACCCTTCAGGGTCTTCACGGCTGCCTGAACCGCGCGATCAAACGAGCGATGGCCCGAGACAAGGTGAAGCGGAACGTAGTGGCACTGTGCTCGGTCCCGAAGGGGAAGGAGGGACGCCCGTCCAAGGCGTTGACGTTCGCGCAGGCGGAAGCCGTACTGAAGGCGGCTGAGAGCTCCCGTATGTACGCCTACATCGTGCTCTCGCTGCTCACCGGAGCACGCACGGAGGAACTGCGGGCGCTCACATGGGATCACGTGGACCTGGACGGTGCCCCGGACGCCCGCCCGCCCGTTCCGCCGCACGTGGCCGTCTGGCGCTCGGTGCGCGCCGGGGGAGACACCAAGACCCGCAAGTCCCGTCGCACCCTGGCCCTTCCCAAGCGCTGCGTGGATCTACTGCGCCGCCACCGGGAAGCCCAGCAGCGTGAGCAAGGCGACGCATGGTCGAAAGGCGGGCTGGTGTTCGCATCGGCCACAGGCAAGCCGCTGGACGCCGCCAACGTCCGCCGCGACTTCCGCAACGCCATCAAGGACGCGGAAGGTGTGGACCCGAAGGAGTGGACGCCCCGCGAGCTTCGTCACAGCTTCGTATCGCTGCTTTCAGACAACGGCATTCCGATCGAAGAGATCTCCAGGCTTGTCGGCCACAGCAGCACAGCTGTCACGGAAGCCGTTTATCGCAAGCAGATCCGCCCCGTGCTCCAAGAGGGGGCAGTAGCTATGGACCGCATCTTCCGAAAGAGATAGCTGCACGCGAATGGGCCCCACCAGGATGGAACCCGGCCTGGTGGGGCCTCATCGCGTCTTGTTCGAGATTTGAGATATCACTGGGGCTGTGTCGCCATGTGACAGAACGTATCCTCAGCTTGTGACATCAGGGCAGGTCTCGATCTGGGTTCCTGTGGTTGTGGCCATACTGGGCGTGATCGGCGTAGTGGTTGGGCAGCTTGTGAACGCCTGGCGCGAGGATCGTCGCTGGAGTCGCGAAGTGGCCCGAGAGGATCTCAGATGGAAGCGTGAGCAGGAGCGCCTCCAAGCTGAGAGAGAGCACGAATTAAAGGCCTATTGGCGGAATGAGCGCCTTCGTCTCTATTCAAGCTTCTCTGGACTTGCCCAGAGCTGGGCCAATCTCCTGCAGGATGCGATCGATGACCTGCAGAAGGATGCGCTGTCTGAGGAGACGTTAGCCCGGCTTCAAGAGTTGCATAAGCGCGTCCGGGACTCGTTCGATGAGATCATCCTGCTGGGCTCCCCGAAAACCACTGACGCCTGCTGGCTGTTTCTAACGGAGCATGAGCTCGCCCTCCGGTTCGTGGAGGGGGAGAGTCTGAAGGTCAACCGGCAACATCTGGACGGGGTCTGCGATCAGGTCCTTGACACTCTCAGGGTGGAGTTGGGGATTGAGCCCCATAACCTACCGGCGCTCCTGAAGAAGTGGGACCTCTTGCCTCCGGCCTGATGCGGATCCGCAGCATAGTCACGCAGATAGTCACTCAGGAGACAAGAGAGGCCGCTTCCGATCTTCGGAAGCGGCCTTCTACCTGCGGCAACTGTGTCGGGGTGGCGGGATTTGAACCCACGACCTCTTCGTCCCGAACGAAGCGCGCTGCCAAGCTGCGCTACACCCCGGTGCACACCCTTGCGTGCGTGCTTGAAAAGTCTAGCCCACTTCCAGCGTGGTTGTGACCGTCTTAGCGCCGGGGAAGCAGAGTGAGGAGAGTCGCCTCCGGGAAGCAGGCGAAACGGGCCGGCGCGTACGGCGAGGTGCCCAGGCCGGCGGACACGTGCAGCCACGAGCCGTCGTGGCGGCTCAGGCCCTTCACCCTGGCCCGGTCGATGCCGCAGTTGGTCACCAGGGCGCCGTAGAACGGGATGCAGAGCTGGCCGCCGTGGGTGTGTCCGGCGAGCAGGAGTTCGTAGCCGTCGGCCGCGAAGAGGGACATGTTGCGCGGCTCGGGAGAGTGCATGACGCCCAGCCGCAGGTCGGCGTCGGCCGGAGCCGGGCCGGCCACGAGGTCGTAGCGGTCGCGGGAGATGTGGGAGTCGTGGATGCCGGCCACGGCCACGTCGAGGTCGCCCACCTTGATGCGGGCCGTGGTGTTGTTCATGTCGAGCCAGCCCTCGGCGGCCATGCCCGCCCCGAGTTCCTCCCACGGCAGGGACGGCACGTGCTGGCGGCGCTCGTTCTTGGACGTACGCCACAGGTAACGGGCCGGGTTCTTCGGCTTGGGGGCGTACAGGTCGTTGGAGCCGTACACGAACAGGCCCTGGCGCGAAAGCAGGGGCTCCAGGGCGTGGAGCAGCGACGGGACGGCGTCGGGGTGGGCGATCGAGTCGCCGGTGTTGACGACCAGGTCGGGTTCGAGAGCGCCCAGCGAACGGACCCAGTTGATCAGCATCGTCCGGCGAGGCGTCAGATGCAGGTCGGACAGGTGCAGGATGCGCACCGGACGGCGGCCGCGCTCCAGCACGGGCACGTCGAAACGGCGCAGGCGGAACGAGTTGCGCTCCACCACGGAGGCGTAACCCAGCCCGGCGAGGCCGACACCGAGCACGGACAGGGGTACTGCGACGGCTTTCCTCACCTCTTCATGATGCCCGACATCCGGCGCGAGACGACCGGGACGGTCCGCGCAGACGGCAAGATGGAGCGCATGAGCGCATTGAAGGACAAGCTGAAGGCCGATCTGACGGCCTCGCTGAAGAGCCGCGACGAGGTACGCCTCCGCACCGTTCGTATGGCCCTGGCCGCGGTGAACGTCGAGGAGGTCGCCGGCAAGGAGGCCCGCGAGCTGAGCGACGAAGAGATCATCAAGGTCCTCACCAAGGAGGCCAAGAAGCGGCGCGAGGCGGCCGAGGCGTTCTCCAACGCGGGCCGGGCCGAGCAGGCGCAGGCCGAGCTGGACGAGCAGGCGGTGCTGGAGGAGTACCTTCCGGCGCAGCTGTCCGACGAGGAGCTGGCCGCGCTCGTCGACGCCGCCGTCGCCGAGACGGGCGCCTCGGGGCCGCAGGCCATGGGCCAGGTCATGAAGGTCGTCAACCCGAAGGTCGCCGGGCGCGCCGAGGGCGGCCGCGTCGCCGCCGCCGTCCGCGCCAGGCTCGCGGCCAAGTAGCCGCTCACCGCGGCCCGGCGCGGCGTCACCAGGGCCTCCCCCGCCGCGTCGGGCGGAGGCCCCGAACGTCACCGGCCCGTACGGCCGCAAGAGCGGCCGTCCAGGCCCGGGGCGGCGATCAGCCCAGCCCTGGCGCCGGCGCTCCTGAGCGGACGGCCGAGCCCGGCACAGCGCCGCTGAGCGCCCCGCCGGGCCCGGCGACGGGGTCAGCCGTCGAGGACGATGGGTCCTGCGTCGTGGCCCCGGCCGCCGTTGCCGCGGCCCTGGCCGGGACCGTCGCCACCGCGCCAGCCGTTGCCCCGGTCACGATCACCCGGACCGTCGCCGCCACCGTCGCGTCCGTTGTCGAACAGGCCGAACGGGTCGCGCGGCCCGTCGTCGCGCTTCTTCTTGGGCGGCTTGGGCGCGCAGTTGGAGGAGCAGCCGCCGAAGCGCGACTTGTCGACCGCCGTGAACTTGGTCGGTTCGACCCCCTTCAGCCCGGTCAGCATGGAGTCTTTCCAGATGCGCCCGGAAATCGACGCTCCGTACACGTACGTGTAGTACCTGCCGCCGATCGTGATCCCGATCAGCTTGTGGGCGGAGGTGCCGCGCGGGTCGCCGAGGCTGACCGCCGAGGCGAGGTTGGGGGTGTAGCCGGCGAACCAGGCCGACATGTAGTTGTCGGTGGTGCCGGTCTTGCCGGCCGCGTCGCGCCCGATGCCGCCGACCTCCGTCATCGTGCCCTTGGTGAACACCCCGGACAGGATGCCGTTGACCGCGTCGGCCACCTTCTCGTCGAGCACCTGGGAGCACTTGGGCTTGTACTGGGTCGTCTTGCCGTACCGGTCGGTGACGGCGGTGATGGCGAGCGGCTTGCAGTACTTGCCGCGGGAGGCGAAGACCGCGTAGGCGTTGGCGATCGTGACGGGGTCGACCTCGTTGACGCCCAGCGTGAACGTCTCGACCTCGGAGAGCTTCTGCCCGTCGGCCCGCTTGACGCCGAGCTTCTTCGCCATCTTGACGACGTCGCAGAGCCCGACCTTCTCCTGCAGCCTGACGAAGAAGGTGTTGACCGAGCCCCAGGTGCCGGTCTGCAGCGTCTTGAAGCCGCCGCCGCCCTCGCTGGAGTTGCGCACGGTGTGGGACGGGTCGCCGACGTTCTGGCCCTTGCAGTTCTTGAACGAGCTGTAGCCGCTCGCCTGGTATCCCGCGGGGGAGGGGAAGCCGTCCTCGTACTTCATGCCCTCTTCGAGGGCCGCGGCGAGCGTGTAGACCTTGGCGGTCGAGCCCTGCTGGAACCCGCGGCCGCCGCCGTGGGCGCCGTCGGCCACGATGTTGTAGCTCATCTCGTTCTTCGACTTGCTACGGCCGTACTTGCGGGAGGCGGCCATCGCCTTGATCTCGCCGGTGCCGGGCACGATCATGGCCTGCGAGGCGACGGGCTTGTCCTTGGTGCTGACGTACTTCCTGATCGCCTTGTCGGCGGCCGCCTGCATCTTGGGGTCGATCGTGGTCTTGATCCGCAGGCCGCCGCGCTGGAGGAGCTTCCTGCGCTCGTCCTGGTTCTTGCCGAACGCCTCGTTGTTGAGGATCTCGTACTGGACGTAGAGGCAGAAGTACGGGTATTTGCTCTCTTCGCAGCCGCCGGGGGCCTCGATGTCCTTGTAGCCGAGCTTCTTCTTCTTGGCCTCGGCCGCCTGCTGATGCGTGATCTTGCCCAGCTCGGCCATGCGGTCGAGCACGACGTTGCGCCGCTCGAGCAGCCGCGCGCGCGACTCGGAGCCGACGTTGGGGTCGGTGCGGGCGGGGTTCTGGACGGCGCCGGCCAGCGTGGCGGCCTCGACGAGGTTGAGCTTGGAGGCGGGCTTGTCGAAGAAGCGCTTGGATGCCGCCTGGATGCCATGGGCGCCCGCGCCGAAGTAGGCGATGTTCAGATATTTTTCAAGAATCTGATCTTTGCTGTACTTCTCCTCGATCGCCATCGCGTAGCGCAGCTCGGACAGTTTGCGCGAGACCGTCGGCGCGATGGCCGCCGCCTGTTCCTCGGGCGTCTCGGCCTTGTTGACGAGAACCTGTTTGACGTACTGCTGGGTGATCGAGGAACCGCCCTGCATGACGCCGCCGCTCGTCAGATTCTTGACGAGCGCTCTTGTCGTTCCTTCCACATCGATCGGTCCGTGCTGGTAGAAACGGAAGTCCTCGATGGCGATCAGCGCGGTGCGCATGATCGGGGCGACCTTGTCGAGGGTGACGGACTCGCGGTTCTCGAAGTAGAACCGCCCGATGCGGTCGCCGTTGGTGTCGAACAGCTCGGTGACCTCCGACAAGGGGGGCTCCTCCAGCTGCTCGGGCTTGAGGTTGAGCCCTTCGACGGCGGTCTTGGTGGAGATCCCCGCTCCACCGATGGCCGGCAGCGCCACGGCAGCGGTGAGCACCCCGGCCGCCGCTCCCGCGATGAGCAGACGCAGAACGTTGAGTACCGGGTTGGCGCGATCTTTGCGCTGTGCTTGCACGCTCCTTAGGGTACGTCGAAACACTGACCTAATCGGTAGTCCGACACCGTTTTGCCTTGACAGAGGGGGTGACTAGTCATTCCCGGTCAACACAGCAGCGAGAAATTGGTCCTCTGGGGTCTGTCGGCCCGATCGTGTAGTTGCGTACGTTCTCCCTGCGGCAACTGAATACGGAGGCTCGGCGCCCGCGCCCGTCGGCCCCAAATGACGACTGACCACCTAAGGGGAGTGGGGTCGAAAAATGTGGATCACGGATTGGACCTCCCGTGCCGCCTGTAAAGGTGCGGATCCGGATGCCCTGTTCGTGCAGGGCGCCGCGCAGAACAGGGCCAAGCTCATCTGCCGGGGCTGCCCGGTCCGTACTGAGTGCCTCGCCGATGCGCTGGACAACCGCATCGAGTTCGGGGTGTGGGGCGGTATGACCGAGCGCGAAAGGCGCGCCCTGCTGCGCAGGCGGCCTGACGTGGACTCCTGGCGCGACCTGCTCGAGTCGGCCAAGGAAGAGTACGAACGCACCAACGAGCTGATCGCAGGCTGACGCCGGCGGCGACCGCGCACGGCCGCCGCCGGCCGTGCCGCTAAGCGGTCGCCAGCAGGTTGCCGATCTGGCGTAGACCCGCCAGATCGTGCACGTCCTCCGACATGGCGCGCACCCGCACCACGGGCACCGTGGGGTGGGCCGACACGAAATGCTCCTGCTCGCGGCGCTCACGTGCCGCGAGTTGCATCCGCCCGGCGTGCAGCCGCAGCACGGCGGCGGTGAGCTCGTGCTCGCCCTTCGACTCAAGGTCCTCCGCGGCGGCGGCGCTGCGGGCGGCCGAGAGCGCCGTGGCCGGCGACGTGTGCACCCGGTTGACCACCAGGCCGGCGAGCGGCATCCGCTCCTCGGCCAGGCGTTCCACGAAGTACGATGCCTCGCGCATCGCGTCCCGCTCGGGCGCGGCCA
Source organism: Nonomuraea maritima (assembly GCF_900100395.1). Lineage (GTDB taxonomy): Bacteria > Actinomycetota > Actinomycetes > Streptosporangiales > Streptosporangiaceae > Nonomuraea > Nonomuraea maritima. The sequence goes on along the minus strand of NZ_FNFB01000024.1, from coordinate 103,862 downwards.
CCACCAGGAAGGCCGTGCCGGGGGCCTGCAGCAGCTGGTACGTCGCCTCGGCCCGCTGCCGGAACCCGCCGAACACCGCGTCGAGCGCGGACACGAACGTCTGCAGGTCCTTGATCACCTGCGCGCCGAGCAGCTTCGTCATCGCTCCGGCCATCAACCCGAACCCGGCGTTGAGCAACCGGAACGCGCTGCGCCCCCCGGCCTTGGCCGGGGCGGTCAGCAGCCTGATGAATCTGCCGTCGAGGAAGCGCCCGAGCCGCTCGGGAGCGTCGAGGAAGTCGAGCGCCGACCGCGAGGGCGGCGTGTCGACGACGATCAGGTCCCACTCGTCGGAACGGCGGAGCTGGCCGAGCTTCTCCATGGCCATGTACTCCTGCGTGCCGGAGAAGCTCGACGACAGCGACTGGTAGAAGGGGTTCGACAGGATCTGGCGGGCCCGTTCCGGATCGGCGTGCGCCTCGATGATCTCGTCGAACGTACGCTTCATGTCGAGCATCATCGCGTAGAGCTGGCCGCCGCCGTCGGGCGAGCTGACCAGGCGCGGGGTGTTGTCGAGCTGGGTCAATCCCATCGACTGGGCGAGGCGCCTGGCGGGGTCGACGGTCAGCACGACCGCGCAGCGGCCGCGTTCCGCGGCCCGCAGCCCGAGCGCCGCGGCGGTCGTGGTCTTGCCCACGCCGCCCGACCCGCAGCAGACGATGATGCGGGTGTTCGGGTCGTCGAGGATCGCGTCGATGTCGAGTCTGGCGGGCTTCTTCATGCCGCTCCCTGGTTGCGCATGGTCTCCGCGAGCTCGTACAGGCCGGCGAGGTCGACGCCATCGGCCAGCAGCGGCAGCTCGTATCCCTTCAGGCCCGCCTGGGCCAGGGAGTCGCGTTCGGCGCGTTCGAGCTCGGCGCGGCGCGCGTGCTCGGCGATCTCGTCGGCGAGCGCCTCGGCCAGCGTGGTGGCCTGCGCGCCGTCGGCCACGCCCGCGGCCTTGAGACCGAGGGTGAGCTCGCCGACGTCGAACCGTCCCCTGACAGCGGTGTCAAGTACGGCCTGCGGCAGCAGGGATTCGCGGACCATGTTCACGAAGACGCCGCCGGTGGGCAGACCGGCGGCGCGCACCTCGGCGATGCCGTCGAGGGTCTCCTGCACCGGCATCTCCTCCAGGAGCGTGACGAAGTGCACGGCGGTCTCCGGCGATTTCACGACGCCGCTGACCATCTCGGAGTGGGTCTTGATCGGGCCGACCTTGGCCAGGCCCGCCACTTCCTCGGTGACGTTCAGGAACCGGGTGATGCGGCCGGTGGGCGGCGCGTCGAGCACCACCGCGTCGTAGACCCTGCGGCCGTTCTTGCCGCGCCTGCGCACGGCCTCGGACGTCTTGCCGGTGACGAGCACGTCGCGGAAGCCGGGGGCCACGGTCGTGGCGAAGTCGACGAGGCCCATCTTGGTCAGCGCGCGGCCCGCGCGGCGCATCCCGTAGAACATCTCCATGTACTCGAGCATGGCCTCCTCGGGATCGATGGCCAGCGCGTACACGTCACCGCCCGACGGGGCCACCGCGACCTTGCGCTCCTCGTACGGCAGCGGCGGCAGGTCGAAGATCTGCGCGATGCCCTGCCGGCCCTCCACCTCCACGAGCAGAACCTTGCGTCCGCCTGAGGCCAGGGCGAGGGCCAGGGCCGCGGCCACGGTCGTCTTGCCGGTGCCGCCCTTGCCGGTGACGACGTGCAGCCGTACGTCGGCCCAATCTGTGTCCGCCACGTCCGGAGAGTCCACGTTTCGAGGCTACCGAAGCACTACTCCCAGAAAGCCGACGACCACCACTTGAGTTTGCTCACACTACGCTGACCTCCATGAAGAAATGGGAGTACCTCACCGCCCCGTTGCTGATCCACAACACGAAGATGATCCTCGACAACTTCGGCGCCGACGGATGGGAGCTCGTGCAGATCGTCCAGGGCGCCACGCCCGAGCAGCTCGTCGCCTACTTCAAGCGGGAGAAGGCATGACCACCCCCGAGCAGCGACTCGAAGAGCTGGGCCTGACGCTTCCCGAGGTGGTGGCCCCGCTGGCCGCCTACGTCCCGGCGGTGCGCACCGGCAACCTCGTCTACACCTCGGGCCAGCTGCCCGTGGTCCAGGGCAAGCTGGCCGCGACGGGCAAGCTGGGCGCCGAGGTGACCACCGAGCAGGGCGCCGAGCTGGCGCGCGTCTGCGCGCTCAACGCGCTGGCCGCGCTGAAGTCCGAGGTCGGCGACCTGGCGAAGGTCGTCCGCGTGGTCAAGGTCGTGGTGTTCGTGGCCAGCGACCCGTCCTTCACCGACCAGCCGAAGGTCGGCAACGGCGCCAGCGAGCTGCTCGCCGAGGTGCTGGGCGACGCGGGCCGGCACGCCCGCAGTGCCGTGGGCGTGGCCTCGCTGCCGCTGGACGCGCCCGTCGAGGTGGAGCTGATCGCCGAAGTGGCGTGAGCGGGCATATGTCACGATGACCGAGTGATGTTCTAGAAGGAGGTCATGTGACTGGTTTGCCGCTTCCAGCCGAGCTCGCCGCGCGGGCCAGGGACGTCCTCGCCGGACGTGTCCAGCCGGTGCCCGCGCGCGACGCCGCCACGGTGGTGCTCCTGCGCCCCGGCCCGCAGGTCTACCTGCTCCGGCGCAAGTCCACGATGGCCTTCGCCGCGGGGGCGTACGTCTTCCCCGGCGGCTCCGTCGACGTGCGCGACACCGACCAGGCGGTCGCGTGGGCCGGGCCGTCGCCTGCCGAGTGGGGGGCGGCCTTCCACGTCGACGAGCGGCTCGCCCGCGGCCTGGTGTGCGCCGCCGTACGCGAGACGTTCGAGGAGTCGGGCGTGCTGCTGGCCGGGCCGGGGGCCGGCTCGGTGGTGGCCGACACGACCGGCGACGACTGGGAGGCCGACCGGCTGGCGCTGATCGACCGCAGCCTCGCCTTCGCCGACTTCCTGGCCCGGCGCGGGCTCGTGCTCCGGTCCGACCTTCTCAAGCCCTGGGCCCACTGGATCACGCCCGAGATCGAGAGCCGGCGGTTCGACACGAAGTTCTTCGTCGCCGTGCTCCCCGAGGGGCAGCGCACCCGTGACGTCGGCGGCGAGGCCGACCAGGTGGTCTGGCAGCGTCCGGCGGAGGCGATCGACCTCGCCCACCGCAAAGAGATCTTCCTCATGCCGCCCACCTACCGCACGCTGAGCGAGCTCGCGCAGTACGACAGCGTCGATGGCGTGCTGGCCACGTCCCGCGAGATCGTCACGATCATGCCGCGCGCGGTCGAGATCGAGGGCGAGATGCGGCTGGTGAGCTCATGAGCGGGCTGCACATCCCGGTCGGCACGCCCGACGGGTCGCGCACCCGCCACGCCGAGAGCCTGCTCGCGCCCAACCCGTCCCCGATGACGCTCGAGGGCACCAACACGTGGGTGATCGGCGCGGGCGAGCGGGTGCTCGTGGTCGATCCCGGCCCCGACGACGAGGCGCATCTCCTGCGCGTACGCGACCATCTCGGGCAGCGCCGCGTCTCGGAGATCCTGCTCACCCACGGGCACGTCGACCACAGCGGAGGGGCCAGGCGCTTCGCTGAGCTGGTGCGGGCCCCTGTACGCGCTCTCGACCCGCGCCACCGGCTCGGCGGCGAGGGGCTCACCGACGGCGACGTGGTGACGGTGGACGGCCTGGAGGTCCACGTGTACGCCACCCCGGGCCACTCGTTCGACTCGCTCTGCTTCTGGATCCCGCAGGACCGCGCGATGCTGACCGGCGACACCGTGCTCGGCAGGGGAACCACGATCATCGCCCAGGACGGCGGCCTCGGTGACTACCTGCGCAGCCTCGACCGGCTCAGAGCGGCGGCGGAGAGCTTGGAGGCGGCGGCGCTGCTGCCGGGCCACGGCCCGGTGCTGCCCGACCCGATCGGCGCGCTCGACGCCTACATCGCCCACCGGCGCGGGCGGCTCGACCAGATCGCGGCGGCCCGCGCCCGTGGCGCGCGCACGCCGCGCGAGATCGTCGAGATCGTGTACGCCGAGGTCGACCGCGCTCTCTGGCCCGCCGCCGAGATGTCGGTGGCGGCCCAGCTCGACTACCTCGACCGGTTGTAGAGCCGGTCGACGTCGAGGATCACCACGGCCTTGGCCTCGATGCGCAGCCAGCCGCGCTGGGCGAAGTCGGCCAGGGCCTTGTTGACCGTCTCGCGGGAGGCGCCGACGAGCTGCGCCAGCTCCTCCTGGGTGAGGTCGTGGTGCACCCGCAGGCCGTCGTCGGTCTTGGTGCCGAACCGCTCGGCGAGGTCGAGCAGCTGCTTGGCGACCCGGCCGGGGACGTCGGTGAAGACCAGGTCGGCCAGCACGTCGTTGGTGCGGCGCAGCCGCTGGGCCAGGGCGCGCAGAAGATGCAGGGCCACCTCGGGGCGGCCGGTGAGCCAGGGACGCAGGTCGTCGTGGCCGAGCCCGGCGAGGCGAACCTCGGTCAGCGCCGTCGCGGTGGCCGTGCGCGGGCGCGGGTCGAACAGCGACAGCTCGCCGAACATCTCGCTCGGGCCGAGGACGCTGAGCAGGTTCTCACGGCCGTCGGGTGAGGTGCGGGAAAGCTTGATCTTGCCTTCCAGCACGACGTAGAGGCGGTCGCCCGTCTCGTTCTCGTGAAAGAGCGTCTGGCCCTTGGACAGCTGGACCTCGGTGATGCTCGTCCGCAACGCCGCGGCGCTCTCGCGGTCGAGCGCGGCGAACAAAGGTGCCTTGCCCAGCACGTCGTCGGTGTTCACTCTGCCTCCTCTCCTGCCATTGTGACTCACCCCACTCCGGGCGGCACACACAGGTTATGGGTATGCCGGAGTGGTCTGGTCTTGTCCAGGCACGTTGAGGTGCGTGAAGTCCAGGGGGAAAGGTACCCGATGTCCATACCTGGTGATGTCCGAGGCCCCGGGAACCCCCGGGCGGGCGGGCTTTCGCCGTCGGGTGACCGAACGCGCCGGGAAGCTTCTACGCTGGCGGCATGGCGACGAACGCGGCGGGGCGCAAGGAGGAGACCAGGCTCGCTCTCGTGCGGCGGGCCCGCAAGATGAACCGCATCCTCGCGGAGACCTACCCGGACGCCCATTGCGAGCTCGACTTCGGCAATCCGCTCGAGCTGCTGGTGGCGACGATCCTCTCCGCCCAGTGCACGGACAAGCGGGTCAACATGGTGACCCCAATACTTTTCGCGAAATATCCGACGGTCGAAGACTACGCGAGCGCCGACCGGTCCGAGATGGAAGAGATCATCCGGTCGACCGGCTTCTTCCGCGCGAAGACCACCAGCATCATCGGCATGGCCCAGGCGGTCTGCGAACGCTACGGCGGCGAGGTCCCCGGCAAGCTCAAAGACCTCGTCACGCTGCCCGGCGTGGGCCGCAAGACGGCCAACGTGGTGCTGGGCAACGCCTTCGACGTCCCGGGCCTGACCGTCGACACCCACTTCCAGCGCCTCGTACGCCGCTTCGGCTGGACCGACGAGACCGACCCCGTCAAGATCGAGCACGTCGTCGGCGAACTGCTGCCCCGGCGCGAATGGACGATCTTCTCCCACCGGGTCATCTGGCACGGCCGCCGCATCTGCCACGCCCGCCGGCCCGCGTGCGGCGTGTGCCCCCTGGCCACCCTCTGCCCCTCGTACGGCACCGGCCCCACCGACCCCGTCCAGGCCGCGAAGCTCGTCAGGTCAGGGCCTTTCAGCTGACGCCGGGAAGTGATCGGCCGCCCGGCGTGTTGGAGGTTTCGTGACCCAAGTGCCCGACTGGCTCGAACGACTGGCGGCGCAGGCGCGACAGGCCACCGTCCCCCGATATCTGCGTCCCCCCGCCGGCCGCGGCAGGGAGGCGGCGGTGCTGATGCTGTTCGGTGAGGGCCCGAACGGGCCCGACGTGCTGCTCATCCAGCGCAGCGCGCACGGACGGCGGCACGCGGGGCAGCCTGCCTTCCCCGGTGGCGGCGTCGACCCCGGCGACGGCGGGCCAGAGGCGGCTGCGCTGCGCGAGGCGCAGGAGGAGACCGGCGTCGACCCGGCCGGCGTCGAGGTGCTGTGCCGGATGCCCGAGCTCTACCTCACCCACAGCGACAACCGCGTCACGCCAGTGGTGGCCTGGTGGCGCGAGCCGTCGGCGGTGCACGCCGCGTCGCCCGACGAGGTCGAGTCCGTGGAACGGGTGCCGATCGCCGAGCTGGTCGATCCCCGCAACCGCTTCACGCTGCGGCACCCGAGCGGATTCGCGGGGCCGGCGTTCCGGGTGCGCGGGATGCTCGTGTGGGGGTTCACAGCGATGGTGCTCGACTCGGTGCTGCGCGCCGGCGGGCTGGACGTCCCGTGGGACACCGCGCAGGTGGAGGAGCTCCCGCCCGACAGCCTCAACCTGGCCTCTCGCTAGCGAGCTCAGCAGTCAGAACGCAGCGCGACGCCCAGCGCGGCCCATCCGGCCACGTCGGCGTCGCTGTCGGCGGCGAGCTTGCGCAGCGTCTCCAGCCCGGCGCGGTCGGGCGGATCGCCGAGCACGTGCTGCAGCGCGTACGCGGCTCCGTAGCGGACTCTCGAGTCGCCGTGGCCGGCCAGGTCGATCACCGACGGCAGCGCGCGCGGGTCGGCGAGGTGCCCGAACGCGATCAGCACCGAGTAGAGCACCACGGCGTCGTCCTCGCTGGCGGCCAGATAGCGCAGCACCGGCAGCGTCCGGTCCACGAAGGGGCGCAGCATGCCCATGATGTCGACGCCGAGCAGGCGTTCGGTGACGGTGTCTGCGGCGCACAGCCGGCGCGCCTCGATGAACGACTCGAGGTCGCCCCGCTGCCGCAACAGGGAGATCACGTGCCAGCGCAGCCAGCCGTCGGGGTCGGTGTCGCTCAGCGCGGCCCGGATGAGCTCGCGAACTGTTCCATCGACGCCCGGCATACCGCTCAACATAGCCAGCGGGGTGACGCCGTCCTGAGGGAAGACGTGCACGCTTGACTGTATCGCTGGTTACCTTTGAAGCGTGCGCGGTGATCTGCTTGACCTCATTCTGATCGGCCTGGTGATCGCTTTCGGCGTCTCCGGATACCGTCAGGGCTTCATCATCGGCGTGATGAGCTTCGTGGGGATCGTGGGCGGCGCCGTGCTGGGCGTGTTCCTCGCGCCGCTCATCGCCAAGGCCGTGGTCGACGGCGACACGCCTCAGGCGCTGCTCGCCATCGTGATCGTCTTCCTGTCGGCGACGCTCGGCCAGTTCGCGTCCTCGACGCTCGGGGCCGTGGTGCGCTCGCACGTCACGTGGGAGCCGGCCAAGGTGGCCGACGCCATCGGCGGCACGTTCGCCAGCGCGCTGTCGGTGCTGGTCATCGCGTGGCTGATCGGCTCGGTGATCGTCTCGAGCACCTTCACCCCGCTCGTCGACCAGGTGAAGAACTCCGCGCTGCTCACCACCGTCGACGAGGCCATCCCGCAGGCCGCGCGCAACTGGCAGCAGCCGTTCAAGAAGTTCATCGACCGGTCGGAGTTCCCGCCGGTCTTCGACGCCATCGGCAACGGCTACTTCGTCGACGTGCCGCCGCCCGACCAGAGCGTGCTGCAGGGGGCCAAGCTCAACCGCGCCCGCCGCGCCATCGTCAAGGTGCAGGGCAACGCCGAGAGCTGCAACAAGCACATCGAGGGCACCGGCTTCGTCTACGCGCCGGGCCGCATCATGACCAACGCGCACGTGGTCGCGGGCGTCAATCGCGACCTGCAGGTCATCGACTCGACCAACACCCGCCATACGGCCGTCGTCGTGCGCTACAACCCCCGTCGCGACATCGCCATCCTGTACGTGCCTGGGCTCGACCTGCCGCAGCTGTCGTTCGACACCGAGGCAGAGCGGGGCGACAACGCGATCGTCGCCGGGTTCCCCAAGAACAAGGGGTTCACCGCCGAGCCGGCCCGCATCGGCGGGCGCATCACCGCCGACGGCCCTGACATCTACCGCGAGAACAACGTCCGCCGCCAGGTCTACGCGATCCGCGGCACGGTGCTGCCCGGCAACTCAGGCGGCCCGCTGCTCGCCGTCGACGGCCGGGTGTACGGCGTGATCTTCGCCGCCGCGATCAACGAGGAGCAGACCGGCTACGTCCTGACGGCCGACGAGGTCGCGCCCGACGCCGCCGCGGGGCGCAACGACACCTCGCCCGCCAGCACGCAGGGCTGCGACTGACCGCCCGGACGCGTCAGCCGGGCAGCGCGCCCAGGATGAGCTCGATGGCCGCGCCGGGTTCGCTGTCCTGGGTCAGCGACGAGGCGGCCCTGCCGACCGCGTCGTACTCGCCGCCGTACGACTGCGCCTTGGCGGCGCCGCGGCTGAGGAGGGTCACCGCCCCGCGCCCGTTGCCGCGCTGCAGATGGGTCAGGCCGACGCAGATCTGGGCGAGGCCCTGCCACAGCTCGCGTTCCTCCTCGGGGGCGCACTTCCAACGGCCCTCGAACACCTCGTGGGCGTTGAACGGCATGCCCTCGCGCAGGAACCGGCGGCCGTCGGTCAGGGCCTGTTCGGCGGTGGGGGCGTAGTCGTCGGGCACGCGCGGCACGCCGGGGGAGCCGTACGGGAGGGGACGGCCGAGCGGGTCGCGCGGCCGGGCGTTGCGCGGTCTGCCCTCAGGGTCGCGGTCTCTCATCAGGCGGGCTCCGGGTCGTTCAGCCAGTCGAGCAGCTCGGCGTCGAACACGTCGGGTACCTCCTCGTGCGGGAAGTGACCGGCCCCCTCCAGCAGCCGCCACCGGTACGGGGCCGTGACGTGGCGGCTCGACCCCTGGGCCGTGCGCGGCAGGACCACCGGGTCGAGACCGCCGTGCACCTGAAGCGTCGGCGCCTCGACGTGCGTGCGCATCGCCCTGGCGAAGCGCAGTCCGTCGGGACGGAACTGCGAGCGGCCGAACCAGCGGTGGTACTCCAGCGCGGAGTACGCCACGGCCGGGATGCGGAACGCCTCGCGGTAGGTGCATGACTCGTCGGCAGAGGGCCAGCCGGGCCGGGAACGCTCGTCCAGCAGCCTGCCGACCATGGCCGCGTCGTGGCGGGTGAGACGGTGTTCTGGCAGCAGCGGCAGCTGGAACCCGATCGCCCGGCGGACGGCTCGCAGTTGCCCGGCGCTGACGAGCGACCTGCGTGCCCGCACGGGGTGCGGGGCCGACACGACGACGAGCCGGGAGACGCTCTTGGGGTTGAGCACCGCCATCGTCCAGGCCAGGAGCCCGCCCCAGTCGTGCCCGACGACCGTCGCGCAGGTCTCGCCCAGCGCCCTGATCAGCCCGGCCGCGTCGGTGGCCAGCGTGGGCAGGTCGTAGCCGCGCGGGGGCTTGTCGCTGCCGCCGTAGCCGCGAAGGTCGGCCGCGACCGCCCGGTAACCCGCCTCGGCCAGGGACGTGAGCTGGTGGCGCCACGTCCACCAGAACTGCGGGAACCCGTGCAGCAGCAGGACCAGCGGCCCCTCACCGGCCTCGACGACGTGGAAGCGGGTGCCGCCCGCGTGCACCGCGCGGTGCGTCCATGGCCCCTCGATGTGGACGACCGACTCGTCAGGCGCCATCGCGGGTCACCGGTTCGAGGTCGGGGCCGCGCGCGGGCGCCGCCTCCTCGCCGTCGGGGGTGGCGATCTCCTTGAGGCCCTTGATCGATCGGGCGGTGCGCTTCATCCCGGCCAGCCCCTTGAGCCGCCGGACCCCGAACAGCACCGCCAGGCCGGCCACCAGCAGGTAGACGACGGTCACGATGAGGAAGGCCAGCCAGTGGGGGATCACCTGGGCCAGCGCGTACGCGATCGTGAAGGAGGCGAGGATGAGGCACAGGTGCGCCATGAAGGCGGCGGCGGCGAACATCCCGGCGGCCGTGCCGACCCGCTTGGCGTCGAACCTGAACTCGGCCTTCGCCAGCTCGATCTCGGAACGGACCAGGGACGAGATGTGGCTGGTCGCCTGGGCGACCAGCGAGCCCAGGGATTCTTCCTCGGGAGTCTGCGGCATGAACGTCTCCTATCGGGGCCGGTTGGCCGTGTCAATCATCATCCAGCGCCCTGGCGACGCCTGCGTACCGTGGGTGAGGCAGCACCGGGGCCGGTCGCTGTGGTGACTGACGGTCGGCGGTGACCCGATGCGGGCCGCCGTGCGCGTGAGTGGGCTCCTCCGACAGTTTCGCCAGGCCGGGCCGTCCGGACGACCAGGCGGGCGCCGAACACGCCGGGGGAGTTTCCTCGCGGGCACGGAGTCCCGTTCCAGAACTACCCGATCGGACAAGATAGCGTCCGGTCCGGCGTGAACGCTGAGAGCGCATGCCCGGAAATTTCCGGGCATGCGCTCTTGGGTGGCTTTCGCCGGGGTCAGTCCTCCGACTTGGCGCTGGGCAGCTTCTCGGAGATCAGGTTCATCACCGTGCTGTCGGCCAGCGTGGTGACGTCGCCGATGCTGCGGTTCTCGGCCACGTCACGCAGGAGACGCCGCATGATCTTGCCGGAACGGGTCTTCGGCAGCTCGGGCACCACGAGGATCTGCCGCGGCTTGGCGATAGGACCGAGTGTCTTGGCCACGTGATTGCGCAGGTCGGCGGCCACGTCGTCGCTCTCTTCCGCCGTGCCGCGCAGGATCACGAACGCCACGATGCCCTGGCCGGTCACCGGGTCGGTCGCGCCCACGACCGCCGCCTCGGCCACCTTCGGGTGGCTGACCAGCGCGCTCTCCACCTCGGTGGTGGAGATGTTGTGGCCGGAGACCAGCATGACGTCGTCCACGCGGCCGAGCAGCCACAGGTCGCCGTCCTCGTCGCGCTTGGCGCCGTCGCCGGGGAAGTACGTCCCCTCGAAGCGGCTCCAGTAGGTGTCGATGTAGCGCTGGTCGTCGCCCCAGATCGTACGGAGCATCGACGGCCACGGCTCGCGTACGGTGAGGAAGCCGCCGCCCCCGTTCGGGACACTCTTGCCCTGGTCGTCCACCACGTCGGCGACGATGCCCGGCAGCGGGCGCATCGCGGCGCCCGGCTTGCCCGCGGTCACGCCCGGCAGGGGGCTGATCATGATGGCGCCGGTTTCCGTCTGCCACCAGGTGTCGACGACGGGGCAGCGGTCGTTGCCGATGTGCTCGCGGTACCAGACGTACGCCTCGGGGTTGATCGGCTCGCCGACCGAGCCGAGGATGCGCAGGCTCGACATGTCGTACTTCGCGGGGATGTCGTCGCCCCACTTCATGAACGTCCGGATGGCCGTGGGGGCCGTGTAGAGGATCGAGATCTTGTACTTCTGGACGATCTCCCAGAACCGGCCGCGGTGCGGGGTGTCGGGCGTGCCCTCGTAGATGACGCTGGTGGCGCCGTTGGCGAGGGGGCCGTACACGATGTAGGAATGGCCGGTCACCCAGCCGATGTCGGCCGTGCACCAGTAGATGTCGGTCTCTGGCTTGAGGTCGAAGACCGCGTGGTGCGTCCAGGCGGTCTGCGTGAGGTAGCCGCCCGTGGTGTGCAGGATGCCCTTCGGCTTCCCGGTGGTGCCGCTGGTGTAGAGGATGTACAGGGGGTCCTCGGCGTCGTGCGGCGCCGCGGTGTGCTGGTCGCTCTGACGCTCGACCAGGTCGTGCCACCAGACGTCCTTGTCGCCGGCCGACACCTCCTGCCCGGTACGGCGTACCACGAGGACGTTCTCGACCTGCGGGCACTCGGCGACGGCCTCGTCCACGGTCGGCTTGAGCGCGCTCGGCTTGCCGCGGCGGTAGCCGCCGTCGGCGGTGATCACGAGCTTGGCGTCGGCGTCGTGGATGCGGCTCTTCAGCGCCGCGGCAGAGAACCCGCCGAACACCACCGAGTGGATCGCTCCGATGCGGGCGCAGGCCAGCATCGCGATCGGCAGCTCGGGGATCATCGGCATGTAGATGGCCACCCGGTCGCCCTTGCCGACGCCGAGCTCCTCGAGCGCGTTGGCGGCCTTGGACACCTCGGTCTTCAGGTCGGCGTAGGTCAGGACACGGCTGTCGTCCTCCGGCTCGCCCTCCCAGTAGTAGGCGACCTTGTCGCCGCGACCCTCCTCCACATGGCGGTCGACGCAGTTGTAGGCGACGTTCAGCTCCCCGCCGATGAACCACTTCGCGAAGGGGGCGTTCCACTCGAGCGTCGTGTCCCACCGCTTGGCCCAGGTCAGCCGCTCGGCTGCGCGCTCCCAGAAGGCGAGACGGTCGGCGGCGGCCTCTTCGTACGCGGTTGCCGTCACGTTGGCGGCCGCCGCCAGGTCGGCCGGCGGTTCGAAGCGGCGGTTCTCCTGTAGCAGGTTGGACAGCGCTTGGGTCTCGTTACCTGCGGTCTCCGGGGCCACCTCATGCTCCTTCTATGGCCAGATTGGTTAGGTCGTGTCCCACTTCACCAGCTCACGGCCTCGGTACACAAGAGGTCTAGACAGGTCTGTACCCCTGCGGCGGATCGCGGCGTTCCTTATCACTTCGCATGACAAACGCAATTGAAACGTTGTCATCCTGAAATGAGGCTAATACGTAGATGCGGGATGGCGAGGGACGAGACGGCTTTATGGGCCCCCTCCGAGAAGCCTTTCTCCCGTACGAACGGCGACAGGTGACGGCGTGCACCGAGGGTCACCTTGTAAAGCCCGAACCCGTCCAGCGCCTCCTCGACGTGCCGGCCTGTTACCCGCCGGTACGAGAGCCCGGCCCCGTTCGTCTTACGGGCGTGCTGGTACGAGAGCGGACCTTTTCGGCGGCTCCTTGAGGTACAGGGTGCTGTTCGCATCGCTGGGAGGAGAACGCGGCGCTCCTTGATGTCCAGGCGTATTGCCCGCGGGCGCGGGCCCGTTCGGTGACACTCCCCGCCGTACGGGCGTGCTGCTCGCAGGTACGAGACCGCGGGCGCGTTCGGTGGCTCCCTGACATACTGGAGTGCTACTCGCAGGTAGGGTCAGGTGCCGTGAATGACCCCTTGGCCGTCATCGCCCAGTTCCCCGGCGTCGCGGAGGCGGTGGACGAGGCCCGGCAGGCCGTCGACCGGCTCTACCGCCACCGTGTCCTGCGCCGGGCCAGCCCCGCGGTCTCGACGGAGTCGTCCCTGCGCGGCGCCCGCGCCTCGGCCGCCCTCGAAGGCGTCGACGTGCCGCTCGACTCCCTGCGCCGCGACGAGGTCCACGACCCCGTCGTTCAGGGGGCGCTGCGCGCGTCCGCCGAACTGGGACGGATGGGCCCGACCTGGCGCAAGGCGCCCAGGCAGGTCCTCGCCCGGCTGCACGCCGTCGCGGCCGCCGGCCTCGCGCCGGAGGACGCCCTCGGCCGCCCCCGTGCCACCGAGGAGGCCCCCGACCCGCTCGGCCTGGGGCCTGCGCCCTCCGCGGCCGACGCGTCCGTACGCATCGAGAGCCTGTTCAGCCTGCTGGAACAGCCGACGAAGGCGCCCGCGCTCGTCCTCGCCTCGGTGGTGCACGCGGAGCTGGTGGTGCTGCGCCCGTTCGGCACGGCCGACGGCGTCGTCGCCCGCTCGGCCGCGCGCCTGACCCTCGTCGAGTACGGCCTCGACCCGAAGTCCCTGGTGGTCGTGGAGGCGGGCCACCTGGAACTGCCGTACGGGGAGGCGCTGCGCGCCTACCTGAGCGGCAGCCCGGAGGGAGTGGCCCAGTGGGTACAACACTGTGCCTCAGCAGTCGTCCTGGGCGTACGCGAGACCACGGCCATCTGCGAGGCCATGCAACGCGGCTGAGGGCCACGCAGCCGTACACCGCGGCTGAGAGCCACGCAGCCGTACACCGCGGCTGAGGGCCACGCAGCCGTACACCGCGGCGCCGCTGACCTGCGGCGCCGCGCTCCCCGCAGCGGGGAGAGGCACTCGCACCTGCTTCCCCACACGCCTCGTCACCCCGTGCGGACAGCGGCCGAAGGGCTGCAACAAGAGGCTGAGCCCTGTGGGAGGCCGATAGCGGTGGACGCTCATCGCTGAGGGCCGCGCCGACCTTCCGCATGCCCGCTCTGCGGTCCGCTGACCACGGCTTTCTTCTGGAGTGGTCGGTCAGCGGGGTTGCGGCGGCGGGCGGTCCGAATGGCGGTGCATATTCGTCGTTCGAGGCCGCGTCGGCCTTTGGCGTATCCCCCTCTGCCATGTGTGCGGCAGCCGCTGACCACGCCTTTTGTCCTGCGGCGGGCGGTTGATGGGGTAGCGGCAAAGGTCGTTCGCGGTTGCATGCTTGTTGGTTGAGGCGGTGTCGCCTTCTGCGTATCCCGCTCCACCTTCGGTTGTGACGGCCCGCTGACCACGCCTTTTTGCCCGCTGACCATGCCTTTTTCCTGCGGCGGGAGGCCGATGGAGCTGCATGCGTATCGGTTTTTGCGTCGCCGAGTTGGCCTTATCGCTCTGTCATAAGTGCGGCGGCTCGCTGACCAGGCTTTTTCCTGCGGCGGTGGTCAACGGTGGCGCGGTGAGGGCCCGAACGGGTGAGACGGAACGCGGTGCATGCTTGTCGGTCGTCGCCGCGTCGGCCTAGCGCGGTTCCCGCTCTGCCACGTGTTGCGTCAGCCCGTTGACCCCCTCTTCCGTGGTGCGGCCGGAGGCCCGACGGCGGAGTGGCGGGATGCCGATGGCGTGGTTCGAGGGAGTCCGATGGTGGTGTGGCGGGACCGTCCGGCGCATAGCTGCACGCGGTTGTACATAGCTGACGGCGTCTCAGTCATGAGACGCCGTCGCCTTGCGCATCCGGCCGGGTTACCAAGCGTGCACCTGTATCCGTCGGACCGGGTCAAGCCCGTCTCGACGCGCCTCCCGCGGCTGGTCGCACGTGGGTACCCGGCTGATGCGCCCGGACCTTTGTCCGTAACACCTTTCTACGTCGGATCCACCCTGTTGGGAACCCCCAGCGTCAAGACCTTTACTCGCGTGCGCACCAGGCTGTCGGGTCCCGTCCGCCGCTGGGTCGTGGATCACCCGCCCGCCCACTGACGATCGTCACGGAGAGTAACCTCTTTATGTGATCGTTATGAGCTGACGAAAAAAACTTGGCGAAAATGCGAGATTGCTCCTCGACGTAACTCGAGTCCATCGGGCAGCATACGTTGGTATCACCCGAAACTGGAGCGGCAAGCACGGGATGCCTTTGCGACTCCCTTGCCATGTTCCGGTTCAGTGATGAAAGCTTTCTTCTGAAACGGGACCGGCTCTACCCCCCCGGAGCCGGACCGATCAGGCGACCCCCGCTCTCCCCCCCGGCGGGGGTCGCCTTTTTTCCCCTGCTTTCGGTACGCGTGTCAGCGCCCTCTGTCCACAGGCATGAGCCCCGTCGCTGCTCGTCGTCCACAGAACCTGTTCCACCGCCTTCCGGCCGCCGCCGACTCCAGCAAGGTGGTCCTCCCGAACACCCACCACCCTCGGGAGGCCGGTTCCCCATGCATCGACCATTGGTCATCACCGAAGACCCCGCCCTGCTGGACGACCTGGTCCGCATAGCCGCGGCCGCAGGCGCCCAACTCGACGTGGCCCATGTCCCCGCGCACGCCCGCCCTTACTGGAGCCTCGCCCCGATCGTCGCGGTGGGAGCCGACCAGGCCGACACCGTGGCCGCGGCCGAGCCGCCCGCACGCGACCAGGTGGTCCTCGTGACCCGCGACCCCGACGATCCCGACACCTGGCGCAAGTGCGTGGCGGTGGGCGCGCAGACCGTCGTGGCCCTCCCGGTCGACGAGCGGCTGCTCGTCGACCGCTTCGCCGACGCCATGGAGCCCGACCCCCGCTCCGGGTCCGTGATCTGCGTGATCGGCGGCCGGGGCGGAGCGGGCGCGAGCGTGCTGGCCGCCTGCCTGGCGTTGCGGGCATCGGCCGACCGTCTCCGTACGCTGCTGGTCGACGCCGACCCCCTGGGTGGCGGCATAGACGCCCTGCTGGGGCATGAGGAGACGCCAGGGGCGCGCTGGGGCGATCTGGTGGCACGAGAGGGCCGCATCAACGCCGGAGCGCTCCAGGCGGCGCTCCCGGCGTTCGGCGATCTGGCGGTGCTGTCCTTCCATCGAGGCGACGTGGCGGCGATCCCGCCCCAAGCCATGCGCTCGGTCCTCGAAGCGGGTACCCGAGGCTTCGACCTGGTGGTCGTCGACCTTCCCCGCCATCTCGACCCGGCCGGCACCGAGGCCCTGACCAGAGCCAGGACGACTGTCATGGTGGCGACGGCCGACGTACGCGGCATCCTGTCAGCGGCCCAGGTCCTGTCCGAGATCGGCAAGCACACCGCCGACATCCGCGCGGTCCTGCGCCCAGGAGCCATCGACCACGAGGTGGCACTGTCCTCGCTGGGCATCCCCTCGGTCGGCAACCTCCCCGACCAGCCCCGCCTCACCGCAACACTCAACCGCGGCGAGTTGCCCAGACTGGGCCCCCGCACCGTACTCGGCAGCCTCTGCACCTCCCTCCTCCACGACCTCCTCCCCGCCTCATGACCCCCGACCCCGCACCCCAGCCACCGCACCTCGCACCCTCACCCACCCCCCACCCGCCTCAGCCACCCTCCGCAAGCACGGCCAGCCCGAGCCCCACATCGACCCTCGCCACACCCGCGCGAACCACAGCCGCGCCCACGCCAAGTGCCGCGGCACCCGGGCCTGCGCCAAGCCCGCCCGCGCCCACGCCGAGCGCTACCGCACCCACGCCGACGCCAACCTCACCCGGCCCGAGTCCTACCGCGCCTGGGCTGCTTACCGTCCGACAGGTGGTGAACGAGGCTCGTTCGCCTCTCGCTACGCCGTGCGGCGCGGCCGGAGGCAGCGCGCCGCTCCCCGCGACGACACACCCGTACCGCCGCCAGGGCTCTGCCTCCTCCTCGCGCTCGGCCACCGCTGCGCCCGACGGCGCTCTTGTCACCGGCTCCGCATCCGCCCATTCAGGAGACAGGCGGTCCCAGGCACCGAACTCCGCCGTCAGCCTGAGAACCGCTGCTTCCACGACAGGGGAAGGGCGCGGTGGCCATTCCGGAGCACGTAGCGCGTCGGACGCTCACCCAATCCAGCCGGTGCAGTCCTTGCGCGCCACAGCAACCCGCACGCCGACCGGCCCCGCCGTGGTCACCCGCACACTGACCGGCCCAGCCACAGCCACCCGCACGCCGACCGGCCCCGCCGTGGTCACCCGCACACTGACCGGCCCCGCTGTGGTCACCGGCGCGCCGACCGGCCGCGCCGAGGTCGCCGGGCCACCGAACGGCCCCGCCGTGGCGGGATGGGAGCCCGGAGGCCGACCCGCCGGAAGCCGCGCGCCGAGCCCCGCCGCAACCAGGCCACGCCACCGGTCGGACGCCGTCCCAGCTACGGGAGTCAGAGGGGCGGCCACCCACGCCACCCCCGAAAGCCTCGTACGCAGCGACGGCGCCCCCGCACCGACGGCTCTCTCGCCCGTCTCCCCGGAGCTCGTGGAGGCCGTGCGCGTCCGCCTCGCCCGGGCCGGTGTCGAGCCCAGCGCCGCGCAGGTGGCCGTGGCGCTGCGAGCCGAGAAATCCGTCTACGGCGACGCGGAGATCCTCGCCGTGGCCCGTGCCCTCTGCGCCGACCTGATCGGCGCCGGCCCGCTCGAACCACTCCTTGCGCAGCCCGACGTAACCGACGTCCTGGTCAACGGCCCAAGAGAGGTGTGGATCGACGACGGAGGAGGTCTGCGCCGTACGTCCGTCGCTTTCGCCGACGACGGAGCCGTACGCCGGCTGGCCCAGCGTCTGGCCACCGCGGCGGGCAGGCGTCTCGACGACGCTTCGCCTTATGTCGACGCCCGCCTGCCCGGTGGGGTCCGCCTTCATGCCGTGCTGCCGCCGGTGGCGTCCGGCGGCACGTGCATCTCTCTGCGGCTGCCGCCGAGGCGCACCTTCACCCTCACCGACCTGGTCGCCGCGGGCACCGTCGTGCCGTCCGCGATGCCGGTGCTGACGGCCATGGTGACCGCCAGGCTCGCCTTCCTCGTAACTGGTGGAACCGGCACTGGTAAAACGACACTGTTGTCAGGCATGCTCTCCCTCGCCGACCCCGGCGAGCGCCTGCTGCTGGTGGAGGACTCCGCCGAGCTCCGACCGTTGCACCCGCACGTCGTCCGCCTGGAGTCCCGACCGGCCAACCTGGAAGGCGCGGGCGGAGTGGGCCTGCGCGACCTCGTACGTCAGGCGCTGCGCATGCGTCCGGACCGCCTGGTGGTGGGAGAGGTTCGCGGAGCCGAGGTGGTCGACCTGCTCGCGGCCCTCAACACCGGCCACGAGGGCGGCTGCGGCACACTGCACGCCAACACCGCGGCTGACGTGCCACCCCGCCTGGAGGCGTTGGGCTGCGCCGCAGGGCTGAGCAGAGAGGCGGTCCACAGCCAGCTCGCCGCCGCGCTCGACGCCGTCATCCATCTCACGCGAGACCGTCCCGACGGGCGAAGGCGCATCTCCGAGATCTGCCTGCTGTCCCGGTCGCCGTCGGGCTTCGTGGCGGCGGTCCCCGCCCTGTCGTTCGATGCCGCGGGCCGCGCCCGGACGGGCCCCGGCTACGAAGCGCTGATCCACAAAGCCCGGCCTTCGCTGCCTCCGTCCCCTGCTGCAGGGCTCCGGCGGGTCCC
This sequence comes from Nonomuraea maritima, assembly GCF_900100395.1. Lineage (GTDB taxonomy): Bacteria > Actinomycetota > Actinomycetes > Streptosporangiales > Streptosporangiaceae > Nonomuraea > Nonomuraea maritima. Next base: position 85,310 of record NZ_FNFB01000024.1, on the reverse strand, counting down.
ACTGTCCGTGGAGCGTGACAATTCATGAACAGTGTGCTGCTGGCCGCGTCATCCACAGCTCTTGCCGTCTGGCTGTGGACAGGCCCCGACGTAGCCACCGTCCGACTGAACCGCCTCCAGCGGCCGTCTCAGAGCCGTACAGACCCTTCCAGGCACTTCCTGGTCGGGCTGCTTGCCAGGTTGCGCCCCGGCCGCCGAGCCGACGCCTGGAGGCAAGCGACGACGGAGCTCTGCCAGTCGCTGTCGGCTGAGCTGTCCGCCGGCCGCACCCCGAGCGAGGCCCTTACCGGGGCCCTGGCGGCCGTCGACTTCCCCGATCCCGACGCCCTACGCCAGGTCGCTGCTGCGGCCAGAGACGGTGGCGACGTGCCGGCCGCCCTGCTCTCCGCGGCACCGGCTGAAGGAGGAGAGGGTCTACGCCGGCTGGCGGCCTGTTGGGAGGTCGGGACGACGGTGGGCGCCGGCATGGCCGCCCTGATCGACCGGGTGGCGCAGACCCAGCGCGCCGCCCAGGCACACCGTCAGGACGTGGCTTCCCAACTCGCAGGCCCGCGTACCACCGCGAGGATGCTCGCCGTCCTGCCGGTCCTCGGTCTCCTCATGGCAGGAGCACTCAACATGCGCCCGCTCGACTTCCTGTTCGGCAGCCTGCCCGGCGTCATGTGCCTGATGGCCGGAACAGGGCTCGACGCCTGCGGCCTGTGGTGGACCCACCGCATGGCCACGAAAGCCCTGACGTGAACGCCAACGGATCCCGATCGAGGCGAACCACAGCAGCCCTGCCGGCAACCACCGGCCAGCCCTCCCCGAGCCACACGCAAGAAGCCCAATCACAACCTCCTGAGGGGACGCCGCCGAAGCATCGGGCGAATGCTCGTCCATCTCATCGACCCGGGACTGCTCATGCTCCAGCTTCTGTCAGCACTTTGCGCGGCCGCAGCCCTCTGGTTCTGGTCGACGCCAAGGACACCCGAAGAACGCCTGGCCCGGCTGCGCTCACCGGCTCTCACAGCTTCCCGGGCTACGCCCGGCGTCCAGAGCCCTGATGACCCGACCCGGCCGACGGACGAGGAGCCGCACCACCCGGCGTGGCTGCACGCGGCCGACCCTCGTTCCCGCGCCCTCACTCGCAGGACGGTGACCATGGCTGCCGTCAGCGGACTCTTGTCGGGATTCCTGACCGGAGGCTATGCGGGAACCGTGGTCGGCCTCCTCGTCACCCTGGCGGCCGGCTGGTTCCTCCACAGACGAGAGCCCGACCAAGTTCGGGATGAGCGGCAGCGCATCGTCGCGGACCTCCCGTTCGCCGCCGACCTGGTGACGGCTTGCCTGCTGGCCGGCCGGCCGGTGGGCGCTGCCACCGAGATCGCCGCGCATGCGGTCGGCGGCCCGCTCGGCCACCGACTGTCCTGGGTGAGCACCCAGCTCCGCCTGGGCGCCGACCCGGAGCCCACTTGGGCAGTGCTCGCCGAAGACCCGTCCACGGGCCAACTCGCCCAAGCGATGAGCCGCGCCGCCCAAAGCGGCGCTCCTGTGGCGGACGTCCTCACCCGGGTCGCGGACGACGCCCGCGAGGCGTCCAGGGCCGCAGCCGTGGCCTCGGCGCGCAGCGTCGGCGTGAAGGCCGTCGCCCCCTTGGGATTGTGCTTCTTGCCGGCGTTCGTCCTGCTCGGGATCATCCCTGTCATAGCCGGCCTGGCCTCCACCATCGTCCTTCCTTAGGAGCACCCCACCGGCAGGCTGAAGGCGGCGGGGCGTTCGATGCAGGCCCCGATGGCAGCGGGTGACAGCACGCGAACGTGCTCTCACGTGGTCACGAGCTCCGAACGGGTGTGCTGAACCTGGGTGCCGAACGAGCGTGTAGGCATCCGACGCCCGCCGCCATCGTCCCCCGGGCCGGGTCCAACCGCTCGCGAATGGCAGGCCCCCTGAGCTGCGTGGGAAGGCCAGAGGGGGTGAGGCGCCATGGTCCCGCTCGGCGAGGAGAACGATTCTCGGCCCCTGGCGATCACCTCGACGCAGGCGTGGCGTCCGTGACTGGAGAGCGACCTTTGACATCCTCCCCGCCTGGAGGAGGGTTTCCGATTCCTCCTCCGCCTGAAGGCGGGTTTCCTCGGAGGCATCTGATGAGCCCCACCGAGCCTCGGCCGCGTCCAACCCCATGCCCCGGCCATGCGGAACTCGTTTCGCCCCACGAGCCCCGCGGCTTACTGGGTTCGTTCGGTGTCGTGACCCTGTCGGTCTTGCCGCGTGCTCGTACGACTCTGCGATGCCGTCAGCCTTGTCGGGCTGGTTTTCCGCGACCCCAATGGCTGTGCCGGGCATGTCGGGTGCGGCGATGCTGTCGGCCACTGGGCGCGTTCGATGCTGCGCCTGCGGCCGATGCTGCGTCCCGGTCCGCCAGCGTGCCGGATCCACCACCTGCCTGCCATGCCCAGCGCAGCTGTTATCCACAGGTCAAGGCGTCACTAGTGGCGATGCGGTCGGAGATGCACCGGGACGATCCCAAGCTTCATCCACAGCCTGCAACGCCTCCGCTCCGGTTATCCACAGAACGCCGTTTGGCTCCTCGCACACCATCCCGCCTGGGCGACCCTGGACTCCCGCCGGGCAAGACCCCGGCTCCGACCGCACCTGGAGGCACGATGCACAGTCCCGCCACGACGCCTGACGCCATCCGAGCCGCCTCGAACGGCGACGTTCACACCCCCATGCCGTACGACGCGACCGCGTCCTCGCATGCGCCCACGACCGGCGAGAGCGCCATGGTCGAGCAGCCGCAACGCGGTTCCGCCGGCCCGGACGACCGATCAGGAGACAGCGGCCGAAACCGGCGCGCCAACACCACGCAGTCGTGCTCCGACATCAAGACGGCCAAGCCAAGCCTCAGCGCGTGGCGCCACTACGCCACCGTCAACCGCGAACGCGGCATGTCCACAGCCGAGTACGCCGTGGGCACCATCGCGGCCTGTGCCTTCGCCGCGCTCCTGTTCAAGGTCGTGAGCAGCACAGAAGTCCAGGAGATGCTGACGTCCCTCATCGACCGCGCGCTCAACACCGCCAAGAAATGACCGCCCGCGCTGAGCGCCCTCGCCGGTACGGCAGGCGGTTGGGGCAGCGGGGTTCGGTGACGGCCGAGACCGCTGCGATGCTGCCTGCGCTCATGGTCGTCCTCGCAGCGGCCCTGTGGGCGATCCAGGCGGTCGGCGCGCAACTCGAATGCGTGGACGCTGCCCGCGCCGCAGTCAGAGCGGCGGCCAGAGGGGAGCCGCTCGACCAGGTCCGCGATCTCGTTCGGACCGCCACCCGCCCGGACGCCGATGTCGCCGTTTCTCGCGAGTCAGAACTGACGAAAGTGCACGTCACCGTAGAAGTACGACCCAGCTGGGGGCTTTCCCTGCCACCCGTACGCGTATCCGCCACCGCCACCGCCGACACCGAACCCGACCTTCCCGAGTAAGCAAGCCGTCACGCCGACCGGCACCTGGACGACCGCCCCTCCGGCGCACAGCCGCCTCACAACATCAGCGCTCCAGCCCCGCCGCAGTCCCGCGCGGCTGCCACACAAGATCATCAGCCAACACGACCTACACCACCGACACCCCGATCCTCGAAATTCATGCTTTCCGGTGAGCAGTCGAGCTGCCGTAGCACGACGTCCCAAGCGCGCTCGTCCCCGACGACGCCGACATGTCAGCCAATCAGTCGATCCGCGATGAATCCGGGCCCGCCATGAACCCCGGGCGTGCGATGAACACCGGGCCTGCGGTGAACACCGGGCCTGCGGTGAACCCCGCGCCCGTCACGGAAGCCCGGCCTGCCGAGCGGCCCACTGCTCCGCGGGCCGGGCGGCCTCCCAGTTAGCCAGCCGTCTATCCACAGGAGAGGTGATGATCGACCGCAGGGAACGCGACCGAGCCGGCGAGCGGGGCTCGGCCACGCTCTGGGGTGTGGCCCTCATGGGCCTGCTCATGGCGATCGCCATGGCGTTCGCCACGGTGGGTTCCGTACGTGTGGCCCGTCATCGTGTCGCGGGAGCTGCCGACCTCAGCGCCCTGGCCGCGGCCCGGGTGGCGATGGTCGACCCGGACGGCGCCTGCGACAGAGCGTCGGCCCTCGCTGAGCAGAATGGCGTCAAACTCATCCATTGCACGCTTACCGGCGATGTCGTCGATGTCTGGACCTCGTTGCCCGTCGTGGTCCCGCTGGTAGGCCCGCGCACCCTGACGGGCAGAGCGCGCGCCGGCCCGGCGGTGCCGATTCCCCTCACGGAAGTCCGGTGATGCCCCAGCAGGCGTGCACCCAGGGGGCTACGTCAGCGCGAGAAGGATGTCGAGGAGCTGGATGGCGCCTCGCTTGTCCAGCGGTTCGTTGCCGTTGCCGCACTTCGGCGACTGGATGCAGGAGGGGCAGCCACGTTCGCACTCGCAGGACGAGATCGCCTCACGGGTGGCCGTCAACCAGTCGGCCGCGCGGGCGTAGCCACGTTCGGCGAAGCCGGCGCCGCCCTCGTGGCCGTCGTACACGAACACCGTGAGCAAGCCCGTGTCGGCGTGCAGTTCGGTGGAGACGCCGCCGATGTCCCAGCGGTCGCAGGTGGCGAAGAGGGGGAGCAGGCCGATGGAGGCGTGTTCGGCGGCGTGGGCGGCACCCCCGAGGTCGATGCCCGCCTCCGCCAGAGGTGCCACGGCCGAGGCCGGCAGCGTCCACCAGACCGCTCGGGTGCGGAGGGTGCGGGGCGGCAGCTCCAGGGGTTCGTCGCCGAGCATCTCGCCTGATTGGAGGCGCCTCTTGAGGTACGAGACGACTTGCCGGGTCACCTCCACCTCGCCGAAGTTCAAAGTGCCGGGACCAAGAGCGTGAGAGCGCAGAGTCGAAAGGATGGAGATGTCAGTGATGTCGCGGGCGAACGTCGTGTAGTCCGGGTTGCCGCTGGACACCAGTGCCACACCGGCCTCCAGGTCGAGCAGTTCCACCAGGAACGTCTCGCCCTGGTGGAGATAGACCGCGCCTGTGTGGACCGTGCTGTGGGAAGAGGGCTCGTCCACGCTGCCCAGCAGCCGTCCGGTGGACGACTCCACGACCTGGATCGGAGCGCCTCCGCCGCCGCGAATGTCGGCTAGGTCGGTGGCACGCTCGCGGCGGGTCCAGAACCACCCCGCATGGCGCTTCCGCAGCAGGTTCTGGTTGACGAGGTCCTCCAGCACGTCGACCGTGGTGGCGCCGAAGATGGGCAGCTCTTCCTCGGTCAGCGGGATCTCGGCCGCGGCGGCGCAGAGGTGAGGTCCGAGTACGTACGGATTGTCAGGGTCGAGGACGATCGCCTCGACGGGCTGCCCGAAAAGGGCTTGGGGGTGGTGGACGAGGTAGGTGTCCAGCGGGTCGTCACGGGCGATCAGCACGGCCAGCGCGTCGCGACCGTCGCGGCCCGCTCGGCCTGCCTGCTGCCAGAACGAAGCCCGGGTGCCGGGCCAGCCTGTGATCAGCACGGCGTCCAGGCCGGAGACGTCCACGCCGAGTTCGAGGGCGTTCGTGGTGGCCAGGCCCATGATCGTGCCGGCGCGGAGGGCCTTCTCCAGCAGTCTGCGGTCCTCGGCGAGGTAACCGGCTCGATAGGCGGCGATCCGGTTGGGCAGTTCGGCGAGCTCCGCTGGGTCGGCGTCCGGAATCGTCCAGGCGTCTTGCTCAGGGGTCGCGACCGTGTCCCCGGCCGTCAGGGGCGCGCCCTCCCGGCGAGAGTGCACAGGGAGGTCGGGCGCGGTCGGCGGAAGGGAGGCGGCGTCGTGCGGTGCCCGGCCTTCGCTGGAGGGGACGCCGTCCGGTGCCGGGCCGGCTGTGGTCTCCCGGTCGGCCGCGGTCTCCGGTCTGGTCGCGCCCGCTACGGCGGACGTGAACGGGACGGAGGAGGTTGCGCCCGATGCCGGAGTTGCGCAGGTTGTGCCCACGACGGAGGTTGCGCCCGATGCGGGGGTTGCGCATGTTGTGCCCGCGACGGACGTTGCGCCCGGGGCCGCGGTCGTGCCGGGGATGGTGGATGTGTCCGGGACGGCGGACGTGGTTGGGAGGGTTGGCGTAGTCACGTACGGGTTGGTGAGGGAGAAGGCGACGTCTGACAGTTTGGCGCGGGCGGACAGGGCGACCGTCTCCGCGCCGCGGCGCGAGCGGACGAACGCGAGCGTGCGTACGTCGGCCAGCACGAGATCCGCCAGCAGGTCGGCCGCCTCGGCCGTCGCCGTACGGCGTACCGGTGCGCCCCGCTCGCCCCGGAGCTCCGTCAGGGGCGGCTCCCACAGCGCGATGGTCGTCGAACCCCTGGGCGAGGCGTCCTCGGTCACCTCGGCCATCTCGAGCCCCGTCAGCCTTTTTGCGAACGTCCCGGGCTCGCTGGCTGTCGCCGAGGCGAGCAGGAAGGTGGGCTCGGAGCCGTACTTGGCGCAGACGCGGCGCAGGCGGCGCAGGATCTGGGCGACGTGCGAGCCGAAGACGCCGCGGTAGCCGTGGCACTCGTCCACGACGATCAGGCGTAGGCGGCGGAAGAAGGACGACCACTGGGCGTGACGAGGGAGGATGCCGCGGTGCAGCATGTCCGGGTTCGTGAGGACGTAGTTGGCGTGCTGGCGGATCCACGTGCGTTCCTCGAACGGCGTGTCTCCGTCGAAGCAGGCTGCGCGCACCTGGGTGATGCGCAGCTCACGCAGGGCGCGGAGCTGGTCGGCGGCCAGGGCCTTGGTCGGCGTCAGATAAAGAACCGTTCCGCGGTCGAGGCAGCCGGCGATCGCGGGGGTCAGGTACGCGAGCGACTTGCCGGACGCCGTACCAGTGGAAATGATCACGTTTCGGCCACGGAACGCCAGGTCGGCGGCCTCGTACTGGTGGGCCCAGAGTCCGGTGATCCCGTGGTTCGCCAAGCGCGTAACCAGCGCCTCCGGCGCCCACTCGGGCCAGCGCGTCTCGCCCGCCCTGCGTGCCGAAACCTGCTCCACGTGCGTTACGTGCTTGTGACGTGCGGGAACACCAAGCAGGTGGTGGAGGAGTGGACCTGCTCGTTCTGGGGAGGATGCGGAGGAAGTCACTGTTTCCAGTCTTGCATCGATGGGCAAAGTCGCCGGGAATCGTGATTTCGTATAGACACAAGCCAGGCGCGTGGTTGAATGCCGCGCGTCAGGGTCGGACAGTTTGGAGCCACGTTCCAGACTGCCAGGCCCAAAAGGGTAGTTTCGCAGGCGAGGCGCTGGAGGATCTGTGGATCTGAAGTTGGATCACCGCACCGAGGACCGACTCACCATCGTGGAGGTCGAGGGTGAGATCGATGTCTACACGGCGCCGAGATTGCGTGAGCTTCTGATCGACCTTGTCAACAAGGGCAACTTCCACCTCCTCGTCAACATGGAGAAGGTGGACTTCCTCGACTCCACGGGCCTCGGTGTCCTGGTCGGGGGGCTCAAGCGGGTGCGTGCCCACGACGGTTCGCTCGAGCTGGTCTGCACGCAGGAGCGGATTCTCAAGATCTTCCGGATCACCGGTCTGACGAAGGTCTTCGGTATCTACGCTTCGGTCGACGAGGCCAAGGAAGCTCACGGCAAAGACAAGTAGCATGGCTACCGTCGAGCTGACGTTCAGCGCCCTCCCCGCGCATGTGCGCACCGCCCGGTTGGTGGCGACGGCGATTGCTCGCCGCACGGGAGTGGAGGAGTCCCTGCTGGACGAGGTCAGGCTCGCCGTAGGTGAAGCCTGCTCCAGGGCAGTCGAGGCGCATCGGGTTCACTGTCCGGGCGAGCCCATCCGCATCGAGCTGCGTGACGACTCCGGGCGTTTCCAGGTCACGGTCAGTGACCTGGCCCCCAGCGAGGAAATCAAGCAGGAGCAGCCACTCGACCTCGGCATGCTGTCCGACTCCTTCATGTCGAGCTTCGGCATCGCGGTCATCGAAGGACTGGCCGACGACGTCGAGGTCTTCCCGAGCCCCAAGGGGACGAACATCCGCATGAGCTGGCCCGCAGCCGTGTCGGTGTAGAACCACGTGCAGACGCACCGGCACGCGCCGCCGGTGCCTCCGCATGCCCTCGCGGGTGACCTTGTTGTCCGTACCGAGATCGCTGAGTGGTCCGCGCCGGCCGACGGTGCATCCCGCAGGCCGAGGCAAGCTCTTGATCGTCCCCGTCCTGTACGCGTTCGCGCTTGATGGACGGCCATCGATATGTCGCTGGGCAGGCACGTGCCCGTGACCGGTGCTCTCGCGATCGAGAGGCGTAGCTACAGGCTGTCAGGGAGTTGGGCCGGGCATTTGTCCGCCTGTGCCGCGATGCCCACCCGTTCGAGCAACTCCATCGCCCGTTCGTCGGCCGCCGCCTTCGGGGCCTGCTGACGGCTTCGGGTGGCGGGTGCGGGTCGGAAGCGCACTGGGATCGTGTCTTCGACCTGTGCAGGGAAAGCTTGCTTGTCCAGCAGGGACGGGACGGGCTGGCTGCGGATCGCCGGCCGCCTGTCCGGCTTGATCATTTGCACCTGTCATGCGGTGCCTTTCGATTCGATCGTTGCCGCGCTCACCATGGCGTTGCAACGCGACCGGGGCTGGAGTTCCGCCATGATCCGAGCGCTGCGGTGCCCGCCTGACGGGTGGTGCCATCCCGGCCACCAGGCGAACCGGCGGCCGGCGCGAGTCGAACTGGAGTGTCCTCCAGCCGAGCTCCTCCAGGAGGATCGTGGCTTGGCGCATTCGTCGGCAACGAACTGCCTGCGCGCGCCCCCACCATCGGCCGGGAATGGCTCCGGGGCCCGCTGAGCGCAGGAGCTTGAGCAGCAGCCCGCCGCACCACCATCTCGGGGCGCAGGCCAAGACAGCCGCCGAGCCCCGCCACGGGCGAAGCCGAATCCTTCGACACCCCAATGCCGGCCCGCTGTCGCCTCCCGGCTGGTGAAAGCCACTGACCGGCTCATCAAGGCCGCTGATCGGAAAGCTGTTCGGCAGGATGGGCGCGTGCATTGGCGCCGTGCCGCCGACCGGCGTTGCTGAAAACCTGCCTGACCTGGTGCCCATCCCAGTTGGCGGCCTTGACAGCGCGTGCCGCGATTGGCGTTCGGTAGAGAGGGCCTGGACGGCTACCGTCACGCTGCAGGTATGACGCTGCCGTGCTGAGGGGCGGGCGTGACGCCGTCCTGGCGCGGTGGTGAAGGCTCCGGGGCGGCGATCGCCCGTTACGTGGTGGCAGGTGGCCGCCGGTGGCTGGCGGGCTGTTGCTCGGTGCCGCTCCACAGCGGAGGCGCGACGGCCGCCGCCGTGACCATGGCGGCGCCGCTCGGCCCGAGAAGTACGGCTGCTGGACGGGTGGAACCCGGCTGTGCCGAGATGGGCGTTCGGGTGGGGGCTCTGTCCGGAGGGCTGTCGCGGTGCGCGGGATGGGTGGAGTGCGGTCGTGCTGTCACGCGGGCGGGGCGCGGTTGTGCGGCGGTGAGGACGGGGGGTGTGGTCGTGCTGTGGGCGTGGGTGGGCGCGGTCGTGTGGCGGGGCGGGTGGAGCGCGGCTGTGTCGAGATGGGTGTGCGGGCGGGCGGCTGTCGCTGTGCGTGGGATGGGTCGAGTGCGGTCGTGCTGTCATGCGGGCGGGGCGCGGTTGTGCGGCGGTGAGGACGGGTGGGGTGCGGTTGTGCTGTCACGCGGGCGGGCCGCGGTCGTGCGGTGGGGAGGACGGGCGGAGTGCCGCACGGTGGAGTGCGGTTGTGTTGCCACTACGGCGGGAGGCAATTGTCCTGGTGAGTTCAGGTGGTGGATGGTCAAGGGGGTGAGTATCTCGCTGGGTGGGGTTCGGGGCCTGGCGATATGACTGGCTTGTTCGCGTATCTGCCGCCAAGTGTTGGTGCTCCAGCTTGGGGGATTGTTGGTGAATGCTTGAATTTAGGGTCCTGTTCCTTGGAGGTTGATTTGGTGGTGGCTTGGGTTCTTTGGCAGGCTGCTGTCTGGATCGGGTTCGTAGGGGTGGTCCTCCTTGCTCCGCATCGCCTTTGAGCTGCTGTAGGCCGGGTGCAACGTAGGGGCGGAATGGGGTGCCGGTCGGCCTCTCGGGTGAGGTGACAGGTTTCACTGGCGTCCATGTGGTTCGTATTTCGGTCCGGCCGATTTGGACGCTTGCTGTGACCTCAAACCAACGGAAATATCGCTTGTCAGACCCCAAACCCGGGCACAAGCAGGGGATTACTCAACACTCGCGTAATTACCGGCCCTCAGAGCCTTCATATCCGTTGTGTGCGTGCGTAGACTCCCGGCACCGGCCAAGGTGATCCGGCGGAACGCGGATTCAACCGGAAGCGGCACCCACAACCCGGATGGTGCCGCACCACCCGCCGAGGTAGCCGGGAGGCACCGCCCGGGCAGGACGACCGGTCTTGCCGAGGAGAACGATGAGCAGGCACATGCTGGCGGCTGAGCCAGCGTCCAATCTGGCCCTGAGCGGAAACAATCTCACCATCGTGATCGTGGTCGCCGCGGTCGCACTGATCGCGCTAGCCGTAGCCGGCGGACTGGTGCGGGAGGTGCTGTCCGCCGGCCAGGGCACCGAACGCATGCAGAACATCGCGCGTGCCGTACAAGAAGGCGCCGGAGCCTATCTCACGCGCCAGTTCCGCACGTTGGCGATCTTCGTCGTTGTCATTCCCTTCCTTCTGCTCCTGCTGCCAGGAGAAACCGACGTACGCATCGGACGTTCCATCTTCTTCGTGGTCGGAGCGGTGTTCTCCGCGCTGACCGGGTTCATGGGCATGTGGCTGGCCGTGCGCGGCAACGTGCGCGTGGCCGCCGCGGCCAAGGAGTCGGGCGAGAAGCGCGCCATGCGCATCGCGTTCCGCACCGGCGGTGTGGCGGGCATGTTCACCGTCGGCCTCGGACTGCTGGGCGCGGCCGTCGTGGTGTTCATGTACCAGGGTGACGCGCCGCACGTGCTCGAAGGGTTCGGGTTCGGGGCGGCGCTGCTCGCGATGTTCATGCGTGTCGGCGGCGGCATCTTCACCAAGGCGGCCGACGTCGGCGCCGACCTGGTCGGCAAGGTCGAGCAGGGCATCCCCGAGGACGACCCGCGCAACCCGGCCACCATCGCCGACAACGTCGGCGACAACGTCGGCGACTGCGCCGGCATGGCGGCCGACCTGTTCGAGTCGTACGCGGTCATGCTGGTCGCGAGCCTCATCCTGGGACGGGCGGCGTTCGGCGAGGAGGGGTTGATCTTCCCCCTCATCGTCCCGATGATCGGTGTCATCACCGCGATCATCGGCATCTTCGTCACCGGGATGCGCGACCGCGACCGCAGCGGCATGGCGGCGATCAACCGCAGCTTCTTCATCTCCGCCGCGATCTCGGCGGTCCTGGTGACGGCGGCCGCGTTCTGGTACCTGCCCGACACCTTCGCCGGCCTGACGAACGCCGCCGTGCAGTCCGACGCCGACCCGCGGTTCATCGCCATCGTCGCGGTGCTCATCGGGCTCGTGCTCGCCAGCGCCATCCAGCTGCTCACCGGCTACTTCACGGAGACGACCCGGCGTCCGGTACGCGAGATCGGCGAGAGCTCCGCCACCGGCCCCGCCACCGTCATCCTGGCGGGCATCAGCGTCGGCCTTGAGTCGGCCGTCTACTCGGCGCTCATCATCGGCGGCGCGGTCTACGGGGCGTTCCTGCTCGGCTTCGGCAACGTCACCATCGCCCTGTTCGCGGTCGCGCTGGCCGGAACCGGTCTGCTGACCACGGTCGGCGTCATCGTCTCCATGGACACCTTCGGCCCCGTCTCCGACAACGCCCAGGGCATCGCCGAGATGTCCGGCGACGTCGACGGCGAAGGCGCCCGCGTGCTGACCAGCCTCGACGCCGTCGGCAACACCACCAAGGCCATCACGAAGGGCATCGCCATCGCGACCGCCGTGCTGGCCGCGACGGCGTTGTTCGGGGCGTTCCGCACGTCGGTCGAGACGCAGCTGGCGGCGGCGACCACGTCCATCAAGGAAGCGCTCGGCTCGTTCTCCACCTTCAGCGTCGGCATCGACCAGCCGAACGTCCTGGTCGGCCTGATCATCGGCGCCGCGGTCGTGTTCCTGTTCTCCGGGCTCGCGATCATGGCGGTGGGCCGGGCCGCGATGCGGGTGGTCTTCGAGGTACGCGACCAGTTCCGCAGCAGGCCCGGCATCATGAACGGCACCGAGAAGCCCGAGTACGGCCGGGTCGTCGACATCTGCACCCGTGACTCGCTGCGGGAGCTTGCGACGCCGGGTCTGCTGGCCGTCATGACGCCGATCGCCGTCGGTTTCGCGCTGGGGTACGCGCCGCTCGGCGCCTTCCTCGCGGGCGCCATCGCCTGCGGCACGCTCATGGCGGTCTTCCTCGCCAACTCCGGCGGCGCCTGGGACAACGCCAAGAAGCTCGTCGAGGACGGTCACCATGGCGGGAAGGGCTCCGAGGCCCACGCGGCCACCGTCATCGGCGACACGGTCGGCGACCCGTTCAAGGACACCGCGGGCCCGGCCATCAACCCGCTCATCAAGGTGATGAACCTGGTGGCGCTGCTGGTCGCGCCGGCGGTCGTCCTGTATGCGGACAACCCGACGCTGCGCATCGGCATCACCGTGTTCGCGGTGGCCGTGGTGGTCATCGCCATCGTGGTGTCCAAGCGCCGTTCGGTGACCACGTCACCGTCCAACAACAACGACCGAGAGCACCAGCCCGTCGCGTCGTGAGAACCCGTTTCGAACGCCCGCCTTCCCGCTCCGGGAGGGCGGGCGTTCCGCGTCCAGGGGCCGGCGCAGCGGGAACGCCCGCTCTCCCGTCCAGGGAGGGCGGGTGTGTCGCGTCCGGGAGTGGGGGCGGGGGGTGATGGGTGGGCCTGTTTTCTGGCCTTGGGGGTCTGGGAGGACCCGTGGAGGAGGGGGTGGGGGTGGGTGGGAAACTGGGCGGGTGGACGACGACAAGAAGCCCAACGGGGGCAAGGCCCTGGGCTTGATCCTGCTGGCGATGATCGCCATCCTGGCCGTGATCGTGGGCCTGTCCGTGTTGGCCACCAGGACGGGATGATCTCTTGCGGACACTGATCGTGCTGCGTCATGCCAAGGCCGCCCACGTCGCCGGGCTGGCCGACAGGGAGCGGCCGCTGACCCACCGGGGTGAACGTGACGCCCAGCAGGTCGGCCAGGAGCTCAGAGCGGCCGGTCTCGACCCCGACGTGGTGCTCTGCTCACCCGCGGTCAGGACCCGGCGTACGGCCCAGCTCGCCTTCCCCGGCAAGGACATCAGCTACGAGCGTGACATCTACGAGGCGTACGCGGACGAACTGCTGGAGATCGTACGGCGGTGCGACCCGGACGCGCGGACGGTCGTGCTGTGCGGGCACAACCCCGGCGTGCAAGAGCTGGCCGTGGGGCTGGCGGGTGGCGACTACGCGTTCCACCCGGGGGCGTTCGCGGTGATCGAGGTGAACACCCCGTGGGAGGAGCTCACCCCCGGCGAGGGCCGCCTGACCGCCCACTGGGACCCCAAAGAACACTGACCCCGGGGAACGCTGATGTTCAGTGGGTGGCGTCTTCGGCGTCTGCGGCTTCGACCTCGTCGCGGGAGATGCCGAGCAGGTAGAGGATCGAGTCGAGGTACGGCGTGTTGACGGCCGTGTCGGCCGCCTGGCGGACCACAGGCTTGGCGTTGAACGCGATACCCAGCCCGGCCGCGGCGATCATGTCGAGGTCGTTGGCCCCGTCGCCGATGGCGACGGTCTGCGAGATCGGCAGCCCGGCCTCGTGGGCGAACCTCTCCAGCGCCCGCGCCTTCCCCGGCCGGTCGACGATCTCGCCCACCACGCGTCCGGTGAGCCGGCCGTCGGCCACCTCCAGGACGTTCGCGGCCGAGTAATCGATGCCGAGCTCTTCGACCAGCGAGTCGGTGATCTGCGTGAACCCGCCGCTGACGATGGCGAAGCGGTAGTCGAGCCGCTTGAGCGTGCGCACCAGCGTACGGGCGCCTGGGGTGAGCACCACTTCCTTGCGCACGCGGTCGAAGACCTCGGCGGGCAGCCCCTCCAGGAGGGCGACGCGGCGCTTGAGCGACTCGGCGAAGTCGAGCTCGCCGCGCATGGCCTCCTCGGTGACGCGGGCGACCTCGTCGAGGCAGCCCGCGTGCGCGGCCAGCAGTTCGATGACCTCGCCCTGGATGAGGGTGGAGTCGACGTCCATGACGATGAGGCGCTTGGCCCGCCGGGACAGCCCGGTGCGCTGGACGGCGACGTCGACCTCCTGCGCGGCAGCCTCGGCGGCGAGTTCCACGCGCAGGGCGACCGGGTCGGCGCCGGACACCGACAGCTCGATGCAGGTGACGGGCCACTGGGCGAGGCGTTCGATGCGGTCGATGTTGGCGCCGGCGGCGGAGATGCGGCCGGCGATGCCCGCGATGGCGGCCGGCTGCAGGGTGGCGCCGAGGACGCTGACCGACAGGCGGCCGCGGCGGCGGTGCTCCCGGGTCTGGGAGCCGGTGGAGAGCTCGACCTCCATGCCGAGGTCTTCGGCGACCTGCTCGACGGCGGTCCACATGGCGCCGAGGGTGGAGCCGGTGCCGGTGGGGGCACCGCCCGCGTACGCGACGAGGACGCCCAGCGTGAGCCGGCCTCGGATGACGACCTGCTCGATGTCCGCGACGGTCACCGGGAACTTCGACAGCACCGAGAACAGCCGCGAGGTGACGCCCGGACGGTCGGGGCCGGTCAGTGTGATCAGGAGGGTGCGCTGGTCCACATTCAGCCACGGTACTGCTCCGGGCATCGTGCCCGTGAAGCTGGTCACCTGTTGAGACACGGGTGCCGGTGCGACGAGGGGGCCGCGTCCCCGAAGCCGGCGAGGAGTCAACCGTCCGGCAAAGTTTCAGTAAAGCCTACTTTTTCAGGATCAGGTGGGTGTCGCCGAACTCGTGCCACAGGTATTCCGCGCCGAGCGCCGCGTCGTACGCCCGGGCCAGGGCGGGCGCCCCGGCGATCGCCGTGAGCATGAGCAGGTGGCTGGAGCGCGGCTCGTGGAGTCCGGTGATCAGGCCGGTGACGGCCCGCACGCCGGTCTCCGGGGTGACGACGTGCCTGGTCCAGCCGGAGGAGGCCGTGACGTGCCCGGGCGCGTCCGCGGCGGTCTCCAGGGCCCGTACGACGGTCGTGCCCGCCGCCACCACCCGGTTGCCGTTCGCCAGGGCCAGGCCGACCAGGCGTGCCGTCGCGGCCGGCACCTCGTACCGCTCGGCGTAGGGAGGCTCGTCCTTCTCGGGTGAGGCCACTCCCGTGTGCAGGGTGATCGGCGCGATGCCGATCCCGTGCGCCACCAGCGCCGTCACCAGCTCGGCGCTGAACGGCCGGGCCGCGCTCGGCATCTCGGCGCTGCCGGGCACGGTCGCGAACACCGTCTGGTACGCCTCGATCGGCCAGTCACGGTCGACGTACGAGTAGCGGATCGGCACGCCGTGCGCCCGGAGGTACGGCTCCACGTCCCGGTCCAGGGTGGCCCGCCACAGCCGCGGGGTCTCGCGGGCGATCAGCCGCAGCGTGGCCCGCCCCGGCATGGGCAGCCACTCGCCGGGCTCGCCCCCTGCGTACGGTTCGGTGGCCGTCCCGCTGCGCTGGCGCAGCTCGACCAGCCACGTGCCGTCCGGCGCGGCGGTGGAGAAGTGCACGGCGAGCCGGTCGAGCCGGACAGCCGCGGGCAGCGTCGCCGAGTTGTTCACCACGACGAGGTCGCCCGGGTCGAGCAGGTCAGGCAGGTCGCCGAAGCGGTGGTGGGACGGCTCCAGCTCGCCGCGCGAGACGAGCATCCGTACGGCGTCCCTGGCCAGGCCGCGGGCCTCGGCAGGTTCGCGGGCCGACAGGCCGGGCGGCAGCGTGAAGTCCAGCGTGGCGGTCACTGCAGGCTCACCCTGCCGCTGGCCGGACGCGAGCCGACCAGGTCGTGCAGCGCGGCGGCGACCTTGGCCGGGTCGGCGGCCGAGGCGGCCTCCTCCGAGCCCAGCGCGTCGGCGAGCATCCGGGTGTTCATCTCGCCCGGATCGACCCACCAGACGCGTACGCCGCGCTCCTCGGTGGCCAGCACGTTGGACAGCTGCTCCAGCGCGGCCTTGGTCGCGCCGTAGCCGCCCCAGCCCTCGTACGCGCCGGTGGCGGCGTCGGAGGTGACGTTGACGATCGCTCCGCCGGACGCGCGCAGCGCGGGCAGCGTGGCCTGGACGAGGGCGAGCGGCGCGGTGACGTTCGTCTCCAGCAGCGTCTTGAACGCCCCCAGCGGGTGGTCGGCGAGCGGCGGGAGCGGCGTGGGGCCGAGGTCGCTCGCGTTGTTGACGAGCAGGTCCAGCGCGGGCACGGCGGCGGCCAGCCGGGCGACGTGCGCCGGGTCGGTCACGTCGCCCGGGATCGCGGTGGCGCCCAGCTCGGCGGCGGCCCGTTCCAGGTCGCGGGCCCCGCGCGCGGTGAGGACGAGGTTCCAGCCGGCGCCCGCCAGCGACCTCGCGAGGGCGAGGCCGAGGCCGCGGGACGCGCCGGTGATCAGTGCGGTTTTCGTCATGGACCAGACGCTAGGCACGCGGCGCCCGGCGGACATCGGGCCGCGGACCGGGCCCGTACTCGGTCCATCGTCCTAGGACCTGCCGCCCCTAGAGTTGGTGGCGTGGCGGCCGACCGAGACGAGATCCTGCACGCGGTGAGTTCGGCCGTGCTCGCGGTCACCCGCCATCTGTCCGTCCGCGAGGTGCTGCAGGTCATCGTGCGCTCGGCGCAGCAGCTGCTGGACGCCCGCCACGCCGCTCTCGGGGTGCCCGACGACGACGGGTCGTTCGCCGAGTTCGTCGCCGAGGGCCTCACCGCCAGGCAGTGGGCCGCGATCGGCCCGCTGCCCCGCCAGCACGGCATGCTCGGCGCGATGCTGCGCGAGGGCAGCCCGGTCAGGCTGGCCGACCTGCGGGAAGACCCCCGGTTCGAGTGGTGGCCGAAAGCCCATCCGGTGATGAAGGACTTCCTCGGCGTCCCGATCCGCGACGGCGACCGGGTGCTCGGCATCATCTTCCTGGCCAACAAGCGCACGCCCGGCGGGTTCACCGCCGACGACCAGGACCTGCTGACGCTCTTCGCCACGCACGCCGCGATCGCGCTGACCAACGCGCGGCTCTACGAACGCGGACGCGAGCTCGCCATGCTGGAGGAGCGCAACCGGATGGCGCGTGAGCTGCACGACGCGGTCACGCAGAAACTGTTCTCGCTGCGGCTGAGCGCCCAGGCCGCCGCGACGCTGCTCGACAGATCCCCCGACAAGGCGGCCGAGGAGCTCGACCGGGTCCAGCGGCTGGCCGGGGAGGCGCTGTCGGAGCTGCGGGCGGTCATCGTCGAGTTGCGTCCCGCCGAGCTCGACCGGCACGGCCTGACCGAGACGCTGCGCAAGCACGTACGCATGCTCGATCGCCTCCATCCGTCGCTGGTCACGTTCGAGTACGGCGAGCTGCCGCCGCTCGACCCGGCGGTGGAGGTGGAGCTGCTGCGGGTGGTGCAGGAGGCGCTGCACAACGCGCTGCGGCACTCCGCGGCGACGTCCGTGACGGTGCGGATCGCGTACGAGGGCGGCAGGGCGGTCCTGGAGGTGCGCGACGACGGGCGCGGCTTCGAGCAGGCCGATTCGCGTGGCCTCGGCCTCGCGTCGATGCGTGACCGGGCCGAGTCGGTGGGCGGTGTCCTGACGGTCGAGTCGGTCCCGGGCCAGGGGACGACCGTGCGCGTGGAGGTGAGCGGGTGATCCGGGTGCTGATCGCCGACGACCATCCGGTGGTGCGGCAGGGGTTGCGGACGTTCCTCGACCTGCAGGACGACATCACGGTGGTCGGGGAGGCGGCCGACGGCGAACAGGCCGTGGCGCTGGTCGCCGAGCTCGGCCCCGACGTGCTGCTGCTCGACCTGAAGATGCCCGTGCTCGACGGGCTCGGGGCGCTGCGGCGGCTGTCCGGGTCGGCGACCAGGGCGATCGTGCTGACCTCGGTGAGCGACCGGTCCGACGTGGGCCCGGCGCTGCGGGCGGGAGCAGCCGGGTTCCTCTACAAGGACGTCGCCCCGGGCGCGCTCGTCCAGGCCGTACGGACCGTCCACGGCGGGCAGGTGCTGCTCGCCCCGGAGGCGGCGGAGGCGATGCTGACCCCCTCAGCGGGGCCCGCCGCGACGGGGCCGGCGCCGCTGACCGAGCGCGAACGCGAGGTGCTCACGCTCATCGCGGCAGGCCGGTCGAACAGGGAGATCGCGCGCAGCCTCGCCGTCGCCGAGAAGACGGTCAAGACGCATGTCTCCAACGTGCTCATGAAACTGGGCGTCCAGGACCGCACGCAGGCCGCCCTCTACGCCGTACGGCACGGGCTGGCCTGAGCGTCAGGCGTTCCTGACGGGCTCGAAGATGGCGTGATGGGCCGCCACGAGCGCACGGCGTACGGCGTGGTCGAGCTCACGCAGGGCGGCGCCGCGTACGGTGACCTGGCCCGAGGTGAGGCCGCGCTCGTCGGCGAGCCGCAGCACGGCGGCGAGGCGGGTGGCGAGGGTGGAGACGCGGTGGGCGCGGGCGGGGTAGCCGGGCGCGAGCTCCCCACCACGGGCGAGCCGCTCGGGACGGCCGGGCATGGGCCCGTCGACCCCGGCCAGGGCCTCGGTGGCGGCGCGCATCACGTCGGACAGCTCCCGCTCGGCCTCGGCCAGCGACGGCAGGTCATGGCGTACGGGCCCGGATTCGTACACCTCCAGGCGCACGCCGACGTAGGACGAGCCGCGCAGGTCGGGGTTGGGCACGAGCCCGAGGTTGCGGTCGTCGAGCACCGCGATCACGGCCTGTCCGGCGTCGACGGCGGCCGCGTTGAACGGCGCGGGGCCAGACAGGCCGAGGGGATCGCCCGGCGCGGGCAGGGCGAGCCGGAGCTCCCGCAGCCCGCCCACGCGCAGGTTTGCCAGATATTTACGCAAGGGGACGTCGCCCGCGACCACAGGGCCGCCGGCGGTTTCCACATGGTCGGCCGCCTCGTCGAGGCCCACGTGACCGGCGAGCCACGCGTTCCCCCACGCGACGAGGGACGGGCAGACAGTCGTTTCAGGAGGCACCGGTCCACGATAAGCGCTCGCCCTGCAATAGGTTTGTCCCCAGGGTGACTCCTAGGGAGGGATCGGGGATGGGTGGTCAGGTGCTGCGGCTCCAGGACGTTGCCGTCAGGCGCGACGGAGCGGCCCTGCTGCGCGGCATCGACTGGACGGTCAACGAGGACGAGCGTTGGGTCGTCATCGGCGCCAACGGCGCGGGCAAGACCACGTTGCTGCAGGTCGCGGGCACGCTGCTGTATCCGAGCGAGGGCGTCGTCGAGGTGCTCGGCGAACGGCTGGGCCAGGCCGACGTGTTCGACCTGCGGCCGCGCATCGGGCTGGCGAGCGCCGCGCTGGCCGAGCGCATCCCGCCGGAGGAGAAGGTCATCGACCTCGTGCTGACGGCGTCGTACGGCATCATGGGCCGCTGGACGGAGGAGTACGACTCCAACGACGTGACCAGGGCCGTCGAGCTGATCGACATGATGGGCGCGGCCCACCTCATCAGGCGGCAATTCGGCACGCTGTCGGAGGGCGAGCGCAAGCGGGTGCAGATCGCCCGCGCTCTCATGCCCGACCCCGAGATCCTCCTGCTCGACGAGCCGGCGGCCGGGCTGGACCTGGGCGGCAGGGAAGACCTGGTGCGCCGCCTGGCGCTGCTGGCCGGCGACTTCAGGTCGCCGACGCTGGTGCTGGTCACGCACCACGTGGAGGAGGTGCCGAGCGGGTTCACCCACGGGCTGCTGCTGCGGCACGGATCGGTGGTGGCGCAGGGTCCGCTCGACCACGTGATGACGGCCGACAACCTGTCGCAGACGTTCGGCGTGCCGCTGACCCTGGACCGCAGCGCGGAGGGTCGTTGGTACGCGCGAGCGCTGTAAAACCCGATATATGCGGATAAAGGTCACTCACGCTGAACCGCCCGCCGGTCAACGGGACACCAACTAGGATCTACGGAGTCGGGTCCTTCGGTTTCGGAGCGTGACCATGTCCGTGGAGCAGCTCATCGTCGCCCTCGTCCTGGTCGCGGCGGCGGGCTTCGGCGTGGTCCGCACCATCCGCATCATCCCGCAGGCCACGGCCGCCGTCATCGAACGGCTGGGCCGCTACCACCGCACGCTGGCGCCCGGCCTCAACCTGGTGGTGCCGTTCGTCGACCGCATCAAGGAGCTCATCGACCTGCGCGAGCAGGTGGTGTCCTTCCCACCGCAGCCGGTGATCACCTCCGACAACCTCGTGGTGTCCATCGACACGGTCGTCTACTTCCAGGTCACCAACCCCAAGGCGGCCACGTACGAGATCGCCAACTACCTCGTCGGCGTCGAGCAGCTGACGGTCACGACGCTGCGCAACGTGGTCGGCGGCATGGACCTCGAACGCACGCTGACCTCGCGCGAGGACATCAACACGGCGCTGCGCGGCGTGCTCGACGAGGCGACCGGCAAGTGGGGCATCCGGGTCAACCGGGTCGAGCTCAAGGCGATCGACCCACCCGCCTCCATCCAGGACTCGATGGAGAAGCAGATGCGCGCCGACCGCGACAAGCGGGCCGCCGTGCTCGCCGCGGAGGGGCAGCGGCAGGCGGCGATCCTCACGGCCGAGGGCGAGAAGCAGGCGGCGGTGCTGCGGGCGCGCGGCGAGGCGGAGGCGGCGGTGCTGCGCGCGCAGGCCGACGCCGAGGCCCAGGCGATGCGCGCCAAGGGTCAGGCCGACGCCATCCACATGGTCTTCAAGGCCATCCACGAGGGCAAACCCGACCAGCAACTGCTCGCCTACCAGTACCTCCAGACCCTCCCCGAGATAGCCAAGGGCGATGCCAATAAGATCTGGATCGTCCCATCAGAGATGGGCAAGGTCCTGGAAAGTCTTGGAGGCCTGTTCACGCCCCCCAAGGACGACACCTAGGGAGAGCGTTCTTGACGGGGTGGGAACTCGCCGCGATCTGCGCAGCAGGCATGGTGGCGGGCGCCATCAACGCGGTGGTCGGGTCGGGCTCGCTGATCACGTTTCCCACCTTGCTGGCGCTCGGTGTCGACCCCGTCACGGCCAACGTCTCGAACACGATCGGCCTCGTCCCGGGCTCCTTCACGGCCGCGTACGGCTACCGCGTCGAGCTCACCGGCCAGCGTGACCGGCTGGTGCGCCTGGGGGCCGCCTCGGCGCTGGGGGCGCTGATCGGCGGCATCCTGCTGCTGTTCCTCGACCCGGACGTCTTCCAGGTCGTGGTCGTGGCCCTGATCGCGGTGGCGTGCGTGCTCGTCATGGTGCAGCCGAGGCTCGGCGCCTGGGTCGCCGCGCGGCGCGACGACCCCCATCCGCAGGGCGGGATGGCGCTCTGGCTCGGGGTGCTGGGCGCGGGCGTCTACGGCGGCTACTTCGGCGCCGCCCAGGGTGTGCTGCTCATCGGGCTGCTCGGCATCTTCCTCGACGACGGGCTGCAGCGGGTGAACGCGGCCAAGAACGTCCTCGCGTTACTCGTCAACGGGGTAGCCGCCGTCCTGTTCGTGCTGGTCGCCGACGTCGACTGGACGGCCGTGGCCGGCGTGGCCCTGGGAGCCGTGGTCGGCGGCTTCTTCGGCGCGCGACTCGGCCGCCGCATCCCGGCCCCGATCCTGCGCGCCGTGATCGTCCTCGTCGGCATCGTCGCGATCATCTCGCTGCTGTACGGCTGAGCGCGCGTCCCGGGTCAGGCCTCGGAGAGCGACTCCCAGCAGTCCACGTACGCCTGAGGTCGCAGCGCTCGCGAAAAATCGTACTGGTGTACGGAAAGCGGGATTTGGGTATTTATCTGGTCATGAAGGGTGACCGGGTGGAAATCGTCATCGATGCGGGCGACGGCACTCCCCGTACCTACGAGATCACGGCCACCCGCGCCGGTCGGCGGGTCGAGGTGGCCACCCGGCGGGGGTTCGTGGAGGTGAGCGAGCTCACCCGGAGCGGCACGGCGGTGCGTACGGCCAGGTTCATGTCCAGCCGCATCCTCGCCCTCGTGGAGCACCCCGCCGACGAGTCCGGCTGAGCCGGACGGTCACGCGAGGCCGGGACGCACCTGGACCGTGCCGTCACGCCGGAGCCGCGTCTCGAACACGGGCGCGGGAGCCGTCGCGGGACCATGCTTGACCGTGCCGTCCGCCAGGCGGAACGTGCTGCCGTGCCACGGGCAGACCACGCACGCCTCGCCCTTCTCCATCACGAGCCGCCCCTGGTGCAGCGGGCCCGCGAGGTGGGGGCAGCGGTCGGCGAGCACCGTCACCTCCTCACCCCGGCGCAGCACGAACAGCTGGAGGTAGCCGAGCCGCCGCGCCACCGGCCGCCCGTCGGGCAGGTCGCGCAGCGGGCAGAGGTCGTGCCAGCCGAGCGGCACCAGGTGGGTGACCTCGGGTGCGTGGTTGGCGCCCGCGGCCTGCCGGAAGGAAAGATGCCCGCCCAGGTACGCGCCCAGCCCGCCCACCATGAGCCCCGCGTACGACAGCGCCCGGCCCGGCCGCTCGTGGCCCCGGATGCGGGCCGCCAACGAGGCGGAGAACAGGCCGAGCGCCGCCAGGTTCGCCATCATGTGGACGAAGCCGACCCGCTGCTGCTCGCGGTGGAGCGAGGACCAGTCGGTCAGCCCGGCCGCCGCCGTCGGCAGGGCGTTGAGCACGCCCGCCGCCAGCAGCAGCCGCGAGGCCCGCGGGTCGGCGCGGGCCAGGTCGAGCAGCGCCGTGGAGAGCCAGCAGCCCAGGCTGACCGTCGCCAGCGGCGGGTGCACCGGCTCGCCCAGGGGAACGCCGTGCAGCATGTCGCGCAGTGGGCTCTGCGGCAGGCGCCGGCGGATGGCCTTGGCCAGGACGCCGACCGGCTTGTCCATGGCCTTCGACTTCTCCAGCCGGTCGGCGAGGGCAACGGGACCGGCGAAACGCCGCAATTGCCAGCGGTTCGCTCGTACTTGCTCTTTCACGACAAGTTCCCTACCCCGGGCCTGCTGGCATCACTCGGCCAGGTGCCCCTTGGCGACCGAGAGCTCGACCAGCTCAAGGGCATAGGCGCCCAGTGAGGGCGAGCCCTCCTGGATGATCCGTACCTTCTCCTTGACCTGGGCAGCCTTCACCTTGAACAGCGGCCAGGTGCCGCCCTCGGTGAGGTGGTTGGCGAGGATGGGGGAGAAGCGGTCGAGCGCCTTGGCGAACTTCGCCTCCGGCGTCCGCATGGCCTCGAACTCGTCCCACAACTCCCGCATCCACGCACTCTGGTCGGCGGGCAGCAGGCCGAAAATGCGGTCGGCGGCGGCCCGCTCGGCCTCGGCCTGTGCGGCCACCTCGACCGGGTCGTAGATGAACGTGTCACCGGCGTCGATCTCCACCAAGTCATGCACGAGCAACATGGCGACCACCCGCTGCAGGTCGGTTCCGGGTGGCGCATGCTCACCGAAGATCATTGCCAGCATGCCCACGTGCCACGAATGCTCCGCGGTGTTCTCTCTCCGGGAGCCGTCGATCAAGTGGTTGCGGCGGATGATCCGCTTCAACTTGTCGATCTCGATGGCAAAGGCGATCTGGGCGTTCAGGCGGTCCTCTTCTGGCGAGATAGTCACGCGCGACACCTTAATGTGCGGTGATCACCCCGGTTGGTGAAATCGTGACCGGAACTCCGGTGAACACTGCGTGACCAGCAAGTACGTCGATCATGGAATCGCCGTTCCGCAGCGGTCGAGCGCGGCGCGGACCAGGTCGAGCCCCTCCGCTCGCCGGCGGTCGCGATCGGGCATCCTGTCGTCCGGACGCCAGCGCCAGGCCGAGAACATCGCCCAGTTCAGCGCGCGGCACCGGAGCACCAGGGCGTGGTCGGCCCCCGCATAGCGCGCGGCCACCTCTTCCGGCGCGTGGGCGAGGTCGAACTCGACCGGCCCGCGGCAGCACGTGGCGAGGTCGACGAACAGCGGCCCCTTCGCGGTGTTCAGGAGGTTGCCCGGATGCGGCTCGCCGTGCAGCAACTGGTCGCGGGCCCTGTCGAAGCTGAGGCCGCCGAGCGTGCCGGTGAGCAGCGCGCGGTCGGCGTCGGACAGCTCGGGGGACCTCTCCACCTCTCGCAGCGCCGCGGCGATCCGGTCGGTGACGTGCGGTGCGTCCAGGTCGATCCGCCGCAGGGCGGCGTGGTGCCGTACGAACGCGTCCGCGTGGTCGGCCGGCGCGATCTCCGACTCCACCGGCTCGTAGTACGTCCAGAGCGAGACGGCGAAGGCGTCCCGTACGTGGACGCGCGGCTCGACCCTGGGGTCGAGCTCGCCCACCGGGGCGCCGACGGCCGCGAGGCGGTGCGCGACCTCCACCTCGAACCGGGACTCGGCCAGTTGCGCCACGAACGCCACCCTGGCCAGGACGTCGCAGGGCAGCAGGCGCAGCGCGACGCGGTCGGAGTCGTGGATGACCACCACCTCGTCGACCCGCAGGCCCAGGTCGGTGGCGGTCGCGCGGCCCGCCTCGATCGCGCGGCGAAGTTCGTCCGGCTTCATGCCGTCCTTTCAGCAGTAGTGGGGAAGCCCCGGAGCCCCCGCGGTCTCCGGGGCTGTCACCCCTGGGAACGGCCCCTGTCCCCAGGTCTCGGCAGGTCGGTCATGCGGCGAGGCGCGGCAGGAGCACGCCGGTACGCAGATCAGGCGGCTCCTCTAGCTCGGAGCGGAGCGCGACCCAGGAGCGGTTGCCGTAGAGGCGCTCCAGGCCGGGGGAGAACGTGCCGGGGACCTCGTCACGCCGCACGATCTCCACGATGAGGAACTGCGCCCGGTCGCGGTGCCGGTAGACATTCGCGGTACGTGCCCAGCAGGCCGCCGCGATCTCTTCCCGGTAGGCCTCGAACTCCTCGGCGGAGATGCCCGCCCGTACCATGATCAAGGCTTTTTCGCCGGTCACCGTCGGCGTGATCCATAACACGAGCGGGATCCGGCCCGCGCGGGTGTGCATCGTGGTCTCCAGGCAGACGCGCTGCAGGCGGTGCCGGGAGACCACGCACCAGAAGTGGGCGACGAGCCAATTGCGTCCGAGCTTGGTCACGGCCGGGGCCGAGACCGCGCTGGACAGCACGACGAAGGGCGTCCAATGGCCGTTGGCGACGGCGCTCAGGAAGGTCAGCGCCAGGACGCCCAGCCCACCGAGCAGCAGCAGCTCACTGCGTGCCCGCCAGAGCCGGACGAGTGCGCCTCCGCCGCGGCCCGGGGGGAGGTCCTCGGTGGCGGGGTAGATCTGGTTGCGTGGATTCCTCGACATGTCAGGACACCTCCTCGATGACCCGGTAGGAGACACGGAGCTGGTCGAAGCGTGGGTCGCGGTAGCGACGGGCACCGAATCCGGTGCGCTTCACGGTCCAGCCCATACGGTGTGCGAATTCGTCCGGTTCCATGCAGATCTCGCGGTCGGTCCACGC
Organism: Nonomuraea maritima; assembly: GCF_900100395.1. GTDB lineage: Bacteria > Actinomycetota > Actinomycetes > Streptosporangiales > Streptosporangiaceae > Nonomuraea > Nonomuraea maritima. Next base: position 59,833 of record NZ_FNFB01000024.1, on the reverse strand, counting down.
CATGAGTTCCCGGATCCGGGACTTGATTCGGCTGAGCCTCTTGGTACCTTGTGAGTACATAGAAGACCCCTTTCGCGGCATTTCAGAGGTGGCTTCTTGGCCCGGCCCGATGGCTGATGGCCGTTTCGCCGCAGGGTGGCAGCCCATATGCGGCGAGTCGGTGATCAGCCTCGGTCCGGCTTTGTTCGTGCTCGATCGAGCAGGCGTGCGCTGATTTCTTCAGGCGACGGTGTAGTCCTTCCGGCAAACGGCCTCCCTGGGGCAGAGCTTCTTTTCCGGGACGGCGTCGTTGCCGGCTGCGCGCCCTTCGGCGGGGCGCTTCATGACTGCGGTAGGGCCCGGTGGGTACGGCCGTGTCGTCATCTCCGGCCTCCTCACCACTCGGGATCCCTCCTGGTTCAGATCGTCTCTCGGTGTAGGCGATGCTGCAATACTTCGAGAAACGGAAGATTTAAATTTCTTCGCTTCTTGCTGTTCTGCTTGCCCTGCAACTTGCACGAGAAGCGCTAGTTGGACGTGGACCCCGGCAAGGCAGGAAAACCTCATCCATGCCCGGCGCCTCCGCCGAAGGTTGTCTTGCTACCAGGCTCTACCCGTGAAAGCCTTCTGGCAAGGCTTTGTAGCAGTACGCGTGCAAGTTGCAGTGTAAGATTGAGCGAACGGCCCCAAACAGGCGTGCCCCAAACGATCCCTTCCGGCTACACCTTCATTTCCCCCGAGAAGGAGTGTCGACGGTGCCACCGCAGCACGGCAGTCCCACGGTACGGCGGCTCCGGTTGGGCCAGGAGTTACGCCTGCTCCGTGAGCGACGCAACCTCACCGGGGCGAAAGCGGCCCGAGACCTCGGCTGGTCACCGAGCAAGGTGAGCCGCATCGAGGCCGCGAAGACGATGCCCAGCACTGACGACATCGCCGCGCTGGCCAAGCTTTATCATGTTGGCGGAGAGAAGCTTGACGAACTCTTCTCACTGCTGCGAGACGCTGAGCAGCGTGGCTGGTGGGAAGATTATGAGGACGCTCTGCCCGCTGAGTACACAAAATTTCTCGGGCTGGAGGCGGAGGCCACTACGCAGCGCGACTGGGAACCCCAGGTAGTGCCGGGCCTCCTGCAGACGGAGGCCTATGCGAGGGAAGTCATCCTGGCGACCCGCGGTATAGCGCGCATTACGCATAGTGGTGTGAGAAGTCGAGTCGAGGCCCGTCTCGACAGGCAGCAGCGGGTGCTGTACCGGCCCGATGCCTGTGTTCTGATGGTCGTTCTCGACGAGTCCGCCCTCACGCGCCGTTTTGGCGAGCCCGCTGTGATGCGTGAACAAATGGAGCATCTCCTGGAGGTGTCCCTGTTGCCGCACGTCAGCGTCCGGGTCCTGACCCTGGACTCAGTTCACCCCGTCAACACGGGTGCTTTTATTCACCTCAAATTCGCATCCTTCGATGATGTGGTGTATCTGGAGCAGCTGTATACTGCCGACTTTGTCGAAGACCTCGGCCGGGTGGCTGGATACGAATCGGCCTTCGACCACCTGAGATCAGAAGCCCTGGATGAAAGCGAGTCCCGGGTTTTGATCCAGCGCAAGGCCATGTTGTGGCGGGGATAAACGACAAAAACCTCAAAAGGGGCAATGGTGCCCCTTTTGGTATTTGGGGAGAAAATGTATATGCACGGCACGGTAGCTTGGCAGAAGAGCACGTTCTGTAACGGTGCGGCGACCTGCGTTGAGGTTGCGCCACTGGCTGATGGCAACATCGCGCTGAGGGACAGCAAGGAGCAGGACGGTCCGGTCCTGGTCTTCACGCCTGCCGAGTGGGCCGCGTTCACCGCTGGTGTGCGCGAGGGCGAGTTCGACCTCACCTCGCTGGCCGTCAGCGCATCATGAGTATGAGGAACGGCCCTGCAAGTTGGTGGGACAACCTGCAGGGCCGTTCGGGGTGGGAGGCGACGCCTCCGTGAGCTTCCAGCTCCTAGCCTTGAGCGCAGAAGACTTGCCTAGCATGACACACCGATGTCCCTATTGATCAAGTATTGGTGGGCCCCTTCTTCGATCGCGTGAGCCAGATGATCATCAGGGCGACGGCTGCCGTGGCGGTGGCGCCTACTGCGGCGGCCTGGACGTTCCGACGAGGTGGTGAGGCGTCTGTTGTCGGGGCAGGCGGCTCCAGCGGCGCAAGCTGCTGCCAAGCCGAGTCGATCACCTGAATGAACCGCCGACTGGCTCGGTTCTTGGCCATCGCGAGGCGGTACTCGCGAGTGCCCTCCCAGTACTGTCTTCCGGCCTGTGTGCCGAAGAAGTCGCCCTTCGCGTACTCGATGAGCACGGAATCTGGCATCTCCCCCACCAAGAAAAGCATCTCCCAGTACGACAGAACGAGGTTGAGGTAGATGTGCAACTGGGGTGAAAGGCCGGTGGTCGGCATGCCCAAGGCCCTACTCAGCTCCGGATTCTCTATCTGGAGCTGCATCAGATCGAAGTGATGCGCGCGTTCGGCCGCCCTGCGGGCGAATCTAGCCTCGCGGGCTTGCAGGAATAGAGAGAAGCCGATGGCGACCAGCGCTACCGCGGAAATGACTGCAGACGCCGCTCCGTAGGTTTCTCCCACAGCGCTCAGTTCTTGCCAAGGGGGCCCGGAAGGCACGAGGTGTTCTAGTAATAGCGGTGACAGCAAGGTGGCTGACATGAGCAAGACGGCGGCTATCAGCGTCAGCAGCAGAAACGGTGACGTGCGGGGGCGGCGACTTAGTGAGCTCATGACTCTACGGTGCCATGAGAACGGCCCGCGTCGCGGTGGGACGCGGGCCGTTGTGCAAGAGGGTCAGGACAGGCTGAGGGCCTGGGAGACGCGGTGGCCGAGGTCCTTGTGGATGTTGGTCCAGTACGTCACCACGCGCTGCTTCATCTCCGCCGTCACCTCGGGCGCCGAGGCGTGGCCGACGATGTTGTCCACCAGGTGGGCGCGGTCGGTGTCCGAGAGCACGTTCTCCCACAGGGCGCGGGCCTGGACGTAGTCGTCGTCCTCCGCGTGCTTGGCGTACGCCGAGCGGACGATCTCGCCAGTGACGTGGTAGTTCTCCGCCTCGTACAGGGCCGGGTCGGCCACCGGTCCGCCGTAGGAGTTGGGCGCGAACCCGAGGCCCTCCGGGTTGCGATAGGCCATCGGACCGTCGAAGTTGTAGGAGTTGACCGGCACGCGCGGCGCGTTGACCGGCAGCTGCAGGTAGTTGGGCCCGATCCGGTAGCGGTGGGCGTCCGGGTAGGAGAACAGGCGGCCCTGCAGCATCTTGTCCGGCGAGGTGCCGATGCCGGGCACCAGGTTCGACGGCTCGAAGCCCGCCTGCTCGATCTGGGCGAAGTAGTTCTCGGGGTTGCGGTTCAGGACGAACCTGCCGATCGTGATCTCGGGGTAGTCGCTGTGCGGCCACACCTTGGTCAGGTCGAACGGGTTGAACCGGTAGTCGGCCGCCGCCTCGAACGGCATGATCTGCACGTTGACCGTCCACGACGGGTGGTCGCCGCGCTTGATCGCCTCGTACAGGTCGCGGGTGTGGTAGTCGGGGTCGGTGCCCTGCAGCGCGGCGGCCTCGGAGGCGGTGAAGTTCTGGATGCCCTGGTCGGTCTTGAAGTGGTACTTGACCCAGAACCGCTCGCCGGCGGCGTTGTACCAGAGGAAGGTGTGCGACCCGAAGCCGTGCATGTGCCGCCAGCTCGCGGGCGTGCCGCGGTCGGTCATCAGGAAGGTGACCTGGTGGGCCGACTCGGGTGACAGCGTCCAGAAGTCCCACTGCATGTTGTGGTCACGCAGGTGGTTGTCGGGGCGCCGCTTCTGGCTGTGGATGAAGTCGGAGAACTTCTGCGGGTCGCGGATGAAGAAGATCGGCGTGTTGTTGCCGACGATGTCGTAGTTGCCGTCCTCGGTGTAGAACTTCAGCGCGAAGCCGCGAGGGTCGCGCGCGGTGTCGGCGCTGCCCAGTTCGCCGGCCACGGTCGAGCAGCGCAGCAGGAGCGGCGTCTGCGCGCCCTTCTGGAAGAGCTTGGCCTTGGTGTACTGGCTGACGTCCTCGGTGATCTGCAGGACGCCGAACGCGCCGCCGCCCTTGGCGTGGACCACGCGTTCCGGGACGCGTTCCCGGTTGAAGTGGGCCATCTTCTGGATGACGTAGTGGTCCTGAAGGAGCAGCGGGCCGTTCGGGCCGACAGAGAGCGAGTGTTCGTCGCTCGGGGCGGGGATGCCCGCGTCGTCCGTGGTGGTGGGCCTGGTCGTCATGGCGCGATCTCCGAATGTCGGTGTATGCGGCTCGGGCAGACGTCCCGGCAGGCGCCGCCGGCTTCGTCCCCGTGACGTTCACCGGCCGGGCCGCGGCGACCCGCGGTCCGACCTGGTGCGGCGCCGGTTGTCGTCCCCCGTGCACGCCAACCTACGCCGTTAACTTGAACTATTCAAGTTTACGAATCATGCAACCTAAGCCGCTCGGCGGCGTACCAGGAAGAGGGAGCCCAGGCCGGCGACGACGGCCAGGGCCGCCATGGCGATCGACGAGAGCAGCGAGGCGGAGCCGTCGGTCCGGCTCTGCAGCGAGATGAACAGCGTCCCGACCGTCGAGATGCCGATGACCTGGCCGAGCTGCATGACCGTGAGCAGCGCGCCGCTCGCGTCGGAGGCGTACGCGCTGTCGACGTGCTCGGTGGCCATGGTGGTCACCGCGACGAGCACGCCCAGCCCGGCGCCGATGAGGGCGCTCGTCACCGCGTACGCCACACCGCCCGAGGCGAAGAACCCCAGCCCCAGGTACGACGGCGCGGCCACCACGAACCCGACGGGCACGAGCGGACGCTGCAGGCGCGCGGGAAGACGCGGCCAGGCGAGCCCGACCGCCGCGTACGCCAGCGCGCAGGGCACGAGCATCATGCCGGACGAGAGCGGCGTCAGGTGCAGGTCGCCCTGCAGGTGCAGGGCCGAGGTGAACAGGAACGCGCCCCAGGTGGCCGGTCCGAACAGCTGTGTCACCAGGCCAGGACGCATGCCGGGCGCGCGCAGCACGCGCGCGTCCACGAGAGGACGGCGGCCCCGGGCCGTCACCCAGCGCTCGATACGGACGAACACCACGAACATCACGACGCTCAGACCCATCGCCACCCAGCCCCACACCGGCCAGCCGAGGTCGCGTCCGAGCACCAGGGGACCCACGAAGAGCAGCACGGCCGCCGCCAGGCTCACCAGGCCGCCAGGGTCGAGCCCCGCCCGGCCGCCGCCGGCGTCGGTGGGCAGCACCCGTGCCCCGACCGCGAGCAGCAGCAACCCGATCGGCGCCAGCGCCAGGAACAGGATCCGCCAGCCGAGGCCGAGACCCAGCAGGACGCCGCCGAGCGCCTGTCCGATCACCACGCCGCCGCTGATCACCAGCGACCACAGGCCGAGTGCGCGCCCCCGCGCCGCACCGCGGTAATTGCGCTGGATCAGCGTCATCACCTGCGGGAGCATCATCGCCGCCCCCGCGCCCTGGAGCAGCCGGGCGGCCACCAGCCAGGTCGTCGACGGCGCGAGGCCGGCGCCGAGCGTGGCGATCGTGAAGACCGTCAAACCGCCGAGAAACGCGTTGCGATAGCCGAACAGGTCGCCGACCCTGGCTCCGGTGATCAGCAGGACGGCGTAGACAATGGTGTAACCGGCCGCGATCAGCTGCAGACCGGCCCCGGAGGAGTGCAGGTCCGACTCGATGGTGGGGATGGCCACGTTCACGATGTTGACGTTCAGGATGGCCAGGAACTGCCCGACAAGGATGATCGTGAGGAGCAGGCCCCCGGCCCTGCCCTTCTGTGTTCCGGCAGTTGCTGGCGAGGAAACCGCAGCTGTTTGCGACATGATGACCAGTTTGCAGCCCAGCGGATACCAGTAACGAGAGCCTCTTTATACTGGTATTACGGGTAACTGGTTGAGTGTCCCGCGTGCCCCCATAGTGGAGAAGTGCATGTGATGGAGGCGAGGCGAACCGACCTGTCGGCGTTCCTGCGCAGCCGGCGTGAGCGGATCACCCCCGAGATGGTCGACCTCGCCCCCGGCGCGCGGCGGCGCACGCCGGGGCTGCGGCGCGAGGAGGTCGCCCAGCTCGCGGGCGTCGGGGTGACCTGGTACACGTGGCTGGAGCAGGGGCGTCCGATCAACGCCAGCAGCCAGGTGCTCGACGCGATCGCGCGGACGCTCCGGCTCGACAGCGCCGAGCGCCGCCACCTCTACCGGCTGGCCGGCCAGGCCGAGGAGCCGGCACCGGGCGACTCCGGCCAGGTGACGCCCGAGATGCAGGCCATCCTTGACCGGCTCGGCGACATGCCGGCGTACGTGACCAACAGCCGCTGCGACATCCTGGCGTGGAACCCCGCGTACGCGGGGCTGTTCCCTGAGGTGGTCGCCGCGCCCGAGGGTGAGCGGAACTCGCTCTGGCAGGCGTGCGTCAACACCTCGCACGAGACCGTGGTCGTCGAGCGCGACAGCGAGCTGGCGCGGTCGGTAGCGATCTTCAGGAGCGCCTACAGCAGGCACGCCGACGACCCCAGCTGGCAGGACTTCGTCCGGCGGCTCAGCGAGGAGAGCGCGGAGTTCGCGCGGTTGTGGGCCCGCCAGGACGTCGCCGAGCCGGGGGTGCGGGTGAAGAGCCTGCGGCACGCGCGGTACGGGACGCTGCGCTTCAGCACCACCAATCTCATGGCCGTGCCCGAACTCCGCTTGGTGGTCTTCATGCCCCTGGACGACGAGACGCGTAGCGCTATGTCCAAGTTGATGAAGCATCGGGAGTTTGCGCGGTAGTCGGTCCGTCATGGCATGCTCGAATCCCCATATAGATGGATTCGAGCGGAAGTTCCGGCAGATGAGAATCCCCCTCGCCGTCCCCCTGTTCGTCGTGGTCGCCTTGCTGACCGCGTGTTCACCCGCACCCGCACCCGTGCAGCGCGAACCCCAGCGCGCGACGATCGGGCCGCAGGCCGCCTCCCAGCAGCCGCCGGCCGAAAGGCCGTCCCGGAAGCCGACGCCGCAGCGCCGGCCGTTCACCATCGCCTTCGGCGGGGACGTGCACTTCGAGGGCTTCCTGCGCGCGCGGCTGGACAACCCGCGCACGGCGCTCGGGCCGATCTCGCGCGTGCTGAGCAAGGCCGACCTCGCGATGGTGAACCTGGAGACGGCCATCACCACAGGGGGGACTCCCGCGCCCGGCAAGCAGTACACCTTCAGGGCCCCGGCCGGCGCCTTCGCCGCGCTCAAGGCCGCCGGGGTGGACGTCGCGTCGATGGCCAACAACCACGGCATGGACTACATGCAGAGCGGTCTCGCCGACTCGCTGGCGGCCATCAGGAGCAGCAAGTTCCCCGTCGTGGGGATCGGGAGGAACGCGGAACAGGCGTACCGGCCGTTCCGCAGGACCGTGAACGGCAACCGGGTGGCCGTCATCGCGGCCACGCAGGTGATCGACGCCGAGTTCATCCCGTCGTGGACGGCCACGGCCCGGCAGGGCGGCCTCGCCTCGGCCAAGAACGAGAGCGACCTGCTGAAGGCCGTACGGAACGCGCGCAAGAACTCCGACACCGTCATCGTCCACCTGCACTGGGGGACCGAGCTGCAGCGGTGCCCCAACGAGGCCCAGCTCGGGCTCGCCCCCAAGTTGGTCAAGGCGGGGGCCGACGTGGTGGTCGGCGGCCACGCGCACATCCTGCTCGGCGCGGGCTACCTGAACAAGGCGTACGTGAGCTACGGGATGGGGAACTTCGTCTTCTACAACTCCAACCCCGCCACCACCGGCAGGACCGGCGTGCTGACCCTGACCATCAACGGCCGCAAGATCCTCAAGGACACCTGGACCCCGGCCACCATCCAGGGCGGCATCCCCGTCCCGATGACGGGCTCGTCCCGCACACGAGCCATAGCGGACTGGGAGTCCCTCCGCTCCTGCACCGGCCTGTCCGCCCGCCCGTAACCCCCGCCCCTGTCCCGCGGCCCTTCTGCCCGCGCCTCGGTCGGAGGAGCGGCCGCCACCCCGGGATATCCGACTAATGGAAAATCTTTCATGGAATTTCGTCGCTGATTGTCAAGTATCGGACATTGCGATAAACGGGCGAACCCGCCTAGCGGGCCGCCTTTCGGTTGGCGCGGCGGAAAGGGGCGGTGTCCGTGGTCGGGTGTGGCGGTGTCCCGCGCTTACGCACGTCGGGGCCCCTGTGTCGTGTCCCACCAGGGATCAGCAGGTCAGCGCAGCTGTGTGAACGCGTGCCCGGCGTCAGGGGGACGTGTATCGGTCGCTGCGCGTTGAAAGGCGGCCGTTCCGGAAGGGAAATTTCCCATGTCCAAAAATGGTGCTATGGGCGATGAGATGGTCGGCCAAGCACGTCCGTCCCCGGAGAAATCCCCAAATTGACAGGTAATGATCGCGCAAGCAGGAGAAGATAAGCATGTGTCTTCGCCGCAACCGGATGACGAGTGCAACGCCCCCAAAGCCCTCAGACGCCAACCGGCGCAACGCCGTAGCGCCCGGCGCGTCGAGCGGATGCTCGACGCCTGCGCCGAACTGCTCGACGAGGCAGGGTACGAAGCCCTGTCGACCACGCGCATAGCCGACCGGGCGGGCGTGGCGATCGGTTCGGTGTACCAGTTCTTCCCGGACAAACGCGCCATCACGCAGGAGCTCACCCGCCGCAACGTCGAGGAGTTCGTCCGCAGGGTCGACCGCCGCTTCCTGGAGGAGGACTACCGCGGCTGGTGGGAGGCCGTCGACGCGATCATCGACATCTACGTCGACATGCACCGTACGGTCTCCGGGTTCAAGAGCCTGCACTTCGGCGACGTCGTCGACCTCAACCTGCTCGACTCCGACTCCGACAACAACACGGTGATCGCGGGACGGCTGCGCGGGCTGTTCCTGAAGGAGTTCGGTCTGGCCGACAGCGCGGCGCTGGACCTCGCCGTGCTGGTCGCCGTCGAGGCCGGCGACGCCGTGCTGAAACTGGCGTTCCGCCGTGACCCCGAGGGGGCTCCCGAGATCATCGACGCGGCCAAGCAGCTGATGAGAGGGTTCCTGTCGCGTCAGCTTGGGTCGTGGTCGCCGAGGTAGGGCGTCTGGTCGCGGTCGGCCTGCTCGACCTCCTCGAGCCAGGCCGACACGTCACGGGCCCAGCGCCGCTGGCTCGTGCTCTCGCTCCGGTTCTCGCCGAGCGCGGTGGCGGGCGTCTCCTGCAGCTGCGACTCTTCCTGCGTACGCTGACAGGGCGCGGCCAGCGCGGGACGCACGCCCCTGGCCTCGCGGACGTCGAGCCTGGCTTCGAGGGCCCGGAGGTTACGCTCGGCCGTTTCGATGGCTTCCAAGCGGCCCGAAAGGTAGCCCGCCACCCCGGGAACGAGGGCAGACAGGACGACGGCACAGGCCAGCATGAAGGTCGTCTGCTTGGACATGCCCATCACAGTCCCTCCGCTCGCGTGGCGGCAAAGCGAGTGATTAATGCCCTGTGACCTGCGTCGATACGCATACTGAGCACGCGATTGGGTGAGACGTTGCCTAATTTGTGCGGGACCGGCGATGCGGATTGACCGGGCAAAGAACCGGCGGGCTCGGTACTCTCGCAGTGTGGCGCATGTGACCCGTGAGCACCTTGATCATCTGCTTGAGCAGGCCCTGCTGGCCGACGACCACGGTTCCCTGGCCAGTCGGCTCTACGACGTCGCGCTCGACTACTCGTCCGGCGACGTCTCCAGGGCGTCCATCCTGGTCCTCGCCGCCGAGGAGTGGCGAGCGGCGGGCCAGCCCGCACGCGCGATGGAGTGTTTCCAGCGCGCGGTCGAGGACGGCGGCGACGCGGGTTTCGACCCGCGGGCCGGCATCGCCGACACGCTGTTCGAGCTCGACCGGCCGAGTGAGGCGAGGGAGGTCATCGAGACCATCCGCTCCGAGGGCGACGTCTCCACGGCGACCGCTCACACGATCGCCGAGACGCTGGTCGCCTACGGCGATCTCCAAGGGGGCCTCGAGTGGGCCACCCAGGCGGCTCTGGGCAGCGACGAGAGCGACCCAGAACACGTGGCGGCGCTGCGGACGCGCTACCGCATCCGGGTCGATCTGGGCCTCCCGGAGGACGAGCTGGACGCGCTCGTCTCCTGACGCCCGAACCCGCGAGGGCCCGCCGCCACCGGCAGGGCCCTCATGCTCATGCCTTGAGCACAGCTTCCGCCAGTTCTCGGCTGCGGCCTGGCTCCCGGCGCCGGCGCGCTGATCACCTTCCGCGTCGCCCAGGGGATCGCCGCCGCCGTGCTCGCCCCGCAGGTACTGGCCATCCTGCCGACCGCCTACAGCGGGCCCGTCCAGGCCAGGGCGCTCAACGCCTACGCCATGACCATGGGGCTGGGTGCCGTCTTCGGTCGGCTCATCGGCGGCCTGCTGATCCAGGCGACCTGTTCGGGCTCAGCGCCAGCCTCATCACGCTCGCGCTCGTCGCGATCCTGCTGCCGCTCATCGAAGGGCGTGAGCCTCACGTTGTTGGCTTCGACTTGCTCCAGTTGGACGGGCAGGGGCTGATCCGTAGCGATCACCGGTTCGTCGGGCGTTGAGAGGTGAAGAGGCCGCGGTCGTGACGACCGCGGCCTCTTCTTGTGGAGCCGGGCACGGCAGGCACGTTCCGCGCCCGGACATGATGGTCATCGCGTGCCGAGGCCCTGCGTCACCTCTGGGAGCCCGCTCGTCTTCCCGCCCTTCTCCAGCAGCGCGCCCGCCACGTCCTTGCCCATGTCGTGTACGGGCTCGGCGACGTTGTGGTTGACCTTCACGGGCGAGCCGGGGACCTGGGGCCGGCCCACCTGCCCGGCGAGCCGCTGCTTGGCCGGCGGCGTCCTGCGCGCCAGGTCCGGCGTCTGCGGCAGTACGGGCAACGCGGGCACGCTCGGCGCCGTCGACACGTCCTGGAGCGCGGGCGTCATCGGCAGCACCGCGGGGGACGCGGCGTTGAGCGCCGGCATGCCCCAGGTCGCCGCCGTGCCGCCGAGGTCGGCCGAGCCCAGCACCGGCTTCGGCGCCGCCAGGCCGGTCAGCCCGAGCTCCTGGGCCAGCTCGCCGGCCGCCATGGCCAGTTGGGCGGACTCGTCCGTGGCCATCCGGCTGCTGCCGTGGATGCTCCTGCCGGCGTGCGACGCGAGGTCGCAGTAGGAGGCGAACGCGGTGTGCGACAGCAGCGCCGACTCGGCGTTCACGCAGGAGCCCGCCCCCGCCGGGGCGGTGGACCACCAGCTGACCCCCGCGGTCAGAACGGCGGCCGCGACGATGCTCCCGATCTTCTGCACTGACACTGCACGTCCCTCTGATCGATTCGCTGATCTGACGGAATGGGACCGTAGTCACGTGCTGCGAGGGGCGAGCGCGGCTTGCCCGAAGGGTGAAGCGAACCTTACCCAACGCCCCGGACGATCACCGCGCCTCGACACGCTCCATTGACACACCCACACCCCCACCACACCTCACCGCGCCACGGGCGGCCCTCCACGCACGAAACGGCAGCGCCCCGCCCGCATGAGCGGGTGGGGCGCGATCCGGGGTGTTGGCGGTCAGGCGCGCTGGACGATGAGTTCGTCGTCGCCCAGCTCGACCTTGACCGTGTCGCCGTCGACGATCTGCCCCGACAGGACCGCCTTGGCCAGCTTGTCGCCGATGGCCGACTGCACCAGGCGGCGCAGCGGACGGGCGCCGTACAGGGGGTCGTAGCCGGTCAGGGCCAGCCACTCGCGGGCCGCCGGCGTGACCTCCAGCGTGAGCCGGCGGTCGGCGAGACGCCGGGCGAGCCGGTCGACCTGCAGGTCGACGATGCGGGTCAGCTCTTCGGTGCCGAGCGCGTCGAAAAGGATCACGTCGTCGAGCCGGTTGAGGAACTCCGGCTTGAACGACGACCGCACCGCCCCCATCACGGCCTCACGCTTGGCGGAGTTCTCCAGCGCGGGATCGACCAGGAACTGCGAGCCGATGTTGGACGTGAGGATCAGGATCGTGTTGCGGAAGTCGACCGTACGGCCCTGGCCGTCGGTCAGCCGGCCGTCGTCGAGCACCTGCAGCAGGATGTCGAAGACCTCAGGATGCGCCTTCTCCACCTCGTCGAGCAGCACCACGGTGTACGGGCGCCGCCTGACGGCCTCGGTGAGCTGACCGCCCTCCTCGTAGCCGACGTAGCCGGGAGGCGCGCCGACGAGCCGGGCCACGCTGTGCTTCTCGGAGTACTCGCTCATGTCGATGCGGGTCATCGCCCGCTCGTCGTCGAACAGGAACTCCGCCAGCGCCTTGGCCAGCTCGGTCTTGCCCACGCCGGTCGGGCCGAGGAACATGAACGAGCCCGTCGGCCGGTCGGGGTCGGCGATGCCAGCCCGGCTCCTGCGTACGGCGTCGGACACCGCCTGGACGGCCGCCCGCTGCCCGATGAGGCGCTGGCCGAGCTCGTCCTCCATGCGCAGCAGCTTGGCCGTCTCGGCCTCCAGCAGCCGCCCGGCCGGGATGCCGGTCCAGGACGAGATCACCTCGGCGATGTCGTCGGGGCCGACCTCCTCCTTGACCATGGCGTTCTCCGGCTGCGCGGCCTCGGAGGCGGCCTTGAGCGCCTGCTCGAGGCGGGGCACCTCCGCGTACATCAGCCGGGAGGCCGACTCGAAGTCGCCGTCGCGCTGGGCGCGTTCGGCGGCGCCGCGCGCCTCGTCGAGCTGCTTCTTCAGCTCACCGACCTTGTTGAGGCCGGCCTTCTCCTGCTCCCAGCGGCCGACGAGGGCGTTGAGCTCCTCCTGGCGGTCGGCGAGCTCCTGGCGCAGCCGCTCCAGCCGCTGTACGGAGGCCTCGTCGGTCTCCTTCGACAGGGCGAGCTCCTCCATCTTCATCCGGTCGACGTTGCGCTGGAGCTGGTCGATCTCGACCGGACGGGAGTCGATCTCCATGCGCAGCCGCGAGGCGGCCTCGTCGACCAGGTCGATGGCCTTGTCGGGCAGGAACCGGCTGGTGATGTAGCGGTCGGACAGCGCGGCGGCGGCCACCAGCGCGCTGTCGGCGATCTGCACCTGGTGGTGGGCCTCGTAGCGGCCCTTGAGCCCGCGCAGGATCGCGATGGTGTCCTCGACGGACGGTTCGCCCACGTAGACCTGCTGGAAGCGCCGCTCCAGCGCCGGGTCCTTCTCGATGCGCTCGCGGTACTCGTCGAGCGTGGTCGCGCCGATCATGCGCAGCTCACCGCGGGCCAGCATCGGCTTGAGCATGTTGCCGGCGTCCATCGCGCCCTCGGCTGCTCCCGCGCCGACGACGGTGTGCAGCTCGTCGATGAACGTCACGACCTGCCCGTTGCTCTCCTTGATCTCGGAGAGCACGGCCTTCAGGCGCTCCTCGAACTCGCCGCGGTATTTCGCGCCGGCCACCATGGCGCCGAGGTCGAGCGAGATGAGCCGCTTGTTGCGCAGCGACTCGGGCACGTCACCGGCCACGATGCGCTGCGCCAGCCCCTCGACGACGGCGGTCTTGCCGACGCCGGGCTCGCCGATGAGCACCGGGTTGTTCTTGGTGCGGCGGCTGAGGACCTGGACCACGCGGCGGATCTCGGAGTCGCGGCCGATCACCGGGTCGAGCTTGCCGCCCCTGGCCCGCTCGGTCAGGTCGACGCCGTACTTCTCCAGAGCCTGGTAGGTGTCCTCGGGCGTCTCGCTCGTGACGCGGGCGTGGCCGCGTACCTTCTCGAACGCGTCGAGCAGCGCCTGCGGCGTCGCGCCCTGCGACTTCAGCAGCTCGGCCACCGGGCCGCCGTCGGCGGCCAGGCCGACCAGCAGGTGCTCGGTCGAGACGTAGAGGTCTTCGAGGCGGTTGGCGTGGTGGGCGGCGGTGTTGAGCACCGTCAGCAGCTGGCGCGAGCTCGACGGCGCCCCCACCGTCGCACCCTGAGCCTTCGGCAGCGCCGCGAGCTGCTCCTCCGTACGGGTGCGGATCGCGCGCCAGTCGGCGCCGACGGCCTCCAGCAGCGGCACGGCGGTGCCGCCGTTCTGGGAGAGCAGCGTGGTCAGCAGATGGGCCGGGGAGATCTCGGGGTTGCCCTCGGCGGCGGCGCGCCGCATGGCCCCCGAAAGCGCCTCCTGGCTCTTCTGGGTGAGCTTGTAGTCCATGTCGTTCAGGCCCCCGGTGGAAGCTCGTAGCGGATCAGCGCTCGGACCATGCTCATCTCGGCGCGCAGACGGTGAACCTCTTCGCGCAGGCGCAGGGCCTCGTTCTCGAGCTCCAGGATCCGCTTGATGCCCGCGAGGTTGATGCCCTCCTCCTGGGAGAGCCGCTGCACCTCGCGGAGCTGGATGATGTCTCTCGTGGAGTAGAGGCGGCCGCGCCCCGCGGTGCGTCCTGGACTCACCAGCCCGAGCCGGTCGTACTGACGCAGCGTCTGCGGGTGGAGCCCCGACAGCTGCGCGGCCACCGAGATCACATAGACAGGCGTGTCGTCTGACAGGTCGAAGTAGTTGGCGTCCATCGGCTCACTCGCTTCTGGCTCGCTGAATGAGCTCGGCGCGCGGGTCCTCTCCCGCGGTGGCGGTGCTGAACTCGTTCAGCAGCTCACGTGACTTGTCGTCGAGCGTCTGCGGCACCACCACCTCGACCGTGGCGAGCAGGTCGCCCTTGGTGCCGTCCTTGCGGGTGACGCCCCTGCCGCGGACACGGAAGGTGCGCCCGTTGGGCGTGCCCGGCGGAATGCGCAACGTGACCGGCAGACCGCCCAGCACCGGCACCTTGATCTCGGCCCCGAGCGCGGCCTCCGTGAACGTCACCGGGACGGTGACGGTCAGGTTGTCGCCCGCCCTGCCGAACACCGGGTGCGGCTTGACGTGCGTCACGATGTACAGGTCGCCCGCAGGGCCGCCGTTCTCGCCGGGCGCGCCCTTGCCCTTGAGCTTGACGCGCTGGCCGTCGGCCACGCCCGCCGGGATGCGGGCCTGGATCGTACGGGTGCTCTTGGCCCGGCCGTTGCCCTCGCACACGGGGCAGGGGTCGTCCACGATCAGCCCGCGGCCCTTGCAGTCGCGGCAGGGCTCGGAGAAGGCGAAGTTGCCGAGGTTGCGGCTGGCCGCGCCGGTGCCCTCACAGGTGGGGCAGACCCTCGGGGTCGTGCCCGCCTTGGCGCCGGTGCCGCTGCACGCCGTGCAGGCGGCGGAGCTGGTCAGCCGGAGCGACACGGTCGTGCCCTGCGCCGCTTCGGTGAACGACAGCGTGACCTCGGACTCGACGTCCTGGCCGCGCCGCGGCCTGGTGGTCGCGCCGGGGCGGGTGGTGGTGCCGCCCCGGTTGAAGATCCCGCCGAACAGGTCGCCGAGCCGCTCGCCCGCGCCGCCGCCCGTGCCCTGCCCGGTGCCGCCGAACAGGTCGCCGAAGTCGAACGGGAAACCGCCACCGCCGGCCCGCTGGCCGCCCACCCCGGAGCCGAACAGCGTGCGCGCCTCGTCGTACTCCTTGCGGCGCTTGCTGTCGGACAGGACGTCGTACGCCTCAGAGACCTCCTTGAACTTGGCCTCTTTGGTCGGGTCGCCCTGGTTGCTGTCGGGGTGGTACTGGCGGGCCAGCTTGCGGTACGCCTTCTTGATCTCGTCGGCGGTGGCGGACTTGGGCACACCAAGGACGGCGTAGTAATCCTTCTCCAGGTAGTCCTTGGTGCTCATCTACGGCCCTTCGTCCTCGCTGTCAGTTTTCTTCTTCGTCATGGGACGCCGCGGGAGCGTCCTCGGGCTCGGCGACGGCCACGCGCGCCGGGCGCAGCACCCGGTCGCCCATGCGGTAGCCGGGCTGCAGCACCTCGATCGCGGTGGGCTCGGTCACGTCCGACGAGTAGCTGTGCATCAGCGCCTCGTGGACCGTCGGGTCGAAGGGGTCGCCCTTCTGCCCGAACGGGGTGAGCCCCAGCTTGCCGACCGCCGCCTCCAGCGACTCGGCAACCTTCGCGAAGCCACCCGTGAGCTCGCCGTGGTCGCGTGCCCTGCCGATGTCGTCGAGCACGGGCAGCAACTCCATGAGCGTTCCGGCGACCGCCTGCTCCTTGACCGCGACGCGGTCGCGTTCGACGCGCTTGCGGTAGTTCACGTACTCGGCCTGGAGACGCTGCAGGTCGGCGGTGCGCTCGGCGAGCTGGGCCGCCAGCTCGCCGGAGCCGGCCTCCGCGGCCGGCGGCTGCTCGGCCGCCTGCTCCGCGGAGGCGTGCTCCTTGACCTGGCCCGTCTCCGGGTCGATCTTGCGGTTGTCGCGGATCACCGGCTCGTCGTGTCCGTTCTCACTCCGCGGCATCACTTGTCCTTCGGCTCGTCGTCGACGATCTCGGCCTCGACCACGTCGTCGTCGGCCTTCTGGCCGTCACCGGTCGTGGCGCCCTGCGGGCCGCCCTCGGCGCCGCCGGCGCCCTGCTGGCCCTGGGCGTAGATCGCCGAACCCATCTTCTGGCTGACCGTCGCGAGCTTCTCTGCCGAGGTGCGGATGACGTCGGTGTCGGTGCCCTCCAGAGCCTTCTTCAGCTCGGTGAGGGCGTCGTTGACCTCGGTCTTGATGTCGGACGGCACCTTGTCGTCGTTCTCGCGGAGGAACTTCTCCGTCTGGTAGGCCAGACCGTCCGCGTTGTTGCGGACCTCGGCCTCCTCGCGGCGCTTCTTGTCCTCCTCGGCGTACGACTCGGCCTCGCGCATCATCCGCTCGATGTCGTCCTTCGGCAGCGCGGAGCCGCCGGTGATCGTCATCGTCTGCTCCTTGCCGGTGCCGAGGTCCTTGGCGGAGACGTTGACGATGCCGTTGGCGTCGATGTCGAAGGTGACCTCGATCTGCGGGATGCCGCGCGGCGCCGGCGCGATGCCGGTCAGCTCGAAGGTCGCGAGCTTCTTGTTGTACGACGCGATCTCGCGCTCGCCCTGGTAGACCTGGATCTGCACCGACGGCTGGTTGTCCTCGGCCGTGGTGAAGACCTCGGAGCGCTTCGTCGGGATCGTCGTGTTGCGCTCGATGATCTTGGTGAAGATGCCGCCCTTGGTCTCGATGCCCAGCGACAGCGGGGTCACGTCGAGCAGCAGGACGTCCTTGACCTCACCCTTGAGCACACCGGCCTGCAGGGCGGCGCCGATGGCGACGACCTCGTCGGGGTTGACGCCCTTGTTGGGCTCCTTGCCACCGGTCAGCTCCTTGACCAGGTCGGTGACGGCGGGCATGCGGGTCGAGCCGCCGACGAGCACCACGTGGGCGATGTCGGAGACCTTGATGCCGGCGTCCTTGATGACCTGGTGGAACGGGCCCTTGGTGCGCTCGAGCAGGTCGGCCGTGAGCCGCTGGAACTCGGAGCGGGTCAGCTTCTCGTCGAGGTGCAGCGGGCCCTCGGACGAGGCCGTGATGTAGGGCAGGTTGATGCTGGTCTCGGACTGGCTGGACAGCTCGATCTTGGCCTTCTCGGCCGCCTCGCGCAGTCGCTGGAGCGCCATCTTGTCCTTGGACAGGTCGACGCCGTGGGCGTTCTGGAAGCGCTTGACGAGCTCGTCGACGACGCGCTGGTCCCAGTCGTCGCCGCCCAGGTGGTTGTCGCCGGAGGTCGCCTTGACCTCGACGAAGCCGTGGCCGTCCTCCTGGCCGACGTCGAGCAGCGAGACGTCGAACGTGCCGCCGCCGAGGTCGAAGACCAGGATCGTCTGGTCCTGCTCCTTGTCGAGGCCGTAGGCGAGGGCCGCGGCGGTCGGCTCGTTGATGATGCGGAGCACGTTGAGGCCCGCGATCGTGCCGGCTTCCTTGGTGGCCTGACGCTGGGCGTCGTTGAAGTAGGCCGGGACGGTGATCACGGCGTCGGTGATCTTCTCGCCCAGGTACGCCTCGGCGTCCTGCTTCAGCTTCTGCAGCACGAAGGCGCTGATCTGCTGCGGCGAGAACTTCTTGCCGTCGATCTCCTGGGACCAGTTGGTGCCCATCTCGCGCTTGACCGAGCGGATGGTCCGGTCGACGTTGGTGACGGCCTGCCGCTTGGCGACCTCACCGACGAGGACCTCGCCGTTCTTCGCGAAGGCGACCACGGACGGCGTGGTCCGCGAGCCCTGCGCATTGGCGATGACGGTGGGCTCACCGCCCTCGAGGATCGAGACGACGGAGTTGGTCGTCCCCAAGTCGATACCTACCGCACGTGCCATGAGTACGTCCTTGTGGTCAATGTTGAGTCGGTTGGACTCAAGCTATGGATGCGTGTCGTCTTTGTCAAACGACTTGAGCCTACCCGACTCAACCCTCATGAGCGCAAAACCATTCCCGGAATCGGGCGCCCGCACACGCGGGGCTTCGCCGCCGTACTTCCGGGCGGATTTGGGGGTGGGGCGGCCGCACACGCGGGAGCTTCGGCGCCCGTACTCCCGACGGTCTTTTTTTGGGGGGTGTCCGCACGTGTGGGGGCTTCGCCGCCGTACTTCCGGCCGGTTTCGGGGGGTTGGGTACAGCTCATGAGCGCAGAGCATTCCCCGGGTTCGGCGTCCGCACATCTGGGGCATCGCCGCCGTATTTGTGATCCTTGGGAGGGTGGGGCGTGGCGATCGCACGCCTGAAGAACGCCGACCGTGGCCGGTGAGTTCCGGGGGGCTCATGAGCGCACCCGGTTCGGCGTTCGCGCGCCTGGGGCGAACGCCGTCGGGGTCCTGGCCGGTCCGGGGTCACGGGCTCATGGGCGCGGATGCGTTCCTTGGTCCGGCGGTCGCGCGTTGGCGGGCTTCGTCAGGGCTTGCCGCCGTTCACCAGTTTGCGGTTGCCGAGGGGCTGCTTCAGGGTGACGGTCGTCGTCTTCTCGACGGCGATCATGATGCAGGACATGTTCCTGGCCTGCGGGGCCGTGCCCTCGTACAGGGTGATGGTGACGGTCTTCCTGGTCTCCTTCACCGCGACGCGGTCGAGCACCGTGCAGGGCGCCACGCCGGACCACCAGACGAGCCGCACCTGCTTGCCCCCCGCGACGGGCTTGGCCGTACGCCAGGCGATCTTGTGGACGTTGACCGCATTGCCCACCGGCTTGACCGGCTGAGGGGTCTCGGGAGGGATGGGGGACGTGGAGTCGGCGGCCGGGCTGGACACGACCGGCGGCCGTTCGGGCGTCGCAGAGGTGGGCGCGGCCGGCGGGGACTGCGTGCCGCATCCCGCCGCGAGCACCAGACCGGCGAGGAGAGTCGCTGTCAAAGTCCGCATACCCCTAGGACGGATCACACGCGCGCCTGGTTCAGCGCCCCCGGGATCGATGAGCACGCGCGTGCCTGGTTCAGCGAGCGGAGTGATCGCACCCGGCACGCGTCGGTGATCGTGCGCGTCCCCTGGGTCGGCGCGCGGATGGGGCGGCGTGCGGTGGATTGATGATCGCCGTTGGGCGGGGGTGGCGGTTAGGGTGGAGGGCGTGCTCCGTCAGGCCATGCTCGCCCTCTCGAAGAGCCGACGCGCCGAGCGGCTCGTCACCACCTCACCGCTGACCGCCGACGTGGTCGCCCGGTACGTCGCAGGCCGCGGCGCCGGCGACGCGGCCGCCACGGTCCAGGAGCTGACCCGTAAGGGGCTGCTCGTCACCGTCGCCCGTCTCGGCGAGGAGGTCACCGACGAGGAGGGGGCCGAGGCCGCCGTCGGCGCTTACCTGTCGCTGCTCGACCGGCTGCCCGCGGGCGCCGACGTGTCGGTCAAGCTCACCGCGCTCGGCCTGCGGCTGTCGCAGCGGCTCGCGCTCGGCCACGCCGACCGCATCTGTGCCGCCGCGGCGGCGAGGGGCCTCACGGTGACGCTCGACGCCGAGGAGCACGACACCGTCGCCGGCCTGCACGCCGTCCACACGGCCCTGCGGCGCGAGCATCCCGACGTGGGCGTGGTCGTGCAGGCGTACCTGCCCGACTCGCTCGATCGCTGCGAGAAGCTCAGCGGCGCCCGCGTACGCCTGTGCAAGGGCGCCTACACCGCCCCGGGCGCCTACGCCAGGCGGGCCGACATCGACCGCTCGTTCGTCCGGTGCCTGAGAGTGCTGATGGCGGGCACCTGCTATCCCATGGTGGCCACCCACGACCCGCGGCTGCTGCGCATCGCGGCCACGCTCGCGGTGCTCGACGGCCGCGACCAGACGGGCTACGAGCTCCAGATGCTGTACGGCGTGCGCCCCGCCGAGCAGGCCCGCCAGGCGCAGCTCGGCGCGCGCATGCGGGTCTACGTGCCGTACGGCGACGACTGGTACCCCTACCTCGTGCGCCGTCTCGCGGAACGTCCCGGGAACCTGGCCTTCTTCCTGCGGTCCCTGGTGTCCCGCCGCTAGCCGGATAGGCTGCCAGACCAGGCAGTATTCATCGAGGGACACGAAGATGATCGCGATATTGGGCACCGGCAAGATGGGCGAGGCCCTGCTGTCCGGGCTGCTGCGCGCGGGCCTCCAGCCGGGCGAGATCATGGTGACCGCCCGCAGGGCCGAGCGGGCGGAGGCACTGCGCGAGACCTACGGCGTGCGCGCCGCGGCCAACCCCGAGGCGGCCAAGGCGGCCACCACCCTGATCCTGGCCGTCAAACCGCAGGACATGGCGGCCCTGCTGGCCGAGATCGCTCCGTACGTGTCGCCCGATCAGCTGGTGATCACGGCCGCGGCCGGCATCACGACGTCGTTCGTGGAGCAGCGGCTCGGGGTCGAGGTGCCGGTGGTGCGGGTGATGTCCAATACGCCGATCAGGTTCGACGAGGCGATGAGCGTCGTCTCGGCCGGGGCGCACGCGGGCGAGGAGCACCTCCAGCGCACCGAGGCCCTGCTGCGGCCGGTCGGCAAGGTGCTGCGCATCCCCGAGGCGCAGCAGGATGCCGCCACAGCGCTGTCGGGCAGCGGGCCCGCCTACTTCTTCTACCTGGTCGAGGCCATGGTCGACGCCGGCATCCTGCTCGGCATGCCGAGGGCCGCCGCGCTCGACATGGTCACCCAGTCGATCGTCGGGGCGGCCGTCATGCTGCGTGACTCGGGCGAGCATCCGGTGATCCTGCGCGAGGCCGTCACCTCGCCGGGCGGCACGACCATCGCCGCCATCGCCGAGCTCGAACGGCACAAGGTGCGGGCGGCGTTCCTGGCCGCCATCGAGGCCGCCCGCGACCGCGGCCGCGAGCTGGCCTCCGGCTGAGCTCGTCAGGCGTCGCGCCGCCGCAGGAGGACCGCTCCGGCGGCCAGGGTGACGGCGATCCACCCGAGGTACACTCCGAAGCCGCTCCACGGCCCGAGGGAGGAGTTCTCGGTGCCGAACACGACCAGGGTGCCGGCGTTCGTGGTGAAGTGGTCGGCGACGACCCTGCCCCACTCGCCGGGAAGCTGGTTCGCCAGCGGGGGCAGCACCAGCATCAGCGCCATGGCCGACACGATCGCGCCGGGCGTGTGCCTGACGAGCGTGCCGAGGCCCAGTCCGAACAGCCCGCACGCGGCCAGGTAGAGGCCCGACCCGAGCACCGCCCGGACGATCTCGCCGACCTCGGACGACGGCGGCGTGATGATCGCGAGGCCGACGCCCACCGCGCCCGCCGAGGCGGCCACGGAGACGACCAGCGCGATCGCCGAGAACACCACGACCTTGGCGGTCAGCAGCCGCAGCCGGTCGGGCACGGCCATGAGTGACGTGCGGATGCCTCCGGTGCGGTACTCGCTGGAGATCACCAGTACGCCAAGGGTGGCCATGGCCACTGACGCGAACAGCCCGCCCGCCAGGCTCATCTGGATCGTCTGAGCGAACGTGAGAGGTACGGCCGCGTTGTTGCGTGCAGCGGTCGCCATCAGGGCGGCGAGGCCCAGCATCAGCACGACCGTGACCGCGAGGGTCCACACCGTGGAACGCACCGAGCGGATCTTGGTCCATTCGGACCTGAGGATGTCGATCATGAGGTGTACTCCAGGCTGTCCTTGGTCAGTTCCATGTACGCGGCCTCCAGCGACGGCCGCACGTACGTGAGCTCCTCCAGGGGGATCCCGGCCCGTGCGGTCAGCGTGCCGATCTCCAGCGGGCTCATCGCGGTCACCCGCAGGTGGTCGGCGTGCAGTTCGCCGACCTTGACCAGCTCTGCCACCTCGGCGAGCCGCGGCGACCTGACCCGTACGTGACCCTGCGAGCTGCGCCCGATGAACTCCCGCACGCTCGTGTCGGCGATCAGCCGCCCCTTGCCGATGACGACGAGGTGGTCGGCGGTCTGGGCCATCTCGCTCATGAGGTGGCTGGAGACGAACACCGCACGTCCCTCGGCGGCGAGGTCGCGCATGAGCGTGCGGATCCACAGGATGCCGTCCGGGTCGAGCCCGTTGACCGGCTCGTCGAACAGCAGGATCTCCGGGTCGCCGAGCAGCGCCGCGGCGATGCCCAGCCGCTGGGCCATCCCCAGGGAGAAGCCGCCGACGCGGCGTCCTGCGACGGCGGCGAGGCCGACGAGCTCCAGGACCTCCGTCACGCGGGCGGCCGGGATGGCGTTGCTCTGCGCGATGGCGAGCAGGTGGTCGCGGGCGCTGCGCCCGCCGTGCACGGCCTTGGCGTCCAGCAGCGCGCCGACCTTGCGCAGCGGGTGGCGCAGCTCCTCGTACGGTCGCCCGTCCACGAGCACCGAGCCGCCGGTCGGACGGTCGAGCCCGAGGATCATGCGCATGGTGGTCGACTTGCCGGCGCCGTTGGGGCCGAGGAAGCCGGTGACGTGACCCGGTTCGACGTCGAACGACAGGTCCGCCACGGCGACCGTGCGGCCGTAGTGCTTGCTCAGGTTCGTTGCGCGGATCGCGGTCATGGACCCAGCGTCCCGCCGGCGGGCGCCGGAATCCTCCTGCCGGGGGACGGTCTTCGCGCTGGGAGCGTGGTCCTACTCGCCGGGGCGGATCAGCGCCGCCTCGTACGCGGCGATCACGGCCTGCGCCCTGTCGCGGACGCCGAGCTTGGCGAACAGGCTCGTCACGTGGTTCTTCACGGTCGAGGAGGAGACCCGCAGCTCGGCCGTGATCTCCGCGTTCGAGCGGCCACGGGCGATGAGCACGAGGATCTCGCGCTCGCGCCCGGTGAGCCCGTCCAGCGCGGCCGGCGCCGCGGCCGGGGGAGCGGCGCGCACGTAGGTGCCGATCAGCCGGGTCAGCAGGCGCGGGGCGACGGCCGACTCGCCGCGGTGGACCACGCGTACGCCCTCGATCAGTTCCTCGGGGGAGACGTCCTTCGGCAGGAACCCGTCGGCGCCCGCGCGCAGCGCCGCGACGACGTTCTCGTCCAGGTCGAACGTGCTGAGCGCGAGCACCCGCACGCCGGGCAGCTCCGAGGTGATCAGCTCGGTGGCGCGCACGCCGTCGAGGGTCGGCATGTGCAGGTCCATCAGCACGACGTGCGGCCGCAGCCGTCTGCACAGCTCGACCGCCTGCGCGCCGTCGCCGGCCTCGCCCACGACGGCGAGGTCGGGCTGCGCGTCCAGCATCAGCCGGAAACCCGTGCGGACCAGGGCGTGGTCGTCTGCCAGCAGTACTTCGATCACGTCTTCTCCAGGGGGATGCGGGCGTGCACGCGGAAGCCTCCCTCCGGCCGGGGCCCGGTGGACAGCCGGCCGCCGCACAGCGCCACCCGCTCGGCCATGCCGTCGAGCCCGAAGCCCGGCGTCCCGCCGTCCTTCGAGCGGCCGTCGTCGAGCACCTCGACCTCGACGGCCTCCGTCCCGTACGTGACCAGCACGCCGGCCCTGGCCCCCTCCGCGTGCTTGCGGGTGTTGGTGAGGGCCTCCTGGACGATCCGGTAGACGGCGTGGTCGACGGCGGCGGGCAGCTCGACCGGTTCGCCGGTCACGGTCAGGCCGGTGGGCAGCCCGGCCGACCTCGCCTCCTCGACCAGCTCGGGCAGCCGGTCGGCGCCGACCCCGGTGGCAGCGTCGGGACGCTCGCGGCCGTCGGCCCGTAACACGTCGAGCAGGTGGCGCATCTCGGCCATCGCCTGGCGCGCGGTCTGCTCGGCGCTCTCCAGCGCGTCCCTGGTGACCTGCTGCTCCGGGGTGAGGGTCGCCCGCGCGCCGCCGACCAGGGCGTTGATCACGGTGATGTGGTGGGCGACCACGTCGTGCAGCTCCCTCGCGATGCGCCGCCGCTCGTCGCGTACGGCCGCGTCCGCGATCTCCTGCCGGGTACGCGCGCTCAGCTCGGCCCGCAGCCGCTCGATCATCCCGGCACCGACGAAGAGGACGATGATCAACAGGATTCCCAGCCAGTTGCCCCGCTGGGGCCGGTAGATCTCCATCGCCGCGGCGTAGACGGCGTAGGCGGCGAGCGACGTCGCCCAGGTCACGCGGCCGCTCGTGTAGCGGCCCAGGCTGTAGAAGGCGATGTACGACTGCAAACTGTTGATCGTGATGAGCTGCGTGGCGAAGCCTGCGACGTCGAGCGCGGTCACCAGGGCGACGGTCAGGACCGGTCGGCCGCGGCGCATGAGCAGGAGTTGCACACCGAGCAGGTAGTGCGCCGCGCCCAGCGCTGTCTGCGTCTGGCCCTGCATGAAGACGCTGATCATGCCGATCAGCCCCGGGACGGACAGCACCGTCACGAGCGTGACGTCGAAAACCCGAGGGCGTCGGAAGAAACGAACGATCTTCGTGAATTTTCGTGCCGGCTGCACATGCACAACCCTAAGTCACAAGATCTCGACCGTGCCGGGAGTTTTCCGTGCCACGAAACCGGGCTTCAGCCGGGGAACTGCGCTGCGGTAACGTCGGCGCAAGCACGGGAGCGCGCGGAGGGACATTCATGAGCCGATCGGCACGGGTGGTCTGGGACGACGCGCTGACCACCTACGACTTCGGCCCCGGCCACCCGCTGGCCCCCGTCAGGGTCGAGCTGACCATGGCGCTCGCCCGTCAGCTCGGCGTGCTCGACAAGATCGAGACGGTCGGCTGCGTCCCCGCGAGCGACGACGAGCTGACCATGGTCCACCAGCCGGGCTACATCGAGGCCGTCAAGCGGGTGTCCGCCTCGGGGCTGCCCGACGCCGGCACGGGGCTCGGCACCGTCGACAACCCGGCTTTCAAGGGCGTCCACGAGGCGTCCGCGCTGATCGCGGGCGCCTCGCTGGCCGCCGCCCGCTCGGTGTGGGAGGGCTCGGCCGAGCACGCGGTCAACGTGGCGGGCGGGCTCCACCACGCCATGCCGGGGCTGGCCAGCGGCTTCTGCGTCTACAACGACCCGGCCCTCGCCATCGCCTGGCTGCTGCGTCAGGGCGTCGAGCGGATCGCGTACGTCGACGTCGACGTCCACCACGGCGACGGGGTGCAGGCGGTCTTCTACGACGATCCCCGGGTGCTGACGATCAGCCTCCACGAGAGCCCGCGCACGCTCTTCCCCGGCACGGGGTTCCCCGAGGAGACCGGCGCCGAGGGCACGTCCGTCAACGTCGCGCTCCCGGCCGGCTGCGGTGACGCGGGCTGGCTGCGCGCCTTCCACGCGGTCGTGCCGCCGTTGCTGCGCGCGTTCGCGCCGGAGATCCTCGTGACGCAGCACGGCTGCGACAGCCACGCGCTCGACCCGCTGGCCAACCTGATGCTGAGCCTCGACGGCCAGCGCACCGCGTACGCCGCCCTGCACCGCCTGGCCCACGAGACGGCGGGCGGCCGGTGGATCGCGACCGGCGGCGGCGGTTACGAGCTCGTCCAGGTCGTGCCGCGGGCCTGGACCCACCTGCTCGCCGAGGCCGCCGGAGAGCCGATCGACCCGGCCACCCCGACCCCCGAGGGCTGGCGCCAGTACGTACGGGAGCGGACGGGTGAGATCCCGCCGCTGACCATGACAGACGGACGACACCCGGAATTTCGGGATTTGTCCGGCGGTTATGACCCTGCGGACCCCATTGACCGTGCTGTCATGGCGACCCGAAATGCGGTCTTCCCCCTGCACGGCCTCGATCCGATGCCCTGAACTGAGGAAAGAAGCAGTGCTGAGCCGCGACGAACTCCGTGAGCATCTTGTCCAGACCCGTATCGCCGGTGATGTCGCGACCTCTCGCGAGAACAACCTCGACCACTACAGCTCCCTCGCCAACGGCGACCCCTACTACGCGCTCGGTCTGACCTTCGACCAGCCGTGGGCGTACCGCGACATCCTGGCGCTGATGGCCAAGTCGGCGGGTGTGGTGGCCGACCCCGACCACCGCTGGGGCCAGGACACCATCGACCCCGACCGCACGATCGACGCGATCGACGCCATGGCCGGGCGCATCGCGGCCGCCCTGTCGGAGCCCCGGCCGCGCATCCTCCTCGCCACCGGCCACCCCACCGGGCTGCTGACCGTCCACCTGTCGCTCGCCTCCCTGTGCGTGGCGCGCGGCGCCCTCCTGCTGACGCCCGCGGAGGGCTGGACGTACACCGGGGCCGGGTTCGGGCGCCCGCGCCGGATCCGCTATCTGCAGGACGTCGCCATGCTCGACGACAAGGGCAACCTCGTGCACACCCACGACGCCGACCCGATGCGCCACATGCTCGACGAGCTCGACGGCGACCTGCCCGACCTCGTCATCGCCGACCACGGCTGGGCAGGGGCGGCCGGTGACGCCGGCGTGCCGACGGTGGCGTTCGCCGACTGCAACGACCCGGGTCTGTTCGTGGGAGAAGCCGAGGGCAAGCTCGACGTCGTCGTACCGCTCGATGACAATGTGTTGCCGCGCTATTACGCTCCGCTGATCGATCGGCTCGTCACAGAAGTCTCACGAGCCCTTTGAGTCGAATTCGGCCCTCCCGATACCGTCTTTTCGCGCCTGCATTCCAAGGGGCTCGCTGTCCCATTGCCAACTTTTGACGCGTCTCGGGCGACTCTTATGTGTGGCAGCTTGGACAGTTCCACCGTCCAAGTGAGGTGCTCGGCCTGGCTGCTGGCCAGCGATTTTGCTGGTTCGCCTGACAGTCGGCTCCGGCGACTGAGAAAATAGGGGGTTTGCGCACCCGGAGTCCCGACTTACGCTGACGGCAGTACACGTGCGTGAGCAATGGCACCAGTGGGGATAACCCGGAAACACGTGCGGAAGAGGCGTCCGATGGGTGCAGGCGAAAGACCTCTCAGCGAGGTGAAGTTCCTGACCGTTGCGGAAGTGGCTACGGTCATGAGGGTGTCCAAGATGACGGTGTACCGGCTCGTCCACTCGGGTGAGCTGCCGGCCATCCGCGTCGGCCGCTCGTTCAGGGTCCCTGAGCAGGCGGTACACGACTATCTTCGGGAGGCCTACATCGAGGCGGGTTGACGTAGCGGCACATCAAGCGGTGCCGTGAGTGCTGTCGCGGGGAGGCCCGGAGGCCGCGGCGCGTCCGGGCTTTCACCCCCCGTGGGGCGATCTACCATGGATCGCCGGTAGTCTGTGAGCCGGTGTGCGCTCGCACTCCGGTTCAGACTGTTTCTCCACCTGGGGGTCCCGTGGGCTCTGTGATCAAGAAGCGCCGCAAGCGGATGGCTAAGAAGAAGCACCGCAAGCTGCTCAAGAAGACGCGCATCCAGCGGCGTAACAAGAAGTAACCACGCCGGCTGCGAGGCGCTGATGACCCACACCGTGCTAGTCACCGGGGTCTCGCGCCACATAGGCGCCCGGGTGGCGAGTGTTCTGGCAGCAGATCCCGGCATCTCCCGTGTCATCGGAGTGGACACCGTTCCGCCCCCCACGCTGACGCGGGACGGCGGCGTATCCCTCGGCCGGACCGAGTTCGTACGGGTCGATCTGCGCAGTTCCGACATCGCCGAGGTGATCGAGGCCGCGGACATCGACACGGTCGTGCACATGAGCCTCGTCAGCGCTCCCTCGCGGAGTGGCGGGCGGACGGCCATGAAAGAGCACAACGTCATCGGCACCATGCAACTGCTCGGTGCCTGTCAGCGGTCGGCGGGCGTGCGGCGCGTGGTGGTCCGCTCCACCACCGCCGTCTACGGCTCGTCGCCGAGGGATCCCGCGGTGTTCACCGAAGACCTGGAGCCCAACGTCGGCGGTCCCGTCCATGGCTACGCCAAGGACGCCGCCGAGGTCGAGGGGTATGTCCGGGGGTTCGCGCGACGCCGTCCCGACGTGACGGTGTCGTTGCTGCGGTTCGCCAACTTCATGGGTCCGGGCGTCGACTCGCCGCTGACGCGTTACTTCACCCAGCCGGTGCAGCCGACCGTGTTCGGCTTTGACCCGAGGCTGCAGTTCGTCCACGAGGACGACGCGGTCGAGGTGTTGCGCCGGATGGCGACCGAGGACCACCCCGGCACGTACAACGTGGCCGGGGCCGGCGTGCTGCTGCTGTCGCAGTGCGTGCGCAGGGCGGGGCGGGCGCCGCTGCCGCTGTTCTCGCCCGCCTTCAGGGCGCTGGGCGACACCGTACGCAGGCTGGGTCTGGTCGAGTACTCCCCGGAGCAGGTCAGGTTGATGAGCTACGGCCGTGTGGTCGACACCACCAGACTCGAGCTGGAGCTGGGCTGGCGGCCCAAGTTCTCCACCGGGGCGGCGTTCGACGACTACCTGCGCGCGCACGGGCTGCGGCCCGTCGGAGGTGCCCGGTGACGGACGTCGCCCACGAACGCGAAGAGGGCCGGGTGATCCCCATCACCACCGCGCCGTCGTACGCCGAGCCGGAGCCGCTGGCCAAGGCCCTCGCCTTCCTGCGCCGGCGTCTCACGGGCGACTACGAGGTCGACGAGTTCGGCTACGACCCCGAGCTGACCGACAAGGTCGTGCTCGAGATGTTGCGGCCGATCTACCGCCGCTGGTTCCGGGTCGAGCCGGTCGAGCTGCAGAACGTCCCCCGCGAGGGCGGGGCGCTCGTCGTCGCCAACCACTCAGGCACGCTGCCGGTCGACGCGCTGATGCTGCAGGTCGCGATGCACGACGAGGTCGGCAGGGCGCTGCGGCTGCTCGGCGCCGACCTGGTCTACCAACTGCCGGTGCTCAGCCACCTGTCGCGCAAGACCGGCCACACCCTCGCCTGTCCCGAGGACGCCGACCGGCTGCTGCGCAAGGGCGAACTGGTCGGGGTGTTCCCCGAGGGCTTCAAGGGCGTCGGCAAGGCGTTCTCCGAACGCTACGAGCTGCAGCGCTTCGGGCGGGGCGGTTTCGTGGCCTCGGCCATCCGGGCCGGGGTGCCGATCGTGCCCACCGCCATCGTCGGGGCCGAGGAGATCTACCCCAAGATCGGCGACCTGAAGGTCCTGGCGCGCGCGCTCGGCGTCCCCTACCTGCCGATCACCCCGTTCTTCCCGCTGTTCGGGCCGCTCGGGCTCGTGCCGCTGCCGTCGAAGTGGATGATCGAGTTCGGCGAGCCGATCCGTACCGACGAGTACGACCCGTCGGCGGCCGACGACCCCATGCTCGTG
The DNA here is from genome assembly GCF_900100395.1 of Nonomuraea maritima. Lineage (GTDB taxonomy): Bacteria > Actinomycetota > Actinomycetes > Streptosporangiales > Streptosporangiaceae > Nonomuraea > Nonomuraea maritima. The sequence continues at coordinate 30,521 of NZ_FNFB01000024.1, read as the reverse complement.
TTCAACCTCACCGACCACGTGCGCGAAGCCATCCAGCAACTGCTCAACGAGCTGCGGCTGCGCCGCGGCCACGCCTTCCCGCCGTTCTTCTGACCCGCGCGCCGTGAACCCGGAGGGCGGGTCACGGCAAGACATGCGTGACCCATCCCCCACCGAAGGGCGGAGATGATCACGCACCCCGCCGTCAGGGGAGCGGACTCCGAGCTCGTGAGCGCCTCGTTGACCGAACCAGAGGCGTTCGCCGAGCTCTTCGACCGCTACTCCGCGATGCTGTACCGGTACGTCGCCAAACGCCTCGGCCCCGACCACGCCGAGGACCTCGTCGGGGAGACGTTCCTCATCGCCTTCTCCCGCCGCCGTAGCTACGACCTGATTTATACCGACGCCCGGCCGTGGCTGTTCGGCATCCTCACCAAGCTCGTCTCCCGGCACCACCGCAAGGAGGCGGCCCGCTACCGCGCCCTGCTGCGCGCGCCCGTCGACTCCGCTGTCGAGTCGCCCGCCGACCGGGTGGCCGCGGGTGTGAGCGCCCAGGCCGTACGGGCCGACCTCGCGGGCGCGCTGGCCGCGCTGCCGGCCAAGGACCGCGACGTGCTCCTCCTGATCGCCTGGGGAGACCTCACGTACGAGGAGGTCGCGCAGGCGCTCGGCATCCCCGTCGGCACCGTGCGCTCCCGCCTCAACAGGGGCCGGCGGAAGGTACGGGCCGCGCTCGGCGACACCAACCCCGTGGAGGAGGAGTGACGATGGACGACCTGAAGCTGCTCCACGACCTCGGGGCACAGCTGGAGCACCAGCCGCCGCCGACGCTCGTCCGTCAGCGGGAGCGCCTGCTCGACGGCAGCCGCCGGCGACGCGCGCCACATGGACGGATCGCCGGGTGGTGGGCGGCCGGGCTCGTGGCCGTCGCCACCGCCTTCGCGGTCGCCGTGCCCGTCGTGCTCGTGGCCGGCGGCCGTGACAGGAATCCCGCCGTCGTCGCCACCGAGCCCGCGGACATGAGCGGCGCCTTGAACGTGCTCCTCGTCGGCTCCGACACCCGCGAGGGGGAGGGCAACGCCGAGTACGGGCCGCGGATGGCCGACGCCGGAGCCAGGGCCGACACCATCTGGATCGCGCACCTGCCCGCGGACCGGACGACGGTGACCGTCGTGAGCGTCCCCCGTGACTCGATCGTGCGCATCCCCCGGTGCGGCTCCTCGCCGGCCCGCACTGACCTGATCAACTCGGCGTACCGGACGGGAGGGCTCACGTGCCTGCGGACGACGCTGGAGGAGCTCACGGGGCTGCGCCTGAACCACGCGGTCGAGGTGGACTTCTCGGGCTTCAAGGAGGTGGTGGACGCTCTCGGCGGGGTGACGGTGACCCTGCCCCTGCCGGTGAACGACAGGGCGGCGAAGCTGAAGCTGCCCGCGGGCACGTCGCATCTCAACGGTGAGGAGGCGCTCGGCTACGTCCGGCTGCGTCGTTACGGCGACGGGAGCGACGTGGCGCGCATCAAGCGGCAGTACACGCTCGTGCGGGCGATGCTGCGCAAGGCCAGGAGCACGCTGGACGATCCCGGCACGCTGAAGGCGGCGCTGACCGCGGTGCGGTCGTCGGTGCGCACGGACCTCAGCGTCGAGTCGATGTACCAGCTCGCCACCGAGCTGTCGCGGGCGCGGTTCACGCCGACCACGGTGCCCTGGCAGCCGCACCCCGACGACCCGAACCGCCTGGTCTGGAAGCAACCCGACGCGGACCGTCTCTTCGCCGGACTTCGCTGAGCGGTTGTGCTCAGCGGCCGCGGTAGAGGCGGCGGAGGGCGACGCCTGCGGCGACGCTGCCCGCCAGGGCGCCCACGCCGGCCGCGATGGGCAGCGCCGCCATCGTCGCCTTGCGTCCGGTACGGAAGTCCTTGATCGGCCAGTCGTGCTTGCGCGCGTGCTCGCGCAGCTCGCTGTCGGGGTTGATGGCCACGGCGCTGCCCACCAGCGACAGCATCGGCAGGTCGTTGGCCGAGTCGCTGTAGGCGGTGCAACGGGTGAGGTCGAGGCCCTCGCGCCGGGCCAGCGCCCGCACCGCCTCGGCCTTGGCCGGGCCGTGGAGCAGGTCGCCGACCAGCCGCCCGGTGTAGACGCCGTCGCGGGTCTCGGCGACCGTGCCGAGCGCGCCGGTCAGGCCGAGGCGCTGGGCGATGACCCGGGCCAGCTCGATTGGGGTGGCGGTGACCAGCCACACCCGCTGGCCGGCGTCGAGGTGGCTCTGCGCGAGCGCGCGCGTGCCGCCCCAGATGCGGTCGGCCATGACCTCGTCGTAGATCTCCTCGCCCAGGCGTACGACGTCGTCGACCTTGGTGCCGGCCACGAACGCCAGAGCGGTCTCCCTGGCCACCGCGATGTGCTCGGGGTTCTCGTTGCCACGCAGTCGGAACACCGCCTGCCCCACCGCGAACTTGAACAGGTCGGAGGAGGTGAACATGCCACGCGTGGCCAGGCCGCGCGCGAAGTGGTAGATCGACGCGCCGCGCATCATCGTGTTGTCGACGTCGAAGAAGGCCGCCGCGTCGAGGTCGGGCTCGACCGGGGCAACGGTGACCGCGGCGCGTGCCGCGGCCTCGCCGGCGACCTCCGGCCGGGTTGCCTGTCGTCCTCGCATGAGCCGCCACATGCGGTTCAGCTTACTTTCCTAGTCCGGCTCCACCAGACCTTCGATGTAGTCCAGATAGCTTTCCGCCTGTGCCAGCTGAGACTCGTCCAGCTGCTGGAGCATGGGCTTTACCGTGTCCTTCTGGTCACGTGCGAATTTCTTGATCTTCAGTGAGCGCGGCTCGGCGCGCTCCAGCCGGCTGATGCCCGCCTTCGTCGACTCCTCCATGTCCTTCAGCGTCCCGCCGATCAGTGGGCCGCTGGTGGCGGAGCCGAGCAGCCGGGCGACCTCGCGGGCGCGGGTCTGCGCCGATTCGAGCTCGCGCTGCCCGCGTTCTGCGTCGTCGGGGCTCAGCCGGACGAACGTGGTCTCCACGGCTCGCTTGAGCGGGTAGAGCGGGTCGCCGGGCAGGGCCCGGTAGGTGCCGAAGGTCGAGACGGCGAGCGCCACCGTGAGCCCCAGCGCGGCCAGCTGCGACAGCCTGGCCCCGCGCCGCGACGGCCGCCGGTGCGCGGGCCCCACGCCCCTGCGCCCACCACGCCCGGGCCGCACGCCCGGCTCGGGCCGCACGCCCGGCTCGGGCCGTACGCCCGGCTCGGGCCGTACCGAGGGCTCAGGCCGTACGGCGGGCTCGGGTCGTACGGCGGGCTCGGGGCGGATGCCCGAGACCAGCTCGGCGCGCAGCCGTTCGCGGAAGGCGGGGTCGGGGCCGCCGCCCAGCGGCACCCCGCGCAGCTCGGTGAGGTGGTCGAGCACGCGCTCACGCCGCTTGCGCGCCCTACTCATGAATGCCCCCTGACCGATGCGGTCGTGACGTATGTGCAACGAGAAGCGAGTGGTGGAGGTTACGCCAGATCGTGCTTGAGTGCCCTGGCCAGCGTCCGGATGGCACGGAACTGCAGGGCTTTGATCGCTCCACTCTTCTTCCCCATGATCAGCGCGGTTTCCGCGAGCGAGAGGCCGTGCAGGAAGCGCAGGACGACGCACTCCTGCTGCTCGGGATTCAGGTCTCGGACGGCGTGCAGCACCCGGTCGTTGATGATGGCGTCGACGACGGCGTTCTCGGGGATGTGGGCGCCGTCGAGCGGGACGTCGATCACCTCGCCCGTCGTGACCTCCAGCCGGTAGCGGCCGGACTTGAAGTGGTCGGTCACCAGGTTCCTGGCGATGGTGACGAGCCAGGCCCCGAAGTCGCGTCCCTGCCAGGTGAAGTCGCCGATCTTGCGTAACGCCCGCAGGAAGGTCTCGCTCGTCAGGTCCTCGGCGAGAGGGTGGGAGCCGACGCGGAAGTAGATGTAGCGGTAGACCAGGTCGACGTAGCGGTCGTAGAGCGTGCCAAATGATTCGCTGCAGCCACTCTTGGCGTCCAGCACCAGCGTGCGAAGGTCGTCGACGGGCATCTCCTCCGGCACGGTGGGCTCGCCCGTCCGGGCAGGTCCAGCGACCGCTGGAGCGAGCAGCCCGGCGAACGGTGACGAGTCAGGCATCCGATATCCCTAGGGGTAAGGGGTGCGGCGTGCTCGAACACTCTAGAAATCAACCGGAAATTCCACAATCCACACTCCATTGGTGTGGTGTGCCGTCAGTGGCCGATACCGTGTAGGCGCACACCCCGCCACCTGCGGAGCGCCGTCGTACGCGGGCACCGTGGTCCGGACCCGTTCCCTCGTCGGCTACCGGCTGGGAGGCATCGTCCGGCAGCATTGGAGTCACCATGGAGATCCTTGTTGCTGTCATAGCCCTTGCCGGAGCCCTGCTGGCCGCGATCGCGGCGGGAGCGCTCATCCAGCGACTCCGCGAGGACTCCGAGGGGTGGCTGATCGCCTGGATCGTCGCCGTCGTGGCGCTGTGCCTGGCGCTCGGCGCGGTGGGCCTCGGATCGTTCCTGGGGTTCGGCGAGGTGACGTTCCGGGTCTTCCAGGTGATGGGGTCGCTGGTCGCGCCGCTCTGGCTGGGGGTCGGCCTGGTCCAGCTGCTGGCGGAGAAGACGCCGCCGAGGTTCCTCGCCTGGCTGTTCGGTATCGCGCTGACCTTCACCGCGGTCGTCATCATGCTCTTCGACCCGCTGAAGAGCAGCGACATGACCAAGGCCGTGCCCTCCGGCGCCGCCCACTGGAACCTGTTCCCCAGCTACCTGCTGACCGGTGTGCACGTCATCGACGTCGTCGTCATGCTGGCGATGCTCGTGGTGGCCGGGCTGAAGTGGCGCAACGGCGACGAGTACGACACCGACAACCTGCACGCCACCGTCGTCATCGTGCCGTCGGCCCTCGCGCTCGTGGGCGCGCTGCGCTTCTCGCCGCCGTCGCTGTTCATCGCCGCGCTGCTCGCCGTCGCGGCGGCCGCGGTGTGGTACTCCGTGCTGCGGCCGCTGGCGCCGTACGACGACGAGGACGACGACTTCCCCATGGACGACGAGCCGCCCGCGCGCCGCGAGGAGCGTCCCCGGCGCCGTGACGAGCGCGCCGCGCACCTCGACGACCGCCCGGCCGCCCGCGAGGAGCCTTCCTTCCTGGACATGTCCGAGCCGATGCCGGCCGTCGACCGCTCGCCCGCGTCGTCGCGCCGCACGTCCGGGCTGGGCGACCTGGTGGCCGAGTACCGCGCGGGGGAGCGCGAGGTCGACTACGCCGCGCGGATGATGCCGGCCCCCGACCCCGGCCCCTCGACCGGCTACATCATGAACGGCGCCCCCGCGCCGCAGCAGCCCGAGTACACGCTCGCGCCGTCCGCTCCCGCCACCGGCGCCGTCTTCCCCGGCGCCGACGTGTTCGCCCCGCAGCAGCCCGGCTCGTCGAAGCCCTCACCCACCATCTACGGCATGCTCACGGTCTTCACGATCATGGACGGCGCCGGCGACGCGTTCGACCGGCTGGCCGAGGCGACGGTCGAGGCAGTGCGCCGGGGCGAGCCCGACACCCTCGTGTACGCCTGCCACGCCGTGAAGTCGGCCCCGCTGCAGCGCATCGTCTACGAGCTCTACCGCGACGAGGTCGCCTACCGCGACCACCAGCGCCAGCCGCACATGGAGCGGTTCGTCACCGAGCGGCAGGCGATGGTGCTGGCCACCAACGTCATCGAGCTCACCGTCAACGCCGCGAAGGTGGTGCCGCTGCCCACTGCGGCTTACTAGCGGCCCACTAGGAGGTGAGGGCGGCGCGCAGGCGGTTCTCGTCGACCCGCCAGAAGTCGTGCTGCACGCCGTCGATCAGCGTGACGGGGATCATCTCCCAGTACTTCTCGCGCAGTTCGTCGGAGGACTCGATGCTGATCTCCTCCCACGGCACCCCCAGATCGCCGGCCACCCTGGCGATGGTCTGGCGGGCGTCGTCGCACAGGTGGCAGCCGGGCTTGCCGAGCAGGGTGATGCGATGCATAGCGCCACCGTACCTTCTGACTTTGTGCATCGGTTCACAAAGGGCTTAACCTGAAAGACGGTTAGATTCCAACAACGCGGCCCCCATGCCGCCCGTCCCCTGGAGCACCGCCACGTGATGAGCTCGTCCCAGCCCCGTGACCGCGGTATCCCCGAGGCGACGGTCGCCAGGCTTCCGTTGTACCTCAGGGCGCTGCACGGGATGGCGGAGCGGGGAGTCGCGACGGTCAGCTCGGAGGATCTCGCCGCGGCCGCCGGGGTCAACTCGGCGAAGCTGCGCAAGGATCTGTCGCATCTCGGTTCGTACGGCACGCGCGGCGTAGGGTATGACGTGGAATATCTCGTCTACCAGATCTCCCGCGAACTCGGCCTCACGCAGGACTGGGCGGTCGCGATCGTCGGAGTCGGTAACCTCGGCCGCGCGCTCGCCAACTACGGCGGGTTCGTCTCCCGGGGCTTCAGGGTCGCCGCGCTCGTGGACGCCGACCCCGAAGTCGTGGGTGACACCATTGCGGGGTTGAATGTTGAGCACATCGACGAACTGGAAGCCGTGATCAAACGGCGTGGAGTATCCATCGTGGTGCTGGCCATCCCGGCGGCGGCGGCGCAGGAAGTCTGCGACCGCGTCGTTGCTGTGGGCGTGACCAGTATCCTGAACTTCGCCCCCGTTGTGCTTTCCGTCCCTGAAACCGTCGATGTCCGTAAAGTCGACCTATCCATCGAACTGCAGATTCTCGCGTTCCACGAGCAACGCAAGGCTGGGGGGCCACTCATGGCAGTGGACAGTCAGTGAGTGTTCTGGCTATCGGGCTCAGCCACCGGACGGCGCCGGTGGCCCTGCTCGAGCGCGTCTCGGTGACCGGCGACGCGCTCGTCAAACTGTTGCACGACGTACAGCGTGATCCCTGTGTGGCGGAGGCCATGGTGGTCTCGACCTGCAACCGGGTCGAGGCCTACGTCACGGTCGACCGCTTCCACGCCGCCGTCAACTCCGTCAGCAACCTGCTGGCGATCCATTCCGGGGTGCCCGTCGACGACCTGACGCCGCACCTCTACGTTCACTACGAGGAGCAGGCGGTCGAGCACCTGTTCTCCCTGGTGTGCGGCCTCGACTCGATGGTCGTCGGCGAGGGCCAGATCCTCGGGCAGGTCCGCCAGGCGCTCAGGCTCGCCCAGCGCCAGGGCACCGTCGGCGCCACCCTCAACGAGCTGATGCAGCAGGCCCTGCGCGTCGGCAAGCGGGCCCACCACGAAACGGGCATCGACCACGCCGGGGCCTCCCTCGTCACGGCCGGCCTCGCCCTCGCGGGCGACCTCGCGGGGCGGCGCGCCCTGGTGATCGGCGCGGGTTCCATGAGCTCGCTGGCCGCCGCGACCCTCGCCCGCGCCGGCGTCGGCGACATCGTCGTGGCCAACCGCACGTACGAGCGCGGCGCCCGGCTCGCCGAGACCGTCGGCGGGCGCGCGGTGCACTTCTCCCAGGTGGCCGACGAGCTCGCCGCCGCCGACGTCGTCATCACCTGCACGGGCGCGGGCCGCCACCTCGTCACCCCTGACATGATCTCCGGCCCCACGTTCCTCCTCGACCTCGCGCTTCCCCACGACATCGACCCCGCCGTACGCGCACTCCCCGGCGTGACCCTCGTCGACCTGGAGACGATCCAGGAGTCCGGCATCGGCTCGCGCGAAGGCGACGCCGTCCCCTCCGTACGCGCTCTCGTGGCCGACGAGCTGGCCGCCTACCTCGACGCCGAGCGCGCGGCCAAGGTCACCCCGACCGTGGTCGCGCTGCGCAGCAAGGCCGCCGACGTGGTCGAGGCCGAGCTGGGCCGCCTGCGCATGCGCCTGCCCGGGCTCGACGATCGGGCCCGCGACGAGGTCGCCATGACCGTCCAGCGGGTGGTCGACAAGCTGCTTCACGAGCCGACCGTGCGTGTCAAGCAGTTCGCCACGTCCCCTGGAGGCGATCATTATGCCGACGCGCTGCGCGAGCTGTTCAATCTCGATCCGAAGGTCCCCGACGCCGTGAGGGAGGTCGAGCTGTGACATCACCGCTCCGGCTCGGCACCCGCCGCAGCCTCATGGCCACCACGCAGTCGCAGATGGTGGCCGACGCCTACGTCGCGCGCACCGGCCGCGCGGTCGAGCTCGTCGGCGTCACGACGTTCGGCGACGTGACCAAGGCGCATCTCGCGCAGCTCGGCGGCACCGGCGTGTTCGTCACGGCGCTGCGCGACAAGCTGCTCGAGGGCGAGGTCGACTTCGCCGTCCACTCGCTGAAGGACCTGCCCACCCAGCAGGACCCGCGCTTCACCCTGGCAGCCATCCCCACCCGGCACGACCACCGCGACGCCCTGGTCGGCACATCCAAGTTCGCCGACCTCGCGCCCGGCTCCCGGGTCGGCACCGGATCGCCGCGGCGCGTCGCCATGCTGAGCGCGCTGCGTCCCGACCTCGAGTACGTCGCGATCCGCGGCAACGCCGACACCCGCATCGGCAAGATCGCCGCGGGTGAGCTCGACGCCGTCGTGCTGGCCTCGGCCGGCCTGACCCGCATCGGCCGCAGCGCCGAGATCTCGCAGATCTTCGAGATCGAGGAGCTGCTGCCGGCCCCCGGCCAGGGCGCGCTGGCCGTCGAGTGCCTGTCCGACCGCGCCGACCTGGTCGAGTTCCTGGGGGTGCTCGACGACCCGGCCACGCGTTCCGCCGTGACGGCCGAACGGGCCGTGCTCAACGCGCTCGAAGCGGGATGCGCCGCTCCGGTGGGTGCTTTCGCGGTCGATGACGGGCACACTCTCAACCTGACCGCTGTGGTCGTCTCCATAGACGGCCGCGAAGCGGTCCGCAAGTCCGCCGCCGGCTCTCCTTCGGAGGCTGTTGACCTCGGCCGCCTCCTGGCGGCCGAGATGATCGCCGAAGGGGCCGACAGATTGATGGGGGAGCATTCCCATTGAGCTCCGATAGTCCAACCTCCGGCCTCGTCGCGTTCGTGGGCGCGGGGCCCGGCGATCCCAACCTGCTCACGCTGCGTGCCGCCGAGCTGCTCGGCAAGGCCGACGCGGTGGTCCTCGGCACGGAGGCGCACGCCACGCTGCTGCGGCACTGCCGTGACGACGTCGAGACCCTCGCCGAGGGCGAGTACGTCCGGCGGGCCGCGGACGGCGGGCTCGTGGTGCGCCTGTGCGAGGGCGACCCGATGCTGTTCTCCTCGGTGGGCGAGGAGGTCGCGGCCTGCACCGCGGCGGAGGTGGACTTCGAGATCGTGCCCGGCGTGCCGCCCGCGACCGCCGTGCTCACCTACGCGGGCATCCCTGCCGCGGCCGACGTGCCCGAGTTCCGCGTGGTCGACGCCGCTCAGGAGCAGGACTGGGCGGCCCACGCCGCGAGCCGCGGCACCCTGGTCATCTACAACGGCATCAGCGACGCCGTGGCCATCGGCAAGGCGCTGATGGCGAGCGGCCGGCCCGACGGCACGCCGGTCGCCGTCAGCAGCGGCGGCACCACCACCGAGCAGTACACCGTGGTGTCGTCACTCGGACGGCTGCAGGCCGACCTCAAGCACGCCGGTTTCACCGAGCCCGCGCTGATCGTGGTGGGCGAGGCCGTGGCGCAGCGCGACAAGCTGTCGTGGTTCGAGACCAAGCCGCTGTTCGGGTGGCGGGTCCTGGTGCCGCGTACGAAGGAGCAGTCGCAGGCCCTGTCCGATCAGCTCGTCTCGTACGGCGCGGTGCCCGAGGAGGTGCCGACCATCTCGGTCGAGCCGCCGCGCACGCCGCAGCAGATGGACCGCGCCATCAAGGGCCTCGTCACCGGCCGCTACGAGTGGGTGGCCTTCACCAGCGCCAACGCGGTCAAGGCGGTCCGCGAGAAGTTCGAGGAGTACGGCCTCGACGCCCGCGCCTTCGCCGGGCTCAAGGTGGCGGCCGTGGGTGACGCGACCGCGCAGGCCCTGATCGACTTCGGGGTCAAGCCCGACCTGCTGCCGACGGGCGAGCAGTCGTCCGAGGGGCTCGTCGCCGAGTGGCCGCCGTACGACTCGATGCTCGACCCGATCAACCGTGTGCTGCTGCCGCGCGCCGACATCTCCACCGACACGCTCGTGGCCGGGCTCACCGAGCTGGGCTGGGAGTGCGACGACGTCACCGCGTACCGCACCGTCCGGGCGGCCCCGCCACCCGCGCCGATCCGCGAGGCGATCAAGGGCGGCGGGTTCGACGCCGTGCTGTTCACGTCGTCCTCCACCGTGCGCAACCTCGTGGGCATCGCCGGCAAGCCGCACAACGTCACCGTGATCGCGGTCATCGGGCCGCAGACGGCCAAGACGGCCGAGGAGTTCGGTCTCCGGGTCGACGTCATGGCCGACACCCCGTCCGCCTCCGCCCTGGCGGCCGCGCTGGCCGCGTTCGGGGCCAAGCAGCGCCAGGCGGCGCTGGCCGCGGGCGACACCCCGCGCCGGCCCTCGCAGAACCGCCGTGGCGCGAGAAGGAGAGCCAAGTGAGCGCGCAATTCCCCGTCGCCCGGCCCCGCAGGCTGCGCCGCACCCCGGCGCTGCGCCGGATGGTGGCCGGCACCCGGCTGCACCCCGCCGAGCTGATCCTGCCGGCGTTCGTCAAGGAGGGCATCTCCGAGCCGCAGCCGGTGGCGTCGATGCCCGGCGTCGTCCAGCACACGCGTGAGTCGCTGCGCAAGGCGGCCCGCGAGGCCGCCGAGGCGGGCGTGGGCGGCATCATCCTGTTCGGCATCCCCGCGGTGAAGGACGCCCGCGGCTCGGCCGCCGACGACCCCGACGGCATCCTGCAGGTCGCGCTCCGCGACGTGGTCGACGAGGTCGGCGACTCGCTCGTGGTGATGGCCGACACCTGCCTCGACGAGTTCACCGACAACGGCCACTGCGGCATCCTGACCGCGTCCGGTGACGTCGACAACGACGCCACGCTGGAGCGGTACGCCTCCGTCGCGGTCGCCCAGGCGGACGCGGGCTCGCAGATGGTGGCCCCGAGCGGGATGATGGACGGCCAGGTCGGCGTCATCCGCGCGGCGCTCGACGCGTCCGGGCACGCCGACGTCCCGATCCTCGCCTACTCCGCCAAGTACGCCTCCGCCTTCTACGGGCCGTTCCGCGACGCCGCCGAGTGCGCGCCGCAGTTCGGCGACCGCAGCACCCACCAGCAGGACCCGGCGGGCTCGCAGGAGGAGGCGCTGCGCGAGGTGCGCCTCGACCTGGCGGAGGGCGCCGACGCCGTCATGGTCAAGCCCGCGCTGGCCTACCTCGACGTCATCACCCGCTTCCGCGACGAGGTCGACGTGCCGGTGGCCGCCTACCAGGTGAGCGGCGAGTACGCGATGATCGAGGCCGCCGCGGCCAACGGCTGGATCGACCGCGAGCGCATGATCCACGAGTCGCTGATCGCGATCAAGCGCGCCGGCGCCGACCTGATCCTCACCTACTGGGCGACCGAAGTGGCACGCGCGCTCTGAAAGGCCGCTCGCGGAGCTGACCTGCTGGGTGATCGACGCGCGCGCTCAATCAGGGCAATGTGTGGCCCGCCCCATCCTCACCTGCTGCGCGGCGAAATGGCACGCGGTCTTCAACAGGGGGGTTTCCCGTCAACTCCTGTGGCCTGTGCGTTAGAGTGCGATGACAAGTGCTGGTGTGTCCCGCGTGGCAGTACGCCCCGGAGCCGGGACCGCTTCGGGCGCTGACACTCGACGGGAGACACCATGGTGGGGGTACCACTGGTTCGGCGTACCAGAAAACGGTCCCGGCCGACGCGGATCGGGACGGTGCTCGACTACGCCGCCCTGGGATGGCCCGTCGTGCCGGGCGCCTATCCACTGCGCCACGGGCCGCGGGCGTGTTCCTGTGACCGCGTGGGGTGTCCCGACCCGGGCGTCCATCCGCTCTCGCCCGCCTGGAGCATCCAGGCCACCACGGACGCCGCCCAGCTGACCCGCTGGTGGCAGGCCGACCCCGAGGCCAACGTGATCCTGCCCACGGGACGCGTCTTCGACATCTTCGACGTACCCCTCGACGCCGGCCTTTCGGCCCTCACCCGGATCGACGAGGCAGGCGCCGACCACGGCCCGGTCGCCGCGCACGGCGACCGGGTCTTGTTCTGGGTGGCCACGCGTGGCAACCCGGAGGACGAGGACGAGTGGTGGTCGTGTCACCTCGACACCGGCCCCGCGACCATCGACGACAACCCTGGCCTGCGCTGGCACTGCCGCGACAGCTACGTACTCGCGCCGCCGTCGGCCCTGGTGGGCGGGCAGAGCGTGTCGTGGCTGCGCCCGCCCGACGGCCGACCGCTGCCCGACCCGGTGCGCGTCCTGGAGTGGCTGGCCGACTGACGGGGGCGTCGGGGCGCGCGGATAACCTGATCGGGTGAGCCGTACAGAGAACTCCGAGGAACTGTTCGCCCGCGCCCGCAGCATCGTGCCAGGGGGCGTCAACTCGCCGGTGCGCGCGTTCGGCGCGGTGGGCGGAACGCCCCGCTTCATGGCGTCGGGCGAGGGCCCCTACATCACCGACGTCGACGGCAACCAGTACGTCGACCTCGTCTGCTCGTGGGGACCGATGATTCTCGGTCACCGTCATCCCGCGGTCGTCGAGGCGGTCTCCGACGCGGTGGCCCACGGCTTCTCCTACGGCACCGCCACGCGGGGCGAGGTCGAGCTGGCCGAAGAGATCGTCGCGCGGATGGCCCCCGTCGAGAAGGTGCGTCTCGTGAGCTCCGGCACCGAGGCCACGATGAGCGCGGTCCGGCTGGCCAGGGGCTTCACCGGCCGGTCGAAGGTGATCAAGTTCGCCGGGTGCTACCACGGGCACGTCGACGCGCTGCTGGCCGCGGCCGGGTCAGGGGTGGCGACGTTCGGGCTGCCCGACACGCCTGGCGTGACGGGGGCATCGGCGGCCGACACGATCGTGCTGCCGTACAACTCGATCGAGGCGGTCGAGGCGGCGTTCGAGGCGGGCGACGTCGCGTGCGTGATCACCGAGGCGTGCCCGGCCAACATGGGCATCGTCCCGCCGCGTGCCGGGTTCAACGCGCGGCTGCGCGAGCTGTGCACGGCCAACGGCGCCCTGCTCGTCGTCGACGAGGTGCTGACCGGCTTCCGGGTCTCCGCGTCCGGCTGGTACGGCCTCGACCCGGTCGACGCCGACCTGATGACGTTCGGCAAGGTCATGGGTGGCGGGCTGCCGGCGGCGGCGTTCGGCGGCCGGGCCGACGTCATGGCCCACCTGGCGCCGGAGGGGCCGGTCTACCAGGCGGGCACGCTGTCGGGCAACCCGCTGGCCTGCGCGGCCGGTCTGGCGACGCTGCGCGCACTCGACGACGAGGCGTACGCGCGGGTCGACGCCGCCGCGCTCGCGGTGGGGCGGGCCGCGTCCGAGGCGCTCGCGGCGGCGGGCGTGCCGCACCGTCTGCAGCGGGCGGGCAGCCTGTTCTCGATCTTCTTCACCGACGCCGAGGTGACCGACTACGACGTGGCCCGCACGCAGAACACGGCCGCGTACACCGCCTTCTTCCACGCGATGCTCGACCAGGGCGTCTACCTGCCGCCGTCGGCGTACGAGGCGTGGTTCGTGTCGGCCGCGCACGACGACGCGGCGGTCAGCCGCGTGGCGGAGGCGCTGCCGGCAGCGGCGAAGGCGGCGGCAGCGGTTCTGTGACGGGTTCGCGGCGGCGGGGCCTGGTGCCGGCGTAGAGCACGCCGGAGACGATGAGCGCCGCCGCCGCCAGCTTGACCCACGACAGCGGCTCGCCGGTGACGACCGCCGCCGACGACATGCCGAAGACCGGCACGAGCAGCGTGTACGGAGCCACGGTCGAGGCGTCGTAGCGGCGCAGCAGCCAGCCCCACACGCCGAAGCCGCCCAGCGTGGAGATGAAGGCGACGTAGCCGAGAGACAGCCAGCCCTCCCACGAGGGGGGCAGCACCGGCACGCCCTCCACCGCGACCGACAGCAGCAGGAGCGGCGGCGCCGACAGCGCGCTCACCCACACCATGAACCGCAGGGAGTCGGGCGGCGCGGCCCGGCGCTGGACGACGTTGCCGAGGCCCCAGGCGGCCGCGGCGGCCACGCACAGCGCGAACGCGCCGACGGGGCCTGACGTCCCGAAGTCGTAGGCGACCAGGGCGAGACCGCCGAACGCGACGGTCAGCCCGGTGACGCGGCGGGCGGTGAGCCGCTCCTTGAGCAGCGTCACCGCGAACAGCACGGTGAACAACGCCTGCATCTGCAGGACGAGCGAGGTGAGCCCGGCCGGCATGCCCGCGCGCATGCCGACCAGCAGCAGGCCGAACTGGCCGACGCCGATCGTGGCCGCCACCCCCGCGACCCACCTCCACCGCACCCCGGGACGGCCCACCAGCAGCACGGCGGGGAAGGCGGCCAGTGTGAACCTCAGGCCGGCGTACAGCAGGGGCGGGAAGTGATGGAGGCCGACCTGCATGACCACGAAGTTCACGCCCCAGACTGCCGCGAGGGCGACGGCCAGGGCGAGGTGGCGGGGGGTCATTCAGCGAGCGGGCTTCTGGTAGCGGATGCGCTGCTCGCGGGCCTGCTCGGCAAGCACCTGGAGGTACGAGACGGTGCTGGTCTGGGTCTTCTTCGTCTTGATGAATCGCATGCAACTATTTTCATCTGCTACACATTCGACTACAAGCGAGACTTTCTACGCTAAACCATTTAGGCTGGCTTACATGTTGGACTTGAACCGGCTCAAGGCCCTTCACGCGGTCCATGTCTACGGGTCGGTCGGCGCGGCGGCCGACGCGCTCATGGTCACGCCGTCCGCGGTGTCGCAGCAGATCGCCAAGCTGGAGCGCGAGACCGGCGCCCGGCTCATGGAGCGCAACGGCCGCGGCGTCCGGCTCACCGACGCGGCCGGGCTGCTCGCCGACCACGCCGAGCGGATCCTCGCCCTGGTCGAGACCGCAGAGGCCGACTTCGAGGCGCTGCGCGGCCAGGTCGTCGGCCACATCAACGTCGGCGCGTTCCCCACCGCCGCCCGCGGCCTCATGCCAGGCGCGCTCGCCGCGCTCAGACGGCGCCACCCCGACCTGCTGGTGCAGCTCAACGAGCGCGAGCCCGACCGGGTGGTGCGCGAGGTGTCGAGGGGCGAGCTCGACCTCGGCGTCGTCCAGGACTGGCACAACCGGCCGATGGCGGTGCCCGACGGGTTGTCCAGGGCCACGCTGTTCGACGACGTGGCCGACGTGGCGGTGCCCGCGGACCACCCGCTCGCCGGTGCGAACGAGATCCGGCTGGCCGACCTGTCGGGGGAGCAGTGGATCAGCTCGACCCCCGGCACGGTCTGCCACGACTGGCTCGTCTTCACGCTGCGCGGCGCGTCGGTGGAGCCGGTGATCTCGCACCGGGCCGACGAGTACCCGACCCAGCTCGCCCTCGTCGCCGCCGGGCTCGGCTGCGCGATCATGCCCCGGCTCGGCCGCGACTGCGTGCCCGACGGCGTACGGATCGTGCCGTTGCTCCCGCGCCAGACGCGCCGCGTCTACGCGGTGTGGCGTGCGGACGCCGCCCGCCGGCCCGCGATCAGGGCGCTGGTCGACGCGCTGTCCGAGGTGAGTGCGAACCAGCCGACCGCCTGAGGCCGGGCCGCCGCCGCAGGGCGGGGGCGAGCGGATAGGCTGTGCCCACCATGGCTGAAACCACCGTCGTCCACCTGCTGCGCCACGGTGAGGTGCACAACCCCGGAGGCATCCTCTACGGCAGGCTGCCCGGCTACCACCTTTCCGAGACCGGGCGCCTCATGGCCGAGACGGTCGCCAAGGCCGTCGGCGGTCGCGACATCGTCGCCCTCTACAGCTCGCCGCTCGAACGCGCGCAGGAGACCGCCACGCCGCTCGCCGAGAAGCTCGGGCTCGAGATCCGAAGCGACGAGCGGCTGATCGAGGCCGGCAACCTGCTGCAGGGCAGGACGGCGGGCAACGGCATGGCGTTGTTCCGCGACCCGCGCAACTACCGCTACTTCTGGAATCCGCTGCGGCCCTCGTGGGGCGAGCCCTACCCGGTGATCGTCAAGCGAATGAAGTCGGTGATCGACGACGCGCGGGCAGCGGCGCGCGGGCACGAGACCGTGCTCGTCTCCCACCAGCTGCCGATCTGGTCGCTCAGGAGCGCCGCCGAGGGCCGCCGGCTCTGGCACGATCCGCGGCGCAGGCAGTGCGCGCTGGCCAGCCTCACCACGCTCACGTTCGACGGCGACCGCCTCGTCAGCATCGGTTACAGCGAGCCCGCCGCGTCCGTCCGGCCCGGGCCCGCCGTGCCCGGGGCCTGATGTCGGGAGCGTCCGGGCACACCGGTAGAGTTGCAAGCTCTACCGGTTGTAGTACAAGGAGATCTTCCTCCGTGCGCGCCAAGACCCTCACCCTCGCTCTTCTGGTCCTTCCCGTGCTGGCCGGGGGATGCGCCGGCAACCAGGGAGGCCAGCCGCAGGCGGGCGACACCCGGTTCGTCGCGGGTGACGGCAAGATGCAGGTGTTCGACGCCGCCGACCGTCAGCCGGCGCCCGTCGTCGAAGGGCCGACCCTCGACGGCGCCACCGCCTCGCTCGCCGCGTACAAGGGCAAGGTCGTGGTGCTCAATTTCTGGGCCTCGTGGTGCGGCCCCTGCCGGGCCGAGGCCCCGGTGCTCAAGGAAGTGGCGACCAAGACCAAGGACACCGGCGTGCAGTTCCTCGGCGTCGACTTCAAGGACCGCGAGGCCGACGCCAAGGCGTTCGAGCGCAACGAGCAGACCGGTTACCCCCACATCTTCGACCAGCCGGGCAAGGTCGCGCTGGCCTTCCAGGGCACCGTCCCGCCCGCGGCCATCCCGTCCACGCTGGTCATCGACAAGCAGGGCCGGATCGCGGCCCGCGCGCTCGGCGCGGTCAAGTACACCGACCTGTACGACACGGTGGTCAAGGTGCGCGATGAATGAGGTCGTCGCCTCCGGCTCGCTGCTGCTCGCCGTGCCGATCGCGGTGCTGGCCGGGGTGGTGTCGTTCCTGTCGCCGTGCGTGCTGCCCCTGGTGCCCGGCTACCTGTCGTACGTCACCGGCATGAGCGCCGACCCCAGGCGGGGGCGGCTCGTGCTCGGCACCGTGCTGTTCGTGGCCGGGTTCGGGCTGGTGTTCGTGCTCAGCGGGGCGCTGTTCGGCGGGCTCGGCTCGGTCATGCTCGGCAACGCCGAGATCATCACGCGCGTCCTCGGCGTGCTCACCATCGTGCTGGGCCTCGCGTTCCTCGGCGTGCTGCCTGGGCTCATGCGCGACGTGCGCATCCACCGCGTGCCCGCCGCGGGCCTCGCGGGCGCGCCGCTGCTCGGCGTGGTGTTCGGGCTCGGCTGGACGCCCTGCATCGGTCCCACCCTGGCAGTCGTGCTCGCGCTCGGCCTCAACGAGGGCAGCGCCACGCGGGGCGCCCTGCTCGCCGTCGCGTACGCGCTGGGGCTCGGGCTGCCGTTCGTGGGCGCGGCCCTCGCCTACAGCCGGGCGCTGCGCACGTTCCGCGCCATCCGCAAGCACTCGCGCCTGATCACCCGCATCGGCGGCGGCATGATGGTCGCCGTCGGCGTGCTGCTGGTGAGCGGCCTCTGGGGAGAGATGATCGCCGCCATGCAAGGACTGATCGGCGCCTTCGAGCCGGTGATCTGATGAGCGTCCAGGAGCTGGAGAAGGAGCAGGAGCCTCAGCACGTGGGGCTCGGGCCGGTGGGCTGGCTGCGCTGGGCCTGGCGCACGCTCACCTCGATGAAGACGGCGCTGATCCTGCTCTTCCTGCTCGCCCTCGGCTCGGTGCCCGGCTCGCTGGTGCCACAGCGCGGCGTCGACCCCGACAAGGTCGCCCGCCTCTACCAGCAGAACCCGACCCTCGCCGAGTGGTACGACCGCTTCCAGCTCTTCGAGGTCTTCACCTCCGTCTGGTTCGCGGCGATCTATCTGCTGCTGTTCACCTCGCTGATCGGCTGCATCGTCCCGCGCCTCCTCGTCTACGCGCGCGAGCTGCGGCGCAAGCCGCCCGCCGCGCCGAAGCGGCTGTCGCGCCTGCCGCACACCGCCTCCTTCGACGGCGACCTCGGCGTCGAGGAGGTCGCGCGGCGGCTGCGCAAGCTGCGCTTCCGGGTCGTGACCGGCGACGGCTGGGTCTCGGCGGAGAAGGGCCTCCTGCGCGAGACGGGCAACCTGGTCTTCCACATCGCCCTGCTCGGCATCCTGCTCGCGATCGGAGCCGGCTCCCTGTACGGCTACCGCGGCAACGTCCTCGTGGTCGAGGGCGACGGGTTCGCCAACACCGTGGCCGCCTACGACCGGTTCATCCCGGGCAGCCAGGTCTCCGCCGAGTCGCTGGAGCCGTTCTCGTTCACGCTCGACAAGTTCGACGTCGCCTACCAGGTCACCGGCGACAAGCGGGGGCAGGCGCTCGACTACGAGGCCCACCTCAAGGTCAACGACTCGCCGCAGGCTCCGGCGCGCGACTACACGCTCAAGGTCAACGACCCGCTCGAGATCAACGGCACGCAGACGTACCTCATCGGCAACGGCTACGCGCCCGTCTTCAAGGTCGTCGACGGTAAGGGGCAGGTGGCCTTCGACGGGCCCGTGCCCTGCCTGATCGAGGACAAGGGGTCGATGACCTCGGGCTGCGTGGTCAAGGTGCCCGACGCGCAGCCGGGGCAGCTGGGGTTCCTCCTGCAGTTCCTGCCCACCAGCGTGCCGATGACCGACGGCACCTACCGGTCGGCCTTCCCCGGCGAGCTCAACCCCCAGGTGCAGCTGCTCGGCGCCTTCACCGGCGACCTCGGGCTGCGTTCGGGTGAGCCGCAGTCGGTCTACACGCTGGCCGAGCCCGAGGTGCTGAAGAAGCTCAAGCCGCTGCTCATGGGCAAGGACGTGCCGAAGCCGCTGGCCGTGGGCCAGTCGGTCGACCTCCCCGACGGGCTCGGCAAGCTCGAGTTCACCGGGGTCAAGCAGTGGATCACGCTCCAGACGGCCTACGACCCAGGGCGCCTGCCCGCGCTGCTGGCCGCCGCCGCGGCCGTGCTGGGCATCGCGCTCTCGCTCATGATCCGCCGGCGCAGGGTCTTCGTCCGGGTCGGCGGAGGCAGGGTCGACGTGGGCGGGTTGACCCGTACAGAGGGCTCCGCGGCGGGCTTCGCCGAGGAGTTCGCCGAGATCGTTCAGGTTCTATCAGCAGGAGAGAAGAATGTCCGCTGAGCAACTCGCCGAGCTGAGCGACCTGTTCGTCGTCGCCGCGGTTCTGCTCTACGTCGTCGCCATGATCGCGTTCGCGACCGAGCTGGCCTTCGGGCGGGCCCGTCCGGGCAAGGCGGTGGCCAAGGCCGACGCCAGGCAGCCAGTCGCGGTCGGCGCGGGCGGGGCTCCCGCCGTGAGCGAGAGCGAACCCGCACCGGCGCCCGCCGGTGCGGAGCCGCCGCGCTTCGCCGCGCAGGCCGGCAGGGTCGCCCTCGTGCTGGCGTGGCTGGGCTGGGCCGCCAACTTCGGCGCCATCGTCACCCGCGGCCTCTCGGTCGACCGGTGGCCGTGGGGCAACATGTACGAGTTCGTGGTCGCGATCTCGTTCGCCGCAGTGTCGGCGTTCCTCATCACCCAGATCCGGCACAACATCCGGTTCCTCGGCGGCTTCGTCATGGTCACCGCCGCCCTGGGCCTGGGCCTGGCCTCGAAGATCTTCTACACCGCCGCCGGCCCGGTGGTGCCGGCGCTCGACTCGTACTGGATCGCCATCCACGTGACCGCCGCCATCATCGCGAGCGGCCTGTTCACGCTGGCGGGCGTCACCGGCGTGCTCTACCTGCTGCGCGGCGACGGGCTGTCGCGGCTGCCGTCGCGGGAGGACCTGGAGCGGGTGGCTCACCGGGCGATCGTGTTCTCGTTCCCGCTGTGGACGTTCGCCGTCATCGCGGGTGCGCTCTGGGCCGACCGGGCGTGGGGCCGCTACTGGGGCTGGGACCCCAAGGAGGTCTGGTCGTTCATCACCTGGGTCGCCTACGCGGCCTACCTGCACGCGAAGGCGACGGCGGGCTGGAAGGGCCGGGCGTCGACGATCGTGCAGCTGGTGGCGTTCGGCTGCCTGCTGTTCAACCTGGTCGGGGTCAACATCTTCATCAGCGGCCTGCACAGTTACGCGGACGTCGACTGATCCGGGGAAGGCTCGTCAGTTCACGTCGTCGCCGCGCATGCGGCGGTCGAGGTCGCGCAGGAAGTCGGGGTCGTCGTCCGGCCCCTTCGGCGCGCCCGGGCCCGGCGGCACCGGCCACGCCTGCCGAGGCGCCCGGGGGCGTCCGCGCGCGATCCACACGACACCGCCGAGCAGCGGGATGAGGATGACGACCAGGATCCAGAGCGCCTTTGGCACGTTCCTGACCTCGTCTTCGGGTGTCGTCATGACGTCGAAGAGGGAGAAGAGCCAGAAGGCCAGCAGCGCCAGTCCGATGAGAACACCTGCCATGCCCGAACTGTAAGCCATGCACAGGACTGTTTGTGCGGTCCGATGTCTCACATCGGGTGACCACCGGATGATCCACGTCGTACGGTGGAAACCGATGCGGCGGTGCCCACGGGGCTCCATAGGCGTGCAGAGGTGACGATGGCCTTTTCTCAGGACAAGGGCCGACATCGGCGCGGTCGTTGGTGGCGACGCGGCTCCTACCTGTTCTCGCGCCGGACCGAGGCCCCCGACACCGAGCGCTCGTTCTGGTCCAGCGTCCGTCAGAGGCGTCAGGAGGCACGCGAGACGGGCCGGGGGCACGACGGCCCCGAACAGCGGCGGCGGCCGGGTGAGAGCGAGCTGAGGGGCGTCCGCACGTACCCGGGACAGGCCGGGAACAAGCCTCCTGGGCAGGGATTATTCGGGCAGAGGCGCGAGTCGTCCTCCGGGCAGGGTCCCGAGTCTCCCTGGCAGGGACCCGAATCTCCCTGGCAGGGACCTGAGTCTTCCTGGCAGGGTCCCGAGCGGCGGCGGGCGAGCTGGGACGGCCCGCGCGAGCGCCACGAACGCCTGCCCGCGGCCGTGGCCGAGCGCCCTCGCCACACCTGGTACGACTTCGAGCTCGACGACGGCCCCGCCGAGGCCAGGCCGCACCGGCCGGACGCCCCCTCGCTGGGCGACGGGTTGCTCCACTGCGGCCGGCTGGAGGAGATCCTGCACCGCCAGTGGGACGCCCAGCAGGGCCCGCCGCCGCCGGAGAGCGTACGGGCCGTGGAGAGCCTCGCACGGCTGCCCGACCGGCTGAAGGACAAGCTGGCCGACGGGCTGGAAGGCATCTACGTCGGCGCGGGAGGCGTCCCCGACCTCGACGACATGGGGTACCTGCGCGGCGCCCCGCTCCCGTCGGGGCGGGCCACCTGGGACATCTGCGCGGGCGCGTACGGCGACCGCAAGATCGTGGTGGGGGACCGTCCTTCACCCACGCCGGACGTGATGATGCACGAGGTCGGCCACGCCATCGACGACATCGACGCGGCGTACGGCACCTGGGTCTCCGACTCCCCGGAGTTCGTGCGTCTCTACGAGGCGGCCCAGCCGCTGCTGGCCTCGATGTTCCACCGCCAGGGAGGCGGGCTCGGCCGCAAGGAGTTCTTCGCCGACGCCTTCGCCGCGATCGCCGCACGCCAGCGTCCCGCGCTCGTGGACATGCTCGGTGGCGACACCCGCATGGCGCTCGACATCATGCTGTTCTTCAACCGGCGCTACGGAATCTAGGTGATCGGCGATGTACGTCATCCGGCTCGCGGACGGGACCCTTCGCGTGCCGAGGAGCCTGACCAGCGAGGACGGGCGTCTGATCGGCAACGCGTACGTGGAGGTCCTGCCAGGTGACCCCGACTACGAGCAGTGGCTGCCCGAGTCGCTGACCGAGGAGGAGGCGCTGCTGCGCCGCCGGCGCTGGGAAGAGGAGAACGACGAGCTGGAACGGGAGTTCCTGGCCTACAAGGCCCAGCAGGACGAGACCTGAACGAGGGGCCTGCGCGAAGGGGCGTCAACGTGGGGCTCGAACGAGCGACGGACAGGCGCCAGCCACGGTCGGCGGATGGCGCCGCCCCGTGCTCCGCCGTGCCGAAGTGTCGCCGGGAAGCACACGAACAGTGGGTTCCGCCAGCGGTGAGCCTTGCGATCGGGACAGAGGTTGCTCCCGCGGCGGAACCGTTGTGGACGGCCCACCTGACGCAAGGTCACCGTGACGGAACGTCAGACGCGCGGGGACTCACCTGCAGGCCTGTCGGCCGTGAGAACGTCCTCGCCTCGGAGAAGGGCGTGGACTTCCGACTCGCGGAAGCGCCGGTGCCCTCCGGGGGTGCGGATACTGCTGATGCGGCCTGCCGCTGCCCAGCGTGTAACCGTCTTTGGGTCAACCCGGAAGAGGGCGGCAACCTCTCCCGGCGTCAGCAGACGCTCGCTGCTACTCTCCACCAATCTCTCCCCCTCGCATCCCGCTTCCTGCCAGCGGGCGGACAGGTAACCAGTGTGTCGAGCGAAGCCTGATTTATCCGTGGTTTTCTACAAAGATCACGGGTTGTTATCAGCTGACTGCCCGATTGTTATATGATAGAGCCTCTTTGGGGCTCTCGTGGGTGTTTCTTTACGAAACTCCCTAACTGGGAACACTAGCAGTGCCCGCGCCAGATGCGAAGAGCGACCTGAGGCCGAGTCCGAGTAACCTCGTGGGTGTGCGTCCAGTTCTCGTTTACACCCTGTTGCGGGTCCTGTTGTTTGTCGTGACAGGTGGTCTTCTGCTCCTGCTCGGCCTCAGTAACCCGTTCGTGCTGATCGTCGCGTCCTTTGTGATCAGCGGCGTGGTGAGCTACGTCCTGCTGTCGAAGCAGCGTGACGCCATGAGCGAACGCATCAGCAACAGGATCAACCGCCCGAAGCCGCAAAGCGACTAGGTTCGGGGGAACATGCCAATCCGGGCATGGTACTCCCGTCCGAGCCTCGTCGTGTCGCTTCCGACGAGGAGGCCGCGGCTGTGGGCGTGAAACGCCTTCACCCCGATGCCGCGCTCGCGGGTCGGATTCCAACTCAGGGCCTTTCCTGTGCCGGGGTGAATGGCCCCGATGCCCGGCCGCGGCACCGCGCCGGGCCCGGCCGAGTCGCGGCCCTTCGGGTTGTCCAGCCAGCGCTGGTGCCCGCCGACGTAGACCGCGGCGCCGGTCACCGCGACCGAGTAGAGAGAGTCGCCTCCGGTGGCGTTGACCCAGGTCGGCTTGATCTTCGAGCCCTTGGCATACGTCTCGAACCTGGCGGCCGTGTCGCAGATGCCGCCCTTCGTGCCGCCCGTGGTGACGACCACGAAATAGCGCCCGTCGGGGGCGAAGTCGAGGCCCCGTACGTACGAGGGGAACTCGTCGGCGCACTTGGCGGCGTAGGTGTCGGAGCGCCAGGGGGCGACCTTGGCCGTGCGGCCGCTCACGTCGATGAGGCCGAGCTGCGGCCGTGACTTGCCGTCGAGCGTGGTGAACGAGCCGTCGACGAGCAGCCTGTCGCGCGAGAGCGCGAGGGCGTGCACCTTCACCTGTGAGGCCAGCGACCGCCCTGGCGTGACGGCGAACGACGGGTCGGCCGCGCCCGTGGTGGCGTTGAGCCGGGCCAGCGCGGTGCGCGGGGTGATGAAGTCGCCGCCGACGTAGAGCCGCGAGCCCTGCCTGGCCAGCGTCGTGACCATGCCGCCGCCGACGTTCGGTGTGAAACCGGACACGCTGGAGCCGTCGGACAGGCTCAGCCGGGCCAGCGCTCGGGGCGTGCGGTGGTTGACGCCCCAGAAGTCGCCGCCGACGTAGACGGTGCCGCCGTCGCCGGGGGCCAGGGCGTGGACGGGCCCGCCCACGTCGGGCGCGAAGCCGGTCAGGATGCGGCCGGTGACCAGGTCGTACGCGAAGAGATTGGAGCGGGCGTGGACCGTGCGCCGCGCAGCGTCGCTGACCTCGCCGAACGAGCCGCCGACGACCACGGTGCGACCCACGACGGTGATCGCGTTGACGATGCCGTCGAGCACGTGGGGCGTGTTGTCGACCGGGTTCGCCGAGACGATGCCGGTGTGCGCGACGGGGGCTGTGGCGATGAACGCCGCAAGGGCGACACGAGCAAGCATTCGCCAATATCTAGCAGACGTTCTGTAAACGTGCGGCTACTTTACGTTGATCACGTGTAGGCCGGGGAGGCGCGAGGACGGCCCGGCCGTCCCCATAGGCTGTGCGTCATGACGCGCGCTCAGTTGGACAAACAGCCGGACGAGGTCGCTGCGATGTTCGATCGCACCGCCCGGCGTTATGACCTGGTCAATGACGTGATCTCGCTGGGCCAGGTGCGGCTCTGGCGCAAGGCGGTCGCCGCGGCCGTCGACGCGGGGCCGGGCGAGCTCGTGCTCGACCTCGGGGCCGGCACCGGCACCTCGACCGACGCGTTCACCACGCTGGGCGCGCGGGCGATCGCCTCCGACTTCTCCCTCGGCATGCTGCGCACCGGTGTGCGCCGCCACGGCGGCAACGCGCTGAGCGGCCCGGGCGTGCCGTTCGTCGCGGGTGACGCGATGCGGCTGCCGTTCGCCGACGACGCGTTCGACGCGGTGACGATCTCGGTGGCGCTGCGCAACGTGCACGACACCGAGGCGGCGCTGCGCGAGATGCTGCGGGTGACCAGGCCGGGCGGGCGGCTGGTGGTCCTCGAGTTCTCCCACGTGACGTTCGCGCCGTTCGACCTCGTCTACCGCGAATACCTGATGAAGCTGCTGCCCAAGGTGGCCCAGGTGTTCGGGTCCAACGACGACTCCTACGAGTACCTCGCCGAGTCGATCCGCGACTGGCCCGACCAGCCCACGCTGGCCCGCATCGTGCAGCGGGCCGGTTGGGAGCGGGTCGCCTGGCGCAACCTCACGATGGGCATCGTCGCCATGCACCGGGGCTTCAAGCCGGCCTGAAATTTCGCGACTCGCCGTACGGGGTCCCCGAAATACGATTTTTCACCAAACCGTAATGCCGGGACGGACGTACGGGACACGCGCAATTCAGCGCCCCCTGCCGCGTGGCCGGAGTTTTCGTTGAAATTCAAATCACCTCGTCCGGTAACGATTCGGAGAATCTCGCAGCCGGCCGGTGAAATCCGCCGGCCGTTCCACCGCCGGAGAGGCGGTGCTGAGCTGCGGAGGCCCGCGAATCCGCGCGGCGGCAGGGGTTGCGTCGTCCATCGGGCGCCCCGTCCCCGGCGGGCGCCGCCCGGCCGCCGCACCACAATGATGATCATGAGCTTGCGGCCCAGCCGGCACGCCGTCCACACCGATCACACGCCTGGGCCCCCGGCTGCCACTATGTACGCGAAAAGCAGTAGACTGCGGGCCGATAAGTTTGTGAAGGGGTTCACAAAGGAACGAAGGCGCCAAACCCCGAGGCCTTCGAGCGTGTAGGGACAGGACAGTCCAGTGACCGTGCCAACAGCCGCCCGCCGACCCGCCGCGAGACCGCGATGTCTGAGCGCACGAACGGGGAAGCAGGCGCGCCCATGAGCACTGTCGATGCCGACGTCATCGTCGTCGGCGCAGGTCCCGCCGGCTCCGCCACCGCCTTCTACCTCGCCCGCGCGGGGTACGACGTGCTGCTGCTCGAGAAGACCCGGTTCCCCAGGGAGAAGGTCTGCGGCGACGGCCTGACCCCGCGTGCCGTCAGGCAACTGCTCAACATGGGCATCGACATCGACGCGCCCGGCTGGATCCGTAACAAGGGCCTGCGCGTCGTCGGCGGCGGCCTGCGCTTCGAGCTCGACTGGCCGCAGCTTGAACGATTCCCCGACTTCGGGCTCGTCCGCACGCGCCAGGACTTCGACGAGATCATGGCCGCCAACGCGGTCAAGAACGGCGCGCGCCTCATGGAGGGCACCACCGTCACCGGTCCGGTGCTCGACGACCGCAGCGGCCACATCGTCGGCGTGACCACCAAGGACGGCCGCGAGTACCGCGGCCGCGTGGTCGTGGCCGCCGACGGCAACAGCACCCGCCTCGCCCTCGGCATGGGCCTGCACAAGCGCGAGGACCGCCCGATGGGCGTGGCCGTGCGCACCTACTTCGAGAGCCCGCGTCACGACGACGACTACCTCGAGACCTGGCTGGAGCTGCGGGACGGCGACACGCTGCTGCCCGGCTACGGCTGGGTCTTCGGCGTCGGCGACGGCACCGCCAACGTCGGGCTCGGGCTGCTCAACACGAGCGCCCAGTTCAAGAACATCGACTACCGCGACCTGTTGCGGCGCTGGTGCCGGTCGATGCCTGAGGAATGGGGCTTCACCGAGGAGAACATGACGGGGCCCATCCGCGGCGCCGCGCTCCCGATGGCCTTCAACCGCCAGCCGCACTACACCCGCGGCCTGGTGCTCGTCGGAGACTCCGGCGGATCGATCAACCCGTTCAACGGCGAGGGCATCGCCTACGCCATGGAGACGGGCGAGATCGCCGCCGAGATCATCGCCAAGGCGCTCAAGGGCACCACGCCCGCGCAGCGCGAGCGGATCCTGCGGACCTATCCTCAGGTGCTGAAGGACGCCTACGGCGGCTACTTCACCCTGGGCCGATGGTTCGTCGAGGCGATCGGGAAGCCCGGTGTCATGAGCGTCGGCACCAGGCACGGACTGCCTCACCCGAGGCTGATGCGCTTCGCGCTCAAACTCCTTGGTAATCTCACCGACCGGCGAGGCGATGCGTCGGACATGATCATCAACGCACTCTCGAAGGTCGCGCCACCAGCATGAATCTCACTACTCACAGATCCGCCTGCGCGCCCGCGCGCACGGCGACTCCAGAGGAGGCGTAGCGATGGACCTTTACGTGCCCATCCTGGTGCTCGCCGTTCTCGCGGGGGGCTTCGCGATCTTCTCGGTCGCCATCGCTCCCTTCACCGGTCCCAAGCGCTGGAACCGCGCCAAGCTCGACGCCTACGAATGCGGTATCGAGCCGACGCCCCAGCCTGTCGGTGGTGGACGGTTCCCGCTCAAATACATGATCACGGCGATGCTCTTCATCGTCTTCGACATCGAGATCATCTTCCTCTACCCGTGGGCGGTCTCGTTCGCGCAGCAGACGAACGACGCGGGCCAGCAAATCTTCTCCGGCCTCGGACTGTTCGGGCTCGTCGAGATGGTTCTGTTCATCGTCACCGTGCTCGTCGCCTACGCGTACGTGTGGCGCCGCAAGGGTCTGGACTGGGACTGAAAATGGGACTTGAAGAGAAACTCCCCAGCGGGTTCATCCTCAGCACGGTCGAGGCCGCCGCCGGGTGGGCGCGTAAGAGCTCCGTGTGGCCGGCCACGTTCGGCCTCGCGTGCTGCGCCATCGAGCTGATGGCCACGGGTGGCCCCCACTACGACCTCGCGCGCTTCGGCATGGAGCGCGCTTCGGCGTCTCCTCGCCAGGCCGACCTCATGATCGTGGCCGGTCGCGTGTCGCAGAAGATGGCCCCCGTGCTCCGCCAGATCTACGACCAGATGGCCGAGCCCAAGTGGGTCATCTCCATGGGCGTGTGCGCCTCCAGCGGCGGCATGTTCAACAACTACGCCATCGTGCAGGGCGTCGACCACGTCGTGCCGGTCGACATCTACCTGCCCGGCTGCCCGCCGCGGCCCGAGATGCTGATCGACGCGATCGTGAAGCTGCACGACAAGATCCAGAACATGAAGTTCGGCGCCCACCGCGCCAAGCAGATCGAGGACCTCGAGCTGCAGGCGCTGCGCACGCTGCCGCTGATCGATCAGGGGGCCGCGAAGTGACCTCGCCCGACAACCTCCCTGAGGTCCCTGACGCTCAGGTTCCCGACGTACCGCAGGCGCAGGAGCCGCCGGTCGCCCGGCACGGCATGTTCGGCGCCCAGGACTCCGGCGACACCTCCGGCTACGGCGGCCTCGTCGTCCGCCGCCAGCCGCAGCTCGCGACGCCGCGTCCGTACGGCAGCTACTTCGACGAGATCGTCGACAGCCTCGGGCTCGACGACGCCATCGAGCGCGTGGTCGTCGACCGCGGCGAGTTGACCCTGCACGTCAAGCGCGAGCGCCTGGTCGAGGTCTCCCAGAAGCTGCGCGACGACCCCGCCCTGCGCTTCGAGCTGTCGCTCGGCGTCTCTGGGGTGCACTACCCGTACCTGACGGGCGAGGAGCTGCACGCCGTCTACCACCTGTGCTCGATCACCCACAACAGGCGCGTGCGCCTCGAGGTGAGCTGCCCGGACAGCGACCCGCACATTCCATCGACCGTGGGCGTTTACCCTGGTCACGACTGGCATGAGCGCGAGACGTACGACTTCTTCGGCATCGTTTTCGACGGTCACCCCGCGCTCACCCGGATCATGATGCCGGACGACTGGGACGGTCACCCCCAGCGCAAGGACTACCCGCTGGGCGGCATCCCGGTCGAATACCGCGGCGCCACCATCCCGTCGCCCGACCAGAGGAGGAGCTACTCATGAGCACCGCTTATGACGAGGCCACCGAGGGCAAGGTCTACTCGGTCAACGGCGCCGACTGGGACCAGGTCGTCGCGGGCGTGCGTGATACCGAGGACGAGCGCCTCGTCGTCAACATGGGCCCGCAGCACCCGTCCACGCACGGCGTGCTCCGGCTCGTGCTGACGCTCGACGGCGAGACGGTGACCGAGGCGCGCAGCGTCATCGGTTACCTGCACACCGGCATCGAGAAGAACATGGAGTTCCGGACGTGGACGCAGGGCACCACGTTCGTGACCCGCATGGACTACCTCTCGCCGATCTTCAACGAGACGGCGTACTGCCTCGGCGTGGAGAAGCTGCTCGGCATCACCGACCGCATCCCTGACCGGGCGCAGGCCATCCGCGTGCTGATGATGGAGCTCAACCGCATCTCCTCGCACCTGGTGGCCATGGGCACGTTCGGCATGGAGCTGGGCGCGACGACGCCGTTCCTCTTCGGGTACCGCGATCGCGAAATGATCATGGACCTGTTCGAGTACATCACCGGTCTGCGCATGAACCACGCCTACATCCGGCCGGGCGGCGTGAGCGTCGACCTGCCCGCGGGCGCGGTCGACAAGATCGGCGAGTTCCTCAAGGAGATGCCCAAGCGGATCAAGGACATCCGCAAGCTCCTCGACGCCAACCCGGTCTACGTGCGCCGTACCAAGGACGTCGGCTACCTCGACCTGACCGGCTGCATGGCGCTCGGCGTCACCGGCCCGATCCTGCGCGCCGCCGGCCTCCCGTGGGACCTGCGCAAGTCGCAGCCCTACTGCGGCTACGAGACGTACGAGTTCGACGTCGCCACCGAGCGCGGCTGCGACGTCTACTCGCGCTACCTCGTCCGCATGAAGGAGATGGAGGAGTCGCTCAAGATCATTGAGCAGGCTCTCGACCGGATCGCCGGCCCGCTCAAGGGCGAGCCCGTCATGATCGAGGACAAGAAGATCGGCTGGCCCGCGCAGCTCGCGCTCGGCCCCGACGGGTTCGGCAACTCGCCCGACCACATCGCGCACATCATGGGCACCTCCATGGAGGCCCTCATCCACCACTTCAAGCTGGTGACCGAGGGGTTCCGGGTGCCGGCCGGTCAGGCGTACGCCAGCATCGAGTCGCCCAAGGGCGAGCTCGGCGCCCACGTGGTCAGCGACGGCGGCACCCGCCCCTACCGCGTGCACTTCCGCGAGCCGTCCTTCTGCAACCTGCAGGCCTTCCCCGCGATGGCGGAGGGCGGCCAGGTCGCCGACGTGATCGCCGCGGTGGCTTCTATCGACCCCGTCATGGGAGGTGTGGACCGGTGACATATTCACCGGAAATCCGGGAGCGTCTTGAACGGGACGCCAAGGAGATCATCGGCCGTTACCCGAAGACGCGGTCGGCCCTGCTGCCGCTGCTCCACCTCGTGCAGTCGGAGGACGGCTACGTCTCCGACGACGGCCAGGAGTTCTGCGCCGAGATGCTCGGCATCAGCAAGGCCGAGGTCACGGGCGTCGCGACCTTCTACACCATGTACAAGCGCAAGCCCGCCGGCGACTACCACGTGGGCGTCTGCATCAACGCGCTCTGCGCCGTCATGGGCGGCGACCAGATCTGGGAAGAGCTGTCGGAGCACGTCGGCGTCGGCCACGAGGAGGTGACCTCCGACGGCAAGGTCTCGCTGGAGCGCCTCGAGTGCAACGCGGCCTGCGACTTCGCCCCGGTCATGATGGTCAACTGGGAGTTCTTCGACAACCAGACTCCTGAGTCGGCCAAGCAGCTGGTCGACGACCTGCGCGCCGGCAAGGACGTCCGCCCGACGCGCGGCCCGCAGCGGCTGTGCACCTTCAAGGAAGCCTCGCGCGTGCTCGCCGGACTGCCCGACGACCGCGCGGGCGAGGGCCCGTCGGCCGCCGGCGCGTCGCTGGAGGGTCTGAAGGTCGCCAAGGCCAACGGATGGAAGGCGCCCGAGGCATGAGCACCACTCTCACCCCGATCCTGACCGCCAACTGGGACCAGCCCGGCTCGTACACCCTCGACGGGTACGGCGAG
>NZ_FNFB01000072.1 GCF_900100395.1 Nonomuraea maritima | reverse complement strand
CACTTTCCTCTCATCAAGTGGCACAAGAATCCAGAAATCCACCTCCACTCAACGCGGGGCACACCAGAGTCTCCACGAAACCCGGCGCAGTTCAGGACGCCCCTCCTTTCCCCGCGGGACTGAGCAGAGGTCCACCACGTTCCGCTTCACCAGGTCACGGGCCATCGCACGCTTTAGGGACCGGTTGAGGTAGGACCTGATCAGGCGGAGTGTGCTCGTGCTCAGCGTCTTGGCCTTATCCGCCAGCCATGTATCCACATCCTGTGCACTGAGTTCGCGGAGCTTCCTCCTACCCAATGCCGGGATGACGTGGATTCGGCACATGATTTGCCCTGCATCGAAGGTGGCCTTGTCCCGGCGGCTCAGTTCGTACTTCAGCCAGTCATTTACTGCCTGCTCTACCGTGGCATCTCCCCTTGCGAGGGTCAGGCCGTCGTCGTAGTCCCTGAGTACCTCTTTGAGCTTCTCCTTGGCTTCGGTCTTGGTCTTGCCGCTTCCCTTCTTGACGATGCGCTTCCCGGCGGGTGAGTAGCCGACCGTCACGGTGGCGATCCAGCGTTGGCGCTTGTCGTCCCAGTGGAGGCCGCCGTCTCCTCTGCTGCGTCGTTTGGTCATCAGGCTGCTTCCTCTGCTTCCTTTTCCAGGAGGGCGATGTAGGCGCGGATGGCGCCGGGGGTGATGAGGCGGGCGCGGCCTTGCTTGACGGAGCGGAGGCGGCCGGTGCGGATCTGCTCGTAGATGACGGTTCGGCTCATGCGCAGCACGCGCATGGCATCGGTGACGCGGTAGAGCTGGGTGTCGGCGAGCCGGACGCTGTCCGGCGTTGAGGTGGTCATGCCTGGTGGGTCTCCTCAGCGGTGGGGACAGCGGGGACAGCCAGCAGGGCAGGTTGTCCCTCGTGGTGGTGGGCGTTGGTGCTGGCGGCGGCGTGTTCAGGGACGGTTGGGACGCTGGGGACGCCACCTGGTGGTGTCCCGGGTAGGCGGTAGTGGCCGGTGGCGTTCACGCAGAGCTGGCCGTCGGCGTTCATGCGCTGGCAGGTCTTGCGGACGTTCTCGTAGGACAGGCCGGTGGCGTCCGCGATGACCTTCGCGGTCCAGCCAGCGGGCTATGGCCTCGTCGCCGCCCTGCGGCAGCGTGGGGCAGGTGGTGGCCAGGGTCAGGTCCTTGGGCGCGGGCTGGCCGCTCAAGATCTTGCCCATGCGGTTCTGGAGGCGGCGGGCGGTGTCCTCCAGGGCGAGGTAGAGCACCGGGCCGGGTTCCAGTTCGATAGCTTCCAGGGCCTTGGAGCCGCTGGCCACGGCGATGCCCAGGCCGAGGCTGAGCCAGGACTTGCCGACCTTGGGCGGGCCTGCCAGGAGGCTGAGTCCTTCGGCGATGATCCCGGGTACGGCCCAGCGGGGCTCCGGGAAGGTCATGGCCATCAGTTCGTCGGCGGTCCAGGAGGTGCGGAACGGTACGGGCTGGCCGGGCGCATGGACGGCATCACCGTTGACCAGGCTTAGGTGAGTGGTGCGGTCGTTGGTCATGCGGCCACCGTCCGGGGACGGCGGGCACCAGCGCGCAGGCCGGATGCGATGGTGCGCTGGGCCTCGCGGTAGGGCTGGCCGATCTGCGTGGCTGCCTCCGTGAGCCACGTAGTGACGGCGGCGGCGGTCAGTTCGCCTCCGGCGACGAGCTGGCCGAGGGCGACCGAAGCGAGATAGAGCGCGTTGTTGTGGCCGTGTGGCGGTGAGCTGGCCACCCGCTCCAGCTCGCCGAGGACAGCGGCGCGGATGTAGGAGCCTCGACGGTCTGATGCCAGAGGCACCGTGATGGGCTTCTGCGGTGGCAGCGGGGCCGGGCGTAGGCGTTCGACCAGCCAGGCCGGGAGCGGCGCTGGTGGGATCGGGTGCAGGACTTCGTAGGTGCCGGTGGCGTCGTGGTCGGTGACGTGGCTGCCGGGGCCGACGACGTAGCCGCCATTGGCGCGAGTGTCGATCAGCCAGCCGAGGCCGCCATGAGCGCCTTGGGTGTTCGTCAGGGTGGCTCCTTCGGGTGCCGTGTAGTACAGGTGGAGGCCGCCGCGTCGGGTGCGGACCTGGAAGGTCTCCAGCGGGAGGGGCTGGCCGGCCTCCTGACACAGGGCGGCGAAGACGTCTGCGCCGTCTTGGATGCCTGAGCGGCTCCACTCCGGTGGTGGTTGCTCGTTGTGCTTGGGCTGGTCGAGGTCGATCACGACCAGGCTGGACGGGCCGGTGGCGATGCCGATGTTGTACGGGCGCTGCCAGGTATGGCGGATCGTGGCCGGGTCGGTGGTGGTGCGGTGCTGCCAGGCGGTGAAGCCGCGGGGCGGGGTCTTGCCGTTCGGGGCGAGCGGGAAGACGTGCCAGCCTCGGGCGGCAGCAGCGAGGGCGTAGCGGATCAGGTTCGTGGTGGGCATGGGTGCTCCGTTCAGGGTTCAGCGGGTGGCGTCGCGGTGCAGGGCGCGGGCGTGGTTCCAGAGGTGGCGGCCGATCCGCAGGCGCAGGCCGGTGGCGCGGCAGCGGCGGCAGTCGCGGGTGCCGTGTCCGATGCGGTTGGGCCTGCGGCCCTTGCCGTGGCAGGCGCGGCAGCGGCGGAAGGGCCTGATGTAGCACTCGACGGCGTAACGGACGGTGATAAACAGGGTGATGACGATCACTGCGCTAGCGATGAGCAGAGCAGGGGTCATGACGGGCCTCCTGGGCCGTTTTCGGGTGTCGTCAAGCGAGGGCGCTAGCGTGCTAACGCCCTGGCCAGGGCTTATTTCTGGTGCTAGCGGGGGTG
>NZ_FNFB01000032.1 GCF_900100395.1 Nonomuraea maritima | reverse complement strand
GTCGATGCTGACGGTGAACTCGACCTGGCCGATCGAGTCGTCCTTGACCTGCATCTCCTCCAGCAGCCGCGCCCAGGTGCCGTCCTGTTCCCAGCGTTTGAACCGCTCGTAGCAGGTCTGCCAGGGCCCGTACCGCTCGGGAATGTCCCGCCACGGCGCGCCGGTCCGCAACCGCCACAAAATGCCGTCGATCACCTGCCGGTGATCACGCCAAGGACGGCCCCGGCCGTCCATCGCCGGCAGCAGCGGCTCGATACGTGCCCACGCCTTGTCCGTCAGCTCACCACGTCGCACCACGACCGACATTCAACAGTGCATGTAGATCGTTTGTCAGACACTCTCTAGCGGGGTTGATCGTCGGGTGCGGGCCATCGCGCTGCTGGCCGACTGCGGTGGGGTTGATGGTCGGGTACGGGCCGTCGTGCTGCTGGCCGACTGCGGTGGCGTGGACGGGGTGCCGTGGCGGGCCGGGTGTTCGGGCTGAAGCGCGCGCTTCGGAGTGCAGGCGAGCCTCTGTGCGGGCTTGTGCTGCCAGGAGTCAGGATGCCTGTGGGCGATCAGGTGCTGTCAGGAGCCAGGAAGCCTGTGGGGCGGTTAGGTGCGGCTCAGGCACGGGTGGAGCTCGGAGGGCAGCTTGCAGCGGGTGGGCGGCTGCGTCCGGGAGTTGAGATTGAGGGACACAGTTGCTGCGGTCAGCGTCGTTGGGAGCGCCCGTCACCCATCGCCGGCCACGGGGTCAGGGCCGGGGTGTCGGCGGTGCCGGCTGTCCGGATGAGGGTGTGACGAACGGCCGGCTCGTTCGGGCCGTCCCAGCGCTGGGCAGTGGTGAGCGTGCGTCATGGTCCGGCGCGGGCCGTGGTGAGCGTGGGTCGTGCCGCGTGGCGGTGGTTCGGCGCGGGCCGTGGTGAGACGTGGGTCGTGCGGCGTGGCTGTGGTCCGGGGTGGGTCTGGTCGGGGTTGGTGGGTGTGGCTGCGTTGCCGCGGTCCAGCAGCGTGGGGAGTCCTGGGGGGTGTGACGGTTGGAGGTGTCGTCGGTGGGTTGTGCCGTGGTCCGGTATGAGCTCCGGGCTGTGGGGGTGACTACGCCGTCGCGGTCCTTGGGAGTGCACCAGGTGAGGAGCGCGACGGGGGTGGTGTAGTCGGGGGTTAGGCGGATCTGGCGGAACTCGTGGGGGTGACGAGGCGGTAGCCGACTCCGCGGACGGTCTGGATGAGCTGGTCGTCCTCGTCGCCCAGGCGGGCGCGCAGGCGCTTGACGTGCACCGCGATCGTGTTGGTCGAGGTGTTCGCGGCCGCGTGCCAGACGTGGCGCATGATCTGTTCGCGGGTGACCGTGCGGTCGGCGTTGCGCATCAGGTACTGCAGGAGCTCGAACTCGCGCAGCGGCAGGTGCACGGCCTGGCCGTCCACGCGTACCTGGTAGGCGTTGACGTCGAGCTCCACGCCGCCGACGGTCAGGAGCTTGCGCGACTCTGGCGAGGCCGCCTGGACGAACGGCAACAGCTCGGGCACGCGGTAGGGGCGTGCCACGCAGGCGGCGGCGCCCGCGCCGAGCGCGCGTACGGCCTGCTCGGCGTGTCCCTCGCCGACACCGATCAGGACGGGTACGGGGCGCGCCAGCCGTACGGCACGGACGAACTCCACCGCGTCGATGACCGGCAGGGTGGCCGAGACGAGCACGACGTCCGGCTGCAGGGCGCCGGCCTGCAGCAGCCCCTGGGCGCCGTCGGAGGCGCCGGAGACGGCCACGCCCTCCTGTTCGAGGGCGGTGGCCAGCTCCTGCACGATGGCGCGGTCGGGGTCGGCGATGAGCAGGATGGGCTTGGTCCTCGTGTCCCCGTTCATCGTGGATGTCACCTGCAGGTGGGTCATCAGCCGAAGCGCCCGGTGATGTAATCCTCGGTGGCTTTCTGGGATGGATTAGTGAACATGCGGGACGTCTCGTCCATCTCGATGACCTTGCCGGGTTTGCCCTGCGCGGCCAGGTTGAAGAAGGCCGTACGGTCGCTGACGCGGGCGGCCTGCTGCATGTTGTGGGTCACGATGACGATCGTGAACTCGTCCTTGAGCTTGGCCATGAGGTCCTCGATGGCCAGCGTCGAGATCGGGTCGAGGGCCGAGCAGGGCTCGTCCATGAGCAGGACCTGCGGCCTGACCGCGATGGCCCGGGCGATGCAGAGCCGCTGCTGCTGACCGCCTGACAGGCCCGCGCCGGGCTTGTTGAGGCGGTCCTTGACCTCGTTCCAGAGGTTGGCGCCCTTCAGCGACTCCTCGACGATGCCGTCCATCGTGGACTTGCTGACGCGGCCGTTGAGGCGCAGGCCGGCGGCGACGTTCTCGTAGATCGACATCGTGGGGAACGGGTTGGGGCGCTGGAAGACCATGCCGATCATCCGGCGGACGGAGACGGGCTCCACGGTGGGAGCGTAGAGGTCCTCGCCGTCGAGCAGCACCTTGCCGTCGACCCGCGCGCCGGGGATCACCTCGTGCATGCGGTTGAGCGTGCGCAGGAACGTCGACTTGCCGCAGCCCGACGGGCCGATGAAGGCGGTGATCGAGCGGGGCTCGATGGTCATCGACACGTCCTCGATCGCCTTGTGCGACCCGTAGTACGCGTCCAGTCCCGAGACCTGGATCTGCTTGGACATTGTGGTGATTACCCCCTATCGGCCCCTGGCGGGCGAGCGCCACCGCGCGATCAGGCGCGCCACCAGGTTGAGCAGCATGACGATCAGGATCAGGGTGAGGGCTCCGGTCCACGCCCGGTCGACGGCGGTGTCGTTGGGACGCGCCGCCTGGTCGAAGACGAAGAGGGGAAGCCCCATCTGCGGCCCGCTGAACGGGTCGGTGTTGATGGAGTTGGTGAAGAACACCGTCATCAGCAGGGGAGCGGTCTCGCCGGCGACGCGGGCGACGGCCAGCATGACGCCGGTGATGATGCCGGTGAACGCCGTCGGCAGCACGACCTTGACGATCGTGCGCCACTTGGCCACGCCCAGCGCGTACGAGGCCTCGCGCAGGTCGTTGGGAACGAGCCGGAGCATCTCCTCCGCGGACCGGACGACGGTCGGCATCATCAGGATGGACAGCGCGAGAGCGCCCGCCCAGCCGGAGAAGTCGAGGCCGAGGAAGAGGATCCAGAACGCGAAAACGAACAGACCGGCGACCACGGAGGGGATGCCGGTCATGACGTCGACGAAGAAGCTGATGGCCCGGCTCAGCCGGCCCTTGTTGCCGTACTCGACCAGGTAGATCGCGGTGAGCAGGCCGATCGGGACCGAGATGACGCCCGCCAGCAGCACCTGCTCCAGCGTGCCGATGATCGCGTGGTAGGCGCCGCCGCCGGCGTCCCTGGCGCCGATGCCGTTCATGGAGTGGGTAAGGAACTCCAGGTCGAAACGGCCCAGGCCGTTGCTGATGACGAGCCACAGCACGGAGACGAGCGGTACGACAGCCAGGAGGAACGCAAGATAGACCAGGCCTTGGACGACCCGGTCCTTGATGCGCCGGCTGGTGGAGATGTGTTGGATGGTCGTCATGCGCCGGCCCTCGCGTGCTCCTTACGGCGGTTGATCACCATGCGCGCGGCCATGTTGACCAGCAGCGTGATGACGAACAGCACCAGGCCGGAGGCGATCAGGGCGCCCCGGCCGATGTCGTTGGCCTCGCCGAAGCCGTTGGCGATGTTCGCGGCGATGCTGTTGGCGTGCGGGGTGAGAATCTGGATGGTGATGTCGAAGGTCGCCGGGAAGATCAGGGCGACGGCGATGGTCTCGCCCATGGCGCGGCCGAGTCCGAGCATCGCGGCGCTGACGATGCCGGGCCGGCCGAACGGCAGCACGGCCATCCTGATCATCTCCCAGCGGGTGGCGCCCAGGGCGAGGGCCGCCTCCTCGTTCATCCGCGGGGCCTGGAGAAAGACCTCGCGCGCGATGGCCGCGATGATCGGCAGGATCATGATGGCCAGGACGACGGCGCCGGCGATCATCGTCTTGCCGCCGATGATGCCCTCGCCGCCGAACAGGGGGAACCAGCCGAACGTCTCGTTCAGCCACTGCGACGGGGTGCGCAGCAGCGGCACGAGGAACGTCACGCCCCACAGGCCGTAGACGACGCTGGGGACGGCGGCGAGCAGGTCGACGAGGTAGCCGAGCGGGGCGGCGAGCCGGCGGGGCGCGTAGTGGGAGATGAACAGCGCCACACCGACGGCGATCGGCGTGGCGATGAGCAGCGCGAGCGCCGAACTGAGGACGGTGCCGAAAGCGAGAGCGGCGATGCCGAAGGACTTCTCGCTGTTGGGGTTCCAGGTCAGCTCCGTGAAGAAGTTGGCCTGGTTGGCCCGCAGGGCGGGGATGGCCTCGCTGATGAGGAACACGGCGATGGCCGCCATGATCGCCAGCAGGAGGACGCCCGCCGCCGTGGACAGGAAGCGGAAGGGCGCTTCACCGCGGCTGCGCCGCGAGGCGGACCGGCGCCTGGCCGGCCCGCCTCGACGGGTACGAACGTGTGTCGTCGTCATGGGGTCTTAGGAGATGGCCTCGACAGAGGCGCGGACCTTGGTGAGGAGGTCGCCGGCGAGCGGGGCGTAGCCCAGCTCGGTCAGCGCCGCCTGGCCCTCGTCGCTGGCGGTGTAGGTGAGGAAGCTCTTGACGAGCTTCGACTCCTCGGCCGGCAGGCCCTGCTCGCAGGTGATCTCGTAGGTCACCAGGACGATCGGGTACGCGCCCGCGGTCTTGGTGTTGTAGTCGATCGACAGGGCGAGGTCGTTGCCGGTGCCCTTGATCTCGGCGGTGCCGACGGTCTTGGCCGCGCTCTCCGGGGTGAGCTCGACGAACTCGCCGGAGCCGTTGGCGACCTTGGCCTTCTGCAGCTGGGAGTTCTCGGCGTACGAGAGCTCGACGTAGCTGATGGCGCCCTCCGTGTCCTTCACCGAGGAGGCGATGCCGTCGGAGCCCTTGGAGCCCTGGCCCTTGGCCTCGGCGGGCCAGGCCTTGGCCGGCTCGTACGGCCAGCCGTCAGCGGCGGTGGCCTTGAGGAACTTGGTGAAGTTGTCGCTGGTGCCCGACTCGTCCGAGCGGTGGAACGCCTGGATCGGGGTGGAGGGCAGCTGGGCGTCGGGGTTCTCGGCCTTGATGGCGGCGTCGTCCCACTTGGTGATCTGGCTGTTGAAGATGCCGGCCAGCGTCTTGGGGGACAGGTTGAGGCCGTCGACGCCGGGCAGGTTGTAGACCACCGCGACGGGGCCGGTCACCATCGGGATGTTGATGGCCTTGCCGGTCTTGCAGCGCTCGTCGGCCTGGGGGGCCTCTTCCGGCTTCAGCGCCGAGTCGGAACCGGCGAAGGCGATGGTGCCCTGGATGAACGACTGCACACCCGCGCCCGAGCCGCTGGGCTGGTAGTTCAGGGTGACACCGGGGTTCGTGGCCGTGAAGTTCTTCGTCCACTCGGTGATCGCGTTGGCCTGGGCCGAGGAGCCGGCGGCGTTGATGGTGCCGCTCAGGCCCGCGTCGGTGCCCGCGGAGGCGGCGGCCGTCGTGCCGGCGCCCGCCTCGGTGTTGTTGTCTGTGCCGCACGCAGCGAGCGAGAGCGCGCCGACGAGGGCGACGGCGGCGAGCCGGCCTGCATACTTCACGGTTGGGTTCCTCCCACTTGGTCCTTAGTCGCCATGAAGCTATGGGCCGAAGGTGACTCGGAGCCCCTGCCACGGGTGAACGTTCGGTGAACGCACCAGGTCACCCTCATGATGGGTGTTATGACTTATCGCGTTTGCGTAGTGTGCATGGGCAACATCTGCCGGTCGCCGATGGCCGAGGTCGTCCTCAGGAAGACGCTCGAGGACCGCGGGCTGGGCGACCGCGTCACCGTGGAGAGCGCGGGTACGGGCGGCTGGCACGCGGGCGACCCCATGGATGAACGGGCCCTGCGGATCCTCGCCCAGCACGGCTACGACGGGTCCGTCCACCGGGCTCGGCAGTTCACCCGCGACTGGTTCGACCGCTACGACCTGGTCCTGGCCATGGATCGTGACAACGTCGCGACGCTGCGCCGCCTCACGTCGGAGGAGGTGGAGGTGGAGCTGTTCCGCTCCTTCGACCCGGCCGCCCCCGAGGGCGCGGAGGTGCCCGACCCGTACTACGGGGGCCTGGAGGGGTTCGAGGAGGTGCTCGCGCTGGTCGAGGCGGCCGCGGAGGGCGTGGCCAAGCACATCGCCGATGAGATCGGCTGAGGACCTCGGCGGGTCCCACGGCCGGCGGCTGCGGCGGGGCGTGCTGGACGACGGGCGCGAGGTCTTCGTGAAGACCGGCGCGGCCTCGGATGCCTTCGCCTCCGAGGCTGCCGGGCTGCGCTGGCTGGGGGAGGTCGTGGACGTTCCCGAGGTCGTCGAGGTGGGGCGGGACCGGCTCGTGCTGTCCTGGGTGTGCGAGGAGCCGCCCACGCCGGCGGCCGCGGAGACGTTCGGGCGGGCGCTGGCGCGGCTGCACCGGGCGGGCGCGCCGGGCTTCGGGGCGCCGTGGCCGGGGTTCATCGCGACGTTGCCGATGGACAACGCGCCGGTCGACGACTGGCCCACGTTCTACGCCGCGCGCCGGGTGCTGCCGTTCCTGCGGATGGCGCGGCTGCCCGCGTCGGACGTCGTGCTGGTCGAGCGGGCGGTGGATCGGATCGCTGAGGTCGCGGGGCCCGCGGAGCCGCCGGCGCGGATCCACGGTGACCTGTGGAGCGGGAACGTGCTGTGGTCGGGCGGGTCGGGCGTGCTGATCGATCCCGCCGCCCACGGCGGGCACCGGGAGACCGACCTCGCGATGCTCGCCCTGTTCGGGCTGCCGTACCTCGACCGGGTGCTGGGGGCGTACCGGGAGGCGTTTCCGCTCGCGGAAGGGTGGCGGGAGCGGGTGCCGCTGCACCAGCTGCATCCGCTGCTCGTGCACGTGGTGCTCTTCGGTGGTGGGTACCGCGACAGTCTGATGGACGCGGTGCGGCGGGTGTCGGCGCTCTAGGTGGCCCGCTTTCGGTACGCGCGCTGGCGGCACGCCCGGGAGCAGTAGACGCGGGGGCGGCCGGAGTCGGCGGGGGTGATCGGTGCGCCGCATTCCCGGCAAGTTTCGTCACGGATTTCGTCACGACGGCGGACGAGGGCCTCGATGCCGTCGAGGAGGCGGGCGAGGCCGAACTCGAAGGAGTCCTCCGGGGTGTCCCAGCCGCCCGACTCCCACAGGTGGGTGAGCGCCGGGTAGCGGTCGAGGCGCTCGTACAGGGAGTCG
Organism: Nonomuraea maritima; assembly: GCF_900100395.1. Classification (GTDB taxonomy): domain Bacteria; phylum Actinomycetota; class Actinomycetes; order Streptosporangiales; family Streptosporangiaceae; genus Nonomuraea; species Nonomuraea maritima. The sequence goes on along the minus strand of NZ_FNFB01000032.1, from coordinate 76,652 downwards.
CGGGCGCCCCACCACTCCTCCTCCGACACGCCGCTGCGGCGCTCCTCACTCCTGGTCTCGACGAGGAGCAGGGCCTCGGCGTCGAGGAAGCGGCCGATCAGGTTCGCGGCGGCGATGACCTCGGAGGGGCGCAGCGCGGTGCCGGTCAGTGCGGCGAGCAGCTCGTCGTAGCGGGCGACCGCGTTGGGGCCAGGGACGTGGCGGGTGCCGCGGATCTCGGCCAGCCACGGGTGCCGCCGGCGCAGCTCCCAGCCCTCACGGGCGACCTCCTCCAGACGGGCGCGCCAGTCACCGCCCGTGCGTCCCTCGGGGTCTTGGAGGTGGTGAGGGTGGTCGGGGTTCTCGGCGTGGCGGGGGGTCAGGACCTCGTCGCGCATGAGGTCTATCAGGTGGGTGCGGCTGGGGACGTGGCGGTAGAGGGACATGGTGGTGAAGCCGAGGCGGTCGGCCACCTTGCGCATGGACAGGCCCTCCAGCCCCTCCGCGTCGGCGAGATCGATGGCGGTGCGGACGATCCGGTCGAGGGTGAGGCCCGGCCGGGGCTCGCGTTCGCGCCACAGCAGCTCGACCACGTCGTCGGGGTCCGCGGCTCTGTCCTGCGTCATTGGCGCCTCTCTTGTTTATGGTGTACGAATCAGTTTACCCAATAAACAGGAGGGCTCAGCATGCTTCAGCTCCATGTCGCGGTCTCGGGGGACGACTCCTGGCCGGGCTCGGTCGAGCGTCCGTTCGCCACGCTCGAACGCGCCCGGTCCGCCGCCCGCGCGGCCACCGGCGGCGTCGTCGTCCATCTGAGGGGCGGTGTGCACGTCCTCGACCGGCCCTTGGAGCTCACCGAGGCCGACTCCGGCACGGTCTACCGCGCGTACGGCGGCGAGGAGGCCGTGATCAGCGGCGGCCGGCGGATCACCGGATGGCGGGAGCAGGACGGCGTCTGGGCCGCCGAGGTGGGCGACCTGGAGACCCGCCAGCTCACGGTCGACGGCCGCCGGGTGTCCCGCGCGTCCCGCGACGGCCTGCCTGGCACGCCGGTCCAGACCCCGACCGGGTACGTCACCGACGTCCCGCTCGGCTGGCACAGCCCTGGTGACGTCGAGTTCGTCCACCGCGGCGTCTACCCGTGGACGGAGGCCCGCCTGCCGGTGGGCTCCGTCGCGGAGCAGGACGGCGAGACGGTGATCACCATGGCCGGGCCGGGCTTCGAGCTGGCCATGAAGCTGTACGACTCCAGCTGGCAGGGCGTGTCGTCGCGCGGCCCCGGCCTGCCGACCAGGATCGAGAACGACGCCGGCTTCCTCACCGAGCCGGGCACCTTCGTGCTCGACCGGTCCCGCCCTGGTGACCATGTGCTGCGGTACCTGCCGCGGCCGGGCGAGGACCCAGAACGGACGGTCGTGGTGGCGCCGGTCCTGGAGACGCTGGTCAGGGTCGTGGGGGCGCGGGACGTGACGTTCAGCGGGCTCGTGTTCTCCGACGCCACCTGGTTGCGGCCGGGACGCCCCGAAGGGTTCCCGCACTACCACGGCAGCGGTTTCTACGAGGGCGGCGCCGTCGAACGGGCGATGCTGGGCGACGACGCATTCGTGACGTATCCCGCGAGTTCCGTCACGATTCCGGCCTGTGTGACGTTCGAGGACACGTCCGGGGTGGTCGTCGAGGGCTGCCGGTTCACCCGGCTCGGGGCCTCGGCGCTGGGCGTGACGGGCGGCGCGGACCTCACCGTACGCGGCTGCGGCTTCGACACGCTGTCCGCCGGGGCGATCGTGGTGTCGGGCAGCCGGCGGGCCACGATCGAGGACAACCGGGTGCGGGAGGTGGGGCTGGAGTACAGCGGATCGCCGGGCATCGCCGTGACCGGCACGCACGACTGCGTCGTCGCCCACAACGAGATCGCCGACGTGCCCCACTGCGGCATCGTCGCCGGTCCTGGCCGGGGCACCCGCATCCTGTGCAACCGCACCGCCGGCACCATGCAGGCGCTGGCCGACGGGGGCGGCGTCTACCTGTCGGGGGCACAGGGCGCATCGGACGCCGACGGGGCGGTGGTGCGGGGCAACGTGATCACCGACACGGTCACGCCGTACAACTTCGCGCTCTACACCGACTACGGCGCCAGCTGGGTCACCGTCGAGGAGAACGTCGTGCTGCGGGCCGACAACACCGCCGTGCTGCACGTCGCGCCGCCGCTGGAGAACGTCGTCTACCGGGGCAACATCTGGGACGCCGACCCGCTCGGGCACGATGACCCGCCCGCCGGGGTGACGTACGAGGGCAACGTGACCATCACCGACGAAAGCGAGCTGGCCGCCGCCGCGGCCGACATCATGGCGAAGGCAGGGCCGCGCGCCTAGCCCATGATGGAGGTGCCGTTGAGGCGGTTGATCACCTCGTCGTGCAGGACGCCGTTCGTGCAGACCAGGCTGCCGCCCTCGAGGCCCCGCACGCCGGCGACGTCGGTCCAGACGCCGCCGGCCTCCTCGACGATCACGGTGAGGGCCGCCATGTCCCACGGGGACAGCTCCGGCTCGGCCGACAACTCGGCCGCGCCCTCGGCGACCATCATGTGCGACCAGAAGTCGCCGTACGCGCGGGTCCGCCAGCAGGAGCGGGTCAGGTCGAGGAAGTTGTCCAGCTTGCCGGCCTTCTCCCAGCCCCCGAGGCTCGAGTACGAGAACGAGGCGTCCTCCAGGGACGACACCGACGACACGCGCATGCGGGTGGCCTTCGTGAGGCTCTTGCCGGTCCACGCGCCGCCGCCGGAGGCCGCCCACCAGCGCTTGCCGAGCGCGGGAGCCGACACCAGGCCGACGACGACCTTGCCGTACTCCATGAGGGCGATCAGCGTGGCCCACACGGGGACGCCGCGCACGTAGTTCTTGGTGCCGTCGATGGGGTCGACGATCCACGAACGGGCGCCCCGTCCGGTCTCGCCGAACTCCTCGCCGACGACCGCGTCGCGCGGCCTGGCCCGGCGCAGCGTGCCCCGGATGTTCTCCTCCACCGCCCGGTCGGCGTCGCTGACCGGCGTGAGATCGGGCTTGGTCTCGACCTTGAGGTCGACCGCCTTGAAGCGCCGCATGGTCAGGTCATCGGCGGCGTCCGCCATGACATGCGCGAGACGAAGATCGTCGTTATAACCCTGCACGGTCGCCCACGCTACCGTGTCGCTTATTTCGACATCAGTGGCCAACGCACCTTTTCTGGTAACACGTATTCCAGTTACCCGCCAGTAGCATGTCCACCATGTCAACAGATATCGGCGAGTTGCTGTGGGAAAGTGTCCCGTTCGCCCGAACTCTCGGGGTCGTTTTCGACGCCGTTTCCGAAGGGCGGGCGGTGTGCCACGTGCCCGACCGTGAGGACCTGCACAACCACGTGGGCGGGCCGCACGCGGGCGTTCTGTTCACGCTCGCGGAGACGGCGTCAGGGGCGGCCGTGCTGTCGGTGTTCGGCGACCAGTTGGCGCGCGTCGTACCGCTGCCGACGACGGCCACCATCGATTTCCGCAAGCTCGCGACGGGCGGGATCCGCGCGGAGGCGCGGCTCCTCGCGGAGCGGGAGGACGTGCTGGGACGGCTCGACGCGGGCGAGCGGCCGGTGTTCGACGTCGCCGTGGACATGACCGACGCGGAGGGCGTCCCGGTCGCCACCCTCTCGATCACCTGGACCCTCCGCCCCAACCGCCCCTGACAGGTTCGCGCCCACCCGGCGCGTGGTCCCTCCGCCCCCAGCGCCGCTGAAGGGCTCACCCCCACAGCCGGAGTTTGTCGGGGTTGCGGATCCCCCACAGGCGGGTGATCCGCCCGTCCGCGACCTCGAAGGCCACCACCGTCACGGTCACGCCGTCCCGCCGCGCCACCAGGCCGGGCCGGCCGTTCACCGAGCATTCCTCGATCGTCATGCCGGGCACCCGGTCGGCGATCTCGACGGCGTAGCGCGCGATCCGCTCGCCGCCCTCGAACGGGCGGAGCGCCGCGTTGACCTGGCCGCCGCTGTCGGTGATCGCCCTGGCCTCCGGGTCGAGCAGGCCGACGAGCGCCGCGATGTCCTTGGCCTCCCATGCCTGCTTGAAGCGCCGGACGACGGCGGCCTGCTCGGCCGCGGGGCTGACGGAGGCGCGCGCCTCGCGGACACGGTGGCGGGCGGACGAGGCCAGCTGACGGCACGCCGCAGGCGTACGGCCCACGATGTCGGCCACCTCGGCGAAGGAGTACCGGAAGACGTCGTGCAGGACGAACGCCACCCGCTCGGCCGGGGTCATCGATTCGAGCACGACGAGGAAGGCCATGTTGACCGACTCGTCGAGAGTCACGCGGTCGGCCGGGTCGTCGATCGACCCCGTACGTCCGGGCAGCGGCTCAGGGACCCACTCACCCACGTAACGCTCACGCCGGGCCCGCGCCGAGCCCAGCAGGTCGAGGCAGATGCGACCGGCGACCTTCGTCAGCCAGGCGCCCGGGGAGGCGATGCTCTCCTGCTGCGACCGCGGCATGGCGTACCAGCGGGCGTACGTCTCCTGGACGACGTCCTCGGCCTCGGCCAGCGACCCCAGCAGCCGGTATGCGAGGTTGATCAGCTGCCGTCGCTCGCTCATGATCACGCTCAAGCTGTCATCGGACGGGGTGGTCATCGGGCTCCCTCTCGCGCGGCTGTCTCGCCCGTCCGACGAGGCAGCTCATCGAAATGTCAGGACGCCTGACATATCCGGCTCCTGCGTCGTCGGACCTCGGGGACATCATCCAGCCCGACATTGAGGAGCAACCCGTGTACCTGCGTATCGTGATCGCCCTGCAAACCGTGGCCGTCTTCCTCGCCCCGATCACCGCGGGGCTGCTGCTGTCCTCGCCCAGCGGACACGTCCTGCACAGCGCCGCGGCGTACACGGTGTTCACCGTGGCGGTGGTGCACGTGATCACCGCGATCCTCGTCTGGCGGCCGGGCGGCGGATCGCCCAGGCCCATCGCGCACGCGGCCGGCTTCCTGGCGCTCACCCTGGCACAGGTGGCGCTGGGCATCGCGCACGTGCTGACCCTGCACGTCCCGCTGGGAGTGCTGATGTTCGGCGTGAGCGTCCTCCAGCTCAGCCGTCATGCCCGCGCGCGCGGTGACGCGGGGCGCTCAGGTCGTGGGGTCGGGGTCGCGGCGGACGTCGTCGGCCCCGCCCTCGCGACTGGCGAGAAGACGGCGTAGCGACTCGAGGCGGTGGGGGTCGGCGTTGCCGGCCGCCACCCACGCGTCGAGAGCGCAGTCGTCGCCCAGGTGGGTGCAGCCCTTCGGGCAGTCGACCGTGCCCTCCACCAGGTCGGGGAAGCCTGCAAGCACCGTCTCGACCGACACGTGGGCCAGGCCGAAGCTGCGTACGCCGGGGGTGTCGATGATCCAGCCGCCCTCGGGAAGCTCGAGGGCCATGGCCGAGGTGGACGTGTGGCGGCCGCGCCCGGTGACCGCGTTGACGTGGGAGACGGCCCGGTTGGCGTCCGGCACGAGCGCGTTGACCAGGGTCGACTTGCCCACGCCCGAATGCCCGACGAGCACGCTGAGGCGCCCCACGAGGTGGTCGCGCAGCTCGTCGAGCGACCCGCCCTTGTGCACCACGACGTGCGGGACGCCCAGCGGCTCGTACAGCGACACCAGCTCTTCTGGCGGCGCAAGGTCGGACTTGGTGAGGCAGAGCAGCGTGTCGATCTCGGCGTCGAACGCCGCCACCAGGATGCGGTCGATCATGCGGGGCCGCGGCGGCGGATCGGCCAGCGCGGTGACGATGACGAGCTGGTCGGCGTTGGCCACGATCGGGCGCTCGATGCCGTCGGTGTCATCGGTGTCGTCGGCCGAGCGGCGCAGCATCGACGTGCGCGGCTCCACGCGTACGACCCGGGCCAGCGTGTCGGGACGGCCGGACACGTCGCCGACCAGGGCCACCCGGTCGCCCACGACGATGCCCTTGCGCCCCAGCTCGCGGGCCTTCATGGCGACCACGAGCCGGCGCTGCGGCCCCTTGCGCTTGGAGCCCCTCGACGGCTCGGGCTCGACCAGCGTGGTGTACCGGCCCCGGTCGACCGCCACCACGAAACCCTCGACGGCGTCCTCGTGCGCAGGACGGATGCGGGTGCGCGGCCGCGACCCCTTGCCCGGCCTGACCCTTACGTCGTCCTCGTCGTACTGCCGCTTGCTCAGCGGTCCGCTCCCATACGCTCACTTCCCGTCAGCATCGCCGTCCACATCTGGACGAACTCGGGCAGGGTCTTGGCCGTGGTGGCGACATTCTCCACCTGGACGCCGGGCACCGCGAGGCCTATCACAGCGCCTGCGGTGGCCATGCGGTGGTCGTCGTAGCTGTGGAAAACACCGCCGTGGAGTGCGCGCGGACGGACGATCAGCCCGTCGGCGGTCTCCTCGGCGTCGCCGCCGAGCCGGTTGATCTCGGTGGCGAGCGCGGCCAGGCGGTCGGTCTCGTGGCCGCGCAGGTGGCTCACGCCCCTGATGCGGCTCGGCGTCGTCGCGAGCGCCGCGAGGGCCGCGATCGTCGGGGTCAGCTCGCCCACCTCGTGCAGGTCGGCGTCGATGCCGCGGACCTCGCCCGAGCCCGTGACCACCAGCTCGGAGCCGGCCTCGCGGGACACCGCGGCGCCCATCGAGGCGAGCAGCCCGCGCAGGGCGTCGCCCGCCTGCGTGGTCTGCTCCGGCCAGGACGGGATCGTCACCGAGCCGCCCGTCACGAGCGCAGCCGCGAGGAAGGGGGCGGCGTTGGACAGGTCGGGCTCGACGGTCATGTCTCTGGCCGCGATCGGGCCGGGCAGGACGCGCCACGCGTCGCGCTCGCTGTCGTCTACCGTGACGCCCGCCGCCCGCAGCATCTCGACGGTCATCTCGATGTGCGGCTGGGACGGCACCGGCGGGCCGACGTGGCGGATGGTGACGCCCTTGTCGAACCTCGCCGCCGTCAGCAGCAGCCCCGACACGAACTGGGACGAGCCCGAGGCGTCGATCGTCACCTCGCCGCCGGTCAGCGGCCCGCTGATCGTGAACGGCAGGGCGTCGTTGTCGATGTGCGCACCGAGCGCGCGCAACGCGTCGAGGATGGGCCCCATCGGCCGCTTGCGCGCGTGGGCGTCGCCGTCGAACGACACCGGGCCGTCGGCGAGGGCGGCCACCGGCGGGACGAACCGCATGACCGTACCGGCGAGGCCGGCGTCGATGCTCACCCCGCCCCGGATCGGGCCGGGCGTCACGTGCCAGTCGACCCCCGCGGCGCTTTCGCCGGAGGCGGTGAGGCTCGCGCCGAGCGCCCGCAGCGCCGACACCATCAGGTCGGCGTCACGGCTGCGCAGCGCCTGCCGTACGACCCCGGGGCCGTCGGCGAGGGCGGCGAGGAGCAGCGCGCGGTTGGTCACCGACTTGGAGCCGGGCAGCTGGACGGTGGCGGTCACCGGACCGGTCGCCGTCGGCGCCGGCCAGAGCTGGGCGGGCGGTGTCGCCGAACTGGATGACGTGGTGGCGGACATGGTCAAAGACTACTGGCCGTGCCACGAGGCGGTCGCAGCCTGTGGACGACTGCCACGGGCGGATGGGCGGGCGACGTGGCAGGGTGGGGGCATGTGCGGTAGATACGCGTCGGCGCGCAAGAAGCACGAACTGCTCGAGGAGTTCGAGGTCGAGCAGGACGGCGACCCCGAGCAGGAGCTCGGCGCCGACTACAACGTCGCCCCCACCAAGAACGTCTACGCCGTGCTGAGCCGCGTACCCAAGGAGGCCGAGCGGGCGGTGCGGCAGCTCAGGATCGTGCGGTGGGGTCTCGTGCCCGCCTGGGCGAAGGACCCGTCGATCGGGTCACGGCTGATCAACGCCAGGGCCGAGACGCTGGCCGAGAAGCCGTCGTTCCGGCAGGCGTTCGCCAAACGCAGGTGCCTGCTGCCGGCCGACGGCTACTTCGAGTGGATGCCGGTTGAGGGCGAGAAGAAGAAGCAGCCGTACTTCATCCACCCGTCCGACGGCGGGGTGCTGGCCATGGCGGGCCTGTACGAGTTCTGGAAAGACGCCTCGCGCGCCGACGACGACCCGCTCAAGTGGCTGGTGACCTGCACCGTCATCACCACCGACGCCGAGGACGGCCTGGGCCGCATCCACGACAGGATGCCGATGATGATCGAGCGCTCCCGCTGGGCCGAGTGGCTCGACCCCAAGCTGACCGACACCGGCGAGGCCGCGCGGATGCTGGCGAGCCCGGAGATGGGGCGGCTCACCGCCTATCCCGTCTCGACCGACGTCAACAACGTCCGCAACAATGGCCCGGACTTGGTCAAAGCTCTCCCCGAGTCAGAGGAGACGGCCCTTTTCTGAGGTGTAAAAACACGAAGAGTTGGGCATCCGGTGAGGAAAGCGATGCCACTCCTTTACCCACGGAGCGGCGTCGCTGAGTGATTCCCCCCAATTCCACACCGGGCTGGACATCCGGGGAAGTCCATGCCGCGGCTTCACTTACCCGGAGGTGCGGAGTCGTGGACGTCACGACCGCTCGTACGCGACTGGAAGGGATGCTCGCCGAACTCGACAGGTCGATCGGGGTGCTTCGGGGCGACCCCGTCGCCGTACGTGACCGCTCGACGGCCGACGCCGGCTCCGACCTGACCGACGCCGACCGGGCTCAGGCGATGCTCACCGTGGCCACCACCCAGCGCCGCGCCGTGATCGAGGCGCTCAAGCGGGTCGAGGAAGGCGTGTACGGCCTGTGCGTCGACTGCCGCCGGCAGGTGCCGGAGGGCCGTCTCGAGGCCCGTCCCGACGCGGCGCGCTGCGTCCAGTGCCAGGGAAAGCGCGAACGCCGCCGCTGAACCCAGGGACGGTCAGCCGCTCTTGCGGGCGCTCGCGACCAGGTGGATGCCGACGGTGTCGTCGTCGTTCGGATGCGCCTCCAGCTCGGTGCGCACCAGGTAGCTGAGCGCCCGCGCGTCGGAGCCCAGCACGTGGTCGACCGTGGACGGCGACAGCACCGTACGCGGCCGCATCCACTCGACCTCCAGCCCGGCGCCGACGAGCAGCTCGCGCAGCTGCGTGCTGCTGAAGCAGCGCGTGATGCTGCCGTCGGGCCACGGCACGAGCATGACCTCGCCCGTCTGCCGCAGGTGCTGCCACTGACCCTGCTCGGCCAGGATCGCCATGCCCAGCACCAGCGAGTCGACGCACACCAGCGCCCGCCCGCCGGGCCGCAGCACCCGTGCGACGTCGTTCATCGCCGACTCGGCCATCAGCTCGATCGACAGCGCCCGCTCCTCGGCGAGCACCGCGTCGACGCATCCGTCGGGCAGGAACGCGAGGTCGTCGGCGCGGATGTGCCGGACACGGCCCGCGTCGTGCAACGGGGAGTGGGCCTCTGCCGGGGAGATGGTGCGGCGGAAGTCGAGCACCTCGATCACCCGGTGCCCGGCCCTGGCGGCCTGCCCCGACGATCGCCCGCGCCCGCCGGACAGGTCGAGCACCACGGAGGGTTCGGCGGGAAGCCAGCGGTTGAGTTGTTCGGCGGCGACGGCGCGGTAGAACGTCCAGTACGGCCCGAGCGTTCCTGAGCCGTTCAGTTCCTCGGCCGGAATGGGCAGCACACGCGACTCCTGGGTTCCGGGTAAAGGGCTACCAGCCGGTACGTTATGACGTTCCCCGCACCGGGTCCTTCGTACCTTCTATCTTGCGGGAACAGACAAGGCCGCGGGTGTGTTGCGACGAGCATGCTCACGTTGCTCAGCCCTCAACCCACCGACGGAGATGTCGTGGGCCAGCGGGTATCCTCCCCTGAGTACGGTGTACCGCTACAGTCGGCCACCGGTGATCTTAGGGGGGTGGGTCCGGTGCCCGCGACAGGCGCGGAGACTCTGGAGCAGCGAGGCGAGCGATTCGAGCGCGACGTCATGCCGTATCTCGAACAGCTCTACTCCGCTGCGCTCCGGATGACCCGAAATCCCGCGGACGCGGAGGACCTGCTGCAGGAGACCTTCGCCAAGGCGTTCGCGTCGTTCCATCAGTTCCAGGAAGGCACCAACCTCAAGGCGTGGCTCTACCGGATCCTCACCAACACCTTCATCAACAGCTACCGCAAGAAGCAGCGGGAGCCGAAGCAGTCCGGCACCGAGGAGATCGAGGACTGGCAGCTCGCGCGGGCCGAGTCCCACACCTCGGGCGGGCTGAAGTCCGCCGAGGTGGAGGCGCTGGAGCACCTGCCCGACGGTGACATCAAGCAGGCGCTCGCGGCTCTGCCGGAGGAGTTCCGGATCGCGGTCTACCTGGCCGACGTCGAAGGCTTCCCCTACAAAGAGATCGCCGACATCATGGGCACGCCGATCGGCACCGTGATGTCGAGACTGCACAGGGGGCGCAGGCAGCTGCGGGGTCTCCTGGAGGACTACGCCCGCGAGCGTGGCCTCGTCCCGGCGGAGGGATCGAAATGAGCTGTGGCCAGCCGCACGACACCGACTGCAGCGAAGTGCTGGAGAAGGTCTACGCCTATCTCGACGGCGAGCTGACCGCAGACGACGTCGCAGAGATCCGCGTGCACCTCGACGAGTGCAGCCCCTGCCTGCAGGAGTACGACCTCGACAAGGCCATCAAGGCGCTCGTGGCCAAGCACTGCGGCTGCGACCCGGTCCCGTCCGACCTCCGCTCGAAGGTGCTCGCGCGCATCGCGGAAGTGAGATCCGAGCTCGCCGCCGACTAGGATCAACGCCATGCGCGTGTTGGTCACCGGGGGTGCCGGGTTCATCGGGTCGAATCTCGTCGATCGTCTGCTGTCCGACGGGCACGAGGTCGACGTGGTCGACGACCTGTCATCGGGCAAGGCCGAGAACCTGGCCGCGGCGCAGACGAGCGACCACTTCCGGCTGCACGTGCTCGACATCCTCGACCCCGAGCTGCCGTCCCTGATGGCGGAGCGGCAGCCCGAGGTCGTGTGCCACCTGGCCGCGCAGATCAGCGTGCGCAAGAGCGTGGCCGACCCGGTGCACGACGCCCGGGTCAACGTCCAGGGCACGACGTCCGTGCTCGCCGCGGCTCGCGAGGCCCGTACGCGCAAGGTCGTGTTCGCCTCGTCGGTGGCCGTCTACGGGCGCCCGGCGGCGATCCCGGTGCCCGGCGACGCCCCGACCGACCCGCGCTCGCCGTACGCGGCGGCCAAGCTGAGCGGCGAGACCTACCTGTCGGCGTTCCGGGCGCTGCACGGCATCGAATACACCACGCTGGTGCTGTCCAACGTGTACGGCCCCCGCCAGTCGCCGGAGGGCGAGGCGGGCGTGGTGGCGATCTTCACCGACGCCCTGCTCAACGGCACGCCCACGGTCGTCTACGGCGACGGCTCCCAGACCCGCGACTACATCTTCGTCGACGACGTGGTCGACGCCTTCGCGCGGGCCTGCGGGCAGGAGGGCGACGGCCGCAGGTTCAACCTCGGCACCGGCATCCAGACCACCGACCGGCGCCTGCACTCCCTGATCGCCGACGCGGCGGGAGCGCCCGACAAGCCCGGTTTCGCGCCGCCGCGCCTCGGCGACCTGCCCGCGATGGCGGTCGACCCGGCGCACGCCCACGAGGGGCTCGGGTGGCAGCCGCGCGTCGATCTCGCGGCCGGCCTCAAGATCACCGTCGACTGGGCCGCAGGTCATCGCCACAAGTAGTGGCTTGATTACGCTTTGCTTGCGATTTCCGACTCCGCCCGTCCGGCCACGTCGTCTTCTGTAGCGTGATTCCCAAAGTCGACGTGGAGGCGCGGATGTTGAAGACGTTGGTCGCCCGGGTGCTCATGGCCGTCGTGCTGGTCACCCCCGTGGTCATGATGTTCGGCCCGGTGGTGCCGCCCGGAGTGTCCTGGACCTGATCGTTGTGGGGGGCCGCAATGCGTGATCTGCCGTGGCCCGCGAGGGTCTACCTGGCCGCCGTGATCGGCGCGGCGGCCGCTCTTGTCGTACGTGGCGTGGCCGTCTCCGGCATGCCGGTGGCCACGGTGGACCTCGACGTCCTGCTGGTGCTCGCCCTGCTGTTCCTGGTGTGCGAGTCGATGCCGACGCTGCTCAACGTCGAGCAGTTCGCGGTGTCGGTCAGCTTCTCGGCCTCGCTCGCCGCGGTGGTGCTGCTCGGCCCCGACGGCGCGGCCCTGGTCGGGCTCACCGCCGTGCTGAGCGTGCGGCCGGGGCTGCCCCTCGTCAAACGGCTGTTCAACGGCGCCCAGTTCGCCATCTGCGGCTACGCGGCCGGATGGGTCTACGTGGCGCTCGACGGGCAGGTGGGGGTGCCGCAGGTCAACGCCTTCGACGACCTCATCGGCCCGTACGCGGCGGCCACCGCCGTGTTCGTGGTGCTCAACATCGCGTTGATCCTCACGATCGTCGCGCTGGCCACGCGGGTGCGGCCGGCCGAGGTGCCGGTGCGCGGCCTCGGCCAGTTCCTGCTGTCCTACCTGGGGTACGGCACCTTCGGCCTGCTCGTGGCGGGGCTGTGGGCCACGGTGGCGTCGATCTCGGCGGTGCTGGTGCTGGTGCCGCTGTTCGTGGCGCGGTGGGCGTTCGGCCAGTACCACGCCCAGCAGCGCTCCTACGACGCCACCATCGCCGCGCTCTGCCAGGCGGTGGAGACGAAGGACTACTACACCAGGGGCCACTGCACGCGGGTCTCGCACGCCTCGTCCATGATCGCCCAAGAGATCGGCATGGGCATGGAACGGGTGCGCGCGATCCGCTACGCGGGCATGCTGCACGATGTCGGCAAGCTCGGCGTCCCCACGAAAGTGCTGCAGAAGGACGGCCCGCTCACCGAGGAGGAGTTCGCCGCGATCCAGCTCCACCCGATGCGCGGGCTGGAGATCGTGCGCGGCATCGGGTTCCTCGACGAGGCGTACGCCGGCATCATGCACCATCACGAGAAGCACGACGGCACCGGCTACCCGATGGGCCTGGCCGGCGACGAGATCCCCGAGTTCGCCAAGGTGATCGCGGTGGCCGACGCGTTCGACTCCATGACGTCCGACCGCTCCTACCGCGGCGCCCGGCCGGTCGAGGTGGCCGTGGCCGAGCTGCGCAAGTGCGCGGGCACCCATTTCGACCCGGTGATGGTCGCGGCGTTCGTCCGGGCGCTCGAACATGAGCCGTGGCAGCCGCCGCGGCGCGTCGACCCGCCGCCGCCCGAGGTCGCCACGACCGCACTCAAGGACCACGACGACCCGACGATGCCCATCCAGGTCGTGACGGGGCCATGATCACGACGGAACGCGTCCGGCGGCGTACCGATCGGTCGTTCGGCACGGTGCTGCGCCGGCTCGACTCCGGGCAGCTGCTGCTCATCTGCGCGGCCGGGCTGGTCGCGCTGGCGGGGGTGGCGCACACCGCCGCCGAGGGGCTCGACCGGCCCGAGATCGCCGTCGGGTTCGGCGCCCTGATCGCGGTCGGCGAGCTGGCCAGGCTGACCATGCCGGGCAACCGGGAGGTCGCGCCGATCGGGGCCGCCGCCGCGCTCGGCTACACGCTGCTGCTCGACCTCAGCCAGAACCCGCTGCGCCACTCGGCGCTCCAGGTCGTCGCCGTGATCGCGGCCGGCATGGCCGCGGGCGCGCTGCCGCACCTGGCGGTGGGCCGTCCGCCGCGCCTCGACGCGATGGCGCGGCGCCTGCTCACCGGCGCGCTGCTGGCGTTCGCGTTCCGGCCGCTGGCCGACCCGCTGTACGAACTGACCAAGCCGCCCACCAGCACGTGGTGGCCCGCGCTCGCGGTCATGGTCGGGCTGATCACCGTGGCGCTGCTCGTCGACGTGCTGATCGCCGCGCTCCTGCGCGCCGAGCAGGTCCGTACGGCGTTCCGCGTGGCCGTGCGCGACGAGTTCACCATGGCGTTCCCGCTGGGCGTGGCCGTGGCCTCGTCCGGCGTGCTGCTGGCGCTCGCCACGCACAGCATGGACCTCGTGGCGCTGCTGGTCTTCGCCGCGCCGCTGCTGGTCACGCAGGTGGCCTTCCGCAAGTACGCCGGCATCCGCGCCACCTACCTGCAGACCGTACGCGCCCTGTCGCGCGTCACCGAGGTCGGCGGCTACGTCGAGCCGGGCCACTCGCGCCGCGTCAGCCGCCTGGCGGTGGCCGTCGGCCGCGAGCTCGGCCTGGCCGAGCCCGAGCTGCTCGAACTCGAGTACGCCGCTCTCATGCACGACATCGGCCAGCTGTCGCTGCACGACCCCATCCCGGGCGGCGCGACCGTGCTGACCGAGCCCGACCAGGCCCGCAGCATCGCCGAGCTGGGCGCCGAGGTGATCAAGCAGACGGGGGTGCTCGACCGGGTGGCCGAGATCGTCCGGCGGCAGTGCGACCCGATCACCGACGACCCGCCGCTGGCCAGCCGCATCATCAAGGTGGCCAACGCCTACGACGACCTCGTGGGGCCCTCGACCGACCGCGACCGCGGCGGCGCGGCGCTCGACCGCATCCGGTCGGCGTCCGGCAACACCTACGATCCTCATGTGATCGAGGCGCTGGGGCGCGTGATCGACCGCGGACGCGTCTGAGCTCCACAGCCCGCCGGATGTCACCCGGGCTTCCCGGCGATCACCTTTGTGGGGTTCCTACAGATCGGACTCGCCGGATCGGTGCTTTCGGGGGAAAGGGGTCAAGGCGGTGCCGGCCTTAAGGTGGTCGGCGTGCTAACTGAGACGTTCGGACCTGTCCTGATCGCCAACCGAGGCGAGATCGCGCGGCGGATCATCCGCACGGTCAAGCGCATGGGCTTGCGCGCTGTCGCGGTCTACTCGGAGGCCGACGCCGACCTGCCGTTCGTCCGCGAGGCCGACGAGGCGGTGCTGCTCGGCCCGGCGGCCCCGGCGCAGAGCTACCTCGACGTCGCCAAGGTGCTGGAGGCGGCGCGGGCGACCGGGGCGCGGGCGATCCACCCCGGCTACGGCTTCCTGTCGGAGAACACCGCGTTCGCCCGGGCCGTGATCGACGCCGGGATGGTGTGGATCGGGCCGTCGCCCGAGGCCATCGACAAGATGGGCGACAAGATCAACGCGCGTAACCTCATGGAGGCGGCCGGCGTTCCGGTCGCCGCGGGCACCCGCGAGCCGGTCACCGACCTGTCGCTCGCGCTGAAGGCCGCCGAGCAGATCGGCTACCCAGTCATGGTCAAGACCGCGGGCGGCGGCGGTGGCATCGGCATGAGCGTGGCGCACGACGAGGACGGCCTGGCGAAGGCGTACGAGCAGGCCGCGCGGGCGGCTTCGCGGTTCTCCGGCGACGCGCTCGACGGCCCGGCCGTCCTGCTCGAGCGGTACATCGAGCGGGCCCGCCACGTCGAGGTGCAGATCCTCGGCCTGCCCGACGGCAGGGTGCTGGCGCTGGGCGAGCGCGACTGCTCGGTGCAGCGCCGCCACCAGAAGGTCGTCGAGGAGTCGCCGTCGCCGGGCATCACGCCCGAGCTGCGCGAGCGCATGCTGGCGGCCGCGGTGCGCGCCGGCGAGGCCGTCGGCTACCTCGGCGCGGGCACGGTCGAGTGCCTCGTCGACGCCGACAAGCAGGACTTCGTGTTCCTGGAGATGAACACCCGGCTGCAGGTCGAGCACCCCGTCACCGAGCTGGTCACCGGGCTCGACCTGGTCGAGCTGCAGCTGCGCGTCGCCGCGGGCGAGAGCCCCGAGGTGCCGGCCGAGCCGCGCGGGCACGCGATCGAGTTCCGCGTCTACGCCGAAGACCCGAAGCGGTTCTTCCCCGGCCCCGGCGTCATCACCGTCTGGGACGAGCCCACGGGCGACGGCGTTCGCGTCGACTCCGGATATGAGCTCGGCAACACCGTCACCCCGTTCTACGACCCTATGATGGCCAAGCTCTGCGTGTACGGCGCCGACCGCGCCGAGGCGCTGGAGAAGGGGCGCAAGGCGGTGGCGGAGTTCGCCGTCGAAGGGCCCAAGAACAACCTGCCGTTCTGCGCCGAGCTGCTGGAGAACGCGCAGTTCGTCACCGGCGACTACGACACCGGCCTGGTCGCGCGCATGCGCGCCTAGCCGACATGAGATTGTTGAACCATTTCGAAGAGGAGAGTCACGGTGGCTGAGGT
This sequence comes from Nonomuraea maritima, assembly GCF_900100395.1. GTDB lineage: Bacteria > Actinomycetota > Actinomycetes > Streptosporangiales > Streptosporangiaceae > Nonomuraea > Nonomuraea maritima. The sequence goes on along the minus strand of NZ_FNFB01000032.1, from coordinate 60,594 downwards.
ACGCGCTGAGATGGTGGCGAACGTCTGGAAGGTCGTCGTCGCCGAGGGTGACACGGTTTCCGACGGTGACACGCTCGTCATCCTGGAGTCGATGAAGATGGAGATCCCGGTGCTCGCCGAGGACGACGGCGTGGTGGCCCAGCTGAAGGTCGCCGAGGGCGACGTGGTCCAGGAAGGCGACCTGATCGCCGTCATCGAGTAGCCGGTCTCAGCGGCGGCGTTCGCTCGCGGCGAGAAAGCGGGCACGGTCGACCACCACGCGTTCGATCGTGCCCTTGCCCACGACAGAGTGATCGTCGTGGGCCTCGAACGCGAAGACCAGCCGCCGTCCGTCGATCTCGATCAGTTCGACGCCGACCTGCACCCGCGACCCGAGCGGGCTGGCGGCCAGGTGTTCGAGCTCGACCCGGGTGCCGACGGACGTCCGGCCCGGCGTGAGGTGCCGTTCGACCGCTCGTACGGTCGCCGCTTCCGCCAGCGCGAGCAGGCGCGGGGTGGCGAGCACGGGCACGTCTCCGCTGCCCACCTTCTTGGCGGTGTCCTCCATCTCGACAGCGATCACCAACTGGGCGCGCAGCCCTGGAACGAGCGTCATGGAGTGAGCGTACTCACACCATCGTCGATCTTCGGGAAACGCGGACAAGCAGAGGGGCAAGGCCACAGGATAGGTTTTGTACGCTTGAGGCAGTTTTAGTGGCATGTGGGCCGAGAGGGTGGCACGCACTCCTAGTTCCGTGACCACTGTGTGACCTCGTTGCGACAAAACTTCGCTTTGTTGGAGAACCGCGCGGCGGGAGAGGTACAGAGGCAGGGGGGTAGCGGGGGAATCATGGTGGCCCAAGGGACGACGCTGGCGGGTCGGTATCGACTGGACACCCGCATCGGCGCCGGTGGCATGGGCGAGGTGTGGCGTGGAGAGGACGTCGTCCTCGCGCGCACCGTCGCCGTCAAAGTGCTGCTCCCAGGCCGCATGCAGGACCCCGGCTTCGTCGCCCGCTTCCAGGGCGAGGCGCGGGCCATGGCGACGATCAACCACTCCGGCGTGGTCGACGTCTACGACTACGGCGTCAGCGGCGACACCGTCTACCTGGTGATGAAGTTCGTCGACGGCGAACCGCTCGACCGCCTGCTCGGCCGGCTCGGCCGCATCCCTCCGCAGGCCGCCATGGAACTCATCTCCCAGGCCGCCTCCGCGCTCCAGGCCGTCCACGACCAGGGCATCGTCCACCGCGACGTCAAGCCGGGCAACCTGCTCGTCCAGCGCGACGGCACGCTGGTGCTCACCGACTTCGGCATCGCCCGCTCCGACCTGGCCAACCGGCTCACCGACGCCGGCATGGTCCTCGGCACCGCCGCCTACTGCGCCCCCGAACAGGCAGAGGGCGCGCCCGTCACGCCCGCCGTCGACATCTACGCGCTCGGTGTGGTCGCGTACGAGTGCCTGGTGGGGCAGCGGCCGTTCGACGGCGACAGCCCCGTCACGATCGCGCTCAAGCACATCCGCGAGGCCCCGCCGCCACTGCCGCAGGAGATCCCGCAGGCGGTGCGCGCGCTGGTCGACATCGCCCTGTCCAAAGACCCGGCCAGGCGCTTCCAGAGCGCGCGGGCGATGAGCGAGGCCGCCCGCGCGATCGCATCCGGTCAGGTGCCCGCCGTGCCCGAGCCGCCGGCCCTGCCCGTCGCGCCGTCCACGGGGGCCACCATGGCCCCGCCGCCGGCCGCGTACCAGAACCAGCACCAGACTCCCCAGCCGGCGAGCCCGTACGAGACGGGCGCCCGGATGGCGCAGCAGGACACCACGCTGGCCGAGCGGCGCGGGGGCCGCCGGGCGGCGGGCAGGGGCTCGCGCCGGACGGGGCTCATCGCGGCCATCGCGGCGGCCATGGTGCTCGGCGCGGGCGCGACCGCGGTCGCCCTGACCGGCTTCCCCGGCTCGGGGCAGCCGACCCCGACGTCGAGCATCGACGTGGTGGGCAACGAGGACAAGGTCACCAAGCCTCCCAAGCCCGACCCCACGAAGACCAAGCCGACTGAGGCGCCGGAGCCCACGGCTGAGCCGACGCATCAGGAGAACCGTCCGCCCAAGCCCACGGAGAACCCGCGCCCGCCCAGGGAGTCCGAAGAGTCGCCGAAGCCCAACGACACGCCCTCCAGTACGCCGACCACCACCCCGTCGGCCACACCGACGAACAGCCCGTCGCCGACCAAGAGCCCGACGACGAGCCCGTCCCCCACGGACAAGAAGGTCGCCGTGCCCAAGGTCGTCGGCCTGCCCTTCCTGATCGGCGCGAAGGAGATCGAGAAGGTCGGGCTCGAATACCAGCCGGTCGACCAGACCTCCACTCGCAACGGCATGCGCTGCGGCAAGATCGTCAAGTCGACGCCGGCCGCCGGGACGCGGCTCGACCCGGGCAAGACGGTCACGGTGTTCGTCGTCGACGGCATCTGCCCCGAGGACGCCCCGCCGCCCAGCCCGACCCCCACGGCGGCGCAGACCAAGAAGCCCTGACGCGCTCCGGCCAGAAAGCCGGAGCGCTGCGGACGACCCAAATGGTGCCGTCACACCCCCGTCGTGTTGCGGGGGTAGGCGACCTGCGGGTCGGTCGCGATGTTCACCATGTACGGGATGCCCGAGTCGAACGCCCTGCGCAGCGCCGGACCGATCTCCGACGGCTTCGTGACGAGCTCGCCGCCACCGCCGAGCGCGGTCACGACCTGGTCGTAGCGGCACTGCGGCTGCAGCTCGGCGGCCACGTCGTAGCCGTACAGCAGCTGCATGGGGTGCTTCTCCAGGCCCCAGATGCCGTTGTTGCCGCAGACCATGACGACCGGCAGCTTGTGGCGGACGAGCGTGTCGACGTCCATCAGGGAGAAGCCGGCGGCGCCGTCGCCGAGCAGCAGCACCACCTGTGAGAACGGCCGGGCCAGGCGGGCGGCGATGGCGTAGCCGAGGCCGGTGCCGAGGCAGCCGTACGGGCCTGGGTCGAGCCAGTTGCCCGGCTGCTTCGGCTCGACGTACTTGCCCGCGTACGAGACGAAGTCGCCGCCGTCGCCGATCACCACGGCGTCGTCGTCCAGGACCTTGGCGAGCTCGCCGTACACGCGCATGGGGTGGATCGGGTCGGAGTCGGAGGCGAGCAGCTCGGCGTCGCCGGCGATGGCCGCCGTGGCGGCCTCCGACAGCCTGGACACCCAGGGCGCGTACCTGTCGGGCTTGACCCCCGCGTCGGCGCAGGCCGTGCCGAGGCTCCACAGCACCACCGACAGGTCGCCCGCGGCGGTGGCGGACGGCTGCATGTGGGTGGCGAGCTGCGAGGGCGCGTCGGCGATGTGCACGACGCGGGCGAGCGGCGCGCCGTCCTTGCCGCCGAACCAGCCGTAGCCGAGGCGGAAGTCGAGCGGCGTGCCGACGACGATGACCAGGTCGGCCTGGCCGAAGGCGATGCCGCGGGCGCGGGTGACGAGCAGGTCGTGCCCGGACGGCAGGATGCCGCGGCCCTGGCCGTTGGGGATGACCGGCAGCCGCCAGGTCTCGGCGAAGTCGCGGGCGGCCTCCTCGGCGCGGTCCATCCACACGTCGGAGCCGTAGACGATGACCGGGCGCTCGGCCTCGGCGATCAGCCGGGCGACGGCGGACACGTCGGCGGGGTCGGGCTCCAGCGGCGAGGGCGTCTGCGTGCGCACCTCGTGGATCGGCGCGGGGGAGAACAGGTGGTCCATGTAGAAGTCGAGGAACACCGGGCCGCGGTGGGGCGCGAGGGCCGTGCGGAAGGCCGACTCGACGTCCTGGCCGACGGAGTCGGCGCCGGCGGCGGTGAACGACAGCTTCGTGATCGGTTCCAGCAGCGGCGGGTGGTCCATCTCCTGCAGGGCGCCGCTGCCCCAGCGCGACTTGGGGGCCCGTCCGCCCAGCACGACCACCGGCGAGCCGTTGAAGTGGGCGGTGGCGACGCCGCTGACGCCGTTGGTGATGCCGGGCCCGGCCGTCAGCACGGCCAGCCCGGGTTTCCTGGTCAGCCGGGCGGTCGCCTCGGCGGCGAAGACAGCGCTCTGCTCGTGTCGGACATCGACGAGGCGCATGCCCTCGTGGACCGCGCCGTCGTAGAGCGGGAAGACGTGCCCTCCCGACAGGGTGAACATGGTCTCGACGCCATAGGCCTTGGACACGGCGACGGCGGCGTCACCGGCGTGCTTCGCAGACTCCATGCCGGGAACCTACCAACCAGTCACCCCGGTAAACAGACCTTCAACCCTTGGTGGTCCGCCGCGCCGAGGTGAGGTCGCTCGGGGGAGTGGGCGCCCGCTGTACCGCTTCCGCACGAGGCCGTGCGGTGTCGTCGGGGGACGGGGGCGTCGGCGGTGATCTTCTGCGTCGGGGTGACGTCGCTGGGGGAGCAGGCGCCCCCTCGTCGTCCGCTGCCGCGGGTCAGGCGCTGTGGTGGTGGCGGAAGGTGGAGGGGTCGAAGGTGCCGCCCAACGTGGCGCCGAGTGACTTGCGGGCTGCTTCGGTGAAGGCGGGCCGGGGGAGGTGGCCTGCTCCGTCGGGGAGGGCGCCGGCCAGGGGCCGGGCGGCCAGCATCTCGAGGTCGGCGACGCTGCTCCGCTCGGCGAGGCCGGGCGCCTGCGGCCAGCGTCCGATCACGATGCCCGCGAGGTCGAGCCCGCGGTGCGCGAGCGCCTCCAGGGTCAGCGCCGTGTGATTGACGGTGCCGCGCCCGGCCCGTACGGCCACGAGCACCTGGGCCTGCAGCGCGCGGGCCAGGTCGGCGATCGTGGTGCCGTCGTCGTCGTAGCGTTCGAGCAGCCCGCCGGTGCCGTCGACGACCACCAGCCGGTTGCTCTCCGCGAGCTCCCGCACCCGCGCCACGACGCCCGCCGCCGACACGGGCGGCATCCCGGAGGCCCGGGCGGCCGCGGCGGGCGACAGCGGGTCGGGGAACCGGCTCAGCTCGAACGTGGTGGCGGCCCCGGACAGCCGGATCACCTGGTCGACGTCGCCGGGCTCACCGGCCGCCACTCCGGTCTGGGCGGGCTTGACCACGGCGGCCGTGGAACCGCGCGCGAGCGCGAGCGCCACCACCGCCGCCGTCACCACGGTCTTGCCCACGCCGCCGTCGGTGCCGGTGACGACCAGAACGCTCATCCCCTCAGCCTAGAGAGGTCGAGAGCTACGGACGGCGAAGCCGGGTGACGAATTTGTAGCGGTCGCCGCGGTAGAGGGACTGCGCCCACTCGACGGGGTTGCCGTCGGCGTCGAAGGCGTGCCGGGTGAGCAGCAGCATGGGCAGCCCGACGTCCACGCCGAGCGCCTTGGCGTCGTACGGGGTCGCGAGGACGGTCTCGATGATCTCCTCGGCGTCCGTCAGCCGGACGTTGTAGGCGTTGTGCAGCGTCTCGTACAGCGACGCGTGCACCTCCAGTTCGCGCCGCAGCCGGGGGAAGCGGCGGGCGGACAGGTGGGTGGTGTCTATCGAGACGGGTTCGCCGTTGGCCAGCCGCAGGCGGTGGATGCGCAGCACCCGGCCGCCGGGGTTGATGGCGAGCCGGCGCGCCAGCGCCTCGTCGGCGGTGATGTAGCCGATCTCGAGGATCTTGGTGTCCGGTTCGAGGCCGGCCGTGCGCAGGTCGCCGATGTAGGAGGTCAGCTGCAGCACCTGCGCCACCTTCGGCTGGGCCACGAACGTGCCCTTGCCCTGGATGCGCAGCAGCCGCCCCTCGACCACCAGCTCGGTGAGCGCCTGCCTGACCGTCGTGCGCGAGGTCTCGAACCGTACGGCGAGCGTGCGTTCGGGCGGCAGTGCCGTGCCCGCCGGCAGGCTCTTGGTGAGTTCGAGCAGGCTGCGTTTGACGTCGTAGTACTTCGGAACGCGGGGGCCGTCGTCTGTCACGCGCTCACCTTCACTTCTGCCACGGCGGTGAGGGCGTGTCTGGTCACCGCGAGATCATCGGAACTCACTTCGCCCCGAGCGGTCAACCGCGGTCTGGGGCGGCTCACCGGCGCCGGTCGCGTACGGGCGTGGGCACGCGCGACTCCGGGATGCTCAGGTTGATGGTGAAGAATATCCACAGCTGGCCGTGACCTGGCAACCGAGGCCCGGCGACGCGTCGTGTCGAGGGCGAACGACCTGCTCGTGTGGATCACCTCCCGGGGGCGGCCGCGTAGGTGTGATGCTCCCCACACTGTGAGATCTCGGGGGAGGTCCTGTCGAGTCCGCGGGCTCGCGTTCTTCCGCGTACGGAGTCATGCCCGCCTCATCAGGACTCTGCCCTGATGTCCGGTGTGTGGTCAAACGAGTACATTTTCCAGAGCGCCGGTTTGGTTGTCGGCGGCAAAACCACGCATGATGCAGACGTGCCGACTCTCAGCGACCTCGTAGCCCGCCACACCGCGCTCGACGGGGCCGATCTCGACTGGCTGCACTCGCTGGTCTCCGACTGGCAGCTGCTCGCCGACCTCTCCTTCGCCGACCTCGTCCTGTGGGCCCCGCTGCTCGGAGAGACCGGCTGGATCGCGATCGCGCAGATGCGGCCCACGACCGGCCCGACCGTCTACCACGACGACATCGTCGGCACCATCGCGGCCAAGGGCGAGCGGCCGCTCATCGACACCGCGTGGAACGAGCGCCGCATCTGCCGCGAGGGCGATCCCGACTGGTCCACGGGCGTGCCGGTCAGGGAAGAGACGATCCCGGTGCGCCGCGCGGTCGAGGGCGGAGCCGCCCGCTTCCTCGGGGTCATCCAGCGCTCGACCAACCTGTCGTCGGCGCGCACGCCGTCCAGGCTGGAGCTGACCTACCTGCAGAGCGCGTCCGACCTCGCGCAGATGGTGGCCGAGGGCCGCTTCCCGTTCTCGGGGGAGGAGCCGATCCTGGTCCGTTCGCCGCGCGTCGGCGACGGGCTGCTCCGGCTCGACCGCGCCGGACGGGTGACGTACGCCTCCCCGAACGCCCTGTCGGCCTACCGGCGGCTAGGCCTGCACGCCGACCTGGTGGGCGCGGAGCTCGGCCGCGTCACGGCGGCGCTGTGCTATTCCGACGAGCCGATCAACGAAGACCTCATGATCGTGGCCAGCGGACGCGCGGCCAAGGAGACTGAGGTCGAGTCGGGCGGAACGATCGTGCAGCTCAGGGCGATCCCCCTGATCGTCGGCGGGGGCCGCATCGGCGCTCTCGTCCTCATCAGGGACGTCACCGAGCTGCGGCGGCGCGAGCGTGAGCTGATGACCAAGGACGCCACCATCCGCGAGATCCACCACCGGGTGAAGAACAACCTGCAGACCGTCGCGGCCCTGCTCAGGCTTCAGGCGAGGCGGCTGCGGGTGCCCGAGGGCCGCGAGGCGCTGGAGGAGGCCGTGCGACGGGTGGGGTCGATCGCGATCGTGCACGAGACCCTGTCGCACGCGCCCGAGGAGTTCGTGAACTTCGACGAGATCGCCGATCGCGTGATCGCGATGGCAGGCGAGGTGTCCTCGCCCGAGGTGGCGTTGACGCCTCGACGGGTCGGGGAGTTCGGGGTGCTGCCGTCGCTGATCGCGACGCCGCTGGCGATGGCGCTCACCGAGCTGCTGCAGAACGCGTTGCAGCACGGGCGCCCGAAGCGGCTGGAGGTCGTCGTCGAGACGGTTCTCGAACGGCTGAACGTGACGGTCTGGGACGACGGTGCGGGGCTTCCCGAAGGTTTCGAGCTCGACAGCTCGACCAGCCTGGGGCTGCAGATCGTGCGCACGCTCGTGGAGGGGGAACTGTCCGGCCGGCTCACGATAGAGCCGAGGCCGCAGGGCGGCACCGTGGCCGACCTGTCCATCCCGCTTCCACCCTGCTGAGGGTGCGGCGCGAGGTGCCTGTTTGGGGGGTGCCTACGTGCTGCCAGGCGTACCGGTTCAGGCGGTGGCACGCGCGCGGGCGCGCGCGGAGCGACGCTTCAGTGCCCGGCGCTCGTCCTCGCTGAGGCCGCCCCAGACGCCGGCGTCCTGGCCGGACTCCAGTGCCCACTTCAGACACGACTCGACGGCCGAACAGGAACGGCAGACCTGCTTGGCCTCTTCGATCTGCATGAGGGCGGGGCCGGAGTTGCCGATCGGGAAGAACAGCTCGGGGTCCACGTCACGGCAGGCAGCTCGGTGGCGCCAGTCCATGCGTCCACTCCTTAGTAGATGGAGCCTCTGGTCGGCTCCGTACGGCTACTACTTTGTGAAAGGTTTCACTAACTACGGCGAACAATTACCCGCGTCCCTGGTCAGGACACGGGGGGATGTCCGCTTGATCGCCGGGCGCTTTCCCTTTGGGGTTGTTAAAGGTCCTACGTTCCGACGTCCAAGATGAGACTGTCAGCCACGCAGAGTGCACGCAAGAGGGTTGGCGCGATGTTTTCCCGCATATGGATGTCGGATGCGTCACACAATGACCGGATGTAACCGGCTAGACCAGGACTTGTAACGCGTTGGGGGTAGAGCGGAACGTCACGCTCTCGCGTTCGCCCAGGTAGTCGCCGTCCAGCTGGAAGGCCACGGGGCGGGCGGCCGTGAGCGTGAACTCGGCCTCGTCGTGCAGCTGCACGAGGTGCCGGCCCACCGGAAGGGTGTCACTGACCGTGAGCATCTGCCGGATCATCGACGCGACCGCGACCGGGCCCATGCGGCGCAGCCCGAGCACGTCGAGCCCCGTCTCGAAGCTCGCCCACGGCGTCGGGCGCACGGGCCGCGGGCCGACGTACGTCCACGGGGAGGTGTTGGAGATGATCGCCATGAACATCCCGTGGGCCGTCGGGATGCCGGGGCCGGTGAGCGTCATCGCCGGATGCCGCTTGTCCGTGGCCAGATAGTGCCGTAGAGCCGTGTTCACATAGCGGGTCGGCGTGGCTTTGCGCCCGGACCCCCGCAGGCCCTCCACGGCCCGCACAACCTCGGCGTCGTACCCCATGCCCGAGCAGAACGTGAAATAGCGGCTCTGCCCCTCCCACAGCGCCTGGCCGAGGCCGACGGTCCGGCGCCGGTTCTCGCGCAGCGCCTCCAGCACCACGCTGGTCGACTCGACCGGGTCGTTCGGCAGGCCGAGCGCGCGGGCGAAGACGTTCGCGCTGCCGCCGGGGATCACCATGAGCCCTGGCCGCCCGAGGCTCGGATCGTCGCTGGGTGGTGCCGGCAGCTCACCGCCGCCCACCGGGTTGAGCAGGCCGTTGACGGTCTCGTTGATCGTCCCGTCGCCGCCCAGCACCGCCACCACGTCGTACCCCTTGGCCCGCGCCGTGGCCGCCAGGCGGGCGGCGTGCCCGCGGTAGCGGGTCTCCTCGACGGTGAGGTCCACGGCCGCGCCGAGTGCGCGGATCAGCACGTCACGCGTACGGGCGTTCGTCGTCGTCGCCGTGGGGTTGACCAGCAGCATTGCGCGCATAGCGCCCAGCGTAGCCAATCGATGTCGTCCACAATCAAGCCGATCGTCCCGTATGTGGGGTTCTCGGTTCGCCGCCTCACGGACCGCCCGCTCCGGGCGATAGGGTACGGACGTGAAAGGACGCCCGCCCACCCTCTTCGTCGCCGCAGGGATCGTCGCGCTGGAAGGCCTCGTCGCCGCCGGTCTCGGCGTCTACGCGGCCGTGCAGACGCTGACGGGCAAGCCGGACGATCTGACGACCGCACTCGCCGAGGCGGTGTTCGCGCTGCTGGTCGGCGCCGGTCTGCTGTGGGTCGCCGGTGGTGGGTTGTTCCGGGCGGAGCGGTGGGGCAGGTCACCGGCCGTGCTGGCGCAGATCTTCCTGCTCCCGGTCGCCTTCACCCTCGTCCAGTCGGGCTGGCCGCAACTCGGTGTGCCGCTGGCCGTCGTCGCCGTGGCGGGAATCGCGACACTGCTCGCGCCTCCCACCACCCGCGCTCTCTACGGTGACGGCTGAGTCAGTCTTCGGCCGTCAGGCCCTCGCGCAGCTGGGCCAGCGTGCGGGCCAGCAGGCGCGAGACGTGCATCTGCGAGATGCCGAGCTCGGTCGCGATCTGCGACTGCGTCATGTTGCCGAAGAACCGCAGCAACAGGATGCGCTTCTCGCGCGGCGGCAGCCGTTCGAGCAGCGGCTTGAGCGACTCGCGGTATTCGACGCCCTCGAGCGACTCGTCGACGATGCCGAGCGAGTCGGACACGGCCGGGGCGTCGTCGTCGCCCGAGTCGGGCGCGTCGAGCGACACGGTGGAGTAGGCGTTGGCCGACTCCAGGCCCTCCAGCACCTCTTCCTCGGTCATCTTGAGGTAGGAGGCCAGCTCGGCCACGGTCGGGGCGCGCCCCTCGCGCTGCGACAGGTCGCTGATCGCCTTGGTGAGCGACAGCTTGAGCTCCTGCAGGCGCCGCGGCACCCGCACCGCCCAGCCCTTGTCGCGGAAGTGCCGCTTGATCTCACCGACGATGGTCGGCGTGGCGTACGTGGAGAACTCGACGCCGCGGTTGAGGTCGAAGCGGTCGATGGACTTGATCAGACCGATCGTGGCGACCTGGGTGAGGTCGTCGAGCCACTCGCCCCTGTTGCGGAACCGGCGGGCCAGGTATTCGACGAGGGGAAGGTGAAGCTCGACCAGCTCGTCCCTGATGCGCTGGCGGCGCGGCTCTTCGGGGCCCAGCTCGGCCAGCTCGGCGAAGAGCTGGCGGGCACGCACCCTGTCGGGAACGGCGTGTTCGCTGGTGGCCATGGCTCCAGTCCTTTCCGTCACGCCGGCCCCGCCGATTTCTGGGCCGCGCCTCGGCGCTTGCGCAGGACGATCGCCATGCGATCGGGTGAGTCGCTCACCGCGTCGACGTCGTCGGCCAACGCGGTCAGGACCATCCAGGCGAAGTCATCTCGTTTCGGCGCGGAGCTGCCCACGGTCGCCACCTCGACCCTGACCTGCATCTCCTGCCCCGAAAGCTCGAACTCCGCGGTCAGGTCGGTGCCCGGCACCGCCTCGCCCAGCAGCATGGCGCACGCCTCGTCGACCGCGATCCGCAGGTCTTCGATCTCGTCCAGGGTGAAGTCAAGCCGCGCAGCCAGGCCGGCGGTAGCCGTACGCAGCACAGACAGGTAGGCGCTCGCGGCGGGGAGCCTGATGCTCACCACATCGCGGATGCCGGCCACGCCCTCCGCGCGCGTCTCGGTTTCCTCGGTCACGTTCCTCCTCGCGTATCCGACGCTGACTGCAACTTACCGCCCCTGAGCGGTGCTTGGACGAATCAGACGCGCCCTCAACAGAAAAGGCTCTGCGCGACCGCGTGGTCGCACAGAGCCTTTCCGACGGTTTTAGGCCGCCTTGGTCTCCCAGAAAATCTTGGAGATCTCGTCGATCTTGCCGAGCAGGTCCTCCGCCTTCGCGACGTCGACCGTGCCCTTGGCGCCGGCGGCGCCGGCGAGCTTGGTGGCGTCCCAGAAAAGCTGGTGAAGCTGGGGGTACTGCTCGAGGTGCGGCGGCTTGAAGTAGTCGGTCCACAGCACCCACAGGTGGTGCTTGACGAGCTCGGCGCGCTCCTCCTTGATGGTCAGCGCGCGGGCCCGGAAGACCGGGTCCTCGTTCGCTCCGTACTTCTCCATGATCGCCTTGACCGACTCGGCCTCGATGCGGGCCTGGGCGGGGTCGTACACCCCGCAGGGCAGGTCGCAGTGAGCGGTTGCGACATGCTTGGGTCGTAGCAGTCGTGCGAGCATCAGAGGTCCTTCCTGGATGCTGAATCAGCTTGGTCCACAACTGACCTTACTCGCGTCCCTACGGCGGTGGAGGAGGGGGCTGCGGCCCATGAGAGTACGCGTCGAAGGCGATTCCATGCGCCCCGCGCTCCAGCCGGGCGACTGGCTGCTGGTGCGCCAGGGGGCGATGGTGCGTCCGGGGGACCTCGTGGTGGCCAGGCTGCCAGGAGACCCTGACCGGCTCATCGTGAAACGGGCGCAGTGGCGCGGCGACGACGGGTGGTGGCTCGAGAGCGACAACCAGCGGGCCCCGGGACGCCGCGACAGCTGGGACTTCGGCCCGGTGAACGACATCGTGGGCCGGGTGGTGCTGCGTTACTGGCCGCCGCGGCGCAGGCGGGCCCCGTCGGAGCGGTGAGCGGGCGGTCTCATGAGGCGTTCCTGCGGCGGGCGCGGAAGGCCGCCACGTTGGCGCGGCTGGCGCAGCGGGCCGAGCAGTAGCGGCGCGAGCGGTTGGAGGAGGTGTCGAGGAACGCCTGTCCGCAGCGCGGCTCACGGCAGCGGCCGAGCCGGTCGGCCCCGTGCTCGGCGACGACCGCGGCGAGGCCCATCACGGCGGTCGCGGCCGGGTCCTCGGCCAGGTGCAGGTGCCAGCCGTGACCGTCGTGGTCGGACAGCTGGGGGCGTACGGGATAGCGCTCGAGGAGGGCGTTCAGGCGGCCCGCCACGGCCCGGTCGTCGCCGGCGGCGTCGAACACCGATGCCAGCTCGTCGCGCAGGCGCCGCAGCCCGGGCGCCGGCCGTGGATCGTTGACCAGCCGCACCGCCCACTCGGCGTAAGAGGTGAGATCCATGCCCGAGTATTACACGCGGGCGGCCTTTCCCGCGGGTGGCTTTTCTGTGCGGCCCGTGGCGCGTCCGGGGCGGGGCGCGTGTGTCCGTAGGCGCCCCGCCCCGGACGCGTCAGTCCTCCGGGTGCAGGACGCGGTGCAGGAAGGCGCGGGTGCGTTCCTGCTGGGGATCGCCGATGACCTGTGCCGCGTCGCCGTCCTCGACGACGACGCCGCCGTCCATGAACACCACGCGGTCGGCCACCTGGCGCGCGAAGCCCATCTCGTGGGTGACCACGAGCATGGTCATCCCCTCCTCGGCGAGCTGGCGCATGACGGCGAGCACGTCGCCGACGAGCTCGGGGTCGAGCGCGGAGGTGGGCTCGTCGAACAGCATCAGGTTGGGGTTCATCGCCAGGGCCCTGGCGATGGCCACCCGCTGCTGCTGACCGCCCGAGAGCTGCCCCGGGAGGGCGTCGCACTTGGCGCCGACGCCGACCTTCTCGAGGTTCTCGCGGGCGATGGCCTCGGCCTCGCTCTTGCCGCGCTTGAGCACCCGCTGCTGGGCGATCATGACGTTCTGCAGCACGGTCATGTGCGGGAAGAGGTTGAACTGCTGGAAGACCATGCCGATGTGGCGGCGTACGGCGTCGATGTCGACGTCGGGGTCGGTCACCTCGACGCCCTGGACGAACACCTTGCCCCTGGTCGGCTGCTCCAGCAGGTTGACGCAGCGCAGCAGGGTCGACTTGCCCGAGCCCGACGGGCCGATGACGCAGACCACCTGGCCGGTGTCCACGGTCATGTCGATGCCCTTGAGCACCTCGTTCCTGCCGAAGTACTTGTGCAGGTCCTGCAGTTCGATGGCGTGCGTCATCGTGTCCTCCCCTTACGTCCCTCCAGCCGGGACGCGAGGTATCCCAGCGGGATGGTGACGATCAGGTACGTCAGGCCCGCGACCATGATCGGTGTGGCGTTGGCGTACTGGGAGGCCAGGTCGTTGCCGAACTTGGCCAGCTCGACGTACTCGCCGGAGACGCCGAGGAACAGCACCAGCGACGAGTCCTTGAGCAGGGCGACGAACTGGTTGGTGGTCGGCGGGATGACCATGCGGATCGCCTGGGGGATCACCACGGTGATCTGTGCCCTGGTGGCCGACATGCCGAGCGACCTGGCGGCCTCGACCTGTCCCTTCGGCACGGCCTGCAGACCGGCCCGGAAGACCTCGGCCTGGTAGGCGGCGCCCACCAGACCGAGCCCGAGTATGCCCTGTCCGTACGTGCCGCCCGGCACCTCGAAGCCGGGCAGCGCCAGCGGCAGGAACGTGATCAGCAGGAAGATCAGCAGGGCGGGCAGGCCGCGGAAGATCTCGATGTAGATGGTCGAGATCCACCGGTACGGCCGGACCTGCGAGAGCTTCATGAGCGCCAGCAGCAGGCCCAGCAGGAAGGAGCAGACGAATCCGCCGACGGCGTAGATGATCGTGTTCCGCAGCGCGACGGTGAACAGGTCGGGCAGGGCGTGCCCCGCCACGTCCGGCTTGGCGAAGTTCTGCGCCAGGCTGCCCCAGTCGGCGTACAGGACGACGGCGACGAGCACCGCGAGCAGGACGACGTACTGGACGCCGCGGCTGATCCGTTGCTTCTTGCGGGGGCTGAGCCTGGCGCGGGCAGGCTCAGCCGTCATCGGCTGGTCGGCCATGGATCAGCCCAGCTCGCCGGGCTTCTTGCCGAACCACTTCACGAAGATCTGCTCGTAGGCGCCGTCGGACTTGGCCTTGGTGATCTCGTCGTTGATGGTCTTGAGCAGGACCGGGTCGGCGTTCTTCTTCAGACCGATGCCGTACTGCTCGCCGGTGTCGAGGCTGGCGATCATCTCGTACTTCTCGGCGATCTCCGGCTTCTTCAGCCAGGTGAGGACGACCGGGAGGTCCTGCACGATCACGTCGGCCTGGCCGGCCTGCAGGGCCAGCAGCTCCTTGGCGGAGTCGGCGTACTCGGTCGGGTCGAACCCGGCCTTCTTGACGTAGTCGAGGCCGGTCGTGCTGGCCTGAGCGCCCAGCTTGAGACCCTTGGCCTTGACGTCGTCGAGGGACTTCGCTCCGGTGCCCTTCTTGGCGAGCAGCGCCTGGGTGGCGTCGAAGTAGGGGACGGAGAAGTCGATGTTCTGCTGGCGTTCGGGCGTGATCGTCATGCCGGCGGCGGCCACGTCGCACTTGCCCGTCGCCATCGCCGCGCCGCTCTTGATGACGGCGAAGTCGATGTCGACGATGTCCTGGGTCACGCCGAGCTTCTTCGCGGCGAGGTCGACGATGTCCACGTCGAACCCGACGATCTTGCCGCTGTCGTCCTTGAACTGGAACGGCTCGTAAGGAATATTCGTGCAGACCGTGAGCTTGCCTGGGTGTACCAGCTTGACTCCGCCTGCTTCCGCGGGGGCGCTCGCGCTGGTGGTGCTGGAGCCGCCGTCACTGCCGCAGGCGGCCAGCGCGAGCGCGGCGGTGAGAGCGAGCGCGCCGGCGGTGAAACCACGGCGGCCCTTGGGGCTGAGGGCCATGTACGGCCTCCTCGAAGTGAAAAGCCAGAAAACTTACGCTTTGTGCAGTTTAAGGGGCGTTTTGCTGCGGTCCGTCATCGGGCGTTTAACGATGCGTCAACGGAACGGCTTCAGTACGGCCCCGCCTGTCCATATGGCAGAATCAGCACACGGGTGACCCCCGAACCCCCTCAGACGTTCACCGAGGGGAATCTGGCAGCTACCGAGGCCAGACCGCTCGCGCGCGTCGGCACAAGGTTCTTCCGCTCCGATAGTGACAGGGGTCGCTGTGGCATCCATGCCCGATTCTTCCTCCGCCCGAAATCTCGACCTCGACCCGGCCTTCCCGCTGCACCGCGGCGGCAAGATCGAGGTTCGCTCCACCGTTCCGGTCCGCGACGCCGACGACCTCGCCCTGGCCTACACGCCGGGCGTCGCGCGCGTCTGCAGCGCCATCGCCGAGAACCCGGCGCTCGCCCACGACTACACCTGGGTCTCCAACGTCGTCGCCGTGGTCACCGACGGTACCGCCGTGCTCGGCCTCGGCGACATCGGCCCGTCGGCCGCCATGCCCGTCATGGAGGGCAAGGCGCTGCTGTTCAAGGAGTTCGCGGGCGTCGACGCCGTCCCGCTCTGCCTCGACTGCACCGACGTCGACGCGCTCGTCGAGACCGTGGCCCGGCTCGCGCCCTCGTTCGGCGGCGTCAACCTCGAGGACATCAGCGCGCCCCGCTGCTTCGAGGTCGAGGCCCGGCTGCGCGAGCGGCTCGACATCCCCGTCTTCCACGACGACCAGCACGGCACCGCCATCGTGGTGCTCGCGGCGCTGCGGAACGCGGCCCGCCTGACCGGCCGCCCGCTCGGCGACCTGCGGGCCGTGGTGGCAGGAGCGGGCGCCTCTGGCGTCGCCGTGACCCGCATCCTGCTGGAGGCCGGCATCGGCGACATCGCCGTCTCCGACTCCAAGGGCATGATCTACGAGGGCCGTGAGGGCCTCAACGGGGTCAAGCAGGCCCTGGCCCGCGACACCAACAGGGCCAGGCACACCGGCTCCACGGAGGAGGCCCTGGAGGGCGCCGACGTGTTCGTGGGACTGTCGGGCTCGACCCTGTCGGAGACCGCCGTCGCCGCCATGGCTCCGGGGGCGATCGTGTTCGCGCTGTCGAACCCCACGCCGGAGATCCACCCGGAGGTGGCCGCCAAGTACGCGGAAGTCGTGGCCACCGGGCGTTCCGACTTCCCCAACCAGATCAACAACGTGCTCGCCTTCCCCGGTGTGTTCCGCGGGGCTCTCGACGTCCGGGCGGCCGCCATCACCGAGAACATGAAGGTGGCCGCGGCCGACGCGCTCGCCGCCGTGGTGGGCGACGACCTGTCGGCGACGTACGTGATCCCGAGCCCGTTCGACGACCGTGTGGCGCCCGCCGTGAGCGCGGCCGTGGCCGCCCAGGCCCGCGCGGACGGTGTCGCGCGCATTTGACGCTTCACGCGCCGGGGATGCCTTTTGTGAGGGTGTCCCCGGCGTGTCATTTTTTGAGGTTTGTTTGCCCAATTTTGGGTAGGCGCTTCGGCCATTCCGAGAGAGGGGTCTTGGGAAAAGCTTCGTAAAGCCTTTACTGAACGTGCTATAAAAGTAGCTCTCTGTAAGGGCATGGGCGCCGACTCCTGTGACGAGGAGAGCGATGGAACGCGAGCCGAACCACCTGCTGCAGCAGCTCATCGCGGAGGCGGGCTTTTCTCACAAAGGACTGGCCAGGTGTCTCAACCACCTCGGAGCCGCACGCGGCACCCCGGGCCTCAAGTACGACCACAGCTCCGTACTTCGGTGGATCGGGGGCCAGCGGCCACGCGATCCCGTCCCGTCCTTGCTCGCCGAGGTCTTCGCGTTACGGCTGGGCAGATCGGTCACCCCCGAACACCTGGGGATGCCCGCCCCCTGCACCCCCCTCGATCTCGGCCAGGAGTTCACGCACACGTGGCAGGAGGGGATCACGACCGTGACGGCGTTGTGGCGGGCCGATGTGGAGAGACGAAAATTCCTGGTCGACTCGACGTTCGCGATAGGAGCGGGCTCCGTCGGCGCGATGCGCTGGCTGACGTCGCCGCCAGGGCCCGACGTGGGCGGCGACGGCTCGCGACGGGTGGGCCACTCCGACATCACCGCGATCAAAGAGGTCACTCGTTCCTTCGGCGAGCTCGACAACCGCTTCGGCAGCGGCCGGGTGCGCAACTCGGTGGTCAAGTACCTCGACACCGCGGTCTCCCCGTTGCTGAAGGACGGCTCGTACAGCACGGCCACCGGCAAGGAGCTGGCCGCGGCGGCGGCCGAGCTGACCCGGCTCGCGGGCTGGATGGCCTACGACATGGAGCAGCACGGCCTCGCCCAGCGCTACCTCATCCAGGCGCTCAGCCTGGCCAGGGGAGCGGGCGACCACACCCTGGGCGGTGAGATCCTGGCGGGCATGGCCCACCAGGCGATCTACATGGGCCAGCCGGCTCACGCGCTCGACCTCGCCAGGGCATCCCAGCTGGCGGCCCGGACGGCGGGGATCAAGACGCTGCAGTCGTCCGCGCACGTCCTGGAGGCGCACGCGCACGCCGGGCTCGGTGACGCGCGCGCCTGCTCGGCCTCGCTGAATGCGGCCGAGCGCGCCTTCGCCGCGCGCAAGCCCGACAAGGAGCCCCCGTGGCTCAGCTACTTCGACGAGGCGTACCTGTCGGCGAAGTTCGCCCACTGCTTCCGCGACCTCGGCGACGGCAGGCGCACCGTCGAGCAGGCGCGCCGCTCGCTCGACATGGACGGCCGCTACGTCCGGGGGCGGATGTTCAACCTGTCGCTGCTCGCGGCCGGCCTCCTGCAGTGCGGGGAGCTGGAGGAGGCCTGCACGGCCGTGAACGACGCGCTGGCGCTCGCGGGCGGTCTGCAGTCGGTACGGTCGCGCTCGTACGCCGCCGACCTACGGCGGCGGCTGCACCCCTACCGCAACGAGCGGCCGGTGCGGCGGCTGCGGGAACTCACGGCCGTCTGAGACGCGAAACGGCCCGGGCCTTGTGGCCCGGGCCGTGCTCGTACGTGCTCGGCAGGCTACTTGAGCAGCTCGCCGTTGGGGCCGACGATCGACTTCGTCTGCGCCAGGTTGGCCTTCTTGTAGACGTCGGCGGTCTCGCCGTCGAAGATGGCCGAGCTGACGTAGTCGATGCGCTCGTTGCCGTCGTAGTCGTGGAACATGCTCGTCACGCCGTTGACGTAGCCGGTGCGCTTGTTGTTGTCGTACTTCATGAGCCAGGGGCCGCCGTCGGCGCCGCCGGTCATGGAGCACTTCAGCACCTGGTGGGTCTCGACCCGGAACGTGTTGACCTGCCAGCTCTTCGTGCTGGTCTTGCCCGCGCACCACTTCGGCGTGACGCCCGTGTACGGCTTGTCGCCGTCGGGGTGGGCGGCGCCGGGGTAGCCGAAGACGGTCACCGACTGGCCGAGCGGCTGGTTCCAGGCGACACCCTGACCACCGACAACGTCGCCGAGGCGACCCATGTCCTTGGCGATGCCGATGACGTAGATCGGCGCGAAGTACTTGCGCGCGGTGCCGGGCTTGACCCACTGCTGGGTGTAGTAGTGGGTGATCGTGTAGTTGCCGGCCTTGTCAGGGCCGGTGCTCCTCGTGCCCAGGCCCTTGTACGCGCGCCACTCGGCCTCGGTGACCTGCTCGACCTCGGGCTCGCCGAACTTGAAGCCCTGGCCCTTGCCGACCTTCGCGTACTTGTACTTGGTCGCGTTGACCTCGATCTTCTCGAGGACGGCCTCGGGGTGGTCGGGGCCGACGAGGTCAGCCTTCGTGTCCTTGCCCTCGGACCAGCACTCGCCGAGGTTCAGCAGGCACGAGCGGAACTCCTTCTCGTCGATCTCGCGCGGCTTGATCCACTTGTCGCCGGCCCACTCCTTGTACTCCTTGGCCGACACCTGCTTCTCGGCGGCCAGGCTCACACCGTTGTGGACGGCGACAAAGGCGAAGTCGCCGTCGTAGTCGTCGTAGAGGTCGAGGTCGTAGGCGGTGAAGGCGTACGCGCCGACGTAGATGCCGTACGGGGCCTTGCCCTGGTAGTAGCCGGGGACGAACACCCACTTGTCGTAGACGTCCTCCTTGCTGCCGGCCTCGAAGACGCAGTGGCCGGCGGTGGCGACCAGGTTGCGGTACTGGGACTGGATGGAGGTGGCCGAGCACCAGTGGTACTCGCCGTCCTTGTCCTGGAAGAACACCTTGCCGATGGTCTTGGGCAGGTTCACGTTCTTGGACGCGGTCGGCTTCGCCGTCGTGGACGGGCCGGTCATGCCCGGCTTGCCGTCGGTCGTGTCGGTGGTCTTGGCGTGGACCAGCTTCGGCACGACCTTGGTGTCCAGGGTGTACTGGGTGGCCTTGCGCAGGGCGGCGCCGTTGGACTTGTTCCAGAAGTCGGCCACGCCGTAGGCGTCGGCGGGCTTGGGGGTGAGGTCGTCGGTGGCCCAGCTGGGGGCGGCACCGGCGGGAATGGCGAGGGCGGCGGCGCTCAGGCTGGCTGCGGCAAGGGGGATGAGCAGGCGCTTCACGGAGGGCTCCACGGTTGTCAAAACGGGCGTAAAGACCCTATCGGCACAGACATAACAGTGGCGTGGATCTTCACGATATTCACAGCTTTCTCAGCTGAAAGGGCGCAGAAAGGCCAAAGGGCCCGGCTGGATGCCGAGC
The DNA here is from genome assembly GCF_900100395.1 of Nonomuraea maritima. Classification (GTDB taxonomy): domain Bacteria; phylum Actinomycetota; class Actinomycetes; order Streptosporangiales; family Streptosporangiaceae; genus Nonomuraea; species Nonomuraea maritima. The sequence continues at coordinate 40,877 of NZ_FNFB01000032.1, read as the reverse complement.
CCTTTGGTTTGTTGCTCTACTGCCGAAGAACGAGTCGCTCGTTCAACGATCCAGCGAACTACGGGACGAGCTTGCCGGAGTACGTGGCCGCAGCGGCCTTGTAGATCGCAGCAGCCTCGCCGTCGAAGATCGCCGAGGTGATCGTGTCGTAGCGGTTGTTCTTGTCGGTGTCAGCGATGAGGCTGGTGACACCGTTGACGTAGCCGAGACGCTTGGCGTTGCTGTAGTTGTACAGCCACGGGCCACCGTCGTAACCGGCGGTCACGGCGCACTTCAGGCTCTGCTGCTCCTCGACCTTCTTGGACGGGATGGTCAGAACCTTGCTCGCGGTCTTGCCGTAGCACCACTTCGGCGTCACACCGGTGTAAGGACGGTTGCCGTCCAGGTGCGGGCCGTAGGGGTAACCGAAGGTGCGGACGTACTTGCCGGTCGGCTGGTTCCACGCGACACCCTGGCCACCGACGTTGTCGCCGAGGCGACCAACGCTCTTCACCTCGTTGACGAAGATGTAGAAGTCGGTGCGGATGAACTTGGGCGCGGAGCCCGGCTTGACCCACTTCTGCACGAAGTAGCGCGTGATGGTCCAGTTGCCGGCGCGGTCCTCGTGGATGTCGCCCTTGCCGCCCTTGTACTTGTAGAGCTTGGCCTCGCGCTCGGTCACGTTCTCGGTGAGGGGCTCACCGAACCGGTAACCGTTGCCCTTGCCGATCCGGGCGTCGTAGTAGTCCTTCTTCGAGACTTCGTCCTTGCCGACCTCGGCACCGGGGTAGTCCGGACCAACGTTCTGGTCGCCGCGGCCCCACTTGAAGGAGTAGAAGTCCGTGGTCTTCGGGTCGAGACGGCCCTTGTCGAACTCAGCCTTGGAGACCTCGACCTCCTTGGCCTCCTTCTGGCCCTCGTACTTGTCGTACTCGGCCTTGGTGACCTGCTTCGGCTTGTTGAGCACGCCGCCGATGCCGTCGTAGACGGTGACGAAGGCGTAGTCGCGGTCGAAGTCCTCGTAGATGTCGAAGTCGTAGTGGGTGAAGGCCTGCTTACCCACGTAGATGCCGAACGGAGCCTTGCCCTGGTAGTAACCGGGGACGAAGACCCAGCGCGACACGACCTCGTCGTTCGCCGCGATGTCGTACACGCAGTGACCGGCCGTGGCGACCAGGTTGCGGTACTGCGACTGGATCGAGGTACCGGAGCACCAGTACAGCTTGCCGTCGCGGCCCTCGAAGAAGACCTTGCCGATCGTCTTCGGCAGGTTGACGTTCTGAACCTTGACCGTGGTCTTCTTCTCCTCGCCGATCGGAGCCGTGGTGCCCGGCTTCGTGTCGGCGGAGTAGGAGCCACCACTCTGGATCTTGGCGACCTCGAGGGTGTCGGGGTTGAAGGCCACAGCGCCCTTGAGCGCCGCGTTGTCGGACTTGGTCCAGAAGTCCAGGGTCTCGGCGGCCTTGGCAGCGTTCGCCGCGAGGGCGTCGGACGCGACCTTGCCGTCGGCCTGGGCGGTGCCGGCGAGGCCGGCAGCCAGAAGACCAGTGGCCAGAATGGCGCCACCGGCCGGGAGGAGAATGCGCTTCACGGGTAACTCCTTGCGCTGTCGTGGAACGCCTCTTGCGTCCCATGCGTCAGTAAAGGGATAGCCAGGAACATACAGTGTCGATCTTGATCCCGGGTAGCTGCTTTGAGGGGAAAGATGCGACATGTCGGGCCGTTACCGTCCTGTGATGTTTAAACGGCTGATGCCCGGGAGGCGTTGTTGGTCGGGCTTCTGGCCGTTTGCCCTGATCAACATGAGCGCGTCGCCGAGAGGGCCGGCGGGAGCCAGGTGGCCGGCCGATCCCTGCTCCGAGGCGTATGTGACGCAGATCACATCGGCTTGATGGCACCGTCCGGGCGCTCCGTGCGTCCAAGCGCCCAACACTTTCTGAAGAAAAGCGAAAGGGCCCGGCAGCTGCCGGGCCCTTTCCATGTCACGCGAGCACGAACGGTTCAGAACCGATCGCTGAGCGTCACTCAGACAATCTTGCCGGACCACGCGGCCGAGGCGGCCTTGTAGACGGTGTTGGTCTCACCGTCGAAGTACGGCGAGGAGATGTAGTCGACCCGGCCGTTGCCGTCCTGGTCGTTGAAGGTGCTGATGACACCGTTGACGTAGCCGAGGCGCTTGGCGTTGCTGTACTTGTACAGCCACGGACCACCGTCGGCGCCCTCGGTCATGGCGCACTTGAGGGCGACGTGCTCCTCGATCTTCTTGGCGGCCGAGCCCTGCAGCTTGGAGCTCGTCTTGCCGTAGCACCACTTGGGCGTGACGCCCGTGTAGTTCTTGTTGCCGTCGGGGTGCGGCGCGGCCGGGTAGCCGAACACGCGGACGTACTTGCCCGTCGGCTGGTTCCACGCGAAGCCCTGGCCGCCCACGTTGTCACCGAGACGGCCCGCGTCCTTGGCGAAGCCCTCGACGATGTAGAAGACGGTCTTGTAGTACTTCGTGTCGGAGCCGGGCTTCTGCCACTGCTGCACGTAGTAGTGGGTGATGGTGTAGTTGCCCCGACGGTCCTTGCTGACCGTCGCCGGGTACTCCTTGGTGGGGGTCGGCCAGCGCTCGCCCAGGTCGAAGTGCCGGTCCTGCTTCTTGGCGTAGGCGACGGCCTGGCTCTCGGTCACGATCTCGGTGATCGGCGTGCCGAACTTGCGCCCGTTGCCCTTGCCGACCCGGGCCTGCTTCCACACGCCCTCGGTGACCTCGACCTTGATGACCTCGGCGCCGGGGTAGTCGGGGCCGGTCAGCTCGGCCTTGCTGCCGCGCTTGGCCCAGTACGCCTCGGTGGAGGTGGGGTCGAGCTTGCCGCGACGGAACTCCTCGCGGGTGATCTCGACGTCCTTGGCGTCCTTGACGCCCTCGTACTTGTCGAACTCGGCCTTGGAGACCTGCTTGGACTGGCCACCGTCGAGCTTGACGCCGTTGTAGACGGTCACGAACGCGTAGTCGCGGTCGTAGTCCTCGTAGACGTCGAAGTCGTAGTGGGTGAAGGCCTGCTTGCCGACGTAGATGCCGAACGGAGACTTGCCCTGGTAGTAACCGGGGACGAAGACCCACTTGTCCATGACATCCGAGTTGGTGGCGGTGTCGTAGACGCAGTGGCCGGCCGTGGCGACCAGGTTGCGGTACTTCGACTGGATCGAAGTGGCGGAGCACCACTTCTTCTCGCCCTTGCTGTTGACGAAGAACACCTTGCCGATGGTCTTCGGCATGTTGACGTTCTGGACCTTGGTGGTGGTCTTCTTCTCCTGGCCGATCGGCGCGGTGGAGCCCGGCTTGGTGTCGGAGCTGTAGCCACCCTTGCTCTGCAGCTTGGCGACGTCGGAGTTGTCCCAGACGTTCGACTCCTTGGCGGCCTTCAGGGCAGCACCGTTGTTCTCCGCCCAGAACTGCGCGATGGCCTTCGCGTTGGCGGCGGAGGACGCCATGGTGTCCTTGGCGACGACCGTGTCAGCGGTGGCGGTGCCGGCCAGGCCGGCGGCCAGAAGACCGGTGGCCATGACGACGCCACCGGCGGGGATGAGGATGCGCTTCAAGGGAACTGCTCCTTGGTCTGTCGTGGGTCGCAACGGGCGTCCCATGCGTCAGTAAAGGGATAGCAAGGAACATAGCGTGGTGATCTCCGCAGGTGGAACCCGGTTTGACGCATCCGGTAAGGCCCTCTGGCGGCGTTACCATTCCGTGACATGTCAGACCTTTTCGCGGCGAGTGATCAACAAATCACGTTTTTGCAGTGTGTGCCGGTGATGTTGTTGCCGGGACGAAAGTGTCGTTAGCGGCGCGCCACATACCGTAGTCGGTCAAATGTGCCTCAGATCACAGGAACCGGATGGGAACTATCTCCGTCTAAATTGCTCCGATCGGCCGGTAGCGCCCGTGCCGGGAACAAGGCGAGGGCCCCCGGCATGGTGCCGGAGGCCCTCGCTTTCCCCTGGTAGGGCTTACCTGTACAGCTCGCCGTGCGGGCCGACGATCTTGCCGGACGCGACGTTGCGGGCCGCGTTGTAGACCGACGCCGTCTCCCCGTCGAAGTACGGCGAGGTGATGAGGTCGATCCGGTCGTTGCCGTCCTGGTCGGCGAACGTGCTGGTCACACCGTTCACGTAGCCGAGACGCTTGGCGTTGCTGTAGTTGAGCAGCCAGGGTCCGCCGTCGTAGCCGGGCGTCACGGCGCACTTGAGGCCCACATGCTCGTTGATCTTGAGCCAGGGCGCGCCGACGCTCTTGCCGGAGGGCCGGCCGTAGCAGTACTTCGGCGTCACGCCGCTGTACGGCTTGTCGCCGTCGGGGTGCGGCGCCGCCGGGTAGCCGAAGGTGCGTACGGGCTTACCGGTGGGCTGGTTCCAGGCGACGCCCTGCCCGCCCACGTTGTCGCCGAGGCGACCCGCGTCCTTCGACAGCAGGATGTAGTTACGCCCGCCCCACGAGCGCTTCGGCCCGGTGAACCGCGCGTACTCCCTGCCGCTGACCCGCTTGACGCCGTTGAACATGATGCCGTTGTAGACGGTCACGAACGCGTAGTCGCGGTCGTAGTCCTCGTAGACGTCGAAGTCGTAGTGGGTGAAGGCCTGCTTGCCCACATAGATGCCGAACGGGGCCTTGCCCTGGTAGTAGCCGGGGACGAAGACCCACTTGTCCAGGGTCGGGGCGTTGCTGTCGGTGTCGTACACGCAGTGGCCGGCCGTGGCGACCAGGTTGCGGTAGTTCGACTGGATAGCGGTGGCCGTGCACCAGCGGTACCTGCCGGAGCCGTCGACGAAGAACACCTTGCCGACGGTCTTGGGCAGGTTGACGTTCTGGGCGGAGCCGGTCGGCCTCGACCCGCCGATCGGGGCGGCGATGCCGGGACGGCCGTCAGGGCTGTAGCCGCCCTTGGAGACGACCTTGCGGACCTCCTTCGAGTCCCAGGTGTACTGGGTCGCCCGGCGGAGGGCGGCGCCGTTCGAGGCGAGCCAGAAAGAGGCGACGGAGACGGCCTCGGCGTTGCTGCGCGCCATCGGGTCGTGCGCGACCCGGGCGGCGGCCTGGGCGGCCGTGCCGGACAGTCCGGAGGCGATCAGACCGGTGACCAGGAGGGCACCACCGGCGGGGAGAAGGATTCGCTGCAAGCTAACTCCAGGTTGCGCTGACCGGAGGCACGTCACGCACCTCCGTAACTCAGCAAACGGACAGCCCGGAACCTACAGTGTGCCCTTGGTCCGGGAATCCGCGGACGTACCTGTCGAACGTTCCAACCGGCGGCCGTGACCGTTCCGAGATGAAGAACTGGCTGATCACTCCTCGTGACTGCCCGGTTGCCGTGACTTAGGTCACTTTCGACGGGGTGGTGAGTCCGGCGGCCCGCCGGTAGACCTCTCCGGTGACGGTGTCGAAGTACGGGGACGACACCGATTCGTAGTAGCCCGCCGGGTTCCGCCACGTCAGGCTGACGACGCCGTTGAGCAGCCCGAGCCGGCGGGTGTCGTCGTACCCGATCACCCAGGGGCCGCCGCTGGCGCCCGCGCTGAAGTCGCACGGCCGCAGCTCGACGCCCTTCTGCACGTCGCGGGTGGGCGCTTCCCTGAAGTGGGTGGGGCCGGCCGGGCACTTGGCCAGCGTCCTGCCGTTGAACGGAGTCCTGCCGTTGGGCTGCGCCCCCGCCGGATAGCCGAACGGGGCCACCGTGTACGTGCCCGGCTTCTTGTTCAGCTCGATGCCGAGCCCGCCCACGTTGTCCTGGAGCCTGCCGGCGTCGGTCATGACGTAGTCGCCGTCCTTGGCGGTCCAGGTGAATCCCCGGTGCACGGTCACGAACGCGTAGTCGTAGTCGTAGTCGCCCTTGCCGACCCAGTCCTCGTGCATGCTGATCGAGGCGCCCACGTAGATGCCCTCGGGCGTCTCACCGTGGGGGCCGGGGTTGGGGACGAAGATCCAGTAGTCGGCGGCCCTGGTCTGACGGGCGTCGTACGCGCAGTGGCCGGCTGTGGCGACGACGCTGCGGTTCTTGGCCGCGACCGCGCTGCCGGAGCACCAGTACTCCTTGTCGCCGAACCGGAAGAAGACCTTCCCCATGGTCTGGGCGGTGCCCGTGCGCGGCGCCACGGCGGCCACGCTCTGCGCGGCCAGTGTCTTGCTGACCGAGGCGACGGAGGTCGGGGCGCCGGTGCCCGCGGCGGCCGAGCCGTTCCTGCCGGAGGCTCCGGGGGTGGCGGGGGTGTACTTGTCGGCCAGCTTGAGCCGGTCGGGCTTCCAGTACTCGGCGACCCTCTTGACGTCCGCGGCGGTCTTGGCCAGCGGGACGGCGTACACCTTCGATGGCGCGGCGTGGGCGATCCCCGTGAGAGCAGGCAGCCACAGCAGCGCGCCGCCGATGGCGACGGCCGCGAGGCGCCTGGCTCGGGAGATCATGAATTGCCTTTCTTTTGGGTCGTAAGGGAGGATTTTTCCAGATGGGAAGGCTCTATTGCAGCTCGTAGAGAGATTCGTTACCTGATCTAGAGTGGCGGACGAACGATAAGAGCGACGTGAGTCTCTGGCTCCAGGGCGCCGAAAATGATCATTACCTGACTAGCGTTCCCGCAGGTCAGGGCCGATTTCTGGCGGGTAGTGCGCGCGCAATATCCCGTCATTCCCCAACGCTTTCGGGACCGATCCAGTGGCGTACGCCACGTTATTCCCCCGCCTGGGAACATCCTGGGAACATCGGGGGAAGGCCCCGGCTCCCAGAGGGAACCGGGGCCTGCGGGGGCCGGTCGATCACGGCATGTTGCCGGTCCACCGGTTGGCCGCGGCCTTGTAGACCGTGTAGGTGTCGCCGTTGAAGTACGGCGAGGAGATGTGGTCGTAGCGGTCGTTGCCGTCGGTGTCCCAGGCGATGCTGTTCACGCCGACGAGGTAGCCGGTGCGCGAGGCGTTCTTGTACTGGTACAGGAACGGTCCACCGCTGGCACCCGCGGTGAAGGCGCACTTGAAGCCGACGTGCTCCTGCAGGTTGTACTTCTGGGCCTCCGGCATCGGCTTGGTCGTGCCGTAGCACCACTTCATCGTGCGGCCGGTGTACGGCTTGTCGCCGTCGGGGTGCTCACCGGCCGGGTACCCGAAGGAGAACACGTTCGCCTTCGGGTTCCTGTTCCAGGTGAAGCCCTGGCCGCCGACGTTGTCGCCCAGCCGGCCGACGTTCTTCTTGGTCCACTTCCAGCGGCCGCCGACCTTCTCCCACTGGACCTTGATCCCGTTGTGGACGTTGACGAAGGCGTAGTCGTAGTCGTAGTCCTCCTTCACCACGAAGTCGTCGTGGGCGTTGAAGGTCCTGGCGGCGTAGATGCCGTACGGCGCCTTGCCGTTCCAGGCGTTGTCGCCGTCCCAGTACGACGGGATGAACACCCAGTTGTCGTAGAAGGTGTTCTGCTTGGTGTCGTACACACAGTGGGCGGAGGTCGCCACGAGGTTGCGGTACTTGCCCTGCACCGAGGTGGCCGAGCAGTACCGCCAGTTCTTCGGGTTGCGGGGGTCGGTCCGCGGCAGCGTGAAGAACACGCGGCCGACCGTGTTGGGCAGGCTCACCTGCTTGCTCTTCGTGGACGAGCCTTTCTGCGCGCCGATCGGCGGCACCGATCCTGGAGGGCCGTCGGGCTTGTCGGCGCGGGCCTTGAGGCCCTCGGTCGAGATGTCGAGGGCGGCGTCGTAGTCGGTGGCCTTCTGGATGCGGTCGGGCGTCCAGAACTGGATCGCCTGTTCGGCGGGGGTCGCCGCGTTCCTGGAGACGGTGTCGGAGGGTGCGGCCGCGCTCGCCGCGCCGCTGACCGCTCCCGCGGTCAGGGCGACGGCCGCGAGGCCGGCGAGCGGGGTCGCGATGCGCCTTGCTCGGGGGTACATGGAGCTCCTCTCGGCTTTCGGCGGCCCAGAGCGGGGTACGGCGCCCCGGTGGGCCAGGAAAACGCTCGGAACGTTAATGAAGGGCGCAATACACCGGCCAGGAAACAATGCGAAAAAGCATGACCCGGTATCGAAATAGCGAATACGCATGTATTCTCAATCGGCATCTCCCCAGGTCGGCGACCTGATGAAGCGCAGTGAGAATCACCGGTAACGGCGTTCACCGCTGGTCACTCCACGGCCGGGAAGCCCGGCGGCACCGGGGTTGTCCGCCTGGCGCTCGGCCCACGCCGGTGCCGCTCATCACCCGCGTCCCGGCACTCCAGTGGAGATATCGTGACGAATTCTCCGGCCCCAGGTCTTGCGCGGGAGGCCGCCGGTCAACTGAACTGGACGCCAAGGGCGCAAGCCGGCACTACTCGGCGAGGAACGTCGTGGCGAAAGAGTTCGACGTGATCGAGGCAGGCGAGCGCGACGGCCGGCGCCGCTGGATCGGACTGGCGGTGGTCCTCGCGCTCCTGTTGATTCCTGCCGTCAGCCTGCTCGCCAGCCGCGACCCGGTCGCGGCCCCGGCCGACGTCGATCCGGCGCCCGCCGATCCGGCCGCCGCGGAAGTGACGACGCGGCAGGTGCCGGCGCCGATCAGGTCGCTCACCCGCATCGACGCCCCGCCCAACAACCTCACCATCGCCGCCACCGCCAAGGGCGGCGACGAGGTGCTGCCGGTGGTGTTCCCCGACGGCACCCGCGCCGAGGTGCGCTACCCCGCCGAGCTCAACATCGACGAGCTGGGCTCGCGGCCGTTCCAGGGCATGTGGGTCGAGGGCCGGCACCGGCAGCTCATCGCCCCGTACGGTGGCGAGGTCGAGATCACCCGCGGCGGCGAGCCGATCCGCAACTACGCCCCCAACGTCACCTTGTGGCCCCGGCAGGCCGGCGCGTACGGGCAGGTGCTGCTGTTCTCGTTCGGCTCGTGGCGGCTCGCCATGTACGACCGGGGCCAGGGCCTCACGTTCGACCAGCGGGTGACCGCCGCCGAGAACCTCAAGGGCGACGTCACCAAGGAGGGCTACCTCGTGCTGTCGGCCGGTGAGGGAGTACGGCTCGCCAAGCCAGGAGAGATCGAACGCGGCGAGCCGGTCGGGCCGCAGCTGTGGTTCGGGGGAGGGGCCGGCAAGACGGTGATGCTCGCGCCCACGCCCACGTGCGGCAAGGAGTTCCGCCCGCCCGGCGAGAGCGAGGGACGCCGCCAGTGGGCTGACATGGCGTGCCGGGGGAACGTGCTGGTGGTGGCCTCGGGCCCCGAGGAGTTCCGGGAGAAGGCCGTCAAGAGCATCCGCGTCACGTTGAAATGAGGCGGCCCGCGGTCGTCGGCGAATCGATCACCCTGAAGTAGGGTGCGGCCATGTTCGCGGTAACCGCCACACAGACCGACCCCGACAACCCGCTCGCCGGACTGACCCTCGGCGAGCACCCCGATCCCGAGCCCCCGGACGGCTGGACGACGGTCACCGTCCGCGCCGCCGCGCTCAACCACCACGACCTGTGGACGCTCAAGGGCGTCGGCATCAGGAAGGACCGCCTGCCCATCGTGCTCGGCTGCGACGCCGCCGGCGTCGACGAGGACGGCAACGAGGTCATCGTGCACGCCGTGATCGGTTCCGGCGGTGACGAGACGCTCGACCCCAGGCGGTCGCTGCTGTCGGAGGTGTACGACGGCACGTTCGCCGACCGGGTCGCCGTTCCGCGCGGCAACCTGGTGCCCAAGCCCGCGGGGCTCAGCTTCGAGCACGCGGCCTGCCTGCCGACGGCGTGGCTGACCGCGTACCGGATGCTGTTCGACAAGGCCGGGCTGCAGCCCGGCTCCACCGTGCTGGTGCAGGGCGCGGGCGGCGGGGTCGCCACCGCGCTGATCGCGCTCGGTCGCGCCGCCGGTTACCGGATGTGGGCCACCAGCCGGACGGAGGCCAAGCGCGAGCGGGCCCGGCAGCTCGGCGCCGACCAGGTCTTCGAGCCCGGCGCGCGGCTGCCCGAGCGGGTGGACGCCGTCATGGAGACCGTCGGGCAGGCCACCTGGGACCACTCGCTCAAGTCACTCAAACCGGGCGGGCGCATCGTCGTCTGCGGCGCCACCAGCGGAGCCGCCCCGCCCGCCGACCTCAACCGGGTCTTCTTCCTGCAGCTGTCGGTGATCGGCTCCACCATGGGCACCCGCGACCAGCTCGGGCGGCTCGCGGTGTTCCTCGAGCAGACCGGGCTGCGACCCGAGATCGACCGCGTGCTGCCGATGACCGAGGCGCGCGACGGGTTCGCGGCCATGGCCGAGGGCGACGTCTTCGGAAAGATCGTCTTCACCCGCTGAGCCGCCGGGCCGGCCTCCAGGGCGACCGCCCGGGGGCCGGTCTCAGCGTTCGAGGATGGTGCGGACGCGGGTGGCCGCCTCGTCGAGCGTCGTCCGCAGCTCCGCCAGCTTCGCCGGGGTCAGCCGGGCGTCGGACGCCTCCTCTCGCGCCGAGGCGACGAAGTCGGCCAGCAGCTCGCCGAGCTGGGCGTCCAGATCCGCCCGGTTGGGCGGCGCGCCGCCGAGCGTCGACCACACCTCCGACCAGATCCGGCGCCACTCGCCGCTCAGCCGCTCGCCCTCGTCCTGCCAGTGGACGGCGGACTCCATCCACTGCATCTTCTGCTGGTCGCGCAGCCGCTTGAGGTCGTCCTGTGTCTGGCGCAGCCGGCGGCTCTCCTCGCCCGCGCCAGAACGGACGTCCTTGGCCATCCTCGTCAGCTCGTCGCGCAGCGACCGGACCGTGTCGCGCACGTCCTCCTTGACCTCGCGCGCGATGTCGCGGACGGACGCGGAGATCTCCTGCTCCAGGTCGTCGAGCTCGTCGAGCCGGGCGTTGAGTTCCTCGCGGCCCTTGTCGGTGATCGAGAACACCTTCTTGCCCTTGACGACCTCGTGGGTCACGAGGCCCTCCTCCTCCAGGCGGGCCAGGCGCGGGTAGATCGTGCCAGGGGAGGGCGAGTAGACACCGAGGAAGCGGTCCTGGAGCAGCCGGATGACCTCGTACCCGTGACGGGGGCTCTCCTCCAGGAGCTTCAGCAGGTACAGCCGCAGGCGGCCGTGACCGAAGACAGGGCTCATTTCCTCTCCCTCTTGAGCAGCGTGACATCGCCGCTGACCGTCATGGCCGACAGCGCGGCCATGCCGCCGCCCAGTCGCCCCGCCATCGATCTCGAGCCGGGGCCATTCGTGTGGAACACTTCCTCGAACGCGCTCACCAGCCTGCCGGAGGTGGCCTTGACGCTGACGTCGGCCTCGGCGTGCTCGGGGAGCCTGACCAGGATGTCACCGGAGACGCTGTTCAAGGTCACGTGCGAGGTCGGCCGGAGCGTGAGGTCGGTCATGATGCGGCCGGAGACCGTCTTGGCGCGCAGCCGGCGCGGCGTGCCGTCGGCCACCGTGAGGTCGCCCGACACGCTGTTGAACGACAGGTCGCCCGCCATCGACCGGCTCTCGACGGCCCCGGAGGCGGTGGTGGCGCTCACGTCGCCGCTGACCCCGTCGAGCACGATGTCGCCCGAGACGCTCTTGACCTGCGTGGTCCGCTCGAAGCCGGCGACCACCGCGGGGGCCGACACCACGCCGGCCTTGACCTTGCAGGTCTTCGGCACGGAGATCGACAGCACCGTACGGCGCCGGTCGCGCCGCAGCCAGCCGAGCATGCCGTCCCAGGTGAGGTCGCGGTAGGCGACGGTGAGCTCCTTGGTCTCCTCGTCGTAGGTGACGACGAGCGGGGAGACCGAGTCGACGTCGGTGACCTCCAGCGTGGGAGGCCCGTCGCCGGCCAGCACGTCGAGGCGGCCGGAAACGATGCGGACGTCGAGTGACGCCACGTCAGGGAAGGTCAGGTGTTCTGGCCGGTCGATGGTCCGCTGCATGATCGTCGCCCTTTCTGGGGATACGCCCCCTGCCATGAACACGATATGTCGTGTTCGCGGCAAACTCAAGATGTATCGCGATAGGGCTTCGACGGGACCGGCTCCGTCAGTCGTCGTCCTCGTCGTCGAGGCGGGCCAGCCAGGTGGCCAGGCGCTCGACCGGCGTCTCGAACTCGGGGTTCAGGTCGACGAACTCGCGCAGGCGCTCACCGAGCCACAGGAGGCTGACCTCCTCCTCGCCGCGCCGCTCGACGAGCTCCTCGATCCCCCGATCGGTGAAGTACATCGCTCTTTCTTTCCTTCCGCGAGAACATGCCTGGCTTCAGCCTGCCAGGAAACGGGCGAGCCCCCGGCCGCCGGGCCGGGGGCTCGCTCATGGACGGCTTCAGGCGAAGATCTGCCCCAGGATCTCCTCGAGCTCCTGGTCGTGGGTGCTGTGCGAGCCCGTAGCCGGAGAGCTGTTGGGCCGGCGCGACACCCGCGTCACCGGGCGGCCGCCCAGCGCCTGCGGGTCTTCCGCCATCTTGAGCGTCAGGTAGGGCCACGGGCCCATGTTGACCGGCTCGTCCTGCGCCCAGAGCAGCTGCACCTGGTCGCCGTAGCGGCCCAGCTCGGCGGCCAGCTCGTCGGTCGGGAACGGGTAGAGCCGCTCCAGCCGGACGATCGCGACGTCGCCGCGGTCCAGCTTGTCGCGCTGCGCGGCCAGCTCGTAGTAGAGCTTGCCCGAGGTCAGCACGACCTTGGTGACCTTGGCCGGGTCGACCGTCGTGTCACCGAGCACCGGCTGGAAGGTGCCCGAGGTGAAGTCGGACGACTTCGACGTTGCCGCCTTGTGCCGCAGCAGCCACTTCGGCGTGAAGACCACCATCGGCTTGCGCCGCTCGGACTCGACCTGCCAGCGCAGCAGGTGGAAGTAGTTGGCCGGAGTGGTCGGCTGCGCGACGGTCATGTTGTCCTGCGCGCAGACCTGGAGGAACCGCTCGATGCGGGCGGAGGAGTGGTCGGGGCCCTGGCCCTCGAAGCCGTGCGGCAGCAGCAGCACGACCGAGGACTTCTGCCCCCACTTCTGCTCGCCCGACGAGATGAACTCGTCGATGATCGTCTGGGCGCCGTTGACGAAGTCGCCGAACTGCGCCTCCCAGAGGACCAGCGCGTCGGGGCGGACGAAGCTGTAGCCGTACTCGAAGCCGAGCGCGGCGTACTCGCTCAGCAGGGAGTCGTAGACGTAGAACTTCGTCGTGCCCTCGTTGAAGGCCTTGAGCGGCGTGTGCTCGGCGCCCGTCATGCGGTCGACCAGCACGGCGTGGCGCTGGGTGAACGTGCCGCGCCGGGAGTCCTGGCCGACCAGGCGCACCGGGTGGCCGTCGAGCAGCAGCGAGCCGAACGCCAGCGTCTCGCCCATCGCCCAGTCGATCGTGTCGTGCTCGACCATCTGGCCGCGGCGCTGCAGCACCGGCGCGAGACGTGGGTGGACCGTGAAGCCCTCGGGCAGGTTGAGCTGGGTGTCGACGATGCGCTTGAGTGCCTCGTGGCTGATCGCCGTCGGCGTCTCGGAGTGCGTCCACTTGACCACCTCGGTCGGCGGCACGCGCATGGCGGCGGCCTCCTGAGGCTTCTTGGCCGCCTCGCGGACCTCGGTGAACGCCTGCTCGAGCTTGGCCTGGTAGTCGCGCAGCGCCTGCTCGGCCTCCTCGACCGTGATGTCGCCCCGGCCGATCAGCGCCTCGGTGTAGAGCTTGCGGGTCGAGCGCTTGGCGTCGATGAGGTCGTACATCAGCGGCTGGGTGAAGGCGGGGTTGTCGCCCTCGTTGTGGCCGCGGCGGCGGTAGCAGATGAGGTCGATGACGACGTCCTTGCGGAACGTCTGGCGGTACTCGTAGGCCAGCTGGCCCACGCGCACCACGGCCTCGGGGTCGTCGCCGTTGACGTGGAAGATCGGCGCCTGGATCATCCGCGCCACGTCGGTCGCGTAGACCGACGAGCGGGACGAGGCCGGCGAGGTGGTGAAGCCCACCTGGTTGTTGACGACCACGTGCACGGTGCCGCCGGTGCGGTAGCCGCGCAGCTGCGACAGGTTGAGCGTCTCGGCCACGACACCCTGGCCGGCGAAGGCCGCGTCACCGTGGACGAGCACCGGCAGGACGGTGAAGCCCTCCTCGCCGCGCTCCAGGAGGTCCTGCTTGGCGCGGACGACGCCCTCCAGCACCGGGTCGACCGCCTCCAGGTGGGAGGGGTTGGCGACCACGGAGGCGGTGATCGTCTTGCCGCTCGGCGCGGTGAACGTGCCCGCGGCGCCGAGGTGGTACTTCACGTCGCCGGAGCCGTGCGCCGTACGCGGGTCGATGTTGCCCTCGAACTCGCCGAAGATCTGGGCGTACGACTTGCCCACGATGTTGGCCAGCACGTTGAGGCGACCGCGGTGGGCCATGCCGATGACGACCTCGTCGAGGTCTTCGTCGGCGGCGTCGCTGATCACCGAGTCGAGCAGCGGGATCAGGGACTCGCCGCCCTCGAGCGAGAAGCGCTTCTGGCCGACGAACTTCGTCTGCAGGAAGGTCTCGAACGCCTCGGCCGTGTTGAGCCGGCTGAGGATGTTGAGCTGTTCGGCGCGCTCGGGAGAGGCGTGCGGCTTCTCCACCCGCGCCTGGATCCAGGCCCGTTCCTCGGGGTTCTGGATGTGCATGTACTCGATGCCGACCGTACGGCAGTAGGAGTCGCGCAGCACGCCGAGGATCTCGCGCAGCTTCATCAGCGGGCGGCCGCCGAAACCGCCGGTGGCGAACTCACGCTCGAGGTCCCACAGCGTCAGGCCGTGCGACTGGATGTCGAGGTCGGGGTGCTTGCGCTGCTTGTACTCGAGCGGGTCGGTCTCGGCCATGAGATGGCCGCGTACGCGGTAGGCGTGGATCAGCTCGATCACGCGCGCGGACTTGGCCACGTCGTCGTCGTGGGACGCCGAGATGTCCTGCACCCACCGGACCGGCTCGTACGGGATGCGCAGCGACTCGAAGACCTCGTCGTAGAAGCCGTCCTCGCCGAGCAGCAGCCGGTGGATCTGGCGCAGGAAGTCGCCCGACTGGGCGCCCTGGATGATCCGGTGGTCGTAGGTGCTGGTCAGCGTCATGACCTTGGAGACAGCCAGGCGCGAGAGCGTGTCGGGCGAGGCGCCCTGGTACTCGGCCGGGTACTCCATCGCGCCGACGCCGATGATCGTGCCCTGACCGGGCATGAGACGCGGCACGGAGTGGACGGTGCCGATCGTGCCCGGGTTGGTCAGCGAGATGGTCGTGCCGGCGAAGTCGTCGACGGCGAGCTTGCCGGCGCGAGCCTTGCGGACGACCTCCTCGTAGGCCATCCAGAACTGCCGGAAGTCCATCTCTTCCGCGGCCTTGATGGACGGCACGAGGAGCTGGCGCTCGCCGTTGCCCTTCTGCACGTCGATCGCCAGGCCGAAGCCCACGTGCTCGGGCTTGACCAGCGTCGGCTTGCCGTCGACCTCCGTGTAGGAGTGGTTCATCTCCGGCATGGCCTTCAGCGCCTTGACGATCGCGAAACCGATCAGGTGGGTGAAGGAGACCTTGCCGCCACGACCCCGCTTGAGGTGATTGTTGATCACGATGCGGTTGTCGATGAGCAGCTTCGCCGGGATGGCACGGACGCTGGTCGCGGTCGGGACCGACAGCGACATGTCCATGTTGGCGGCCGTGCGGGCCGCCGCGCCGCGCAGCTTGACCTCCTCGGCGCCCTTGGGGGCCGGGGTGGCGGGCTGCTTCGGCTTCTCGGCGGCCGGGGCAGCGGGAGCCTTCGGCGGCGCCGGCTGGGGTGGAGCAGGGGGAGCGGGAGAGGGAGCGGTGACTGTGCCGTTCGCCGCCTCCCTGACCGGGGTCCGGCCCGGTCCGTAATCAGGGTTGTAGTCAGCGAAGAAGTTCCACCAGGCCTTGTCGACAGACTCGGGATCTTGGAGGTACTTCTGGTACAGCTCGTCGACAAGCCATTCGTTCTGACCGAAGCTTGCCAGCGGGTTTGTCCGCGACGACTCAGACGACACGGCGGAAATCGCCCTCTTCCGCAGATCGGCGTTGATGTTAGAGAACCTGTCCAAGGCTACTCGCCCGCAGCGGCACCGCGCGCAGAAGCGCCCGTGCCGCCCCGAACGATCCTGCCAGGACTGACGTGCGAGGTCACGTCCTGCTCGTCAAGCCCGGTGGTGCGGCCTTTATTACTGTTTCGTATCAACGCTCATACCTTGGGTTTAGTTCCCGTTCAGCAGGAGTCTGCTGGTGATGCGCACCTCAGGGGACAGTTCGGCCAGCAGGTCGGCGAGCTCCTCGCCCGCCTGCTTCAGCTCCTCCAGCGACATCGGCTCCAGGCGCTCGAGCATGAAGATCGCGTTGGTGGTCTCCTCGGTGAGGCGGGTGCGCGCCACCTGGCGCCAGTTCCACCGCCTGCAGGTGACCCCGGCGTCGTCGCGCCAGATGACCTCGCCTGGCTCGGGCTGCCCCAGCGCCTCCTCCGATGCCTCGTCGCCGCTCGCCCTGACCAGCCGCGCCGGGCCGACGTAGCGGTCGAGGTCTTCCCCGCCGATGGGCAGCGCGTGCCTGACGCTGATCGAGTTGTACGCGTCGACGGCCCGGTTGATCTCCGGCAGCGGCATCCGGCGGGTGAGCGCGTCGACCGAGGGGCGGGTGCGCTGCGGCTTGGCCCCGAAGGCGCGGTAGGCGTCCTTCCACGCGTCGATCTTCTCCGTCTGGACCTCGCACGCGGAGGCCGCGGTCAGCCAGGCGCGGGAGCGGTCGTCGCTCGGCCCGTTGCGCAGGCCGTGCGCGGTCATGACCAGCACCGCGAAGTCGGGTCGCAGCGCGAGGACGGAGTCGTCCACCCAGATGTCGTCGAGCATCCCCACAGTCTAGAAGCCGCGGAACAGCAGAATTCCCTTTGCAAAATTGCCTTTGCGGTCTAGGGTCGGGTCGCATGGAGTACAGCTACGAGATCAGTGATCCGCAGGTCCTCAGAGTGGTCGCCCATCCGCTGAGGGTGCGGCTGCTCGGCCTGCTGCGCGCCGACGGCCCGGCCACCGCCAGCGAGCTCGGCCGCAGGACGGGGGAGAGCTCCGGCTCGACCAGCTATCACCTGCGCGAGCTGTTCAAGTACGGCTTCATCGAGGAGGACGCCGACCGGCACGACGGCCGCGAGCGCCGCTGGCGGGCCCGCCATCGCTACACCTCGTGGAACAGCCGCGAGCTGTCCGGCACGGCCGAGGGCAGGGAAGCGGTCCGGATCATGCGGCTGCGACAGGTCGACGAGCTCGCGCACGCCGTCCAGGAGTTCGACGAGAGCGACTGGGAGCCCGGGTGGGTGGAGGTGGCCGGCATGAGCGACCACCTCCACGAGCTGCCCCCGGCCGCGCTGGGCGAGTTCATGGCCCGGGCCGGGGAGGTGCTGGCCGAGCTGGCCGCCCGCCACGCGGGCGACCCGGACGCCCGGCAGGTCCACCTTTGGATCGGCGGCCTCCCCCGCCGCCCCGAGGAACAGGCGTGACGGGCGGCGTGAGCGCGCGTTCGGCCTTACGGCGGTACCTGGTCGTCAGTTTCCTGACCTGGTTGCCGCCGGGGCTCATGTTGGCCTCCATGGTGCTGTTGATGACCGAGCGCGGGCTGACGCTGAGCGAGATCGGGGTCGCCGTGACCGCGTACTCGATCGTGACGGTCGGCCTCGAACTGCCCACGGGCGGGCTCGCCGACGTCATCGGCCCCAGGGTGGTCCTGGCGGCCTCGGCCGCGTTCACCGTGGCCGGGCTCGCGTTGATGACCATGTTCACAAATTTCGGGATGTTCCTGGTGAGCAACGTGCTCATGGGCGTGGCCAGGGCGCTGTCCAGTGGCCCGGCCGACTCCTGGTACGTCGACACGCTCCACCGCGCCGAGGGTCCCGGCGCCGATCTCAAGCCCGGCCTGGCCAGGGGCAGCGCGAGCGGGTCTGTGGCGCTGTGCCTCGGTGTGCTGGCGGGCGGCGCGGCCCCGCTGCTGGTGCCGAGATCGGTGATGTTCCCCCTCGCGGCCCCGCCCCTGCTGGGGGCGGTGGCGGCGGCCGTCCTGCTGGTCGTCGTGGTGTTCGCGCTGCCGGCGCCGGCACGAGAGCGGCGTTCGCTCGCCGGCGTGCTGCGCGGCGTGCCCGCCACCGTGGCCGGGGGCGTGCGGCTGGCCGTCCGCGGCGCCGTGCTGCGCCGGCTGACGCTCGCCGCCGCGGCCTCCGGGGTGGTGCTGACGTCCGTCGAGCTGCTCACGCCGGGCCGGCTGGCCGCGCTGGCGGGTACGGCCGAGCGCGGCGGCCTGGCCTACGCCGTGGTCGCGGCGCTCGGGTTCGCCGGGAGCGCGTTCGGCAGCGCACTCGCCCCCCGGGTGGCGCGGGCGGCCGGCGGTTCGGCGCGGGGCGCCGTCGCGGGCACCGTCATGACCGCGCTGTCCGTCGGCGCGCTCGCCGCGACCGCGGGACTGGACGGCCCCGCCGCGCTGGCCGGCACGGCGCTCGCGTACGTCGCGCTGTTCGCCGGGGTCTCGGTGACCGGGCTGCTCTGCCTGGAGCTGACCCACCGGGCGGTGACCTCGGCCGAGCGCAACACCGTCTCATCGACGAGCTCGTTGTCGCTGCAGGCGGGGGCGGCGGCGGCCAACCTCGGTCTCGGCGCCCTGGCCTCCGGTGCGGGCCTCGTCGCCGCCTGGGCGGTCACCGCGATGGTCGTGCTCGCGTCCGCGGGCCTGTTCTTCCGCATGCCCTTGGGCCGGGTGCCGCGCGATCCGGGTGCAGAACTATATTCGGTACGTGGCGAAATTCGTAGTGACCCCGGCCAGTGAGGCCCAGCGGGACGCGTGGACCGGGGGCGGGTTCCCCGACGTCGAGCAGGTGCGCCCCGGGCTGTGGTCCATCCCGGTGCCCATCCCGATCAACCCCCTCCGGTACGTGCTCGTCTACGCCCTGGAACTCCCCGACGGTGTGGCGATCATCGACGCCGGATGGAACACCGACGAGGCGTACGACGCGCTCGTCGCCGGCCTGGGCGTGACCGGGTACGCGGTGACCGACGTCAAGGGCGTGCTCGTCACCCACATCCACCCCGACCACTACGGCCTCGCGGGGCGCGTGCGCGAGGCGTCGGGCGCGTGGATCGCGCTGCACCCCGCCGACGCCCGCCTGCTCCGCGACCGCTACGACGACGAGGCCGTCGACACCCTGGTCGCCAGGGAGCGCACGCTGCTGCTGCGCTGCGGCGTCCCGCCCGCGACGCTGGAGGAGCTGGCGGGCGCCTCGATGATGATCCGGCGGATGGTGTCCATGGCGACGCCCGACCGGCTCGTCGAGGACGGCGAGGAGCTGCGGCTGCCCGGCTGGGACCTCAGGGCCCTGTGGACGCCCGGCCACTCGCCCGGCCACCTGTGCTTCGTCTCGCCCGGGCGGCGGCTGCTGTTCTCCGGCGACCACGTGCTGGCGAAGATCACGCCCATGGTGGCGGTGCACCCGCAGTCCGGCCCGAACCCGCTCGCCGACTACCTCGACTCGCTGGCCGTCGTGCGCAAGCTGGAGGTGGACGAGGTGCTGCCCGCGCACGAGTACCGGTTCCTGGAGCTGACCGAGCGGGTCGACTACGTGACGGCGCACCACGACGAGCGGCTGGCCGAGGTCGAGCGGGTCGTCGGCGCCCACGACGGGATCGACTGCTGGACGGTCGCCACGCGGCTCACCTGGTCGCGCCCGTGGGAGACGATCCCGCCGTACATGCGCCGCTCGGCCAACAACGAGACACTGGCGCACCTGGTCTGGCTGGAGGCCAAGGGGCGGGTGGTCAGGGAACCGGGCGAGCCGGACCTGTGGCGCCTGGGATGAGGGCGGTTATCGTACTCGTACCAGAATGATGTTCTCCTGTGGGAGGTTCGATGCTGCGGTTCGATGACAGGGTCGCGATCATCACGGGCGCCGGGCACGGACTCGGCAGGTCCCACGCCCTGCTGCTCGCGGAACGGGGCGCCAAGGTCGTCGTCAACGACCTCGGGGGCGCGCTCGACGGCAGCGGAGCCTCCGCCGGGCCCGCCGCCGAGGTCGCCGGTCTCATCACGAAGAACGGCGGCCAGGCGGTCGCCAGCACCGACGACATATCCACCCCGGAAGGCGCGCGGGCCGTCGTCCAGGCCGCCGTCGACGCCTTCGGGCGGGTGGACATCGTCGTCAACAACGCGGGCATCCTGCGCGACCGGTCGCTCGGCAAGATGACGGTCGAGGACTTCGACAGCGTGCTCGCCGTCCACGTCCGCGGCTCCTACCTCGTCAGCCAGGCCGCGTACCCGCTGATGAAGGCGGCCGGGTACGGGCGGGTCGTCAACACGACGAGCCCGGCGGGCCTGTTCGGCAACTTCGGCCAGGCCAACTACTCCACCGCCAAGATGGGCCTGGTCGGCCTCACCAAGACGATCGCCATCGAGGGCGCGCGCAACGGCATCAGGGCCAACGCCATCGCGCCCATCGCCTGGACCCGGATGACCGAGTCGCTGCTCCCTGCCGAGTTCGAGGCGAAGTTCACGCCCGAGCGGGTCAGCGCCCTGGTCGCGTACCTCGTGCACGAGTCGTGCGAGGTGAGCGGCGAGGTGTTCAGCGTCGGCGCCGGGCGGGTGGCCCGCGTCTTCGTCGCCGAGGGGCCCGGCTGGAAGACCGACGACCTCACGCCCGAGGCGATCGCCGACAACTGGCAGTCGGTGATGGCCGAGCAGCCGTACGTCCAGTCGGCCACCGACTCCCTGAAGGCGATGCTCTAGAGCGCGCCCGTCCCCGCCGCCCCAGCGGCGGGGACCTGCTCTTTTCCGGGTACGTCCACCGCCGCCCGGACGGAGCGGATGACCATATATCCACGGCCCGAGTCAGAGGTTTGTTCGATCTTCGGCGGAAGTTCTGGGAGTTTGGTCGATGTAACCCCTTGAATTGCCGCATCGGTGATCTTATTCTCGCGGCATGACCCCCCAGCCGGGCTCTGCCGGCGACGTGCTGACGCTCATCAGCGCGGGCTCCGCGACGACCCGATCCGATCTCGCGAGGCTCACCGGCCTGGCCAGATCCACGATCTCCCAGCGTGTGGACGCGCTCATCGAGCGCGGGCTCATCGAGGAGACCGAGAGCGGCGAGTCGACCGGCGGCCGTCCGCCGCGTCAGCTGCGCCTGCAGACCGAGGACCACGCCTTCGCCGGCGTCGACCTGGGCGCCACGCACTGCCGGATCGCCCTCATGGACATCTCCGGCAGCGTGCTCGCCGAGTGCGAGGACAGCCTGTTGATCGGCGAGGGCCCAGAGACCGTGCTCGCCCACGTCGACCAGCGGATCGACCACCTGCTCGCCCAGGTCGGCAGGCCGCGCAAGGCGCTACGGGCCCTCGGCATGGGGGTGCCAGGCCCGGTCGAGTTCGCCACCGGGCGGCCGAACAACCCGCCGATCATGCCCGGCTGGAACGACTACCCCGTCCCCGAGTACTTCGAGGGCGTGGAGGTCCTGGTCGACAACGACGTCAACGTCATGGCGCTCGGCGAGCACCGGGGCGCCTTCCCCGAGGCCGCCCACCTGCTGTTCGTCAAGGTCGGCACCGGCATCGGCTGCGGCATCATGGCCGAGGGCCGGCTCCACCGGGGCGCCCAGGGCTCGGCCGGCGACATCGGCCACATCCGGGTCAGCGGCCACGACAACGCCGGCTGCCGGTGCGGCAACAGCGCCTGCCTCGAAGCCGTCGCCGGCGGCGCCGCCATCGCCCGCCGGCTGACCGAGCTGGGCCTGCCCGCCGAGTCAGGCGGCGACGTGGTCGAGCTCGTGCAGGCGGGCAACACCCAGGCGCTGCGGCTAGTCCGCGAGGCCGGCCGGCTCATCGGCGAGGTGCTCGCCAGCCTCGTCAACTTCTTCAACCCCGAGGTCATCGTGATCGGCGGCGCGCTGTCGCGGGTGCACGAGCACCTTCTGGCCGGCATCAGGGAGACGGTCTACCGCAGGTCGCTCCCGCTGGCCACGAACCACCTCACCATCACGCCGAGCCGTACGGGGATCAACGCCGCCACGCTCGGCGCGGGGATCCTCGCGATCGAGCACTACCTGTCACCCGAGAACATCAACCGCATCGTCAACGCCTGACCGACCGCCTGAAAGGGACCTCCCGATGCTGGTCATGCAAGGCATCGTCAAGCAGTTCCCCGGCGTTCGCGCGCTGGACGGAGTCGACCTCGACGTACGGGCCGGAGAGGTGCACTGCCTGCTCGGCCAGAACGGCGCCGGCAAGTCGACTCTGATCAAGGTCCTGGCCGGCGCGCACCAGCCGGACGAGGGCACGATCACCTTCGACGGAGCGGTCGTGCGCCCCGGCAGCCCGATCGACGCCATCAGACTGGGCTTCGCCACCATCTACCAGGAGCTCGACCTCGTCGACGGGCTCAGCGTGGCCGAGAACATCTTCCTCGGCCACGAGCACGCCCGCCTGGGGTTCGTCAACCGGGCCGCCGCCAACCGCGCCGCCGCACAGGTGCTCGCCCGCCTCGGGCATCCGGAGATCCGCCCGGCGACCGAGGTCGGACGGCTCTCGCCGGCCGCCAAGCAGGTCGTCTCGATGGCCCGCGCGCTCTCCCACAAGGCCCGCGTGATCATCATGGACGAGCCGTCCGCCGCCCTGGCCCACGACGAGGTCGCCAACCTCTTCCGGATCATCCGCGAGCTCACCGCCGAGGGCGTGGCCGTGGTGTACATCTCCCACCGCCTGGAGGAGATCCGCGAGATCGGCGACCGGGTCACCGTGCTGAAGGACGGCCGTACGGTCGCCGTCGGCCTGCCCGCCCGCGACACGCCGACGTCCCAGATCGTCTCCCTGATGACCGGCCGCAACGTCGAGTACGTCTTCCCGCCCAGGCAGGGCCGCGAGCCAGGCGAGGAGGTGCTGCGCGTGGAGAACCTGAGCGCGCCGGGCGTCTTCTCCGACGTGTCGTTCTCCGTGCGGGCGGGCGAGATCGTCGGCCTGGCCGGGCTCGTCGGCTCCGGCCGGTCGGAGATCCTCGAGGCCGTCTACGGCGCCCGTCCCGCCTCCGGCAGCGTCCTGCTCTCCGGCAGATCGGTGCGGCGCGGCGTCGTCGGCACGGTCAGGAACGGCATGGGCCTGGCCCCCGAGGAGCGCAAGGCGCAGGCCCTGCTCCTCGACCAGAGCGTCACCGCCAACATCACGCTCGGCACGCTGCCGGAGTTCGCCAGGCTCGGCTGGCTCGACCGCGGGCGCGAGCGTGCGGAGGCCCGCAGGCTGGCCGACCTGCTCGACATCCGGCCGCCCGACCCCGAACGCCCGATCCGCACCCTGTCAGGCGGCAACCAGCAGAAGGCCGTGCTCGCCCGCTGGCTGCTCGGCAGCCGCCGGCTGCTCCTGCTCGACGAGCCCACCCGGGGCGTCGACGTGGGCGCCAGGGCCGAGCTGTACGCGGTGATCCACGACCTGGCGAAGAAGGGCATCGGCGTGCTGCTGGTCTCCAGCGAGGTGCCCGAGGTGCTCGGCCTCGCCGACCGGGTGCTCGTGCTGCGCGAGGGCCGGGTCATCCACGAGGGCGCGGCGACGGAACTGGACGAGCACCGCGTACTGGACATGATCATGAATGGGGAGGCGGCGTGATGAGCGAGCCCACGAAATCGCAGGCGCCAGTGGGCGAGGGGCGCGCCGGCCCCCTCGGCGCGACAGTTCCGGCACTGCGCGGCCTCGGCGAGATGCGCCACGTGGGGCTGATCGGAGCGCTGGCGATCCTGGTCGTCGTCGGTCTGGTCACCCGCCCGGACAACTTCGCCACGGCCTCCAACCTGATCAGCATCCTGTCGCTGGCCGCCACGATCGGCGTCATCACCGTCGGCGCCACGTTCGTGATCATCGGCGGCGGCATCGACCTGTCGGTCGGCGCGGTCATGGCGCTCGCCTCGGTCTGGGCGACGACGCTCGCCACCCAGTCGTACGGTCCGGTGGTGATGGCGATCTGCGCCGTCATCGTCGGCACCGGGGCCGGGCTGGTCACCGGCTGGCTCATCGCCTACGGGCGGCTGGTGCCGTTCATCGCCACCCTCGCCATGCTCGTGGCCGCGCGCGGCCTCGCGCAGCGCATGTCCGACCGCAAGACGCAGCTCATCCAGCCGGAGAACTCCGCCCTGGTGGACCTGTCGACCACGCGCGTGCTCGGCATCCCGCTGCTGGTCTACATCTTCGCGCTCGTCGTGGTGCTCGGCTGGGTGCTGCTCAACCGCACGACGTTCGGGCGGCGGACCTACGCCGTCGGGGGCAACCCCGAGGCCGCCCGCCTGGCAGGCATCGACGTGCGCCGGCACACGATGCTGCTCTACGCACTGTCGGGGCTGTGCTGCGGCATCGCAGCCATCATCATCATGGCGCGTACGACGACGGGGTCGTCCACCCACGGCGACCTGTACGAACTCGACGCCATCGCCGCCGTCATCATCGGCGGCACGCTGCTCACCGGGGGCCGCGGGACGATCATCGGCTCGATCCTGGGTCTGCTGATCTTCACGCTCATCACCAACCTGTTCATTCTCAACGGCCTCAACACCAGCGACCAGCTGATCGCCAAAGGCCTGATCATCGTCATCGCCGTCCTTCTCCAGCGGCGGAACTTGAAGGAGAGAGCACCATGAGCGAGAACGTCGCGCGCCGGGGATTCCTCGTCGGCGGAGCAGCCCTCCTTGCGGCGGGTTGCACGAGCAACGAGCCCGCGGCCGCGCCCACGAGCTCGGCCCCCGCGCCCACGGCGGCGGCCGGCGGCAACGACCAGCCAGGCGACCGGGTGGTGATCGGCTTCTCGGCCCCCGCGGCCGACCACGGCTGGATCGCCGCCATCGCCAAGAACGCCGAGACGGCCGCCAAGCAGTACTCCGATGTCGAGTTCAAACCCGTCGAGCCGACGAACGACATCAACCAGCAGATCTCCGCGGTCGAGTCGCTCATCGCGGCCAAGGTGAACGCGCTGGTGATCCTGCCCAACGACGGCCAGCAGCTCAACCAGGTCGCGTTACAGGCGACCGCCGCCGGCATCCCCGTCGTCAACCTCGACCGGGTCTTCCCGAACAAGCTCGCGTACCGGACGTGGATCGGCGGCGACAACTACGGCATGGGCGTGGCCGCCGGCCACTACATCGGCGAGCAGCTGAAGTCGAAGAACGTGTCCAACCCCGTGATCGTTGAGATCCAGGGCATCGCCACGCTCCCGCTCACCCAGGAGCGCAGCCAGGGCTTCGCGGACGCGTTGAAGGAGTACGGCTTCAGCGTCACCGCGAAGCAGGACGCGGCGTTCACCGTCGAGACCGGCAACGAGGTGGCCACGTCGCTGCTCCAGGCGCACAGCAAGATCGACGCGATGTGGAACCACGACGACGACCAGGGCGTCGGCGTGCTCGCCGCCATCAAGGAGGCGAACCGCAGCGAGTTCATCATGGTCGGCGGCGCCGGCTCGGCGAACGCGATGCGCGAGATCCAGTCGGGGACGTCCGTGCTGCAGGCGACCGTGACCTACAGCCCGACCATGGCCTCCTCCGCGATCAAGCTCGCCCGTCTGATAGCACAGGGGAAGGGCATGAGTGATCTGCTGGAGAAGCAGGTGCCGCAGTCGATCACGCTCGCGTCGGAGACCATCACCAAGGACAACGTCGCGGACTACATGTCACTCGGCTTCGAATCCTGATCGGGGGTTGCATGTCAGACAACACCACCATCGGCGTGGGAATGGTGGGCTACGCCTTCATGGGCCGCGTCCACTCCCAGGCCTGGCGCAGCGTCAGCGCCTTCTTCGACCTGCCGCTGCGGCCGCGCATGGCGGCCATCGCGGGCAGGTCCAAGGAGCACACGGAGGCCGCCGCGGCGCAGCTCGGCTGGGCCGCCGTCGAGACAGACTGGAGAGAGCTGGTCAAGCGCGACGACGTGCAGATCGTCGACATCTGCACGCCCGGTGACTCCCACGCGGAGATCGCCATCGCCGCGCTGGAGGCCGGCAAGCACGTCCTCTGTGAGAAGCCGCTGGCCAACACCGTGGCCGAGGCCGAGATCATGGCGGCCGCGGCCGCCGCGGCGCCGGGCAAGAGCATGGTGGCCTTCAACTACCGGCGGGTGCCCGCGATCGCGCTCGCCCGCCGGTACGTCGAGGAGGGCCGGCTCGGCGAGATCAGGCACGTGCGCGCCGCCTATCTGCAGGACTGGATCGTCGACCCCGAGTTCCCGCTGGTGTGGCGGCTGCAGAAGGACAAGGCGGGCGCCGGTGCGCTCGGCGACATCGGCTCCCACATCATCGACGCCGCCCAGTTCATCACCGGCGAGAGCATCCTCGGCGTCTCGGCGCTGACGGAGACGTTCATCAAGGAACGCCCGCTCGCGGCCGCCTCGGCCGGGCTCGGCGCCACCGCGTCCAGCGAGAAGGGCGAGGTCACCGTCGACGACGCGGCCCTGTTCATCGGGCGGCTGTCGGGCGGCGGCCTGGCCTCGTTCGAGGCCACCCGGTTCGCCGCCGGGCGCAAGAACGCGATGCGCATCGAGATCAACGGCTCGCTGGGCAGCCTGGCGTTCGACTTCGAGGCCATGAACGAGCTGTGGTTCAGCGCGGGCGGGGGCGGCTTCGAACGGATCCTCGTCACCGAGCCCGACCACCCGTACGTCGGCGCCTGGTGGCCCCCGGGGCACGGCCTCGGCTACGAGCACACCTTCACCCACGAGATCAGAGATTTCCTGGAAGCGGTCGCCACCGGCGTCGACCCCACGCCGTCGTTCGCCGACGGGCTGCGCGTGCAGCGGGTGCTGGAGGCGGTCGAGCGCAGCGCGGCTGAGGGCAGCCGTTACACCACTGTGGAGGATTGATGAGACCTGTCACGTTGTACACCGGGCAGTGGGCCGACCTGCCGTTCGAGGAGGTGTGCCGGCTCGCCGCCGAGTGGGGTTACGACGGACTCGAGATCTCCTGCTCGGGTGACCACTTCGACGTCGACCAGGCGGTGAACGACCCGTCGTACGTCGAGCAGAAGCGCGCCCAGCTCGACAAGCACGGCCTCAAGGTCTGGACGATCTCCAACCACCTGGTCGGCCAGGCGGTCTGCGACCACCCCATCGACGAGCGGCACAAGGCCATCCTGCCGGCCCGCATCTGGGGCTCGGGCGACCCCGAGTCGGTGCGCCAGGCCGCGGCCGAGGACCTGAAGAACACCGCCAGGGCGGCGGCGCTGCTGGGCGTCGACACCGTCGTCGGCTTCACCGGATCGTCGATCTGGCACACCGTCGCGATGTTCCCGCCGGTGCCCGCCTCGATGGTCGACGCCGGCTACCAGGACTTCGCCGACCGCTGGAACCCGATCCTCGACGTCTTCGACGAGGTCGGCGTGCGGTTCGCGCACGAGGTGCACCCGAGCGAGATCGCCTACGACTACCACACGACCGTGCGCGCGCTGGAGGCCGTCGGCCACCGGCCCGCGTTCGGCCTCAACTGGGACCCGTCCCACATGGTGTGGCAGGACATCGACCCCGTCGGGTTCATCCTCGACTTCAAGGACCGCATCTACCACGTCGACTGCAAGGACACCAAGATGCGCGTCGGCGACGGCCGCAGGGGCCGCCTGTCGTCGCACCTGCCGTGGGCCGACATGCGCCGGGGCTGGGACTTCGTCTCGACCGGCCGCGGCGACGTCCCGTGGGAGGACTGCTTCCGCGCCCTCAACGCGATCGGGTACGAGGGCCCGATCTCGGTCGAGTGGGAGGACGCCGGCATGGACCGTCTTGACGGCGCCAAGGAGGCCCTGGGCTACATCCGCAAGCTCAACTCCATCACCCCGCCCACCACGGCCTTCGACGCCGCCTTCTCCACGACGTAAACCCCCACCACCCCGTCCGACGCCTCTCGCGGCTCACCGCGAGAGGCGTCTCGCCTTCACGCGAGCGTCCACTCGCCCGTCTGGTCGGCGAACCCGCTGTTCAAGGTGAACTGGAACTTCGCCGGGCTCGCCGACTCGGGCAGCTCGAACACGATCACTCCCTTGCGGATGTCGCCCGTGTTGATGGTGACACCCCCGCCGAGACCTTGCCCTTCCTGCACGGTACGCAGAGTGGTCCGGTACTGCTGGCCTTCCCCGTCGATGAGGATCGCTCCGTTCGAGGGAGAGTCGTCATAGACCGCCTGACCGGAGTTCTGCAGCGTCACCTCGACGGCGACGAGCCTCTTACCGGTGTCAGGTTGTGAGAACCGCTCCGGCGTGGCACGGTCCACAACCCGTGCCACCGTCACTGTCACCTTGAGACCAGGGTCGTTGCCCGCCAGCGTGAGAGAGCCGCCAACGGCCGCCGTGGTCGACTGCTGCCCCGCGGTGGGAGGCGGCGACGCAGGCGGGTGGGACGGCAGCACCATGGTCGGCGGTTCCGCCTCCAGCACCGCCACTCTTTCCCGCACCGCTTCCTGGCCGGCGTTCGCCACCACCAACACGACAGCCCCGCACCCTCCCAAAAGCAACAGCGGGAGACCGATCGCCAGCAAGAGGATCAAACCCGTGTTGCTCTGGCGCGGCGGCGGAGCGGCGGGGCCGTATCCGTACGGCGGTTGAGGCGGGTAACCCATGGCGACACTCCTGAGACTAGAGAGAATGACGCAATGGGACGTTCCAAAAGTCCGTTCGGTTGGCCTTCGCGCGTGTCCATATCCGGACAAGTGCGTACGGGCGCCTGATCGGAACGGTTCTCGGTGGTCGGGTACGGTCGGGGGGTTCTTCGGCAGGGTTGAGGACGGAAGGAGGGCCTGTGATCTCAGCGCTCAACCGGCTGGTCAGCCTCGTCGAGGAGCATCTCGGTGAGGAGCTCGACGTGCACGCGCTGGCCAGGGAGCTCGGCACGACCGAGTACCACCTGCGCCGGATGTTCTCGTCGCTGGCCGGCATGCCCCTGTCGGAGTACGTGCGCCGGCGCCGTATGACGGTCGCCGCCGCCGACGTCGTCCGGGGTGCGGACGATCTGCTGAGCATCGCCGTCCGGTACGGGTACGGCTCGGCCGAGGCGTTCGGACGCGCGTTCCGCGCCGTCCACGGCGCCGGTCCTGGTGACGTGCGCCGCGACGGAGGCCCCCTTCGCACACAACCGCAGCTCAGGTTCCGCCTGACCGTCGAAGGGAGCATCCCCATGGACACCCGCATCGTCGAACGCCCCGCGTTCCGGCTGATCGGGCACGCGACCCGCGTCCCGCTCATCTACCAGGGCGTCAACCCGCACATCCAGCGGCACATCGCCGCGCTGCCGCAGGAGGAGCACCAACGGCTGAAGGACCTCGGCGACGCAGAGCCTGGCGGGCTGCTGCAGGTCACCGACGACATCGACCCCGACGCCCCCGAGGGCACCGAGCTGACGTACCTGCACGGGGTGGCCGTCTCCCAGGAGACGCCGCAGCCCGGCGACCTCGACGCCATCGAGGTGCGGGCCGGCATGTGGGCGGTCTTCCGCACCTCAGGGCCGTATCCGCAGGCGCTGCAGACGGCCTGGGCCGCGACCGCGACCGAGTGGTTCCCGTCCAACCCGTGGCGGTTGCGGCCGGGACCGTCGATCGTCGCAGTCCTGGAGCGCGCCGCCGACTTCAGCAGCGCGACGTGCGAGCTGTGGATGCCGGTCGAACCGGCGTGATGTGACGCGCGATCGGGCGAGCCGCCAGAGCAGCCCAGGGCCGCCTCAAGCTGCCCAGAGCTTGAGGCGGCTCGCCCGACCGGCGCTGACTAGTCGATGAGGACGATCTGACGCAGGGCCTCGCCGCCGCGCAGGGCCGCCACCGCGTCGTTGAGGTCGCCGAGGCGGATGCGGGCGCTGATCATGGATTCGAGGTCGAGCAGCCCGGCCTTGTACAGCTTGGCGAAGTACGGGAAGTCGTGCCGCACGTCGGACTCGCCGTACAGGCTGGACAGCAGGTTCTTGCCCTCGAACAGCAGGCTGAACGCCGAGAACGACACCATGTCGTCCATGGCGCCCGCACCCACCACGATGACGTCGCCGCCCGACCGGGTGATCTGCCACGCGCTCTGGATGGTGGCGGCCTTGCCGACCACCTCGAAGCCGTAGTCGAAGCCGGCGCCGCCGGTGAGCTCGGCGATCGCGCCGGGCACCTGGTCGGGCGTCACCGCGTGGGTGGCCCCGACCTTCCTGGCCAGCTCGTGCTTCGACTCCAGGGGATCGACCGCGAGGATCGTCCTGGCGCCGGAGATGCGCGCGCCCTGGATCACCGACAGGCCGACGCCGCCGCAGCCGATCACCGCGACCGTGGAGCCCGGGCGTACCTTCGCGGTGTTGAAGACCGCGCCGACGCCGGTGGTGATGCCGCAGCCGATGAGGGCCGCGACCTCCCACGGGACGTCGTCGTCGATCTTGATCCCGGCGTGCGCGGGCACCACGATCTCCTCGGCCCAGGTGCCGCACCCGGCCATCCCGAACGCCGTCGCGCCGTCGCCGCCGAAGCGGAAGTTGCCCTTGGTGAACGACTCCATCAGGTACCGCTTGCACAGGTACGGCTGCCCGCGCGTGCACGAGTCGCAGGCGCCGCAGGCCGGCGTCCAACTGATCACCACGTGGTCGCCCGGCGCGAGCGCGGTGACGTGCTCGCCGACCTCCACCACCTCACCCGCGCCCTCGTGTCCGGGGATCAGCGGTACGGGCATGGGCAGCACGCCCGACATGGCCGACAGGTCGGAGTGGCAGACGCCGGTGGCCCTGATCCGGACCCGGATGTCGGCCGGCCCGACCGGAGCCAGGGTGACATCATCGCGGATGTCGAGTTTGTCGCTGCCTACGGCGTGCAGGATCGCGGCGCGCATGGATTCCTCCTCGTACCCGGGGTCAGGGTCGTTCCACAAGCGAGAGAGCGGCTTTGGGGCAGGACCTGACCGCGTGGCGGACGTGGTCCCGCAGTTCGGGGGGTGGTTCGGGAAGAAGGATGTGCAGCTGGTCGTCGTCGTCCAGCTCGAACACCTCGGGTGCGAGCCCCGCGCACACGCCGTTGGCCTCGCAGACCAGCTCGTCCACACTGACTTTCATGTGAGCCTCCTGTGATCCCATGAGACCACTTTGGTGCTCTCGACGACGTAGGCGAGCCGCTTGAGCCCGGTCTTCTCGACGTACGGCAGGAGCAGCTCGTCCGGCACGCCGGGCGTCATCCGGCGGGCGATGGCCATGCCGACGGCGAGGACGCCGTCACGGGACCCCACGGGGCGCGCCGTGCCGTACACGAGGACGCCGCGCAGCTCGGTGTACTCGTCGCCGGCCTCGGCCAGGCAGCTCACGCGCGGGTCGCGCTCGAGGTTGCGGGCCTTCTGGGACTTGGCGTACGTCCAGAACGCGATCCGTCCCTCGCTCAGGGCGTGGAACATGGTCACGAGGTGCGGCGTGCCGTCCGGGTTGATGGTCGCGAGCTGCAGCTTGCGTGAGCCCTCCAGGAAGGAGGTGACGTCGTCGTCCGACATCGAGATGCGAGCGCGCTGATTCACGTGCCAAGTAGAACAGGTTGCAGAACGGCCCGGCAAGAGCCCGCCGGAATGTTATTCGGTTGGGCTAGGGTGCATGCCCATGACGATGCCGCCGGAGCTGCTGTACGCGGCCAGGAACGCCAAGGGTTTCATGCCGGACGACGAGGGCCTCGCCCTGTACGAGACGGCCTGCCGCTACGGCGAACTCGGCCCCATCTGCGAGATCGGCACCTACTGCGGAAAGTCGGCCGTCTACCTCGGCGCGGCCGCGCGGCAGGCCGGGTCCGTGGTGCTCACCGTCGACCACCACCGCGGCTCAGAGGAGATCCAGCCGGGCTGGGCCTACCACGACCCCACCCTGGTCGACCTCCGCTTCGGGAAGATGGACTCCCTGCCGGTGTTCCGCGCGACGATCGCCGCGGCCGGGCTGGAGGAGGAGGTGATCGCGATCGTCGGCAGGTCCGAGCGCGTCGCCGGGCTCTGGAACACGCCGCTCGGCATGCTCTTCATCGACGGCGGTCACTCCGAGGAGCCCGTCACGCTCGACTACGAGGGCTGGTCGCCGCACGTCATGACCGGCGGCGCGCTGGTCTTCCACGACATCTACCCCGACCCGGCCGACGGCGGACAGGCGCCGTACCGCGTCTACCTGCGGGCGCTGGAGTCGGGGAAGTTCACCGAGGTGTCCGTGACGGGCTCCCTCCGCGTGCTGGAGCGCGTCTGACGTCTAGTGGTGGTGGTGGCGGCGGGTCCAGGCGCGGCGGATCTGGCTCTGCCAGCTCTGGAAGTCCTCGTGGGTGTGCGCCTCGTGCCCGAGCGCGATGAGTGCCCGGTCCGTCCACGAGGCGGCCTCGTCGGGCTCGGCGCCCGCCAGGATCGGCACGGCCCGCTCCACGTGGCCGGGCACCGTCCCGGCGCGCATCCGGGCCGACACCGCGAACGCGCACCCCTGCGCCAGGTAGGCGCGGAACCCGTCGGCCGCCGCCTGCTCGGTCAGCCACCACAGCTCGTCGGGCTCGGCCCCGCCGGTGTACGTCGCGGCGAACCCGACCCCGCTCCACAGATCGGCCCGCCGCGACGGCGGGTACGCGCCGATCCTGGCGGCGACGTCGTCGGGCGAGCCGCAGTCGTGGTACCAGAGCAGGCGGCCGAGCCCCTGGTCGAACACCGCGCAGTGGGCCCGCGTGAGCAGATCGGGCATCGTCCGCTCACCGATCATGCGGTCCGCCCTGGACAGGCTCCACTGGAACCCGAAGCCGTCCACGGCGAGCCAGCGCAGCAGCGGATGGGCCCCGCGGGCCCCGCGTACCGGGCGCAGCCGCAGCTGCGCGTACGCGCGGCCGGCGCCCAGGTAGGCGGCGTGGCGGTGATGCTGGGCGGGGCCGGCCAGTAGCTCGTGAAGGCGCCGGCCCCGGGTCATGGTGAGCAGGTCGAGCACGGTGCAGCCCGCGGCCGCGCCCTCGTAACCGAAGTGCCGCTGGTCCTCCGGCAGTTCCTCGACCTTCTCGATCTCGCGTGACATCACCGCGTTGAAGCCGAGCACGTACGACCGCTCCGCCGCGATGAAGACCGACCGGACGGGCCCGCCCCGGAGCCGGAAGCGGCGGCGGCTCAGGTCGGACTCCAGTGGATCCTTGGCCAGCAACCTCCGCAGCCCCCGCGGTGGGGACAGTGTCGGCTCGGTCCTGCCCTGGTCCAAGAACGATGTTGTGCCCGTGTCGCCCACGCTTCCCCCGAAGACGCCTCGTACGGCCACCCACGAAGCTAGTGACCCTCTTGCGCGGCTGACCGGCGGCACACCGGATTTCCCCGGCAAAGAACCCGCAAAAGCGCTTGTCTTCGAGGCCTGACGTCAGAGGATCTCGTCGGCCGCGTTCGGGGGCAGCCGGCCTCCCGTACCGGCGGCGCAGCCGCACACGTCCGGGTCGGAGACGCAGGCGCCGTCGACGTCGCGGAACAGTCCCGAGCCGGGGGAGTACCCGAACAGCGCGTCGGCGGCCAGGACGACCGCGGCCGCGGTGTAGCCGGAGCGCTCGTGCGGGAAGTGCCGGCGGTTCACGAACTGCCAGCCCGTCCAGTACGAGCCGTCCTCGTGCCGCAGGTGCTGCATGTCGGCGAACAGCGCGAGCGCCCGCTCCCTGTCCCCCACGGCGTCGAGCGCCAGCACCAGCTCGCACGTCTCGGCCCCGGTCACCCACGGCTGGTCGGACACGCACCGGATGCCGAGCCCCGGCACCACGAACGTGTCCCACTCGCGTTCGAGCAGTTCGGCCGCCCGCCGGCCGCGCACCGCGCCGCCGAGCACCGGGTAGTACCAGTCCATCGAGAAGCGGCTCTTGTCGGCGAACGCCTCGGGGTGGTCGTTCAGCACGTGCGCCAGCCGGTCGGCGGCCAGCTCCCAGTGCGGCTGCGGGTCGCCCAGGTGGTCGGCCAGCCGTACGCCGCAGCGCAGCCCCTGGTGGATCGAGGAGCAGCCGGTGAGCAGCGCGTACGTGGCGGGCGTGCCCTCCGCGTCGCGCTCCCACACGATCTCGCCGCGCTCGGTCTGCATGTCCACCACGAAGTCGAGCGCGGCCTTGACCATCGGCCAGCTCTCCTCGGTGAAGCGCTGGTCGCCGGTGACGAGGTGGTGGTGCCAGATCCCGGCGGCGACGTACGCGGCGTGGTTGGTCTCACCGCCGCGCTCGGCGGGCGCGCCGTCGATCAGCTTCATCGGCCACGAGCCGTCGTCGCGCTGGTGGCGGGCCAGCCAGGCGTAGCCGCGGCGCACCGGCTCCCGCAGGCCCGCGACGGACATGGCCATCAGGCACTCGACGTGGTTCCAGGCGTCCACGTGGCCCTCGG
Source organism: Nonomuraea maritima (assembly GCF_900100395.1). Taxonomy (GTDB): domain Bacteria; phylum Actinomycetota; class Actinomycetes; order Streptosporangiales; family Streptosporangiaceae; genus Nonomuraea; species Nonomuraea maritima. The sequence continues at coordinate 6,706 of NZ_FNFB01000032.1, read as the reverse complement.
GCCACGGCACGCCGCCGTCTTCCTGCTGGATCGCCGCGATGCTCTCGGCCGTTCGCGCGACCTGCTCGCGCGAGATCATGGCTTGCGGACGTAGAGGACCACGCTCTTGCCGATGATCGGGTTGAGCAGGCTCTCGGCGATGCGGGTGGCCGCCGGCCGCTTCATGATGTCCCACACCAGCAGCTCGTGGTACGCCTTCGCCAGCGGGTGGCCGTCGTTGTTGACCCCGACCGCGCACTTGATCCACCAGTACGGCGCGTGCAGCCCGTGGGCGTGGTGGTGCGGGCCGATCTCGAACCCGACCGACTTCAGCTTGGCCGACAGCTCGGCCAGCGTGTAGATGCGCACGTGCCCGCCGGGCGCGGTGTGGTACGCCTCGTCCAGCGCCCAGCAGATGCGTTCCGGCAGGAAGCTCGGGACGGTCACCGCGGCCGTTCCGCCCGGCTTGAGCACGCGGAAGATCTCCCGCATGGCCGCCATGTCGTCGGGGATGTGCTCCAGCACCTCGGCCGCGATGACGCGGTCGAAGCCGCCGTCCTCGAACGGCATGTCCAGCGCCGTGCCCTGGACGGTCCGCCCGGCGGCGCCGGGCGGCACCTCGCCTTCCTTCTCCATCGCCGCGAACATGGCCGTCACGCTGTCGAGCTCGGACTGGTCCATGTCGAAGGCGACGACGTCGCCCCCGCGGCGCAGCACCTCGAAGGCGTGCCGGCCGCCGCCGCAACCCAGGTCGAGTACGCGCACGCCGGGGCCGACGGGCAGCCGGTCGAAGTCCACGGTCAGCACTTGGTAGCTCTCTCCTCGCGATTCGGCGCGGTCGGGGGGTTTCGGTTCAGCGCTTGGTCCGGGCCGCGATGGCCTCGTGGTACGCCTCGACGGTTCGCTTCGCGACGACGTTCCAGGTGTAGCGCTCCATGACGCGGTCGTATCCGGCCCGGCCGAGGCGCTCGCGCTCCTCGGGCGAGTCGTGCAGCCGGCGCAGCGCCGCGGCCAGTTCCTCGGCGTCGCCCGGCGGCACCTGCACGGCCGCGTCGCCCACGACCTCGGGCAGCGCCCCCGTGTTGCTGGCGATCAGCGGGGTGGCGCAGGCCATGTGCTCCACGGCGGGCAGCGAGAAGCCCTCGTAGAGGCTGGGCACGACGGAGATCTCGGAGGTGGCGATGAGCTCGCCCAGCTCGTCGTCCGAGATGCCGTGCACGAACCGTACGCGGTCGTGCAGCGAGAGCTCCTGGACGAGCTGCTCGGTCGGGCCGCCCGGGGTGGGCTTGCTGACGACGGTGAGGTTGACGTCGCGTTCGGTGGCCAGCTTCGCCACCGCCCGCAGCAGCGTGGCGACGCCCTTCATCGGGGAGTCGGCGCTGGCCACGGCCACGATCGAGCCCTTGCGGCGCGGCTTGTCGGGGCGGGGGTGGAAGTAGCGGGTGTCGACGCCGAGCGGGATCAGGCGCATGTTGGCCTGCGGGACGTTGAAGTCGCGGTGGATGTCGGCCAGCGACGACTCGCTGACGGTCAGGATGGGGCTCAGCCGGGGGGCGACGCGTGACTGCATCTTCACGAAGCCGTACCAGCGGCGCATGGAGAGCCTCTTGGCGCCCTGCGCGGCTTCGAGCTCGATGCGGCGGTCGACGCTGATGGGGTGGTGGATGGTGCCGACCACCGGGAACAGCTTCTGGATGCCGAGCAGGCCGTAGCCGAGGGTCTGGTTGTCCTGGACGACGTCGAAGTCGCCGACCCTCTTCTTCAGCTCGCGGTACGCGCGCAGGGTGAACGTCAGCGGCTCGGGGAAGCCGGCGGTCCACATGGTGCCGACCTCGAGCAGGTCGATCCAGTCGCGGTACTCGTGCAGCTTCGGCGTCCTGAACGGGTCCTCGTCGCGGTAGAGGTCGAGGCTCGGGACCTTCCGCAGGATGACGCCCTCGTCCAGTTCGGGGTAGGGCTGGCCGGAGAAGACCTCGACGTGGTGCCCGAGCGCTACCAGCTCGCGGCTCACGTGGCGGAGGTAGACACCCTGTCCGCCACAGGTGGGCTTGCTGCGGTAGGACAGCAGCGCGATCCGCAGCGTTCGCTCCTGCACGGACACCCCTTTCTCCGCCGGTATGGCCCTGAGCCGGGCGTGTACCGTGAAAGATGACCTTAGTCCGAGAAGGCTACCACTCGGTAGGTCTGCTGGAATTGTCCACAACGCCGGTCATATGCGGCGCGAACTGCGACGTTACCGTAACCGAGCGTGGTTCGGTGGAACGCGTTCTATCAGGCTTTGGTGTCCCGTCGAGGCGCTTGGTTGTACATTCCCGTCCCAAAGGGATGCGGAAGGCGATATTTGGAGGATCCTTGGCCAGGCGTGCTCTGATCACCGGCATCACCGGCCAGGACGGCTCGTACTTGGCGGAGCACCTGCTCGATCAGGGGTACGAGGTGTGGGGGCTGGCCCGGGGGCAGGCGAACCCGCGCGTCTCCCGGATGCGCAAGCTGCTCTCCGACGTGCAGGTGGTCCGCGGCGACCTGCTGGACCAGGGGTCACTGATCTCCGCCGTGGAACGTGTTCGGCCTGACGAGGTCTACAACCTGGGGGCGATCTCGTTCGTGCCCATGTCGTGGGAGCAGGCGGAGCTCACGGCCGAGGTGACCGGGATGGGCGTCCTGCGGATGCTGGAGGCCATCCGGGTGTGTTCCGGAGTGTCGCGCGGGGCTGCGGCGCCGTCCGGACAGATCCGCTTTTATCAGGCTTCGTCGTCTGAGATGTTCGGCCAGGTCACCGAGACTCCGCAGAACGAGCGCACCGCGTTCCACCCGCGCTCGCCGTACGGGGTAGCCAAGGCGTACGGACACTTCCTCACCCAGAACTACCGCGAGTCCTACGGCATGTACGCCGTCTCCGGCATCCTGTTCAACCACGAGTCGCCGCGGCGCGGGGCCGAGTTCGTCACCAGGAAGGTGTCGCTCGCGGTGGCCCGCATCAAGCTCGGCATGGCCACCGAACTGCGCCTCGGCAACCTGGAGGCCCGGCGCGATTGGGGGTACGCCGGCGACTACGTCAAGGCCATGCACCTGATGCTGCAGGCCGACGTACCCGAGGACTACGTGATCGGCACCGGGCACATGAAGTCGGTGCGCGAGCTCGCCGAGGCCGCCTTCGACGCCGTCGGCCTCGACTGGGAGCAGTACGTGGTGACCGACCAGAAGCTGCACCGGCCCGCCGAGGTGGACCTGCTGTGCGCCGATCCGAAGAAGGCGCGCACGCAGCTCGGCTGGGAGCCGCGGGTGTCGTTCGACGAGCTGGTGGCCATGATGGTCGAGTCCGACCTCCGCCTCCTCGCCGACGGCGGCGACCCCGACCAGGACAGCTCCTGGCCCTGACCCCCTGTCGTGACGGGCGCGCGCCACACGTGATCCCCGCCTGCCCACGCCCCGTACCCGCCGCGCCGCCCCTCTCGGGCGGCGCTTTTTCGTGACCCATTGACAAAAAGGCTTTTTACGTAAAGGATTGTTTTTGCGATGAGAGACGTCCTGTACCTGGAAGAGATCGAGCAGGCCGAGGCACTGCTCAAGCCGCAGCGCGTGGAGGTGCTGCGGCAGCTCGCCGAGCCGCGCACCTGCTCAGAGGTTGCCGAGCGGCTCGGGCAGACCCCGCAGCGGGTCTACTACCACGTCAAACGCCTGGTGGAAGCCGGGCTGGTCGACCAGGTGGCCGAGCGGAAGGTGCGCGGCATCCACGAGGGCATCTACCAGGCCGGCGCCCGCTCGTACTGGCTGTCGCCTCGCCTGGTCGGCCGGATCGGGCTGCGCCGGGCGCGCGACGAGCTGAGCCTCGGCTACCTGCTCGACCTCATGGAAGAGGTGCAGGCCGACGTCGCCGCCCTCGACAGGAACGCGCCGGAACTCCCGTCCATCGGGCTGTCGGGCGAGATCCACGTACGTCCCGAACACCGGCAGGACTTCCTCAACGATCTGCAGGGCCTGCTCCAAGACCTGTTCACCCGATACGGCGGAGCCGAAGGCGACGCGTTCAAGCTCGCGGTCGCCTGCTACCCCAAAGCCGATCAACAGCCAGAAGGAGTACGAGACGATGAGTGAGCCCATGACCATCCGTGCCCGCGTCGCCGCGCCCGTCAAGGAGGTGCGACAGGCGCTGACCGACCCGGCGGCCATGCGCGTCTGGCTGGCCGAGCACGCCGAGGTGGACCTCCCCGAGCGGTATGCCTTCTGGGACGTACGACGCCGGAGGGCGACGCGCCGCACCAGCGGCCGCTGCACACGGACGAGCGTACGATCCGCTTCGCCTGGCTGCTCGACGGCGAGGAGACGACCTCCGAGCTGAGCGTCGAGGCCGACGGCGACGCGACGATCGTCACCGTGTCGCAGACGCACTTCGACTTCCAGGACGTCATCACCGGTAAGAGCATCCGCGGGGTGCTCGAGACGTACTGGGGCCAGGCGCTGGCCAACCTGGCCGAGCACTGCGAGGGCCGCGAGCTGACGCCCAGGGTCGACTACACCGCCACCGACCTGCGGGCTTCCGTTGTGATCGACGCCGAGCCGGCCACGGTGTTCACCTCGCTGACCGACTCGGAGACCGTCACGCGGTGGTTCGGCTTCCCGATCGAGATCGAGCCGCACGTGGGCGGCCGGTTCGCGATGGGCGGCCTCGCCAACGACCCCAATCCGGCCAAGGTGGTCGACCTGGTGCCCGACCGTAAGTTCTCAATCGACTGGGGCGGCGCAGGGGTCGGCACGTGGGAGCTCGAGGGGTCGGGCGGTAAGACGCGGCTGACGCTGGTGCAGAGCGGGTTCGACGAGTCGCGTCCGCCGTACGCGGCGTGGGGCGGCATCCTGTCGGGCCTGGCCGAGCTGCGGCGCTACCACGAGGTGCCCGACTGGCAGCCGGTGATCCTGGCATAAACCTGGCCGCGAAGGAACCCTCCATCCATGGGCATCAGGAACTACTTGATCGAAGGAGTTTCCGGCACCGGCAAGACGTCGGTCTGCAAGGAATTACGGCGGCGCGGCCATCACGCCGTCGACGGCGACTTCGAATTGGCCTATCAGGGCGATCCGGTAACGGGTGTGCCGACGAGCGGACTGACGCACGAGAACCACCTCTGGCGGGTGGACAAGGTACTTGCCCTGGTCGCCGACCGCGACAGGCCGGTGACATTCTTCTGTGGCGGTTCCAGGAACTTCTCCCGGTTCATTCATGTGTTCGACGGGGTTTTCGTGCTGGAAGTCGACCTCGACACGTTGCACCGGCGACTCGACCAGCGGTTGGAAGGCGAGTGGGGGAGCAGGAAAGCGGAGCGCGAACTCATCGTGCGACTGCACCGGACGAAAGAAGACGTCCCGAGGAACGGCGTCCCCGTCGACGCCACCGTGCCGCTCGCGCACGTCGTGGACGAGATCCTGCGCCGAACCGAAGCCGTGCAGTGACGGGCGACGCTACGTATTCTTCCGGCCGTCCGCTGCTACGGTCGAGCTTCGTGAAGGGGGGACATGGTGAAGGTGTTCGTACGGATCACCGTTGTCGCGTCGGTCGTATGCGGCTTGGCTTTCGCCGTCCAGGCCGGAGCGTCGGCCGACACGCCACGCGAAATGCGGTTGCTCGGACGGGGGCTCGAAACGATGTTCGACGATCGGGTGATCTCCTACAACTCGCCCAGCCGTGATTCGCCGACGACCGTCAGCGGTCCGCTGAATTCCGGAACGTCCACCGGCAGCAACCAGTACTACAGCGTTGGAAATGTCATCAACAGCGGTGACTTCTCCAACGGAAACGGAGTTCTCTCGCCGAAATCCGGACGGGCCGGATAGCGAGCGGGACCATATTCGGATGCGGCCACGCGTGCAGCCGCGTAGCCTCCGCCTCATGACCGATCGTGCCTTCGTCCCTGACGATTTCACCGTCCCCCCGCACCTGGTCACGCCACAGTTCCGCCTGGAACCCCTGGGCCCTCAGCACAACGCTTCCGATCACGCCGCCTGGATGAGCAGCATCGAGCACATCCGCACCACCACCCCGGGCTTTCCGTACGGGAATTGGCCTCCAGCGGGCGGCATGACCCTGGAGGCGAACCTCGCCGACCTCCAGCGCCACGCGAAAGACTTCGCCCGGCGTCGCGGCTTCACCTACACCGTCCTCGATCCGGACGGCGGTGAGGTGATCGGATGCGTCTACATCTACCCCTCCCGAACCGGCACCCACACCAACGTGCATTCCTGGGTCCGAGCCGACCGAGCCCACCTGGACGCACCCCTGTACAAAGCCATCTCAACCTGGCTGTCCACCCAATGGCCCATCGAGACGATCAACTACCACCCACGCTGACACCCCCTCCGCCTACAGCGGTCCCCTTCTTGACGGCGGGTCTTCCGTGGCGGTGGGTCCTAATCAGTTCTGGGAGTAAGCCATCCGGCAGACTCCTGGTGGTAGCCGCTGACAGGTGAGCACTCTGGGTTCCTGGACATCGAGTCCTGGTGAAAGACCGTGCCCCTGCCGGTCGGCCGGGAGAGTTGATCGCTGATGGGATGTCGTGCCCGCCCGCAGAGGCGTGAGCACTGCTTGATTAGGTCGCTGATGGTTCTCCCGCAGGCTGCTGAAGGTGATCGGCATCGAGAACGGGAGGACCGTTGCGACTGTTCGTGGGTGATGACTGGGCCGAAGACCACCACGACGTGGAGGTGATGGACGGCTCCGGCCGGCGGTTGGCCAAGG
>NZ_FNFB01000070.1 GCF_900100395.1 Nonomuraea maritima | reverse complement strand
TTCGACAAGCTGGCCAGCCGCTATCTGGCGGGTGTCACCATCGCCTCGCTCATGCTCTGGCTCCGGCACGCCGAATTATCAGACACGCCCTAGGCCGCATCTCGCAGCGGGCACACAGCACACCCATAACGACCTGCACCCAGCCCGCGCTCGCGGCGCTTACCCGCGTGGTAGCGGAAGACCCCCTCGGCTCCGAGACGCTGCGCGCCTTTGACCACCGCATCCGCACCGCGAAGTTCGCCAGTCACCAAGTCCTCGCGCCCATGGCGACTTTGGCTCCGCGCCCGCGCGAAAAGCTGTCGAGCCGCTCGGGCAGGCGAGCCACAGGAACCTCCGGCACCGTGCCCGCCCCACGAGCTGCTCCACCGCCGGCACGCGGCGCACATCCAGGCGGAAATGGTCGCTGCGCCCGCCACGAACACACGCGACGCCAACCATGTACCTCGAAAGATGACGCCACGCCACTAACCGCAACCAGCGACCACAAGGCCCGCCCGACGACCAGTTCCAGGATCACCGGGCACAGCCGGCAACCACTTCCGCGATCACCAAGCCCGCCCGGCACCCGCCCAGGCGCCCACTAGCCGCAGCCGGCCGCCACCAGTTTCGCGATCATGTCATCGTCACAGGTCGCCCAGAATCCGCCGACGACATCCTCCAGATGCTCCAGCGACTCCGCCCGGAACAACACGTCCTGGTACTTCGTGATGTCGTACTCCGTCGTCCCCATAACCGTGAGGTCGAGCGGCCGGATACTCATCCCCCGGAACTCCTCGATCTCCCCGTACGAGGACAAGATCCCAGCCCCGTAGGCCCGCAACTCCCCGGCCTCCTGCATCACGCCGAACTCCAGTGTGAACCAGAACACCTTGGAGATGAACTCCAGAGCCTCCTCGCTCTCGACCCGGCGCGCAGCCTGCCCCGCAAGCCGGTACAGAGCCGCGAACCGGTCATGGGCCAGCGCGTTGGCGTGCCCGATCACCTCGTGGATGACATCCGGCTCCGGCGTGTAGAAAGGCACGGAATGGTGCCGGATGTACTGCGTCGAGTGGAAGAACCCGTCCTCCAGCACCCCGTAGAAGTCGCGCAGCGGCACGAGCCCCGCAGCGGGCAGATACCGGAACCCCGTCAGCGGCTCCAGCAGCTGCGACACCTCCTCAAGCTGAGGGATCCGCTCCTTCGGCAGCCCCAGCCGCTCGGCCCCCTCGAGGTACTCGGCCGTCGCGTACTTGGCGTGCTTGACCCCCAGCTCGCGGACGACCGCCGCCCACACCTCGTGCTCCTGCTCGGTGTACTCAGCCGCGGGGATCGGCGTCCCCGGCCGGTAGTTCAGAGCCAGCGCGGCGATCGCGTTACGCCGCGCCCGGTACACCTGATCCGCAAACCCCGGATGGGACGAGGCCAGCTCGACCACCACGGACCCATCGTCCTGGGCCGCGACCGGCGCGAAGTACTGCGCTTCCTCAAACATGACCAAATGACAGCAACTCGCCATGAGAATGGCAATAGCGCCCAATTAGACTGAGCGAAACGTTCAATTCCGCTAGCCATTCGACATGATCACTGATCGAATCGCACAGCCCGCAGGGGGCCCTCATGGACGATCTCGACGCCCGGCTGCTCGTGACCATGCGGGCACACCCCCGCATCGGACTCACCGAACTGGCCCGCCGGCTGGGCGTGGCCCGCGGCACGGTGCAGGCCCGCGTGGACAAACTCATGGCATCCGGCGTCATCGCCGACTTCGGACCCACCGTCGACCCAGCCCACGCCGGCTACCCCATCCTGGCCTTCGTCTGGCTCCAAATAGCGCAGGGACGCCTCGCGGAAGCAGTGGAACGTCTCGGCACCGTCCCCGAGATCCTCGAGACGCACGGGACGAGCGGCCAACACGACCTCCTCTGCCGAGTCGTCGCCAGGAGCACCGAACACCTGCAAGAGATCATCGCCCACATCCTGACCTCGCCGGCCGTCCAACGTACCGACACCACCATCGCCCTCAGCACCCAAATCCCCTACCGCATAGAACCCCTCCTCCTCCGCCAACCCCCGCCCTAAAAGGACTGCAAACCACCACCAACCAACCACCCACAAACCAACCCCAGCCACCCACCAACAGGGCCCGGCCGAAACCCACCCCACCCACACCGAAGCCCAGGCGACCAACCTTGCCGGCAGCCATCAGAAACCCGAGACGGCACCCACCGCTAACACGCCGGCCACCCGCAGACACCCCCTTACGCACTCCCACCTCATACGGTCCACACTGGATGGCCTCTCCAGAACAGCCCTACGCACAAGCACCGCCGACCACCAGCCGGAACACAGTCAGCCGGCAAGCGCCCCCCCCAAGGTGGATGCGCCAACCAACCACACAGCACCCCAACAGCGCCCTCCCAGAAAACACAAAAGGGGCCCGCCACAAGACAGACCCCAACTAGGCGCCACCAGGCACCACCCCGCAAACACAAAAAGCCCCACCGAGAACGGCGAAGCGCCCAACCACGAAGGCGGGCACCCGAACACTGGCCCCGCCGACGAACCCCGGCGGGGTCGTGCTGCCGGTGTCAGCACCCGGGATCCGGCCGGCTACCTCATGTCGTTCGCGCGTGAGGGGCCCACCCCAACAGCCGACCCCCACCACACCCGAAACCACAGGGCCCGCCCGAACGAGCCACCCCCACCAACAAAAAGCGGCCCGCCCCAACAGCGACCCCAAAGCAGAAGCGGCCCCACCCACCAGCAGAACCCCTACAAACAAAAAAGGGGCCGCCTGAACAGCGACCCCCACACCACAGAACAGACCCCACCACCAGACGAAACCC
>NZ_FNFB01000027.1 GCF_900100395.1 Nonomuraea maritima | reverse complement strand
TGGGTCAGCACGCAGATCACCGTGCGCTCGTCCACCTCGACCGAGGCCAGGTAGTCGTGCGGCCACCTCACCACCACCTCGTCGGCCTCGGGGAACCGCCGGGCCGTCGCGAAGATCGGCCGCGCGTCGCACACCGTGACGTGATAACCCAGGAACTTGCCCACCCTGGCCACCGCCGCGGCGAAGTCGATCGCCCCGAACACCAGCATCCGCGGCGGCGGCGCGAACGCCTGCACGAACACCGCCAGATCGTCCAACCGCCGCTCCCCCTGCGGCCCGTAACGCCGCAACCCCGTCACGCCCTGCGCCAGCATGCCGCGGGCGTCGTCGTCCACGGCGTCGTCCAGCCGAGCCAGGCCCAGCGTCCCGGCCGAACGATCCGGCCAGACGACCCGACGCGCCCCGATCCGCCCCGGACCCGACACCACCGTCGCCACCGCCACCGGCTCGCGCGCCTCCACCGACGCGGCCACCTCGCCCAGCTCGGGGAACGTCTCCGCCGACACCGGCTCCACGAAGACGTCGATGATGCCGCCGCAGGTCAGACCCACGGCGAAGGCGTCGTCGTCGCTGACGCCGTACCGCTGCAGCACCGGCTCGCCGGTCTCGCCGACGTCGGTGGCGAGCTCGAACACCGCGCCCTCGACGCAACCGCCCGAGACGCTGCCGACCACCTCCTTGCCGCGCACCGCCATCGACGCCCCCGGCGGACGCGGCGCGCTGCTCCACGTGCCCACCACCGTCGCCAGCCCGAAACCGGCGCCCGAGCGCCACCACCGCGTGATCTCCGGCAGCACGTCACGCATGCGCGAGCCTTTCGCTGAGTTCCTCGTACGCGGCCAGGCTGTGCCCGGCCACCAGGTCGTCGACATAGGGCAGAGCCGCCCGCATGCCGCCGGTGAGCGGCTGGTAGTCCGCGTAGCCCTTGTGCGGGTTGACCCAGATCACCCGGTACGCCTGCCGGGAGAGCCGGGCCATCTGCGTCCCCAGCAGCTCGGGGTCGCCCCGCTCCCACCCGTCGGAGGCGATCACCACGATCGCGCCACGCGCGTGGTGGCGGGTGAGGAACTCCCGCAGCTCCTCGCCCAGCCTGGTGCCGCCGCTCCAGTCGGGGACGGCCTTGGACACCTCGTTCAGGGCGGTGCCGGGGTCGCGGTGGCGCAGTTCGGCGGTGACCGGCGTGAGCCGGGTGCCTACCGAGAAGACGCGGGTGGTCCTGGGCTCGCTCCTGACCAGCGCGTGCGCGAAGCGGAGCAGCGTCTCGGCGTACGGGGCCATGGAGCCGCTGATGTCCACGAACAGCACGACCCCGCGCGGGCGCGTGGTGTGCCTGCGGCGGCGCAGCCGGGCCACGTCGCCCTTCCTGAGCGCCTCGCGGATGGTCCGGCGCCGGTCGAGGACGCCGCGATGGGCGCTTTCGAACCGCCGCGAGCGCCGCAGCGGCCGGCCACCGCGCAGCATGGCCAGCATCCGGTGCACCTCGTCGCGCTCGGCGTCGGTCATCCGGGCCACGTCGCGGTGGCGCAGCACCTCGATGCTGCTCGCCGTCGCGGGCGCCGCCGTGCCGTCGTCGCCGCCCGGTTCGCCCGCGCCCTCGCGCGCGGCCAGGTGCCGGGTGACGCTCGTGGTGGCCGTCCGCACCTGCCTGGCCTTCATCCCGCCGAAGTACGCGGCGAAGCAGCGGTCGTAGCGGGGCAGGTCGGCGGGCGTGGCGCACAACGTCAGCCGCCCCGCCCAGTAGACCTCGTCCCGGTCGGTCACGTCGAGGTGGTCGAGGGCCTTGAGCAGGTTCTGGGTGCGTTCGTGGTCGGCTCCGACTCCCGCGGCCCGCAGCGTCCTGGCGAACCCGGTCATCGTCGCCACCAGCTCATCCATGGCCGAGCAACCCGTTGCCGAGGACCGCGGCGACGTCCTCGCGGTACTTCAGCGCCGCCCCCAGCGTGGCCGCCGCCAGGCCGGGGTCGAGCTCCGTGGCGCCGAGCGTCAGCAGCGCCTCCGTCCAGTCGAGCGTCTCGGCGACGCCGGGCGGCTTGACCAGGCCTGCGTGCCGGAGCCGTTCGGCTGCCCGCGCCACCTGCGTGGCGAGCGTCTCGGTGCAGCCGGGCAGGCGGCGCAGCAGGATGGCCACCTCCCGGTCGAAGATCGGATGTTCCAGCCAGTGGTAGAGGCAGCGCCGCTTGAGCGCGTCGTGCACCTCGCGCGTGCGGTTGGAGGTGACCACGACGACCGGCGGCGTCGCGGCGCGGACGGTGCCGAGTTCGGGGATGGAGATGGTGAAGTCGGACAGCACCTCGAGCAGGAACGCCTCGAACTCGTCGTCGGCGCGGTCGATCTCGTCCACGAGCAGCACGCTCGGCTGCGTCTCGACCGCCTTCAGCAGGGGCCGGGCGATGAGGAACCGCCGGTCGTAGATCTCGCCCTCCAGCCGGCCCACGTCGGTGACGCCGGCGGCCTCAGCGGCCTTGAGGTGGAGCAGCTGCCGGGCGAAGTCCCAGTCGTAGAGCGCCTGGGCGGCGTCCAGCCCCTCGTAGCACTGCAGCCGGATGAGCGGCGCATCCAGCAGCGCGGCGAGGGCCTTGGCCAGCTCGGTCTTGCCGACCCCCGCCTCCCCTTCGAGGAACAGCGGACGCCCCATCCGCAGGGCCAGGAAGGCGGCCGTCGCCAGCCCCTCGTCGGCGAGATAGGCCTGCCGGTCGAGCAGCTCGACGAGCTTCGCAGGCGACTCGATGTCTGTTGCCCTTATTGTCCGCCCCAGCACCCCTTCAGGCTACGACGCCGTTCCGTTCAAGAACAGAACTCAGTCATCACGCGCCTCGCCACGCTCGCGGATGAGCGCCTCCAGTTCGGCGGTGGCCTGGCGGGCGCGGGCCTTCTCCGAGCCCTGGATGCCCATCGCCCCGATGGTGCGCCCGTCGGAGAGGTCGATGCGCGGCCAAGGGTCGCCCACCAGGAGCGTCACCTCGATGACCTCCGGCCAGCTGTAGCGGTGGGTGCGGACGGCGTTGACGAGGGTGATGCCCTCCTCGTCGGCCTCCACCCGCACCCGGCCCAGCAGATGCAGCACGAACGCCACCGCGCACCCGAACGCCACGATCGCCAGCCGGTCGGGCAGCTGGAACGGCGAGGCGATGAAGATCGCCATCACCACCGCCCCCGCGACGATCAGCGCGGCGGAGCTGTAGGCGACGATCCGCCCCCTGCGGGGTCGCCAGGTCACGGGCAAGGACGGGGGCTGCACGGGCTCTGACACGAGGGAAACCTACCGCAGCTCAGCGGAGGTCTCTCAGGAGGAGTGCCGTCTCCAGCGCAGCGATGGTGGATTCGTACCCCTTGTCCTCTTTGCTGCCGGGCACGCCGGACCTGTCGACCGCCTGCTCAAGGGTGTTGCACGTGAGCACGCCGTTGCCGACCGGTGTCTCCTCGTCGAGGGAGACCCGCGTCAGCCCCGTGGTCACCGCGTCGCAGACGTAGTCGAAGTGCGCGGTGTCGCCGCGGATCACCACGCCGAGCCCCACCACCGCGTCGCAGCGGCGGGCCAGCGCCTGGGCGACCACCGGGATCTCCATCGAGCCCGCCACCCTTACGACCGTCGCCGTGGCGCCGCTGTCGTCGCACGCCTGCACCGCCCGCGACACCAGCTGATCGGTGATCTTGGCGTGCCAGCTGGCCGCCACGATCCCCACCGTCAGCCCCGCCGCGTCCGGGACCGTCAGGCCCGGACGTCCTTCCCCGCTCATGACGCCTCCACGATCTTGTGGCCGAGCCGGTCGCGCTTGGCCGTGAGGTACCGCTCGTTGTAGGGGTTCATCGCCACCGGCATCGGCTCGCGACCGAGGACCTTGATGCCGTAGCCGTCCATGCCCTTGAGCTTGGCCGGGTTGTTGGTGAGCAGCCGCACCGACCGCACGCCGAGGTCGGCCAGCATCTGACCCGCGTTGGAGAACTCGCGCGCGTCGATCGGCAGCCCCAGCTCGACGTTGGCGTCGACGGTGTCGCTGCCGTTGTCCTGAAGGCTGTAGGCCTTGAGCTTGGCGAGCAGGCCGATCCCCCGGCCCTCGTGGCCGCGCAGGTAGACGATCACGCCCGCGCCCTCGCGCGCGATGGCCGCCATGGCGTTGTCCAGCTGCACGCCGCAGTCGCAGCGCAGCGAGCCGAACACGTCGCCCGTCAGGCATTCGGAATGGGCTCTGACCAGGATGTTCTCGCCGTCGCCCAGGTCGCCGAAGACGAGCGCCACGTGCTCGCCGCCGTCGACCGCGCTCGCGTACCCATAGGCCCGCCACATGCCGTACGCGTTGGGCAGCCGCGTCTCGGCCACCCTGGTCACCATGCTCTCGGCCCGCCTGCGGTAGTCGACGAGCTGCTCGATGGAGATCAGGGCGAGGTCGTTGGCGTCGGCGAAGCGCCGCAGCTCCGGCAGCCGGGCCATCGTGCCGTCGTCGTTGACCACCTCGGCCAGCGCCCCGGCGGGCGACAGCCCGGCGAGCCTGGCCAGGTCGACGGCCGCCTCGGTGTGGCCGCGCCGGGCCAGCACGCCGCCCTCCCGGTAGCGCAGCGGGAACACGTGGCCGGGCCGTACCAGCTCGTCGGGCTCGGTGGCGGAGTCGGCGAGCGTGCGGATGGTCTTCGCCCGGTCGGCCGCCGAGATGCCGGTGGTGACGCCGTCGCGGGCGTCCACGGTGATCGTGTACGCCGTGCGCATGCGCTCCTTGTTGTGCACGACCATGAGCGGCAGCCCGAGCCGGTCGAGCTCCTTGCCGTCCATGGCCACGCAGATCATGCCGCTGGTGTGCCGGATCGTGAACGAGCACAGCTCAGGCGTCGCCCTGGCCGCCGCGAAGATGAGGTCGCCCTCGTTCTCGCGGTGCTCGTCGTCGACGACCACCACGGGCTTGCCGTTGCGGATGTCCTCGATGGCCCGCTCGACCGGGTCGAACGTGATGTCTGTCATTGCGCCACCGCCACAGCGGTCGGGGCGGCCGAACGGAACTCGCGCAGCCATTTCACGAACCCGATCACCACCAGAACGAAGAAGATTCCGTACACGGCCCCGGAGACCACCAGCCCCGAGGAGAACGCGAGCGGCACACCGACGAGGTCGACGGCCACCCACACCACCCAGAAGTCGACGAGCGCCCGGCCCTGGGCCCAGGTGGCCAGGGCGCTGCCGACGAAGATGTAGGCGTCGGCCGCCACCAGGAACCCGCCCTCCGGCAGCGGCACCTGCGCGCCCCACGACAGCCCGGTGACGTAGAACAGCAGCCCGACCAGGGCGGTGCCCACCAGCAGGCCGCCGATCACCAGCGACCGCTCCCGCCAGGTGGCCGGCCGGATGTCGAGCCGGCCGCCGCCCTGCTTGCCGCGCCGCCACGCCCACCACCCGTAGACCGCGAGGCCCGCGAACAGCGCCTGCTTGAGCGCGTTGCCGGTGATGTGCGCGTTGACGGACGCCACGAACAGCAGCACAGAACCGGCGAACTGCACCGGCCACGTCCAGATCGACATGCGCATGGCCAGCACGACCGTGGACAGGGCGGCGATGTTGCCGATCAGGTCGGTCCAGAGCACGTGCGTGCCGAACACCTCGAATCCGGCCTCGACCCAGCTCATGACCGGGACACCAGCCTCTCCACGTACTTCGCGATCACGTCGACCTCCAGGTTCACCACGTCACCCACCTGGCGCTCGCCCATGGTGGTGAGCTTCAGCGTGGTCGGGATGAGGCTCACGCCGAAGCTGTCGTCGTCAACCGTCGTGACCGTCAGGCTGATTCCGTCGACGGCGATCGAGCCCTTCTCGGCGACGTAGCCGGCGAGCGTCTCGGGCAGCGAGAAGCGCAGGTTGTCCCAGTTGTCGCCGGGCTCGCGCGACAGCAGGACGGCGGTGCCGTCGACGTGCCCCTGCACGATGTGGCCGCCCAGGCGCTGGTCAGCCCGTACGGCCCGCTCGAGGTTCACCGCCGAGCCCTCCGTCAGCCCGCCGAGTGAGCTGCGGTCGAGCGACTCCTTCATCACGTCGACGGTGAACACGTCGTCGTCGACCGTCACGACCGTGAGGCACACTCCGTTGACGGCGATCGAGTCGCCGTGCTTGGCGTCGGAGGTGACGACCGGGCCGCGCACCGAGAGCCGGGCGCCTCCGCCCTGCCGTTCGATGGCCACCACATCGCCCTTTTCCTCAATGATTCCGGTGAACATCACTTCTCCCTGTCGGAGTCGGGGGTGAACCGGGCGACCAGCCGGACGTCCGGCCCCACGGGTGAGATGTCGTCGAAGGTCAGGCGGTGGAGCTCGCTGATGGTGCACACCCCGGCCGCGCCCAGCGCGGCGGGGCCGGAGCCGAGCAGCGCGGGCGCGAGGTAGGCGACCACGCGGTCGACCAGGCCCTGCGCCACGAACGCGCCCGCCAGCGTCGGACCGCCCTCCAGGAAGACGCTGACCACGCCGCGCGCGGCCAGCTCGCGCAGCAGGGCGCGCAGGTCGAGGCCGCCGTCGTGGCGCGGCAGGCGCAGCAGGTCGGCCTTGAGCTCGGTGCCGGTGTCGGCGGCCACCGCGACGAGCGTCGGCGCGGCGTCGTCGAGGACGCGCGCGGTCTGCGGCGTCCGCGCCTCGGAGTCGACCACGACCCGCAACGGCACGCGCTCCACGCTGGTTCTCTCCGCGTGGGGCCGCTCCGGCCGGGCGGTGAGGTGGGGGTCGTCGGCGAGGACCGTGCCGATGCCGGCCATGATGACGTCGGCGGCGGCGCGCAGCCGGTGCACGTCGGCCCTGGCCTCGGGCGAGGTGATCCACTTGCTGGTGCCGTCCTCGGCGGCCGACCTGCCGTCGAGCGTGGCGGCGAACTTCCAGGTCACGTGGGGGCGGCCGAGCCGGACGAGGGTGAGCCACTCCTCGTTGACCCGCTCGGCCTCCTCGGCCAGCACCCCGGACAGCACCTCGACGCCGTGGGCGCGCAGCCGCTCGGCGCCTCCCGCGGCCTGGGGGTTGGGGTCGGACACTGCCACCACCACGCGGGCCACCCCCGCGTCCAGCAGCGCCAGGCTGCACGGCGCCGTACGGCCGGTGTGGTCACAGGGTTCGAGCGTGACGTACGCCGTGCCGCCCCTGGCCCGCTCGCCCGCCTGCGCCAGGGCGACGACCTCGGCGTGCGGGCCTCCCGCGTACGCGTGGAAGCCCTCACCCACCACCTGGCCGCCGGCGTCGAGCACGACGCAGCCCACGACGGGGTTGGGGCTGGTGGTGCCATGGCCGAGACGGGCCAGCTCGACGGCGCGCGCCATGTGGGCGGCGTGCTGCGCCGGAATCTCCACCGGGTCTCCTACCTGCCAGTAGCTCCAAGCCATGGCGGGCCCCGGGGGATCATCGTGATGCGAATGCACCACGTCAAGCGTCCGGCTGAGACGCCGGACACCGCGCGCGCTTCCTCCCATCCGGACTTTAACCGTCGGTCCCGGAATTTCACCGAGTCAACCGGCCGATGGCATCGGCCGGGTCGCGGACTGTCACCGCCGGTTCGGACTTTCACCGACCCCGGAGCACGCTAGCTCTTTCGGCTTCCAGTGTGCCATGCCGCCGTATGAGCATGCGACGGGGTCTCCTTTGCCCTCAGCTGAACCCCGCGCCGGCCCTTCAGGCAGCCATGATGCGCTGCGCGCGCCGGGCGTCGGGGCTGTAGCGGATCTGGCCGGGAAGCAGGCCGAGCCCCGTGTGCAGAGTGCGCAGCGTCGCCGTGGCCCACAGGTCGCCGACTGGCGTGGCGGGCAGGCCGTACAGCTTGCGCGCCCAGCGCGGCAGCGTCGCGAAGGCCAGCAACGTCAGCGCGGGCATCGCGGGCCGCAGCGGCGTCAGCTTGAGCGGCAACGGCGCGTTCAGCGACAGCAGCAGCGGATGGGACGCCTCGGGCACGAAGCGCAGCCCCGGCCGCTGCTCGTCGATGTAGTCGCGCAGCTCCGCCACCGAACCGGGGACGTCGTCCGCCGCCAGCCCCACGACCTCGGCCGCCCGCCGCCACTCGGCGACGAACGCGTCGGCCTCCTCGTCCGACAGCCGCACCCCGGCGCGCCGGGCCACCGACAGGTAGGAGTCGACCTCGCCCGCGTGCACCCACAGCAGCGCGTCGGGCTCGTCGAGCCGGTACGTGGTGCGGGTGTCGGGGTCGTACGCGGTGAGCGAGGCGTGGATCCGGCGGACCCGCCGGCCCGCCCGCTCGACCTCGTCGGTGGTGCCGTACGTACGCACCCGGACGAACTCGGTGGTACGGACGAACCGCGCCCAGGCCTCACGGGGGTCGAGGAGCGCGGAGTTCTGCAGGACCCCGCGCATCGCACGCGGGTGCAGGCCTTGCATGAGGAGCGCCCGGATGCCTCCCACCAGCAGGATCGGCTCGCCCATCACCCGCCAGGTCACCGACCGGGGCCCGAAGATCCCATCGTCGCCCATAATTGGACAATTACCCGCCGACGGCGGGCTCATGTCAAGAGGCGGCGCGTTCGGCCGCGGCGCGCAGGGCGTCGATGGCGGCCTTCGGGTCGGAGGCGCCGTACACCGCGCTGCCGGCCACGAACACGTCGGCGCCGGCCTCGGCGCAACGCTCGATGGTTCCGGCGTCGACCCCGCCGTCGACCTGCAGCCACACGTTTCCGCCGTGGCGGGTCACGAGCTCGCGGGCCCGCCGGAGCTTCGGCAGCACCACGTCGAGGAACTTCTGGCCGCCGAAGCCCGGCTCGACGGTCATCAGCAGCAGCATGTCGATCTCGCCCAGCAGGTCGGCGTACGGCTCGACGGGGGTGGCCGGGTTGAGTGCGAGGCCTGCCCTGGCGCCGAGCCAGCGGATCTCGCGCAGCGTGCGGACCGGGGCCTTGGCCGCCTCGGCGTGAATGGTCACGCTGCCCGCCCCCGCCTCGGCGTACTGCGGCGCCCACCGGTCGGGGTCGGAGATCATGAGGTGGCAGTCGAGAGGCGTCTCGGTCGCCTTGCGCAGTGCCTCCACCACGGGCAGCCCGAGCGTCAGGTTGGGCACGAAGTGGTAGTCCATGACGTCGACGTGCAGCCAGTCGGCGTTGGGCACGGCGGCGGCCTCGTCGGCGAGCCTGGCGAAGTCGGCGGCGAGGATGCTGGGCGAGATCTGTACAGCCATGATGACCTCAGTCTAGTGAACGCCCGGCCCACGCCGTCGTCCCCCGCGCCTACGCGGGAGACGCGGGGGGCAGGAAGCGGCGTCAGGCGCGTTTGCGCAGCAGGGACAGGAACATGGCGTCGGTGCCGTGGCGGTGGGGCCAGAACTGGACGTGCGGGCCGTCGCCGAGGCCGTCGACGCCGGGCAGGTAGAGCCGGGCGTCGAGCTGCTCGACGTCGTCCCGGCGCGCCAGCACGTCGCCGATCACCACCCGGGTCTCGGCCAGGTGCGGCGAGCAGGTGACGTACGCCACCACGCCGCCCGGCCGCACCGCGTCGAGGGCGGTGCCGAGCAGGCGGCGCTGCAGCCTGCCGAGGTCGGCGATGCCCGCCGGGTCGCGCCGCCAGCGGGCCTCGGGCCGCCGCCGCAGCGCGCCGAGGCCGGTGCAGGGCGCGTCGAGCATCACCCGGTCGAACGATTCCGGCCGCCACACGGGCTCGGTGCCGTCGGCGGTGATCACGCTCGCGTCGCGGGTGGTCTCCCACACCAGCCGCGCCCGGTGGTACTGGACGTCGGCCGCGAGCAGCCGCGCCCCACCGGCGAACGCCGTGGACCCTCCGTCCGCCTGGCCGGCGAGGTCACCGTGGGTGGCGATCGCGTCGAGGAGCCCCGCCTTACCGCCCGGACCCGCGCACATGTCGAGCCACTTCTCGCCGTCACCACCGTTGCCGACCGGCACCCGGGTGAGGGCGAGCGCCACCAGCTGGCTGCCCTCGTCCTGGACGGCGGCGCGTGTCTCGGCCACGGCGTCGATCTGCCCGGGGTCGCCCTCGCGCAGGTAGGCGGCGTACGGCGAGTAGCGTCCCGGCATGGCGCCGGCCGCTTCCAGCTCCGCCACGGAGCTGCGCCCTGGACGCGCCACCAGGGTCACCAGGGGCCGCGCGTTGTCGGCCTCCAGCAGTGCGGGCAGCTCATCGGACGAGCCCAGCGCGTCGCGGAAGGCCGAGACGATCCAGCGCGGATGCCCGTGGGTGACGGCGAGGTGGCCCACCGGGTCGTCGGCCGGGTCGGGCGCGACGATGGGCAGCCACTCCTCCAGCGTCCTGGAGCCGATCTTGCGGAGCACCGCGTTGACGAACTTGGCCGCGCCGGGGCCGATCCGCAGGCGTACGAGGTCGACGGTGGTGCCGACGGCCGCGTGCGGCGGGACGCGCATGCGCAGCAGCTGGTGGGCGCCGAGCCGCAGCGCGTCGCGCACGTCGGGGTCGGGCTCGCGGTCGCCGCACACGTCGATGATGGCGTCGTACGTGCCGAGCCCGCGCAGCGTGCCGTAGGCGAGCTCGGTGGCCAGCGCGGCGTCACGCCCCCGGATGCCCCGGTCGCGCAGGAGCCGCGGCATCAGCAGGTTGGCGTACGCGTCGCGCTCGTCGACGGCGCGCAGCACATCGAACGCCGCGTTACGGGCCACGTCACGCGCCGGCCTCCCGGCCCGCCGCTGACCACCACCCTGCGACCGCCGCCCCCGATCGTCGCCGCCGCCCTCGGACCGCCGCGCCCGATCGTCTCCGCCGCTCTGGGAGCGCCGCGTCCGATCGTCGCCGCCGCCCTGGGACCTGCGGGGCCGCTCCCCCTGGGCGCGCCGCTCGCTGTTCCCGTTCTCGTTCGCCCGGAACGGCCGGGCGCCGCCCTCGCGGAACGGCCGCGTCACGCGAAGACCTCGTCACCCTCGGGACGGACGCCACGGGCCCACTCGCCCGCGCCCATCAGCCGCTTGCCCTGCGGCTGCACCTCGCCCAGCTCGACCGCGTCGGTGGCCGTGCCGACCAGCACCGTCGTCTTCGTGGCGGAGATCTCGCCCGCCGCGAGCCGCTTGCCCGCGACCACCCGGACCGGGCCCACCTTCACCCGCTGGCCGCGGAACTCGGTCCAGGCGCCGGGGTTGGGCGCGCAGGCCCGGACGAGCCGGTCGATGTGCATGGCGGGCTTGGTCCAGTCGATCCGGGCGTCATCGACGCTGATCTTGGGAGCGATGGTCACGCCGTCCGCGGGCTGCGGCCGGGCCTCGAGGGCGCCGTCCTCGACGCCGTCGAGCGTGGCCGCGAGCAGCCCGGCCCCGGAGACCGAGAGCCGTTCCAGCAGCGTGCCGCTCGTGTCGTCGGCGCGGACCTCCTCGGTCACGACGCCGTAGACGGGCCCCGCGTCGAGCTCCTTCACGATCTGGAACGTGGTCGCGCCCGTGATCTCGTCGCCGTGCAGGATCGCGTGCTGCACGGGAGCGGCCCCCCGCCAGGCGGGCAGGATCGAGAAGTGCAGGTTGATCCAGCCGTGCCGGGGCACGTCGAGGGCCGACTGCGGCAGCAGCGCGCCGTACGCGACCACCGGGCAGCAGTCGGGCTCAAGCTCGCGCAGCCGGTCGAGGAAGGCGGGGTCGCCGGCCTTCTGGGGACGCAGCACCTCGATGCCCGCCTCCTCGGCGAGCGCGGCCACCGGCGAGGGGTGGACCTTGCGCCCCCGGCCCGACTGGGCGTCGGGGCGGGTGACGACGGCCACCACCTCGTGGCGGGGCGAGTCGATCAGGGTGCGCAGCGACGGCAGCGCCGTCTCGGGCGTGCCCGCGAAGACCAGACGCATGCTGTCAGATCGCCTTTCCGCCGGTCGCGTGGGGCGAGGCCTTGATCACGGGGGCGGACAGGCCGCTCCACTCGGCCTCGCGCACGGCCTTCATGGCGAGCTTGCGCTGCTTGGGGTCGAGGCGGTCGATGAACAGGATGCCCTCGAGGTGGTCGGTCTCGTGCTGGAAGCAGCGCGCCATCAGGTCGGTGCCCTCCAGCACGACCGGCTCGCCGTGCATGTTGAAGCCCTTGGCCACGGCCCGCACCGCGCGCGGGGTCGGGAAGGCCAGGCCGGGGAACGACAGGCAGCCCTCCTCGCCCTCCTCGTCGATCTCGGACGACAGGTCGAGGTCGGGGTTGATGAGGTGGCCGAGCTGCTCGTCGACGTAGTAGGTGAACACCCGCAGCCCGACGCCGATCTGCGGAGCGGCGAGACCGGCGCCCGGGGCGTCCATCATCGTGTCGGTGAGGTCTTTGACCAGCTTGCGGAGCTCCTTGTCGAAGTCGACGACCGGGGCCGCCGGGGTGCGCAGCACCGGATCTCCGAACAACCGGATCGGCTGGATCGCCAAGGGGTTCATCTCCGTTCGTCGAGCATGGATCAGCCGCCCAGTTTAGTGCAGGTATGGGCCTCTCACCGGCGCGTGCCCGGCGCACCCGCGTGGGCCAGCGTGCGGGCCTTCATCGCGGCCTTACGCGCCGCCTTCGCCACGATCGGGTCGTCGTGGGTGGTGCCGAGCATGTCGAGGACGGCGATCGTGTCGGGGTGGCCGACCGCGGGCATCTCACCGACCAGCCGGATCAGGTCTTCGCGGGGCTCGGGTGTGTCGAACCGCCCGGCCGCGGGCCCCGACATGTGCATGAGCGCCGCCAGGGTGTCGACCGCGATCCAGGTGTGGTCGGCCGGGCCGAGCGTCGGCGCCTCGAGGTCGCGGATGTGCAGCCAGGACGCGGCGTAACGGCGCATCAGCGGATGGTCGAGAGCCTTGCGGACCGGCGCCTCGGCCTCGGGCCCCAGCTCCTCGAGGATCGCGCCGACGGCGCCACGCCGGCCGGCCGTGCCCGTGGCGGCGATCGCGATGAGTTCTTCGGCGGCCGACTCGGGCGAGCGGCGTTCCAGCCACCCGGCGACGGCGCTCTGCGTGGCCGCCCCGCTCACCAGGGCCTCGACCAGCTCGGCCGCCGACAGGTCGGCGAACACCTCGACCTCGGCGGTGGTCGGCGCGTCGTGGCCCTCGCGCAGCAGGTCGCGGCGGACGGCCCACACACCCAGCGGGGTGAGCGCGATGCGCCCGGCCACCGTCTGCTCGACCAGCCCGCAGTACGTCAGCAGCGACAGCGCCTCCAGCAGCTCGGCCGGCAGCGCGGCGGCCAGCCTGCGCATCTCGGCCGCGCCGGGCGCGCAGGCCACCTCGTGGGACTGCAGGATGCCGCGGGCGAGGTTGGCCGTCGCGACGCCGGAGCGCACGGAGTAGATCGTGGCCAGCATCTCGGCGAGGTGGCCGTCGACCACGGCCGAGCCGGTCAGGCCTTCGTCGGCGCGGTCGAGCACGTCCATGACGACGCCGTCCCAGAACTCGAGCGTCGCCTCGACGGTCAGCTGCATCGACAGCGGCCCGCGGGAGGCGCGTCCGCCGAGGATCTGCAGCAGGCCGGAGTTGACGGCGACGATCCAGATCAGCCGCAGGCGCGGGGCGGGCACCCCGAGCGCGGCGGCCGCGGCCGCCGCGTCGGACTCGGACAGGTGCCCGTCGGGGCCGACCTCGCGGGTGCCGGTCCAGGTGGCGAGCCTGATCGCGTCGGCCACGAGCGGCACCTGCGGCACCGCCCCGGCCAGCTCGGCGTCAGGAGCCGGCAGGACCGGCGGGAACGTCAGCGCCTCACGGTCGACACGAGGCTCCTGCGGGGGCCGCGGCGGCACGACGGCCTGCTCATCGATCAGCTTGCGCAGCTCGGCGAGGTCGAAGACGTTGTTTGCCACCTAGGAAACCTACTGCACAGCGGTCACAGGAATGTACCTAACGGATGGCCCGGGAACGGGCCTTGAACGCCGCCTTGCGCGCGGCCTTGGCGACCGTGCGGTCGGGCAGCGAGCGTCCGAGGAGTTCGAGAACATCGACCACGTCGGGGTGGTCGACCCGCCACATCTCCTCGATCACGTGGGCGGGCGGCCCGGAGGCCGCCATGTTCTCGGCGAAGTTCTCCGGGTCCTCCTCGGCCGCGGGCAGGGCCAGGGCGAGCATGTCGACGCTGACCCAGAGGAGCTCGTCCTGGGTGAGCGGCGGTGCGGGCAGGCCCCGCGCGCCCAGCCAGTGGATCACGTGCGGACGGAGCTCGTCGTCGCCGAGGCGGTCACGGACCTGCGCCTCGGCCTCGGGGCCGAGGCGGTCGACGATGGTGATGGCGATGCCGCGGGCCACCGCGGGCGCGCCGGAGGCGGCGGCGAGCAGCTCGGCGGCGGCCTCGCCGGGGTCACGGCCGGTCAGCCAGCGGCTGATGTCGGCCTCCGCCAGCTCGGTCGGGACGCCTTCGAGCAGGCCCTCGATGAGCCCGAGCGCGTCGGCCTCGGCGAGGTCGGGGGCGCGCGGGGCGTCGACGCCGAGCGACAGGTAGTGCTCGCGCAACGCCCAGAGGGCGAGCGGGGTGAGCCCGGCGGTCTCGCCGTCGACGTGGATCATGCCGCACCACGCCAGCCGGTCGAGCACCACGGGCAGATCGACGGGGGTCTCGTCGGAGATCTCCGCGAAGTGGTCGCCGATCACGCTCATGGGCACCCGCACCTGGAGGCGGTAGAGCATGTCGAACAGGTCGTAGAGGCCCTCGTCGAGCTCGGCGGACCCGGTGACCGCGCCGCCGGTGTCGTGGTCGAGCAGGCGGGCGACGCGCCGCGCCCATGCCTCGAGCGGGTCGCCGTCGTCGTCCAGGGGCTCCGCGGCCAGCATGGGGACGCCCGGCAGCTCCGCGCGCAGCTCGTCCGGCTCGGCCAGCCGTACGGCGGGCAGGGGCGTGCAGCCCGGGCAGTCGCAGGGCGCCTCGCCCAGGTCGGGCAGCTCACCGGCGGGGATGGAGACGTCCTGTTCGAGCGACTCGGGGCCGATCGAGCTGAACAGGCTCTTGGCCATGCCGAAGTTGGCCGGGTCGGCGAGGGCCTCGACCATGCGCGGCTCGATGTCGTCGAGCCGTTCATGCATGCGGGCGACGCTCGGGGCGCTCGCCCGGCCGGACTCGCCCAGGTAGTCGACGAACGTGCGGGCGGCGGCGATGGTCTCGGGGGCGCTCTCGGGCGGCGCGATGACCTTGCGCGGGTAGATCGACAGCAGCAGTTCGTCGAAGGTCTCCGGGGTGAAGTCGCCCAGTTCGTCGACGCCCAGGTAGTCGCTGGCGTAGTCGCAGAGCAGGCGGACCTCGTCCGCGTCCACGTCGACGTCCCGCGTACGCCCCCAAGCACGCAGGTCGTCGATGGCTTGGTTCACCCATTCGATCGACACAGTGGCACGCTAACGGCTGGCCATCGGATGAGCGAATCGGGGAAACGGTCTAAATCAGGTCGAGCGGGTCGACACTCACCCTCACGACATCAGGCGTCTTCCGTGCCGCACGCACCCCGCTGGCCCCTTTGAGCGCGGCGGAGAGTGCCGCGCCGCCCGATCGGTGCACGCGGATCATCGCCCGCTCCTGCCCGGCGTCGTCGACCGGGACGGGACCGAGCACCTCGGCGTCGGGCGGCA
Organism: Nonomuraea maritima; assembly: GCF_900100395.1. Lineage (GTDB taxonomy): Bacteria > Actinomycetota > Actinomycetes > Streptosporangiales > Streptosporangiaceae > Nonomuraea > Nonomuraea maritima. Next base: position 81,020 of record NZ_FNFB01000027.1, on the reverse strand, counting down.
GGCGTACCTCGTCGAGCATCTGCCGGACAGCGGCGGCCGCGCCCGTGAGCGTCGCCATCCGCACGGCGGGCGGGAACCCCAGCTCGGCGCGGTCGCCCAGCTCGCGCTCGGCGTGGCCGACCGGGTCCCACCTGACCAGCGCCTGTACGGCGGGCAGCGCGGCGTCGCCGAGCACCACCAGCTCGGCCGCGGGACGCAGCAGCGCGGCGGCGTTCATCCACCGCCGCACCGCCTCCTCGGCCGCCCGCAGGTCGGCCCTGCCGAGCAGCGCCCAGCCGTCGAGCAGCACGGCCGCCGCGTAACCGTCGGCCGCCGATGGCTCGGCCCCCGGCGTGGCGACGACCAGGGCGCGGGCGTCGGAGACGGACGCGAGGACGCCGTCGCGGCCCGACGTGCGCACCGGGACGGACGGGAAGGCCCTGCCGAGCTCCTCCGCGGTGCGCCGGGCGCCGGTGACCACGGCGCGCATCCGGGGGCTGCCGCAGGACGGGCAGCGCCAGGCCGCGGCGACCCGGCCGCACCAGCGGCAGTAGGGGGCCGCGTGACCGGCCCTGAGCGCGAGGGGGCCGTGGCACTGCGGTCCGCCCTCGCCGTGCGGCTCGGGGGACCACGCCGGCTCGCCGGCCCGGTCCCGGCTCTCGCCGCCCAGCGGGATCGCGCCCGCCATGACGGCGTCCGGCGCGCTCCTGGTCGGCGGCAGGACGCAGCGGGCGGGCGCGCGGCAGTGGCGGCAGGCAAGCGCGGGCAGGTAGCCGCGCCGCGGCACCTGCACGAGCACCGGGCCGCGCTCCAGCCCGTGGCGCAGCGCCCGCCAGGCCAGGCTGGGCAGGCGCGCCTGCCGGGCAGCCTGGTCCTTGGCGAGTTCGGCGTCCTCACCGGCGGGCCGCACGCGCGGGGCGAGGCTCCTGATCGTGGTACGGGCGGCCACGATCGGCCTGGCCCAGCCGGTCGCGACCAGCTGGGTGGCCTCGGCCGTGCGCGCGTAGCCGCCGATCAGCATCGCCGCGCCCGCCCGGTGTGCGCGCAGCCCGAGCACCTCGCGGGCGTGCGGGTACGGGGCCAGCCGCTCGGCGTGCAGGTCGTCGCCGTCGTCCCAGATGGCCACCAGGCCGAGCTCGGCGACGGGGGCGAACATCGCCGTACGGGTGCCGACCACCGCGCGTACCTGGCCTCTCAGCACCTTCAGCCATCGCCGGTACCGTTCGGCCGGGCCCAGGTCGGCGGTGAGCGCCACGTGTTCGCCGGGGCCGAGGACCCGGGCGAAGGCGGCGTCCGCGAGCGCGACGTCCTTGCCGTCGGGCACCACGACGACCGCTCCCCTGCCGCCGTCGAGCGTGGCCCGCACCGCCTCGGCCAGTTCCGCCGCCCATCCCCTGGCGCCGGGCAGCGCCGACCACACGGCCCTCGGCGCCCGCCCGCCGCGCAGCGCGTCGAGGAACGACCGCCCGGCCGGGTAGGCGTCCCACGCGCCCGGCCCGTCCTGCGCGGGCCTCTCGGACGGCTCGGGGTCGGCGGACGGCTCGGCCTCGGCCTTGGCGTGACGCGGCGGGACGGCGAGGCGCAGCACGTCGGCGAGAGTGCCCGCGTAGCGGTCGGCGACCGCCCGCGCCAGCCCGGCGATCTCGAGGGTGAGCACCGGTTCGGGCGACACGACGCGTTCGAGCGGGGTCAGCTTGCCCTCGTGCTCGGTGTCGGCGGCCCGCTCCAGCAGGAAGCCGTCGACGAGCTTGCCCGCGAACCGCACCCGGACGCGTACGCCGGGCACGGCCGTCTCGTGCAGCGCGGCGGGCACGAGGTAGTCGAAGAGGCGGTCGAGGTGCGGGAGCGGGCTGTCGACCGCGATCCTCGCCACGGGCCGCTCGGGCGCGGGCACCGGAGCCCCCCTGCCGTCCTTCGCCGACGCCGGGGGCCGCACGGCTTCGAGCGGCAGGAGAGCGTCGTCGGAGGAGTGGGTCACGCATAACGTCTACCAGACCCGGCCACCCGCGAGACCGCCCACGCCGCACCCGACGGTGCGGACCGCAGGAACGCCACTGACCGGTGCCGCGTCAACGACGCGGCACCGGTCAGCCGATGATCAGTTGCCGGTGATCAGATGCCGGCGGCCGTACGCAGGGCCTCGGCGCGGTCGGTCGACTCCCAGGAGAAGCCGTCGCGGCCGAAGTGGCCGTAGGCGGCGGTCTCGGAGTAGATCGGGCGCAGCAGGTCGAGGTCGCGGATGATGGCGGCCGGACGCAGGTCGAACACCTGCAGCACGACCTCCTGGATCTTCTCCACCGGCAGCTTCTCGGTGCCGAAGCACTCCACGAACAGGCCCACCGGCTGCGCCTTGCCGATCGCGTACGCGACCTGGACCTCGCAGCGGTCGGCGAGGCCGGCGGCCACGACGTTCTTGGCGACCCAGCGCATGGCGTAGGCGGCCGAGCGGTCGACCTTGGACGGGTCCTTGCCCGAGAAGGCGCCGCCGCCGTGGCGGGCCATGCCGCCGTAGGTGTCGATGATGATCTTGCGGCCGGTGAGGCCGGCGTCGCCCATGGGGCCGCCGATCTCGAAGCGCCCGGTCGGGTTGACCAGCAGGCGGTAGCCCTCGGTGTCGAGGTCGAGGTCGGCGAGCACGGGGTCGACCACGTGCTCCTTGATGTCGGGCGTCAGCATCTCGACGAGGTCGATCTCCGACGCGTGCTGCGTGGAGACGACCACGGTGTCGAGCCTGATCGGCGTGTCGCCGTCGTACTCGATCGTCACCTGGGTCTTGCCGTCGGGCCGCAGGTAGGGGACCGTGCCGTTCTTGCGCACCTCGGACAGGCGCTGGGCGAGGCGGTGGGCGAGCGTGATCGGCAGCGGCATCAGCTCGGGCGTCTCGCGGCAGGCGTAGCCGAACATGAGGCCCTGGTCGCCGGCACCCTGGCGGTCGAGCTCGTCGCCGTCGCCGCCGATGCGGTGCTCGTAGGCGTCGTCGACGCCCTGGGCGATGTCGGGCGACTGCGCGCCGATGGACACCGACACACCGCACGAGGCGCCGTCGAAGCCCTTGTGGGAGGCGTCGTAACCGATCTCCAGGATCTTCTCCCGGATGACGCCGGGGATGTCGACGTAGGTCTCGGTCGTGACCTCGCCTGCGACGTGGACCTGGCCGGTGGTGATCAGCGTCTCGACGGCGACCCGGCTCCGCGGGTCGTCCTTGAGCATGGCGTCGAGAATCGCGTCACTGATCTGGTCGGCGATCTTGTCCGGGTGGCCTTCGGTGACCGACTCGGAGGTGAACAGGCGACGTGACAACTCAGTGGCTCCTCATGCAGCGGCTGCTGACGTATGCAAGGCCCGGGACGGATGGGCGTGCCCGGGCCTGGCCGAAGTCTAGCCCTACCGGGCGCCGGGTCGCGAAACCGTCCACCCCCTGTCTCCTATCACAGTTCGGGCAGCGGATCCGGTGGGAGCGTCTCCGGCGCGAAGATCTCCGCGTCGGCTGCGGCCACCACGGCGGCGTACTCCTCGTCGAACTCGAAAACGCGGGTCCCGAGTTCGATGACCGGGCCGTCGAGAATGGGGCCGAGCCGGGTGTGTCGCGGGAACTCCGCGGCGACCGACACGGGCCTGTCGCTGCGCAAGGTGCGGGTGGCCAGCACGGATATCGCCGTGGCGGTCACGACGACGAGGAAGTTGCCCGATCCCTCGGGCCCCGCCGAGAACGCGGGGAAGACGTAGTGGATCTCCTCCTGGCCGCCGAGGAGCGTCCGACAACGATCTCTGACAGCAGAACCGACCGGCATTCCATCCCCCTCTGCCCTAAGTATCCGCAGGCGTATGGGGATGTAGCAATAGGTGATCGAGTAACTAGTTATAAACGCATTGCATGCACTATGTGCGGCATGTCCGGTTAGGCGAGGCGCGTGGCCACGAGGTCCCACACGGTGTCGGCGAGGTCCTCCTTGGGCCCGAACGGCACCTCGACCGCGTCGCCGCCCGCGACGAGCACGGTGGCCGCGTTGTCGGGGGTGCCGAAGGCCAGCCCCTCACCCACCTGGTTGACCACCAGCAGGTCACAGCCCTTGCGGGCGAGCTTGGCCTGCCCGTTGGCGAGCACGTCGTCGGTCTCGGCCGCGAACCCGACGATCACCTCGGGCCCTCTCTCTGCGGCGCTCGCGCGGCGGCGGCGCTCGCCCAGCTCGGCGAGGATGTCGGGGTTCTTCGTCAGCCGGATGGGCTCGGGCTCGCCGTCGGTCTTCTTGATCTTGGAGTCGTGGCGTGTGGCGGGCCGGAAGTCGGCCACCGCGGCGGCCATGACCACCGCGTCCGCGTACGCCGACGCCTCGAGCACCGCCTCGCGCAGCTCGGCCGTCGACTCCACGCGCACGACCTTGGCCCCCGCGGGGTCGGGCAGCGCCACGTTGGCCGCCACGAGCGTCACCTCGGCGCCCCGGGCGACCGCCGTACGGGCGAGGGCGTAACCCTGCAGCCCCGAGGAGCGGTTGCCGATGTAGCGCACGGGGTCGATCGCCTCGCGGGTGCCGCCGGCGGAGACCACGACCTTGCGCCCGGCGAGGTCGCGCGGGCTGCCGCGCAGCACGCGCAGGCACACCTGGAAGATCTCGGCCGGGTCGGGCAGCCGCCCGGGGCCGGTGTCGGCGCCGGTGAGCCGCCCCACGGCGGGGTCGATGACGACGGCGCCGCGCTCGCGCAGCGTCGTGACGTTGGCCTGCGTCGCGGGGTGCTGCCACATCTCGGTGTGCATCGCGGGCGCGAACACGACCGGGCACGTCGCCGTGAGCAGCGTGTTGGTGAGCAGGTCACCGGCCAGCCCGTGAGCGGCCCTGGCCAGCACGTCGGCGGTCGCGGGAGCCACCACGACGAGGTCGGCGCCCTTCCCGATGCGGACGTGCGGCACTTCGTGAACGTCGTCCCAGACCTCGGCCGAGACGGGATTGCCCGACAGGGCGGCCCAGGTGGGCGCGCCCACGAACTTGAGGGCCTCGCGGGTCGGGACGACCCGCACCTCGTGCCCGCTCTCGGTGAACAGGCGCAGCAGCTCGCACGCCTTGTACGCGGCGATGCCGCCGCTGACGCCCAGGACGACCTTCATCGAAGGGGTCAGACCGCGCCTTCGATGGGCTCGGAGCTGAGCAGGCCCTCGGAGACCTCACGCAGCGCGATGGACAGAGGCTTCTCCTGAGCGTGCGTCTCGACCAGCGGACCCACGTACTCAAGCAGGCCCTCGCCGAGCTGGGAGTAGTAGGCGTTGATCTGGCGGGCGCGCTTGGCGCCCATGATCACCAGGGAATATTTGCTGTCGACGATGTCGAGCAGCGCGTCGATCGGCGGGTTGGTGATGCCCTCCGCGGCCGGGGTGCTGCCTGCCACGATTGTCAGACCTCTCGGTTGGTGGTTGTCATGACCCCCTGAGGGTCAGTCATCAAGGCTATCAGGCGGCGGCACACGTCTTCGACGCTCGTGTTGACCAAGGTGAGGTCGAACTCGTGCTCGGCGGCCATCTCGACCCGGCCGGCGGCCAGCCGGCGGGCGATCACGTCTTCTGGCTCGGTGCCGCGCCCGCGCAGCCGCTTCTCGAGCTCCTCCCAGCTGGGTGGAGCGAGGAACACCAGCAGCGCCTCCGGCATGGTGCGGCGCACCTGCCGCGCGCCCTCGAGGTCGATCTCGAGCAGGGTGGGAACCCCTTCGGCGAGCTTCTTCAGCACCGGCTCGCGCGGGGTTCCGTAGCAGTTGCCCGCGAACTCCGCCCATTCCAGCAGCTCGCCCGCGGCGACCATACGCTCGAACTCGTCGCCGTCCACGAAGTAGTAGTGGACCCCGTTGACCTCACCGGGCCGGGGTCTCCTGGTGGTCACCGAGACCGACAGCCACACCTCGGGGTGTGCCCGCCGGAACTCGGCGACGACCGTGGACTTGCCGACGCCCGACGGCCCGGAAAGGACCGTCAGTCGTCGTTCGCTCAGGGGCAGGAAGCCGTCCTCGGCTCCCGATCCGAGCGCCTCGAAGGCACTGATGTCGCCGGACCAGGACCTGTCGGTCACTTCCTACCCCCCGCTGAGCCTGCGTGTTCGTGTGGAACAGAGACTAGCCCTCGTTGCCACCGAACTCGCGCTCGAGGGCTGCCCGCTGGTTCGCACCGAGGCCACGCACGCGGCGGGACTCGGCGATCGCGAGCCGCTCCATGAGCTGCTTGGCGCGGACCTTGCCCACGCCGGGGAGCGATTCCAACAAAGCCGACACCTTCATCTTGCCGATGACGTCGTCGGCCTGCCCATCCTTGAGCACCTCAGCCAGAGAAACCGCGCCATGCTTGAGCCGGTTCTTGACCTCGGCACGCTCTTTACGGGCCTTTGCAGCCTTCTCTAGGGCTGCGGCGCGCTGCTCGGGGGTCAGGGGAGGAAGAGCCACGCCGGGTCACCTCGAATTTCTGTCGATGTACTCGGACGGGAAGGGAAACTAGCTGGTCATCGCCACCTAAGCAACGTCAAGAGCGGTTTCTCTCGCGACAAAATCCACTTCATCGCTGTGCGTGATCGTAAAATCACATTGTGCTGATCAAATCGCCCTCACTTCCCCGTTCTCGCGATGCGTCGCGACGAGGCCGTGAGCAGCGAAGATGATCATCCGCCCGTCGGGGCCTGTGTCCGAAACCCCGGCCAGACCTGGGCCGAAACCGTCGTGAAGATCGCGTGCGACGCGCTGCACGGATGCCTTATGATCTTGGAGACGCGCCCTCCCGGCCTCCGCCGGGCGTGGCCCTCCCGGCGTCCAGGAGAGGCGATGCCGGGGCTCGCTCTTCACGTTCCGTGACGCTGCGGCGTCCCCGCTCACCGGCCGCCGGTTCGTGGGGCGACCGGTGCCCTGCCGGGGCTCGCGTCAGGAGGCGCGGCGCAGCGAGGCGGCGATGGCCGCGGCGGCGGCACCCGGATCGGGCGCCCCGGTGATGGGACGGCCGATGACGAGCAGGTCGGCCCCGTCGGCCAGGGCCTGCTCAGGGGTGGCCACCCGGATCTGGTCCTGTGTGTCGGCTCCCAGGGGGCGGACGCCGGGCGTGATGAGGGTGATGTCCTCGCCCACCTCGGCCCGCACCGCCGCCACCTCGTTCGGCGAGCAGACGAGTGCCGTGGCGCCCGCCTCGACCGACAGGACGGCCAGCCGGCGCACGGCGTCGGCGGCGGGCCCTGCGATGCCGATCCGGCCGAGGTCGGCCTCCGACAGGGAGGTCAGGATCGTCACGGCGGCGATCTTGGTGTGCGGCGCCGACTCCACGGCTGCCCTGATCATGGCGGTCCCGCCCCCGGCGTGCACGGTCAGGATGGACGGCCGCAGCCGCGCCACCGCGCGCGCGGCCCCGGCGACGGTGTTGGGGATGTCGTGCAGCTTCAGGTCGAGGAACACCTGGACGCCGCTGGCCCCGCGGACGGAGGCGATCACGTCGGGGCCGTAGCGCAGGTAGAGCTCCAGCCCCACCTTGACGGTGGTGACGTGCGGGGTGACCAGGGCGGCCCACTGGGCGGCGGTCTCCAGGTCGGGGGCGTCGAGAGCGACGGCGATCGGTGCGGGGGTCAAGGCGTGCTCTCCTCGGTGTCGACTAGCAGGTGCCGGGGTGCGCTCCCCGGCGGGCGGTGCGCCAGGCCGACGGCGTCGGCCAGGCGCTGGAAGCCGCGTGCCCTCAGCAGGTCCTCGAGCTCGCGCTCGATGCGCAGGCACGCGTACGGGTCGTGGAACAGCGCCGTGCCGACGCCGACCGCGCAGGCGCCCGCGAGGACGAGCTGGAAGGCGTCCTGGCCGCTCATCACGCCGCCGACGCCGATGAGCGGCACTCCGGGAAGCGCGGCGTGGACCTGCCAGACGCACCGTACGGCCAGTGGCAGGATGGCCGGCCCCGACAGGCCACCGGTGACGGCGGCGAGCGAGGGCCGCAGCGCCTCGGTGTCGATGGCCATGCCGAGCGGATTGTTGATCATGGACAGCGCGTCGGCGCCCGCGTCGACGCACGCCCGCGCGACGGCGACGATGTCGGCCACGTCGGGCGCCAGCTTGGCGACCACGGGCACGTCGTAGCGCATGATCGAGCGGACGGAGGCGATGACCTCCGCGGCGGCGCTGCCCTCGCGCGCGAAGACGCGCCCGCGGTCCTCCATGTTCGGGCAGGAGAGGTTGACCTCCAGCGCGGTCACGCCGGGCGCGTCGGCGAGCCTGCGGGCCAGCTCGGAGTACTCGGCGACGGTGCCGCCGCCGATCGAGACGATGGTCTTGATGCCCCGCTGGGCCAGCCAGGGCAGTTCGCGCTCGAGGAACGCCTCGATGCCCGGCCCCTGCAGCCCGACGGCGTTGAGCATGCCCGAGGGCGTCTCCGCCATGCGCGGCGTGGGCCGCCCGGCCCGGGGGGCCATGGTGATCGAGCGGGTGGTCAGCGCGCCGAGCCGGTGCAGGTCGAAGAACTGGGAGAGCTCCTGGCCCGAGGAGGCGCAGCCGGCGGCCGTGGTGATGGGGTTCGCCAGCTCCACATGCGCTAGAAATGTCCGCATATCAACTGACATGTCGTGCACCGCCTCCAGGGGCGCCGAGCGCGTCGAACGGAATCGTGCCCACGTCCTCGAACCGCACCCGCTCCCCCCGGAACACCGGCCCCTCCACGCACGCCCGGACCATCCTGGTCGCGCCGTCGTCGCCGATGACCGGCAGCACGCACGTCATGCAGACGCCGATGCCGCAGGCCATCGACTCCTCCACCGCCGCCTGCACCGGGATGTCGAACTCCATCGCCACCGCCGTGACCGAACGCAGCGTCTCCATCGGAGCGCACGCGTAGACCACGTCGGCCCGCGTGTCGGCGATCACCGACGGCAGCGCGTCGGTGACCTTGCCGCGCAGGCCGAGCGAGCCGTCCTCGGTGGTCAGCGTGGTCGTCGTCGCCATCCTGCGGGCCCGCATCGCCCCGAACACCCGCTCGGCCCCGGCCCCGCCGAGCACGAAGTCGACCCGGCAGCCCCGCGCCAGCAGCGCGTCGGCCAGCGGGAACAGCACGGCAGAGCCGTACTCGGAGCCGACCAGCACGCAGTGGGCGGGGTCGCGCGGCAGCGGGAAGGGCCGGCCGAGCGGCCCGACCAGGTCGAGCGTGTCACGGGCGCGGCGCTCGGCCAGCCAGGCCGTGCCGGGGCCGCGCGTGGTGAAGACGAGCTCGACCGTGCCGCCGTAGTCGGCCTTCACGTCGTGGATGGACAGCGCGCGGCGCGTCACCATCGACGTGTGCGGCCCGCCGACCGCCACCGAGACGAAGTGACCGGGCCGGTAACGCTCGGCGATGCCGGGCGCCACCACCGTCAGCGCATGGTAGGCGTCGACCCGGCGCGTCGTCAGCACCGTGCCCGTCACCTGCACCGGTGTACCGGCCAGTCGTCTTCACCTCCCGCCTGCCGGGTCAGCCCCGGAGTGCCCGTGCGTGTTCCTGCAGGGACCGTACGCCGACGTCGCCGCGGACGATCGCCTGGATGCCCGCGGCGGCGGCGGCCAGCCCCGCGACCGTGGTGATGCACGGGATGCCGCGCAGCACGGCGGCCGTGCGGATGTCGTAGCCGTCAAGTCGCGGCCCCGACTGCCCGGGCCCGCCGAAGGGCGTGTTGACGATCAGGTCGACCTCGCCGTCGAGAATGCACTGCACGCTCGTGGGCTCACCTCCGGGACCAGGTCCCTCGCTGTGCTTTCGCACGATCTTGGCATGGACGCCGTTACGGCGCAGCACCTCTGCGGTGCCCTCCGTAGCCAGGATCTCGAAACCGAGGTCGGCCAGCGCCTTCACAGGGAAGATCATCGCACGCTTGTCCCTGTTGGCCACGGATACGAACGCGCGTCCCTTCGTCGGGAGCTCGCCGTAGGCGCCCGCCTGCGACTTGGCGTACGCGACGCCGAAGAACTCGTCGATGCCCATGACCTCGCCCGTGGAGCGCATCTCGGGCCCGAGCACGGTGTCGACGCCGCGGAACCGGTTGAACGGCAGCACGGCCTCCTTCACCGCGATGGACGCCTCCATCGGCAGCGTGCCGCCGTCGCCGGTGGCGGGCAGCATGCCCTCCTCGCGCAGCGAGGCGACCGACGCGCCGAGCATCACCCGGGCCGCCGCCTTGGCCAGCGGCACCGCCGTGGCCTTCGACACGAACGGCACCGTACGGCTGGCGCGCGGGTTGGCCTCCAGGACGTACAGGACGCCGGCGGACATGGCGTACTGGACGTTGAGCAGGCCGCGGACGCCCACCCCCGCCGCGATGGCCAGGGTGGCGGCGCGGATGCGCTTGATGTCGTGGCTGCCGAGCGTGATCGGCGGCAGGGCGCACGCCGAGTCGCCGGAGTGGATGCCGGCCTCCTCGATGTGCTCCATGACGCCGCCGAGGTACAGCTCCTCGCCGTCGTAGAGGGCGTCGACGTCGATCTCGATGGCCTCGTCGAGGAACTTGTCGACCAGCACCGGGTGGCCGCCCTCCTGGGCCGCCATGTACGTGGTGAGGGTCTCGTCGTCGTACACGATGGCCATGCCGGCCCCGCCGAGCACGTACGAGGGGCGCACCAGCACCGGGTAGCCGATGTCGGCGGCGATCTCGAGGGCCTCGGCGACGGTCAGCGCGGTGCCGTGCTTGGGCGCGGGCAGGCCCGCCTCGGCGAGCACCCGGCCGAACGCACCGCGCTCCTCGGCGAGGTGGATCGACTCGGGCGAGGTGCCGACCACGGGCACGCCCGCGTCCTTCAGCGCCTGCGCCAGGCCGAGCGGCGTCTGTCCGCCGAGCTGCACGATCACGCCCACGACCGGTCCGGTCTGCTGCTCGGCGTGCACGACCTCCAGGACGTCCTCCAGCGTGAGCGGCTCGAAGTAGAGCCGGTCGGAGGTGTCGTAGTCGGTGGAGACGGTCTCGGGGTTGCAGTTGACCATGACGGTCTCGAACCCGGCCCGCGACAGCTCGAACGAGGCGTGCACGCACGCGTAGTCGAACTCGATGCCCTGCCCGATGCGGTTGGGCCCCGAGCCGAGGATGATGACCTTCGGCCGGTCGCCCTGCGGGACCTCGGTCTCCTCGTCGTAGGTGGAGTAGAGGTACGGCGTCCGGGCGGCGAACTCGGCGGCGCAGGTGTCGACGGTGTTGTAGACCGGCCGCAGCCCGAGGGCGTGCCGCAGGTCGCGCACCCTGGCCTCGTCGATGCCGCGGATCTCGCCGATCTGCGCGTCTGCGAAACCGTGCCGCTTGGCCCGTTCGAGCACCTCGGAGGTCAGCTCGGGCTCACCGGCGATCTCCTCGGCCACCTCGTGGAGGAGGAAGAGCTGGTCGATGAACCACGGGTCGACGTTGGTGGCCGCGTGGATCTCCTCGAGCGTGGCCCCGGCCCTGATGGCCTGCTGCATCGTGCGCAGCCGCCCGTCGTGCGGGGTGCGGCAGGCGGCCAGCAGCTCGTCCTTCGAGCCGGGCGTGCCCGCCCAGGTGAAGGAGGAGTTCTTCTTCTCCAGCGACCGCAGCGCCTTCTGCAGCGCCTCGGGGAAGGAGCGGCCGATGGCCATGGCCTCGCCGACGGACTTCATGTGGGTGGTGAGCGTCTGGTCGGCGCCGCGGAACTTCTCGAAGGCGAAGCGCGGCACCTTCACCACGATGTAGTCGAGCGTCGGCTCGAAGGAGGCGGGCGTCTCCTTGGTGATGTCGTTGGGGATCTCGTCGAGCGTGTAGCCGATGGCCAGCTTGGCGGCGATCTTCGCGATCGGGAAGCCGGTGGCCTTGGACGCGAGCGCCGACGAGCGGGACACGCGCGGGTTCATCTCGATGACGATCATGCGGCCGGTGCGCGGGTCGACCGCGAACTGGATGTTGCAGCCGCCGGTGTCGACGCCGACCTCGCGGATGACCGCGATGGCGACGTCGCGCATGTTCTGGTACTCGCGGTCGGTCAGGGTCAGCGCGGGCGCGACGGTGACGCTGTCGCCGGTGTGGACGCCCATCGGGTCGATGTTCTCGATGGAGCACACGATCACGACGTTGTCGGCCTTGTCGCGCATGACCTCGAGCTCGTACTCCTTCCAGCCGAGGATCGACTCCTCCAGGAGCACCTCGCTGGTCGGCGACGCGTCGAGCCCGGCGCCGGCGATGCGGCGCAGGTCGTCGGCGTTGTGGGCGAACCCGGAGCCGACGCCGCCCATGGTGAACGAGGGCCGCACCACCAGCGGGTAGCCGAGCTCGTCGGCGGCGGCCAGGCACTCGTCCATCGTGTGGCAGATGAAGGAACGGGCCGACTCGGCGTTGAGGCCGTGCTCGCGGGCCACCTTGGCGACGATCTCCTTGAACCGCTCGCGGTTCTCGCCCGCCTGGATGGCGTCGAAGTCGGCGCCGATCAGCTCGACCTCGTACTTGTCGAGGACGCCGGACTCGTGCAGGGCGACCGCGGTGTTGAGCGCGGTCTGGCCGCCGAGCGTGGGCAGGAGCGCGTCGGGGCGCTCCTTGGCGATGATCTTCTCGACGTACTCGGGGGTGATCGGCTCGACGTACGTGGCGTCGGCGAACTCCGGGTCCGTCATGATCGTCGCCGGGTTGCTGTTGACGAGGATGACGCGGAACCCCTCGGCGCGCAGCACGCGGCACGCCTGGGTGCCGGAGTAGTCGAACTCGCAGGCCTGACCGATCACGATCGGCCCGGAGCCGATCACGAGGACGGACCTGATGTCCTCACGCTTGGGCACGGCTCATGACCTCACAGAACTCGTCGAACAGGTAGGCGGCGTCGTGCGGGCCCGCCGCGGCCTCCGGGTGGTACTGGACGCTGAAGGCGGGCCGGTCGAGCAGCCGCAGCCCCTCGACGCAGCGGTCGTTCAGGTTGACGTGGCTGACCTCGGCCTGCCCGAAGGCCGTCTCGAACGGCCCGTCGAGCGGCGCCTGCACGGCGAACCCGTGGTTGTGCGCCGAGATCTCGACCTTGCCGGTGCGGACGTCCTGGACGGGCTGGTTGACGCCGCGGTGGCCGTAGCGCAGCTTGTACGTCGACAGCCCGAGCGCCCGTCCGAACAGCTGGTTGCCGAAGCAGATGCCGAAGAACGGCACCCCGGCCTCCAGCACGGAGCGCAGCGCCGACACGTCGGCGGTGGCCGGGTCGCCTGGCCCGTTCGAGAAGAACACGCCGTCGGGCCCGACCGCCATGATGTCCTCGAACGTGGCGGTGGCCGGCAGCACGTGGACCTCGCAGCCGCGTTCGGCCATGCGCTGCGGGGTCATCCCCTTGATGCCGAGGTCGACGGCCGCCACGGTGAAGCGCTTGGCGCCGATGGCGGGCACGACGTACGGCTCGGTGGTGGCCACCTCGCCGGCCAGGTCGGCGCCCTCCATGCCGGGGGCGTTGCGTACCCGCTCGACCAGGGCCTCGACCGGCTCGGCGGGCGAGGTGAAGATGCCTGCCCGCATGGCTCCGCGCTCACGCAGGTGGCGGGTCAGGGCGCGGGTGCCGGAGATGGCGATCCCGACCACGCCCTGTTCCTTGAGGTAGTCGTCGAGCGAGCGGTTGGCCCGCCAGTTGGAGACGATCCTGGACGGCTCGCGCACGACGTAGCCGGCCACCCAGACGCGCCCCGACTCGGGGTCTTCGTCGTTGACGCCGGTGTTGCCGATGTGCGGCGCCGTCATGGCGACGATCTGCCGATGGTAGGAGGGGTCAGTGAGGGTCTCCTGGTAACCGGTCATGCCGGTGTTGAAGACCATCTCGCCGAACGTCTCGCCTTCGGCGCCGTAGGAGGTCCCGTGGAAGACGCGGCCGTCTTCCAGGACCAGCACCGCTGTGTTCAAACCAGCTTCCCTTCGAGAACGGTCGGCCTGCCGCGCAGGAACGTGGCCATCACCCGTCCGGGCAGGCTCATGCCCTCGTACGGGGTGTTCCTGCTCTTCGACGCGAAGGCGGACGGATCGACCTTCGTGCGGACGGACGGGTCGTAGAGCGTGATGTTGGCCGGGGAGCCCGGCGTGAGCGGCTGCCCATGCCCGGCCAGGCGGCCGATGCGGGCGGGCGCGACGGACATGCGCTGCGCCACTCCTTCCCAGTCGAGCAGGCCGGTCTCGACCATGGCCTCCTGGACCACGCTGAGCGCGGTCTCCAGACCGACCATGCCCATGGCGGCCGCCGACCACTCGGTCTCTTTGTCCTCGACCGGGTGGGGGGCGTGATCGGTGGCCACGATGTCGATCGTGCCGTCGGCCAGCGCGGCGCGCAGCGCCTCGACGTCGGCGCGGGTGCGCAGCGGCGGGTTGACCTTGTAGATCGGGTTGTAGGCCCCTACCGGCGACTCCTCCACCAGGTCGTCGGTGAGGAGCAGGTGGTGCGGGGTGACCTCGGCGGTGACGTTCCAGCCCTTGGACTTCGCCCAGCGCAGGATCTCGACCGAGCCGGCCGTGGAGACGTGGCACACGTGCAGTCGCGAGCCGACGTGGGCGGCCAGCAGGCAGTCGCGGGCGATGATCGCCTCTTCTGCCACGGCGGGCCAGCCGGTGAGGCCGAGTTTGCCGGAGACGACGCCCTCGTTCATCTGGGCGCCGGAGGTCAACCGCGGCTCCTGGGCGTGCTGGGCGACGACGCCGTCGAAGGCTTTGACGTACTCGAGGGCGCGGCGCATCAGCACCGCGTCGTCGACGCACTTGCCGTCGTCGGAGAAGACGCGCACGCGGGCCGCGGAGTCGGCCATCGCGCCGAGCTCGGCGAGCTGCCTGCCCTCCAGGCCGACGGTGACGGCGCCGACCGGGTGGACGTCGCAGTGGCCGAACTCGCGACCGAGCCGCCACACCTGCTCGACGACACCGGCGGTGTCGGCGACGGGCGAGGTGTTGGCCATGGCGTGGACGGCGGTGTAGCCGCCGCGCGCGGCCGACTGGGTGCCGGACTGCACGGTCTCGGCGTCCTCGCGGCCCGGCTCGCGCAGGTGGGTGTGCAGGTCGACGAGGCCGGGCAGCGCGACGGCGCCCTGGCCGTCGACGGTCTCCGGCCCCTCGAGCCCCGGGCCGATCTCGGCGATCAGCCCGTCGGCGACGCGGATGTCGACCGGTTCGCCGCCCAGGATGCGGACATTCTTGATGATCATGCGGTTTCTCCCCCGAGCAGCAGGTAGAGGACGGCCATCCGGATGGTCACGCCGTTGGCGACCTGCTCGACGATCGTGGAGCGCGCCGAGTCGGCCACCTCCGCGGCGATCTCCATACCGCGGTTCATCGGCCCGGGATGCATGACGATCGCGTCGTCGGGCAGCTTCGCGAACCGGTCGCGGTCGAGGCCGTACCGGCGGGAGTACTCGCGCTCGCTGGGGAAGTACGCGGCGTTCATCCGCTCCTTCTGCACCCGGAGCATCATCACCGCGTCGGACTTGGGCAGCACCGCGTCGAGGTCGTAGGAGACCTCGCACGGCCAGGCGCCGACCGAGACGGGCAGCAGCGTGGGCGGGGCGACCAGCGTGACCTCGGCGCCGAGCGTGTGCAGCAGCAGCACGTTGGAGCGGGCGACCCGGCTGTGCAGGACGTCGCCGACGATCGTGACCTTGCGCCCCTCGAGGCTCCCCAGGCGGCGGCGCATCGAGAACGCGTCGAGCAGCGCCTGCGTGGGGTGCTCGTGCGTGCCGTCACCGGCGTTGACCACGCTGCCGTGCACCCACGTGGCCAGGCGGTAGGGCGCCCCGGACGCGGAGTGGCGGATGACGACCGCGTCGGCGCCCATGGCCTCCAGGGTGAGCGCGGTGTCCTTGAGCGACTCGCCCTTGGACACGCTCGACCCCTTGGCCGAGAAGTTGATCACGTCGGCGGACAGCCGCTTGGCGGCCGCCTCGAACGAGATGCGCGTACGGGTGGAGTCCTCGAAGAACAGGTTGACGACGGTGCGCCCGCGCAGCGTCGGCAGCTTCTTGATGGAACGTTCCGAGACTCTCGCCAGCTCCTCCGCGGTGTCGAGGATGAGCAGCGCGTCGTCCTTGGCGAGGTCGCCGGCGGAGATCAGGTGCCGGTTCACGCGGCGCCTCCCTTCATGAGCAGCACGGCGTCGCGCCCGTCGATCTCCTCCAGGTAGACCTTGACCTTCTCGCTCTTGGCGGTCGGGAGGTTCTTGCCGACGTAGTCGGCCCGGATGGGCAGCTCGCGGTGGCCGCGGTCGACCAGCGTGGCGAGCTGTACGGCGGCGGGACGGCCGAGGTCGTTGAGCGCGTCGAGCGCGGCGCGCACGCTGCGGCCCGAGTAGAGGACGTCGTCGACGAGGACGACGACCCTGCCGTCGATGCCGTCGGGCGGGAGCTCGGTGCGGCCGAGCGGCCTGGCGGGCCCGCTGCGCAGGTCGTCGCGGTACATCGTGATGTCGATGGAGCCGACGGGGGTCTTGACGCCTTCGAAGCGCTCGATGCGCTCACCGAGGCGGCGGGCCAGCGTGGCGCCGCGCGTCGGGATGCCGAGGAGGACGACGTCTCCCGCGCCCTTCGTGCGTTCGAGGATCTCGTGCGCGATGCGGGTCAACGCCCTGTGGATGTCCGGGGCCTCGAGAACAGCCCTCGAATCGGACATGACGAAATCTCACCACCTTTCCCGCCTCACGGGACGGGTCTTAAAGGGTGTCGGTCGGGACACACAGTACCAGGGGCTACCAGCTACAACGGGACTGCCCTCCCGGCTCCCGGAGGCGCGGAGGGGTTCAGCCGATGCCCGCGATCACGTAATTTCCGGCCCTGCTCTGCGCACTCGCGGTGTCGCGGTCCCGGGCGCGGGGCAGGTGACGGACGTCCGGGGCGTACTCCGTGCGAGGCCCGCCCCCGGACGCGCGCAGGCGGGGACCGCGGGCGTGAGGCCGCGCCCCCGAGGGGGATACAGCAGAGATGACATTTCATGTCGATTCCGAGGTGGGGCGGCTCCGGCAGGTCCTGCTGCACACCCCGGACCTGGCGCTGAAACGGCTCACCCCCACCACGAAGGACGCCTTCCTCTTCGACGACGTGCTGTGGGTGCACCGCGCGATCGAGGAGCACGAGGAGTTCCGCAGGCTGCTCACCGACCGCGGCGTCCGCGTCCACCTGCTGTCCGACCTGCTCAGGGAGACCGTCGAGATCCCCGAGGCGCGCAAGCACATCCTCGACGCGGTCGTGGACGAGCACTGGCTCGGCCCGGTCGCCGTCGACGACATCCGCAACACGCTCGACGCGATGGACGCGGCGACGCTGCAGGTCTACCTGACCGGCGGCATCACCAAGCGCGAGATCGTCGAGATGGGCTGCTCCCCCAAGGCGCTGACCTTCCACGTCATGGCCGACGACGACTTCGTCCTGCCGCCGCTGCCCAACCACCTGTTCACCCGCGACACCTCCAGCTGGATCTACGACGGCGTGTCCATCAACGCGATGCGCAAGAAGGCCCGCATGCGCGAGACGGTCAACATGGAGGCCGTCTACATGTTCCACCCGATGTTCGCCGACGGCTTCAACCGGCCCGGCGACGACGGCTACCACTGCTGGCTGCCCGGACGGTCGATGGCGCCCGCCACCCTGGAGGGCGGCGACGTCCTGGTGATCGGACGGGGCGCCGTGCTCGTCGGGATGAGCGAGCGCACCCAGCCGCAGGCGGTCGAGATGCTGGCGCGGCGGCTGTTCCAGGCCGGCTCGGCGCGCCGGATCGTGGCGCTCGACCTGCCGAAGACGCGGGCGTTCATGCACCTCGACACCGTGATGACGATGCTCGACGTGGGGGTGTTCACCAAGTACGCGGGGCTCGGGATGCTGCGGTCGTACACGATCGAGCCGGGTGAGACCCCCAAGGAGCTGAAGGTCACCGACCACGCGCCCGAGGACATGCACCGGGCCATCGCGCGCGCCATCGACCTGCCGGACATCACCGTCCTGACCCCCACCCAGGACGTGTACGCCGCCGAACGCGAGCAGTGGGACGACGGCTGCAACGGGCTGGCACTGGAGCCCGGCGTCGTCGTCGCCTACGAGCGCAACACCACGACCAACAACTACCTGCGCGACAACGGCATCGAAGTGATCACGATCAGGGGCAGCGAGCTCGGCCGGGGGCGCGGGGGGCCGCGGTGCATGAGCTGCCCGCTCGAACGTGACGGCGTCTAGGGGGACCTGATCCGAATGGCTGTCGACCTGCGTCACCGCAGCTTCCTCAAGGAACTCGACTTCACACCCGAGGAGCTCGGACACCTGCTGAGCCTGTCGGCCGAGCTGAAGGCCTCGCGGCGGGCCCGCCGCGAGGCGCGGCGGCTGCGCGGCAGGCACATCGCGCTGGTCTTCGAGAAGGCCTCCACGCGGACGCGCTGCGCCTTCGAGGTCGCCGCCCGCGAGCAGGGCGCGCACGTGACGTGCCTCGATCCGGCGGACTCGCAGCTCGGCCACAAGGAGTCGGTCGGCGACACCGCGCGGGTGCTCGGGCGGATGTTCGACGGCATCCAGTACCGCGGCGGCGCGCAGTCGCGCGT
Organism: Nonomuraea maritima; assembly: GCF_900100395.1. GTDB lineage: Bacteria > Actinomycetota > Actinomycetes > Streptosporangiales > Streptosporangiaceae > Nonomuraea > Nonomuraea maritima. Next base: position 62,576 of record NZ_FNFB01000027.1, on the reverse strand, counting down.
CGAGGAGCTGGCGGCGCTGGCCGGCGTGCCGGTGTGGAACGGCCTCACCGACGAGTGGCACCCGACGCAGACGCTGGCCGACCTGCTCACCATGCGCGAGCACGCCGGCCGGCCGCTGCGCGAGCTGTCCTTCGCCTACCTCGGCGACGCGCGCAACAACGTCGGGCAGTCCCTGCTCGTGGCCGGGGCCATGTTCGGCATGGACGTGCGGATCGTCGGCCCCAAGGCCCTGTGGCCCGACCCCGACCTCGCGCTCAAGCCGGCCGGTGAGCTGGCCGCGGCGACCGGGGCCCGCATCACCCTGACCGACGACGTGCCGGACGGGGTCAAGGGCGTCGACTTCCTCTACACCGACGTGTGGGTGTCCATGGGCGAGCCGGCCGAGGTGTGGGACGAACGGATCAAGCTGCTGCTGCCGTACCAGGTCAACGACCTGGTGGTCGAGTCGACCGGCAATCCAGGCGTGCGGTTCATGCACTGCCTGCCCGCCCTGCACAACCCGCAGACGCGCATCGGGCGGGAGATCTTCGACCGGACGGGGCTCGACGCGCTGGAGGTGACCGAGAGCGTCTTCGAGTCGCCGCGCTCGATCGTCTTCGACCAGGCCGAGAACCGGCTCCACACGATCAAGGCGATCATGGTCGCCACGCTGGGAGGCTGAATGCGGGTCATCGTGGCACTGGGCGGCAACGCGGTGCTGAGGCGCGGCGAGAAGCCGGACGCCGACGTGCAGGTCGCCAACGTCCGTACGGCCGTCAAGACGCTCGCCCGGCTGGCGGGCGAGCACGAGTTGGTCATCACCCACGGCAACGGCCCCCAGGTGGGCATGCTGGCCCTGGAGAGCGCCGCCGACCCGGCGCTGAGCAGGCCGTACCCGTTCGACGTGCTGGGCGCGCAGACGCAGGGCATGATCGGCTACTGGATGCAGCAGGCACTGCAGAACGCGCTGCCCGGCCGGCAGGTCCTCGCCATGGTCACGCAGACGCTGGTCACGGCCGTCGACCCGGCGTTCGCGAACCCCACCAAGTTCGTCGGCCCGGTCTACGAGCGGGAGGAGGCCGAGAAGCTGGCCGCCGAGCGCGGCTGGACGGTACGGCCCGACGGGAGCCAGTGGCGGCGCGTGGTGCCCTCCCCCGTCCCGCAGCGCATCGTGGAGACCCGCCTGATCCGGCGGATGATCGGGCAGGGCGTGATCGTGGTGTGCGCGGGCGGCGGCGGCATCCCCGTCGTCCGCGACGAGCTCGGCCGGCTGGCCGGTGTGGAGGCCGTCGTCGACAAGGACCGTTCCGCGTCGATGCTGGCCGAGGCCCTGGAGTGCGACGCGTTCCTCAGCCTGACGGACGTGCCGCGCGTGATGCGCGACTTCGGCACGCCGCAGGAGTCGGAGATCGGCCACACCACGCCGCACGAGCTGCGGGCCCTACCCTTCCCTGACGGCTCGATGGGGCCGAAGGTGGAGGCGGCCTGCAGGTTCGTGGAGACGACCGGCGACATGGCCGCGATCGGCAGCCTGGAGGAGGCCGAGCGCATCCTCGCCGGCACGGCGGGGACGATCGTCACGCCCAACGGCAGGTGGCCGCTGACGAGCACCCTGTAGGAGCGCGAGATGCCAGTGGCGGAGCGGCTGCTCCGTACCAAACCGACCGAGCGGATCGTCGCCGAGGGCGGCCGCGGCGAGGGCGGCGAGCTGCGGCGCACGATGTCGCTGTGGCAGCTGACGCTGTTCAGCGTCGGCGCGACGCTGGGCACCGGCATCTTCGTCATCCTCGGGCAGGCGGTGCCGAAGGCGGGTCCGGCGGTGGTGCTGTCGTTCACGCTCGCGGCCGTCACCGCGCTGCTGTCGGCGCTGTCGTACGCCGAGCTGGCCGGGACGATCCCGGTGTCCGGCTCGTCCTACTCGTACGCGTACGCGACGCTGGGCGAGCTGGTCGCCTGGGTGTGCGGCTGGTGCCTGATGCTGGAGTACGCCGTGTCCGTGGCGGCCGTCGCGGTGGGCTGGGGCGAGTACCTGAACGCGTTCCTGCACTCGCTGTTCGGCGTCGCGCTGCCCGACGCGGTCACCCGCTCCCCCGGTCAGGACGGCGGCGTGGTCAACGTGACCGCGATCGCCATCGTGGTGCTGGCCACGTGGCTGCTGCTGCGCGGCACCTCCGAGAGCGCCACGGCGAACGCCGTCCTCGTGCTCGTCAAGATCGCGGTGCTGCTGTTCTTCTGCGCGGTGGCGTTCACGGCGTTCGACGCGGGGAACCTCGATCCGTTCGTCCCCATGGGGGTGGCCGGCGTCACGGCGGCCGCCTCGCAGGTCTTCTTCTCCTACATCGGCTTCGACGCGGCCTCGACGGCCGGCGAGGAGGCCAGGAACCCGCGGCGCGACCTGCCGCTGGCGATCGTGCTGTCCCTGGCCGTCGTGACGGCCGTCTACGTGCTGGTGGCCCTCGCGGCCGTCGGCGCGCTGCCGTGGACGGACTTCGAGGAGGAAGGCGCCGAGGCGAGCCTGTCGCACATCGCCGACCTGGCCGTGGGCGCCACCTGGCCGGGCCTCGTCGTGTCGTTCGGCGCGGTCGTCGCGATCGCGAGCGTCGTGCTCACCGTCCTGTACGGGCAGACGCGCATCCTGTTCGCGATGTCGCGTGACGGGCTCGTGCCGCGTGTCTTCCAGCGGGTGGGCCGCCGGCGGGTGCCGGTCGCCAACACCGTCATCGTGGCGGCGTTCGTGTCCGTACTGGCCGGGCTGGTGCCACTGGGGCAGCTCGCCGAGGCGACCAGCATCGGCACGCTGTTCGCCTTCGCCATCGTCAACGTGGGCGTGCTCGTGCTGCGCCACCGCCGTCCCGACCTGCCGCGCGGCTTCCGCGTGCCGATCTTCCCCGCCACTCCGGTGCTCGGCGCGGTCATGTGCCTGCTGCTGATGGCGGGCCTGGGCGGCACGACCTGGCTGGCGTTCACGCTGTGGATGCTCGTCGGTCTGATCTGCTATTTCCTGTACGGCTACCGCCATTCGCGGCTGAATGCCGAGGTGGGCTGATGGCGCCTGAGAACGTGCTGGCCGGTTACGTACCGGATGACCGGGGCCGCGACGCCCTGGCCCTGGCCCTGCTGCTCAAGCGGAGCACGCGGGGCCGCCTGACCGTGGCGAACGTGCAGCCGCTGGCCTGGTCCGCGCCCGGGCCCGCGAAGGCCGAGGAGTGGGCCTGGCGGGCGTACCTGCGTGAGGCGGCCGCCGCGGCGCTCGCCCAGGCCAGGGAGCTGGCCGGCGACGACGCCGAGTACGTCGCCCATTTCCGTCGCGGCAGCGGCCGGGGGCTGATGGAGCTGGCGCGCAGGCGCGGCGCCGACGCCGTCGTGATCGGCTCTGCCCCCGGTGGCGCGAGGGGGCGCATCACGCTGGGCAGCACCGCCGACCAGCTGTTGCACGCCTCCTCCGTGCCGGTCCTGCTCGCGCCGCGCGGCTACGGGGACGATCCGCCTGAGGCGTTCGAACGCATCACGGTGGCCTACCGCCGCAGCCGTGGCTGCGAGGCCGCGGTCAGGGCCGCGGTCCGCACGACCGCGGCGCTCGGCGTGCCCCTGCGGCTGGTCACGCTGGTGGTCGGCGCGCGCGGGGGCGCCGAGAGGGACCTGCTGACGCGGCTGAGCGACCGGGCGGCGGCCGATCTCCGGCTCGCCGCGCGTGGGCCGCGGCGGCGTTCGGAGGTCGAGGTCGAGGTGCTGGAAGGACGGACGGTCGCCCAGGCGCTCGGGACGACCTCATGGCTGCCCGGCGAGATGATCATATGCGGTTCCAGCGGCAGCGGGCCACTTCGGCGGGTCTTCCTCGGCGACACCTCGATCAAGATCGTCAAGGCCGCGCCGTGCCCCGTCATGGTTCTGACCCGGCAGCTCTGACATGGGACGATTTCCCCGTCAAACCCGCCTAGAACGCCCCGACCAATGGGGCATCACGGGCGTTCCACGCGTTCTACGCCGGACCGGATTCGGCATCTTTTTTCCAATCAGCTTGACCTCAGGCGCCCACCCCTTTACCGTCACTGTGCGTAACCACTCCGCGTGGCGATCTGGGGTAAACCCAGGGCCATGGCTACCGATGGTGCCTAACCCGGCACCAGACCCCCCGGTGGCTCGGGCATTCGCCACAAGGGAGCACAATCTACTGAGAGCGATACATACGAGAGCCGGGGGCCACACGATGCCGTCTGAATACGCAAAGTCGCTGGGTGCGAGACTCCGCGCCATCCGCACCCAGCAGGGTCTGTCCCTGCACGGAGTCGAAGAGAAGTCGCGTGGCAGGTGGAAGGCCGTTGTCGTGGGCTCGTACGAGCGCGGCGACCGTGCCGTGACCGTGCAGAAGCTTGCCGAACTTGCCGACTTCTACGGAGTGCCCGTTTCCGAGCTGCTGCCGGGCGGCGCCGCCCCCAGCCCGCTCGGGCCGACACCCAAACTTGTGATCGACCTGGAGCGGCTGGCGACCCTGCCGAAGGAGAAGGCCGGAGCCCTTGCCCGGTACGCCGCCACCATCCAGAGCCAGCGTGGCGACTACAACGGCAAGGTGCTGTCGATCCGCCAGGAAGACCTGCGCTCCCTTGCGGTGATCTATGACAAGTCGCCCAGTGAGCTGACCGAGGAGCTGATCAGCTGGGGCGTGCTCGACGCCGAGGCCCGCCGGGCCGTCGAGTCGTTCTAGTTCTGCCGCAGATCTCGAACGCCACCCCACGGCTCTGTTGACACCGCCCCGAGGCTCGACCCCGACCCAAGGCTCACCAGCCCCACCCTCCGGACCCGAGCCCCGGGGCCCCAACCCACAACCGCACCTCAGCACCTCTGAGGCCATGACCCAGGTCTCGGCCCCACAACCCTGAACCTGGCGCAAGTTCCGGGCATCTCAGGACGTACTCGCCGCGCTGCCGGTCGGTAATCGACCTGCGGGCGATCGTGAAGCACCACGGCCCTGGTCCCCGACATGGTCTCGGCGTCGGGCCGCAGACATGCCCCGCGCTGCTCGGCATGACATCGAATGCCCGGACATGCCCGGCCCGGCGACCCCGCACCCCACGCAAGTCACGACCTCGGACACCGGCGACGGCCCACGCGAACCACGACTTCGGACATTCAGCACAGCGTCCAAGCAGGCCGAACCTCGGACACGAGCCGCGGCCTACGCGAGCCACGATCTCGGGCACCAGCCACGTCCCCGGGCACAAGCCGTTGACGCGCTCATGAGCACGACCCCGGACACAAGCCGTTGACCTGCCTATGAGCCACGACGTCGGGCAGGCGTCGGCACGCGCACAAGCCCACCGCTTCAGGCGCGAGCTTCGTCGGCGACGTCTTCGGCGCCCCCGCTCGCCATAGAGGCCCTGCTCGCGTTCTTCGCGGCTTCGGCATGAGCCCGAGAGCCGAGCCGGCCGAAATGCTCCGACCCGAGCTTGATGGCTCCCCACACCACCCGAACAGCCCGCTCTCAAGCGCCCGACACCTCGGCCCCTGGCTAGACATATGGGCCCAAGGCTCGGCACTGACCCGCGGCTCGGCAGAAGTCGGACACGGCCGCTCAGCCGACCCGCGCTCGGCCCGTCGACCAGTACGAGGCTGAAGGCTGCAAGGAAACGCCCGAGTCACCAGGCCAACTCGAACTCGCCGGTCGAACCCGGAGCCTGCGTCAGTACGCGCACTTCACCAGCACCGTCACGCCATCAGCCGAAGACCCGGCCACGCTCTAGCGGCCTGCCGTCCATCCGGCCGCGTTCAAGCGACCCGCCGTCACCCGCCCACGCTCAAGCAGCCTGCCATCTACCCAGCCACGTTCAAGCGGCCTGCATCTACCCGGCCGCGTTCGAGCAGCCTCAGCAACCCATCGCCGTCCTCGCCGACCGGCCCCGCCGCCACGCCAACGAGGGGCGACCGTCGCAGTGGTTCCCGGAACGCGATCCGTCGCAGCGGCGTCCGGACCGGGAGCTGGCCCAGTGGCGTTTCGCCGCTTGCGACCCGGACGGCAGGGAGGTGGTGCCGCATCACGCGCTCTCCCCCTGCTACGTCCGCTGGGCTTCGTCGGTCGAAGCGCCTTCGGGCGGGTCCAGGCTCCGACTGCCCGGCGGCGCCCTGATGCGAACCGGACACCACGGAGGCGGTGGCGCACCCCACGATCCCTGCCGGCGCCGTCGGCCGGGCGTCGTCAGCGGGGAGTCAGGCGGGCGCGGTCAGCTGTGCCCGGCCGGCTGAGGCTCCGTGAATCCGGCACCCTCGGCCGAGGCACGTCAGCGGGATGCCAGGAGCGGGCGTGACGTTGTCCGTCGCGTCCCTGGTCGTTCATGGTCATCGAACCCGTGTTCGTGAAATGGTTGACACGGCAGCCTGCTCGAAATTATGTTCGACCTGTGACGGTGAGGCTCGCGGCTCAGCGTCACGAGGACCTGGTCGTGGGCCGTTCGCTTCCCCCAAGTGACGCCCGCGGCCGGGCTCCACGGGCGAAGGGCACGTCCTCGTCGTCGGCGGAGACGAAAGGGCGTGTCCTGGCCGGACGGGGAGAGGGGAAGCTCCTCGTCCGGCCTGCCCGGCGGAAATGTCGGTGGCGTCTGCGATTGTTGACTCCATCGGCGCAGACGCCGGACAGCCGCCCACGCATCCAAGGAGGCGCGCAACATGGCACCACGGCCTAGAGACACGCCCGGGCCCCGGCTGTCGCCGGCGGTTCGGGCACATCTGACTGATTCACGCTCCTGCCTGGCGGAGGCTGCCGGCGCACGCACCCCGGCGTCCCGCTTCGTGGCCGCCCATCTGGCCGCGTTGAGAGCGGCGGCGGCGCTCCTGGCCGCGCGTCCCCGCCCCATGGAGGGGCGCCGGCGGCGGCTGCGCAGCGCATGGGAACTGCTCCCCGAGGCCGAGCCCGCGCTGGCCGAGTGGGCCGCCTACTTCTCGACGACGGCCGACAAGCGTGCCGCCGCCGAGGCCGGCATGGTGCGCCGCGTCAGCGCGTCCGACGCCGAGGAGATCCTGGCCGAGGCGGAGACGTTCGTGACGCTCGTCGAAGACCTCCTGGGCATCGCTTCGCAGCCCCAGCTCCCGGTGGACGTCCCGCTCGCGGGCTGACCACCTGGAGCGACCGAACCCGTCGGCCGGCCGTACGGCTGACCCCGCCGGGGCGCCGTGCGGCTGACCCCAGCTACGCCAGCGGGGACACCCGGCGTGGGCCCGCAGACGGCCCAAGGCGCCGTACGACCGGGCCAAGGCGCCGTACGAGCGGGCCAAGGCGCCGTACGAGCGGGCCAAGGCGCCGTACGAGCGGGCCAAGGCGCCGTACGAGCGGGCCAAGGCGCCGTACGAGCGGGTCAAGGCTTGAGGCAGCAACGCCTCGGTCCTGTGGCCTGGAAGCCGCCGCGATCCTGTCGCGTCGGCGGCGAGCTGCGTCTGAGAGCGGGAGCGGTAACCAAGCGGCACCGCGCCTGGCAATCGGGGCAGCCCTCGGGTCGTCCCCTTGGATCGTCCCCTCGGGTTGTCCTGCCACGCCGGCTGAGCACGGGGAGAGCGTCCCTCGCAGCAGGCCCTTCTTGCGGCCCCTGGAGCCGGCCAAGTCACTCGCAAGTGGACGGGCCGCCAGGAGCGTGCCCCCAAGGAGCGATGATCGCAGCGTCACATGGCTGCTGCCCCGGTCCGGTGCGGATCATCGCGCGGTCCGGCGTTCCTCAGGGCGCGACAAGGCACGCGTCCCGCGGTATCCCCGTCGATGGCCGTCCGGCCGGCAAACTGCACAGCGCCCGTTACGTGCTCATGCTCATCCCCGTGGGCAATCCGACTGCTGCCCAGAGCGGAGCGGTCCGGCTGCTCGCGCTCCGGGCCGGGTCACTCGACCGACAGCGCCCCGGACGGGCACAGGGTCACGGCGCGGCGTACGGCCTCCTCCTGGCCCTCGGGCGGCGACTCCTGGAGGAGCACCACCGTGCCGTCCTCATCGCTCTGGTCGAACACATCCGGCGCCGTCAGCACGCACATGCCCGCGCCGATGCACACCGACGTATCTGCCTTGATCTTCATCATGACCTACCAGGTGACAGGGAGGCGGTGCACTCCGTAGATGCTCATGTCGGAGCGCATCGGCACCTCTTCCGGTGATACGGCCAAGCGTAGGCCAGGCAGGCGGCGCAGCAGCGCCGGGTAGGCGATGCGCATCTCCGCGCGTGCCAGCTGCTGACCGAGGCACTGGTGGATGCCGTGGCCGAAGGACAGGTGACCGCCGGCGGGCCTCGTGACGTCGAGCCGGTCGCCGTCCGGGAAGCGCTCGGGGTCGCGGTTGGCGACGGGCAGATGCATGGCGACCGTCTCCCCCGCCTTGATGAGCGCGCCCTCGATCTCGACGTCCTCCAGCGCGGTGCGCAGCGGGCCGAGGTGGATGATCGTGAGGTAGCGCAGGAGCTCCTCGACGCCGTTCTCCGCCACCGACGGGTCGTCGCGCATGGCGGCGAGCTGGTCGGGGTTGGTGAGCAGCGCGTACGTCCCGAGCCCCAGCATGTTGGCGGTCGTCTCGTGCCCGGCCACCAGCAGCAGGAAGCTGACCCCGATGAGCTCCTCGTCGTCGAGTTCCCCGCCCTCGATGAGGCCGCTGAGCAGGTCGTCCGACGGCGTCTCGCGCTTGTGCTGGATGAGCCCGTGCAGGTAGGCGGAGATCCTGCCGATCGCGGCCAGCGCTTCGTCGGCGCCGGTCTCGAGGTTGAACAAGATCTGGCTGTCGACCTGGAACTGCGCGCGGTCCTCGTACGGGACACCGAGCAGCTCGCAGATGACCAGCGACGGGATCGGCAGCGCGAACGCCTCCACGAGGTCGAGGGGCCCTCCGGCGGCCTCCATCTCGTCGAGGCAGGCCGCGGTGATCTCGGCGATCCGCGGTTCCAGCATCTTGATGCGGCGGACGGTGAACTGCCCGGTCAGCAGCTTGCGGTAGCGGGTGTGGTCGGGCGGGTCCATGCGCAGGAAGAAGCCGCGCGTCACCGGGGGGACTCCGCGCCTGGCGATCTCCAGCCGGCTCGGCACGATCGGATGCATCGTCTCCGGCCTGTTCGAGAAGTGCGGGCTGGCCAGCACCGCGCGGGCGGTCGAGTAGCCCGTCACCAGCCAGCCGAGGTGGCCGTCGGCGAACGTCATGCGGTGTATCGGGCCCTCTTCCTGCAGCCGGAGGACCTCCTCGGGCGGGTCGAGCGGCTGCCGGCGCAGGGTAGGCATGCTCACGTGTGACATGTTCTGCTCCTTTCCTTCACCCTTCCCAGGAAACCTCAACGAGTGCAAAAATTCAATGGGTGCATAAAGGTGACCATGTGCAGTACAGTTCCGGCATGGTGGGACTGCGAGAGCGCAAGAAGCAGCGCACGCGCCGGGCGTTGATCGAGGCGGCCCTCCGGTCGTTCGACGAGAAGGGCTTCGAGGCGACGACGCTCGCCGAGATCGCGGCGGCGGCCGACATCTCGACACGGACGTTCTTCAGCTACTTCGCCAGCAAGGAGGACATCGTCTTCCACGACGCGGAGGAGCGCCACGAGATGGCCGTCGCCATCCTCGCGGACCGACAGCCCGACGACACGGTGACCGGGATGTTGTTGCGGGTCATCGACGCCGGCCTGAGATGGGCGACCTCCGAGGAGCGCGGCACCGTCGAGGACGCCCGGCTGCGGCTGCGCCTCGTCATGACAGAACCGGCGCTGCAGGCACGGGCGCTGCGGATGCTGCTCGGCAACCAGCTCAGGCTGGCCAGGGCCCTGCACGAGGCGTTCCCCGAGCGGGTGACGCCGATAGAGGCGGCGGCCGCGTGCGGAGCGATCATCGGCGCGATACAGCTGGCGGTCGTGGCGGGCGCGGAGGAGGACCGTTCGCTGGAGGCGATCTACCACACCGGTCTTCACGCCGCCGAGGTCGTCGTGGCCGGGCTGCGCGCTCTGGACGAAGCGGAGTCCGCGGCCGGTTCCGCCCTGGGCTGATCGCGCCCGCGGGCGGCTTCCCGCCTCGGCGGCCATGACACCATCGGTGTGGTCCATCGCAGCCGAGCGGAGAGGCGGATCACATGGCGGGAAACGGTCGCGGCCGCCTGGCCGGGCTCGTCCTGCTGGCCCTCGGGCCGGTCCTGGTGACGGTGTACGCGGGCCTCGGGCTGCTGGCCGTCCGAGGGGCGGCCGCGGCGCAGATCGCCGACCCCGCGTGGGCGGGCGGCCGGATCAGCCCCGGCGGGCTGACGTCTCTGGGCGTGGACGCCTGGCGGATGACGTGGTGGACCGCCCTGCTCGTCGGCGTGGTCGCGCTGGCCTACACGGTGATCGGCCTGCTGCTGCGCCGCCCCTTACGCCGCGGGCGCGCGTTCCTGCTGGTGCTCTCGGGCTTTCTGATCTTCCCGTACGTGCTCGGCTGCGTGGTCGCGCTGGTCAATCCGGCGAAACTGCTGGCAGGGCTCTACGGCGCGTCCGGCTTCGTGAGCGGCCTGCCGTCCTGGCAACCCGCCGCCGCCTTTCTCCTGCTGGGCGCGGGGGCGGTCCAGAGCGTGGGCCTGGTGGTCGCCGCCGCCCAGGGCAGACGGGCGTCCGCGGCCCGGCCGCCGGCCTGAGAAGCGGTTGTGTTCCGACAGCTAGGCGCGCCGGAACTTGCCCCTGACGTGCACCGGCACGCCCTTGCCCAGCTTGCCGGGCAGTTCCCTGGCGACGTTCATCGGCAGGCGGACGCAGCCGTGCGAGGCCGGGTACAGCGGCACCGACAGGGCTCCGTGGAGGGCGATGCCGCCGTTGAAGAAGATCGGGTTGTACAGCTCGCCCAGGTACGAGCGGTGCCAGCCGCTCACCCGCCACGTGGTGCGGTAGTTGCCGGTGGGGGTGGTGGCCGAGCCGCAGAACCGCTGCCTGCGGCCCTGCCAGGTGGCGGTCTCGCAGTACGGCACCCCGCTGCCGGACGAGATATGGGAGATGAGCTCGACCTCGCCGCGGACGTACAGGACCATGATCTGCCGGGTGAGGTCGATCTCGACCCGGGTGGCCCGCCCGTGGGGCGCGAGGACGCGCGGCGCCTTCGGCGCCTCCAGGGCCTGCCACGTGCGGCGGGCGACGGTGCTGGTGGGCCTGATGCCGTTGACCTTCTGGAACGCCCAGACGGCGGCGAGCGTGGTGGAGCCGTACTGGCCGTCGATCCTGCCCGGGCGGTAGCCCAGGTCGGCGAGCCGCCGCTGCAACCAGGTGACGGCCTTGCCCTTGGCGCCGAGTCGTAAGGTCTGGCGCGGCGCCGTGACGGGCTCGGCGGCGGGCATGACGGCAGGCGCGGTGACGTGGCGTGCGGTGCCTGGGAGGGACGGCCAGGAAAGGGATGGCGCGGCCGGGGCTGCCGCGGCGAGGGATGTCGCGGCGGCGAGGCGCATGGGGGCCGGTGACTGGTCGGGGCTTCGTTCGGCGTGCGCAGCGCCAACCGGGACCGCGACAGCGGCCGCCGTCAGGAGCGCGGCCATCCGGGGCAGACGTCGAGCCCACATGTGTACCACCATCCCAGACGTAAAGAAGAGATCACCCTAGTTTGTCTTATCAGCCATGAACGGTGAATCCTTCACCAATCCCTTTAGAGTGTCCCCATGTCTCAGAAGTTGCCGGAGAACGCCGTCGTCGTGGAGAACGCGCTGCGCGAACGCGGCGCCCGCGGCGAGATCGTGGTCCTGCCGGAGAAGGCGCCCACGGCCGCGGCCGCGGCGGCCCAGCTCGGCTGCGAGGTCGGGGCCATCGCCAACAGCCTGATCTTCGACGCCGACGGCGCTCCCCTGCTCGTGCTGACCAGCGGCGCGCACCGCGTCGACGTCGAGCTGATCGCCCGTACGGTGGGCGTCCAGCAGGTGCGCAGGGCCACGCCGGAGTTCGTCCGCGCGGCCACGGGGCAGCCGATCGGCGGCGTCGCCCCGGTCGGACACCCGGCACCCGTCCGCACCTTGGTCGACACCTGGCTGGGCAAGCACGAGGTGGTGTGGGCGGCGGGCGGGCATCCGTCGACCGTGTTCCCGACGTCGTTCGACGAGCTCGTACGCATCACCGGGGGAACGCCGGCGGACGTCGAGTAGCGTGCGACAGGTGATCGAGTTTCGCGGCGCAGGCCCGGCGGAGTTCGCCGATCGGCTGGAAGCGGTGATCGGCATTTACGCGGCGGCGATGCGCCCGCCCACGGACCAGATCGCCGGCCGGATGAGCATTATGCGCACGCATGGGACGTATCCCTATTTTCAGTGCTATTTCGCAGAATTGCGTCATTCATCCTCTGAGCCGGACATTGTCGGGTTCGCGTACGGCTTCCGGGGTGAGCCAGGCCAGTGGTGGCACGACGTGGTCCATCGCGGGCTGGCCGACAAGATGGGCGGGGAGGCCGCCGACGCCTGGATGGGCCACGCGTTCGAGCTGGCCGAGATCCACGTGCACCCCGACCACCAGGGCAAGGGCATCGGCCGGGCGATGATCCGCACGCTGTGCGCCGGACGCCGCGAGCGCTCGGCCGTGCTCTCGACACACGACCGTCCGACGGCGGCCCGGCACCTCTACGCCGACATGGGCTTCACCGACCTGCTGCCGAGGTTCGTCTTCCCTGGCGGACGCGAGGAGTACGTCATCGCAGGCCGCCCGCTCCCGCTGCCTTGAGCCTTCCGTGACGAACATCTGACCAGCCGGTTTATCGGGCACGGGCGTAGGGCACACTCCATGACAGTCAGTGACCGCCCCTTTACCGAGAGGCTACGCCCCCGGCTCGTCACCCGCCCGATCCCCCTGCGGGCGGGTGGCGGGTCTCCCCCATGCCACACACCGGACGCGGTCCAAAACGCCGGAACACCGCACCCCAGACACCCGACCGCTCCCCCTGCATCACCACAAAACCCGGTCGAGACGCAGGAAGCACCCCCACGGAAGACCGACCTCCCCCGGCCTGCACTCGCACAGAGGCGCGCTCGAAACGCTGAAAAACCTCACGCGACGCGCTCGACCGCCCACGACCTCAACTGCACCGGCAAGGAGCCTGCGCCTGTCGCCGCGGGCCGCCCTGCGCGCCCGGCCGGCTTTCCTGCTTGCCCACGTGGTCGGAGCGGCCACATCCAGCTACGGCACGCGCTCGTCACCCAGGCCGTCGCGCTCCAGCCAACGCCGGGTTCCTCACAGCAGCCCTAGTCACCGCCGTCGCCATCACGCCTACGGACGCCAAGTCCCGCCCCACCAACAGGCGTGACCGGCGCCTCCCCACGGGCATGCCCGGGGGCGCGCTGCTCGGCGAGGTGTCGGGCCGGCGGTCGGCGTTCTGGGCGGTGGGGGTCACGCCGGTCACCGCTGCGGCACGGTCGAGACGCTGAAAGACCTCACTCAAGGCACCCGACCGCTCCCGCCTCGGCCACGCCGGCAGAGAAGGGCGGTCGGGGCGTTGGAAACCGCACGAGAGGCGCTCGACCGGTCTCCCGAGCTACAAAGGCGGTCAAGACGCTCGGACATCGCAGTGGGAGGTGCCGGGTCGGTCTTTGCCGGCTACACCGGCAGGGACACGCGGTCGAGGCGTTGGAAGACCTCGCGGGAGGCGCTTGAGCGGTTGAAGGTGATGAAGTGGATGCCTGGTGCGCCCTCGTCGAGCAGGCGCTGGCACATCTCGACGCCGTGGTCGATGCCGAGCCTGCGCACCGCCGCCGGGTCGTGCCGGACCCCTTCGAACCGGGCCGCCACGTCGGGCGGGAACGGCGCCCCCGACAGCTGCTCCGACCGCGCGATCGTGCTCATCTGCGTCACCGGCATGATGCACGGGATGATCGGCGTGTCACAGCCCCTGGCCGCCACCCGGTCGCGCAGCCGCAGATAGTCGTCGGCCTGGAAGAACATCTGCGTGATCGCGTAGTCGGCCCCCGCCTCGCACTTGCGGACGAAGTACTCGGTGTCGGCCTCGATGGACGGCGAGCGCGGATGCTTGTAGGGGAAGGCGGCCACGCCGACGCAGAAGTCGCCCGCCTGCCTGATCAGCCGTACGAGCTCTTCGGCGTAGAGCACGCCCTCGGGGTGGGGCACCCACTCGCCCATCGGGTCGCCCGGAGGGTCGCCGCGCACGGCCAAGATGTTGCGAACCCCCGCGTCGGCGAAGCGGCCCACCAGGTGGCGCAGCTCGCGGACGGAGTGGTTGACGGCAGTGAAGTGGGCCACCGGGGTGAGTGTGGTGTCGTGGGCGATCCGCTCGACGATGTCGACCGTGCGGTCGCGGGTGGAGCCGCCCGCGCCGTACGTCACCGAGACGAAGGTCGGCCGCAGCGACTCCAGCTCCCTGATCGCTCGCCACAGCTGCCGCTCGCCCTCGTCGGTCTTCGGCGGGAAGAACTCGAACGAGAACGACCGCCCACCGGCGGCGAGCATCTCGCGGACGGTGGGAACCCGATCGGGCCGGACAGAAGGTCGACCAAGCGCCATGCGCCAAGGTTACAGGTAGGTAGTCACGCCGCGCCGGGCGCCAGGTGGCGGGCGGAGATCCCGTTCCGGCAATCGGGCCATTAGTCTCAATACATGACCAACGACCCCGCCGGCATGGGCGTCCTGCGCACACACGTGGAGCGTGCCCTCGGAGAGTTCGTGGAACGACAACTGCCGTCCGGCGGAGAACCGGAGTTCCGGCCGCTCCGTACGGCGGCCGACAAGCTGCTCGCGGGCGGCAAACGGCTGCGGCCCGCGTTCTGCTACTGGGGCTGGCGCGGCGCCGGGGGCGCCGACGGGCCCGGCATCCTCACCGCCGCCGCCTCACTGGAACTCCTGCAGGCCAGCGCCCTGGTGCACGACGACGTGATGGACAAGAGCGACCTGCGCCGGGGCATGCCGTCCGCGCACCGGCGCTTCGAGACGATGCACGAGAAGGCCGGCTGGCACGGGTCGGCCGGGCAGTTCGGGGAGGGCGCGGCGATCCTGCTGGGCAACCTGCTGCTGCTCTGGTCGGGCGAGATGTGGCGGGGCAGCGACCTGCCCCGCGAGTCGCTGGCGGCGGCCCAGCCGCTCCACGACCACATGCGTACCGAGCTGATGTGCGGCCAGTACCTCGACCTGCTGGAACAGGCGCACGGCGAGAACACGTTCGAGTCGGCCCTCCGGGTGGCGCTCTACAAGAGCGGCAGGTACTCGGTGGAGCAGCCGCTCCGGCTCGGGCTGGTGCTCGCAGGACAACGGCTCGAACCGTGGATGGACGAGCTGTGCACCGGCTACGGCCGCCGGGTGGGGATCGCGTTCCAGCTGCGTGACGACATCCTGGGCGTGTTCGGCGACCCGACGCAGACCGGCAAGCCCGCGGGCGACGACCTGCGCGAGGGCAAGCGCACGATGCTCGTGGCCCGGACGCTGGCGGCGGCCTCCGCCGAGGACGCTGCGACGGTGCGGCGGCTGCTCGGCGACCCCATGCTCGACGAGGACGGTGTCGCGGCGCTGCGGCGGATCATCCACGACACCGGCGCGCTGGGCGAGTGCGAGGAGCTGATCGGCGAGTATCTGGGCGAGGCGCTGGCCGCGCTGGACGCGGCCCCTGTCACGCCGGAGGCGCGTACGGCTCTCCGGGAGCTCGCGGTGGCCGCCACCTCGCGGACCACCTGAGAGGTAGGGGGCGCCCGTCCGGATGGCCGGACGGGCGCCGCTGGATCAGTGGGACGAGAGCCGCTTGGCGAACTCCGCCGCGGCCGCCCCGGGGTCGTCGGCCTCGGTGATGGCCCGGACGACCACCACCCGGCTCGCGCCACGGGACAGGACCTCGTCGAGGTTGTCGAGGTCGATGCCGCCGATCGCGAACCAGGGCCGCGCGGACCCGAGCGACGCCGCGTGGTCGAGCAGCGGCAGGCCCGGGGCCGGGCGGCCGGGCTTGGTCGGCGTGGGCCACGTGGGGCCGCAGCAGAAGTAGTCGACGCCCTCCTCCACGGCCGCGGCGGACGCCTCGGCGGCGGAGTGGGTGGACCGTCCGATGACGATGTCGTCGCCGAGTATCTCTCGCGCGACGGTCAAGGGAAGGTCGTCCTGCCCCAGGTGGAGCACGTCGGGGCGGGCCGCGAAGGCGATGTCGGCCCGGTCGTTGACGGCGAGCAGCTTGCCGTGCCGGTCGCAGGCGTCGCGGAAGACCTCGAGGAGCGCGAGCTCTTCGCGCGCCTCCAGACCCTTCTCCCGCAGCTGGACGATGTCGACACCGCCGGCCAGCACCGCGTCGAGGAAGTCCGCCAGATCGCCGCGGTCGCGGCGGCCGTCGGTGCAGAGGTAGAGGCGGGCGTCAGAAAGCGAGGGCCTGGGCACGACGCTTGACCTCGGTGTGACGTCCGGCCTTGATCGCCTCGATGGGCGAGCCAGGCAGCGACTCGTCGGGGGTGAAGAGCCAGCGCAACGCCTGGATGTCGTCGTAACCGGCGTCCAGGAGCACGGTCAGGGTGCCCGGCAGGCCTTTCATCACCTCTTGCCCCTGGAGGAACACCGCGGGTACCTGAGGCCCGCCGCTGCCCCGGCGCACGCCGAGGAGCTTGTGGTCCTTGAGGAGTTGTTTGGCCCGGCCGATCGAGAGATCGAGGCGCTGGGCCACTTGGGGGAGCGTAAGCCACTCGTCGACGAGGGCATCGGTCTCCCGGTCGATCTGTGCAACAGAAAGCGTCACGGAACCACAACTACCACATGCCGTGCTTGCTCAAACAACACAATCTCGTAGGGATACCTGTGGATCTACCAGGCGTTCCGTGTCCACGTGTTGGCCATCTTGAATGATACGCCGTCCCTGGGCGAGATCGCGCGGCAGGTCGACGGCCAGCACCGCGGCGATGGTGTCGTCGGCGGTCAGCCAGACGGCCGACCACTTCCCGCCGGGCTCGCCGCGGTGCACGAGCCGCTCTCCGGCGGGGTGGTGGCCGGCGTACTGGATCATGTGGCCGAACTGCTCCGACCAGAAGTACGGGACGGGGTCGTACACGGCCTCCTCGCCGAGCAGGGTCGCGGCGGCCACGTCGGGGGCGTTGAGCGCGGTGTCCCAGTGTTCGACCCGCAGCCTGGTGTTCCAGCGCCGCGACCACCACGCCGCGCAGTCGCCCACGGCGACCACGCCTGGCAGGGACGTGCGCAGGTGCTCGTCGGCGACCACGCCGTTGTGCAGGTCGATGTCGGCGTCGGCGAGCCATTCGACCGCCGGGCGCACGCCGATGCCGGTGACGACCGCGTGGGCCTCGACGAATCCGCCGCCCACCAGTTGGACGCCGCCCTCGTCGACGGACTCGACCATGGTGCCGAGGCGCAGGTCGACGTCGTCGTACCAGGACAGGGTGCGGGCACCGAGCGCGGCGCCCACGGCCGTGGCGAGCGGGGCCTCGGCCGCCTCGACGACCGTCACCGCGCAGCCGGCGCGCAGGGCCGCCGTCGCGACCTCCGCGCCGATCCAGCCCGCGCCGATGACGGCGACGCGGGCGCCGGGGACGAGCATCGCCCGCAGTTCGTGGGCGTCGTCGAGGGTGCGCAGGACGTGCTGGGGGCCGTCGCCAGGCAGGCGGATCGGGTCGGCGCCGGTCGCGATGACCAGCCCGTCGTAGCCGAGCTCGCCCTCGGTGGTCTCGACGACACCCTCGCGCAGCGACTTGGCCTCGACGCCTGGCAGGAAGTCGACGCCGAGCGCGGCGAGGTCGGTCTCGATGTAGCTGCTGTCGGCCTTGCCGGACAGCACCGCCTTCGACAGCGGCGGCCGGTCGTAGGGGCGGTGGCGCTCGCGCCCCACGAGAGTGATGCGGCCCGTGTGACCGCGCCCGCGAAGGGCCTCGACCGTACGCACCCCGGCCAGGCCCGCTCCCACCACGACGACATGCTCCACGGGAACGACCTTAACGGGGAGGGTATCCGGCCGTCGCGCCGAGGCCGTAGGCTTGGGGCGGTAAGACGCGCGGGAGTCCGGCCGTACCGGGCTGAGAGGAAGGCTGCACGGGCCTTCGACCGCAAGACACCTGATCCGGATCATGCCGGCGAAGGGAGCGCATGTGGACGTGATCGTGGGTGGCGGGGTCGTCGGGCTGTCGATCGCCTGGCGGCTGGCCCGCGCCGGCCGTCCGGTCACCGTGGTCGACCCGGCGCCCGGCAGGGGCGCCTCCTACGCGGCGGCGGGCATGCTGGCCCCGGTCAGCGAGGTGACCTACACCGAGGTGCCGCTGCTGCGGCTCGGGGTGGCGTCGCTGCGCCGCTGGCCCGGCTTCGCCGCCGAGCTGGCCGACGACGCGGGCCTGGAGCCTGGCGGGCTCGACCTGCGCAGCGACGGCACCCTTGACGTCGCCTTCGGCGCCGACGACATGGCCGTGCTCGACGAGATGGCGGCCTACCTCGACAAGCTCGGGCTGCCCGTCGAGCGGCTGACCGGGCGCGAGTGCCGGCGGCTGGAGCCCATGCTGGCGCCGTCCGTACGGGGTGGTCTGCTGGCGCCGGGCGACGCGTGGGTCGATCCGCGCCGCGTCACGGCGGCGCTGCTGGCCGCCCTGGAGCGGCGCGCCGTCCCCGTGGTGCGCGAGCGCGCGGCCGGCCTGCTGCACGACGGCGACGGCGCGGTCGTCGGCGTACGTCTGGAGACGGGCGGCGAGCTGCGGGCCGAGCGGGTCGTGCTGGCCGCGGGCGCCTGGAGCACCGAGCTGGCCGGCGTGCCGGTGCGCCCGGTGAAGGGCCAGATCATGCGGTTGCGCTCACCCCAGCCGCTGCTCGGCCGATGTGTGCGCGGCGCCGTCCACGGCGCGTCCGTCTACCTCGTCCCCCGGGGAGACGGCGAGCTGGTGGTCGGGGCCACCCAGGAGGAGATGGGGTTCGACACGAGGGTGACCGCCGGGGGCCTGTACGAGCTGCTGCGCGACGCCAGGGAGCTGGTGCCCGGCGTCACCGAGCTGGAGGTCTCCGACGTGGTCGCGGGGTTGCGGCCGGGCACCCCCGACAATCTCCCCCTCATCGGGCCGAGCGGGACGCAGGGGCTCGTGTACGCGACCGGCCACCACCGGGGCGGCGTGCTGCTGGCGCCGCTGACGACGGCCGTCCTGATGGGCGAGGAGAGCGAGCTGGCGGCGCTGTGCGCCCCTGGAAGATTTCGGGATTTTTCATGATTGTTACCATCAACGGGGCCGCGCACGAGGTGGCCGACGGCATCACCGTGGCCCAGGCCGTGCGCACGCTCACCACGGCCACCACCGGTGTGGCCGTGGCCCTGAACGACGAGGTGGTCACGCGCGGCGCCTGGGAGACCACGGAGCTGCGCGAGCGTGACCGCGTGGAGGTGCTGACGGCGGTGCAAGGTGGATGATCTGATCATCGCCGGGGAGAAGTTCTCCTCCCGGCTCATCATGGGCACCGGCGGCGCGCCTTCCCTCGAGGTGCTCGACCAGGCGCTGGTGGCGTCCGGCACCGAGCTGACCACGGTGGCGATGCGGCGGCTCGACCCGGCCTCCCGCGGCTCCGTGCTCGACGTGCTGCGCCGCCGCGGCATCAAGGTGCTGCCCAACACGGCGGGCTGCTTCACCGCGGGCGAGGCCGTGCTGACGGCCCGGCTGGCCCGCGAGGCGCTCGAGACCAACTGGGTCAAGCTCGAGGTCATCGCCGACGAGCGCACCCTGCTGCCCGACCCGATCGAGACGTTCGACGCCGCCGAGCGGCTGGTGGCCGACGGGTTCGTGGTGCTGCCGTACATCGGCGACGACCCGGCGCTGGCCCGGCGGCTCGAGCAGGCAGGCTGCGCGGCCGTGATGCCGCTCGGCGCGCCGATCGGCTCCGGGCTCGGCATCCGCAACCCGCACAACATCGAGTTGATCGTGGAGGCGGCCTCGGTGCCGGTCATCCTCGACGCGGGCATCGGCACGGCCAGCGACGCCGCGCTGGCGATGGAGCTGGGCTGCGACGCCGTGCTCCTCGCCACGGCGGTCACCCGGGCCCAGCGGCCCGACCTCATGGCGACGGCCATGAAGGAGGCCGTGGTGGCGGGCCGCCTGGCGCGGCAGGCGGGCCGCATCCCGCGCCGCCGCTACGCCGAGGCGTCCTCCCCGATGACGCCGTGACAGCAGCGCGCTCCTGTGCCGACGATGCCGCCGTGACAGGAGCGCGCTCCTGAGGCGCTCCTGTGAGCACGGCTCCGCATCGGTTTCGGGTGGTGAGGCCCTGCCAGTGGCAAAACGCCCGTAAACTCGGCGGGGTGGATACGACGACTGCGGACCCCCTGGTCGGGCGGCTACTCGATGGGCGCTACCGCATCGAGAGCCGGATCGCCCAGGGCGGTATGGCGACCGTCTACCTGGCGCTCGACATCCGTCTCGACCGGACCGTCGCGCTCAAGGTCATGCACCGCTCGCTGGCGGCCGACCCGGCGTTCGTCCGGCGGTTCATCGGCGAGGCGAAGTCCGTCGCCAGCCTGTCCCACCCCAACGTGGTGGCCGTCTTCGACCAGGGCACCGACAACGATGTCGTCTACCTGTCGATGGAGTACGTCCCCGGGCGCACGCTGCGCGACATCCTGCGCGAGCGCGGCAGGCTGCCGGCCCGCGAGGCGCTCGAGATCCTGATCCCGGTGCTCGCCGCCCTGGGCGCCGCCCACCAGGCCGGCATGGTGCACCGCGACGTCAAGCCCGAGAACGTCCTCATGACCGACGACGGCCGCGTCAAGGTGGTCGACTTCGGCCTGGCCAGGGCGATCGAGGCGACCAACCAGACCCGTACCGGCATGATGATCGGCACGATCGGCTACATGGCGCCCGAGCAGGTCACCACGGGCGCCGCCGACGTCCGCAGCGATGTCTACGCCGCGGGCATCATGCTGTTCGAGCTGGTGACCGGCCAGCAGCCCTACGACGGCGAGACGCCGATGTCGGTGGCCTACCGGCACGTGCACGACACCGTGCCCGCGCCGTCGTCGCTGGTGCCTGAGGTGCCGCAGCTCGTCGACGTGCTGGTCGGGCACGCCACCGCCCGCGAGCCGCACGACCGTCCCGCCGACGCCACCGCGATGCTGGTGCACGCGGTGGAGGCGCATCGGGTGCTGCCGCGCACGACGACCCCGCCGATGCCCGGCCCGCCGGCCGCCTACGCCATGCCGCGGGCATCCCGTCCCGGCTCGGGAGCCGTCTCTGCGCCGCAGCCCGCTCCTGCCCACACGCTCGTCCAGCCGCGCGCCGAGGCGGCGCCGCAGCGGCGGCGCGGCTTCCGGCCCGGCTGGTTCCTCGGGGCGCTGGCCGCCGTGATGGTGGTGGCGGTCGGGGTGACGGGCTGGTACTTCTCCCGTCCGGAGACGGTCGTCGTGCCCAACCTCGTGGGCAAGAGCATCGCGATGGCCGAGAAGAACCTCGCCGGCCGCGACCTGCGGATGGTCAAGGGCGAGAGCGTCTACAGCGAGCAGGTGGCCGAGGGCGTGGTGATCAGCTCAGAGCCGGCCGCGAACGCCGAGCTGGAGAAGGGGTCCACGGTCACGCTGGTGGTCTCCCTCGGGCCCGAGCGCATCGTGGTGCCCAACGTGGCCAACCTGAACGGCAACGACGCCCGCGCCGCGATCGCCGGCGCCGGCCTCACCGTGGGCTCGGTCAAGCGCCTGCCCAACCAGCAGGTCGAGCGCGACAAGGTCATCCGCACCTCGCCCCAGGTGGGCGAGAAGGTGAAGAAGGGCGCCAAGGTCAACATCTTCGTCAGCGCCGGCCTGGTCATGCCCGACGTGTCCGGCATGCCGAAGGACGAGGCCGCCGCCTACCTCGGCGGCCAGGGCTTCCAGGTGCAGGTCAACGAGGTCGACGACGACGCCGAGCCGTGCACGGTCATCGCGCAGGCGCCCAAGGCCAAGACCGAGGTCAACCCCGGCACTCCGGTCATGGTCACGGTGGCGCGCTGCCAGACGGACTTCTGGCAGTGGTTCCGCGGCGGCGACCGTGACGGCAACGGGCAGGACGACGCGCAGGCCGGTGACAACCAGCAGTTCGCCCTGGTGCCCGGCGTGATCGGCAAGAACGTCGGCGACGCCAAGTCCGAGCTGGAGGCGCTCGGCTTCAAGGTGCGCGTGCAGCGGCTGGGCAACGGCGGCGTGGTGCAGTACCAGCGGCCGCTGCCCAACAGCGAGCGCCCGCCGGGCACGACGGTCTTCCTCTGGCAGTGACGCCCGCTAGGCCAGGTGGCCGTGCAGGCGCACCCGGGCCAGCCCTCCGTCGGGGTGGATGTCCACCCGTACGTGGGTGACGGGGTCGGTGTGGCCGAGGCGGAAGCGGTGCGGGGTGTCGGGCTGCAGGCGGGTGCGCGGTAGCAGCGGCACCTCGCGCTCGCCGTCCAGGCCGGTGAGCGTCACGGCGCCGGGCGCGTTGAAGAGCAGGTTGGTCGTGTCGATCTCGGCCAGCCTGATGATCCCGCGCCCGGCCAGCCGGATGACCAGCCAGTCGTTGCCGCCGTCGCGCCGCCGCGCGGTCTCCCAGCCCTCCGCCTGGTGGCGGGCCAGGCCGGGCGCGATGACGTTGTGGGGCGCGGAGTAGAAGGCGTCGGAGCAGGCGGTGACGAGCCCGCCGTTCGCGAGCGCCGCCAGGTCGAGGCCGAGCCCGTCGTGGATCGACAGGTCGGGACGGGGCTCGCCGTGGACGCGCAGGCGCGCCACTCCCCCGTCCGGGTGGATGTTGAGGCGTACGTGCGTGTACGGGCGCTCATCGGCGACCTCGAACAGGCGCTCGGCGTCGCCCTTGAGCTCCGACAGCGGGACGATCGGCGTCCAGGCCGCCTCCAGCAGCTCGTCCGGTGAGGGGTGGCCCTCGACGGCGGCGGCGTCGAGGGAGGCGTGCGGCGGGTAGTTGCCCTTGAACCAGGCCGTGTCGACGACCACGCCACGGATCGCGCCGGGCACGCCGAGGCGGACGAGCGCCCAGTCGTGCCCCGGTTCGCGGCGGCGGCGGGTCTCCCAGCCGTCGTACACCTGCCCCTTGCCGCTGAACGTCTCGGGGCGGAATCCTGGCCGTCCTGGCCGGATGAGGCTCTCCTTCTCGGCGAACGACTCGTCGCTGGCCGCCACGACGGCGCCGCCGAACGTCCGCAGGGCGAGGTCGGGAAGGGTGGTGAACGGTGTCATCTAGCGGGCCCTCCACAGGAATCGTCCGCGCGGCTCGCCGTCCACGGGGCGGCCGCGCAGCCAGGTGGTCAGGACGGCGCCCTTGAGGGCGTGCCCGTCGTACGGGGTGACGGGGTTCTTGTGGTGCAGGCGGGTGGCGTCGACCACGTGGTCGGCGTCGGGGTCGAAGGCCACGAGGTCGGCGTCGCCGCCCACGCTGATGGCCCCTTTGCCGGGGATGCCGGCGAGCGCGGCCGGGTGGGCGGACATCCAGCGGGCCACGTCCGCCAGCCCGAAGCCGCGCCGACGGGCCTGCGTCCAGACGACCGGCAGGCCGAGCTGGAGCGAGGAGACGCCGCCCCAGGCGGCGGCGAAGTCGGGCACCTTGAGGTCGGCGGTCGAGGGCGAGTGGTCCGACACGACGCAGCTCAGCACGCCGCGGGCCAGCCCCTCCCACAGCAGGTCGCGGTTGGCCGCTGACCGGATGGGCGGGCAGCACTTGTAGGCTGTGCGTCCCTCGGGCACCTGCTCGGCCGCCAGTGCCAGGTAGTGGGGGCAGGTCTCCGCGGTCACCGCCACGCCGCGCGCCCGCGCCTCCTCCAGGACGCCGAGGCATGCGGCGCTGGAGACGTGCAGGACGTGCACGCGCGCGCCGGTCCCGTCGGCCAGCGCCACCAGCCGCTCGACCGCGCCGCGCTCGGCCGCGCCGGGCCGCGACTCGAGGAACTCCCGGTACGTCGGTCCGCCCGGCTCGCCCAGCAGCGCCGGGTCCTCGGCGTGCACGATCATCGTCGCGCCGAGTGCGGCGACCTCCTCCAGCGCCCGCCGCAGCTCGCCGTCGCCGAGCGGAGGGAACTCCTCGACCCCCGACGGCGACATGAAGCACTTGAAGCCGAACACCCCGCGCTCGTGCAGGGGCGCGAGGTCCTTGACGTTGCCGGGGACGGCCCCGCCCCAGAACCCCACGTCCACGTGGCAGCGCCCTTCGGCAGCCCGCAGCTTGGCGTCGAGCGCGTCCGTGTCGACGGTGGGCGGCAGGGAGTTGAGCGGCATGTCGACGACGGCGGTGACGCCTCCGGCCGCGGCGGCCCTGGTCGCCGAGGCGAACCCCTCCCAGTGGGTCCGTCCCGGCTCGTTGACGTGCACGTGGGTGTCGACCAGGCCGGGCAGCAGCGCCGTGTCGCCCAGGTCGACCTCGGCGGCGGCGGGCAGCCGGTCGGCGTAGCCCGCCACCGCGGCGATCCGCTCCCCCCGCACCGCCACCGCCGCGGCCCGCTCACCCTCGGGCGTGACGGTCCTGCGGGAGCGGACGACGAGGTCGTACGGGATCACCGGACGTCGTCCCGCGCGAGGCCGAGCTCGGCGGCCAGGCGGGCGGCCAGGCGTTCGAGCAGCGGACCTGCCTCGGCCATGCAGCGCTCGGGGTCGGGCTCCAGGTCCGTCAGCGCGTACGCGGCCTCGATGCCCGCCGCCTTCAGCTCCGCGTCGCCGAGCGTACGACGGCCGCAGACGGCCACGACCGGCACGCCGGCCCGGGCGGCGGCCTGCGCGACGCCGACGGGCGCCTTGCCGCGCAGCGACTGGGCGTCCAGCGACCCCTCACCGGTGATCACGAGCCGCGCGTCACGGACCATGTCGCCGAAGCCGAGCAGGTCGAGCAGGTAGTCGATGCCGGGCCTGATCTCGGCGTGCAGGAAGGCGAGGGCCGCGAACCCGACCCCGCCCGCCGCGCCGGCGCCGGGCGCCCCTGCCACACCCATCGCGCGCGGGGTGCCGTCGTGCTCGACCGCGCCCATGAGGCCGTGGGTGGCGGTGGCGACGGCGGCCAGGCGGGCCAGCGCCGATTCGAGGACCTCGACGTCGCCGGGGGTGGCGCCCTTCTGCGGGCCGTAGACGGCGGCGGCGCCGTGCGGGCCGAGCAGGGGGTTGTCCACGTCGCTCGCCACCACGAACTCGACGCCGGAGACGTCGAGGAAGCCGGACAGGTCGATGCGGGCGAGGTCCTTGAGCGCGGCCCCGCCGCGCGGCAGGTCGTGGTCGCCCGCGTCGAGCAGGCGGGCGCCCAGTGCCTGGGCCATGCCCGCCCCTCCGTCGGTGCAGGCGCTGCCACCGAGGCCGAGGACGACGCGCTTGGCTCCCCTGCGGACGGCGTCGGCGATCAGCTCGCCGGTGCCGTAGCTGGTGGCGGTCAGCGGCTCGTGCCCGCCGGGCAGCCGGCGCAGTCCGGACGCCTCCGCGAGCTCGATCACGGCCGTCCCGGTGGGCTGCCAGGCGTAGGAGGCGGGGACGCGTTCGCCCGTCGGCCCGGTGACCTCGACGGTGATCCGGCCGAAGCCGGCCGCGACCGCGGCGTCCACGGTGCCGTCGCCGCCGTCGGCGACGGGCAGCTCGACCGTGGGCACGCCGATGCCGGCCGAGATCCGGGAGGCCACCTCGGCCGCCGTCAAGGATCCCTTGAACTTGTCAGGTGCCACCAGAACGTGCTGAACCACTAGGAACTCCCACCTGATGATGAACAATGTCCTGACACGCCTTCCTGCCCGGCGCGAGCGGGCAGGAAGGCGTGACTCATCATCACATCCCAGGCGGTTCCGTACGCGCCCCGGGCGGGCGCGAAACGCGCGTCAGGCCTGCTCGACGATCTCGGCGATGGCGTCGAACGGGTCGTACGTCTCCATCTCCGCCTGAAGGGCCAGGGCCCGCTCGCGGTACCGCGGCGTGCCGAGCACCAACTCCACGGCGGCGCGGACGGCGGCCTCGTCGGGGCGTCCGGTGCGCAGGTTCACGCCGGCGCCGCTCCATTCGACGCGGGCGGCCACCTCTGGCTTGTCCTCCGTCTCACCGGCGACGATCAGCGGCACGCCGTGGCGCAGCGCGGTCTGTACCCCGCCGTACCCGCCGTTGGTGATCAGCACGTCGCTCAGCGGGAGCAGCTGCCCGAACGGGATGTAACCACCCAGCCGTACGTTGGCGGGCAGCTCACCGAGGGCGTCGAGCACGGCGGCCGGGCCGTCGGGACGGGCCGTGGCCGCGACGACGGTCACGTCCAGTTCGGCGAGGGCGCGCAGGGTGGGGACGACGAGCGCCGTCAGGTCGGCGTTGTCGACGGTGCCCTGGGTGACGGTGACGACCGGCCGCTCACCGGATAGATCGGACCACCAGTCGGGCA
The DNA here is from genome assembly GCF_900100395.1 of Nonomuraea maritima. Lineage (GTDB taxonomy): Bacteria > Actinomycetota > Actinomycetes > Streptosporangiales > Streptosporangiaceae > Nonomuraea > Nonomuraea maritima. The sequence goes on along the minus strand of NZ_FNFB01000027.1, from coordinate 36,391 downwards.
GCTCCATGCCGGGCTCCGGTGCGGGCGGCAGCGCGCCGACGAAGCGGAAGGACGCCGGGAGGTCGCTGCGCGGGTACTCGAAGCCGGGCACCGTGAGCTGGACGAAGTGGTCGGGCGCCGTGCCCACCATGTTGAACAGCTGGTCGTCGAGCTGCACGCCCACCTTGGCGTACACCTGCGCGAGATAGCCGTGCAGCGGGGCGAGCATTTCCCGCGCCTGCTGGTTGAGCGCCTGGTTGCGGGCCCTGCCCTCGTCACCGGCGAGCGGCGGCAGAGCGAGACCGAACGGCGCGGCGTCGACGCTCTCGAACATGACCGGCATGATGCCCACGCCCACCACGGTCGGACGTGCCGTCCGCTCGTGGGTCAGCGCGAGCGCCGCGCTGCCGCCGAACGACGCGTCGCCGATCACGACGGCGGCGGGGAACTCGGCCAGCAGCTTGCGCAGGCCGTCGTACTGGGCAGGAACCGGGTCGCCGAAGATGTGCATGAGGTCCCACGCCATCCGCGGCGGCCCCGGGGGGACGTCGTCGCGGCCGGGGAAGGAGGCCGAGTAGTCGCGGTCGTCGTAGTCGGCCTCCGCGGGGAGCGGCACGTGGCGGGCCCCGATCCGCCGGACGTGCTCGCCGAACCTGGAACCGGTGTGCACGACGACGTCGTGTCCCCGGCGCACGAGGTCCGCGGCGACGGCGAGGAGTGGCATGACGTGCCCATGGACGGGTGTCGCCACCACGATGACCTTGGTCATGAAAGAAAGTACCCCTATGCGAGAAATGACGGATGAACTGACTATTTGGGGGATTTGCCCAGATCGCCGTGGTGATCGTAGCGTTGAGGTTCGCCGGGTCCGGTGCCGGGCCACCTGGCTCAGGACCTTCGGGTGCTCCGGCTGCGTACGTCCAGCTCGCTCCCGACCGTGACGCCCTGCTCCTCCGCCGCCCGCAGCAGGCGGTGGCGGGCCGCGACGCCCGCGCGGCCGGCCACGTCCTGGGGGACGGTCCGCAGCTCGCCGTCCGCCACCACCGTGCGCCCGCCGACCAGCAGGCGGGCCAGCGGCGGCGGGGGCCCGAAGACCAGCGCGCAGACCGGGTCGGGGACGGCTGGGGTGAAGGGGCCGTCGACCCGCCACAGCGCGACGTCGGCCAGCTTGCCCGGTTGCAGCGTGCCCAGCTCCGCCTCCCTGCCGAGGTTGCGGGCGCCGCCCAGCGTGGCCAGCTTCAGCGCCTGCCGGGCGCTCAGCGCCCTGGGCCCCAGACGGGCGCGCTGGAACACCAGGGCCTGGCGCATCTCGCCGGACAGCGGCGTCAGCTCGGACGAGGCGCTGCCGTCCACCCCGAGACCCACCGGCACGCCGCCGCGCAGCAGCTCCGACACGCGGGCGATCCCGGCGCCGAGCCTCCCGTTGGACGACGGGCAGTGGGCGACGCCGGTGCCGGTGGCGGCCAGCTTGCCGATGTCGCCGTCGCTGAGGTGGACGGCGTGCGCGAACCACACGTCCGGGCCCAGCCAGCCCAGCTTGTCCATGTAGTCGACCGGGCGCGCCCCGAACTGCTCGAGGCAGTGCTCGTCCTCGTCGAGGGTCTCGGCGAGGTGGGTGTGCAGGCGCACCCCCGCGGCCCTGGCCAGGGCGGCCGACTCGGTCATCAGCTCGGCGCTGGCCGAGAACGGCGAGCAGGGCGCAACCACCACGCGCAGCATCGAGGAGAAGGACGGGTCGTGGTAGGCGTCCACGGCCTCGGCGGTGGCGGCGAGGATGTCGTCCAGGTCCTCGACGACGGCGTCCGGCGGCAGCCCGCCCTTGGAGTGACCCCGGTCCATGGATCCGCGCGCCGGGTGGAAGCGCAGCCCCACCTCGCGGGCCGCCTCGATCTCGGCCGCGAGCAGGTCGCCGCGCCCTTTGGGGAAGACGTAGTGGTGGTCGCTGGTGGTCGTGCAGCCCGACAGGGCGAGCCAGCCGAGTCCGGCGGTGGCCGCTCCCCTGACCACCTCGGCGTCCATGGCCGCCCACACCGGATAGAGCGCGACCAGCCACTCGAACAGCGTCGCGTCCTGGACGAGCCCCTGTGAGGCCCACTGGTACAGGTGGTGGTGGGTGTTGACCAGGCCGGGCGTGGCCAGGCAGCCGCTGCCGTCGATCCGGACGGCGCCGGGGACGTCGGGCGCCGGTCCGGGGCCCAGCTCGGCGATCCGGTCGCCCTCGATCCTGATATATCCGGACTCGATCTCGGGGCCCACCACCGGCGCGACCGCCACGTCCGTGACGAGCACCACCCCGCTCCCCTGGTCACTCACCGTCCGCTCCCCCGGCCCGGCGGGCGGCGGCGAGCCGTACCGCGTCGAGGATCTTCTCGTAGCCGGTGCACCGGCACAGGTTGCCCGCCAGCGCCTCCCTGATCTCCGCGTCGGACGGGTGGCGTACGCGTTCCAGCAGGTCGTGAGCCTGCACCACCAGACCGGGCGTGCAGAAGCCGCACTGCACGGCCCCGCACTCCACGAACGCCTCCTGCACCGGGTCGAGGGCGCCCCCGTCGGCCAGCCCCTCGACCGTCAGCACCTCGCGGCCCTCGGCCTGTCCTGCCGCGACCAGACAGGCGCAGACCGGCACGCCGTCCAGCCGGACCGTGCACGAGCCGCACTCGCCCTGCTCGCAGGCGTTCTTGGCGCCGGGCAGGCCGAGACGTTCGCGCAGGACGTACAGGAGGCTCTCGCCCTCCCAGACGCCGTCGGCGGTCTGCTCGCGACCGTTGACGGTGAACGTGACGCGCATCAGGCGGCCCTCTCCTCGCGGTGGTCGTTCCAGGCCCAGGTGAGCGTGCGGCGGGCCAGCACGCCGACGGCGTGCACCCGGTACGCGGCGGTGCCCCGTACGTCGTCGATCGGCGCGGCGGCGCGGGCGGCCAGCTCGCCGAAGCGGCGGGCCAGCGCGGGGTCGAGCGGCGCGTCCCAGTCGAGCTCGCGGGCCAGCAGGTCCTCGGCCTCCAGCGCCCGCAGCGGGGTCGGCCCTGCCGAGCCGATGCCGGTGCCGACCCGCCGCTCGCCGGGGTGCAGCGCGACGGCGAACGAGCACACCGCGATCACCATGGCGTTGCGGGTGCCGACCTTGGAGAAGTACTGGGGTCCTGTCGCGGGCGGCACGCGCACGGCCCGGATGAGCTCGTCCGGCTCCAGTGCGCTGCGCTTCGGCCCGAGATAGAACTCGGCGGCCGGGACCGTCCGCACGCCCCGGTCGCGCGATTCCACCTCGACCACCGCCCCCGCCGCGAGCAGCGGCGGATGGCTGTCGCCGGCGGGCGAGGCCGCTCCCAGGTTGCCGCCGACGCCGCCCCGGTTGCGGATCTGCGGCGAGCCGACCGTGCGCGACGCCTGCGCCAGCCCCGGCAGCGGGCCGGACAGCTCGTCGATGACGGTCGCGTACGGCACCCCCGCCCCCACCCGGCAGTACCCGGGCAGCGTCTCCCACTCCCGCAGCTCCGCCACCCGGGTGAGGTCGAGCAGCGCCTCGGGCCTGCGCCGGTCGAAGTTGAGCTCCACCATCACGTCGGTGCCGCCCTGGATGGGCACCGCCTCGGGCCGGTCCGCCTTGGCGGCCAGCGCCTCCGCCCACGTCGTGGGCCGCAAGAAGTCCATCTCTCCTACTCCCAGGCGAATCCGGCGTCGGGCGCGTCCTCGCGCAGCACCGAGCCCTCGATCAGCCCGTACGGCCGGTCGAGGGCCTGGAGAACCACGTTGTCGTTGTCCAGGCCGAACGGCGACAGGTCGACCGCGACGTGGTGCTTGTTCGGCATCACCAGCCTGACCTCGCAGATCTCGGGGCACACGCTGAGAGCGCGCTCGCCCATGGCGTACAGGGTCTGCTGCAGGGAAAGGCTGTGGGTCCCGGCGAACGCGTCGAGCAGCGCCGCCCGCAGCTTCTCGTACGACCCGGCGTACGAGCGGGTCCCGCCGGTGTGCCGCCAGCGGGCGGTCACGGCCGTGGCGAGGATGCGGTCGCGGGTGGGCGGCAGGGTGGTGTACTCGTCCACGAGATAGCCGTGGAACTCCGAGCCCGCCGTGTTGAGCACCACCAGGTCGGTCAGCCCCGACACGACCGTGCCGCGCCCGTCGCGGTCGTGGTGGACGACGCACGTGCGCACCTCGCCGCCGTCGCGGACGAACGAGTGCGGGCCCGCGCGGTCCCAGGCGTACTCCTCGATCTGGACGCGGGCGTGGTGGATCGACGGCTGGGAGCTGACGAAGTGCCGGGCCAGCAGCTGGGCGAACTCCTCGATCTGCCCGACGCCGTGCTTCCTGGCGAACGCGTACGCCGTATTCTTCTGCGTGTCGGTCGGCAGGACGGAGGCGTTGTCGCCGGTGAGGTGGACAGCCTCCATGTCACCCGACAGCGAGGTGCTGACGGTGATGTCCTTGATGCGGTGGACCGGGCCTTCCCTGACCACGTGGACGAGCCTGGTCTCCGCCTTGCCGTAGCGGTTGGGGCCTAGCTTCACGGACATCTAGCTCCCTCGGTAGGTGGAGTAGGCGTACGGGCTGAGCAGCAGCGGCACGTGGTGGTGCTGGGCGGGGTCGGCCACGGTGAACGTCACGACGACCTCCGGGTAGAAGGTCTCGGCCAGGTAGGCGCCGGTGTCGAAGACGACGCGGTGCACGCCGGGCCCCGCGTCCCAGCCCTTGATGCGGCCGTCGGCGTCGGTGCGTCCCTCGGCCACGACGCGGCCCTCGTGCTCGAGGCGTACCCGCAGGCCGGCGGCCGGGCGGCCGGTGACCGCGTCCAGCACGTGCGTGGAGAAGCTCATCCGCCCTCCTCCATGAGCCGGGACAGCCGCAGCCGCGCGATGGCCGCCAGCTCGCGGCGTACGGCCCCGCGTTCGGCCCGTTCGTCGTTGCCGAGGCGATCACGCAGCTTGGCGAGCAGCTCGGCGCCGGTGAGCCCGGTGGCGCAGACCAGGTAGACGTGCCCGAACCTGTCCTCGTACGCCCGGTTGCCCGCGGCCAGTTCGGCGCGCAACCCGTCCTCGACGCCGGACTGTTCGCGCCGTGACCACGCCGCCTCTCTGCCGTCGCCGTCAGGACGCTCGCCTATCCGCGGGTGCGCCTTCAGCGCCTCCAGTACGTCGTCCCGGCTCAGCTCCCGCACGGCCGCGTCCGCCGCGTCCAGCAGCGCATTCAGGTCGGCGTACGGCCTCAGTGACGCAATCCGCGCGGCGAAGGCGCGCGAGGCGCAGCAGGTGAGCAGGTCCCGCTCGGCCTCGGCGGGCGGCAGGGCGTTGAAGGCGTCGAGAGCGTCCGGCATGTCAGAAGTACACACAGGCGCTTGTGCCCGGTCCAGGGACGAGAACTCCGAAGTGACCGCCCGGATTCTCCGTCCTTTTCGTGTCATGCTCCAAGAGACGTCACGGAGCGCGGGCGGATCGCTCCCCCGCCGCCGTCGCTTGAGGCAACCTTTGCCACCCTCAGGGGGTACGCTTTCCGCTGGTCAGCGCACGGCCGGCGGTCCCGACCGGCTGCCTAGACTGGAAGGCACCATGACTCCCACAACCCTCATCGGCGGACACGTCTCCGTCGCGGGCGGCCTCGCGACGGGCGGCCTGAAGTACATGGCCGAGATCGGCGCCGAGATGATCCAGGTGTTCGTCACCAACCCGCGCGGGTGGGCGCTCAACGACGGCAAGCCCGACGAGGACGCCAAGCTGGCCGAGTCGGGCGTGCCGGCCTTCATCCACGTGCCCTACCTCGTCAACTTCGGCTCGCCCAATCCCGCGACGCTGAAGGACTCGGTCGCGGTCGTCCGCCACGCGCTGCGGCGCGGGGTCGAGATCGGGGCCAAAGGGGTCGTGGTGCACACCGGCTCGGCGGTGACCCAGGGGCGCGACGAGGCACTGCGGCAGGTGGGCGACAACCTGGTGCCGCTGCTCGACGAGATCCCCGACGGCGGGCCCGACCTGCTGCTCGAACCGATGGCAGGTCAGGGCGCGATGCTGTGCGCCACCGTGCAGGACCTCGAGCCGTATCTCGACGCCCTCGGCCGGCACCCGCGGGCCTGCATCTGCCTCGACACCTGCCACGCCTTCGCGGCGGGCCACGACCTGGCCGCCGAGGGCGGGGTGAAGGAGACGTTCGACGCCCTGCACGCGATCGCGCCGGGACGGCTCAAGCTGATCCACGCCAACGACTCGAAGGACGTGTGCGGCGCCAAGAAGGACCGCCACGAGAACATCGGTGCGGGCCACATCGGCAGCGCCCCGTTCGCCGAGATCATGCGCCACCCGGTGGCCGCAGGCGTCCCCCTGTGCATCGAAACCCCCGGCAAGGCTCCCAAACACGCCGAGGACATCGCGCTACTCAAACAACTCCGCCCCACCTGACCTCTCCCCCCACCCGCCACTCCCCGTACGCGCCGCTTCCCCGAACAGCGCTTCCCGTGGGTGCCGCATCCTACGGGGAGCGCTCTCCTTGCGAGCGGTGGTGACTGTGAGGGGCGCTTCCCGTGAGCCATGCTCCCCGAGAGTGAGGCTCCCCTGCGAAGGCCACTTCCCCTGAGAGGGGCTTCCCCGCGAGCGGCGCTCTGTGAGTGGAGGTGTGTGGTGGTTATGGGGCGCCTGCTCTCGCGATCCGACCGCCCCCGAAGGCCGGATCGCGGGGCCTGGTTCTACGGCCTCGCAGGCGCCCCTTCTACCGATGCGGCTGGGCGGGCCCCCACCCCCCGGTCAAGGGCCCGGCCAGCCGCGGCGACGTGCGTGGTCGCCGGTGAATCCGGCGCATCAGAGGTGTACGTGAGCCTTGCGGCCTCCGCCCCCCGATGCGCCAGGTGGCTTTCCGATGCCGAAACACTACGGTTGCGATCTTGTGGGCGAAACCCCGTTCACGCCCAGCTCGTTGAGCGGTCTGTAGTCATCGACATACGGAGAGTGCGCGAACGACGAGCGGTCGTCCCGGCACGCCGAACGGTCAATCAGGGGGCCTGCACACACACTTGACACACCCTTTGCCGACCACAGGCATCACCAGTCACTTCCGTACTCCCGTCGTGACCAGCACCGTCGCACTCGGCCGAGCCTGACCCGGCGGCACCACCACGGACGCCGCGCCAGTCCGCCTCGCACACTTTCACGCCCACCCACCAGCGCCTCTCTCCCCCGTTCACGCCCGCCCGTCAACCCCCCCACTCGACCCACAGGCACCCCCGACCGGGCCACGACACACACCCCAGCCGGGCGGCGGAAGGTTTCCCACCACGTACGCCGGCCCGGGCGTGGAACGCGCGAGCCCGCCCGAGCACGTACGTCCGATAGAGCGACAGAGCACACGCGGAGGCGGCACGTACGGCCGGGACGGGCGTTGTGGCGCCTGGGAGGTGGCGTCGGCGGAGAGGCCGGCGCAGGGCGGGCAGCCCGTCCATGCGCGGCATGGGGGCGCACGGCGGAGATGGACGTGATGCCGGCGCCCCGTGGGCGCGTGGGGGTCAGGAGATGACGTTGCGGGGGTGGCGGACGAGTTGCTCGCGGACCTGGCGGCTGTGTCGGCGGCTGACCTGCAGCGTCTCGGTGCCGACCGTGAGGGTGACACGGCCGCCGTCGAACCGGAGCTCGCTCACGTGGCGGGCCGAGACGAGCGTGCTGCGGTGGATGCGCAGGAACCCCGCCTCCGACCACCGCCGCTCCAGCGCGGCCAGCGACATGCGGACGAGGTAGCTGCCGTCGACGGTGTGCAGCCGTACGTAGTCACCCTTGGCCTCGGCGAACCGGACGGCCTGCTGCGGCACGAACCGGGTGCGCCCGCCCAGCTCGACCGGGATCACGTCGTCCTGGCCCTGCTGCGGCGCGGGACACGCGGCGGCCTCCAGCCTGCGTACGGCCTCCGCCAGCCGCTCGGCGCGCACGGGCTTGAGGAGGTAGTCGACCGCCTCCAGCTCGAACGCCTGCACCGCGCACTCCTCGTGGGCCGTGACGAACACCAGCCGGGGCGGCGAAGGGAAGCCGCTGACGAGCCGGGCGAGGTCGAGCCCGTCGAGCCCCGGCATGCGCACGTCGAGGAACACCCCGTCGAGCCGCTCTCCCCCGCCGATCATCTGAACCATGTCCTGCAGGGCCGTGACGCCGTCGGCGGCGGTGGTGACGTGTTCGATCCGCTCGTCCTGGCGCAACAGATAGGCCAGCTCTTCCAGAGCCGGCACTTCGTCGTCCACGGCCAGAACTCTCAGCATCCCACCACGCCGCCGAATGAAAGCAAAGTCGCCAGGGCAATGCCAGCATAGTGTAATCAGATGCTCACGTTACGCTGAAGACCGGCGCGCCGCCGCACGGCAGAGGCGGGCCCTCACCCTGCCGTGCACGACGTCGGACGCGGCGGTGGGTCAGGGTGGGCCTTCGCCCTGCTCCTCCTGGTACGAGTAGCGCTGCTCACGCCACGGGTCGCCGATGTTGTGGTAGCCGCGCTCCTCCCAGAAGCCCCGCCGGTCCTCCAGCAGGTACTCGATGCCGCGCACCCACTTGACGCTCTTCCACGCGTACAGGTGGGGCACCACGAGCCGCAGGGGGTGGCCGCGGTCGGGGCTGAGGGGCTTCTCGTCGAGGTCCGTGGCGAAGAGGGTGTCCTGCGCCGACAGGTCGGACAGCCGCAGGTTGGCGCTGTAGCCGTACTCGGCCCAGATCATCACGTGGCGCACGCCGGGGTCGGGCGGCGCGATCTCCATGATCGTGGCCGGGGTGACGCCGTGCCACTCGTTGGCCATGAGGGAGAACTTGGTCACGCAGTGGAAGTCGGAGATGCGGGTGTCGCGCGGCAGCGCGGCGAACTCGTCCCAGGTGAAGCGGTGCTCCGCCCCTGAGGCGGTGGCCCCGAAGACGCGGAAGTCCCAGCGCTCGGGCCGGAACGTGGGCACCCTGCCGTAATGGATCACAGGCCGGCCACGCGGGACGTACTGGCCTGGCGGCAGGCGCGACTCCTCCACGATCACTCTCCTCACCCGTCTCGCGTCATGGGCCATCCTGCCATCGAGCCGCCACCGGCATCGCGCCGGGTTGGGTGCGCTACGATAAGAGAACTATGCGCACCGCGTTCCTGTTTTGGTATGGCGACGGACCCGAGTCCGTTCGCCATCTGACGCTGCGCTAGCAGACAGGCGAACGAAAGGCCCCGGGTCCGAGGACCCGGGGCCTTTCGCGTTCCCGGGGCCGGGCCGGGGCATGACGACAAGGAGCAGCAATGGTGATCGTGATGGGCCCCGAGGCGACCGCGGACGACCTCACGTCGGTCGTGGACGTCGTCCGGGCGGCCGGGGTGGACGCGTTCGTCAGCAAGGGCGTGCGGCGGACGATCGTCGGCCTCGTAGGCGACGTGACGCAGCTCGATCCGGCGAGCCTGCGCGGCATGAGGGGGGTGCAGGACGTGGTACGGGTGTCGACGCCGTACAAGCTGGTGAGCAGGGAGAACCATCCGGAACGGTCGACCGTCCATGTGGGGGGTGTGCCGATCGGCCCCGACACCGTGACGCTGATCGCGGGGCCGTGCGCAGTGGAGACGCACCAGCAGACGCTGGAGGCGGCCAGGATGGCGCAGGCTGCGGGGGCGGTGCTGCTGCGCGGCGGGGCGTTCAAACCGCGCACGTCGCCGTACGCGTTCCAGGGGCTGGGCGAGAAGGGGCTGCGCATCCTCGCGGACGTCCGCGAGGAGACGGGCCTGCCGATCGTGACGGAGGTGACGGACGCTAGGGACGTCGAGCTGGTGGCCTCGTACGCCGACATGCTCCAGGTCGGCACCCGCAACATGCAGAACTTCGCGCTGCTGCAGGCGGTCGGGACGGCGGGCCGGCCGGTGATGCTGAAGCGCGGCATGAACGCCACCGTCGAGGAGTGGCTGATGGCCGCGGAGTACATCGCCCAGCGCGGCAACCTCGACATCGTCCTGTGCGAGCGCGGCATCAGGACGTTCGAGACCGCGACCCGCAACACGCTCGACGTCTCCGCGGTGCCGGTCGCGCAGCAGCTGTCGCACCTGCCGGTGATCATCGACCCGTCGCACTCGGGCGGCCGGCGCGAGCTGGTGCTGCCGCTGACCCGCGCGGCCGTCGCGGTGGGCGCCGACGGTGTGATCGTCGATGTGCACCCGCACCCCGAGCAGGCGCTCTGCGACGGCCCGCAGGCCCTGGTGGGCGCCGACCTGGGCGAGCTCGCCCAGGTGATGAACGACTTCCCCGCCCTGCTCGGCAAGACGACGGCAGCGGCAGCACTCGCCATGTGACACGGGACGGCCCCCCCGCTCGCGCGGGGGGCCGTTTCACGTGAGAAGCGAGCTTCCCCTCAGCGCGGAGAGGGCGCGGGCGGGGACGTGCCGTCTAGAGCGTGTACTCCTGGATGGAGTCGGCGAGCTGGACGCACAGCTCCTCGGCGTCGAGCCGCCGCTCGATCTGCTTCAGGTCCTCGATCTTCGCCCGGGTCTCGGCGCGCTTGGGCGCGAGCAGGGAGCAGCAGTCCTCGTCGGGCAGTTCCGAGATCTCCAGCGTGCCGAGACGCCGGGCCTCGGCCATGATCTCGGTCTTGTCCCAGCCGACCAGCGGCCGCAGGATCGGCAGCTCGACGGCGTTGTCCTGGGCGGTGATGTTGGCCAGCGTCTGGGAGGAGACCTGGCCGAGGGCGTCGCCGGTGATCAGCGCGGACGCGCGGATGCGGTGGGCGACCTCTTCTGCCGTCTTGAGCATGAGCCGCCGCTGGGCGATCACGGCCAGGCGGTCCTGACCGGAGTTGCGGATCGACTGCTGGGCCTTGCCGAACGGCACCACCCACAGCCGCGACCTGCCCTGGAACCTGTCGAGCTTCCTGACCAGCGCGTACGCCTTGTAGATCGACTCGGACGTGGTGAACGGGATGCCGGAGAAGTGCAGGAAGTCGACGTGCAGGCCGCGCCGCATCATCCGGTACGCCGCCACCGGCGAGTCGATGCCGCCCGACATCAGCACGAGCGCCCGGCCGCTGCTGCCGACGGGCAGGCCGCCCTGACCGGGGATGCCGCCGGTGAAGACGAACACCTCGTCGCGGTCGACCTCGATGAAGATCGTCAGCTCGGGGTTCTTCAGGTCGACGGGCAGGTGGTACTCGTCGTTGATCGCACCGCCGACGAACCGGTCGAGTTCGTTGGAGGTCATCGGGAAGCGCTTGTCGCGCCGCCGCGAGCGCACGGCGAAGCGGGCGCCCCGCTTGGCCTCCTCGCTCTCGCCGGCCAGTTCGAGGGCGGCCTTCAGCACGCTGTCGGGGTCTTTGGCGACCCGCCAGGCCTGGTGGATCCAGATGAGGCCGGGCACGTCGGCGACCCGCCGCGCGACGGCGTCGGCCTGCTCGGCGGTGGCGCCCTGCGGCAGGAAGATCGCGATGACGCCGTGCCGCTTGCGCACGTCGACCTTGATGTCCACGGTCTGCAGCGCGTCGCGGATGTTGCTGATCAGCCGGCGTTCGAACAGCTCACGATTCTTGCCCTTGAGGACGATTTCGCCCAGCTTGAGCAGAACACACGGCTCGCCCAGGGCGGACATCGTCATGGTGGGACCTCCGGGAAGACGGGGAGAAACGGCGCCCTGTTGGCAACGTCGCGACCTCCGAGTTTAGTCCGGGTGTCGCTCGGCGGGATCGCCCGTCACGCCCCGCCTTCCCGACTCGATCTTTGACAGATAGTTGAGTTATCCATGCAAACAGGACATCTCGAGTGCCAGAATCTCCGGATCTCCAAGGCAAGGAACCGATCTATGACCTCTGCTGTGAATCACTTCACGTACGGACTGCTCACGCCCGTGCTGGCGTACGTGATGTCCTGCATCGGGTCGATGCTCGGGCTGCGGCTCACCGCGCAGGCCCATGTCTCCCACGGCGCCACCCGGCTGCGCTGGCTGCTCGGCGCCGCCGTCTCGATCGGCGGCACCGGCATCTGGGTGATGCACTTCATCGCGATGATGGGCTTCCAGGTGGACGGCACCCAGATCAAGTACGACGTCTGGCTCACCGCCGCCTCAGCGGTCGTGGCCATCGTGGTCGTCGGCACCGGCCTGCTGCTGGTCTCGTACGGCGGCGGGCGCCTGCCCGCGCTGCTCGGCGGCGGCCTGCTCACGGGCCTCGGCGTGGCCTCCATGCACTACCTCGGCATGTACGCGATGAACATGTCGGCCCACGTCTCCTACGACCGGTTGCTCGTGGCCGCGTCCGTGGGCATCGCCGTGGTGGCCGCCACGGTGGCGCTGTGGTTCACCCTGCGGGTGCGCAAGGCCGTCTGGATCACGGCCGCCTCCCTGGTCATGGGCGCCGCCGTGGCCGGGATGCACTACACCGGCATGTACGCCATGCACGTCACGGTGCACGGCGAGCCGGCCCGGATCGCCGGTGCGGACGCGCTCGACTTCCTCGTCCCGCTCATGACCGTGATCAGCCTGATCACGCTGACCATGCTCCTCATGGTGATCCTGTCGCCGTCGCAGGAGGAGGAGCGCGAGGACGCGGAGCTCGTGGCCCGGCTGGAGCTGCGCCGCCGCGCCACCCGGCAGCAGCAGGAGCTTCTCTACAACGGCGCCGTCCCCCGTCGGCAGCCCCGCGACTAGTCCGGCACCTGCCGAGGGCGTGCCGGAGTGGGAACTCTCCGGCACGCCCTCACGGGGGTGACCCGCCTCTACGGGCACGGCTCGCGACGCCTGTGGTGGGCCGCCGACTCGCTGCGGCGCGGGCCGTACCCGAGAGGCTCCAGCGGAAGTGATCCGCTGCTCCGCGACGGTACGGCCGCCCGCTTGCAAGCCGCTTTCAGCCGAAGAACACCTCGGCCTCCGCGTAGCGCTCGACCGGCACGGTCTTCAGCTCGGACGTGGCCTCGTCGAGACCGACACGGACGATGTCGGTGCCGCGCAGCGCGACCATGACGCCGAAGTCGCCCTCGTGCGCCGCGTCGATCGCCTGGAGCCCGAACCGGGTGGCCAGCACCCGGTCGTAGGCCGTCGGGGTGCCGCCGCGCTGGATGTGGCCGAGCACCGTGGTGCGGGCCTCCTTGCCGGTGCGCTTCTCGATCTCCTTGGCCAGCACCTCGCCGATGCCGCCGAGCCGTACGTGGCCGAACGCGTCGAGCTCGCCCGCCTGCAGCTCCATCTGGCCCTCGATGGGGTGCGCGCCCTCGGCGACCACCACGATGGGCGAGTAGCGGGTGCGGAAGCGGGACTCGACGTACTCGCAGACCCGGTCGATGTCGAACGGCTTCTCCGGGATGAGGATGACGTTGGCGCCGCCGGCCATGCCCGCGTGCAGGGCGATCCAGCCCGCGTGCCGGCCCATGACCTCGCAGATGAGCGCCCGGTGGTGCGACTCGGCGGTGGTGTGCAGCCGGTCGATGGCCTCGGTCGCGATGTTGACGGCGGTGTCGAAGCCGAAGGTGTAGTCGGTGCCCGACAGGTCGTTGTCGATGGTCTTGGGTACGCCGACGACCTTGACCCCGCGTTCGTACAGCTGCCGGGCGACGCCCAGAGTGTCCTCGCCGCCGATGGCGATCAGCGCGTCGACCTGGGTGGACGCCAGGTTCTCCTTGATCCGGTCGACCCCGCCCTCGATCTTCACGGGGTTGGTGCGGGACGAGCCGAGTATCGTGCCGCCCCGCGGCAGGATGCCCCGGACGGCCTGGATGTCGAGCGGCATGGTGTCGCCCTCGAGGGGGCCGCGCCAGCCGTCGCGGAATCCGACGAACTCGTGGCCGTGGACGGCTACTCCCTTGCGTACCACTGCCCGGATGACGGCGTTGAGACCGGGGCAGTCGCCGCCCCCGGTGAGCACTCCAATACGCATGACGGGTTCCTCCCGGTTGGGGCCATGAACCAGTGCTGATGACAGACTCGCATTGTGCCCGGCATCACACCCGTGGTCTAGACCAAACGCCCGAGCACACCGGCCGAAGAGCGAACGGAGGACATATCGTGAGCGTGTTGGCCATCCACGCCGGGACGATAGGTGTCACCGCCCTCGTAGTCACCGAAAACGGTCAGATGGAATCAAAGGGCTATGAAGAGTTCACCCAGCATTTTCCTCAGCCGGGCTGGGCCGAGCACAACCCCGAGGACATCTGGCAGGCGACACTGTCGGCCTGCGCCACCGCCCTGAGCGGGGCCTCCGCCTCACCCTGCTGCATCGGCATCACCAACCAGCGCGAGACCGCGGTGCTGTGGGACCGGCGGACCCTCGCCGCGCCACGCCGTGCCATGGTCTGGCAGGACCGCCGCACCTCCACGATATGCACGCGCCTGCGCGAGGCGGAGCTGGATCCCCGCGTCTCGGAGCTGACCGGGCTGCGCCTCGACCCGTACTTCACGGCGACCAAGCTCACCTGGCTGGCCGAGAACGACCCCGGACTGTGGGAAGGGGTCGAGTCAGGGAACGTCGCGCTGGGGACGGTGGACTCTTACCTGATCGCCAGGATGACCTCGGGCGCGCGGCACGTCACCGACGCCTCCAACGCCTCACGCACCCTCCTGTACGGCCTGGAGTCCGGCGCCTGGGAGCCCGAGCTGTGCGAGCTGTTCGGGGTGCCCGAGTCGGCCCTGCCGGAGATCATGCCCAGCTTCGGCCCGGTCGGGCAGACCGATCCTGGAGCGTTCCTGGGGCTCGACCTGCCCATCAGCGGCATGGGCGGCGACCAGCAGGTCGCCCTGTTCGGGCAGACGTGCTTCGACGTCGGCGACGTCAAGTGCACCTACGGCACCGGCTCGTTCGTCCTGACCAACACCGGCCACGAGGCCGTGCGCTCGCGGTCGGGGCTGCTCACCACGGTGGCCTGGCAGACGCCGTCCGGTGAGCGGACGTTCGCCCTGGAGGGGTCGATCTTCGTGACCGGGGCGGCGGTGCAGTGGCTGCGCGACGGGCTCGGGGTGCTCGGCAGCGCGGCCGAGTCGGAGGCTCTGGCCCGCACGGTGCCCGACAGCGGCGGCCTGGTGTTCGTACCGGCCCTGACGGGGCTGGGCGCGCCGCACTGGGAGCCGGGCGCGCGCGGCATGATCGCCGGCATCACCCGCGACACCACGCGGGCGCACCTGGTCCGCGCCACCCTGGAGGCGATCACGTACGAGGTGCGCGACGTGGTGGAGTCGATGGGCGCGGGCCACGCGCAGGTGCTCAAGGCCGACGGCGGGGCCAGCACCAACGACCTGCTCATGCAGATGCAGGCCGACCAGCTCGGCTCACCGGTGGAACGGCCCGCGATCCAGGAGACGCCCGCGCTGGGCGCGGCGTTCCTGGCGGGGCTGGGATCCGGCATGTGGGGCTCGATGGGCGAGCTGCGCGACACCTGGCACCTCGACCGGCGCTTCGAACCCGGCGAACGCGACGACGCCGGGTACGAGCGCTGGCGGGCGGCGATCGTCCTGACCATGGCGGCCGCCCGGCACTTCTGATCCCTACTGGACCAGTACGCAGGACGGGCTCTCCACCTCATGCGCCTCCCCGGTCGGCTCGGGGACGCCGTCGCGCAGCGCGAGCACGGTGACCTGGTCGGAGCGCTGGTTGGCCACGTACATGCGGTCGCCGTCGATGGCGAAGTGGCGCGGCCACACGCCGCCGGTGGGCACCTCGGCGACCGGCGACAGGTCGGCGGCGCGCAGCACCGAGACGGTGTCGGGGCCGCGGTTGCCGACGTAGACGAGATCGCCTTCCAAGTGCAGGTGGGAGGGCATGTTCTCGCCGGGACGCCGGCTCGCGGGGACGCTCGTGCGGCGGTCGCCCTCGACGAGCGTGACCGAGCCGTCGAGCTCGCCCGTCACGTACAGGCGCGAACCGGCGAAGGCGAAGTGGCGCGGCCCTGTGCCGGGCGGCATCGTGATCGGCTCCAGCGGGGTGCCGTCGTGGCGGTAGCGGCGGATCTCGTCGGTGCCCAGGTCGGAGACGTGCAGCACGCCGTCGTGGAAGACGGCCTCGTGGGCGTGCGAGCCCTCCTGGCGGCCGGCGACCGGGCCCGAGCCCGCGTGGCGCAGCACGATCGGGTCGCCCGCGAACGCTCCCCGCTCGTCGAGCCGGTAGAGCGTGGCGGTGCCGTCGCCGTAGTTGGCCACCGCGAGCAGCGCGCCCTCGGGGTCCACGGCGATGTGGCAGGGGTCGGCGCCCTCGCTCGGCCGCTCGTCCAGTGGCTGCAACGTGCCCTCGGCCGTGAACGCGGTGAGCCAGCCGCGCTGGAGCTCCCCCACGGCGTACAGCACCGGCAGGGTGGGATGCACGGTCAGGAACGAGGGCGAGGCCACCCTCGTGAGGCCGCCGCCGATCGTGACGATGCCCGGGCCGTATCCGCCTATGCGCACGTATTTCACCGCGTGATCCTCCTGTGGTCGGCTTCTGCACCCCGGTTCTATACGAAGGTGATCAGCGACCTCCAGACGGGCACGTGTCGCGGCGCGTCACGGGCCGCGACGGTCAGGCCCGGAAGGGGCCCGTGACCTCGAACGTCAGCCCCTCGGTGCGGCCGCGCCTGGCCGAGAAGCACAGGCGATCACCACGCGGCGAGAACGCCGGCCCGGTCAGCTCGACGTCGTCGTGGCCGACGAGCCTGAGGAACGGGGCCACCGAGCGGTCGGGCGCGACGAGGTCGATCCTGGCCCGCCCGGCGTCGCGGGCGACGTACAGGTCGCCCGAGGGCGCGGCGGTGACGGCGCGCACGCCCTCGCACAGCCGTTCCAGCGTGGAACCGCCCGCGTCGTAGGCCCACAGGCCGCGGTCGCCGCGCGTGGTGAAGTAGCAGACGCCGCCCACGTAGTGGCAGTCGTCGCCGCCGTCGAAGTGGCGGGCTTCCTCGACCTGGTGGCGGGTCGCCCTGAGGAGCGCGGCCGGCGAGGGCACCGGTCGCCAGCGGCCCGAGGCGCACAGCACCTCCAGCGTGCCCTCGGTCAGGTCGCCCCAGTCGCCGGGGCGGAACCGGTAGAGGCAGCCGTCGGGCTCGCCCTCGGTCATGTAGACCACCTGCCGCTCGGGGTCGCAGGCGGCGGCCTCGTGCCGGAAGCGGCCCATGGCCAGGCGGGGACGCGCGGCGCGCACGCCGTAGGGGTCGCACTCGAAGACGCGGCCGCGGTGGCCGAGCTCGCACGACAGCCAGGTGTGCCACGGCGTGGCGCCGCCCGCGCGGTTGAGGTCGGTGCCGGACAGGATGCGGTACGCGTCGATGACGTCGCCGCCCGCGCGGAAGCGCAGCGCCGAGGCGCCGCCGAGCAGGGGCAGCTCGGAGTTGGACACGTAGATCCAGCCGTCGCCGTCGGGGAAACAGGCGCCGCCGTCGGGGGCCGCGTGCCAGGTGAGCCCGGCGACCTTCGCGCCCGACCTGGCCACGACCCGTCCGGCGAAACCCTGGGGCAGCGCCAGGCCGCTCTCGCCCGGCCGGCCGATCGGGCCGTACAGGCCGTCGCCGCCCGCCAGGAGCGGGCCCGTACGGGGGAGAGTCTTGTGGGACATCGTGGGCCTCCCTCTCGGTGCCACGCTAGTCGACCGCACGGACACCAAGGGCAAGGATCCCGGCACCGAACTCCTCACGACGGGTCGCCGTCGCGTGACATGCGAAAGCCCGGGCGATCCGGCCCGGGCCTCCTGCGGCGCCGCTCTCGAGCGCCTCGCGACGGCTAGCGCTGTGCCTGGAACATCCAGTGCTGCTTGTCGATGTCCTGGGCGATCGCGATGAGCAGGTCCTGGGTGACCGGATCGGGCTCATCCACGGCCCTGATGCGCTCGTACATGCGCTTGCTGATGCCGTCGAGGGTGTCGGTGATGGTCGCCACGACCTTGCCGTCCTCGATCCAGCCGCCGTCCGGCTGCGACAGCTTCGTGGAGCGGGCCACCGTGGCGGACCTGCCGTCGGGGTTGACCCCCACGGCGACGGCGCGCTCGGCGATGGTGTCCATGTGCTGCCGGGCCAGGTCGGTGAGTTCGTCGAGCTGGAGATGGATCGGACGGAAGTGGGAGCCGATGAGGTTCCAGTGAGCCTGCTTGGCGACCAGTGACAGGTCGATCAGGTCGACGAGCGCGCCCTGGAGCGCCTCCGCGACGGTGTTCCTGGCCTCTCCCGAGAGCGGACCGGTGATCGTAGCCATGTGTCGTTCCTCCCCGTCGGTCGGACTTTCCACAGAGATAACGAAATAGGCACGACAGTTCTTCCGGGAACGACGTTGACACTGTCATCGTGACAGTGTCAGTGTGGAGACATGAGCGACACCTGGACCCTCGGCGAGCTCGCCGGGCACGCGGCGCGCGCCCTGCGCGCCGACGCGTCGCCGCCCGCGAACGGCCGGGTCCGCGACCTGCCCGGAGAGCGGCTGATCCGCTGGTACACCACGATCGGCCTGATCGACCCGCCGCTCGCCCGGCGCGGCCGGGTGGCTCAGTACGGCCGCCGGCACCTGCTGCAGCTCGTGGCCGTCAAGCGGCTGCAGGCGGCCGGCCGTTCCATCGCGGAGATCCAGGCCGCCCTCGCGGGGGCGACCGACCGGATGCTGGAGGCCACGGCCCGGCTGCCTGCCGCCGGTGAACCCGCGCGCCCGGCGGACGACCCGCCGGCCGAACCCCGGGCGCGGTTCTGGGCCGAACGACCTCGGACACCCGATCAGGACGCCGTCGTGCTGCATGACGGCCCGGCGCCCGGGGAGATGGTGACCGGGGTGCGGCTGGCCGAACGGGTGCGGATCGTGCTCGACGCGACCAGGCTCCCGTCCGAGGAGGACGTACAGGCGGTGCTGGCGGCGGCCCGCCCGCTGCTCGCGGTGCTCGAAGAGAGGGAACTGATATGAACATCACGTCGCTGGAGCCCGCACAGTGCCCGACGGTGCCCGACGCCGGGTTCGGCGCGCTGCGGACGGGCCGCGGCAACCTTCCGCTCGAAAGCGTCGACGTGCGCGCCGCGATCTCCGGGCTCGTCGCGGGGGTCGAGGTCACCCAGGGCTTCCGCAACCCGTTCGACGTCACGCTGGAGGCCACGTACGTCTTCCCGCTGCCCGACCGGGCGGCCGTGACGGGCTTTCGCATGGAGGCCGCCGACCACGTGGTGGAGGGCGTGCTCAAGGAGCGCGGGCAGGCCCGGCAGGACTACGACCAGGCGTTGCGCGAGGGCAGGCGGGCCGCGATCGCCGAGGAGGACCGGCCCGAGGTGTTCACCATCCGGGTGGGCAACATCCTGCCGGGCGAACGCGTGTCCGTACGGCTCACCCTGAGCCAGCCGCTGCCGTACGAGGACGGCGCGGCCACCTTCCGGTTCCCGCTGGTCGTGGCCCCGCGCTACATCCCGGGCAGCCCGGTCGACGGCCAACCGGCCGGCGACGGCACGGCGCCCGACACCGACGCCGTCCCCGACGCCTCCCGCATCACCCCGCCCGTCCTGCTGCCCGGCTTCCCCGACCCGGTGCGGCTGTCGCTGACCGCCGACGTCGACGCCGCCGGCCTGCGGCTGCGCGAGCTCGCCTCCAGCCTGCACGTGGTGGAGGAAGAGAGCCGCGACGACGGGGTCCACACCGTACGCGTGCGTCCCGGCGAGCGCCTCGACCGCGACTTCGTGCTGCGCCTGTCGTTCGACGCCTCCACGTCGCTGCAGCTGGACGGGCTGGGCACGTTCGCGCTGACCGTGCTCCCGCCGCCGTTGCAGGCGCCGCGACCGCCGCGCGACCTGGTGCTGCTGCTCGACAGGTCCGGCAGCATGAGCGGCTGGAAGATGGTCTGCGCCCGCCGCGCCGCCGCCCGCATCGTCGACACGCTGACGCCGCAGGACAGGTTCGCGGTGCTCACCTTCGACTCCGTGGTGGAGCAGGCGTTCGAGGGGCTGGTGGAGGCGTCCGACCGCAACCGCTACCGCGCGGTCGAGCACCTGGCGCGGGTGGACGCGCGCGGCGGCACCGAGCTGCTGGCCCCGCTGCGCGAGGCGATCAGGCTGCTCGGCGCGCGAGGCGAGCGCGAACGCGTCGTGGTGCTCGTCACCGACGGCCAGGTGGGCAACGAGGACCAGATCCTCGAGCAGGCCGGCGGCGCGCTGTCGGCCATGCGCGTGCACACGGTCGGCATCGACCGGGCGGTGAACGCCGGCTTCCTCGGCCGGCTCGCCGGGCTCGGCGCGGGGCGCTGCGAGCTGGTCGAGTCGGAGGACCGGCTGGACGCCGCGATGGAGCACATCCACCGCCGGATCGGCGCTCCCCTGGTGACCGACCTGTCGCTGAAGGGCCTCGACGTCGAACCGGAGACGGTCACGCATCTCGGCTCGATCTTCCCTGGCGTCCCGCTGCGGGTGTACGGGCGCTGCCGCGCGGGCTCGTCCGTCACCGTACGCGGGACGGCGGCCGGCGGGCCGTGGGAGGAACACGTCGAGGGCGTCACCGCGGACAACCCGGCCCTGCGCGCCGTCTGGGCCCGCGCCCACCTGCGCGAGCTGGAGGACCGGTACGCGATGGGCGAACACGACCTGGAGTCCCGGATCGTGGACACCTCCCTCGCGTACGGCGTGCTGTGCCGCTTCACCGCGTACGTGGCCGTCGACACCCGCGAGGTCGCCGGCGGCGAGCCCGAGCACCGGGTGATCCAGCCGGTCGAGCCGCCGAGCGGGTGGGAGCTGCCGGGGGCGGCTCCGGCGGCGGGCCTCTTCGGCATCGCCGCGGCCGCCCCGCCGCAGGTCGCCGTCCAGTCGTTCGCACGCGGGCGACCGGGCGGTCCGCGGCTCGGCGCGGCCCGTGTGGAGCCGCTCATGGAACACGATCTCTCCGCCGCTCCGCCCAGCGGCGGCCCGATCTCCGGCGTGCCGCCGTTCGCACCCCGCCCGCCGATGCCTGTTCCCCGAGGTGGCGGGCGTCCGGTGGAGACGGTGCGTCCGCAGCTCGTCGCCGAGCTCGAGCGGCTGCGCGCCCTGCCCGCACCCGACCTGGCGTACCTGGCCGACCTCGGCACCCGGCTGGCCGCGCTGGCCGCCTACCTCGGCGGCGAGGAGAGGCTGGAGGGCCTGGCCCGCGAGCTGGAGGCCGCCGAACGGCCGGGCGCGGACGCGCGGCTGCTGCACGACCGCGCCGTGGCGGTCCTGACCGAGGTGGTGGGCGGGGCGCCCCCCGCGCCCGCCCCCCGCCGCCGCGGCCCCTTCTGGAAGCGCGACTGACAGGCCGGACGGCTACCAGGTTCGTCCGCAGTGCTCCGGCCTTCAGGCCGGGGGGTGAAGCGGACTTTCCCGCGTAGCGGGGCAGGGAAAGCCGGTCCGCCGTCAGGCGGACCGGCGTCTTGGATCAGACAGGGCGGTTTTGCTGCTCGATGTACTGGCGCAGGACGCTGATCGGTGCGCCGCCCACGCTCCCGGCGAAGTAGGAGCCCGACCATAGCTTGTTCGCCCGGTAGTAATGGCGGGCCAACTCGGGGAACTCCTGCCGCATTCTGCGGGAGGACACCCCTTTCAGCGAGTTGACGAGGCGGGACAGGGCGACCTTCGGCGGGAAGCGCACCAGCAGGTGGACGTGGTTGCTCTCGCCGTTGAACTCCGCGAGCTCGCACTCGAAATCAGCGCACACGTCCCGCATGATCTGCTCCATGCGCTCCAGGTGGGTGCCGGTGAACACCCGATGCCGGAACTTGGTCACGAAAACCAAGTGGGCGTGCAGGACAAAAATGCAGTGTCTTCCGGTTCTGATGTCTCCGTACTCGGCCATAAACCAACGGTAAGATCATGGCGTGCAGCTTCGGTACAACGTCCGCCTCTACCCGACCGCCGGTCAGCGCCAAGAACTGGCCAAGGCGTTCGGGTGCGCGCGGACGGTGTACAACGACGGGTTGCGCGCCCGGCAGGAAGCCCGCGAACAGGGGTTGCCGTATGTCCCGGACGCCGAGTTGTCCAAGCGGGTCATCACCAAGGCCAAGCAGACCCCCGAGCGGGCCTGGCTGGGCGAGGTGTCGGCGGTGGTGCTACAGCAGGCACTGGCCGACCTGAACACCGCCTACCGGAACTTCTTCGCCTCGATCACCGGCAAACGCCAGGGGCTGAAGGTGGCCCCGCCCCGGTTGCGGTCGCGCAAGGACAGGCGGCAGGCGATCCGGTTCACTCGCAACGCCCGGTTCCGTGTCACGGCGGGTGGGAAGCTGCGCCTGCCGAAGATCGGGGATGTGCCGGTCCGCTGGTCGCGTTCGCTGCCCGCCGAGCCTTCGAGTGTGACCGTGGTCAAGGACGCGGCGGGCCGGTACTTCGCCTCGTTCGTGGTCGAGGTCGGCGACGAGCCGTTGCCGCGGATCGCGTCGGAGATGGGCATCGATCTGGGCCTGACATACTTCGCGGTCCTGTCAGACGGCCGGAAGATCGACAACCCCCGCTTCCTGCGCCGCGCCGAACGACGGCTGCGCAAGGCGCAGCAGAACCTCAGCCGCAAGGCGAAGGGGTCGGCGAACAGGAAGAAGGCTGCCGTCAAGGTCGCCAGGGCGCACGCCCGGGTGGCCGACGCGCGCCGGGACTTCGCGCACAAGCTCTCCACGAAGATCATCCGCGACAACCAAGCGGTGATGGTGGAGGACCTGTCCGTGAAGGGCCTGGCCCGCACGCGCCTGGCCAAGTCCGTCCACGACGCCGGATGGTCGGCGTTCGTGAGCATGCTGGAATACAAGGCCGCCCGGCGTGGCCGGACCTTCGTGAAGGTGGACCGCTGGTTCCCCAGCTCGAAGCTGTGCTCGGCATGCGGTGCGCTCGCCGAGTCGATGCCGCTCGACGTCCGGTCGTGGGTGTGCCCCTGCGGCGCGGCCCATGACCGGGACGTCAACGCCGCGATCAACATCCTCGCCGCCGGACGGGCGGAGAGGCTAAACGCCTGCGGAGGGACCGTAAGACCCGCCGCCTAGCGGAGGGCAGGACCCGGCGAAACAGGAAGCCTTCAGAAGTGCCGCACGCGCGGCACAGGCTGAATCCCCGGCCTTCAGGTCGGGGAGCGCGTCAAAGGATCGGGGTCCACTCCTTGAGCAGCACGATCTCGTAGCCGTCCACCGCCGTGTACGGATCGTCCCGCAGGATCGCGCGCAGCTCCGCCTCGTCCGCCACCTCGTAGACGTGCAGGGCTCCGCTGTCGTCGGCCCACGGCCCGGCGGTGACCAACCGCCCGTCCTCCTTCAGCCGCCGCAGGTGGTCACGGTGGGCGGGGCGGGCGGCCAGCCGCCGGGGGTCGTCGTCGAACGCCAGGTGCATCACGTATCTCGCCATGGCCCCGCACCCTAGGCGCCGCGGCCCGGCGGGCACGGCATCGCCGGGCACGCGGCTGGTGTATCACGGGATACATGACGTACGCGCTGGCCGACCTGCCGATGTTCGCGGGGCTCGACGAGGAGCGGGTGCGCCGGCTCGCGGGGCGGGCGCGGTGGCGTGACTACCCGGCCGGGCAGGTGCTGTGCACGGAAGGCGACCCTGCCGACCAGCTGATCGTGCTGCTTGACGGACGGGTGAAGGCAGCCAGGGTGAGCGCCGACGGCAGGGAGGTGGTGCTCGCGGTGGAGGAGGCGCCGGTGGCCTTCGACAAGACAGCCCTCCTCGTCGACGGCCCGCACCGCGCCACCCGTACGGCCATGACCGCCGTGCGGGTCGCCTACCTGCCGCGGGCCGCCGTGCTGGAGCTGCTCGAGGCGGAACCGTCCGTGGCGGCGCGGCTGCTGCGCACGCTGGCGGCCACCGTGCGAGACCTGGACGAGCGGCTGCTCGACGCGGCGGTCCGCGACGTGCCCGCGCGGGTGGCGTCCTGGCTGGTGCGCCGGTGCGACGGCGGCCGGGTGGCCCTGCACGGCGGCCAGGCGGGCCTCGGGGCCGAGATCGGCGCGACGCGCGTGAGTGTCAACCGCGCGCTGCGCGGGTTCGAGCGCCGCGGGATCATCGTGATCGGGCACGGTGAGGTGACCGTCCTCGACCGCCCCGCCCTGACCCGTCTCGCGGCCTGAGCCGGGCCGCCGCGGCCCTGTGCCGACGGTCGGGGCCGGAGCCGCGGGCCGGCCGTCCTCCGGCCCTGGCGTCCGGTGCCCGGGCGGAGGCGTGTCAGGAGATGTCCGCCGTAGCTTCTACCCTGGATGGGTGACGACACTTGTCCTCGACGGGGGGCTGGCCACCCAGCTCGAACGGCTCGGCGCCGATCTTCGCGACGAGCTGTGGTCGGCGCGGCTGCTCATGGAGGAGCCGGAGCTGATCAGGCGCGTGCACGCCGCCTACTTCGCGGCGGGCGCCGACGTCGCCACGACCGCGAGCTACCAGGCGACGCTGCCCGGCTTCGCACGGCGCGGCCTCGACCAGGCGCGGTCCGAGGAGCTGATCAGGCTGTCGGTCGAGCTCGCCGCCCAGGCGCGCGACGAGGCGGGTGGCGGCCTGGTGGCGGCCTCGGTCGGCCCGTACGGCGCCTACCTCGCCAACGGCGCCGAGTACACCGGCGACTACGACCTCGACGAGGACGGCCTGTACGCCTGGCACCTGCCCCGCTGGGAGATCCTCGCCTCGGCCGGCCCCGACCTGCTGGCCTGCGAGACCATCCCGTCCTACACCGAGGCGCGGGCGCTGGCCCGGCTGCTGGCGGCCACTCCCGGGGTGAAGGCGTGGGTGAGCTTCTCGTGCCGCGACGGCGAGCGCATCAGCGACGGCACGCCGATCGCCGAGGCCGCTGCGCTGTTCACCGGCAACCCGCAGGTGGTGGCGGTGGGTGTCAACTGCACGGCGCCGCGCCACATGCCGACGCTGGTCAGGACACTGTCGGGAGGGCTGCCCGTGGTCGTCTACCCCAACTCGGGCGAGACGTGGGACGCCGGCAACCGCCGGTGGCTCGGCCTGACCGACCCGGTGGAGTTCGGCCAGGCCGCCAAGGAGTGGCAGCAGGCGGGGGCCTCACTGATCGGCGGCTGCTGCCGTACCACGCCCGAGCACATCGAGCAGATCAGGGCCCATCTGACCTGAGCGGGCGTCAGGCGATCACGGCGGCGGCGCCGCGGCGGCGCAACCGCACGTTGTCGAGCGCGAACGCGCCCCCACCGGAGAACCCGACGGCGAGACTGGCCGCCGCGAGCGCCAGGACGAACTCGTAACCGCCGTCGCCGGCGGAGAAGCCGCTCTCCCCGTGCACGAACACGATGGCGCCGATCATGTTGAGGGCGAGCAGGGAGCCCGCGAGCGGCAGCGCCGCGCCCGCGATGAGCGCCAGCCCGCCCGCGACCTCCGTCGCCGCCACGGCCGGGGCCGCGAGCGCCGCCAACGGGATGCCGACGGACTCGAAGAACTCGGTCGTGCCCTCGATCCCGATGGTCAAGAACTTCTGGTAACCGTGCACCAAGAAGATCACTCCGATGGCGACCCTGGCCACCAGCAGGACGACGGGACGCACCTGGTCGGCCATACGGCCTCCTCCAGCTGTTGTTCAGATTTGAACGACCACTGTAACAAGATGGGGTTCAAATCTGAACGACAAGTAGACTGAGCCGATGACGCAGCCCCGATGGCTCGACCAGACCGAGATGGCGGCGTGGCGGGCCTTCCTGACGACCTCGCATCTGCTGGAGCGACGGATCGAGGAGCACCTCAAGGCCGCCGCCGGCCTCACCCACCCGCAGTACGAGATCCTCGTCCGGCTCGCCGAGGCACCCGGGCGGCGGCTGCGCATGACGGAGCTCGCGCGTGACGTGGTGGTGTCGAAGAGCGCGCTCACCTACCAGGTGGGCGGGCTCGAGAAGGCCGGGCTCGTCGAGCGGCTGACCTGCCCGTCGGACGACCGCGGCGTGCTCGCCCGGCTCACCTCGGCGGGCGCCGACCTGTTGGAGCGGGTGGCGCCGGCCCATCTGGAGATCGTCCGCGACTATCTCGTCGACCGGCTCAGCCGCGCGGAACTGCTCGCGATGACCACGGCGATGCGCAGGACGGAAGAGGCCTTACGGGCCTCCGGGTGACCCGCCCTCGTGCGGTCAGTTGCCCGCCGCAGCGGCGCGCCTGGCGCGCTCCATCTCCACCTTGGCGCTGGCGGCGTACTTGTCGACGTACTCCTGGCCCGAGAGCTCCATCAGCGCGTACATGATCTCGTCGGTCACCGCGCGCAGCACGAGGCGGTCGTCCTCCATGCCGTAGTAGCGGGAGAAGTCGAGCGGCTTGCCGAACCGCACGCCCGGCCGGATGCCGAGCTTGGGCAGCGGACGCCCGGTCGGCATCATCTCGTAGGTGTTGACCATCGCCCACGGGATCACCGGGGCCCGCGACTCCAGAGCGAGCCGGGCGACGCCGGTCTTGCCCTTGTAGAGGCGGCCGTCGGGTGAACGGGTGCCCTCGGGGTAGATGCCGAGGAGGTAGCCCTCGCGCAGCACCCGCAGGCCGGTGCGGAGCGCGGCCTCACTGGCCTTGCCGCCGGAACGGTCGATCGGCACGGTGCCGACACCGCTGAAGAACAGCCGGGTGAAGAAGCCCTTCACGCCGCGCCCGGTGAAGTAGTCGGCCTTGCCCAGCGAGATGACCTTACGGCGGATCTGCAGGGGGCCGAAGAAATGGTCGGCGAAGGACAGATGGTTGCCCGCCAGGATCGCGGGACCCTGCTTGGGCACGTTGTCGGCGCCCTCCGTCCACGGCCGGAACACGAGGTGGAGGAACGGCCCCAAGATGGCCTTGACCACCCAGTAGAACACCTGGCACCTCTTCCTCAGCGCTGTTCTGGTCGAGCAGTGTGGGCGAGCACAGTCATCTTCCCACCTCGAGCACGATGCTCCTACACCAGCTCTCGCACAACTACCCACAAACATGCGACGATCGGGCCGTTCTGGAAGAAATTGCCGGAATGAAACGGCACGGAGGAGCTGTTATGCCGCTCATGCCAGGCGCGGAACCGTACCACCATGAGGCGGGCGAGATCGGTGTGCTGCTGTGCCACGGGTTCACCGGCACGCCGCAGTCGCTGCGCCCGTGGGGTGAATACCTGGCCGGACGGGGGCTCAGCGTCTCGCTGCCGCGTCAGCCCGGCCACGGCACACGGTGGCAGGAGATGAACCGCACGCGGTGGGAGGACTGGTACGCCGAGCTGGAGAAGGCGTACGAGGACCTGCGCGGGCGCTGCGCCGAGGTCTTCGTGGCCGGGCTGTCGCTAGGCGGCTGCATGGCGCTGCGGCTGGCCGAGGTGCACGGTTCGGCGATCAGGGGCGTCGTGCTGGTCAACCCGTCGATCGTCAACGACGTGCCGCTGATGCGGCTCGCTCCGCTGCTGAAGTGGTTCGTGCCGTCGGTGCCCGGCGTCGGCAACGACGTCAAGAAGCCCGGCGTGACCGAGCTGGCCTACACCCGCACCCCCGTGAAGGCGGCCGCCTCACTGCCCGGGCTGTGGTCGCTCGTCCAGGCCGACCTGGCGAAGGTGACACAGCCGCTGCTGGTCTTCCACAGCACGGACGACCACGTGGTCAGGCCCACGAGTGTCGCGATCATCCGTGAGAAGGTCTCGCAGGCCACGATCGAGGAGCTTACCGATAGCTACCATGTTGCGACGCTGGACAACGATGCCCACAGGATCTTTGCCGGTAGCCTCGACTTCATCCGGACACATGCCTCGGTACCCTTGCAGAGGGACTGATCGCACCCAGGGGGAAGTTGCGGTCGCTGCGGAGAGGCTCATCTAGGTGACGCCCCAGAGTGACGAGGACGAGGTCTGGCGGCAGATCGTCGCGTCCTTCAACGACACAGCCGAGCACGACTCGGCCGATCAGCCATGGCCGGACAGCGAGAACCTCTCCCCCGAGCCGACCCGCCGGGTCGTCAAGCCGCCGGAGGGGCCCCTCATGTCCGGCTCCTTCGGCGACCAACTCCGCGACGACGAACTCCGCGACGACGAGCTCGAGCGCCGCGATGACGATGACGACGATGACGAGGGCCACTTCCAGCCCCCGCCCCCGCCTCCGCTGCCCAAGCTCGACCTGCCGACCAAGCTCGCGTGGGTGGCGCTGTTCGGCGGCCCGGCGTACCTGCTGGTCGCGGCGGTGGCGGGCTGGCACATGGAGGGCTGGGCGCTCTTCACGGCGGTGGCGGCGTTCATCGGCGGGTTCGTGGCGCTGGTGGTGCGCATGGGTGACGGCCCGCCCAACGACTCGGGCTGGGACGACGGCGCCGTCGTCTGAGCGGCGCCGCCGTTCTGAGCGGCATCCGGGTCCGGCCGCGCCGCCGTTCTGAGCGGCGCCGCGTGCCGGCTCACGACTTCGTGATGACGTTCTTCGGCGCGAACGACTCGACGACGTCGGTGTAGCGGTCGTCGTCGGACACCACGTGCCCGACCGCCCACACCGTGCCCTTGCCGGGGAAGTACGTCACCGCCTGCAGCCGCACGCTGCGCCGGCCGTCCTGCGCGCCGCCGCGGATGGCCGCGCACGCGTTCTTCTCGCAGCGCAGCAGGTACGGCTCCGCCGGCCGCGACGGGTCGTAGCCGGTGATCCAGAACCGGCCCTTGCCGTCGCCGGTCACCCCGTACAGCCGGGCCTCGCCCGGCACCCGCACCTCGCGCCAGCGCTTGCCGTTCCAGACGAGCACGAGCGGGGAGATGTCGCCGGGGCCGTGGTAGACGCCGCCGACGGCGATCGCCCGCTTGGAGTTGTCGACCTGTACGTCACGCAGGTAGCCGCCGCGGATGGACGGCAGCTCCATGGCCTTCCACGAGCCACCCGACTGGTGGACGACCAGCGGCTGGGCGCCGGTGTCGCCCACCGCGAACCCGCCGTCGACCGCGTACAGGGCGCCCTTCCTGGTCTCCTGGACGGTCCAGTGGGAGCCCTCGCCGGTGAGGATCAGCCCGTTGCGCTCGCGGCTGCCGACCGCCACCACCCGGCCGGGCTTGGCGTCGATGCCGCCCAGCCAGTCGCCCGCGCGCAGCCCCTGCGGCCTGACGCGGTCGAAGCCCGACTGGTCGCCGTGGGCGAGATAGGGCAGGCCGTCGTGCCCGTCGCCGACCGCCCACACCTGCGACGGCGAGGCCGCCGCCAGCCCGCGCAGGTTGCCGGCGGCCGTGTTGTCGCGTACGGGCACCTCCGACCACCCGCTGCCGTTCCAGTGGCGGATGGTGCCGCGGTTCTTCCAGACGTCCCAGATCTCCTGCTGGCCGACCGCCCACACGTCGCTCGCGGACAGGGCCAGCACGTCGGAGAGCGAGGCGTCGGCCTGGAGACGCACGCTGGTCGACTGCTGCCACGCCTCGATCGAGCGCGGGCGAGGATCGGCATGCGCGGCCGGAGCGACCTGGCACCAGGCCACGAGTGTCACCAGGAGCGAAGAGAGCGCACGCCGCCGAAAGCGACGGGTCATAGGGAAAATGCTACGCACTGCCCGGCCCCTCTTGCCCTTTAGTGCCCAAGTCGCAACTCCGCCACTACCGGCAAATGGTCACTGGCCGTGACGAGGTCACCCAGCTCGGCGTCCACTCCCCCGCACGACACGACCTGCGCCGTCCGCCCGGCGAACACCCCGTCGATCCGTACGGACGGCCGCCGGGAGGCGAAGGTCAGCCCGTCGCCCTTGGGGGCGACGGCGTGACAGTCGGCCAGCCGGGCGGCGAGGTAGCGCCAGGCGGGCTGATGGGGCTGCTCGTTGACGTCGCCGGCCAGCACCACGGTGGCGGAGAACCGCGCGGCCACCCCTTCCATGACCGTCATGGCCTCGGCGACGTGGTGCATCCTGGCCGGGCCACTGAGGTCGAGGTGGAGCGAGCCGACGGCCAGCCGCGCCGCGCCCGCCTGCACGACCGCGACGGCCAGCCCGCGCTGCTCCAGCCCCGCGAAGCCGCGCAGGCGGTGGGCGGCGGCGTGCACGACACGAACCCGCCGCCCGCACAGCACGGCCACGCCGCCGATCCGGCCCGGCGTCACGAGCGTGAGGCCGGCCGCCTCGGCGAGCGCGCGGCGCCTGGCCCGCCACGGGCCGAACCTGGGCGCCTCCTGGACGCACAGCACGTCGGCGTCCATGGCGGTGATCACCCGGGCGAGCGCGGGCACGCTGTCGCGCATCCCGTGCAGGTTGTAGGTGGCGACCCTGACCGACACGTACGGCGGCTCTAGCGTCGCCGGGCGAGGTCGGCGGCCCCCACCAGGCCGGCGGACGCGCCCAGCTGGGCCAGCCTGATCTCGGCCAGCGGGCGGTGGCCGCGGCCGGTGAGCCGTTCGGCGAAGACCCGCCTGGCCCGGTCGAGGAACAGGTCGGCGGCCCGCGAGACGCCGCCGCCGATGATGAAGCAGCCGGGGTCGAGGATCGCGGCCAGGTCGGCCATGCCCTGGCCGAGCCAGTCGGCGAACGAGTCGAACGCGGCCAGCGAGGCCTCGTCGCCCAGGCGCGCGGCCTCGGTGACCTCCTCGCCCTCGATCGTGCCGCCCGCCAGGCCGAGCAGCGTACGGGCGCGCTCGGGGTGGGCCTCGGCGATCTCCCTGGCGTCCTTGACGAGGGACTGGCCGCTGGCGTACTGCTCCCAGCAGCCGACGTTGCCGCAGCCGCACGCGCGCCCGCCGGGCCGCACCTGCATGTGGCCGAGCTCGGCGCCCATGCCCCAGCGCCCGCGGTAGAGGGCGCCGTCGAAGACCATGCCGCCGCCGATGCCGGTGCCGAGCGTCATGCAGACCACGTGCGACTGGTCGCGGCCCGCGCCGAAGCGCGACTCGCCCCAGGCCATGGCGTTGGCGTCGTTCTCGATGACGACGGGCAGGCCCACCAGCCCGCTGATCTTCTTCTGCAGCGGCTCCTCGCGCCAGGCGAGGTTGGGGGCGAAACGCACCATCGACCGGGTCTCGTCGATGAACCCGGCCGCGCCCACGCCGACCGCCTCGATGTCCCTGCCGTCGGACAACTCGCGAACGACGTCGGCCACGGTCTCCGCCACCACCTCGGGGCGGTCGGCGGCAGTGGGCCTGCGCGTGTGCGCGACGATCTCGCCGTTGTCGTCGACCACACCCGCGGCCACCTTCGTACCGCCGATGTCGACACCGATCGTGAGCATGCGACGTGTCTCCCTATCCCAGATCTATGCGTTCCACATTGTCGCGCTCCGACCGATCACGGTCGTCACGCGGGGTACGGGGAGCGGGCCGGCTGAGTGTGTCGAGCGCGCCGCGGAACGCCGCGAACAGCTCGCCGCCCGCGGCCATCAGGTGGCCCGTCACGTCGCCGCCGCCCGCCTCGCGCTGCGCGGCGATGGCCCGGCAGACGGGACAGGCGCGGCAGATGTACTCGTCGTGGGGTTCGGAGACGGCCTCTTCCCACACGTCGCGCTCGCGGCGGCCGCCCGTGGTGAACGAGTTGAGCACGCTCTTGCCGACCTGCCGGGTCGCCGCTCCCTGAATCGATTCGAACAGCTTGCGCGCCTCGTCGGCGACGGTGCCGATGGGGTCTCGGTCATTGCTCTCGGTCATGTGGCCCTCCTGCGTCCGGGGTCGCTCATCCACTACAACTCATGAGGTAGCGGAATCGCTCCCCGCCTTGGACCGTAGCCCAGCCGAGGACCCCGTGGGCGGGCCGGACGGCTCCCACCACACGCGCAGATGTCCGTCGCGCAGCGCCGCCCCGCCGATCTTCCTACGGGCCAGCGCCGCCGGCAACGCCAGGATCCTGCGGTACGGGCCGGCCGTGATGATCAGCTCGTCGCCCTTGCGGGCCAGATCGACGTGCTCGCGGTCGGCTCCTGGCAGGGCCAGCGACAGATCGTCCGCGCTCAGCCGCAGCGGCGGCTCGATGTCGTGGGGCGCGAACGGGTCGGACTCGCCGTACAGGGCGGCGCCCACCTCGGCCAGCGCGTCCGTCCCGACCGGCTCTCCCGGCAGGTACGGGACGACGTGGACGGGCAGCGGCGCGAACGACTGCTCCGCCTCGGCCAGCAGCCGCCCCTGCGCCGCCACCCACCCGGCGCGCCACTCGTCGGCGCCCTCCGCCGGGAAGACCCGGTTGGCGATGACGGCGTCGACGCGGTAGCCGTACAGGCTGAGGGAGGTCAGGGTGCGCCGGGCCTCGGCGAGCACCACCGACTCGGGGGTGAGCACGAGCCGCACGGAGGCGTGGTCGCCGGTGAGCAGCTCGCGCACCTCCATCAGGCCGCGGTGCAGGCGCTCGCCCGCGTTCATGACCTCGTCGCCGGGCACGCTGACGTGGGCCACGTTGCGCACGAACGGCGAGACCAGCCGGGCGATCCTGCGGCCGATCGGCAGCAGCCGGTTGACGTGCCAGTCGAGCGCCTCGGGCAGGGCGAGCAGCCGCAGCGTCTCGGCGGTGGGCGCGCAGTCGACGACGATGACGTCCCAGCAGCCCTCGCGGGCCCGCTCACGCAGCTCGAGCAGCGCGATGACCTCCTCGGCGCCGGGCAGCACCGTGATCTCCTCGGAGGTGATCTCGTCGAGGCCCAGCTCGACCAGCGCGTTCCTGGCGTACTCCCGCAGCTCGCCCCAGTGGCGTTCCAGCGACTTCTGGGTGTCGACCTGGTGGAGGTGCAGGCCCGGCGCGACCTCGCCCGGCTCGACGCCGAGCGCGTCGGCCAGCGAGTGGGCGGTGTCGGTCGAGACGATCAGCGTCTTCAGCCCGCGGCGGGCGGCGAGGGTGGCCGTGGCCGCGGCGGCCGTGGTCTTGCCGACGCCGCCCTTGCCGGTGAAGAGCAGGACCCGCGGGCTCAACTCCGGCGGCCTTCGACGCGCTTCTTCAGGCCCTTGAGCGCGGTGTCCACGATCACCTTCTCCGCCTTCCGCTTGATCAGGCCGAGCATCGGCACGCTGAGCTCGACCGTCAGCTCGTACGTCACCTCGGTGCCACTGCCCTTGTCGGTGAGGCGGTAACTCCCCTGCAGGTCGGAGACCATCCGGCCGGGTTCGACGACCTTCCAGCTGACGCTGTCGTCGCCCTGCCAGGTGTAGCCCAGGGTGTAGGTGTCGCTGATAGGGCCGCCGTCCAGCGCGAACCGCACCGTCGACGGCAGGCCCTCGGGGCCGGTGTCGACGACCTCGGCGCTCTTGACCTGGCCGGCCCATTCCGGGTAGCGGGCGAAGTCCGCGATGACCGCCATGACCTCGGTGCGGGCGGCCCCGACGGTGATGCTCGAAGTGGTGCGATCAGGCATGCGACCACCGTAGTGCACAATCCGCAACTTGCGGCGGACCGGCGTCCGCGCCACCACGAAGCGGTCAGGTCACCACTCCAGCACGTACGGGACGCCTTTCGCGCGGAAGTGGCCCACGTTCACGCATTCGGTACGGCCGATACGGGTGCGGGCGCGCAGCGGATTGTGGACGTGGCCGAACAGGGCGTACCGCGGCTGGGTGCGCCTGATGGCCTCGAGGGTCGCCTCGCTGCCCCGTTCGAAGCGCCGGGCGACCACGTCGTACAGCAGCTCGGGCACCGCGGGCGGGATGTGGCAGCACAGCACGTCGACCGCGCCGACCGCCTCGACCTTGGCGGCGTACTCCTCGTCGCTGATCTCGTGGGGGGTGCGGTAGGGGGTCTTCAGTCCGCCGCCGACGAACCCGAACCGCAGGCCGCCGATCTCGGCCACCTCTCCGTCGAGCACCCGCTGGCCGGGCCTGACGTGGTCGGTCCACAGGCGCGGGAGGTCGACGTTGCCGTACGTCAGGTAGGCGGGGACGGGCATGGCGGCGAAGAGGGCTTCGTACTGGGCGTGGACGTTGCGCTCGATGTGCTCGCGGGGGTCGCCGTCGAGCGTCGCCCAAAGCCGCGCGGACATCGCCCTGGCCTCGTCGAACCGTCCGGCCGTGCGCAGGCCGATGAACTCGGCGGCGTTCGCGGCGCCGAACAGGTCGGCGAAGATGCCCTTGGCGTGGTCGTCGTAGTCGACGAAGAGGATCAGGTCACCGAGGCAGACGAGCGCGTCCGCGTCGTCTCCGGCCCTGGCCAGCGCGTCGGCCCTGCCATGGACGTCGCTGATGACATGGACCCTCATGAGACAGATCTTACGAGTGCGACTGCTAGCGTGTTGAACGCTGTTCATAACGCCTCAATGACGAACCTACCGGCGCGTAACTTAACGCGGTAACGTCTCGGCGGTCCCCGAAGAGGAGTTGATCCGTGCGCGAGTACAGCGTCCCTGTGCTGGTCGATGTGCCTGCCTCCGCCAGCCTGGCCGACACCGTGTTCGAGCGCGCAGAACGTGAGCCGCACGCCGTGGTCATGCGGCGCAAGACCGGCGCCGGCTGGCCCGAGGTCACCGCGGCCGAGTTCCGCGACCAGGTGATCGAGGTCGCGCGGGGCCTGATCGCGGCGGGCGTCGAGCACGGCGACCGGGTCGCCCTCATGTCCCGCACCCGCTACGAGTGGACGCTCGTCGACTACGCACTCTGGACCGTCGGCGCGGTGACCGTGCCGATCTACGAGACCTCGTCGGTCGAACAGGTCCGGTGGATCGTCGAGGACAGCGGGGCCAAGGCCGTCTTCGTCGAGCTCGACACGCACGAGGAGACCCTGCGAGAGGCCGCCCCCGGCCTGAAGCGCGTGTGGCGGATCGACGCCGCCCTCGAGACCGGCGACGTCACCGCCGCCGACGTCGACGCGCGCCGCGACGCGGTCGTCGGTGCCGACCTCGCCACGATCGTCTACACCTCGGGCACCACCGGACGGCCCAAGGGCTGCCGGATCACCCACGACAACCTGCTGTTCACGGCGCTCAACGTGGTGCGGGGGCCGCTGGAGCCGCTGTTCGTCGGCAAGACCCCGGCCGCGCTGCTGTTCCTGCCGCTCGCGCACATCTTCGCCCGCATCATCCAGGTGGCGCTCTTCGAGGTGGGCGCGGTGCTGGCGCACACTCCCAACATGAAGAACGTCGGCCCCGACCTGATCGACTTCCGCCCCACGTTCCTGCTGGGCGTGCCGCGGGTGTTCGAGAAGGTCTACAACGCCGCCGAGCAGAAGGCCATCGCCGGCGGCAAGGGCAAGATCTTCGCCCGCTCCGTCGACGTGGCCGTGGCCTGGAGCAAGGCCGAGGGCTCCGGCGGCGCGGGGCTGGGCCTGCGCCTGCAGCGAGCCGTCTTCGACAAGCTGGTGTACGCCAAGCTGCGCGCCGCCACCGGCGGCCGCCTCACGGCGGCGGTGTGCGGCGGCTCGGCGCTGGGCGAGCGGCTCGGACACTTCTTCCGCGGCGTCGGCATCGAGGTCTTCGAGGGGTACGGCCTGACCGAGACCACCGCCCCGTGCTCGGTCAACATGCCGGGCGCCAACAAGATCGGCACGGTCGGCAAGCCGCTGCCCGGCGTCACGCTGCGCATCGCCGACGACGACGAGATCCTCGCCAAGGGCCGCAACGTCTTCCACGGCTACTGGAAGAACGACGAGGCCACCGCCGAGGCGATCGACGCCGAGGGGTGGTTCCACACGGGCGACGCGGGCGAGCTCGACGCCGACGGCTACCTGCGCATCACCGGGCGCAAGAAGGAGATCCTGGTGACGGCGGCGGGCAAGAACGTCGCGCCCGGCCCGGTGGAGGACGCGCTGCGCGCGCATCCGCTGATCTCGCAGGCGATGCTCGTCGGCGACGGGCGGCCGTACGTCGCGGCCCTGATCACGCTCGATCCGGAGGCGCTGCCTGAGGACGCGTCCGCGGCCGAGCTGCGTTCCGACCCGAAGACGCTGGCGGCGGTCCAGGAGGCGGTCGACCGGGCGAACCTCATGGTCTCGAAGGCCGAGCAGATCAAGAAGTTCATGATCCTGCCCGCCGACCTGACCGAGGACAGCGGCCACCTCACCCCCACCCTCAAGGTCAAGCGCAACCTCGTGGAACGCGACTTCGCCCAGGAGATCGACAACCTGTACGCCTGAGCTCCTTGGGGGCCACCCCCGGAAGCCTGGCCTTGAGGCGACCTGAGGGCCCGACCCGGGCGGCCTGAGGCCCGGCCCTGGGGCGTCGTCCGTTGAGGGTGCACGGCCGGGCACACCGGAAGGCCGGTCCGCCAGAGCGGGCCGGCCTGTGCCGGAGGGGTCAGTTGACGTCGAGCTTGCGCTGGATGCCGAGCAGGACCTGCATCATCTCCGCCTGCATCGTCACCATCCCCTGCTGCGTGCTCTCGAGCGTGTCGAGCCTCTTCCCGACCTCACCGAACTGCACGTCGATGGCCTCGAACTGACGATCCATGGCGTCGAGTCGCCGATCGAGCCCATCGAACCGCCGGTCGATGGCCACGAACCGCTGATCGATGGCCTCGAACTGACGATCCATCGCCTCGAAGCGCTGGTCGATCGCCTCGAAGCGCTTCTCGACTCTCGCGTCCAGGCGCTTGAGGTGGTTGGCGACGCCGTTGATGCGCTCGGTCAGGTCTTGCGCGAGTTCCATCTGGTCGGCACGAACCTTGACCAGCTCGTTGTGGATCTCGTCGGCGAATTCGACGCCGGATTCCTTGAGCGCTTTTCATCCCGCGTCGCGGAGTTGAAGGACAAGGATTGCTTTGACGAGCTGACCTGCGAGAAGTGGGCAGCAGCGGAGTTTGTGGAG
>NZ_FNFB01000002.1:247073-701622 GCF_900100395.1 Nonomuraea maritima | reverse complement strand
CAAAGCCCGTAAGAACTACGCCGGGACCTCCCCGATCACTCGCGCGTCGGGCAAGAAGAAGGTCGCCCTGGCCCGGTTCATCCACAACGACCGGCTCATCGACGCCCTGCTTACCCAGGCCTTCAGCGCACTGAGGCTCTCGCCCGGCGCGCGGGCCTACTACGACCGGCAACGAGCCCGCGGCTCCAGTCACAACGCCGCCCTGCGTCAGGTCGCCAACCGGCTCGTCGGCATCCTGCACGGATGCCTCAAAACCGGCACCCTCTACGACGAGACGACCGCCTGGTCGCATCACGCAGAGTTCGTTGCGGCTTGACATCTACGCTCCTGGGATGTCTTTCATGAAGGGGGCCCGGCGGTGCGTCCTTCTCTTATGGCGGGTCTTCCCTGGAGGTTTCTCGCGGCGGGCCCTTCCTGGGGCTGGGTCCGCTCGTGCGGTGGGTCCTTTCTCGCGATGGGCCGTCACCCGGAGCCTTGCGAACAGGACCGCAGCTCACCCCGGCCGGCCGGGGTATGTGCCGGCCGCGGAGGAACGCGGATGTCAAGCCGAAATGCTCCGTGCCTGTGGACAATCCGCTGTCGTCCACAGAACCCCGTTCAGTAGTCATCGATCGATGCCGCCTGAGACACCCTTTCGGCCATGACCTCACCTCACCCCGCACCACCCCAGCCCCGGCCGTACGGCGCCACAGACGCGGAGGCGGCCACCCATGGCCCCACAGACGACGCCTCATCCAGCGAGCCCGGCCCACCGCCGACCCCTGCCGCGCTGACGTGGACGCCAGCCTGCGCCCCGCCTCCCGACAGCGCGCCGTTGTCGCTCGTCCAACGGGCTCGGCAGGTCACGCGTGCGGTCCCGGGCGCCGTGGCCTGTCGTCAGACGGCGGCGCACATCTGGGGGCTGGACAGCATCACCGATCTCGAAGCCGAGTGGCCTGTGGAACTCGCCGCGCCGGGTCATGTCGCCCTCCCCGGCTGCGTCACCTATGTCGGCCGCCTGCCGGATGCGGACGTCACCGAGCACCAGGGCGTACTGCTCACCACCAGGGAACGCACGGCCCTCGACTGTGCCGACGCGCTGCTCCGTATGGAGGCGGTGGCGATCCTCGACCAGTTCGCCCGGCACGGGGTCGATCTGGAAGCGCTCTGGCACCGGCCGCTCACCTCCTGGCGCCTGCGCGACACCCTCAGCCTCGCCGATCGTGGCGCCGCCTCGCCTCAGGAGAGCCGGCTCAGGGTCATTTTCATCGAGGGCGGCCTACCCCGTCCCGCGACGCAGATCAAGGTCGAGCTGGGTGACGGCCGGCGCGCGTACCTCGACATGGGTTGGGAGGAGTTCCAGGTCGCCGTCGAGTACGACGGCCGCGAACACCACACCTCGCCCGCCGACCTGCGGCGCGACGCCGACCGGCGCGGGGAGCTGCGCCGGCTCGGCTGGCGGGTGATCGCCGTCCGGCGTGACGTCGTCACCACCCGGACCGCCGACCTGCTCCACTGCGTCGCCGACGCGTTGATCGAACGCGGCTGGCGTCCGGGCCCCGAAGGCACCACCCGGATCCTCCGCCGCATCCGCGCAGCCCGCCGCCGCTCCCGCTACCGCTGAGTTCATCACCCCCGCCACCTACAGGCCCGCCACCTACAGGCCCGCCACCCGCTACCCGCAGGCCCCGCTACCCGCAGGCCCCGTCTGGGCATTCGCATGGCATCGAAGCGCGCAGCGTCACCCCACCCCGAGCAGCGACACCTGACCAGCCCCCCGTGCGGTGAGGGCTCCAGTAGTCCCAGCCTTGTCAGCCGAGCCGGTGTTCAGCCGGCGCGAGTTCCGGAAGCGAGGAAGATCGGGACGGCAACGAAGAGGCGGTCGTTCCGCGCCCGGGTGGTTTGGTCGTCGAGCCAGGCGCCCTGCCCGAAGGTGGCGAGCATCGGGAGGAACCACGGGTCCGTCCACACGAACGTGTGGACCTCGACGGTGACGTCGACGAACCCGTTGTCGAGCAGGAGGTTGCGGTAACGGCGGGCGACCCGTGGGTTCGGCATGGCTTCTGCGCGAGAGTGGACGAGCGTGCGGGTCAGTTCGTGATCGTCGGAGTCGATCACGAAGGTGTCCCAGTCTTGGCCGACGAGCACCGCGCGGCCGTCCCTGGCCAGGACCCGGCGGGCCTCGGCTACGGCGAGCTCAGGCTCGGCGAGGGTGTGCAGGACCTTGTCGGCGCGGTACCCGGTGACCGAGCCGTCGTCGAGAGGCAGCGCGGTGGCGTCCCCGACCCGGAATTCACCGGCGGGCCAACGCTCGACGGCGACCTCGATCATGGTCGGGTCCAGGTCGATGCCGATGGCCTTGGCCCCACGGGCGGCCAGCTCGCCGACGGCGCGTCCGCTGCCGCAGCCGACGTCGACAACGGTGTCGCCCAGCGTTTGGTACGTACGTTCCCGCAGGTCGCGAGCCTCGGGTAGGTCGTCAAGAGCGTCGAGAATGGTGAGTAACGTGGACATGCCTGTGATGATGCGACTTAATGTCGACATGAAGTCAATAGGCGAGGTGGCGGCGCAGTTCGGGTTACCCACACACGTGCTGCGCCATTGGGAGGCAGAAGGACTGCTGACACCGGCCCGCGCGGGCGACCGCCGCCGCTACGCCGACTCCGACCTGTATCGGGTGGCCGCGATCCTGATCTCGAAAGAGGCGGGTTTCGGCCTCGCCGACATCCGGACCATGCTGGCGGCCCGGTCCGCGCCGGACCGTCACGAGGTGATGGCCCGTCACCGGGAGAAGCTGCTGGAACGAATAGCCCAGGCACGGGCCGCGCTCGACATGCTCGAAGGCGGCCTCGAATGCCCCCACGACGACGTCATGACATGTCCGCATTTCCAAGGCGTCCTCGCCGACCGGCTGCAACCGTCCTCCACGCCAGGCACGGACGTTCGCGACGCCGCCCACGGCGTCGAGTAGCCCGGCGGGTATGTCGCACGCGCGTCGGACGAGCCCGCCGGGCATCGGCTGCTGAGGAGACCGTGTCAGGAGGCCGAGTTCCGGCATAGGCTTCATGCGCATGTCGTGGACGGGAGGCTGAGATGGCCGAGACGACGCTCACCGTGCCGACGGTGGCCGAGGTGATGGCCGAACTGGCCGAGCTCGAAGACCCGAAGATCCGCCAGGTGAACCTCAGGCACGGCGACGACCACGGGGTGAACCTCAGCAAGCTTCGCGCGCTGGCCAAGCGGTTGAAGACGCAGCATCCACTCGCACGCCGCCTCTGGGAGACGGAGGACACCGCGGCGAGACTCCTGGCGATCCTGATCTGCCGTCCGAAGGCGTTCGAGCGTGACGAGCTCGACGTCATGGTGCGCGAGACCCGCGCGCCCAAGGTGCACGACTGGCTCGTGAACTACGTGGTGAAGAAGGGCCCGCACGCCGAAGAGCTGCGCCTGGCCTGGTTCGCCGACCCCGACCCGGTGGTCGCCAGTGCCGGATGGGCGCTGACCACCGAACGCGTGAACAAGAAGCCTGACGGCCTCGACCTCGCCGGCCTGCTCGACGTCATCGAGGCGGAGATGAAGGACGCCCCGGATCGCCTCCAGTGGGCGATGAACCACTGCCTCGCCCAGATCGGCATCAGCCACGCCGAGCACCGCGCCCGTGCGATCGACATCGGTGAGCGCTTGGAGGTCCTCAAGGACTACCCGACCTCACCAGGCTGTACGTCCCCGTTCGCGCCGATCTGGATCACCGAGATGGTCCGCCGCCAGAGCTGACGAGCTGGAACCATCTACCGAGCCGGCGACAGCCGACAAGAACGGTAGGGATGGCGATGGTGCCTCCGAAGTGCTTCGGCTTGGCGATCGTAGCGGCGGCCTCCAGCCCTACCGATGGCCGGTGAGTCTGAGGACGTTCGGTGAACGACGGCAGCGCAGGCACAGGTCTCCCCGGTGAGCACAGCACGTTGCTACCGAGATGCGGGCCAGTGCTCCGGCCTTCAGGCCGGGGGTGAAGGCCCGCGCGGGAGGGCCGTCAGGCCCGAGCGTGCCCTAACCGGGACGATTCTGCTGCTCGATGTACTGGCGCAGGATACTGATCGGAGCCCCGCCCACCGATCCGGCGAAGTAGGAGCCCGACCACAGCTTGTTCGCCCGGTAGTAGTGCTGGGCCAGTCTGGGGAACTCCTGTCGCATCCTGCGGGAGGAGACACCCTTCAGCGAGTTGACCAGCCGGGACAGGGCGACCTTCGGCGGGAAGTTCACGAGCAGGTGAACGTGGTTGGTTTCGCCGTTGAACTCGGCGAGTTCGGTCTCGAAGTCAAGGCACACGTCTCGCATGATCTCTTCCATCCGTTCCAGGTGTCGTGCCGTGAAGACGGGGTGCCTGAACTTGGTCACGAAGACTTGGTGTGCAGCTTCGGTACAACGTCCGCCTCTACCCGACGCCGGGCCAGCAGATCGCGCTGGCCAAGGCGTTCGGGTGCGTGCGGACGGTGTTCAACGACGGGCTGCGCGCCAGGCGGGAAGCCCGCGAGCAGGGCTTGCCGTACATCTCGGACGGGGACCTGTCCAAGCTGGTGATCACCCGGGCGAAGAAGACGCCGGAACGGGCATGGCTGGGCGAAGTCTCGGCGGTGATCCTTCAGCAGGCGTTAGCCGACCTGAACACCGCCTACCGCAACTTCTTCGCCTCGCTCGCCGGCAGGCGCAAAGGCCCGAAGGTCGCACCGCCGCGCTTCCGGTCGCGCAAGGACAACCGGCAGGCGGTCCGCTTCACCAAGAACGCCCGGTTCACGGTCACTGCGAACGGGAAGCTGCGCCTGCCGAAGATCGGGGACGTGCCGGTGCGCTGGTCGCGGACCCTTCCGGTAGAGCCGTCGAGTGTGACGGTAGTTAAGGACGCGGCCGGACGGTATTTCGCTTCGTTCGTGGTCGAGACGGCCGACGACCCACTGCCGGACACGACACCCGACGTGGGCATCGATCTCGGGTTGACGCACTTCATGGTCCTGTCGGATGGCCGGAAGGTGGACAATCCGCGCCTGTTGCGCCGCGCTGAGCGGCGGTTACGGAAGGCGCAGAAGGCGCTGAGCAGGAAAGAGAAAGGCTCTGCGAACAGGCAGAAGGCCAGGCTGAAGGTCGCCAAGGCACACGCCAGGGTGGCCGACGCGCGCCGCGACTGGGTACACAAGCTCTCCACGCAGATCATCCGCGACAACCAAGCGGTGTACGTGGAGAACCTTGCCGTGTCAGGTCTGGGGCGTACGAGGCTGGCCAAGTCGGTGCACGATGCGGGCTGGTCCCAGTTCGTGACCATGCTGGAGTACAAGGCGAAACGGCACGGCCGCACCTTCGCCAAGATCGACCGATTCTTCCCGTCGTCGAAGCTGTGCTCAGCCTGCGGCGCGCTCGCCGACAAGATGCCGCTGACATTCGCTCGTGGACGTGCCCGTGCGGGGCATTCCACGACCGGGACGTGAACGCTGCGATCAACATTCTCGCCGCTGGACGAGCGGAGAGGCTAAACGCCTGCGGAGGGACGGTAAGTCCCGCCGCCTAGCGGAGGGCGCGACCCGGCGAAACAGGAAGCCGTCAGAAGTGCCGCAGGCGCGGCACAGGCTGAATCCATAGCCTTCAGGCTGGGGAGCGCGTCAATCCATGATCACGGTGCCTGTGCCTGTTCCGCCTGCC
This sequence comes from Nonomuraea maritima, assembly GCF_900100395.1. Lineage (GTDB taxonomy): Bacteria > Actinomycetota > Actinomycetes > Streptosporangiales > Streptosporangiaceae > Nonomuraea > Nonomuraea maritima. The sequence goes on along the minus strand of NZ_FNFB01000002.1, from coordinate 695,955 downwards.
GACCGGCCTCCGCTCCCGGCCTTCCCTGCGATCGCGGACGCCTGTGCGTGGGTCGCCGACGTCAGAACCCTGTCGGTGGACGCGGTGTGTAAGGCGCCTCGAGCGTCTTGATCTCTTCTTCGGTGAGCCGCAGGTCGACGGCGGCGACGGCGTCATCGAGGTGTTGCGGGTCGGTCGCTCCGACGATGGGGGCGGCGACCACGGGATTGGCGAGCACCCATGCGAGCGCGACTTGTGCCATGGGGATGCCCCGCTCGGTCGCGACGCGGTGGACAGCTTCAATGATGGGACGGTCGTCGTCGCCGAAGAACCGTTGACCGACGGGGTCGGCGGCCGAGCGTGCCGTCCGGCGTCCGTAAGGCCGTGCGAGACGCCCCTTGGCCAGCGGACACCAGGGCAGGCTGGAGACGCCCTGATCTGCCAGCAGGCCGAACATCTCGCGTTCTTCCTCGCGTTGCACCAGGCTGTACTGGTCCTGCATCGAGATGAACCTGACCCACCCGTGCCGTTCGGCGACGTGTTGCATCTTGGAGAACTGCCAGGCCCACATCGAGGAGGCGCCGATGTAACGCACCTTCCCGGCCCTGACGACGTCGTCCAGGGTTTGCATCGTCTCCTCGACCGGGGTTTCCGGATCGAAGCGGTGGATCTGGTAGAGGTCGATGTAGTCGGTTTGCAGGCGGGTCAGTGAGGCGTCGACCTGTTCCATGATCGCCTTGCGGGACAGTCCGGACCCTCCGGGACCGGAGTGCATCGGGAGGTGCACCTTCGTCGCGAGCACGACGTTATCCCTGCGGGTGTGGCGCCGGATGGCACGTCCGACGATCTCCTCAGAGGTGCCGTTGCCGTAGACGTTGGCGGTGTCCCAGAGCGTGACGCCCAACTCGACCGCTCGACGGAAGAGCGGTGCGGCGGCGGTGTCGTCCAGCGCCCAGGGGTTGACCCCTTGGCCGGGATCGCCGAAACCCATACAGCCGAGTGCGATGCGGCTCACCCTCAGCCCTGAGGTGCCGAGTCTGGTGTATTCCACGAGGACTCCTGTCAGCCCGGGTACGGGGTCGCGTCGCGTGCCGCGCTCAGGGCGGCGGCCCACCAGGCAAGCTGGTCCAGCAGGGTCTTGGCGTACCCGGATGCCTCGGGATCCAGTGGCTGCCCGTCCTGCCACGCAGTGAAGTAGTTCGGGAACGCCAGACCGTCGCGGATGGTCACCGCGTGCAGTTCGGTGAGGACGTTCTCCAGGTGGAGGACGGCATGACGACCTCCGGCTGCGCCCCCGTAGCTGACGAAGGCCACGGGCTTGGCCGTCCACTGGGTGAAGTGCCAGTCGATGGCGGCCTTCAAGGAGGCGGGGTAACTGTGGTTGTACTCGGGCGTGACCAGGATGAAGGCATCCGCCTCCTCCAGGCGGGACGTCAGGGGCGCCATTCCTTCGGGGCGCGGGTAGGAGTCGCCGGCGAACTTCGGCGGCACCGCGGGCAACGACAGCGGGATCTCGACGTCGGCGAGGTCGACGATCTCAACGTCGAACCCGCCGTGTACGCGCGCCTGCTCGGCGACCCAGGAGGCGACGGCGGGCCCGAACCGGCCTTCGCGCACGCTCCCGACGATGATGACCAACGTGTGTCTCTCACTCATGTGCTCCACGGTCCACTGCCGCGAGAGCGACAACCAGACCGGCCGCAGGCTGGCCTTCGCAGGGCCACCCTGCGGTATTCGAGCGCACCGGCTCCGTCGTTAGACTCCCGACCATGGGTACGCCACTGGGCGACTTCGTCCGTGCCAAGCGTGACAGCATCCAACCGGAGTCGTTCGGGCTTCCCGACCACGGCCGTCGACGCTCCCCGGGGCTGCGCCGCTCAGACCTGGCTACGCGCGCGGGGATCAGCGTCGAGTACCTCACTCGGATCGAGCAGGGACGAGACCGCAATCCGTCCCCGGCCGTGGTCAGCGCTCTCGCCGACGCCCTGAGCCTGGATGCCGCGGAACGCGACCACCTGCGCTACCTCGCCAAGATCACCGGCGGAGCCTGTGCAGGCCATCAGCGGCCGGCGCCGCCCAGCCGCCACGTTCGCTCCACCGTCCTGGCGACCCTCCAGCTCCTCGAGCCCGCGGTCGCGTTCGTCACCAACCGCCTGGGTGACGTGCTCGCGCACACCAGCGGGTTCGAGTTGGTCATGCGCGGGAGCGGGCTGCTGGAGACCCGGGAGCCGAACCTGACCCGTTATGTGTTCACCGACCCGCGGGCCCGGACGTTTTTCCCCGACTGGGATCAGGTGGCCGACGAACAGGCGTTCGACCTGTGGCTCGGACCGTCCGCGGAGAGCTCCGAGTGGTTCAAGGCCGAACTCGCCCCCCTCGCCGGACAGGAGTTCACCCGGCGGCTCAATCGCCACCTACCCCCACCGCAAGTCCCACTTCGGCTCGACCATCCCACTGCGCACGAGCTGCGGTGGCAGCGCGAACGACTGGAGCTGCCGCGCACCGACGCGCAGGAGCTGGTCGTCCTCCTGCCCGCCGACGAGACGACGGCGCAGGCCATGGAGCGCCTTCGCCGGCCCGGCGGCACTCTTCGCGCGATTGGTTGACGCCGAGCACGGTGGACGTGACCTGGCCCTTGGCGGCCGAACCCGCGAACCGGCGCCCCTCCCGAGCAAAGCTCCCTGCGGCAGCGTGCCGAAGACCATGCGGTAGCTGAGGCGGGTCCCCGGTGGCAGCCGGAGGGCGGTGGGCCGGGGGACGGCAGGGCCGCGAAGTGGCCCCACAGCGAGGCTCTTGGGCCCTCTGTTGAGGTGTGTCCCGTGGTGTGGTGTTTGCCGTGGGCAGGGCTGTTTCAAGCTGTTGAGGCTTTGTGGCAGGGTGGCACGTCATGCATTCTTCTGATCGAAGCCAGGATTCGGACCGCCGTGCCACTCGTCGGTTGCTGCTTGTCTGCGGGCAGGAGGGCTCGGGTAAGACGACGATCATTCGTGCTCTGTTGCCGCACACCCCGAGCGGCGCACGGGTCGATGCCGAAGACCTGGGCCAGGTCAACCCCTGTCGCTTCGACGACGCGTTCTGGCGACTGCTGCGGAGCAACGTCGCCGTGCTCGTCCGCAACTACTGGTCTGCGGGCTTCGAGAACGTCATCACCGGGAGTTTCTTCCGGACACGCGATGACTTCCTGCGCTTCCGGGAGCTCGTACCCGAGGTGGAGGAGGTGTTCATGGTCCAGTTGCTGGTGGACCCGAACGAACGCCGGCACCGGCGCCTCACCCGCGCCAAGCGGACCACGCAGGAGTGGCGCGACAAGGTGGACCAGTTCGACGCTGTCGACACGACGATCGCGGCCGATCAGGACGGTTACCGCTACCTCGCCATCGACAGCACGCAAATGACGCCCGACCAGACGGTGTCAGTGATCATGCGCGAGTTCCCGGAGATCTACGGCGTGCCTGCGTAGGCCGGCCGAGCACCTTACGGACGGCGACCAGCGAAACGTCCTGTTCTCCGCGGCGTCCCAGATCCGTTGCGCCGCTCCGTGGCTGCCACGGACGACGCGGCGACCGCGGACGAGCGGGTGCTCGATGCCGGCGGCCGACGGCTGCGACCGGCCGGCGAGGTCGTCGCCTCCACTCGGCCGGGATCTCGCGTGTACGCCGGCCAGGCCGGACACCCCTTCTGCGTTCGCTCTGCCTGACTTGCGGGGTCAGGTCAGGTGATGGTCACGGGGAGTTCTTTGATGCCGTTGATGAAGTTGGAGCGGAGGCGGCGGGCCTCGCCTGTCTGGTGGAGGCGGGGGTAGCGGCGAGCGAGCTGTTCGAACAGGACGCGGAGTTCGAGCTTGGCGAGGTGGTTGCCGAGGCAGAAGTGCGCCCCGCCGCCGCCGAAGCCGATGTGCGGGTTCGGGTTGCGTCCGATGTCGAAGACGTCGGCGTCCGGGAAGACGGACGGGTCGCGGTTGGCGGAGGAGTAGAACACCACGACCTTGTCGTTCGCCTTGATCTCCTGGCCGCCGAGCACCTGGTCACGCGTCGACGTGCGGCGGAACAGGTTGACGGGGGAGACCCACCGGACGATCTCGTCGGCGGCCGTCGCCGCCTTGGCCGGGTCGGCGACCAGCCGGTCCCACTGGTCGGGGTGCTCGAAGAGGGCGAGCATCCCGCCGGACGCCGCGTTGCGGGTCGTCTCGTTGCCGGCCACCACGAGCAGCAGGACGAACAGGTCGAATTCGTTCTCGTCGAGGGTCTCGCCGTTCTCGTCCGGCTGGAGGAGCTTGGTGACGATGTCGTTGCGCGGGTTGGCGCGGCGCTTGGCGGCCAGCTCGTTGGCGTACGCGTAGACCTCCATCGCGGCCCCCGACCCCTCCTCGGGGGTGGCGGCGTAGTCGGAGTCCTGGCTGCCGATCATGCGGTTCGACCAGGTGAACAGCTTGTCGCGGTCGGACACCGGCGCGCCGAGCAGTTCACAGATGACGTACAGCGGCAGGGGCGCGGCGACCTCGGTGACGAAGTCGACCTCGCCGCTCAGCTTGTCGAGCAGGTCGTCGCAGATGTCGCGGATGTGCTGTTCGAGGGCGTTGATGGCGCGAGGGGTGAAGCCCCGGTTGACCAGCGAACGCCGCCTCGTGTGCTCCGGCGGGTCCTGGTTGAGCATCATGAGCCGCTGCAGGGCGAGCTGCTCCTCGGCGACCTCGTCGAAGAGGGCGAGCCTGCGGGCGGAGGAGAACAGCTCGGAGTGCCGCGAGACGTGGACGACGTCCTCGTAGCGGGTCACGGCCCAGAAGTCGGGCTCTCCGGGGTGGCGGTGGACAGGGGAGTGCGTGCGCAGCCAGGCGAGTTGGTCGTGGGGTGGTCCTCCGGTCGCGTAGGTGTCCTGGTCGACGAGGTCGATGTGCACGCGGCTCACCTCTTGATCAAGCGCTTGACCCAAGCATACTGAAACGTGTTCTATTACGTCGCTGTACGCCCGTCAAGGACGCCCGCCGGCTCGGGCGGTGATCCGATGTCTTCCAGAGGCCCGCGACGTACGGCGGGACACGGTCACCGGTACGTCGATCAGGGCGATGGATCCGACCTTTCGGCCTCGATGCGGCTTGACATGCCCGGTTCCTCCCACGAGCATCAGACTGAGACATCCGATGTATACGTGAAGGATGCGGTGTGAAGCTGCTGCGAGTAGGACCTGTCGGACACGAGCGGCCGGTGGTGATGGACGCCGCCGGTAACCTGCGCGACATCGGGGAACCCGAGATCGACGGCGCTTTCCTCGCCTCCGGAGGAGTCGAGCGGGTGCGCGACGCGCTCGAACACGGCGCTCTTCCCGTGGTCGACGCCGAAGGGCTGCGCGTCGGCGCCCCGATCGCCCGTCCTGGGAAGATCGTCTGCATCGGGCTCAACTACCGCGACCACGCCGCCGAGTCCGGCGCCGAGGTGCCTGCCGAGCCGGTCGTGTTCATGAAGGCGAGCAACACGCTCGTCGGCCCGTACGACGAGGTCCTCGTCCCCCGTGGCAGCGTGAAGACCGACTGGGAGGTCGAGCTCGCCGTCGTCATCGGCAAGCAGGCGCGTTACCTCGGCAGCCGCGAGGAGGCGCTCGGCGTCATCGCCGGGTACGCGGTCGCCAACGACGTCTCCGAGCGGGAGTTCCAGCTGGAGCGCGGCGGCCAGTGGGACAAGGGCAAGTCGTGCGAGACGTTCAACCCACTCGGCCCGTGGCTGGTGACGCCCGACGAGATCGGCGACCCGCAGGACCTGCCGCTGCGGCTGTGGGTCAACGGCGAGCAGCGCCAGGACGGCTCCACCAAGGACATGATCTTCGACGTGGCCGAGGTCGTGCGCTACCTGAGCCAGTTCATGGTCCTGGAGCCGGGCGACCTCATCAACACCGGCACCCCGGCCGGCGTGGCCATGGGCATCCCCGGACAGCCGTACCTCCGGGCCGGTGACGTCGTCGAGCTCGAGATCGGCGGGCTGGGCCGTCAGCGCCAGGAAGTGGGACAGGCATGAGCGCGTACCGGATCGTCGGGTTCGAGACCTACGACGTACGGTTCCCGACCTCTCGTGACCTCGACGGTTCCGACGCGATGAACCCCGACCCCGACTATTCGGCCGCCTATCTCGTGCTGAAGACCGACGACGGCCACGAGGGCCACGGGTTCGCGTTCACGATCGGGCGCGGCAACGACGTCCAGACGGCGGCCATCAGCGCGCTGGAGCCGTACGTGCTGGGCCGCGACGTCGAGGACCTCGGCGCGCTCTACCACGAGCTGGTCAACGACTCGCAGCTGCGCTGGCTGGGCCCGGAGAAGGGCGTCATGCACATGGCGATCTCCGCCGTGGTCAACGCGCTGTGGGACCTGAAGGCCAAGCGGGAGGGCAAGCCGCTGTGGCGGCTGCTGGCCGAGATGACCCCCGAGGAGATCGTCGAGCTCATCGACTTCCGCTACCTCAGCGACGCGCTCACGAAGGACGAGGCCCTCGAGATCCTGCGCGGCCAGGCGGACGGCAAGGCCGAGCGGATCAGCCACCTGATCGAGCACGGCTACCCGGCCTACACCACCTCGCCCGGCTGGCTCGGCTACGACGACGAGAAGCTGCGGCGGCTCTGCTCGGAGGCACTGGAGCAGGGCTTCAAGCAGATCAAGCTCAAGGTCGGCGCCGACCTCGACGACGACCGGCGGCGCCTGCGCGTGGCCCGCGAGGTCTGCGGTGAGGGCTTCCCGATCGCCATCGACGCCAACCAGCGCTGGGACGTCGGCTCGGCGATCGAGTGGGTCGACGCGCTGCGCGAGTACGACCCGTACTGGGTCGAGGAACCCACGAGCCCCGACGACGTGCTCGGCCACGCCGCCATCGCCCGCGGCATCGCGCCCGTCAGGGTGGCGACCGGCGAGCACGTCCAGAACCGCATCGTGTTCAAGCAGCTGCTGCAGGCCGGCGCGGTCTCGTACGTGCAGATCGACGCCGCCCGCGTCGGCGGCGTGAACGAGAACCTCGCGATCCTGCTGCTCGCCGCCAAGTTCGGGGTGCCGGTGTGTCCGCACGCGGGCGGCGTCGGGCTGTGCGAGCTGGTGCAGCACCTGTCGATGTTCGACTACGTGGCGGTCACGGGCTCCATGGAGGGCCGCGTCATCGAGTACGTCGACCACCTGCACGAGCACTTCGCCGACCCGGTCGTCATCCGCGACGGCCGCTACGTGGCCCCGTCCGCGCCCGGCTTCAGCGCGCGGATGCACGCCGGGTCGATCGCCGCCCACGTCTTCCCCGACGGCGAGGTCTGGAGGAACGTGTGACCGGGCGCATCGATCAACCGAACTCTTGGAGGAACACATGTCGGGGGAACTGAAGGCGATCGTGACCGGCGGCGGCTCCGGCATCGGTCTCGCGGCCGCGCGGGCGCTCGCCGCGCGCGGCATGAAGGTCGCCTGCCTCGACCTCGTCCCGCCCGGCGAGCCGTTCATCGGGATCACGTGCGACGTCACCGACGACGCCGGGGTGCGCGGCGCGGTGGCCGAGGCCGCCGAGCGGCTGGGCGGGATCGACGTGCTTGTCAACAACGCGGGCGTCGGCGCGCAGGGCACCGTCGAGGACAACCCGGACAGCGAGTGGCACCAGGTGTTCGACGTCAACGTGGTCGGCATGGTGCGGGTCGCGCGTGCGGCGCTGCCGTACCTGAGGAAGTCGCAGCACGCCTCGATCGTCAACACCTGCTCGATCGCGGCGACCGCCGGGCTGCCGCAGCGGGCGCTCTACAGCGCCACCAAGGGTGCGGTGCAGTCCCTCACCCTCGCGATGGCGGCGGACCACATCAGAGAAGGCATCCGGGTCAACTGCGTCAACCCGGGCACCGCCGACACGCCGTGGGTGGGCAGGCTGCTGGACGCCGCCGACGACCCAGAGGCGGAACGCGCGGCGCTGAACGCCAGGCAGCCGATGGGCCGCCTGGTGAACGCCGAGGAGGTCGCTGCGGCGATCGCCTATCTGGCCGGCCCGGAAGCCGGTGCCACGACCGGGACCGCGCTCGCCGTAGACGGCGGCATGCAGGGGCTGCGGCTCCGGCCGTCCCACTGACGAAGGGACACCCCATCATGGACGTCGACGGCCGGCATGGAGGTGCCGCGTGATCGATCTGCCCCGTCACGGGCTGGGCGGCGCGCCGCTCGGCAATCTCTTCGAGGCCGTGCCCGAGGAGCAGGCCCGCGCGACCGTCGACGCCGCCTGGGAGAGCGGGGTGCGGCTGTACGACACCGCGCCCCACTACGGGCTCGGCCTGTCGGAACGCCGGCTGGGCGCCGCGCTGGCCGGGCGCTCCGGTTATGTGCTGTCCACGAAGGTCGGCCGCCTGCTGACGCCGGCGCCGCCCGGCGACGGGCGCGACGACGAGGGCTTCGACGTGCCCGCCGCCCACCGCCGGCAGTGGGACTTCTCGCGCGACGGCGTGCGCAGGTCGCTGGAGGACTCCCTCGTACGGCTCGGGCTGCCGGCCGTGCACGTCGCGCTCATCCACGACCCCGACGACCACGTCGACCAGGCCGTCGAGGAGGCGTACCCGGCGCTGGCCGAGCTGCGCGACCAGGGTGTGGTGCAGGCGATCGGGGTCGGCATGAACCAGTGGGAGGCGCCGCTGCGGTTCGTCCGTGAGACCAGCATCGACGTGGTCATGCTCGCGGGCCGCTACACGCTGCTCGACCAGTCGGGCCTGCCGCTGCTCGACGCGTGCGCGGAACGCGGTGTCCGGGTGCTCGCGGCCGGGGTGTTCAACAGCGGCATCCTGTCGACGCCTGAGCCGGCGGGCACGTACAACTACCAGCCCGCGCCGACGCCGCTGGTGGCGCGGGCGCGGCGGATCGCCCAGGTCTGCGACCGCCACGGGGTGACGCTGCCCCAGGCGGCGCTGGCCTTCCCGCTGCGGCACCCGGCCGTCGCCACGATCGTGGTCGGCGCCCGCGCGCCGCAGGAGATCCAGGCGAACGCGGCTCTGTGGTCGCGCTCCGTCCCCGACGCCCTGTGGGCCGACCTGGAGTCGGAGAGCCTGCTGCCCTCGTGACGGCCCTCACCCGACCTCCCACGACGCGCTGACCGGGATGGCCCGCATCCGCTCCCCGAAAGGGAGGGTCTGCGTGCGGCCGAGGGAGGAATTCGCCTGTCGGTGTCTCGGCCATAGCCCCGGCATGACACAGGGATGTGGTGCGCTGGTCGCACCAGTTGTGGAGAATCGGCCGCCTCCAGTGTGGTGGATCGGTCGGTCAGGACGGGATGAAGAGCCACGCCTCGGACGGGCCGGGTTCGTACGGGGAGTCGAGGCGTTTGGCGAGCATCCCGGGCAGGCCCTGTTCGCGGGCCGCCTGCCGCACCGGCCCCGGGTCGCCGGGCCACGACGGGGCCGTCTGCCAGTGGGGGCCGGTCAGGTCGAGCGCCTCCAGTGCCGCCCGCCGCACCGTGTACGGCTCCTCGACCAGCGATCGGCCGTCGTCGTAGAGCAGGTCGGAGAGGACGAGGAGCTCCGCGCCGCCCAGGGTGGCGAGCTCACCGTCCAGCACGGCGGTCCTGCTGCCGAACGACTCGGCGAGCTCCCGCAGCCACGGGTGCTCGCCCGCGGCCTCCGTCCGGCCGCCCTCGACGGGGACGAGCAGTCGCCGTCCGCCCCACGCGAACTCGAAGGCGTACGCGGCGGCGTCCTTCGGCGGGCGGGCCCGCTCGACGGGCAGCATGGGCGCCACCGAGGGCAGCGGGTCGCGGACCGCCGGACCCATCCGATGGATCATCCAGTTGTCGCCGCGCGTCCGGAAGAGCACGAACCGGCCGGAGGCCCGCCGCCCGTGCAGGACGATCTTGACCTCGCGCTCCGACCATTTCTCCGTCTCGTACGTGCCGGTGTCCCAGACGGTCATCGTGCCGCCGCCGTACTCACCCGAGGGGATCTCGCCGTGGAAGGTGAGGTACTCCATCGGGTGGTCCTCGGTGTGCACGGCGAGGTGGTTGGTCGCCGGGTCGGCCGGCAGGCCCTTCGGCACGGCCCAGGAGACCAGGACGCCGTCGCGCTCGAGGCGCAGGTCCCAGTGCAGCGACCGCGCGTGGTGCTCCTGGATGACGAACGCGTCGCCGCCGGGGGTGGAGGCGGGCACGTCGGGGACGGGCTCAGGGGTACGGTTCGCGTCGCGCTTGCTCCGATATCGGGCGAGTTTGTCGGACACAGCATCGGTTCTGCCCGGCTGTCGTCCGATCAGTCGAGTTCCAGCGCCTGACGCAGCCACGCCTCGACGCCGGCGACGTGCACGGTGGCCCAGGAGCGCGCCACGTCGGGCTGGCGGGCCGCGATGGCCTCGTAGATCGCGGTGTGCTGCTCGCGGGTCTTGTCGATGGCGCCCTCCTCGGTGAGCCCCCGCCAGATCCGGGCCCGGGTGGTCGGCCCCGACAGGCTCTCGACGAACGAGCAGAGCACGCTGTTGCCCGACCCCTGCGCGATGCGGTGGTGGAACTGCAGGTCGTTGGCCACGAGCTCCTCGACCGTGGGCTTGGCCGGCAGCGACTCGAGGATCACCCGGAGCTCGTCGATGTCGGCCTCGGTCATCAGCTCGGTGGCGATGGCCGTGGCGGCCGGCTCGAGGATGCGGCGCACCTCGAAGAACTGCAGCACCGTGTCGTCGCGGTGCAGGTCGAGGACGAAGGACATGGTGTCGAGCAGCAGCCCAGGCTCGAGGCTCGTGACGTACGTGCCGTCGCCCTGACGCACGTCGAGCACGTTGATCAGCGACAGGGCGCGGACGGCCTCGCGCAGCGAGTTGCGTGACAGCCCGAGCCGTTCGGCGAGGTCGGCCTCCTTCGGCAGCCGGTCGCCGGGGGCCAGCTCGCCGGATACGATCATCTGCTTGATCTTGTCGATGGCCGCGTCGGTGACCGCCACGATTCTCTCCCTAGACATCGGATGTCTAGGAGTCTAGGGCGTGGAAGCGTACCGGATCGACGCCCGCGAGGCGGCCCACGCGGCCCGCGGCCTCCAGGGCGCGCAGGTGGGCGGCGGCCTCGCCGGCCGCCATGCCGCGCAGCATGGGGGACAGGTCGTCCCACGGTCTGTTCCAGGTCATCATCGCGGCGGCCTCCCAGATGGTCAGCGGTTCCGCACGTTCGGCGAGGAGGGCGTGCAGGTGTTCCAGCTTGTCCTCGTGATGGTGGCGGATCTCGGCGGCCCGTGTCGCCACATCCTGAAATATCCATTCATGTGCGGGGAGAGCCTCGATCGACCCCAGCTCGCCGATCCTGTCCAGCGACGCGAGGAAGTCTCCCAGCGGATCGACGTCGTCGCGGTCGAAGGGATAGATCCCGATGTGCGGGGTGATGCCGGGCAGGACGTGGTCGCCGGTGAACAGCCGGTCGGCGTCCTCCAGGTGCAGGCAGATGTGGCCGGGGGTGTGGCCAGGGGTGTGCACGGCACGCAGCTTGCGTCCCGGCAGGTCGACCAGGTCGCCGTCGCGCAGCACCCGGTCGGGCGTCGCGGGCGGAGCCGGACGGGCGCCGGTGGCCTGGCCCGCCTCGGCGGGGCCGGCCCCGGCCCGGCGCAGCATGTCGGTCTGGAAGTCGTCATGGTCGCGGGCGGCGTACTCGCTCATCAGCCTGACCAGCTCGGCGTCGTTCTCGTGCATGGCGATCCACGCCCCCGACGCGTCCCTGACCTGCCCGGCGAGCCCGGCGTGATCGGGATGGAAATGGGTGACGACCACGCCGCGCACCCAGGACACGTCGAAGCCGAGCGACCGCAGGCCGCCGCTGAGCGCGTCCCAGGCGTCGGGATGGTTCCACCCGGCGTCGACCAGCACCGGGCCCTGGGGCGACTCGACGGCGTACACGAGCGTGTAGCCGAGCGGGTTGCCGGGGATCGGCACCGGCACGCTCCACACCCCGCCGCCGAGATCGTGCGGCCGCTGTTCGGCGTACGGCCTGCGCCTGGACTTCATCTGTTCCCCGATCGTGTGTGTGAGTTCCCGGTCAGCCCACGCGTTCCAGGATCGTGGCGGTCGCGAGCGCCCCGCCGGCGCACATCGTGACCAGCGCCGTCGTCGAGTCGGACCGTTCGAGCTCGTGCAGGGCCGTCGTGATCAGCCGCGCGCCGGTGGCTCCCACGGGGTGGCCGAGCGCGATCGCGCCGCCGTTGACGTTCACCCGGTCGAGGTCGGGCTGGTGCACGCTCGCCCACGACAGGACGATCGAGGCGAACGCTTCGTTCACCTCGAACCGGTCGATGTCGCCGATCGTCATGCCCGCCGCCGTGAGCACCTTCGCCGTCGCGTCCACAGGCCCGTCGAGGTGGTAGTACGGCTCGGCGCCGACCAGCGCCTGGGCCAGGATTCGCGCCCTGGGCCGCAGCCCGTGCCGCCGCGCGGCCGTCTCGCTCATCACCAGCACGGCCGCCGCGCCGTCGGAGATCTGCGACGAGGTGCCCGCGGTGTGCAGACCGCCGTCCAGCACCGGCCGCAGCGCGGCCAGGCCCGCCGCGGTGGTCTCGCGCAACCCCTGGTCGGTGTGGACGTCGCCCACCGGCACGATCTCCCGGTCGAAGCGGTGATCGGCCCACGCCTTGGCGGCCAGCTGCTGCGAGCGCGCCCCGAACCAGTCGAGGCGCTCCCTGGTCAGTCCGCGCCGCCGCGCGATGCGCTCGGCCGCGGTGAACTGGTCGGGCAGGTCGATGCTCCAGTCGTCGGGACGCGGCTGGGCGGGCAGCACGTTGCTGCCGAGCGGCGCCCGGCTCATGACCTCTACGCCGCTGCCGACGCCCACCTCGATGACGCCGGCCGCGATCATTGCCGCCGCGAGGTGGACCGCCTGCTGCGACGAGCCGCACTGGGCGTCGATCGTGGTCACCCCGGTCGTGTACGGCAGCCCGGCGTACAGCCAGGCGTGCCGGCCGATGTGGCCGCCCTGCTCGCCGGCCTGGGTGACGCAGCCCGTGAAGACCTGGTCGACGGCCGCAGGGTCGATCGCGGCGCGCCGCACGAGCCCGTCGAGCGCGGTGGCCAGAACCTGTTGCGGCTTGAGCCCGGACAGCAGGCCGCCGCGCTTGCCGATGGGGGTGCGTACGGCCTCGACGATCACAGGGGTGCCCACAGTCGCCTCCAGAATGATGCTCTGGCGCGACTGTAACGGGTTCTACTTTATTGCGGAAGCCTCGTACGTGGCGGGCAGCCCGAACGCCTCGAACAGCCGAAGGTCGAAGAACATCGCCACATGGCTGATCAGGGCGCCGGAGAAGGTCAGCACCATGAGGGCGAACGGCTCGTCGCGGAAGTACACCGCGAAGGCGGGCTGCCCGTTGGCGGCGACGGGTAAGAGCCTGAGATCGCCCGCCCGTTCGGCGGGACAGTTGGTCCTGACGAGCTCGACGATCGCCTTGGGGCCTTCGTACCAGCCGGTGTACGGGGGCATCTCCCAGACCGCGTCGCCGGTGAACAGGTCGACCAGGGCGTCGACGTCGTAGTCCTGGAACGCGGAGACGTAGCGGTCGAGCTGTGCCCGCTGCTCGGGCGTCAGCGGCTCGACCGGGTCGTCGAGGCTCGGCGCTACCTGGCCCAGCTGGGCCCGGGCGCGCTGCAGGATGCTGTTGACCGCGGCCGTGGACGTGCCGACCGCCTCGGCGACCTCGGCGGCCTTCCACCTGAGCACGTCGCGCAGCACCAGCACGGCGCGCTGCCGGGGCGGCAGGTGTTGCAGCGCCGCGACGAGCGCGAGCCTGATGCTCTCTCGCGCGGTGACGATCGCGGCCGGGTCGTCGCCGCCCGCGCCCACCAGCGCGTCGGGCATCGGCTCCAGCCACGGCACCTCGATGTCCTGCACGAGGGGCGCGTTCCCCTCCTGGCTCGGCGCGCCGAGCCCCGCCGGCAGAGGTCGCCTGCTCCGGCTGTCGAGCGCGGTCAGGCACGCGGTGGTGGCGATGCGGTAGAGCCAGGTACGCAGCGAGGACCGCCCCTCGAACCCGTCGTAGGACCGCCACGCGCGCAGGTAGGTCTCCTGCACGAGATCCTCGGCGTCGTGCACGGAACCCAGCATCCGGTAGCAGTGCGCCAGCAGCTCACGCCGCATGGGATCAGCGAGCCGGACGAACTCCTCCCGCGTCGGCTTGTCGCTCATGCCCCCTGTATAGCCGCCACCACCGACAGAAACCGCTGACCCGCACAGCGGGCCGTGCGCCGCCCCCGCCGATCCCGATCCCGATCCCGCATCTGCGGCTCGCACCCGCACCTGCACCGGATGCCCGCCGGCACCTGATCCACCTGCGCCCCACCGCAGCTCCCTCCTGCCCGGGCCTCACCCGCGCGGTCCCCATCCGCGCCGGGTCACCGGCACCCTGCGCGCACCCGATCCCATCTGCGCCCCGCGCACCTCGTGCACGATCAGGTCGGGGGCAGTGGGTGCGACTGAGAGCGAGTGTGGACGCCAGGATGCGGCCGGCTCCCAGTCGGTGTTGAGGTCGGGCCTGGGGGAGTCCGGAGCGGGGCGGCCCTGGGGCAGGGGGAAGCCCGGAGTGGGGGGCAGGTCGGAGTGGGGGGCGGGCCGGAGCCGTGTGCCGGAGCCGCCGGACATCGCCGTGCAACTCCTGCATCTCCTGCATCGCCTGTGTTGCCGGAGGTGTCGGTGATCGTGCGTGCCGCCGGGTCTGGCTTGGGCGGTCGGGGCGGGGATGGGGCGCGATATGGTGATGAACCACCATAAAGCCGTACATTTCGCCCATTGCTTCCTCGTGCTGCGAAGGGAACCGTTCATGTCAGATCCGCAGGATCCCCTCATCCGGCTCCGCAAGGCGTTCAACCGGCACGACCTGATCGAGCTGGCCCTGTGCTTCAGCGCTCAGGCGGTCGTGGTCGCCCCCGACGGCATCGGCGAGAACCGGGAGCAGATCGCCAGCTACTACGGACAGTTCATGGACTCCTTCCCCGACTCCGCGTGCACGCCCCAGACGGTGATCGTCTCGAACGACACCGTCATCGCCGAGTACACCCTGACCGGCACCCACAAGGGCCCCTACCTGGTGCCCGGTGGCGACGTGCTGGAGCCCACGGGCCGCCCCATCGCCGTACGCGCGTGCAGCCTCTCCTCGGTCGAGGACGGCCACATCGCGGCCCACCGCATCTACTACGACCAGCTGGAGCTGGCCGCCCAACTCGACGGCGCCCTCACCTTCACCCGCCGGCCCCTCTGAGCGAAGCCCGCCCCTCAGCGGGGGACGGTGAGGACGATCTTGCCGGAGGTGCGGTTGGTCTCGCCCAGTTCGTGGGCCTTGGCGGCCTCCCACAGCGGCATCGTCGCCGCCACCTCCGCCCGCAGGGCGCCCGCCTCCACCAGCGCCGCCAGGGCGCGCAACCCGGCATGGTCGGGCTCGACGAGGACGGCCTCGGAGCGGATGCCCAGCTCGGCCGCCCGCGCGTGCAGACCGGGGTCGATCAGGCTCAGCGCCAGCGAGATGATCGTGCCGCCGGGCCGCAGCGTCCGCAGCGAACGCGGCCCGTAATCGCCGCCGATCGTCTCCAGCACCACGTCGACGTCGCGGACGACGTGGGCGAAGTCCTGGTCGCGGTAGTCGACCAGCTCGTCGGCGCCGAGTTCGCGCAGGAAGCCGTGCTTGGCGGCGCTCGCCGTGCCGATGACGTAGGCCCCCCGCGCCTTGGCGATCTGCACCGCGAGATGCCCGACCCCGCCCGCGGCGGCGTGGATGAGCACCCGCATGCCCGACCTCAGCCCGGCCACGTCCACAAGGGACTGCCAGGCGGTCAGCCCGGCGAGCGGGATGGCGGCGGCGTGCACGTGGTCGATGGAGTCGGGCTTGCGGACGAAGTTACGGGACGGCGCGGTCACGTACTCGGCGAAGGCGCCCTGCCCGTGGTGGGGGAGCATGCCGAACACCGCGTCGCCTGGCTTGTGGAGTGCCTGGCCCACGCCGGAGCCCTCGACCACCCCCGAGACGTCCTTGCCGAGCACGAACGGCGGTGCCGAGGCGAGTACCCCGCCGCTCGCCCGGGTCTTCCAGTCGGTCGGGTTGAGCCCGGCCGCCTCCACCCGTACGAGCACCTCGGTGGGGCCGGGCACCGGCTTGTCGATCTCGACCATCTGCAGGACCTCGGGGCCGCCCAGAACGTCCTGGCTGATCGCCTTCATCGTCGTCATGCGTCCCAGCCTTGTGGCTCGACGTTCTGCTCGGGGGGTGGCGAAGGGTAAAAACAGTCAGAAATCGGCGAAGAGTCGCGCGGCGGCGGTCTCGATGCGCCGCTGGATCTGCTCGTACGTACGCCGCCCGCGCAGCATCTCCAGCAGCTCCTGCACCCACACGCTGGACAGCGACCCGGCGAGGTCGATCTGCTCCTCGCCGGCCGACTCGAGCGTCAGGCCGTCGGCCGAGACGCGCAGCAGCAGCCCCGTCATGCGGTCGCCGAACGGGGTCTCGACATCTGCCATGATCAAAGACCGGATGAGGGCGTCGGCCAGCTCGGGCTCGCGCATCAGCCCGCGGGTGGCCCGCATGAGCACGTCGACCGCGCGGCTCGCCGGGGTGACCGCCCCGGGCGGGCGGCGTTCGATGCTGCTCTCGAGCAGGTCGAGCTCCTCGCCGACCACCGCCACGACGAGGTCCATCTTGGACGGGAAGTAGCGGTAGAGCGTGCCGAGCGCCACGCCGGCGCGCTCGGCGACCGTGCGCATCTGCATGGCCTCGACCCCGCCGCGCGAGGCCAGCGCGGCGGCGGCCTGGACGATGCGCTTGCGGCGCTGGTGCTGGCTGCGGGTGCGGAGGCTCTGGCCGCCCTGGGCGGAGTGGCTCTCCGCGGCCCCGTCGGCGTCGCCGGCGGGTGGGGCGACGGCTGCGTGCGTGCTACGCATGAGAACACGTTATCTGATATTTGGCCGGGACCGCTCGTTACTTGCCGGTTACAAGCAGGGCGAATCAGCCCATGTCCCTGGCGTAGGGGTATATGTCGAGCGCTGTCGGCGGGGCCTGCTGCTGGACAGAGATTGGTATGTGTTCTAGTTTCCGGGGTAGCTCACCAAGCGCTTGCTGGAGGACGCCACACCCGCGGGCACGTCGTGGAGGGATCTCACCGTGGACTTCGACCTGGACGAAACCCAGCAGGACCTGAGGACACTCGCCGCGGAGGTCCTCGCCAAGGACGGGGGCGAGGACCGGTTCCGGCAGGCCGGGCTGATGAGCGTGTGCGTGCCCGAGGAGGCGGGCGGCGCCGGGCTCGGGCCGGTGGAGATGGCCGTGGTGCTGCGGGAGGTCGGCTCCATGGCCGCTGTGGTGCCGGCCCTGCCGACCCTGGCAGGCACGCTGGCGTTGGCCCGGCACGGCGACCTCGACATGCAGCGGCGCTGCGCCGACCGGGTCGCCCTCGCGCTGCGCGAGCCCGGCCGGGCACTCGCCGCCCCGCCCCTGACGACCGCCCGCAGGAAGGGCGACGGCTGGACGCTGACCGGCCGCAAGGCGAACGTCCTCCACCCGCCGCCCCCGGACACCGCGCCGGCGACGCTGGTCACCGCTGACGAGGGGCTGTTCCTGGCGGAGCCGACGGCCCTGACGAACGAGTACGCCTCCACGGGCGAGCCCGCCGCCTCGCTCGTGTTCGAGGACGCCCCCGCCGAGCGGATCGCCGGCCCCGAGGCGGTCGAGGACACCGTCCAGCTCTTCACCGCGGCGGTCGCCGCGCAGGCGTCCGGCGTGCTCAGCGGAGCCCTCGAGCTCACCACGACCCACGTCAGGACGCGCAAGCAGTTCGGACGGGCGCTGGCCGAGTTCCAGGCGGTGACCATGCAGGTCGCCGACGTCTACATCGCGGGACGGGCGCTCGACGTCGCCATGTGGTCGGCCCTCTGGCGGCTCGGGGCGGGGCTGCCCGCCGAACGCGACCTGGCCCTGGCCGCGTACCACGTGTGCGAGGGACTGACCGCGCTGCACACCTGCCAGCACCTGCACGGCGGGCTCGGGCTCGACGTGACGTACCCGCTGCACCGCTACTTCGCCCAGGGCAGGCTCCTCACGCACCTGCTCGGCGGCGCCGACGCCCAGCTCGACGTGATCGGAGCGCTCGTCTGATGCTGATCGACCTGACCCCCGAGCAGCGCAGGCTCCGCGACGAGCTGCGCGAGTACTTCCTGACCTGCCTGACCGCCGACGAACGCGCGAGGATCGCCGAGGACCCGTTCGGGAAGGCGTACATGGAGCACTGCCGGCGGCTCGGCCGCGACGGCAAGCTCGGCCTCGGCTGGCCCAAGGAGTACGGCGGCAGCGGCTACGGCCCGCTGGAGCAGCAGATCTTCGCCAACGAGATCGCCCGCGCCGGGGTGCCGTACCCGATCATCACGGTGCAGACCGTGGGGCCCACCCTGATGCAGTACGGCACGCGCGAGCAGAAGGACTTCTTCCTGCCGCGCATCCTGGCGGGCGAGCTGCACTTCGCGATCGGCTACAGCGAGCCGGAGGCGGGCACCGACCTCGCGTCCCTGCGGACGACCGCGGTGCTCGACGGGGACCACTACGTCGTCAACGGCCAGAAGATCTTCACCAGCGGCGCTCATCACGCCCAGTACATCTGGCTCGCCGCCCGTACGAACCCCACGGCGAAGAAGCACAAGGGCATCACCATGATGATCGTCTCCACGGACGACCCCGGCTTCTCCTGGACCCCGATCGTGACCATGGACGGCCGCCACCACACGAACGCCACCTACTACTCCGACGTCCGCGTCCCGGTCGACATGGTGGTCGGCGAGGTGGACCGCGGCTGGGACCTCATCGTCAACCAGCTCAACCACGAGCGCGTCACGCTCGGCCCGGCCGGGAACCTCGGCCAGACCTACGACCGCTTCCTCGCCTGGGCCCGCCGCACGGGCGTGGACGGCGTCCCGGACGTGCGCCGGGCGCTCGCCAGGGTGTGGGCCGCCTTCCGCACCAACGAGCTGCTCAACTGGCAGGTCGCGGCGAACATGGACCTCGGCTGGCTGGGCGCCCCCGACGCCTCCGCCACGAAGATCTACGGCTCGGAACGCATGCAGGAGGTCGGCCGGATCGTCGGCGACATCCTCGCCCGGTACGGCGACCCGGCCGACCCGGAGACGGCCGAACTGGTCGAACGCATCGACCGCGGGGCCAAGGGCGGCCTGGTGCTGACGTTCGGCGGCGGCGTGAACGAGGTGCAGCGGGAGCTGATCGCCATGCTCGGGCTCAACCTGCCGAGGCCGCCCCGATGACCGACCCTGAGATGACCGCTGAAGAGCTGCACGAGCTGGCGCGCGGGCAGGCGGACCTCGGCGAGGTCCGCGGCGCGCCCGCGCCCGACCCGGTGAACGCGCCCATGATCCGGCACTGGCAGCAGGCCATGGGCGACACGAACCCCGTCTACCTCGCGACCGGCGTCGCCCCGCCCGCGATGGCGCAGGTGTGGACCATGCCGGGGCCGGGGGAGCGGCCCGACGACGGCTCGCCGGTGACCGACGTCCTCGCCGCTCTCGACCGCCACGGCTGCACGGGCGTCGTGGCGACCAACTGCGAGCAGACCTACCACCGCTACGCCCGGCTCGGGGAACGGCTCACCCCGGCCACCCGGTTCACCGACCTCGCCGGCCCGAAACGGACGGCTCTCGGTGTCGGCTTCTTCGCGACCTGGACCGTCACCTGGTACGCCGAGGACGGCGCGCCGGTCGCCGAGATGCTGTTCCGGGTCCTGAAGTTCCGTCCGTCCGAGACGGGACCCACCACCCCGTATCCGCTCAGACCGGCCGTCAACCAGGACACCCGCTTCTTCTGGGACGGCGTCGAGCAGGGCGAGCTGCGCATCCAGGCGTGCGCCGACTGCGGCGCGCTGCGCCATCCGCCCGGCCCGATGTGTCCGGTGTGCCGCTCGGTCGCCCGCACCCACACGGTCGCGACCGGCCGAGGCGTCCTCTACAGCTACGTCGTCCACCACCATCCGCCGGTCCCCGGCCGCGAGACGCCGTTCGCGGTGGGCGTGGTGGAGCTGCAGGAGGGCGTACGGATCGTCGGGAACGTCGTGGACTGCCCGATCGACAAGCTGGAGGTCGGGATGCCGCTGCGGGTGACGTTCCGGCGCATGGACGACCGGCTCGTCCTGCCCATGTGGACGCCCGAGGAGGCGTGATGCCCGTACGCATCGAGGCCGACGCGGAGCTGCCGGAGCTCGCGCTCGACCTCACCCCCACCCTGGTCGTCTCGACGGCCCTCGCCACCAGGGACTTCACGCCGGTCCACCACGACCCGGCGCTCGCCCGCGCCCAGGGGTCGGCGGACATCTTCCTCAACATCCTCACCACGATGGGGCTGGTCGAGCGGTTCGTCACCGACTGGGCGGGGCCGCGGGCCGTCATCGAGCGCATCGACGTGCGGCTCGGCGTGCCGGCGTACGCGGGCGACCGGCTGAGCTTCTCCGGCGCGGTCGCCTCGTCCGAGGACGGGCGCGTCACCGTGCGGGTGCGCGGCCGGGTGAGCCTCGGCGACCACGCCACCGGGACGGTCACGCTGCGCGTCCCTGACGATCTCCCCGAGGAGGACGGGTGATGCTGAGCGGGCGCGCCGCGATCGCGGGCGTGGGAGCCACGGAGTTCAGCAAGCAGTCGGGACGCACCGAGCTGCGGCTGGCCGCCGAGGCCGTGTGGGCGGCGCTGGACGACGCGGGCCTGTCACCGGCCGACGTCGACGGGATGGTCACCTACAGCCAGGACGCCAACCAGGAGATCGCCGTCGCGCGCGAGACGGGCGTCGGCGAGCTCACCTTCTTCTCCCGCGTCGAGTACGGCGGCGGCGCCGCCTGCGGCACGGTCGCCCACGCGGCCATGGCGGTGGCCACCGGCCTGGCCCGCACGGTCGTCTGCTACCGGGCGTTCAACGAGCGGTCGGGCCGCCGCTTCGGCCGGCCGGACGCGGGCCTCGGCGGTGAGCCCACCTCGCAGGGGCTGGAGATGAGCTGGCACGTCCCGTTCGGGCTGGTCACGCCGGCCGCCTGGGTGGCCATGTTCGCCCGCCGCTACATGCATGCCTTCGGCGCCACCTCCGAGGACTTCGGGAGGGTGGCGGTGACCATGCGCCGCCACGCGGCCACGAACCCGGCCGCCTGGTTCCACGGGCGTCCGATCACGCTGGAGGAGCACCAGACGTCCCGGTGGATCGCCGAGCCGCTGCACCTGCTCGACTGCTGCCAGGAGAGCGACGGGGCGGTGGCCCTCGTGGTGACCTCCGCCGAGCGGGCCCGCGACCTGCGCCATCCGCCCGCGGTGGTCGCGGCCGCCGCGCAGGGCTCGGGGGCGGGCCAGATGATGATGACGAGCTACTACCGCGATGACATGACGGGTCTGCCGGAGATGTCGGTCGTGGCGCGCCGGCTCTGGGAGATGTCGGGCCTGTCGCCGGCGGACGTCCAGGCCGCGATCCTGTACGACCACTTCACCCCGTTCGTCCTGACCCAGCTGGAGGAACTCGGCTTCTGCGGGCGTGGCGAGGCTCCCGGGTTCGTCCGCGACGAGGGCATCGGGCTGGACGGGCGGCTGCCGGTCAACCCGCACGGCGGGCAGCTCGGGGAGGCGTACATCCACGGCATGAACGGCATTGCCGAGGCCGTCCGCCAGCTCAGGGGCAGCGCCGCGAACCAGCTCGCGGGCGTGACGAACGTCCTGGTGACCGCCGGGACGGGCGTGCCGACGAGCGGCCTGGTCCTCTCGACCGGCTGAGGCCGGTCACGGCCCCTGGAAGACCGGCATGGAGAAGAACACGGCCATCGCGATCGCCACGCAGATCAGGAACCCGAGCGTCTCCCAGGCCCAGTCGTAGTGACGTTCCTTCTTGCGGCGGACGCGCTGGCGGCTCTGCGCCGGGCGGCGCTTGGGGGCCGGGCGGGAACGTACCGGGCGGGGTGCGAGGACCGACTCGCGGGCGAGCCCGTCGGGTGTGGCCTCGGCCTGCTTGGCGCGCGGCTGGAACAGCGGCGCGGTGTCCCTGGACACCACCTCGACGGACTCGACGGGCTCGGTGGGCTGGACAGTCTCGGCGGGGCTTTCCGCCTGGACGGCGGTGTTCGCGACAGGGCTCTCCGGCACGGGCGCGGCGCTCGGCGACGGCAGCCGCAGGAACTCGACAGGAGTCGGCTGGGGGTCGAGCGGCGGCGGTGTCTGGCGGCGCCTGTTCGAGGCGAGCCCCTGGTGCACGAGCACGTCACCGGTCATGTACGGGTCGGGCGCGTCCTTCGGCAGGATCACGTCGCCGGTCGCGAACGGCTCGACCCCGGCGGCCGTGGGCGCCGCGAGGAAGAACGTCCGCTCGCCCTGGCCGGGAGCGGGCTTCGGCGCGGCGGGCTTCCGCGCGGCGGGCTTCCGCGGCGCGAAGAACCCGGCGCCCTGAGGCCTCGCGACGTCAGGCCCGGCCCCCGTCGCGGCGGTGCCGGTGCCCCCTGCCTCAGTGGCGCCGGTTCCGGTGGGACGGGTGGGCAGCGGGGGCGGATCGTTGGGGAGGCGGAAGGCGCGAGTGGATCCCAGCGGATCGCGGAGCGGAGCCGGGGACTCCAGGATGTCGCCGCCGAACCCCGCCGACTCCTGATATTTCGGCATCGGAGCCGTCGTCGCCTCGTGCTCGGCCACCTGCGACTCGGCGGGCGGCGTCAGCAGCTCGGCCGGGAAGATCACGGTGCTGGACGCCGGGTCGGACTCGGCGAGCGGCTGTGGCCACACCGGCGGGCTCGGCCAGCGCGGCTTGACGAACAGCGGCGCGGGCTCGGCCGTACGGGAGCCCGCGAAGTGGATGCGCAGCGCGCCTGGCGGCTGCGGCCAGGGCAGGCGGCCCAGCACGTCGGGCAGCGGTGCGACCGCCAGCGCGCCGTAGACGTCCGCCATCGAGCCGGACAGGCGCACCCCCGAGGAGGCCAGCGCCGCGCCGAGCGACTGCCGGAACTGCTGCGCCGCCACCGTCACGAGCTCGTCGGCGGTGTCGGAGGCGACGCCCAGCACCCACGCGAGCTCGTCGGTGCTCAGCCCGCACACCCCGCACAGCACCAGCACCTCGCGCTGGTGGGGGCGCAGCTCCCGCAGGGTGCGCTCGACCAGCGCGGTGGCCGGGTCGTCGAGCGGGTCGACGGCGAACGGGGCGCGGACGACGTCGCGCCGCTGGATCTCACGACGGGCGAAGGCGTAGAGCGCGGCACGGGGAGGCGCGGTCGCCGGAACGCCCGAGAGCACGGCCGCCACGACGTCGGAGGCCGTGCCGAGGTCGCCGAGCTGGTCGGCGCAGTAGGCGAACAGCCTGGCGGCGTGCAGGTCGTAGAGCTCTGCGATCAGTTCTGCGCGCGGGCGCTGATCGGTGATCGGCTGAGTCACGGGGCCGGATCCTCTTGCTGGGTGCGGACGCTGAGGGAGGGGTGCGCGTCAGAAGCCGGTGGAACTGAAGCGTCGGGGGGTCGTGGAGGTCATCATGCCAACACCGAGCGGTCCGGCGCACTACCGGATGCGGATTTCGTGGGAAATCATCCAGGTCAAGTGAAGCGTTTAAGAAGATCCCGTTACGACATGGGCAAGTGGATCGCCGTAGTCTGTGGTCCGAGAGATCAGGCGGCGGGCGTGGCGCGAGGGGGCCGCGGCCCTGCGACCCAGCCCTAAGCGAGAGTTTCGCGCGTGATCACATTTGACGCTGTCACCAAACGCTACCCAGATGGAACCGTCGCCGTGGACGACCTCAGCTTCGAGGCGCCCACCGGCGAGATCACCGTGCTCGTGGGGCCGTCCGGCTGCGGGAAGACGACGTCCCTGCGCATGATCAACCGGATGATCGACGCGTCGGAGGGCCGCATCCTCCTCGACGGCGTGCCGGTGCAGGGCATCGACCCGCCGACGCTGCGGCGTGGCATCGGGTACGTCATCCAGCAGGCCGGTCTCTTCCCGCACCGCAAGATCGTCGACAACGTCGCCACCGTCCCCTATCTGCTCGGCTGGGACCGCAAGAAGGCCAGGACCCGCGCCATGGAGCTGCTGGAGCGCGTGGGGCTCGACCCGGCGCTCGCCGGGCGCTACCCGTTCCAGCTCTCCGGCGGGCAGCAGCAGCGCGTGGGCGTGGCACGGGCGCTGGCCGCCGACCCGCCCGTGCTGCTCATGGACGAGCCGTTCAGCGCGGTCGACCCGATCGTGCGGACGAGCCTGCAGGACGAGCTGCTCCGGCTGCAGAGCGAGCTGAACAAGACCATCGTGTTCGTCACCCACGACATCGACGAGGCGATCAAGCTGGGCGACCGGGTGGCGGTGCTGCGGGTGGGCGGCAGGCTGGCCCAGCTGGCCGAGCCGAAGACGCTGCTCGCCGAGCCGGCCGACGACTTCGTCCGCGAGTTCCTCGGGCACGACAGGGGCATCCGGCGGCTGCAGTTCGTCTCGACCGCGGGCCTGCGGCTGCGGACCGACCTGACGGCGCCCGAGGGGTTCTCGGGCGACTCACCGGAGCCGTGGCTGCTCGTCGTCGACGGCGAGGGCCGCCCGGTCGGCTGGCGGTCGGCGGCGCGGCCCGGCGAGCTGGAGCCGTACGGGACGTTCGTGCCAGGACGCGACTCGATGCGCGCGGCGCTGGACGCGGCGCTGCTGTCGCCGTCGGGCTGCTCCGTGGCCGTCGACGAGCAGGGCAGGGTCGTCGGCGTGGCCACGCGGAACGCCCTCGACCTGGCGCTCGCGGAGGCGGCCGATGGGTGACGGTCCTCCCTCGCTGTGGGAGTGGTTCGGGCGCAACTGGGACACCGGCCGGGCCGACAGCATCCGCAATCTGCTCACCGACCACATCACGATGTCGGTCGTGCCGATCGTGCTCGCGCTCGTCGTGGCGCTGCCGCTGGGGCTCGCCTGCGCCCGCTGGCGCTGGCTCTACCAGCCCACCTCCGGCCTGATGAACGTCGTGTACGCGCTCCCGTCGCTGCCCGTCTTCATGCTGATGATCTCGGTGACCGGGCTGTCGCAGACCACGGTGATCGTCCCGCTGGCCTTCTACGGCGCGGCCGTGCTCATCCCCGCCGTGGTCGACGGGCTCGACGCGGTGCCCGACCACGTACGCCAGTCGGCCGTGGCGATGGGCTTCACCCCGCTGCGCCGGCTGCTGGCGGTCGAGCTGCCGCTCGCGGCGCCGGTGGTGCTGGCCGGGCTCCGGGTGGTCGCGGTCTCCAGCATCAGCCTGGTGAGCGTGGGCGCGCTGATCGGCCAGGGCGGTCTCGGCGGGCTGTTCACCCGGGCCTACCAGAACCCGTTCATGCCGCCGGTGATCGTCGGCATCGCGCTGATCATCGCCCTGGCGCTGATCGCCGACGCCCTGCTGGTGCTGGCGCAGCGGCTGCTCACCCCGTGGGTGCGGGCCAGGAAGGGGACGTCGTGAGCTGGGTGGAGGCGTTCCTGAACTGGCTCGTGCAGTTCTTCGGCGACCCCGCCAACTGGACGGGCCCCGACGGCATCCCCACCCGCCTGCTGGAGCACCTGCAGTTCTCGGCGCTGGCGCTGGTGCTCGCGGCGCTGGTCGCGGTGCCGCTGGGCCTCGCGATCGGGCACACCGGGCGGGGCGAGGTGCTCGTCGTCGTGACGGCGAACCTGGCCAGGGCGCTGCCCACGCTGGGCCTGCTGGTGATGTTCGTGCTGCTGCTGGGCGCGTCGTCGATCTGGCCGGTGATCATCCCGTTGGTGCTGCTCGCGATACCGCCGATCCTGGTGAACACCTACGAGGGCATCAGGGGCGTCGACCCGGACCTGCGTGACGCCGCGTACGGGATGGGGCTGCGCGGCGGGCAGGTGCTCGGGCGGGTGCTGGTGCCGGTCGCGCTGCCGCTGATCCTGCTGGGGTGCAGGCTGTCGGCCATCCAGGTCGTGGCCACGACCACGGTCGCGGCCTACACCGGGCTCGGCGGTCTCGGCCGCTACGTCATCGACGGTTTCGCCACCCAGGATTACGCGAGCGTCGTCGGTGGTTCTGTATTGATCGTGTTGTTCGCGCTGTTCGTTCAGTTCGGGTTCGCCCTCGCCCAGAGGGTGACGGTGTCTCCGGGGGTGAGCCGGCGGCTCAAGGTCCGATAGTTCGGTAAGAAGGGAAAAGGAAGATGAGACGCACGTACGGCATCGCGGGGCTCCTCCTCTCGGCGATGCTCGGCTTGGCCGCCTGCGGCAGCGGCGGTGGCGGAACGCCCGGCAACCCGCTCGACGCGACGTCCGCGGCCCCCACCGGCTCCACCGCCGACGGCGGCAAGGCCGTCATCGGCTCCTTCGACTTCGACGAGAGCGTCCTGCTCTCCTCGATCTACGCCCAGGCGCTGGAGGCGAAGGGCGTACAGGTGGAGGAGAAGCCGCGCATCGGCAGCCGTGAGGTCGTCTACGGCCAGGTCAAGAGCGGCGGCCTGACGATCGTGCCCGAGTACAACGGCAACCTGCTCGCCTACCTCGACCCCAAGAGCACCGCCGCGTCGACCGACGAGGTCGACGCGGAACTGAAGCAGAAGCTGCCGCCTGAGGTGGAGGTGCTCGACTCCGCCCCGGCCGAGGACAAGGACAGCCTCTCCGTCACCAAGGAGACGCAGACCTCGCGCGGGCTCACCACGATGGAGGACCTCGCCAAGGTCTCGAAGGACATGGTCGTCGGCGGTCCGCCCGAGTTCAAGAGCCGGTGGGAGACCCGCTTCAAGGACGTCTACGGGCTCGAGTTCAAGGAGTGGAAGCCGACCGGCCCGACCACGGCCGACGCGCTGAAGGACGGCTCGATCCAGGTCGGCAACGTCTTCACCACCGACCCCAAGATGGTCGCCAACGACCTGGTGGCGCTCCAGGACCCGAAGAACATCTTCCCGGCCCAGAACGTCACGCCGCTGCTGCACAAGTCGTCCGCCACCGAGACCATCAGGACCACCCTGAACGGCGTCTCGGCGAAGCTCACCACCGAGTCGCTCCTCGGCATGATGCAGCAGATCAACGTCAACAAGGACGAACCCGCTACGGTGGCCAAGGAATGGCTGACCTCCAACGGGCTCCTCTGACGCCCGCCGCTCGTCAGAGGGCCTCCCTGCAGGGGAGGTCCTCGCTTTGAGCGAGCTGTTCACCGAGGCGATGGCGCAGCTGGCCGCGGGGGTGGCGGTGGTGACCGCCCGCGACGGCCGCGACGACATCGGCACGACGGTGTCGGCGCTGATGTCCGTCTCGCTGGAGCCGCCGCTGGTGATGGTGAGCCTGGCCAGCGCCGGCTACCTCAACGAGGTGCTGCTGCGGCAGGACCGCTGGGCGGCGTCGCTGCTGTCGTCCGAGCAGGCGGCCGTCGCCAGCCGCTTCGCCACGCCGGGTCGGCCCAGCGCCCGCCTGCTGGTCGCGGGCACCCCGCACCACCGCGGGGAGCACACGGAGGCGCTGGTCGTCGAGGGTGGGGTGGCTGCGATCGAGGCCGAGACCACCAAGGTGATCCCGGCCGGCGATCACACGCTCTACCTCGCCACGATCCTTTCCGTCCCGTACGTCGACGCGTCGCTGCGCCCTCTGGTGCGCGTGCGCGGCCGCTACCGGACCACGGTGTCGTGACGGCTCAGCGGATGACGTACCAGGCGGGCAGGACGAGCGGGCCGGCGGCGGGCAGGCCCAGCTCGGCGGACAGGCGGGCGAACGGGCCCCAGGCGTCCATCCGGATGCGGGCGAGCGCCGCCGACTTGTCCTCGCTCGACTCCGGCCCGCGCAGCCGCTCCAGCGGGTTGACCCGCGGGTAGACGCGCACGGGCGCGTCGTCGGCCAGCCGGGCGCGCTTCCTGGCCAGGTCGAGCGCGTCCTCCAGGCCGCCGAGCTCGTCGACCAGGCCGCCGGCGTGGGCGTCGGCGCCGGTCCACACGCGGCCGCGGGCCAGTTCGTGGGCGCGTTCGCGGGTGAGGTCGCGGCTCTGGGCGACCTTGCCCACGAAGTCGTCGTAGATGCGGTCGAGCCAGGAGTTGACGCGGGTCCACTGCTCGGGGGAGAAGCTCTGGGATGTGGAGAACATCCCGGCATTCGCCCCTTCTGCCACCATTTCCGAACTTATCCCGATCTTCTCGAGCAGTTCGGAGAGGACGGGCTTGCCGCCGTAGACGCCGATCGAGCCGGTCAGCGTGCCCGGCTGGGCGACGATCACGTCGGCGGCCATCGCGATGAAGTAGCCGCCCGAGGCCGCCACGTCGCCCATCGACACGATCACCGGCTTGACCCTGCGCGTCAGCGTGACCTCGCGCCAGACGGTGTCGCTCGCCACGTACGAGCCGCCGGGGCTGTCGACCCGGAACACCACGGCCTTGACGTGCTGGTCACGCCGGGCCGCCCGCAGCGCCGCGCTGATCGTGTCGGAGCCCATCGCCCCGCCGCCGCCCAGCGGGCTGCGACCGCTGCGACCCGTCCTGATCATGCCGGTGGCGTGCACGAGCGCGATCGCGTCGGCCCCCGGCTGGGGCAGCTTGCGCACGGTCGTGGCCTTGGCGTAGCGGGAGACGAACTGCAGGTGCGAGTCGGCGCCCGCGACGCGCCTGACCTCGTCGTAGACCTCGTCGCGGTAGGCCAGCTCGTCGACCAGGCCCGCCTCCAGCGCCTCGGCGGCGGTGAACGGCCCGCGGTCGATCAGCTCGCGCACCTTGTCGCGGTCGAGCCGGCGCCCGTCGGCGATGCCGGCCGCGAGGGTGTCGGCGACCGACTCGACGATGCGGCTCGTCGACTCGCGGTGGGGCTCGGTCATGTGGTCGTGGGTGAAGGTGTTGGCGGCCGTCTTGTACTCGTGCCGCTGCCCGACCTCGTAGCCGACGCCGAGCTTGGTGAGCGCGCCCTTGAGGAAGCGCTGCTCCATGGCGACCCCGGTCAGCCCGACGTCGCCGCTCGGCTGCAGGCAGACGCGCTCGAACGCGGAGGCGAGGTAGTAGGGGACGGTGCCGCCCCCGAACTCGCCGAACGTCTCGGCGAACGCCACGGTCAGCTTGCCGGACGCCCGGAAGCGGACCACGGCCTGGCGCAGCTCCTGGACCATGGCCAGGCCCAGCGGGTTGGCCCCGATCTTGACGATGAGCGCCATGACCCGGGGGTCCTGCCGGGCCCGCTTGAGCCCCGACAGCACGTCGCTCAGGCGGGGCTTGCGCATGGACAGCACCGCGGCGAGCGGGTCCGTCGGTGGGCCCTCGGTCAGGCCCTCGGTGAGATCGAGCTCCAGCACCAGCGGGGCCGTACGCCGCTGGCGAAGCTTGTCGACGGCTTCGAAGATCGCCTTGCCTGCGTCCATACAAGCCACCCTAAGCGACGCACACGGGAACGTGTCGGGTGAGTGAGAACGGACCCATGAGCGAGAAAAGGGGCGTCCCGAGTGGGACGCCCCTTCATGTCTCAGGACTACTTGCGCTTGTGGAGTGCCGCCCAGACGTCGATGCGCGGCGTCGTGACCTCGGCGCCGGCGCTCGCGTACGTGATCGGCTTGCCGGTGCGCACCAGCGCGCTCAGCAGCTTGTCGGCCGGAGCCTTCTTGTCCTTCTGGCGCAGCAGCGCGAAGGCGCCCGCGACGTGCGGGGTCGCCATCGACGTGCCGTTCAGGGTGGCGTAGGCGTTGCCCGTGATGGCCGCGGAGATGCTCGCGCCGGGGGCGAACACGTCGATCAGCGCGCCCCGGTTGGAGAACGGCGCCACCGCGTCCTGCTTGTCCGTGGCGCCGACCGCGACCGTGGTGGACACGCACGCCGGCCACGACACCTGGGAGTCGAAGCCCTCGTTGCCGGAGGCGACCACCGTCGCGGTGCCCTTGGCGAGCAGCTGGTCCACCTCGGCCTTGAAGTCGGCACCGTCGGTCGTGTCACATGCCGTGGCGTACAGGCCGCCGCCCAGGCTCAGGTTGACCGCGGCGATGTTGTACTGGTCGGCCAGCAGGTTCGCGTACGCCATGCCGGTCAGGATCGAGGAGTCGTAGGCGAGGACGCACGAGGGCGCTCCCTGGCAGTACGGCGAGTTGTCGAACCGGCTGAACACCTGCACCGGCACGATCGTGGCCTTGGGAGCCACGCCGGAGGCGGGGAACTCGGGCGTCGCCTGGCCGGCCGCGATGCCGGCCACGTGGGTGCCGTGGTAGCAGAGGCCGTACTGCGGCAGCGGTGCCGCGTCCATACAGGCGGCGCTCTCGGCGTTCGCGGCGCCCTCGCCGATCTGGAACTGGCTGCCGTTCGGGCAGAGCGGCTTCGAGCCGTCGACGGGGTCGGTGGCCGAGAAGCACGCCTGGGCGGCGATGCGGCCGGCGAAGGCGGGGTGGTCGTTGTCGATGCCGGTGTCGAGGATCGCCACGGCCGTGCCCTTGCCGGTGTAGTTCCGCTTGTGCGCCTGGTCGGCGCCGATCAGCGGGATGCTCTCCACGAGGGAGGGCGCGTTGAGCCTGTCCGGGCGGATCGACACGACGCCGCTGTCCTCGGCGATCTGCTCCAGCTCCGCGCGGGTGCCGCGGTAGACGAAGAAGTCGAGCTGCTGCGCGATCTCGGCGGGCGGCTCGGCGGAGACGTTGCGCTTGCCCCGCCTGACCTCCTCGGCGCCGGCCTTGAGGGTCGCGACCTGGGCCGGTTGCTGCACGCGGACGATGGCGCGGTGCTCACCGGTCGCGGTGATGGCCGGGTCGATCTTGGATTCGGGGTCGGCGAGAGCGGGTGTGGCGACGAGCGCTGCCGAGGCGGCGGCTAACGCGGCGGCGCCTGCCAGCAGGGACATCAGCCTCAACTGTTCCTCCGGAGGTTCGGGGGGTTTTTGTCGGCAAAAGTTCATTTATTAAACAACCGATGTCAGAGGGAGGGAAGTGTTCCGTTGCCCCTTTTATTCGAGTCGTCCCGAGAAAGGGCCGGGCGCGGGCCCGGCCCTTTCTTCGCTGCTCGTCAGGCCTGGGATTCGGCCGAGGTGGCGCGTGCCACGTCGACCTGGGCCGCGGTCACCTGCTGCCCGCCCGAGCGGTACGAGATCTTGGCGCCGGTGTCCTGCAGCCGCTGCAGGCTCTGCTCCACCGTGTAGTCAGGGAACGCCTGCCGCATCAGCGCGAACGCCCCCGCCACGTTCGGCGCCGCCATCGAGGTGCCGCTCACGTTCGCGTAGGCGTCGTCGGGCACCGCGGACCGGATGTTCTGACCTGGCGCGAGCAGGTCGAGCAGCGGGCCGCGGTTGGAGAACGAGGCGAGCGCGTCGGAGCCGTCCGTCGCGCCGACGGTGACGGCCGTCGAGATGCACGCCGGTGTGGACACGCCGTTCTCGAAGCCGTTGTTGCCGGCGGCGACCACCGAGGCCACCCTCTGGGCCAGCAACGCGTCGAACTCCTGCTTGAGCGCAGCCGCGCGGGCGTTCTCGTCGCACGCCTCGGTGAACGGGCCGCCGCTGCCGAGGCTCAGGTTCACCGCCGCGATGTTGTGGGCCTTCACCATGCGCATGACGTACTCGAGCGCGAGCTTCTGGTCCGAGGTGTAGCTGCGCAGGCACGGCGCCCGTCCGCCGCAGGTGGCCGGGTCGTCCGCCCGGTTGAAGACCTGGATCGCGAGGATGCGGGCCCCCGGGGCGGCGCCGTCGGGCGGGGCGCCGGTCGTCGTCCTGCCCGCCGCGATCCCCGCCACGTGCGAGCCGTGGAAGCAGAGGTTCGAGCCGTTGGAGATGCACTGCGGGGTCTCGGCGTCGGCCGAGCCGGGGCCCGTCTGGCTCGGCTGGTTGTTCGGGCAGAGCGAGACCGTGCGGTCGCTCGCGTCGGAGCTGGAGAAGCACGCCTCGTCCACGATCCGGCCGGCGAAGTACGGGTGGTCGCGGTCGATGCCGGTGTCGAGGACGGCGATCGTGGTGCCCGTCCCCGTGTAACCGGCCTGGTGCGCCTCTTCGGAGCTGATCAGGCGCGCGCCGCCGTCACGGAAGGGCACGCTCAGCTGGTCCTCGTAGACGGCCTGGACGCGCTTGTCCTTCTTCAGTGTGTTGAGCGTCGGGACGTCCACCTCGGCGACGAAGAAGTTCGGCGACTTGGCGGCCTCCAGCACGCGGCTTCCCTTGGACGCCTGCTCGATGTCCATGGCCACGTCGCGGACGCTCTGGCCGGGTTTGAGCTGGATGATGGAGCGCACACTGCTCTTGGCGTTGATCTCCGACACCAGCGACGGGCTGATGACGGGACCGGTGCTGTCCTTGGGATCGTCGGCGGTGATCGTGCTCAGCGCTTGAACGGTGGCGGCGTACGTGGTCGGGGCCGTGCCCAATGTGGCACCGGTCAGGGCCAGTGTCACGGCACAGGTCAGCAGAGACCGTAGCCTCACTTGTTCCTCCATGGGTCGGTTGCCTGTGTGGAGGGTCGGGCCGCGAAGCATGTCCCGGGTCCTGGCTTCGCGTACAGCGACAGGCATCCCCACCTGTCACAAGCGTGATGTCCGTGACGTATGCGACCAGAGGAAACGTTGGTGCCGTTTTTGCTTCGTGCACGCGCCCACGAAAAGTCCGGATGCCGAAGCATCCGGACTTTTCGTGCTATTTCGTTATTTAGTGGTCTTCAGCACCTTGGTTGTGGCCTTCTTCAGCGTCGCCGCCGACGGTTTCCTGCTCATGCGCACCTTCTCCGCGGCGACCATGGCCGAGGTGCCGTTCACGCCGTGCGCCCAGTTCAGCCAGGCCGTGAGCAGCGCGCTGTCCAGCCGGGCCTTGCCCGTCCGCGTGTTCTTCAGCACCCGGTACGCCGTCCCCAGCGACGACGCCTTCGTCAGCTCGGGGAAGACCTTGCTCGACTTGCTGATCAGCTTCAGGTAGCACCCGAGCGTCGCGTCCGGGATCGTGCCGCTGCTGCGGTGGATCTCCACGGCCCACTTCGCGGACGTCAGCTTCTTCGCCTTGGTGGCGCGCGTGCAGACCGCGGACGCCGACGGCGGCGTCTGCGTGACCGTCACCGTGACGGTCACCCTGGGCAGCGGCACCGGGCTCACGCTCGGCTGCGGCTGCGGCTGCGGGTCCGCCGGCGCGTCCGGCTCAGGCGTGGGACCGCTCACGTACGGGTCGGGCTCCGGCACGTCCGGCACGTCCGGCTCGCTCGGCAGGGCAGGCGACTGCGTGACCGGCGGCTGCACGGGCGCGTCGCCCAGCGCCGCCGCGAGGTCCAGCCGCGGCGTGGTGACCTGCGTGCCGTTCGAGTCGTACACGTACGGCCGGCCGGTGCGCTTCAACGTCTCGACCAGCTCGGCCGTCGGGGTACCCGGATAGGCCTGCCGCATCAGCGCCAGCGCGCCGGTCACGTGCGGGGTCGCCATGGAGGTGCCGCTGTAGACCATGGTCGAGTCGTCGGGCACCGCCGACTCGATGTCCACGCCGGGCGCGAAGAAGTCCAGCAGCGCTCCCCGGTTGGAGAAGTCGGCGACTAGGTCCTGCGCGTCGTTCGCGCCGACCGCCACCGCCGTCGAGACGCACGCGGGAGCCGACGCCCCGTCGGTGTACTCGTTGCCCGCCGCCACCACGGTCGCGATGCCCTTGGCCAGCAGCGCGTCGATCTTCGGCTTGAAGATCTCGCCCTCCTCCGAGGTGTCGCACACGGTGTCGGACGGCATGCCGCCGAGGCTCAGGTTCACCGCCGCGATCGGCTGGGGGAGCTGGAGGTTCGTCACGTAGTCCATGGCCTGGCGCAGCGACGACTCGTACGCCAGCAGGCACGACGGCTCGCCGCAGACGTCCTCGTCGTTGACCCGGCTGAACACCTGCACCGCGACGATGCCCGCGCCAGGGGCGACGCCCCCGGTGCCCGCCGCGATGCCGGCGACGTGCGAGCCGTGGTCGCACAGGTTGACCCCGCCGGACAGGCACCGCTCGGTGGTGGCGTCGGCCGCGTCGCCGTCGGTCTGCTCCGTCAGGCCGTTCGGGCAGAGCGACTCGACGCCGTCCTCCACGGCCGAGAAGCACGCCTGGGCCAGGATGCGGCCCTGGAACCACGGGTGGTCGGGGTCGATGCCGGTGTCGAGCACGGCCACGGCCTGGCCGGCGCCGGTGACGTTGCGCGCGTGCGCCCGGTCGGCGCCGATCAGCGAGAGGCTCGGGCCGAGCGCGACCGGGGTGTAGGTGCGGTCGCGGTGGATGGACGAGACCCGCGGGTCCTCGGCCAGCGCGGCCAGCTCGTCCGCGGTGCCCTCGACCACCATGAACGGCTGGTCCTGCGGCTGGAGCAGCACGTCCACGCTGTCGGCCGCCGCCTGGCGGGCCACGGGGTCGTGCTCCGCGGTGCCGGTGAGCTCGACGACGGCGCGCTCACTGCCGCCGTCGACGCCCAGGCCGTCCTCGACCTTGTCTTCCGGTGTGACGTCTTCCGGAGTGAGGTCCTCCGGTGTGACGTCCTCCGGGGCGACCGGGTCCTGAGCGGGCTCCTCGGGGGGAGCCTGCGGGGGCGTCGGGGCGACGTCCGGCGCCTGCACGGGCGCCTGCACGGGAGTGGGCAAGGGCGTGGGGTCGGCATGGGCCGGGGCCGACAGCGGCAGCAGTGCCAGCGCGATCGAGCACACGATCAGGGGGCGGAATCGCACGCGTCCTCCGAGAGGGGATGATCTCGGAGTTTAGGGTGGTTTGTCGGAAGAGCCCATACGTGCGACCCGCATTCTCACGGAACTCTCAGCCTCCGCGCACCCGACGCCCAGCCCGGCGTCACCGTTCGTGCCTGAGCCACACCGCGCCGAGCGGCGGCACCCGCAGCGTCGTCGAGTGCGGCAGCCCGTGCCACGGATCGTCCCCGGCCTCGACCGCCCCCTGGTTGCCCACGCCGCTGCCCCAGTAGTCGTACGCGTCGGTGTTGACGATCTCCGTCCACCGGCCCCCGTACGGGAGCCCGAGCCGGTAGTGCTCGTGCGGCCCGCCGCTGAAGTTGACCACGCACGCCACCGCAGAGCCGTCGGCCGCGTAGCGGACGAACGAGAACGTGTTGCCCGAGGCGTCGTCGGCGTCGATCCACCGGAACCCCTCCGGCTTGCAGTCCTGCTCCCACAGCGCCGGCGTCTCCCTGTAGATCCGGTTCAGGTCGCGGACCAGGCGCTGCACGCCCTGGTGGCCGTCGAACTCCAGCACCCACCAGTCGAGCCCGCGCTCCTCCGACCACTCCGAGCCCTGGCCGAACTCACCGCCCATGAACAGCAGCTGCTTGCCCGGATGCGCCCACATGAAGGTCAGCAGCGCCCGCAGCTGCGCGAACCGCTGCCACTCGTCGCCCGGCATCTTGCCGAGCAGCGAGCCCTTGCCGTGCACGACCTCGTCGTGCGACAGCGGCAGCACGTAGTTCTCGGAGTAGGCGTACAACAGCGAGAACGTCATCTGGTGGTGGTGGTACTGGCGGAAGATCGGCTCGTGGCGCAGATACTCGAGCGTGTCGTGCATCCAGCCCATGTTCCACTTGAAGCCGAACCCGAGCCCGCCGAGGTGCGCCGGCCGCGTCACGCCCGGCCAGGCCGTCGACTCCTCGGCCACCATCGAGATGCCGGGGGCCTCGCGGTAGCAGACGGCGTTCATCTCCTTGAGGAACTCCACCGCGTCGAGGTTCTCCCGGCCGCCGAAGACGTTGGGCGTCCACTCGCCCTCGCGCCGCGAGTAGTCGAGATAGAGCATCGAGGCGACCGCGTCCACCCGCAGGCCGTCGATGTGGAACTCCTTCAGCCAGAACAGCGCGTTGGCGACCAGGAAGTTGCGCACCTCCCGCCGTCCGAAGTCGAAGACGTACGTGCCCCAGTCGGGGTGCTCGCCCCGCGCCGGGTCGGCGTGCTCGTACAGCGGGGTGCCGTCGAAGCGGGCCAGCGCCCAGTCGTCCATCGGGAAGTGCGCAGGCACCCAGTCGAGCAGGACGCCGATGCCGCGCTGGTGCAGCCGGTCGACGAAGTGGCGGAACTCGTCGGGCGTGCCGAACCGCGCCGTGGGCGCGTAGTACGAGGTCACCTGGTAGCCCCACGAGCCGCCGAACGGGTGCTCGGCCACCGGCAGCAGCTCGACGTGGGTGAAGCCCATGTCGGCTGCGTACTCGGAGAGCTGGTCGGCCAGTTCGACGTACGACAGGCCAGGCCGCCACGAGCCGAGGTGCACCTCGTAGATGCTCATCGGCCCGGTCTGCGGCAGCGCCGAGCGGCGCTCGACCATCCAGGCGTCGTCCTGCCAGCTGTAGTCGGACTTGTCGATCACGGACGCGGTCATCGGCGGCACCTCGGTCCGCCGGGCCATCGGGTCGGCCTTCTCCCGCCACACCCCGTCGGCGCCGAGGATGCGGTACTTGTACCGCTCGCCCGCGCCCAGCCCGGGGACGAACAGCTCCCATACTCCAGAACGTCCGAGCGACCGCATCGGGAAGGCGGCGCCGTCCCAGTGGTTGAAGTCGCCGACCACCCGGACGCCGCGCGCGTTCGGCGCCCACACCGCGAACGCGGTGCCCGGCACGTCCTCGTGCGTCATCACGCGGGCGCCGAGGACCTCCCACAGCCGCTCGTGCCGTCCCTCGCCGATGAGGTGCAGGTCCACCTCCCCGAGCGTCGGCCAGTGCCGGTACGGGTCGCGCGTCTCGAAGGGCGGGGCGCCCGCGTACGTCACCTCCAGCGCGTACGCGGGCACCTTGTCCAGCCCCGGCACGGTCACCTCGAACACCCCGTGGGCCACGTGCTTCATGGCGTGCGCCGTGTCCTTGGCGGTGCCGTCCTCCAGCTTCACGCGCACGCGTTCGGCGAGCGGGCGCAGCGTGCGGAAGACGACCCCGCCGGACACGGGGTGCGCTCCGAGCACGGAGTGCGGATCGTGGTGCGCCCCGCCCGCGAGGCGGTCGAGCTCTGTCCTCATCGGCATGCTCCCAACCCTGCCTTAGGATGACCGTCCATCCCAGGCACTGCCCGCTTTCACGGCGACAATCACCGAAGGTGCAAAATCACGCCCTGATCACAACAGGACGCCCGCTTCGGATAACTAGCCCTTTCCCACTTCTTGGCCCGACGTGTCCTCCAAGGGAGCGCGGGTCATGGTGGCGGTGTCCGGGCAGGGGGTGGGCTCGGCTGGTCCTCCAAGGGGAGGGTGGCGCCGTTGGTCATGGCGGCGGCGACGGTGTCCGGGCCAAGGGCGGCGCGGAGGGTGGCCTCGATGCGGTTGACGTCGCCGCGTTCGGCGGGTGGCAGTGGCGCGCCGGCGGAGGCGCGGAGTGCGGCGGCGCGGCCCAGGCGGCGGGCCGCCTGCTCAGGGTGGCCGTCGAGGGCCAGCGCGCCCGCCAGCCCTTCCAGCGCGAGCGCGATCGCCCGCGGGTCGCCGACCTTGCGGGCCACCGCCAGCGCCCGGCGCTGCAGGTCGAGGGCGCCCGCCGCGTCGCCGCGCTGCTCGGCGACGAAGCCCAGCTCGGCCAGGATCAGCGCCGCGCCGGGGTCGCCGGACACGTCCTCGACCCAGCTCAGCCAGGTGCGCAGCCGTCGCTCCGCCTCGGCGAGCCGGCCCTGCCTGCGGGCCGAGAGCGCGAGACCCAGCTCGGCGAACTCCTCGGCGGGCCGGTTCGACTGCGCCGCCGCCAGCCGTGCCGCGCGCTCGTGGTGCTCGTCGGCGGCCGCGCGGTCGCCGGTCAGCAGGGCGATCCTGCCCAGGCGCGACAGCGCGTCGGACACCGAGCTCCACAGGCCGAGCTCCTCGGCCATCGCCAGCCCCTCGCGGCGCAGCGCGGCGGCCCGCTCGTAGTCGCCGGTGATCTCGGCCAGGGTGCCGAGGTTCTCGGCCGCCCGCAGCTCGCCCCACCGGTCGCCGAGCCGCCGGAACAGCTCCAGCGCCCGCTCCGCGTGCTCGCGCAGCGC
Source organism: Nonomuraea maritima (assembly GCF_900100395.1). Taxonomy (GTDB): domain Bacteria; phylum Actinomycetota; class Actinomycetes; order Streptosporangiales; family Streptosporangiaceae; genus Nonomuraea; species Nonomuraea maritima. The sequence goes on along the minus strand of NZ_FNFB01000002.1, from coordinate 658,214 downwards.
GTCCAGGTCGCCGCGCAGGACGGCCTGGCGCCCGAGGACGTTGAGCGCGGCGGCCGTCCCCCACGTGTCACCGAGCTCGCGGAACTCCGCCAATGCCGTCTCCACCAGCTCCACGCTCGCCGACAGATCTCCGTAGCCGAACAGCGCGAAGCCCGCGAACCACCGCGCCCGCGCCCTGGCCCGCGGATCCTCCACCACGTCGATCAGCGCGACGTCGACCGGCACGAGCCGCCCCGCCAGCAGCGTCAGCCCGGCCGCCCACACCCGTGCCTGCGCCACCGCTCCACATGGGGACGGGTCCGTGATCGACAGGGCCGACTCCAGCGCGCGGCGGCCCTCTCCGAGTCTGCCGCGCAGCACCCACGACCAGGCCAGCGCGTTCACCAGCCGGAGCGCCTCCCCGGCCGCCCCCGCCCGTACCGCCGCCTCCAGGGCCGCGCGCAGGTTGGCGTGCTCGGCGTCGAGCAGGGCGAGCGCCTGCCGCTGCCCGTGACCGCGCAGGGCCGGCTCCGTACGCTCGGCCAGGTCCGTGTAGTGGCGGACGTGCCGCAGCCGTACGGCGTCCAGCTCTCCGGCCTCCGCCAGCCGCTCCCGGCAGTACGCGGCCACCGACTCCAACAGACGGTAGCGAGGGCCGGGCGTACGGACCACGAGTGAACGGTCGACCAGGCGGGCCAGCAGGTCGAGCACGTCGAGGCCGGGCTCGGCGCACACCTCCTCGGCCGCCTCCAGGGTGCATCCGTCGGCGTGCACGGCCAGCCGCCGCAGCACGACGCGTTCGGCGTCCGTCAGCAGCTCCCAGCTCCAGTCGATCACGGCCCGCAGGGTCCGCTGCCGGGCCGGCGCGGTGCGCAGGCCGGAGCCGAGGAGCCGGAAGCGGTCGTCGAGGCGTTCGGCGAACTGACGCGGTGTCAGCGCCCGCATCCTGGTGGCGGCCAGCTCCAGCGCCAGCGGGATGCCGTACAGCCGCGCGCAGATCTCGGCGACGTCGGCGTCCGGCGGGACGCCGGCCCGCGCCGTGAACAGCTCCACCGCCGCCTCCTGAGCGAGCGGCGGCACGCTCCACACCCGCTCGCCCGCGATCCCCAGCGGCGCCTGCCCGGTGACGAGCACCCGAAGCCCTGGCACGGCCCGCAGCAGCCGGTCGGCCAGCTCGGCCGCCTGCTCCACCACGTGCTCGCAGTTGTCCAGGACGAGCAGCGCCGGCCTGCCCGCCAACGCGGCAGGCAGCCGGTCCATCAGCGCGCCGGGGGCGTCGTCACGCAGGCCAAGCACGTCTGCGACCGCCTCGGCGACCTCGACCGCCTCCGCCTCCGTGGGCAGCGAGGCCAGCTCCGCCAGCCACACGTCGCCGTCCTCGATGCGCCCGGCCACGGCGAGGGCCAGGCGCGTCTTGCCCACCCCACCCGGCCCGACGAGCGTGACCAGCCGTGCGGTACGCAGCAGCGCGACGACCTCGGCCACCGCCTCGTCCCGCCCCACGAGGGGGGTCAGCGGCACCGGCAGCCCCACCCGGCCGGGCGAAGCGTCCTTGGGCGGGTCCAGGGAAGGGTCGCGTTCCAGGATCGCCCGGTGCAGGGCCACCAGCGCAGGCCCTGGGTCGAGGCCCAGCTCGTCGGCCAGCCGCCGCCGCAGGTCGTGGTAGCTCTCCAGCGCCTCGCGCGACAACCCGGCCCGGTAGAGCGCCCGTACGTGCAGCTCCCGCAGCCGCTCGCGCAACGGGTGCTCGGCCACCAGGTCGCTCAGCTCGGCGGCGAGCAGCCCGTGCTCGCCCAGCGCGAGCCGCGCCTCGGCGAGCTCCTCCAGCGCGACCAGCCGCTGTTCCTCCAGCCGCGCCACCGCCGTCCGCGCGAACGGCTCGTCGGCGAAGCCGTCGTACGCGCCGCCGCGCCACAGGCCGAGGCCCTCGCGCAGCAGCGCCGCGCGGGCGCTCGGGTCGTCGTCGCGCCGGGCCTTCTCCAGCAGCGTCTCGAACCGGCCGGCGTCGACGTCCTCGCGCCCGGCGTGCAGCACGTACCCCGGCGCCTGGTACGTCACCAGTTCCCGCCCCAGCACCGCCCGCAGCTGCGACACCTTCACCCGCAGGGCCGCGCGGGCGCCGGCGGGCGGGCGACCGTCCCACAGGTCCTCGACCAGCCGGTCGGCGGAGACCGGCCGGCCCGCGTGGATCAGCAGGATCGCCAGCAGCGCCCGCACCTTGACCTCGGGCACCCGGACGGCTTCCCCGCCGGGCGACCACACGGTGAGCGGCCCCAGCACCCCGAACCGCAATCCGTCCCCCATAACCCACTCCGAACCCGACCATAACCCGCCCCGGCCAGGGTGGACGCACTGACCTCCTGACGAAGGAATCTTGCTATGTCTGAGAACATCGCCGTACTCGGCCTCGGGCTCATGGGATCCGCCCTCGCGGGCGCCCTCCTCGGCGCCGGCCACCGTGTCACCGTGTGGAACCGTACGCCCGCCAAGGCCGACCCTCTGGTGGCCGAGGGCGCGATCCGTGCGGACACCCCCGCGGCGGCCGTCGCGGCCGCCGACCTGGTGATCGTCTGCGTGCTCGACTACCCGGCGACCCGCGGGCTGCTGGAGGAGGCGTCGCTGGAGGGCAAGGTGGTCGCCAACCTCACCACCGGCCGTCCGTCTGAGGCCCGGGAGACCGCCTCATGGGTGACCGGGCGCGGCGCCGCCGGCTACCTCGACGGCGGCATCATGGCCGTGCCCCAGATGATCGCCGAGCCGGGCGCGCTCATCCTCTACAGCGGCTCCCGCACGGCCTTCGACCGGTACCAGCCCGTGCTCGCCGCCCTGGCAGACTCCCTGTTCACCGGCGAGGACCCCGGCCTGGCCCCCCTGCTGGACCTCGCCATGCTGACCGGCATGTACGGCCAGATCGCCGGTTTCCTGGAGGCCGCCGCGCTGGTCCGGTCCGCGGGATACCCCGTGGGGGAGTTCACCACGTCCCTGCTCGTCCCGTGGCTGAACGCGATGGCCGCGCAGCAGCCCCACATGGCCGCCCAGGTCGAGTCCGGCGACCACGCCACCGAGGTCTCCAACCTGGAGATCAACCGGTCCGGGATGGAGACCCTGGTGCGCACCTTCCAGGAGCAGGGCGTCAGGCCCGACCTGCTGCTGCCGCTGAAGGACGCCATCGACCGGCGCGCGGGCCGCGGCCTCGGCCACGAGGGCCTCTCGGGCCTGGTCGAAGAGCTCTAAGAACGCGGACGGAAGGCGGCCAGGGGGATCGAAATCCAGGCGGGACGGTTGCGGGCCTCGTACACGACCTCGTAGACGGCCTTCGCCATCTCGAACGCGCGCAGCAGCGTCGCGTCCGCCTCCGTGATGACGCCGCCGCCCTCGGCGTAGCCCTCCAGGAAGGCGGCCCGGTTGCGGTCGGCCCACTCCTGGGCCCGGGGCTCCAGGCGGCCGGCCTCGGGGTGACCGGCGAGCAGGTGCCGCGCCGCGTAGTCGAACGAGCGCAGCATCCCTGCCACGTCCCGCAGCGGCGACGACAGCGCCCGGCGCTCCTGCAGCGGCTGGCCCGGCTCGCCCTCGAAGTCGAGCACCACCCAGTCCGTCGGGGTGCGCATCACCTGGCCGAGGTGGTAGTCGCCGTGGACGCGCTGCACGGGCACCTCGCTGGTGAGCAGGTCGACCTCGTGGTAGGCCTGCTCGATCACGCTCACGTGTTCGCGCAGCTCGGGCACCTCGGCCACGGCCCGGCCGAGCCGCCGCCTGAAGCCCTCGGCCATGCGCTTGACCTCGTGCACCGCGATCACGTCCGTCGGGAACGCGGCGGCCAGCTCGTGGTGCACCCTGGCGGTCGCGCTGCCGAGCCGCAGCGACTCGGCCGCGAAGTCGCCGCCGGCCTCGGCGGCCGGCACCTCGGGCAGCGACGCGTACAGGTCGCGGACGCTGGTGAGCGCGAGGTCCCAGCCGTCGTTGGCGGCGGACAGGAACTCCTGCATGAACGCGAGCGTGGTGTCGGTGCCGTCGAGGTCGGTCTCGATCCACCCGTACGGCTGCGCGATGTGCGGCGCGTCGCGGGCGGCGAGCGCGGTCACGATCTCCAGCTCGGGATTCACGCCGGGGACCAGCCGCCGGAACAGCTTGCAGATGTAGGCGTCGCCGTACACGAGCGAGGTGTTGGACTGCTCCGCGCCGAGCACGAGGCTGCGCGGAGAGGTGTCGATGGTGGCGCCGGGCATGTGGCGCAGGCGCAGGCCGTTGTGGTCCTGCTCGCGCGCCATGCCGTCGAGCAGCCAGCCCGTACGGTCGGAGTCGTGCACGGCGTCGTAGAGGTACGTGTCGCCCAGGGTGCCGATCAGGGCGTGGCCCAGCCGCTCGGGCAGCACGGTGCGCTCACCCAGCAGCAGCTGGTAGCGCTCGCGGGAGTCGTCCTGCCGGACGGCGACCACCAGGTGCCGCAGGCCGGGTGTGAGTTCGACGTCGGACTCGATCCACAGCCCGTCGATCGGGCGCCCCTTGCCACCGAACCAACGTTGGCGGCCGATCCATGTGGCAAGGAGCTCGTCGAGCACGTCCTACTCCTCCTGGGTGGTGGCCGGCGGCGGGAGCGTGAACCAGTAGAACCCATGCCCGGGGAGCGTCAAAAGATACGGAAGTTCGCCAATTGCCGGGAATGGTACGCCCCCCATGGTTTCCACGGGGGAGACGCCGACGAACCTGCGCAGGTCGAGCTCGACCGGCTGGGGGAAGCGCGAGAGGTTGTTCACGCAGAGCATCCGGTCGTCGCCCAGCTCACGGACGAACGCCAGCACGCTCGGGTTGGAGGAGTTGAGCTCCGCGTACCCGCCGAGCCCGAAGACCGGGTGCCGCTTGCGGATCTCGATCATGCGTCGGGTCCAGTGCAGCAGCGAACCGGCGTTCTTCTGCTGGGCCTCGACGTTGATGGCCTGGTAGCCGTAGATCGGGTCCATGATCACCGGCAGGTAGAGCCGGCCGGGGTCGCAGTCGGAGAACCCGGCGTTGCGGTCGGGGTCCCACTGCATGGGCGTACGGACGCCGTCGCGGTCGCCGAGCCAGATGTTGTCGCCCATGCCGATCTCGTCGCCGTAGTAGAGCACCGGTGAGCCGGGCAGCGACATCAGCAGGGCGGTGAACAGCTCGATCTGGTTGCGGTCGTTCTCCAGCAGCGGGGCGAGCCGGCGGCGGATGCCGACGTTGGCCCGCATGCGGGGATCCTTGGCGTACTCGGTGTACATGTAGTCGCGTTCCTCGTCCGTCACCATCTCGAGGGTCAGCTCGTCGTGGTTACGGAGGAAGATCCCCCACTGGCAGTTCTCCGGGATCTTCGGCGTCTGGGCCAGGATCTCGGAGATGGGGTAGCGCGACTCGCGGCGGACGGCCATGAAGATGCGCGGCATCAGCGGGAAGTGGAAGGCCATGTGGCACTCGTCGCCGCCGTTGACCGGGTCGCCGAAGTACTCGACCACGTCCGACGGCCACTGGTTGGCCTCGGCCAGCAGCACCCGGTCGGGATAGAGGCGGTCGACCTCCGAGCGGATGTGCTTGAGGTAGGCGTGGGTCTTCGGCAGGTTCTCGCAGTTGGTGCCCTCCTCCTCGAACAGGTAGGGGACCGCGTCGAGCCGGAAGCCGTCGATGCCGAGGTCGAGCCAGAAGCGCAGCACCTCCATCATCGCCTCTTGCACCGCCGGGTTCTCGTAGTTGAGATCGGGCTGATGGTGGAAGAAGCGGTGCCAGTAGTACTGCCCGCGCACCGGGTCGTACGTCCAGTTGGAGGTCTCGGTGTCGATGAAGATGATCCGCGCGTCCTGGTACTTCTCGTCGGTGTCGGACCAGACGTAGAAGTCGCCGTACGGACCCTCAGGGTCGTGCCGGGAGGCCTGGAACCAGGGATGGGCGTCGCTGGTGTGGTTCATGACGAGGTCGGCGATGACCCGCATGCCGCGCTTGTGCGCCTCGTCGACGAGCTTCACGAAGTCGCCGAGATCTCCGAAGTCGGGGAGGATCTTCATGAAGTCGGCGATGTCGTACCCGCCGTCACGCAGCGGCGACTCGTACAGCGGCAGCAGCCACAGGCAGTCGACGCCCAGCCACTGCAGATAGTCGAGCTTGCCGATGAGGCCCTTGATGTCTCCGGTGCCGTCGCCGTTGGAGTCGGCGAAGCCCCTGATCAGGACCTCGTAGAAGACGGCGCGCTTGTACCAGTGAGGATCGCGCGGCTTCTCCTCGTCGAAGGTGTTGGGAATGGGTGTGATGCTCATGAGTCGCCTCGCAGGCGGCTCACGAAGGAGGCGCGTTCACACACGTCGAAGACTCCCCGCTGAATTCATGTCTACCGAGGCGCGGCTCGTACGGTGAGGATGTGGGCAGGCTGGATATGGGGGTCGAGCCGCACGTAGTTGCTCTGCCTCCAGCGGTACGTCTCGCCGGACAGCTCGTCGTCGACGACGAACTCGGCATTCCAGTCGAGACCGATGGCGGGCAGGTCAAGGTCTACGGTCGCCTCGTGGGTGTGGTGTGGATCCAGGTTGATGACCGCCAGAACGACGTCGCCCAGCCCGTGCCTTCGTGTGGCCGGATCGTAGGCGCCCGGAAGTCGTTTCGAGAAGCAAACGATGTCCGGTTGGTCGACCCTGTGGAACCGTAGATTACGCAATTCCTGGAGCGCCGGATGAGCTCTTCGGAACAAATTCAGCTGCGTGATGAACGGAGCCAGGCTGCGGCCTTCGCGCTCGGCGGTCGCCCAATCCCGAGGTTTGTACTGATATTTCTCGCTATCAAGATATTCTTCACTGCCCGGGCGTACCGGGGTATTTTCTGCGAGTTCGTACCCAGAATAGACGCCCCATGTCGGCGATGCCAGAGCGGCCAGTACGGCCCTGATCTTGAATGCGGGAACGCCGCCGTGCTGAAGGAATTCGTGAAGGATGTCGGGAGTGTTCACGAACAGGTTGGGACGCAGGTAACTCGACGTCTCCCGGGACAGCTCGGTGAGATAGCTCTCCACCTCACCCTTGGTGTTCCGCCACGTGAAGTACGTGTACGACTGGTGGAAGCCCACCTTGGCGAGCGTGCGCAGCATGGCCGGCCGGGTGAAGGCCTCGGCCAGGAAGACCACGTCGGGGTCGGTGCCGTGGATGTCGGCCAGCAGCCGCTCCCAGAACCCCACCGGCTTGGTGTGCGGGTTGTCCACACGGAAGACCCGCACCCCGTGCTCCATCCAGTGCAGCAGCACCCGCTTGACCTCGGCGTAGATGCCCTCGGGGTCCTTGTCGAAGTTGACCGGGTAGATGTCCTGGTACTTCTTCGGCGGGTTCTCGGCGTACGCGATCGACCCGTCGGCCCGGACCGTGAACCACTCGGGGTGCTCCTTCACCCACGGGTGGTCCGGCGAGCACTGGAGCGCGAAGTCGAGCGCGACCTCCATGCCGAGCTCCCTGGCCCGCGCCACGAAGTCGTCGAAGTCCTCGAGGGTGCCGAGGTCGGGATGGACGGCGTCGTGGCCGCCGTCCTCGGAGCCGATCGCCCACGGCGAGCCGGGCTCGTCGGGCTCGGGGCTCAGCGTGTTGTTGCGCCCCTTGCGGAACCGGTGCCCGATCGGGTGGACGGGCGGCAGGTAGACGACGTCGAAGCCCATCTTGGCGATGGCGGGCAGCCGCTTGGCGGCCGTCTGGAACGTCCCCGACTTCGAGACGCCCGACTCGCTCACCACCGCGCCCTCCGAGCGCGGGAAGAACTCGTACCAGGAGCCGTAGAGCGCCCGGCGGCGGTCAACCCTGATCTTCTGCGACCTCGACCTGGTCACCAGCTCGCGGAACGGGTGGGCCTCCAGCAACGCGGCGGTCTCAGGCAGCTGCGCGATCGACAGCCTGGCCCGCGGGTCCGTGGTGTCGTCGCGAAGGGTGGCCGACACCGACAGCAGCGCCGCGCGGTGGCCGCAGGAGTCACCGTTCTTCGGCCGGTTCGCGCCGTTGGGGCACTCCGCCGGCCGCACGGCCTTGGCCGCCCGCTCGAACAGCCGGGCGCCCTCCTCGCACATGAGGTCGACGTCCATGCCGCGCGGGATCTTGATCTCGGCGTCGTGCAGCCAGGTCGCGATCGGGTCGCTCCACGCCTCGACGCGGAACAGCCAGTCACCCTCCGACGGCAAGGACACCTCGACGCCCCAGCGGTCGGTGCCGGGGGCAAGCTCGCGCATCCGTCTGAGTGGCCCACGCTGCCCGTCGGGCGACGTGAGCACCACACCGGCGGCCACGGCGTCGTGGCCTTCTCGGAACACGGTCGCCGAGACCTCGAAGGTCTCGCCGGCGACCGCCTTGGCGGGCCACTGCCCGCAGTCGACGACGGGGGAGATGTCCGTGATGGGAATTCGTCCGATCATCGCAATCAAAGGTTTGCGGCGGCACTCCCGGTACCGCCGGAGGCTTTCCCGGCAGGAACGATCCTTGCACGGTAATTGTGGACAGCAGCGGAGAGACCTCCCGAGAGTGCGTGCGGGAGATCCCAACATTGAGGAAAGTTGCCCCAATAGTCGCTGTTCATGCTTGTTCCCGGAAGGGGTTTGAACGGCACGCATGGGGGTGAAGGACTGAGAGGTCCCTCCTAGCCCGTAGGGTGCAGAAACGTGAGAGCTATCCGCCGATTTACCGTCCGCACCGTCCTGCCCGCGGAGCTGGCCGCGCTCGGCGAGCTCGTGCAGAACCTCCGATGGTCCTGGCACCCGGAGACGATGGATCTTTTCGCGGAGGTCGACCCCGGCCTCTGGGAGCAGGTCCGGCACGATCCCGTGGCCCTGCTCGGCGCCGTCACGCCGGCCCGGCTGAACGAGCTCGCCGGCGACCGCCGCTTCCTGCGACGGGTCGCCGACGCCGCCGACGACCTGCGCGAGTACATGACCGCGCCGCGCTGGTACCAGACGCTGCCCGACGCCGCGCGCGCCATCGCCTACTTCTCGCCCGAGTACGGCATCGCCGCGGCCCTGCCGCAGTACTCCGGCGGGCTCGGCATCCTCGCGGGCGACCACCTCAAGGCCGCCAGCGACCTCGGCGTGCCCATCCTCGCGGTCGGCCTGCTCTACCGGCACGGCTACTTCACGCAGTCGCTGTCGCCCGAGGGCTGGCAGCTCGAGCACTACCCGGCGCTCGACGCGGGCGGCCTGCCGCTCACCCTGCTGAAGGACGACGAGGGCGCGCCCGTCAAGATCCGCCTGTCGCTGCCGGAGAACCGCGTGCTGCACGCGCAGATCTGGGTGGCCCAGGTCGGCCGGGTCCCGCTGCTGCTGCTCGACTCCGACGTGGCCGACAACGACGCCGCCGCCCGCGACGTCACCGACCGCCTGTACGGCGGCGGCACCGACCACCGGCTCAACCAGGAACTGCTGCTCGGCGTCGGCGGGGTGCGGGCGATCCGCGCGTACTGCAAACTCACCGGCCATCCCGAGCCCGAGGTCTTCCACACCAACGAGGGCCACGCCGGCTTCCTCGGCCTGGAGCGCATCCGCGAGCTCACCGAGGCGCGGATGTCGTTCGACGAGGCGCTCGAGGCCGTACGCGCGGGCACGGTGTTCACCACCCACACGCCCGTCCCCGCGGGCATCGACCGCTTCCCGCGCGACATGATCGAACGCCACTTCGGCGGCGCGAACTCCTGGCCGACCGTCCCCGTCGAGCGCATCCTCGCCCTCGGCGCCGAGGACGACCCCGGCCGGTTCAACATGGCCGTCATGGGCATGCGGCTCGCCCAGCGGGTCAACGGCGTCTCGCACCTGCACGGCGAGGTCAGCCGTGAGATGTTCAAGAACCTGTGGCCGGGCTTCGACGTGGACGAGGTCCCCATCGGGTCGATCACCAACGGCGTGCACGCCCCCACCTGGGTCGGGCGGGAGCTGATGGAGCTGGCCGGCCGCGAGGTGCCCTCGCTGCTGGAGCGGGCCCGCGGCTGGGACGCCATCCAGAAGATCCCCGACGGCGACATCTGGAAGATCCGCGGCACGCTGCGCCGGCGGCTGGTCAACGGCGCACGCGCGCGGCTGCGCCGGTCGTGGCGCGAGCGCGGGGCCTCCGACGCCGAGCTGGGCTGGATCGACGACGCCCTCGACCCCGAGGTGCTGACGATCGGGTTCGCCCGGCGGGTGCCGTCGTACAAGCGGCTGACGCTCATGCTGCGCGACCCGCGCCGGCTGGCCCGGCTGCTGCTCGACCCCGACAAGCCGGTGCAGATCGTGATCGCCGGCAAGGCGCACCCCGCCGACGAGGGCGGCAAGAAGCTCATCCAGCAGATCGTCAAGTTCGCCGACCAGGAGAAGGTCCGGCACCGCATCGTGTTCCTGCCCGACTACGACATGGCGCTCGGCCGGCTCATGGTCCAGGGCTGCGACGTCTGGCTGAACAACCCGCTGCGCCCGCTGGAGGCGTCCGGCACCTCGGGCATGAAGTCCGCGCTCAACGGCGGCCTCAACCTGTCGATCCGCGACGGCTGGTGGGACGAGTGGTACGACGGCACCAACGGCTGGTCGATCCCCACCGCCGACGGCGTGGGCGACCCCGACCGCCGCGACGCGCTGGAGGCCGCCGCCCTGTACGACCTGATCGAGAACGAGGTGTCCGACCGGTTCTACGACCGCGGCGTCGACGGCCTGCCGCGCCGCTGGATGGAGATGGTCAAGCACACCCTGACCTCGCTCGGGCCCAAGGTGCTCGCCGGGCGCATGCTGCGCGACTACGTCGTCACCCTGTACAACCCGGCCGCCGCCTCGGCCCGCGCGCTGTCGGCCGACGCGTACGCTCCGGCCAGGGCGTTCGCGGCCTGGCGGGTGCGGGTGACGAGGGCCTGGCCGGGGGTGCGGGTCGAGCACGTCGAGGCGACGGGCGTGAGCGACACCCCGGAGGTCGGGGCCGCGATCGAGCTGCACGCCACGGTCGCGCTGGGCGATCTGGAGCCCGGTGACGTCCGGGTCGAGGCCGTCTACGGCAAGGTCGGCCCGCACGACGAGCTGGTGCACCCGGCGTACGAGAGGCTGACCCCCGGGTCGGTGGACGACGACGGGCGGGCCCACTACACGGGCACGGTGCCGCTCGACCGTACGGGCGCGTTCGGCTACACCGTCCGGGTGGTGCCGTACCACCCGCTGGCCGCGACGAGCGCGGAGCTCGGGCTCATCGCCGTGCCCGAGGAACCGGCCGGGATGACGAACGGTACATTGCGGTAATTCCAGATCTGCTCGCCGATCAGGTCCAGGCGGCATAATCGGGACCGTGGACGACAGCGGGAACGGCCTGCGGGCCGACACACTGGTGGCCACGGTTCGCGGTGTGCTGCCGTCGCTGACGCCCGCCGCCCGGACCGTCGCCCAGCTCATCCTCGAAGATCCCGCGACGGTGGCCAGGAGCACGATCACCGAGCTGTCCGCGGCCTCCGGCACCAGCGAAGCCACCATCGTGCGCACCGCACGGCTGCTCGGCTTCCCCGGATATCCGCAGCTGCGCCTGGCCTTAGCCGCCGCGGCGGCGCAACCCGACCGGCTCGTGCCCGGAGACCTCGCGCCCGACGACCCGTTGTCGGAGGTGATCCAGAAGGTCGCGCGGGCCGAGTCCGAGGCGATCAACGACACCGTCGCCCAGCTCACCTCCGAACGGCTGGGCCTCGTGGTCGAGGCCATCGTGGGGGCCCGGCGGGTCGACGCCTACGGGGTGGGCGCCTCCGGCCTGGTGGCCGAGGACGTCGCCCAGAAGCTGCTGCGCATCGGCCTGTCCAGCCACGCCTTCCAGGACGCCCACCTGGCTCTGACCAGCGCGGTGCTGCTGCGCGACGGCGACGTGGCGATCGGCATCAGCACGTCGGGGGAGACACCCGACGTGATCGAGCCGCTGACCCGGGCCAGGGAGGCGGGCGCGACCACGGTCGCGATCACCAACAACCCCCGTTCGACCATCGCGGAGCTGGCCGAGCACGTGCTGATCTCGGCCGGGCGCGAGACGGAGTTCCGTCCCGGCGCGCTGGCCAGCCGCATCAGCCAGCTCCTCGTCGTCGACTGCGTGTTCGTCGGCGTCGCCCAGCGCACGTTCGACTCCTCCCAGGAGGCGCTCGCGAGCACCAGGCGCGCCGTCAAGGAGTTCACCGCGACCTCGCGGCGCCGCACCGGGTGAGTCCCCGCCCCGGTCCAGGGCGGGGAGCGGCGGTCAGCCGGACGACACCACCCGCACGTCGTCGGCCTTGACGAACATGACGCGGTGGCCGAACTGGATCTGCAGGTACTTCGTCCTGCCACGGATCACCTGGTGGTCGTTCTCGTCGAAGGTGACCGCCCGGTAGTACTCCGTGTCCGCCGTGCCGGCGAGCGTGTACCTCTCACCCGCCGAGAACGTGTACTGCAGCGGCGTCACCGTCTGGTACGGCACGTCCGCCGGGTACGCCTCCTGCTCCGGGTAGGCCCTGCCGTACACCGGGACGGTCGCCTTGCCCGGCTTCGGGGTGACGAGGAGCCCCTTCGACGGGACGGCGGTCGGGGCGTCGGCCGGGTTGTGGAACCACGCCTTCTGGCCGAGGTACCAGATGGCCGTCCAGTCGCCCTGCCGGTCGGCCACCGCGAACCGCTGGCCGGTGCTCGCGCGGGCGCTGTGGTCGTACACGCTGTGGAGCGAGTCGCCCGTGGGGTGCTTGCCGATGTCCTTCACGAGCGGCGCGTCGTCGCGCGGCTCGGTGCGCAGCCACACCGTGCCGGCGCCGAGCGGCGGGCAGGCGGCCTCGGGGTTCTCGCCGTCACAGCCGTAGAAGTACGGCTTGTTCGTGGCGAAGTCGGGCTTGATCATGACCGCGCCCGACCTGGGCCCGCCGGAGCGGTGCAGCGGCGCCCCCAGGAGCTGGAAGTAGTGCGCCCAGTCCCAGAACGGCCCCGGGTCCTCGTGCATGCCCTGGACGGTCGACGGGATCGTGCCGGGGACGTTGTCGTGGCCGAGGATGTGCGCCCGGTCGAGCGGGACGTCGAAGCGCTGGGCCAGGTAGCGCACCAGCCGGGCCGACGAGCGGTACATCGCCTCGGTGAACCAGGTGCCGCCCTGCGCCAGGAAGCCCTCGTGCTCGATGCCGATGGACTTGGAGTTGATGTACCAGTTGCCCGCCTGCCAGCCGATGTCCTCGGCCTTGATGTGCTGGGCGACGTGACCGTCGGAGGAGCGGATCGAGTACTGCCAGCTCGCGCCGTAGTTGGGGTCCTGGTTGAGGCCGATCGACGGGAGGAAATATCCCTCCATGTCGTGAATGACGATGTAGTCGATCTTCTGGCTGGCCGGGCGGTCCGCCAGGTCGTAGTGGCCGTAGTCGTCGTCCGGCAGCTGCTGGTACGCGGCCGGGATCCACTCGCACGAGATCGACGCCGGGCACTCCACCCCGTCGGTGCGCGTGGGCCGCAGCTTGAGCTTCTCCAGCCACCGCTCGATCTTCCGCAGGCCGGGGACGGCCGGCAGGCGCACCAGGTGCCCGTCGTCGGTGGTGCGCTCGACGCCCGCCTTGATGGTCGAGAACACCTCGTCGGCGAAGAACCGCGCGGCCTCCTGCTCCCCGGCGCCCGAGTACTTCGCTACCGCGCCGTACCACTCGGCGGGGTCGTCGCTGAGCGGGGCGCCGAGCGACTTCTGGTAGTCGGCCAGCAGCGCCGCGCCGCCGCGGATGTTGGCGGCGGCGTCGCTCCGCAGCCGCTCGCGGCTCACGCCGGTCAGCTCCGCCGCCCGTTCCATGGTCCGCAGCGAGGGCGGGACGTCGGCGGGGGACAGCGACGGGACGGCGGTCACCGGCAGTGGCCTGCCCTCGTCACCCCGCGCGTCCTCCGCGCCCGCGCTGTGGTGGTTCGAGCCGGTGAAGGCGGCCGCGTCGGTGAGGTGCATCGGCCCGAACCCCGCGTCGCCGGACGGCTGCCCGGCGTGGGCGTCCCAGCGCGACTCGAGATAGGAGACGCCGAGCAGCACGTTCTCGGGGACGCCGAACTCCGCGGCGGCGGCAGAGAAGGCCCGCTGCCGGTCGCCGGCGTCCTCGGCGTGAGCCACGTTGAGACCGCTTAAAGGCAACACGACGACAAGAGGGATCGCCAGAAGCCTGCGCATGAACCACTCCTTTGACTGGGGGGCGCAGTACGCAGTCAGGCTCTCAATATTTTCCTTCTCGCGGGAGATCTTGGCGAAGAGAATTTTCATTCATGAAACGAGGACGACCTTGCCCGTGGTCCGCCGCGTTTCCAGGGCGGCGTGCGCCGCCGCGGCCTCGGCCAGGGGGAACGTCTGGACGGCCGGGACGAGCCGGCCCTCGGCCGCCGCCGCGAGGGCCTCGGCCTCGAACCGGGGACGATCGTGGGGGCGTCCGATGATGATCCAGAGAGCGTTCGTCACGGTCAGTGCCCGCTCCTCCAGCAGGTGAGGGTCCACCTCCACCGGCTGCTGCGTGGCGTTGCCGATGCTGAGGAAGCGACCGCCGTCCGCGAGCAGCTCGAACGTGGCCCGCGCCCGGTCGCCGCCCACCCCGTCGAGGACGGCGCTCACCTTGCGGCCGCCGAGCCACGCGGCGACCGTCCGCTCCCAGCCGGGCAGGTCGTAGTCGACGGCCAGGTCCGCGCCGAGCTCCCGGACGGCCGCCACCTTGGCCGGGCCGCCGGCCGCGCCGATCACCCGCGCGCCGAGGTCGCGGGCGTGCTGGACGAGGAGCCGTCCGATCCCGCCCGCCGCCGAGGTCACGAGGACGACGTCGGCGGCGGTCAGCTTCGCCACGTCGAGGAACTCGAGCGTGGTGCGGCCGGTGACGACCATGGCGACGGCGGTCTCGGGGTCGAGGCCCGCGGGGACGCGGTGGAGCGCCGTCACGTCGGCGACCGCGAGCTCGGCGTACCCGCCCGGCCGCCCGGCCGAGGTGACGACGCCGCGGCCGAGCCAGGCGGGATCGACATCAGGGCCGACGGCGTCCACGCGGCCGGCCACCTCGCCGCCGAGGATCGCCGGCAGCTCGGGGAGCGGCGGCAGGGAGTCACTGGCCCTGCCCTGCCGCAGCATCGTCTCCACCAGGTGCACCCCGGCCGCCCTGACCGCGATGCGCACCTGCCCGGGGCCGGGCTCGGGGTCGGGGACGACCTCGTAGGAGAGGTTCTCGGCAGGGCCGAAGGAGCGCAGGACGACGGCGTGCATGGTGGATTCCTCCAGGTAGGCGTGGTTCTCCTCCCGAGGATGCAAGCTCAACCATGCTTGAGGTCAAACTGCGGTACCGCGCCGCCCGGTCCGGGGCCCTGGATCGGGCCCCGGACGGGCGCTCCGTTCAGGCGCGGTGCAGCCGCGGAGGTCAGGGCAGGCGTTCGCGGTAGATCCGGCGGGCGCGGTCGTACAGGGCCAGGTGGTCGCCCAGCTGGGCCGGGGTGTCGAAACGGCCGAACTCGCGCACGATCTGCTCCAGCCGGTCGAGCCAGGCCAGGCACCACCGCACGTCCGCCTCCCTGGCCACGTGCGCCCCGGCGACGTCGACGTACACCGGGCTGGTGTGGGCGTAGGCGCCGCGCCGGTGCTGGGAGCGCGGGTGCACCCCGCCGGTCGCCACGGCCAGCACGTACGTCGGCTCGTCCGCCGTGAACGTGGCCGTCAGCCGTCCGGGCGGCCCCTGCGCGAGGACGCCGGCGGCGGTGCGGATCTCCAGCTGCTCCACCTCCGGCCCGATCGAGGAGACCTCGATCTCGACCTCCTGCCCTGGCGCGAGGTCGAGCGTGTCGCCCGGCCCGCGCCCGTTCACCGTGAACTCCAGCCACGGCCCGGTGGTGGCGAACGTCCGGCCGAGCCGGACCGCCTCCGCGTACGACTCGGCGGTGAGCGGTCCGTCCACGTGGGCGTACACGCGCTCCCAGCCGGGCGGCGCCGACGCGGTGCCGCGGCGGCAGAACGAGAGCACGGCGTCGGTCCCGGCCGTCACCGCCAGCCGGTTGCCCGCGCCCACGAGCCGCCGGTAGACGGCCGCCGTCGCCAGGATCGAGGAGTGGTTGAGCACGTCGAGGGTGTCGACGTGCCCGAGCGCGGCGCCGGCCACGATCTCCCGCGCCGAGCAGGCCCGTCCGCGGCTGAGTACGATGTCCGGCGGGTCCTCCTCGCCGAACGCGGTGTGGAACGGGTGACCGTAGGAGATGATCCCGCCGAGTTCGCGCAGCTCTTCGCAGGCCACCGCGTTCGGCGGCCAGTCGGGCGCGTCGCCGAAGCCCGTGTGGTAGCGGCCCGGCACCCCGCGCAGCCCGAAGGCCGTGCAGTGTCCGAGCAGGTCGTTGCGGTACTCGACGCCGATCCTGGCCACGTGCCGGTCGTCCGACCAGGGCAGGTCCTTGCCCACCCACTGCTCCAGCGCCTCCACGTCGTAGACGCGCTCGCTCGCCACGTTGCCCGCCACCAGGTTGAGCACGTGGAGGTCCTCGCCGTGCTGCGCGGCGGCGGCCAGCTCGGGCGCGGCGGGCTCCTCGCCCATCCAGTTGAGGTGCACGTGCAGGTCGCCGCCGTACCAGCCGCGCGCGGCGGAGTCGTAGAGGCGTTCCGGGGTCAGCTCGACCAGGGTCTCCGCGCCCGCGGACGGGGTCACGGTCACCTCGCAGGTGCCGTACTCCATTCCTCTGGCCACGGTCACGGTGATCGGCTCGGCCGGCACCCTGACCAGCAGGTCGTCGCCGTGGAAGTACGGCGTGCGGTGCCCGTCCAGCTTGGGCGGCGCGCCGTCGGGGTACCAGCCCTGGCCGTTGGCGCCGATCACGCTCCACCGGCACGGGAACCCGGCCCGCACCCGCAGGGTGGCGGCGGGCGCCCGCCTGCTCAGCGGCGCGAGGTCGACGGGGTTCCCGTCCACGACGACGGACTCGGACACCTCGACGGTCTTCGCCCCGCGCGGCTCCACCGTGTACGGGGTGCCGTCGACGACCACGGTGACCGGTTCGTCCCTGCTGGAGTCGAGCAGCAGCGCCGTACGGAACGGCTCTCCCTCCAGCACGGTGCGGGTGACGGCCTCCACCGCGCAGCCGCCGGGGGACAGGCGCAGCACGGGCAGGTTGTCCACGACGTCACCGGCGAGCGCGTCGCGCACCACCCGGTCGAGGTCCACCTCCCCGAGGTAATCCTCCAGTTCGTCGGCGGGCACGTCGGGGTAGCGCTCCGCCATCAGGCGTAACCCCTTGTTCCAGAAGTCGTGGCGGCGATCGAGGTAGACGGTCGCCCAGGCCTGGGCGACGTACGACAGTGAGGTCTCGCCCCAGCAGGGGCCGTGCGCGTCGCGGAGCGCGCGATAGTCGGACAGGGCGGCGGCTACGGGGGCGGGAAGCAACGGATCGTTACACATCGGACACTCCCTGAAGACAGATGCGCCGTCATGGTGACACGGATGGTCCGCTGTGTCGCCCCTTATGGGGTACTTGGGGGAAATGACGCACATCATCGACCGGGAAGCCGTGCAGCGGCTTCTCGCCGAGGAAGAGGCGCAGCTCGTCGAGGTGCTGCCGGAGCGCGAGTACGCCTGGGCGCACCTGCCGGGGGCACACAACGTGCCGCTGCGGCTGCTCGACCGCGCCGCCGCCACGACGCTGGACCCGCAGCGGCCGGTCGTCGTCTACTGCCATGACGCGCTGTGCGACCTGAGCCCGCGCGCCGCCCACCGCCTGGAGCGGCTGGGCTTCACCCACGTCCACGACTACGCCCAGGGCAAGATGGACTGGCTGTCGGCGGACCTGCCGTACGAGGGGCACGCGGCTCTCGTGTCGCAGCGCGTCCGCCGCGACCCGGTCACCGCCACCCTCGACGACCCGCTGGGGTCGCTCACCGAACGCATCGTCGCCGACCCGGCCGGGGTCGCGGTCGTGGTGGACGAGGACGACGTCGTCCAGGGCGTCATCGGCTCACGCGAGCTCAAGGGCGCCGACCTGGACGCCACCGCCGAGAGCGCGATGCGCGAGGGCGCGACGACGGTGCGCCCGAGCGAGGAGATCGACGCGCTGGTCCAGCGCATGGACCGGGCCAGGGTCGACCACGTGGTGGTCACCCACCAGGACGGGACCCTCGTGGGCCTGTTCGGCCTCGGTGACGGCCGTCCGCCCGAGAACGACTGACGGCGGGCACCGGCGGACGGCAGGCCCGCCGGTGCGCCCGTCCTACCACTTGGTGGGCTTGCCCTTCTGGTACAGCCAGACCTGGAAGAACTTGTCCAGGTTCTTGTGCGACACCCGCTCGGCCAGCCTGGTGAAGTCCTTCGTGGAGGCGTCGCTGTAGCGGTACTTCGACAGCCACTCCTTGGCCAGGCGGAAGAACGCCCGGTCGCCGATCTTGCGCCGGAGGGCCTGCAGCGTCATCGCGCCCCTGTTGTAGGGGACGTCACCGAACATGTCCTTGGTGCCGGGGTTCGCGGTGACGACCTGCCAGAAGGCGTCGGACGCGGGACGTCCGTAGTTGTCCTTGCTGTCGAACACCTTCTGGGGGCTCGGGCCGCCGTTGTGCGCCGACCACATCCACTGCGCGTACGTCGCCCACCCCTCGTTCAGCCAGATGTCGGACCAGCGCCGCGGCGAGACGTCGTCGCCGAACCACTGGTGGGCGAGCTCGTGCGCCATCGTCTCCTTGCTCGGCGCGCTGGAGAAGATCGGCTTGGTCTGGCTCTCCAGGGCGTAGCCGACGTTCGGCGCGTCGTCCACGATGGCGCCCACCGTCGAGAACGGGTAGCGGCCGAAGACCGAGCTGTAGTAGCGGATGATGTCCGGGAGCTCGTCGACAGCGGCCTTCGACTTGGCGGCGAGCGCCGGGTCGACCGCGACGTAGACGGGCAGGCCCCCGATGCGCGACCGCTTCACGTCGAACTTGCCGAGGGTCACGGTGGCGAGGTAGGTCGCCATGGGCTCGTTCTCGCTCCACACGAAGGTGGTCCTGCCGTGCGAGGTCCGCTGCGAGACCAGCCGGCCGTTGCCGACGGCGGTGATGCCCTTCGGCACGGTCACGTGGAAGGTGAACGTCGCCTTGTCGGTCGGGTGGTCGTTGCCGGGGAACCACGCGGGCGCGCCCTGCGGCTCGCCCGGGACGAACGCGCCGTCCTTGGTCGGGATCCAGCCTTCGAGGGAGCCGTCGGGGTCCTTGATGACCGGCGGGGTGCCCTTGTACTTCACCTCGACGGTGAACGTCCTGCCCTTGCGCAGCTTCGTGCGGGGCGTCACGACGAGCTCCTGCCCGTCGCGCCTGTAGGAGGCCCGGCGGCTGTCGACGGTCACCGACGAGATCTTCGGCCCGCGGAAGTCCAGGTTGAACCGGTCGAGGTTCTGGGTCGCCCGCACGAGCACCTTGGTGGTGGCGTCCATGACCTTGGTGGCCGGGTCGTAGGCGAACGTGATGTCGTAGTGCCGCACGTCGATGCCGCCGTTCCCCTGGCCGGGGAAGTACGGGTCGCCGATGCCGCGAGCGCCGGCCGACGGCTTCGCCTCCGCGGACCGGCCGGTGGCGGCGAGGGCGGGGTGCGCGAGCTGGGCGACCGTGAGGAGGCTCAGCGCGGCCGCGCAGGCCGCACCCCGGATGTTGCGAGGACTCATGGGTTCCCTGGTTTCTGTGCTGTTCCCGCCGGTGAGTTCGGGTCGGGACGTGTTCACGAAGCCTTCTCGCGGAGGAAGGACGGACCGTCCATGGCGTGGAGGACGTCCGTGGCGACGCCGGTGTCGCTTCGGAGAAAGACCCTTGGATGGTATGGACCACTCGGCAAAACGGTCAAGGCGCTCCAAAGTGTCTGACGTCGGTATCCGGGTAGCGGAACGCCATGGGAAAGGACGAAGGAGCCGTACGGGACGTTCTGCTCGAGCGCTACGGCCGCACGTTCTGCGGAGAGGCCGGCATCGAGCTGGCCGACCGGCCGAAGCCGCTCTTCAAGCTGCTCGTCCTCGCCACGTTGCTGAGCGCCCGCATCTCGGCGGACGTCGCGGTGGCCGCGGCCAAGGAGCTGTTCGCCGCCGGGTGCGACACCCCGAAGGGCATGCGGGACGCGTCCTGGCAGGACCGCGTGGACGCGCTCGGCCGCGGCCACTACCGCCGCTACGACGAACGGACCGCCACGATGCTCGGCAAGGGGGCCGAACTGCTCCTCGACCGCTGGAAGGGCGACCTGCGCCGGCTGCGCGACGAGGCCGGCGGCGACGACCGGCGGATCGCGGAGCTGCTGACGGAGTTCCCCGGCATCGGGCCGACCGGGGCCGACATCTTCCTGCGCGAGGTCCAGGCCGTCTGGCCGCAGGTCGCGCCGCACCTGGACGAGCGGGTGCTGGACGGCGCAGGCAGGCTCGGACTGCCGCGCCGGCCGGAACAACTCGCCGAGCTCGCCCGCTCGGAGGAGGAGCTGGCCCGCCTGTCGGCCGCGCTCGTCCGGGTGACCCGCAGCAGGAAGGCCGTGGACGAGGTCATGTCGGCGGCCGCTCGATGACCATGGTCCTGGCGGGCTGTTAGGTTCGGCGCATGGGTGAGTTCGTGAGTGTCGAGGTGGCCGACCAGATCGCCACCATCCGTCTTGACCGTCCGAAGATGAACGCCCTCAACGGCCAGGTCCAGCGCGAGATCGCCGAGGCGTCCGCCCTCGTCGACGCAGACCCGCAGGTGCAGGCCGTCATCCTGTACGGCGGCGAGAGGGTGTTCGCCGCGGGCGCCGACATCAAGGAGATGGCCGGCATGTCGTACGCCGACATGGCCACCCACTCCCGCACGCTCCAGGACTGCTTCACCGCGGTCGCCCGCATCGGCAAGCCGGTCATCGCCGCGATCACCGGCTACGCCCTCGGCGGCGGCTGCGAGCTCGCCCTGTGCGCCGACTTCCGGGTCGCGGGCGAGTCGGCCAAGCTCGGGCAGCCCGAGATCCTGCTCGGCATCATCCCGGGCGCGGGCGGCACCCAGCGCCTGCCGCGCCTGATCGGCCCGTCCCGGGCGAAAGACCTCATCTTCTCCGGCCGCCACGTGCCCGCCGCCGAGGCGCTCGCGATGGGCCTGGTCGACCGCGTGGTGCCCGACGAGCAGGTCTACACGGCCGCGCTGGAGTGGGCGGCGATGTTCGTGGGCGGCGCCACGGTCGCGCTGCGGGCCGCCAAGCAGGCCGTCGACCAGGGCCTGGAGGTCGACCTCGACACCGGGCTCGAGATCGAGCGGCTGCAGTTCTCCGGGCTGTTCGCCACGGACGACGCGGGCATCGGCATGCGCGCCTTCGCCGAGAAGTCCAAGCCCAAGTTCACCGGCCGCTGAGCGGGAAACCCTCGTCGAGGAGCGGTTCCCGCTCCTCGACGCGGTCCGTCGCGGGGCCCGTCCGGTGCGTCATGACTGGTGGCCGCGTACGAAGCCGACACTTTCTGCAAGGGTCGTCCGTGCCGGCGCGATTTGCCACTATCGTGGCGTTTCATGATGCGCGTGCTCGTTCCCGACCGGCTGCGTAAGGCCGTGCGTACGTGGTTCGACTCCCGTTACATCTCCATCGCCGACCACCGGCAGGACATCAGGGACGCGCTCTGGGAGGTCCAAACGCTGCGGCGCGAGGTGGCCACCCTGCACAAGGAGGTGGAACGCCTCCGCGAGACCCGCACCCCGCAGCCCGCCGAGAACCGTGCCGACCAGGCGCTGAGGACCAGACTGGACGACACGGGCAGACTCGCCCGCGAGACGGCGGCGGCCCTCGACGGCGTCCTGCAGAACGAAGTCCTGGTCTGGCAGGCCATCGACGCGCTGCGCGCCCGCGGCGAGGAGCAGCCGTGCGCGTGACCTGGACGGCCGGCACGCTGAGCTTCCGCCTCGACCCCGAGGACGAGATCACCGGCAAGGCGTCCGACGACTACCCGGTCAAGCTGGCCACCAACTCCTGCTCCATCGGCGGCGTCCCCGACGACGCCCACCCCGACCTGTTCGCCCTGGCCGCCTGGACGATCGTGGCCCCGTGGACGCGCAGGCGGGTCACGTTCGACCGCGCCGTCTCCGCAGAGCTGGCCGAGGCGCTGCACGCCGGCTGGGGCGTCGAGGCCGGGCCGGTCGGGGCGCTGCCCCGGCCCCAGGGCGCCAGGCTCGCGATCTCCTACAGCGGCGGGGCCGACTCCGTGGCGGCGACCGCGATGTACCCGGAGGCGCCGTTCGTGCACTTCCAGCGGGTGTCGCACCCGAGGGTCCCCAACCGGTGGCCGCACTACCGCTCCGACGTGCTGGCCGAGCTGGCCGCCACGACCGGGCACGAGCTGAGCGTCGTCACCTCCGACCTCGAGTACACGCTCGCCGAGCCCCGTCCCGGCTACCCGGAGCACCACGCGGTGGCCGCGGGCGCGCTGCTGCTCGCCGACCAGCTCGACCTCGGCGGCCTCGCCTTCGGCTACGAGCTGGGGTCGCGCTGGCTGGGCGGCGACCGTTACGTCGGGCGCTTCACCCCCGACAACCCGATGTGGGCGCCGCACGGCCGGTGGGGACGCCTCTTCGCGGCCGCGGGCGTGCACATCGTGCTCCCTGTCGGCGGCGTGAGCGAGGCCGTCACGATGCGGCTCGCGCTCGGCTCGCCGCTGCGCGAGCAGGTGCGCTGGTGCCTTCAGGGCACGGACGGCCCCTGCCGGACGTGCGGCAAGTGCGTCTACAAGGAGCTGATCCAGGCCGCCGTCGAGCGCCGCCCGCTCGACATCCCGCGCGGCGCGACGAACCGCGCCCGCAAGTGGCTCAAGAAGCCTCCGTACGGTGGGCAGGAGATGGTCCAGTACGCCCTGGCCCGCGTCCCCGGCATCGAGGACACCCTGTTCGCCCCGGCGCTCGACTACTTCGACGTCGCCGAGGAGGCCACGAGCTGGCTGGATCACTGCTACCGGCCGGCGGTCGAGGAGATCCCCGAGGCGTGGCGGGCGCAGACGGCGTCGTTCGTCGAGGCGAACGTGGGATTCATGACGCCGGACGAGGCGCGCCGGGTGGAGACGTGGGGCGCGTGGCAGGGCGAGGAGATGGTGTGAAGGTCTATCTGTCGGTCGACATGGAAGGCGTGACGGGGCTCACCGACCCCGAGGAGATGCACGCCGGCAAGCGCGGCTACGAACGCGGCTGCGAGCTGATGACCGCGGACGCCAACGCCGCCGTCGAGGGCGCGTTCGCGGCAGGGGCGAGCGTCGTCCTGGTCAACGACGCCCACGGCTCCACCAAGAACCTCCGCATCGACCTGCTCGACCCGCGGGCGAGCCTCATCAGGGGGCCCGGCAAGGCGCAGCGCATGGCCCACGGGCTCGACGGGACGTTCCAGGCGGCCGGATTCGTCGGCTACCACGCCCGCGCGGGCGTCCCCCACGGCGTGCTGAACCACACCTGGATGGGCAAGGAGATCCAGAACGTCTACCTCAACGGCGAGCTGTGCGGCGAGACCCGGCTCGTGGCGGCGTGCGCCGGGTTCCACGGCGTCCCCGTCGTGCTGGTGACCGGTGACGAGGCCGTCGGCGAGGAGGCGCGCGAGCTGCTCGGCGACGTCGAGACGGTGGCGGTGAAGAAGGGGATCGACAAGTTCTCGGCCGAGCTGCTGGCCCCGGTCGTCGCCCAGGCGAAGATCCGTGAGGCGATGCAGCGGGCTCTCGGCCGGCTCGGCGACTTCACGCCCTACCAGGTCGCGGCGCCGTACACGCTGGGGGTGGAGTGGAACTCCACGGCCATCGCGGCGGCGGTGTCGCTCGTCCCCGGCGTGCGGCAGGCGGGCCCCCGGCACACCGAGTTCACCACCGACGACTTCAACCAGATCATGGCGCTCTTCGGTGTCTTCGCCTCGATCGGCGGCCAGGTCGCCTGCGGCAGCGGCCCGTACGGCTGACAGAAGAACTGCTGGGCGACGGACAACGGGCGTAGGGAGCGAAAAGGGTGGAAGGCGCGGCGCTGACCCGGCGTGGGCTGCTCGTCGGGATCGGGGCGGTGGGCGGCGCGGGCGCCATGTACGCCGCCATGGGCGCGCTGGGCCTCGCCCCGACCGCGCAGGACAAGGAGTTCACCCCGCCCCGGCAGAGCGACTTCACCCTGCGCGGCGGGAAGGCTGCGGCCTCGGTCGTGATCCTCGGCGCGGGCGTCGCGGGCCTGACGGCCGCGTACGAGCTGGGCAAGGCCGGGTACGACTGCACGCTCCTGGAGGCCAGGGAGAGGGCGGGCGGCAGGAACCTCACGCTGCGCGGCGGCGACCGCCTGACCGAGGCGAGGGGGCCGGCCCAGGACGTGCGGTTCGGGGAGGGCGTCTACTTCAACGCCGGGCCCGGCCGCATCGCGCCCTGGATGGTCACCCTCGACTACTGCCGCGAGCTGGGCATCCCCATCGAGACGTTCGTCAACAACAACGCGGCCGCGTACGTCCACACCAACGGCGAGACCGTGCGGGCCCGCACGGCCCGCGCCGACATGTACGGATATGTCGCCGAACTTCTGGCCAAGGCCACCCATCTCGGTGCGCTCGATCGCGTCATCACCAAGAACGACCAGGAGACGCTGCTCGACTTCCTGCGCCGGTTCGGCGACCTCGGGCCGCGCCTGCGCTACGAGGGCTCGGAGCGGCGCGGCTTCACGGAATGGCCCGGGACCGGCGGCGGCGCCCCCATCCCCGCTCCCGGCACCCTCCACCAGGTGCTCGCCGCCGGCACCGGCCGCGCCATCACCAACGACTTCGGCTACGACCAGGCGACCCCCATGTTCCAGCCGGTCGGCGGCATGGACGCCATCGTGAAGAAGCTCACCGAGGCCGTCGGCGCCGACCGGATCAGGACCGGCGCGAAGGTCACGAAGGTCACCGCCCTGGCCGACGGCGTCGAGGTGGCGTACACGGGAGGCACGCTCAAGGCCGACTACTGCATCGCCGCGCTCCCGCCGCACGTCATGGCGAGGATCCCGCACAACCTCGGCGCCGACGTCACCGCCGCCCTGCGCACGCCCGTCCCCGTCGCCGCCGGCAAGATCGGCCTGGAGTACGGCACCCGCTGGTGGGAGCTGGAGGACCGCATCTACGGCGGCGTCACCGAGACCGACCTCGACATCACCCACATCTGGTACCCCTCGCACGACTACCACGCCGAACGCGGCCTGCTCGTCGGCTACTACAACAGCGAGAAGAACGCCGAGCTGTACGGCGCCCTCACCCCGGAGGACCGCCGCCGCCGCGCGCTCACCCAGGGCAAGAAGATCCACGGCGAGAAGTACCGGCAGAACCTGCTGTCCAGCGTCTCCATCGCCTGGCAGCGCCAGGAGCACATCGAGGGAGGCTGGGTGCGCTGGCCCTCCGTTGATTCGTCCTTCACTCTTCTGCAACGCACCGACGGAAGGGTCTACTTCGCGGGCGACTGGCTCACCCACCTGATCGCCTGGCAGGCGGGGGCCATGGAGTCCGCCCGCGACGTCGTCACCCGGCTGCATCAGCGCGTGCTGCAGTCCCCGTGACGCCGTCCGCTCCTCCCGGGGCCGGCAATAGGCTCCTGGGAGAAGCGATGTGAGGAGATGGGATGACGTTGCACTGGACTCCCGCGACCGAGCGGCTCGACCTGCTGGCCGAGCCGGTGGCCCGCGCCGTGACCCACGTGGAGGGTGTCGAGGTGGCCGAGATCGACCCCGACCTGGCCGACACGGCGGCGTTCTGCGAGCGGTACGGCGTGCGCCTCGACGAGTCGGCCAACTGCGTGGTCGTGGCGACCAAGCGGGGCGGCGAGACACGCTACGCCGCCTGCATGGTGCTCGCCACGATGCGGGTCGACGTCAACGGTGTGGTGCGCAAGCACCTCGACGCCCGCAAGGCCAGCTTCGCGCCGATGGCCGACGCCGTCGAGCTGACCGGCATGGAGTACGGCGGCATCACGCCCCTCGGCCTGCCCGAGGAGTGGCCGGTCCTCGTCGACGTGCACGTCGCCGAGCACGCCCGCGTGGTGATCGGCAGCGGCGTGCGCCGCTCGAAGCTCGCCGTCTCCGGCGCCACCCTGGCCGGCCTCAAGCAGGCGGAGGTGCTCGCCCTGGCCGGTTGACCGAAACGAGGCCGTTTCGAGACCGTTGGATGGGAAACCGATGGGGCCTTCCTGGACGTTGTACGAGTGGGAATGTGGCGTCATGGTTCATCTCGTGGGCGGAGATTAAGCCGGTATGGTGCTTCATGCCATGAACGATGACCGACTCGGCCCTTACCGGCTGCTCAGGCGGCTCGGTGAAGGCGGGATGGGCGTTGTCCACCTCGCTGTCGACCCGCAAGGTCGTCAGGTGGCGGTCAAGGTCCTGCGCGGAGAGGTCGCCGGCGACGAGGTCGCCAGGCGGCGGCTTTCGCGTGAGGTCGAGACCATGCGCCGGGTGCGCAGCAAGTACATCGCCGAGGTCCTCGACGCCGACGTCACCGGTCATCGCCCCTACATCGTCACCCGCTACGTCCCTGGCCGGCCCCTCGACGAGATCGTCAAGGACGACGGCCCGCTCGACCTGCCCGCGCTCGCGAAGATCGCGTACGGGGTGGCGTCCGCGCTCGCCGCGGTCCACTCGGTGGGCGTGATCCACCGCGACCTCAAGCCGGGCAACGTGCTCATCCTCGACGGCGAGCCCGTCCTCATCGACTTCGGCATCGCCCAGGCGGTCGACGCGACCCGGCTCACGCAGACCGGCATGTTCATCGGCACGCCCGGCTACCTCGCCCCCGAGATCATCGAGGGCCAGGAGGCCGGGCCCGAGGTCGACATCCACGCGTGGGCCGGCACGCTGCTGTACGCCGGCACCGGCCGGCCGCCCTTCGGCAAGGGCACGCTGGAGATGGTCTTCTACAACATCACCGCGGGCAAGGCCGACGTCGGCGCCGCGCCTCCCGAGCTGCAGCCGCTGCTGAAGGCGGCCTTCCAGCGCAACCCGGCCAAGCGTCCGAAGGCCCCTGAGCTGGCCGAGCAGTGCGTGCGGCTGCTGCCCGAGCCGCCGCAGGGACGAACCGACGAGATCACCACGGTGCCGGGGCTCCCCGACCAGCCTCCCGTGACGGACGACCTCGCGACGCCGCCGATGACGCCGCGGCAGCTGATCGACGGCGCCGTGCGGCCCCCGGCATCCGGCGCGTACGAGTCGCTGCTCGACAGTGCCGCCCGCGACCAGCAGGGCAGTGAGCAGCAGTACGAGTCGCTGCTGCCCGGCGACCCCGACCCGTGGCCGACCCGCCGCGTGACGCCCGACGAACTACGGCGCATCCAGCAGCGCGACTCAGGCCCCCAGGCCGTCCCTAAGGAAGGGCGGCAGGGGGACGACTCCGACGTGCCCACGCGGCGCGCCGGTTCTGCCGGACCTGCGGAGGGTCCGGTGCGGCCGGAGGGCGACTCCGACGTGCCCACGCGGCGCGCGCATCCCACTGGTCCCGCGGAGGGCCCGGTACGGCCGGACTTCGACGTGCCCACGCGGCGCGTCGGTCCCGCCGTTCCCGGTGGGCCCGTGGAAGGCGCGGTGCGGCCGGGCGACTCCGATGTGCCCACACGGCATGCGCATCCTGCTGGTCCTGCGGATGGTCCGGTGCGGCCGGGCGACTTCGACGTGCCGACGCGGCGCGTCAGGCCCGAGGCGCTGCCCGACTACCGCCGCCCCGGATTCCCGCCGCCGGCGGGCTTCCCGTCCGGGCCGTACCAGGGTTCGGGCGGGCAGCCCGCGTACCCGGACCCTGGCGCGTGGCCCGGCGCTCACCCGAGCTCACACCCGGGCGCCCAGCAGGGCTCACACCTGGGCGCCCAGCAAGGTCCTCATCCTGGCGGTCAGCACGGTCCCTATCCGGGAGCCGGGCCGCACGGGACGGGGCCCGACGCGCGGCGGCCCGACCCGGTGCCGATCCAGCCGCCGCCGTACATCCCGGCCCCTCCGCACCACCAGCCCGAGCCGCACGGCGGCGGCGCCCGGCCCGGGCCGACGGCGCGGCGTTCGCGCGCCTACGGCGTGTCGAGCGCGATGCTGCTGATCCTCCTGATCGTGGCGGCCGCGCTCGCGCCCGTCGCGGTCGCCGCCGTCGTGATCCCGGCCGTGATCCTGCTCCGCGCGGCCGACCTGGCCCAGCCGCGGCTCTCGGCGCGCAGGGCCGCCGGTTCGGCGGCGCTCGACGTGCTCAGGGTGCTCGCGTACCCTGCGGCGCTGGCCAAGTCGGCGGGCATCACGCTCGCCCTGGCGCTCTACGCGCTCATCCTCGGCCTGCCGGTGACGCTGCTGCTCACCGTGGTGGCCCGCAGCGACCCGCACAACGCGCTGGCCTGGGGTACGGCCGTCGCGCTCTGGACGCTGTGCGCCGGCCCCGGAGTGGAGGGTCCCGGCAAGCAGATGCGCAGAACGCTCTCATCGCTCGTACCCTCAAGGGCAATGGCAGTGGTGATGGCGGGAGCGCTCGTGGCCGGCGCCGGGTTCGCGCTCGTGATCGCCGCCGACACGTTCGGGGACAATCCGAGGGGAGCCGAATGGTCTCCGCTGAACGTCGAACCAGTCGTCGACCAACTAGAAGGACTGAGGGGGAACTCCGGGGGATGACGCGGGGAAGGTGGCGATGAGCACGCAGGCACCGGAACGCCTCGGCCCTTACCGGCTGGTCCGGAAGATCGGCGAGGGCGGCATGGGCGTCGTCCACCTCGGCCTCGACGGCGAGGGGCGCGAGGTCGCCATCAAGGTCCTCCACCCGCACGTGGCGGCCGACCTCAAGGCGCGCGACCGGCTCACCCGCGAGGTCGAGACCATGCGCCGGGTGCGCAGCCCGTACGTCGCCGAGGTGATCGACGCCGAGCTGGTGGGCGGGCAGCCGTACGTCGTCACCCGGTTCGCGCCAGGGCGCACGCTGGAGGAGACGGTCCTCACCGACGGCCCGCTGGAGGCGTCCGAGCTCATCCAGCTGGCCCAGGGGCTCTGCCAGGCGCTCGTGGCGATCCACGCGGCCGACGTCATCCACCGCGATTTCAAGCCGTCCAACGTGATGCTGGTCGACGGCCGGCCGCTGGTGATCGACTTCGGTATCGCCCACCTGGTCGACGCCACCCGGCTCACCCAGACGGGCATGTTCGTCGGCACCCCCGGCTATCTCGCCCCCGAGATCATCCGCGACTCCGAGATCACGCAGGCGGCCGACGTCCACTCGCTGGCCTCCACGGTCTTCTTCGCCGCCGCCGCCGCGCCGCCGTTCGGCACGGGCGCGTTCGAGGCCGTCTGCTTCAACATCATGGAAGGACGCGCGCAGCTCGACAAGGCGCCCGTCTGGCTGCGCGGCTGGCTGTCCCGGGCCCTCCAGGTCGAGCCGACGGCCCGGCCGAGCGCCCACGAACTCCTGCGGATGGCCAAGGCGCTCGACCCGTCGGTGACGACGTTCAACGAGACGGCCGCCGAGGGGCCGACGGGCACCAAGCGGCTGGGCGACCGCACCCGCACCATGGACACGTTCTCCGACCTGCTGCCGCCGGTCGACTACGCCAAGCCCGCGCCGCCCCGTACGGACCGGACGAGGATCGACCCTGCTCCTGTCGACCCCACGAGGGTCGCGCCGCCGCTCGACCAGGCCAGGCAGGCGGCGCCCCCGGCGCCGCGCCGCGAGGAGCGGCCGCCACCGTACGTGGAGGAGCGGCCGCCGCCGTACATCCCCGCGCCGATCCCGGCCCGGCAGCAGGCGCAGATCGACCAGCGGGTGGCCGGCTACCCGGCCTCCGCCCACGACCGGCCGGTCCAGGCGAGGCAGACCCAGGCGAGGCAGACCCAGGCGAGGCCGGAGCAGCAGCCCGCGCCGCGCCCGTACACCCCGCCGTCCGAGCGGAAGAAGTACCTGTTCGGCAGCCAGGTCGTCGGCCTGCTCCTGCTCGTCACGCTGGTCGCGCTGACCGTCGCGATGCCGGTCATGGCGGGCGCGGGCGCCGTCGCGCTCGCGCTGGTGCTGCGTACGGGCGAGTACCTGTTCGGCGACCTCGTCAAGCGGCGTCAGGCGCGCGGCAGCAGCGCCGCCGACCCGCTGCTCGCCGTCGTCGGCACGCCGTGGGCGCTGGTGAAGTCGGTGCTGGTGGCGGCCGTGCACGTGCCGCTCGCGCTGCTGTTCGGCGTGTGCGTCTGGGGCGTGCTGCGCTGGGGCGGCCAGATGGACGTCAACGACGCGGCGGCGTACGCGGCGGGCGCCTTCGCCGCGGGGCTGTTCGTCCTGCCCGGCGGGGGCGCGCCGCGCAAGGCGGTCACCCGCACGCTGACCAGCGTGCTGCGCAGTCCGGGGGCGGCGCTGGTGGCCGTGCTGATGGTGGGCACGGCGGCGCTGTTCGCGGTGATGTTCGCGATGGGCCAGGAGCCTGTGTGGCAGCCGTGGCGGGCGCCGGAGTCGGTCATCAGAGACCTGACGAGCGACGTCCGGCAGACCACGATGGGTCTGATCACCGGGCTGATCGGCAGCCTCATGGACGGTCTCGGGCGGGGATTCGTGAACTTCTGGTCCTGAGTGTCCCGTCGTAACCCCGGGGGTGAGAAGAGGATATGAGCGATCACCTCGGCCCGTACGAGCTGCTCTCCCGGCTCGGCGCCGGCGGCTTCGGCGAGGTGCACCTCGCGCTCGACCCCGAGGGACGCACGGTCGCGGTCAAGGTGCTCCACCCGCACGTCGCCGCCGACGGCGGGGCGCTGGCCCGGCTGGCCCGCGAGGTTGAGACCATGCGCAGGGTCGGCGGGCCGCACGTCGCCGAGGTGCTCGACGCCTCGCTGGAGGGCGACCGCCCCTACCTCGTCACCCGTTACGTGCAGGGCCGTCCGCTGAGCGCGGTCCCGGTGCCGGTGGCCGACCTGCGGCGGCTGGCGGTGGGCCTGGCCGACGCGCTGTACGCCATGCACGAGGCGGGCGTCGTCCACCGCGACCTCAAACCGGCCAACGTGATGATGACCGAGGGCGAGCCCGTCGTCATCGACTTCGGCATCGCGAGCGCGCTCGACACGCTGTCGGTCACGGCCTCCGGCGCGGTGGTGGGCACGCCCGGCTACCTCGCGCCCGAGATCCTGGAGGGCAGGCCCGCGGGCATGGAGGCCGACGTGTTCTCGTTCGGGGCGACGCTGGCCTACGCCGCGACCGGACGGCAGCCGTACGGGCGGGGTCCCGCCTCGGCGGTCGCCTACCGGGTCGTCCACCACCCGCCCGACCTGGAGGGCGCGCCCGAGTGGCTGATGCCGCTGTTACGCGCGTGCCTGTCCGTCGATCCGGCCGCACGGCCTACGGCCGCCCGCGTCTGCGCCGATCTCGACGTCGCGCCCGTCTCGCGCGTGCGGCACGATCCCGAGCCGGTCGTCCGGGCGGCGCGTCCGCGCTCGGCCGCCGACGAGCTGGCCACCCGCGAGTGGCGTCCGGGAGACGATCCGCGCCGCCGTACGGTTGAGGAGTCCAGGGCCAGGCACCGTGAGCGGGTCCGGCGGCGCTGGCTGATCGGTTCGGGGCTGTTCGTCGCGCTGCTCGCCGCCGCGGCCCGCGAGCTCCTGCCCGAGGTGTCGCTGTTCCTGCTGGCGGCGTACGCGCTGGCGGTGGTCTGCGACGCGGGGGTGGCGCTGTTCTCGCGCGGCCGGTTCCGGCGCGGCCGTATGATCGCCGACCTGGTCTCCGTGACGGGCACGGTGGGGCTGTGCTTCGGGCTGGCGGCCTGGTTCAGCACCCCGGCGCTCGCGTTGTTCGCGGGTACGGCGCTGGTGGTAGGGATCGTGTTCCTGCTGTCGGCGTAGCGGACGACCCGCTCCGGACGTACCGAATAAAGTTCGGTATGGTGAGGGGGAGAGCGAGCCGCCCGGTTTGCGCGAAAGCTACCCACGGGTAACATAACTGCGTAACGACGGCAGACCCGCTGTCAGATGTCCGGCCGGGCACCTGACAGTCTTGGAAGACGCATTCGGCGCCGACCGCACCCGCGGCCGGCGCACGTGAACTACAGGAGGTCGGCCACCGGCCATGAACATCGTCGTCTGCGTGAAGCAGGTCCCTGACACGTCCACCGAGCGCAAGCTCCGGTCCGACGACAACACGCTCGACCGCGACGCCGCCGACGGCGTGGTCAACGAGCTCGACGAGTACGCCGTCGAGGAGGCCCTGAAGCTCAAGGAGGCCCACGGCGGTGAGGTGACCGTCCTCACCATGGGCCCGGCCAAGGCCACCGAGACCATCCGCAAGGCGCTCGCCATGGGCGCCGACAAGGCCGTCCACCTCAGCGACGACGCGCTGCACGGCTCCGACGCGCTGTCCACCTCGTACGCGATGGCCCAGGTGCTGAAGCAGATCGGCTTCGACCTCGTCATCCTGGGCTCCGAGTCGACCGACGCGCGCACGGGCGTGCTGGCCGCGATGCTCGCCGAGCGCCTCGGCGCGCCGCAGCTCACGCTCGCCAACAAGGTCGAGGTCGACGGCTCGGGCATCACGATCCAGCGCGTCACCGACTACGGCTTCGACCGGGTCGAGGCCTCGCTGCCGGCCGTCGTCTCCGTGGTCGAGAAGATCAACGACCCGCGCTACCCGTCGTTCAAGGGCATCATGGCCGCCAAGAAGAAGCCGGTCCAGACGCTCGCCATCGGCGACGCCGCCATCGACCCCGCCCAGGTGGGTCTCGGTGCGGCCTGGTCCGAGGTGGTGGACTTCGCCGCCGCCCCGCCGCGCGCGGCCGGCACCGTCGTCAAGGACGAGGGCGACGGCGGCGTGAACGCCGCCGACTTCCTGGCGTCCAAGAAGTTCATCTGAGAACGGGGGTTGTGAACATGTCGGAGATTCTCGTTCTCGTCGAGCACGCCGAAGGCGAGGTCAAGAAGGTCACGCTCGAGCTGCTGACCCTGGCCCGCACCCTCGGCAGCCCCGCCGCCGTCTGGGCCGGCCCCGGCATCACCGCCGAGGCCAAGGCCCGCCTGGCCGAGTACGGCGCTGACAAGATCTACGTCGCCGGCTCCGCCGACCTCGTCGACCACGTGGTCGCGCCCAAGGCCGAGCTGCTCGCCCAGCTCGTCGCCGCCGCGTCGCCGGCCGCCGTGCTGGTGGCCGCCACGGCCGAGGGCAAGGAGGTCGCGGGCCGCCTGGCCGTCAAGACCGACTCAGGCGTCATCACCGACGCCGTCGGTCTCGGCGAGGGCTTCGTGGCCGACCAGTCCATCTTCGGCGGCGGCGTCAACGTGCGCGCCAAGGTGCGCAGGGGCACGCCGATCGTCGCCGTCCGTCCCAACTCGACCGCCCCGGTGGCGGCCGCGGGCGCCGGCGTCGAGGAAGAGGTCACGGTCGCGCTGTCCGACTCCGCCAGGGCCGCGCGCGTGGTCGAGCGGGTCAAGCAGGAGAAGGGCGCCCGCCCCGAGCTGACCGAGGCGGCGATCGTCGTCTCCGGCGGACGCGGTGTCGGCTCGGCCGAGAACTTCTCGGTCATCGAGGAGCTGGCCGACTCGCTGGGCGCCGCAGTGGGCGCCTCCCGCGCCGCCACGGACGCGGGCTGGTACCCCCACCAGTTCCAGGTGGGCCAGACAGGCAAGACCGTCTCGCCGCAGCTCTACATCGCGGCCGGCATCTCCGGGGCCATCCAGCACCGGGCCGGCATGCAGACCGCGAAGACCATCGTGGCGATCAACAAGGACCCCGAGGCGCCGATCTTCGAGCTGGCCGACTACGGCGTGGTGGGCGACCTCCACCAGGTCGTCCCGCAGCTCACCGACGAGATCAAGAAGCGTAAGTAGCGCTTCCGTCCTCGCACGACGAGAAAGCGGCGCCGCACCCGCGGCGCCGCTTCTTCGTTCAGGCGGCTGCTTCCACCGACTCCTGCACGGGCAGGGGAGCGGTGACCCCGGCCGGTTCCCGTCGCGGCAGCAGTCGGGCGGCCAGCGCGATCAGCACGCCCAGGACGACGCCGATGCTCAGCGCCGTACGCAGCCCGGCGGCGTCCGACAGGAACCCGATCGCCACGGGGCCGAGCAGCAGCCCGGCGTACCCCATGGCGCCGGCCTGGGCGATCGCCGGGCCGGGGGTGTCGGTGGCGGTGCCCGCCAGCGACAGCGTCAGGGGCGCGATCGTCGCCACGCCGAGGCCGACGAAGAACATCGCCCCCACCGCGACCAGCGCCGAGGGCG
Source organism: Nonomuraea maritima (assembly GCF_900100395.1). Lineage (GTDB taxonomy): Bacteria > Actinomycetota > Actinomycetes > Streptosporangiales > Streptosporangiaceae > Nonomuraea > Nonomuraea maritima. The sequence continues at coordinate 624,207 of NZ_FNFB01000002.1, read as the reverse complement.
CCAGCAGCACGGTCCCGAAGAAGCCCGCGGTGGCGAGGCCCGAGACGCTCAGCATGCCGCGCACCCCGTACCTGGACCGCAGCCGGTCACCGGTGAGGCGGGCGAGGAGCATGCCGACCTCGAACACCGGGTAGCCGAGTGCCGCCATCGCCTCGGGGGCGCCGAGCTCGTTGCGCAGGTAGAGACCGTTCCAGTCGGCGACGACGCCCTCGACCATGAACGCGAAGAACATGATCGCGCCGAGCAGGTAGACGATCGGCGGCAGGCGCCGTCCCGACGTCGTGCCGCTCTCCACCGCGGGCGGCTCGGGCAGGTACGTACGGCCCAGCACCGCCATGACGGGTAGCGCGACCACGCCGACCAGCGCGGCGTTCGCGGTGAACGACAGCCCGGCGGCGATCGACAGGCTGCCCACGACGCCCGCCGAGATCGCGCCCACGCACCACCCGGCGTGCATGCCGTTCATGAGCGGACGTCCGTACGCCTGCTCGACGACGGAGCCCTGCGCGTTCATGGCGACGTCCACCGTGCCGAAGGCCATCCCGAAGAAGACCACGGCTCCGAGCAGGGCCGGCAGGTTGGGGGCGAAGGCCGCGGCGATCAGACCGAGCGCCGTCAGCGGACCACCCACCCGCAAGACCGCCCTGCTCCCCACGCGGGCCATGATCCGGCGCATGGACTGCATGGTCACCAGGGCGCCGAGGCCCCACACCAGCAGCAGAGTCCCGACCGTGGCCTCGGACAGGCCGAGTTTGTCGGTCAGGGCCGGGATGCGGACGGTCATCGTCCCCACCATCAAGCCGGACAGGACGAAGGTGAGGACCGCCCCGTGACGGGCGCTCCTCAGCTCGCGGGTCATAAAGGCCACCTCACAACTAGCGCATGGAACATGTGGTGTTCCGGCATGCGGACATGCCGGTGTGCCGTGCCGGAGCACGGTGGGCTGAGGGCCGCAGCCATCAGCGGGGGGTGGGGAGGGGGGAGGGGCAGGCGCTCCCGGATCGGGAGCGCGAGGATCAGAGCAGGGCTTTCAGCCGGAGCTCCAGGGCCTGGAGGTCCTCTTCTGTGTTGAGCTCGGGGTCGTGGCTGGCCACGTCCCACAGGCCCTCACAGGCGAGCCGGACGATCTGGGACGCCACCGGGTCGGGCTCGTCGGCCAGCCCCTCGCGGTGCCAGCGGGACATCGCCTCGCGCAGCGGCGTGAGCAGGTAGATGTTGCCCGAGGCGCCCGTCACCACCGCCCAGCGGCGCAGGCGGCCCGACTTGACCGCGGCCATGGTGGCCTGGAGATAACGCTCGGTGTACGTCGCGTCCGGCTGGGCGGCGATCAGTTCGTCGAAGTCGTCGATCAGGCGCTCCACCATGCCCTTGATCAGGGCTTCCTTGGATGCGTAGTGGTAGAGCAGACCACCCTTGCTCACCCCGGCGCGGTCGGCCACCGCGGCCAGGGTCAGTGCGGACGAGCCCTGGTCGCAGAGGATCTGCTCCGCCGCGTCCAACAGCTCATCCCTTCGCATGCCCCGTACTGTACCGTCCGGCCGGTACAGTTGCAACCGAGATACGCTGAGGAGGTGACCATACCGTCGGCCTACCTTGACCATGCGGCGACGACGCCGATGCTCCCCGAAGCAATCGAGGCCATGACGGAGCAACTCAAACGCCCCGGAAATGCTTCCTCCCTGCACGCCACGGGTCGCCGGGTGCGCAGGGTCGTCGAGGAGTCCCGCGAGACCATCGCCGACGCGCTCGGCGCGCGACCCAGCGAGGTCGTGTTCACCTCGGGCGGCACCGAGGCCGACAACCTCGCCGTCAAGGGCTTCTACTGGTCGCGCAGGCCGCGCAGGCGCGTGCTGGTCAGCGCGGTCGAGCACCACGCCGTCCTCGACCCGGCCCACTGGCTGGGCGACGCCCAGGACGCCCACGTCGAGCTGCTGGAGGTCGACGAGCACGGCCGCGTCCACCCCGAGACGCTGCGCGCCGCCATCGAGCGCGACCCCGACGACGTCGCCCTGGTCAGCATCATGTGGGCCAACAACGAGGTCGGCACCGTCCAGCCGATCCACGTGCTGGCCGCCATCGCCCACGACCACGGCATCCCGTTCCACACCGACGCCGTCCAGGCGGTCGGGCAGGTGCCCGTGTCGTTCACCGGGTCGGGGGCCGACGCGCTCACCCTCACCGGTCACAAGGTCGGCGGTCCGATCGGCGTCGGCGCGTTGCTGCTGGCCAGAGGCGTGACGCCGATCCCCGTGCTGCACGGCGGCGGCCAGGAGCGCGACGTGCGCTCCGGCACCCTCGACGCCCCCGCCATCGCGGGGCTGGCGGCCGCCGTCGCCACCGCGGTGAAGGAGCAGGAGGCCACGGCCCGCCGCCTCGGCGCGCTGCGCGACGACCTCATCCGGCGCGTCCGCGAGGCGGTGCCCGGCGTGGTGCTCAACGGCGACCCCGTCGACCGCCTGCCAGGCAACGTCCACTTCTCGTTCCCCGGCTGCGAGGGCGACGCGCTGCTCATGCTGCTCGACGCCAAGGGCGTCGAGTGCTCGACCGGGTCCGCGTGCTCCGCAGGCGTGGCGCAGCCGTCGCACGTGCTGCTCGCCATGGGGGCCGACGCGGCCGCCGCGCGGGGCTCGCTGCGGTTCTCGCTCGGCCACACCTCGACGTCCGACGACGTCGACCGGCTCATCGAGGTGCTGCCCGCCGCCGTCGAGCGCGCCCGCCGCGCCGGCCTCGGCTGACGGGGGCGGCCTCTCGGGCGAGGCGGCTCTGGCTCTGAGCCAGGCGGCGTGCTGAGCCGGGCGGCGCGTCAGGTCGGGCGGCGCGTCAGGTGAGGAACGGTGCGATCGCCGTCCAGGCGGGGTCGGCCGTCACGTCCACCCGGGCCCGGCCCTCCGGCCAGCCCGCGACCAGCTCCTTGACCCGGTCCGCGGCGTCACCCGTGGAGTCGGCGTACACGTGGAGGACGCTCTGCCCCTCCGCGCTGAGCTGCACCGTGAGCGCCGCGTCGGGGCGCGCGTCGAGCAGGGCCGTCACGCGCTCCTCGACGTCGCGCAGCGCAGCCAGCGAGGCGTCGGCGGGCAGCCCGTCGCCGTCGCGGTGCCGGTACGGGAGGGTTACGGCGACGTGCTGGTCGAGCAGCGGGCGGTCGACCGGCCGCAGCGGGTGGCGGGCCACCGCCGCCAGCGCGGCCCCGCTTCCGGTACGGCCCTCCAGTCGCACCCAGTCGTCGTCGGCGTAGCCCGAGGCGACGTCGGCGACCACGGCCGGCAGGTGGGCGGCGGCCACGGCGTCGATCGGCTCGAACGTGGCCGGCGTGATCTCGCCCACCCACCGCGCCACGTCGTCCTCGCCGAGCAGGTGGTCGAGGGCCAGCAGCGTGGCGTCCATGCGGGTGTCGGCCTCGAGCTCGCCGAACAGCGGGTGGTAGGCGGTCACGTCGACCCGAGGCTGGTTCGGCGGCATCCGCAGGCCCAGCTTGAACGCGCCGAGCGCTATGTCGTACCCGTCGACCGGGAGCGTCAGCTCCAGCGCCCGCGGGCTGGCCCGCCGCGACGGGTGGAACTCCCACAGCAGGTCGGACGGCGGCGCCGCCGCGGCCCAGCGGTGGGCGAGCGGACGCAGCTCGGCGTCGCCCGCCGCGGTCACCACGAGGGCGTGCGCGGCCTCGCCGCCGGGCACCACGTCCCAGACCAGATCAGGGTGGATCGCCGCGACCGCCGGCCCGAGCACCTCCTGAAGGCCCTTGTCGTCACCGGCCGCCATGAGCCCGTCGAGCCGCGCCCTGGTCTCGTGCCACCACGCCCAGAAACCGGCGACGGCCTCGCCGGCGCGGCGCGCCTCTTGGTCTGCGTTCTTGCGCCCGAACAGTCGCATGGACGCATACTTCCAGACCCGGGCCATGGTCGTGCACTCCCGCCCGGACAGTACGCTGGAACAGTCATGGGACTGCGTGTGCTTGCCGCCATGTCGGGCGGCGTCGACTCTGCCGTGGCCGCTGCCCGCATCGCCGAGGCCGGTCACGACGTCACTGGTGTCCATCTCGCCCTGTCCGCCAACCCCCAATCCCACCGCACGGGAGCCAGGGGCTGCTGCACGATCGAAGACTCCCGTGACGCGCGCCGGGCCGCCGACGTCATCGGCATCCCCTTCTACGTGTGGGACATGGCCGAGCGCTTCCAGCGCGACGTGATCGAAGACTTCGTGGCCGAGTACGCGGCGGGCCGCACGCCCAACCCGTGCCTGCGCTGCAACGAGAAGATCAAGTTTGCCGCGGTGCTCGACCGGGCGCTCGCCCTGGGCTTCGACGCGGTCGCCACCGGCCACCACGCCCGCCTGTCCGACGGGGTGCTGTCGCGCAGCGTCGATCCCGCCAAGGACCAGTCGTACGTGCTCGGGGTGCTCACCCGCGAGCAGCTGAGCCACGCGATCTTCCCGCTCGGCGACTCGACCAAGGCCGAGGTGCGCGAGGAGGCCGCGCGGCGCGGTCTGACCGTGGCCGACAAGCCCGACAGTCACGACATCTGCTTCATCGCCGACGGCGACACCCGCGGGTTCCTCGCCCAGCGGCTCGGCGCGGCCGAGGGGCCCATCGTCGACCAGGGCGGCGAGGTCGTCGGCAGCCATCAGGGCGCCCACGGGTTCACCGTGGGCCAGCGCAAGGGGCTGCGCATCGACCGTCCGGCGCCCGACGGCAGGCCGCGCTACGTGCTGTCGATCGAGCCGGTGTCCAACACGGTCACCGTCGGCCCGCGTTCGGCGCTCGAGGTCACCACGATCACCTGCGGCACCCCCGTCTGGAACGGGCCCGCGGGGCGCGACGACCTGACCGTGCAGCTGCGGGCGCACGGCGAGGTCTACCCGTGCCGGTTCGACGAGACGGGCGACGGCCTCACGATCGAGCTCGGCCGCCCGGCCACCGGAGTCGCCGCGGGCCAGGCCGCCGTCCTCTACTCCGGCACCACCGTCATCGGCTCGGCCACCATCGTCTCCGCCGCCTGAGCGCGGTCGCCGGCCCTGAGCCGGTGGGCCGTGAGAAACGGTCTGCGGCATTCCAACCTGGAGCCCCTCGGCGGAGTTGTTCTCCTACATGGACCGTTACGAGGGGTTCCATGAGTTCGTGCGCGCGCGTCAGCAATCGTTGATGCGGACGGCGTACCTGCTCACGGGGAACCCTCATCTAGCCGAGGACCTGTTGCAGACGGTCCTTACCCGTGTCGCCTCGCACTGGGGGAAACTCGCCAAGGGCGGCAACCCGGAGGCGTACGCCCGCAAGGCCCTGGTGAACCAGACCATCTCCTGGCGCAGGCGCAGACAGGTCGAGTTACCAGGGGCCGAGTTGCCGGAGCGGGCCGAGCCGGGCCGGCCGCACGACGAAGCGACCGTGCGTCGTCTTGCGCTGAGTCAAGCGCTGGCCAAGCTCACGCCCAAGCAGCGGGCGGTGATCGTGCTGCGCTTCTACGAGGACCGATCGGAACACGAGACCGCAGAGCTCATGGGCGTCTCGATCGGCACCGTCAAGAGCCAGACCAGCTACGCGCTGTCGAAGCTGCGCGCGCTCACTCCTGAGGAGGTGTACCGATGAACACGTTGCGGGCGGATCTGCACGCGCTGGCCGAGCATGCGCCCGTCGTCGATCTGGCGGCGCGGGCGGTGCGCGGCGCGCGCAGGCGGCGCGCGACCCGGCTGGCCGTGGTGGCCGCCGCGGTGACCTGTCTGATCGCGTTCGGCGGCGCCATGTTGCTTCAGGTACGCGCCGAGCCCCGAATTGTGCTCACCCCGCCGGAGACGAAGGCGCTCCCGCTGCCCGCGAAGGGGGTCGGGCCGGTGGAGCAGGCGTACCGGACGCGATGCCGCCTGGACGGCCCGTGCGGTGTGCTCCCCTGGCGCGTCGTGACGCGTGCGGGTGAGACCTACGAACTGGGCAAGGACGCGAACGGGCCGCTGGAGGTCACGGCGGACGGCCGCAGGATCGCGTACTACAGCTCAGGGCATCAGGCGATCGTGGTGCGCGATCTGGCGAGCGGCAAGATCTGGAAGGCGCCGCTGAAGCAGCCTGAGGAGGATTTCACGGTCGAGTACGCGCTGCGCCTGTCGCCCGACGGCCTCCGGTTCATCGTGTCGGGCTGGGGTGGCCGGCGGCAGCCGAACAAGCTGGTCGACGTGGAGCGAGGGACGGTGACCGATCTCAAGCGGGGGTGGTGGCCGGTGAGTGTGTCGGACGGGTCGGGCCCCGTGGTGCTGGCCAAGCCGTACGACATGACCAGCCAGGTGTGGGTGCTCGGCCACGACCCGATCACCATCCGGGACTTCACGTACTCCTACAGCGCTCTCGCACCCGACGGACGGACGCTCGCCCGGCTGGGACAGACCGTCGACCGGGATCGGGAACCGATGGTGCGGAAGGACCGCTCGATCGTCACCTTCGACACGCTGCGGGCCGGCCGGGAGACCCGTACCCCGATCTCAGGGCTGCCCGAAGAGCTCGATCCCGCACGGCTCGGCGGCTGGTTGAACGCCACGGAGGTGACCGTGCTGGCCGTCCCCGAGTCGCCGGGCACGATTGCCGAGGCGGTGTACGCGGTGGACGTCCGGACGGGTGAGAGCAGGGAACTGTACGCGTTGCGCAGCGGCGGGCCGAACGTCGTGCCGGGGTTGGTGGGCTGAGCGGGAGGTCAGGGCTTTCTTCGGCCCTTGGCGACGAGCGGCCAGGGGCCTGAGCCGCATCGATGCGCGGCTCAGATGGCAAGGGGGCCGAGGTCGGCGGCGATTCGGGCGAGGGCCCGGATGAGGTCGTTCTCGGTCTCGGTACGCCACACCAGGGCATACCGCAGGGTGTCGATGTCGCTGACGAGCAGGTAGGCGATGTCGGGCCGGCTCCAATAGCGCCTCATGTGGGCGGGAAAGAGGCTGACGGCCTCCCCCATGCTGATCAGGGTGAGGATCTCTTCGGCGTTACGTACCGCGAGGCCGCGTTCGATCCGGTGCCCCGCGCTGGTGTGGGTCGCAGCCGTTCGGCGGTCCGGCCGAGATGCAGCTCTTCGGGGTCAGAAAGATCTCGATGTCGCGAAGTTCCACGGCCCCTCACATTAACCCGTGGGTTAATGCCACCTTGCGCAGATTGTCATTGTTTCAGGTGCTTGTCGCCGTTGATCCTGTTCACCGAAAGATTCGGATCACTTCTCTAGCGACGAGATGACGTCTCTGCTGGGCAGCACAGCGTTGGTGACCGGGGCCTCCCGAGGGATCGGCCGGGCCGTCGCGAGGCGCCTGACGGCCGACGGGGTGCTGGTGGCCGTGCACTACGGCAGCAACAAGGCGGCAGCCCGCGAGACCGTGCACCTGATCGAGGCCGACGGCGGCCGGGCCTTTCCGGTGCGGGCCGAGTTGGGCGTGCCCGGGGATGTGGACACCCTGTTCGCCGCCCTGGAGGCGGGGGCCTGCTCGCGCGGACCGGCCAGGCTGGACATCCTGGTCAACAACGCCGCCATCACCGCCGACTCGATCGAGACGATCACTCAGGAGGCGTTCGACCGGCTGATCGCGGTCAACGCCGTGGCGCCCGGCCCGACCGTCACCGACATGAACCCGTGGATGCTCGACAACCCCGAGGTCCAGCGGGCGGTGGGCAGCGGCAACGCCATCCCGCGGGCCGGTCAGCCCGCGGACATCGCCGACGTGGCGCCCTTTCTGGCCTCCGAGTCGGGCCGCTGGGTGACCGGGCAGATCATCGACGCCTCCGGCGGCTGCTTTCTCGGCCCCCGGATGTGACTGACCCGCTTCCGTCGCGTGTCAGCGGCGGCGTCAGGACGGCGACGGTGCGGTGTCAGAGCGTTCGGCGATGGTGGACGCCATGAACGGTTCGGCGGTCGCGCACCAGGCCACGCCGTACGCAAGATCGAACACTACAGGTGAGGAATTCATCATGGGACAGAACAACACCGGGTTCACCGCAACTGGACTGCGCAGGCTGCGTGAGGTGCTGGCACGGCATGTCGACTCCGGGAAGATCCCCGGCGTGGTCGCGCTGGTCAGCCGGGGCGGTCACACGCACGTCGAGGCACTGGGCACGATGCAGCATGACGGTGGCGCGCCGATGCGCCGGGACACCATCTTCCGGATGGCCTCCACGTCCAAGCCCGTGTCGATCGCGGCGGCGATGGTGCTGCTGGACGAGTGCCGGCTGCGGCTGGACGACGTGGTCGACCCGTGGCTGCCCGAGCTGGCCGGGCGCCGGGTGCTCACCCGCATCGACGCCGAGCTGGACGACACCGTGCCGGCCCGCCGCCCGATCACCGTCCGCGACGTGCTGACCTCCACCTTCGGTCTCGGCATGGACATGACCGCGCTGGGCACCCCGATCCTGAACGCCATCTTCGAGCGGGGCCTGACCCCGAACCTGCCGACCGAGGTGCCCGAGCAGGACGAGTGGATGCGCCGCCTGGGCGAGCTGCCGCTGATGTACCACCCCGGCGAGCAGTGGCAGTACCAGATCAGCAGCGACCTGGTCGGGGTGCTCGTCTCCCGGGTCACCGGCCAGACCTTCGAGGACTTCCTGCGCGAGCGCATCTTCGAGCCCCTCGGCATGACCGACACCGGCTTCCACGTGCCCGCCGACCAGATCGACCGGCTGCCCACCCTCTACGCCCCCGACCCGGCCACCGGCGAGTTCCTCGCCTGGGACGAGCCCAAGAACGGCCGCTGGAGCGCACCTCCGGCCTTCCAGGGTGGCGGTGGCGGGCTGGTCTCCACCGCCGACGACTACCACGCCTACTTCCGGATGCTGCTCAACGGCGGCACCCACCAGGGCAGGCGCATCCTGTCCCGGCCTGCCGTCGAGCTGATGACCACCAACCGCCTCACCCCCGAGCAGAACGCCGCCCGCACCGCCCTGGCCACCAACGCCGTGCACATCTCTTTCGGCCAGGGCCAGCAGGGCGGCTGGGGCATGGGCATGGCGGTGCGCACCTACCGCGGCGACTACGCCCCGATCGGCCAGTTCGGCTGGGACGGCGGCAGCGGCACCTCCGCCTACGCCGACCCGGCCAACCAGCTCACCGGCATCCTGCTCTGCCAGCTCGGCTACTCCGTGCCGAGCCCGGCGCACCTGATGAACGACTTCTGGACCACCCTCTACCAGGCCACCGACGCCTGACACCGAGCCCGCCCCAGCAGAGCCGTCCTCGGCGATCGACTTTCACGACAGATCCAAGGAGTACTTCACCATGCCCCTCACCCTGACCGAGCGGGACCAGCTGAAGTTGGACCACAAGTCCGTGGCCGCCATCGCCGACCAGGTGCTGCCGGCCCTGACCGCGGCCATGCGCCTGCTCAGGCAGCAGGCTCCGGCCGAGGCCGACAACTTCCGCAACACCGTCCTCGTCGCCACTGAAGCCGCCGCCCGGACCCACCAGGGCCGGCCCAGCCCTACCCTGGCGGACATGAGCCGCAAGATCACCGGAGCCCTCGACGCGGCCTAGGTCGTTGATGTGAAATTCGCTGATCGTCCGCGGGCACGGCGAAGGGCGTCCAGACGGCCTCTGGGCACGCATCAGCCGGCGCATCGTCGCCCTCAACGCCGTCATCCGGCACAACCGGAACATCGGCGCACCCGTGAAACGATCCCTGATCGCCTACGATCACCGACCCGAATCTCACATCAGCGATCTAGGCGAGGTCGGCCGACTCGCCGACCTTGAGGCGGCGGAAGTCGCGGCCCTGCTGGTCGCTCTCCATCTTCAGCCAGCCGTCGACCATGGCGAGGCCGATGTCGCCGTAGAGGCCGTCGTGGGTGGAGAACGCGCGTCCCGGGCGGACCTGCCGCAGGTACTCGACCACTTCCCCGAGCTTCAGCCATGGGCCGCTGGTCGGCACCAGCAGGGTCGGGACCTCCACGTCGGGGACCGTCAGGGCGTCGCCCGGGTAGAAGATCTCATCATCGATCAGGAAGCCGACGTTCTGGACCGGGTCGAGGTCGGGGTGGTTGCGGGCGTGCCACTCGCCGAACGCCTTCACCCGGAACCCAGCCGACTCGAAGTCGTCGCCGTGGCGCACGACCTGGACCTTGCCCGGCACCTCGGTGAGGTTCGCGGCGACGGCCTCGCACGTCCAGATCTCCACATCGGGCGAGGCGGACCTGAGCCGGTCGACGTCGACGTGGTCGCGGTGCTCATGGGTGATGAGCACCACGTCGGCGCCGTCGAGCACCGAGCCCTGGCTGAACGTGCCGGGGTCGACAACGAGGACCTTGCCGTCCTTTTCCACGCGGACGCAGGCGTGGTCAAATTTCGTCAGCTTCATGGTGCTGACCCTACGCTTGTGCCATGTCAACGTGGGAAGCGACCGGGGTGGGTTCGCACCCGGGTGAAGATCATCTTGAGGCGATCAGAGTCGTTCTCGGCGAGGTGCCCGGGCTGCCGTACCTGCCCGAGCTGCCGTCCAGGGGCGTCGGCGCCGACCTGGTCGGGCGGACGGCGGGGCTGCTCGTCGACCTGCCGGTCGAGGTGCAGCCGTCGGGGTGGCGGCTGTGCGACCGTCCAGGACGCGACCACCAGCGGGCCGTCGACCACCTGCGGCGCGACCTCGACGGGTTGGAGGAGCTCGCCCACGACTACGCCGGGCCGCTGAAACTGCAGGTCTGCGGGTCGTGGACGCTGGCCGGCTCGATCGAGCTCAGGCACGGCGACAAGGTGCTGTCCGACGCCGGGGCCGTACGCGACCTGACGGCCTCGCTGGCGCAGGGGGTCGCCGACCACTGCGCCGAGGTGCGGCGGCGGCTGCCCGGGGTGACGGAGATAGTCCTGCAGCTCGACGAGCCAGGGCTGCCGGGGGTGCTGGCGGGCACGGTGCCGACCGCGTCGGGGTTCGGGCGGCTCGCCGCCGTGGAGGAGTGGCGGGTCGAGGAGTCGCTGCCGCTGTTCGGCGCGCCCGTGGTGCACTGCTGCGCGCCGTCCGTGCCGTTCGATCTGCTGCGTCGGGCGGGTGTGCGCGGGGTGTCGGTCGACGCGTCCCTGCTGCGCCGGCGCGACGAGGAAGCGCTCGGCGAGCTGTTCGAGGCCGGGATGGTGCTGTTCCTGGGGGTCGTGCCGGGGCGTGACACCAGGCTCGCCGACGCGGGCGGGGTCGCGAGGCCGGCGGTCGACCTCTGGCGACGGCTGGGCTTCGCGCCCGAGCGGCTGGCCGAGCAGGTCGTGCTGACCCCCTCGTGCGGGCTGGCCGGGGCGTCTCCCGCGTACGCGAAGGCGGCGCTCGCCGCCTGCCGGAAGGCGGCCCGCGTGCTGCACGAGGATCCGGCGTGGGCACAGGGCGGATGACCCGTGTTCTTGTCGGTGCCCGCAGGTAGCGTTTGCTGAGGTGGTTGGACTGAAGGGAGGCCCAGCGTGAGTGAGCCAGGCACCGAGGTCGAGGGTGTGCCGGTGACCGCTCGCAAGCGGCACGCCGAGCTGAGCGAGCTGGTCGACGAGGCCCGCTGGCGTTACTACGTGCTCGACCAGCCCACGGTGAGCGACGCCCAGTTCGACGAGTGGTTCAGGGAACTGCTCGCCCTGGAGGAGGCTCACCCGTCGCTGCAGACGCCCGATTCACCCACGCAGAAGGTGGGCGCGCCCGTCTCGGGCGACTTCGCCAAGGTCGAGCACCTCAACCGGCTCGAAAGCCTCGACAACGCCTTCAACGCCGACGACATGGCGGCCTGGCAGGCGCGGGTCGAGCGGCTGGCCGAAGGCGACCCCGGCCCCTACCTGTGCGAGCTGAAGATCGACGGGCTGGCCATCGCGCTGGTCTACCGCGACGGCAAGCTCGAACGCGGCGCCACCCGCGGTGACGGCCGCCTCGGCGACGACGTGACGGCCAACGTCCGCACCATCCAGGGGATTCCCCACCGGCTCAAGGGCGACGACGTGCCGAGCCTGGTCGAGGTGCGCGGCGAGGTCTACATCCCGGTCGAAGACTTCGTCAAGCTCAACGAGCAGCTGGTCGAGCAGGGCAAGCTGCCCTTCGCCAACCCGCGCAACTCCGCGGCGGGCACGCTGCGCCAGAAAGACCCGCGCATCACGGCCCAACGCCCGCTGCGCATGCTGGTGCACGGCATCGGCGTCTGGGAGGGCACGGACGAGCCGCGGGCGCAGTCCCACTGCTACGAGCGGCTGCGCGAGTTCGGGCTGCCGGTCAGCGACCTCTACCGGGTGGTGCCGACCATCGACGAGGTCAACGCGTTCATCGAGCACTACCGCGTCCACCGCCACGACCCTCCGTACGAGATCGACGGGGTCGTGGTGAAGGTCGACGACTTCCGCACGCAGCGCGAGCTGGGCTCGACGTCCAGGGCGCCGCGCTGGGCGATCGCGTTCAAGTACCCGCCGGAAGAGGTCAACACCAAGCTGCTCGACATCCAGGTCGGTGTGGGGCGCACCGGGCGGGTGACGCCGTTCGCGGTGATGGAGCCGGTCGTGGTGGCGGGCTCGACCGTCGAGCGGGCCACGCTGCACAACGCCGCCATCGTCAAGAAGAAGGGCGTGCTCATCGGCGACACCGTGGTGCTGCGCAAGGCGGGCGACGTCATCCCCGAGGTCGTCGGTCCTGTGGTGGCGCTGCGCGACGGGTCCGAGCGCGAGTTCGTCATGCCGACCCACTGCCCCGAGTGCGGCACGGAGCTGGCGTACGAGAAGGAGGGCGACGCCGACCTGCGCTGCCCCAACGCGCGCGGCTGCCCGGCGCAGATCCGCGAGCGCATCTTCTTCGCGGCGGGCCGGCGCGCGCTCAACATCGACGGGCTCGGCTACGTCGCGGCCACCGCGCTCACCCAGCCGCTGCCGCCGCAGGAGCCGGTCGTGCGCACCGAGGCCGACCTGTTCGACCTCACGCTCGAACGCATCATGCCGATCAGGTCGGTGGTCCGCGACCCCGACACCGGCCTGCCCAAGATCGACCCGAAGACGGGCGAGGAGAAGGTCGTCTCCCTGTTCCAGAACATGGACGGCGAGCCCAGCCAGAACGCCCTCGTGCTGATGGAGGAGCTCGAGAAGGCCAAGCAGGCCTCACTCGCCCAGGTGCTGGTGGCCCTGTCGATCCGGCACATCGGCCCGCCCACGGCCCGCGCCCTGGCCGACGCCATGCGCTCGATCGACGCGATCATGAACGCCTCCGAGGAGGAGCTCGCGGCGGTCGAGGGCATCGGTCCGCGGGTGGCGGCCACGATCCACGAGTGGTTCGAGGTCGACTGGCACCGCGAGATCATCGAACGGTGGCGGGCGGCCGGGGTCCGCATGGAGGACGAACCGGCGCCGGAGAAGGGGCCGCAGACCCTCGAAGGGCTCACGTTCGTGGTGACGGGCACGCTCGACGGCTACACGCGTGACTCGGCCGCCGAAGCGCTGACCGCCCGGGGCGGCAAGGTGGCCTCTTCGGTGTCGAAGAAGACGTCGTTCCTGATCGCAGGGGAGAACGCCGGGTCGAAGTACGACAAGGCGGTGAGCCTGGGGGTGCCGATCCTCGACCGGGAGGGGTTCGAGATCCTCCTTAAGGAAGGCCCCGAGTCGGCCGCCGCCAACGTCGTCCCACCCGAGTCGTAGCCGCCCGCCCCGCCCACTCGGGCGGTGGCACGCCGTACGGCATCCTCCCACCGCACCACGGGCGGTGCCCTGCGACAGGGATGCCTGTCGCAGGGCGCCTCCGGGCGATCCCACGAGAACCCGTCCAAGGGCTCAGGGATGGCGGTTCACCTGCGAAGGCAGGTGATGCAGCCGTGCCCGCCGCACGGTTGGCCCTCCGGCACATGGTTGGCAGTCAGGCGCACGGTTGGCCGCCGCCGCGTGGTCGATTGCCGGCGAAGCCCCGTGCCCGCACCGAGGTGGTGTCAGATGGCGGTCGCGATGGCGCCCACAGCACCCGGTCGCCCACCTGGCCTGTGCCCGATGCCGCGCCTTCGTGTGAGGGGGTCGAGTTTCGCGTTCTGTGGGGGTGTCTGCGTTGCTTGGCTGCTGCTGGTCTGTGTCCGGCGTCGCGGGTCTGTTCGGGGTGGGCGATGGGTCGGTGTCCACGGGTAGGCGGCCCGTCGGCCGGGCGGCGATGGGCGCGAAGGTCGCTGGCGGCCGTCGAGCGGGTGGCATCCCCTTGTGCGGCGGATTGGAGCTCCGCGCTTTTGGGCCTGTGTTGCTTGGTCGTTCCTGGGTTGTGTCGGCGTTGGCGCTCGCCACTGCTGCGGGCTGGGGCGGGCCTTCGCATTCCCTGGCGGGCCAGCGCGAGGAGGGGGCGATAGGCGTAGAGTGTGTGCGTTGCTACAGAGTGTGCTTTTTGGGTATATGTCGGAAACGAGAAGTGACGGAACGTACGCGCTCGGTTTCGCGAAGTGGGGTGAAGGTCGTACCCTCCCATAGTGACCTAATGGGGGTTCTGTTATCGATGACTGACCCAACCGACACCCGCGACACCGGTCCCCGCGTCGGCACACCGCTGTGGGCGTACCTCGTGGGCATCACTGTGATCGGATTCACCGCCCTGGTGGTGGCCATGCTGCGGCTCGACCTGACCGACCTGGCCGGGCTCGCGCGTACGCCCCTGTTCTGGGTGCTCGCGGTGCTCGTGGTCCTGGGGGAGCTCAGGCCCGTCATGGTGTCCTCGGCGGCCGCCGTCGGCGGCACGTACCCGTCCACCATGTTCACCTTCGCGGTGGTGCTGCACCTCGGGCTGCCTGTCGCGGTGCTCATGCAGGCCGTCGCGGTCGCCATGAACGGCGTGGTCACGCGCAAGGCCTTCCATCGGGTCATGTTCAACATCGCCCAGTCCACCCTCGCGCTCACCGCGGCGGCCGTCGTGCTGGGGACGTTCGGGATCCTGCCGAGCCCCGCCGTGCCGTGGGTGCCTGGCGGCGCCGACCTGCCGGCGATCGCGCTGGCCGGGGTCGCGTACTTCGTCGTCAGGGCCGCCCTGGTCAGCGGCGCGGTCGCGCTGCACGAGCGGCGTTCGATCATGCGCGTGCTCAGGGCGACCGTGGTGCCGCAGAGCCTCGTCTACGCCGGGCTGCTCGGCCTCGCGCCGCTGGTCGTCGTGGTGATGAACCACTCGCCTGGGCTCGTGCCGCTGTTCGTCGCGCCGCTGGCCGCCGTGTACTTCACCGCCACGCTCTCCATGCGCCGCGACCACCAGGCCCTGCACGACGAGCTGACCGGGCTGCCCAACCGCAAGATGCTCGTCGTCAGCACCGAGGAGGCGCTGGCCGAGGTGCGCCACGGCGACCGGGTCGGCCTGTTCCTGCTCGACCTCGACCGGTTCAAGGAGGTCAACGACACGATGGGCCACCCGGTGGGCGACCGGTTGCTGCAGATGGTGGCCCACCGCCTCACCCATTCCGTACGGCCGGGCGACGTGGTGGCGCGGCTCGGGGGCGACGAGTTCGCGGTGCTGCTGCCGTCCATCAGGGACGCCCACGCGGCCAGGGAGGTGGCGGCCCGGCTGCGGGCGGCGCTCACCGAGCCGGTACGGCTGGAGGGCATGACGTTCGACATGGACGCGTCCGTCGGCATCGCCCTCTACCCCGACCACGCGCCCGACTTCGAGCTGCTGCTGCAGCGGGCCGACGTGGCGATGTACCTGGCGAAGGAGGGGCGTACCGGAGTCGAGCTCTACCAGCCGCACAAGGACCGCAACTCTCCGGAACGCCTCAGCCTGCTCGGCGACCTGCGGCGCGCGATCGACAACCGCGAGCTGCGGCTGCACTACCAGCCCAAGATCGTCCTGGGCGGCGGCGAGGTGCAGGGCGTCGAGGCGCTGCTGCGCTGGCGTCATCCGGTGCACGGGCCGATCGCGCCGTCGGAGTTCGTGCCGCTGGCCGAGCAGTCGTACCTGATGCGGCAGCTGACGGCGTACGTGATCGAGGAGGCGCTGGAGCAGGCCGCGCGCTGGTGGCGGGCGGGGACGCAGGTGCAGATCTCGATCAACATCTCGGCTCGCGACCTGCTCGGCCCGGCCCTGCCGCAGCGGCTGGAGGCGGGCCTGGCCCGTCACGGCCTGCCGCCGGCGGCCGTCCAGCTGGAGGTCACCGAGCGCATCCTGACCGGCGACCAGGCCTACACCCAGGACACGATCAAGGCGCTGGCCGCGCTCGGAGTGCCGCTGGCCCTCGACGACTTCGGCACCGGCTACTCGTCGCTGATCCGGCTGCAGCGCCTGGCGGTGTCGGAGGTCAAGATCGACGCGTCGTTCGTCCGCCGGATCGCCGAGTCGGACGACGACGCCCGGATCGTACGCTCGATCATCGACCTGGTCCGCTCGCTCGGGATGCGGTCGGTGGCCGAGGGCGTCGAGTCCGACGAGGTGGCCGCCCGGCTGGTGGAGATGGGCTGCGACGTGGGGCAGGGCTGGCTGTTCTGCGAGCCGATGGCGGCCGAGGAGATCACGGCCTGGCTGTGCGAGCGCCGCGCCACGACGCCCGGGCCGGGCTACGACTACCAGCCCGAGATCAGCCGCTCCGCCTGACCCGGAGCACCGTGATCATGTTGCCAGGTGGTTAACCGTTCGGGCCTGCTCCGTCAAGGCCCCTAGGATGGCAGTGTCCGAAGACTCCATCCACGAAACGGGTTAACCGACTCATGTCCGCCATAACCCGCGACGAGGTCGCACACCTGGCCCGGTTGTCCAGGCTGGCGCTCACCGACGACGAGCTCGACCACTACGCCACCCAGCTCGATGCCATCATCGAGTCGGTCGCCAAGGTCGCCGAGGTCGCCGCGGAAGATGTGCCGCCGTCGTCGCACGCGCTTCCGCTG
This sequence comes from Nonomuraea maritima, assembly GCF_900100395.1. Lineage (GTDB taxonomy): Bacteria > Actinomycetota > Actinomycetes > Streptosporangiales > Streptosporangiaceae > Nonomuraea > Nonomuraea maritima. The sequence goes on along the minus strand of NZ_FNFB01000002.1, from coordinate 607,453 downwards.
ACCAACGTCTTCCGTGCCGACGAGGTGCAACCCGGCCTCGCGCCGGAGCAGGCGCTTTCCGGCGCCCCCGCCGTCGAGGACGACCGCTTCCGGGTGCCGCGCATCCTCGGGGAGGAGGCATGAGCCTGATCCGCAAGACAGCAGCCGAGCTGGGCACGATGGTGGCGTCGGGCGAGGTCACGGCGGTCGAGGTCGCCGAGGCGCACCTCGACCGGATGGCCGAGGTCGAGCCCAAGGTCAACGCGTTCCTGCACGTCGATCGCGAGACGACGCTGGAGCAGGCGCGGGCGGTCGACGCCCGGCTGCGGGCGGGCGAGAAGCTCGGTCCGCTGGCCGGTGTGCCGATCGCGCACAAGGACATCTTCACCACGCGTGACATGCCCACCACCGCCGCCTCCAAGATCCTCAAGGGATGGCGGCCGCCGTACGACGCGACCGTGACGGCGCGCCTGCGCGCGGCCGGCCTGGTCATCCTGGGCAAGACCAACCTCGACGAGTTCGCCATGGGCTCCTCGACGGAGAACTCCGCGTACGGCACCACCCGCAACCCGTGGGACCTGTCGAGGGTGCCGGGCGGTTCGTCGGGCGGCTCCAGCGCCGCCGTGGCCGCGTACGAGGCGCCGCTGTCCACGGGCACTGACACGGGTGGCTCGATCCGCCAGCCCGCCTCGGTGACCGGCATCGTGGGCATGAAGCCGACCTACGGTGGTTCGTCCCGCTACGGGCTCATCGCGTTCGCGAGTTCGCTCGACACGCCCGGCCCGTTCGCGCGCAACGTGCTCGACGCGGCCCTGCTGCACGAGGCGTTCTCGGGCCACGACCCGATGGACTCGACCTCGATCGACGCGCCCGTGCCCTCGGTGGTCGAGGCCGCCAGGACGCCCGACGTCGCCGGGATGCGCATCGGTGTGGTGAAGGAGTTCAGCGGCGAGGGCTACCAGCCCGGCGTGCTGGCCCGCTACCACGAGGCCGTCCAGCTCCTGGAGTCGCTCGGGGCCAAGGTCGTCGAGGTCTCCTGCCCGTCGTTCCTGACCGCGCTGCCCGCGTACTACCTGATCGCGCCGTCGGAGTGCTCGTCCAACCTGGCGCGCTTCGACGCCATGCGCTACGGCCTGCGCGTCGGCGACGACGGCACCCGCAGCGCCGAGGAGGTCATGGCGCTGACCCGGGCCGCCGGGTTCGGCCCCGAGGTCAAGCGGCGCATCATGCTCGGCACGTACGCGCTGTCGAGCGGCTACTACGACGCCTACTACGGTCAGGCCCAGAAGGTGCGCACGGTCATCTCGCGCGAGTTCGAGGCGGCGTTCCACCAGGTCGACGTCCTGGTGTCGCCGACGACGCCGACCACGGCGTTCCCGATCGGCGAGCGCGCCGACGACCCGATGGCGATGTACCTCGCCGACCTGTGCACCATCCCGTCCAACCTGGCCGGAAACGCGGCCATGTCGGTGCCCGTCGGCCTGGCCGACGAGGACGGCCTGCCGGTCGGCCTGCAGATCATGGCCCCGGTGCTGGCCGACGACCGCTGCTACCGCGTCGGCGCCGCCGTCGAGCAGGCGCTGGAGAGCCGCTGGGGCGGCCCGCTGCTGAAGGAGGCCCCGTCGCTATGACGATGCTCTATGACGAAGCGCTCGACCGGTTCGAGCCGGTTCTCGGGCTCGAGACGCACGTCGAGCTGGGCACGAAGTCGAAGATGTTCTGCGGCTGCAAGACGACCTTCGGCGCTCCGCCCAACACGCAGGTCTGCCCGACCTGCCTGGCGTTCCCCGGCGCGCTGCCGGTGGCCAACGCGGCGGCCATCGAGTCGACCATCCGCATCGGCCTGGCGCTGAACTGCTCGATCGCCGAGTGGTGCCGGTTCGCCCGGAAGAACTACTTCTATCCGGACATGCCGAAGAACTACCAGATCTCGCAGTACGACGAGCCGCTCTGCTTCGACGGCTACATCGACGTCGAGGTCAACGGCGAGCCCGTGCGCATCGAGATCGAGCGGGTCCACCTGGAGGAGGACACCGGCAAGTCCACCCACGTGGGCGGCGCGACCGGGCGCATCCACGGGGCCGACTACTCGATCGTCGACTACAACCGGGCCGGCATCCCGCTGGTCGAGATCGTGACCAAGCCCATCCCCGGCACCGACCGGCTCGCGCCCGAGGTGGCCAAGGCGTACGTGACCGAGCTGCGCGAGATCATGCGGTCGCTGGGCGTCTCCGACGTGCGCATGGAGGAGGGCTCGCTGCGGTGTGACGTCAACGTCTCGCTCATGCCGCGCGGCGCGTCCGAGTGGGGCACCCGTACGGAGACCAAGAACGTCAACTCCCTGCGCAGCGTCGAGCGCGCGGTGCGCAGCGAGATCGAGCGTCAGGCGGGCGTCCTCGCCGAGGGCGGCAAGATCGTCCAGGAGACGCGCCACTTCCACGAGGACACCGGCACCACCACCTCGGGCCGGTCCAAGGAGGAGGCGCAGGACTACCGCTACTTCCCCGAGCCCGACCTGGTGCCGATCGCGCCCGACCCGGCGTGGGTGGCCAAGCTCAAGGAGGCCCTGCCCGAGCTGCCGCTGGCGCGGCGTAAGCGGCTGCAGGCCGAGTGGGCGCTGTCCGACCACGACATGCAGGCCATGCACAACGCCGACGCGATCGACCTGGTCGAGGCCACCGTCGCGGCGGGCGCCCCGGCGGCCGACGCGCGCAAGTGGTGGATGGGCGAGCTCGCCCGGCGGGCCAACGAGACGGGTGTCCCGCTGTCGGGGCTGCCCATCACGCCGGTGCAGATCGCCCGGGTGACCGAGCTGGTCGCCTCCGGCGCGCTCAACGACAAGCTGGCGCGCGAGGTCCTCGAGGGCGTGCTCGCCGGCGAGGGCACGCCGGACGAGGTGGTCGAGCGGCGCGGGCTGCAGATCGTCAACGACGAGGGCGAGCTGTCGGCGATCATCGACCAGGTGCTGGCCGACAACGCCGACGCGGTCGAGAAGGTGCGGTCGGGGAAGATCGCCGCCGCGGGTGCGCTCGTGGGTGGCGTCATGCGGGCGAGCAAGGGCAAGGCCGACGCGGCCCGCGCCCGCCAGCTCATCCTGGAGAAGCTCGGCGTCTCGGAGTAACCGCAGCAGTGTGACCTCATCCGTCCCTTTGGGGGATGGGGTGCTGAAAGGGCGCTCACTCGATGAGAGTGAGCGCCCTTCTTGGTGTTGGGGCTGGCGCATTCACTCCTGGGGGTGGCGGCGGGTGGTGAGTTTCTTCAGTACGGGGGTGAGGAGGGCGAGGGCGGCGAGCAGCAGGAGGACGATCGAGATCGGGCTGCTCACCAACACGGTGGGGTCGCCGGCGCCGATGGCCAGGGCGCGGCGGAGTTGGATCTCCGCCATCGGGCCGAGGATCATGCCGATCACCGCCGGTGCCACGGGCAGGCCGAACCGCCGCATCGCGAACCCCAGCAGCCCCAGGATGTACAGGACGAAAAGATCCACCACGGTGGCGTTCAGGGCATAGACGCCGAGTGCCGCGAAAACCACGATCCCGGCGTACAGGTACGGCCGGGGGATCCGCAGGATGCGCGCCCACAGCGGCGCCATCGGCAGGTTGAGCACCAGCAGCATCGCGTTCCCGATGAACAGTGACGCGATCATGCCCCACACCAGCGCCGGGTTGTGCTCGAACAGTTGCGGCCCCGGCTGCAGGCCGTACTGCTGGAAGGCGGCCAGCAGGATCGCGGCCGTCGCGGACGTCGGCAGCCCCAGCGTCAGCAGCGGCACCAGCGTCCCGGCCGCCGAGGCGTTGTTCGCCGCCTCGGGCCCGGCCACGCCCTCGATGGCCCCCTTGCCGTACTCCTCGCGGGCCACGCCGCGGGCCAGCCTCTTCTCGGCCGCGTACGACAGAAAGGTGGGGATCTCGGCGCCGCCGCCCGGCAGCGCGCCGAACGGGAACCCGAGCGCGGTGCCCCGCAGCCAGGGCGCCCACGAGCGGCGCCAGTCAGAGCGGCCCATCCACGCCCGCCCGACCGGCACGATCTCCGGCGGCACGTGCCGCAGCCGCGAGGCGACGTACAGGCACTCGCCCAGCGCGAACAGGCCGACCGCGACGATCACCACGTCGATCCCGTCGAGCAACTGCGGGATGCCGAGGGTGAGCCGCGCCTGCCCGGTCTGCTGGTCGATGCCGACCAGCCCGATCACCAGGCCGAGCCCGAGCGAAGCGAGTCCGCGCACGACCGAGCGCGACAGCACCGACGACACCGCCGTGAACGCGAGGATCGCGAGGGCGAAGTAGTCGGCGGGGCCGAACGCGATGGCGAAGCTCACCACCGCGGGGGCCGCCACGACGAGCAGCGCCGTGGCGATCGTCCCCGCCACGAACGAGCCGATCGCGGCCGTGGCCAGCGCCTGGGCGGCCCGCCCTCGCCGGGCCATCTTGTTGCCCTCCAGCGCCGTGATCATCGACGACGACTCGCCGGGCGTGTTGAGCAGGATGGACGTCGTCGAGCCGCCGTACATGCCGCCGTAGTAGATGCCGGCGAACATGATGAACGCGCTCGTCGACGGCACCGTGAAGGTCACCGGCAACAGCAGCGCCACCGTCATCGCGGGCCCGATGCCCGGCAGCACGCCGACGAGCGTCCCGAGCGTGACGCCGATGAGGGCGTACAGGAGGTTGACGGGGGTCAGCGCGGCGGCGAAGCCGTCGAGCAGGAGCTGCCACGAACTCACCTCAGATCACCCCCTCGAGCGGCCCGCCGGGCAGCGTCACCCCGAGGCCCTTGACGAACAGCGCGTACGTCACCACGCCCACGACCACGGCGATCAACGCGGCGCGCCCCTTGTGCGCCGCGCCGAGGGCCACCGACAGGCCGAAGAACAGCAGGGACGCGCCGATGATCCAGCCGAGCACGTTCAGCAGCGCGGCGAACGCCAGGAAGATCCCGCTGACCAGGCCGACGCTGCGCCAGTCGGTGGGGGCGTCGGCGTCGACGTCCTCGCTCTCCTCGGGGTCGGCGCGGCCGCCGCGCAGGACGTCGGCCACGTAGCAGATCCCGATGAGCACCATGGCGCCGCCCACCAGCATGGGGAAGAACCGCGGCCCGAGGCCGAGCTGGGAGGCGGCGGCCGAGACGTCGAGCGTCCCGGCGACGACCAGCACGCCCAGCACCAGCACCACGACCGCGAGCCCGAGTTCGGGCCGCCACCGTCGAGCCATCAGGAGACGAGCCCCATCTCGGCGATGATGCCCTTGACGCGCGTCTGCTCGGCGTTCAGGTAGTCGGCGAACTCCTGGCCCGTCTGGAACGAGTCGATCCAGCCGTTCTTGGCCACCGCGTCCTTCCACGGCTGCGCGTCGTGCATCTTGGTGACCAGGTCGGTCAGGGCCGCGCGGTCGGCGTCGGACAGCTCGCCGGGAGCGACGAAACCGCGCCAGTTGGCCAGCTCGACGTCCAGCCCGGCCTCCTTCAGCGTGGGCACGTCGAGGTCGGGCAGCCGCGCGCCGGACGTGACGCCGAGGGCGCGCAGCTTGCCCGACCTCACGTGCTCGGCGAACTCGCTCACGCCCGAGATGCCCGCGCTGACCTGGTTGCCGAGCAGCTCGTTCAGCGCCTCGCCGCCGCCCGAGTGGGCGATGTAGTTGACCTGCTTGGGGTCGACGCCCGCCGCCTTGGCCATCAGCCCGGCCACGATGTGGTCGGTGCCGCCCGCCGAGCCGCCCGAGACGGACACCTTCGCCGGGTCGGTCTTCCACGCCGCCACCAGGTCGGCCAGCGTCTTGAACGGGGAGGCGGCCGGGACCACGACGATCTCGTACTCCTCGGTCAGCTTGGCGATGGGCGTGGTCTCCGAGAGCGTGACCTTGCTCTTGTTCTGCTCGATGGCGCCCACCATGACCAGGCCCATGGTCATCAACAGGTTGCCGTTGCCCTTCTCGCCGGCGAGCTGGGCCAGTCCGATCGTGCCGCCCGCGCCGGGGACGTTGAACACCTCGACCCGGCGCTGCGGATCGGCGGCCTTGAGCGCCTGCTCGGCCACGCGGGAGGTCTGGTCCCAGCCGCCGCCGGGCGCGGCCGGCGCCATGATCCGCAGGGCGTCGGCGGACGTTCCGCCGCCCTGCGCGCCGCATCCCGTCAACGCGGCCAGGGAGAGTGCCGCGACGGCGGCGAATACGCGCAAGCGCATGATCACTCCAAGGGGGATTTCACTGTTTCCGAACTGGGATGGTGAATCGCCCGGCGGCCCGCGTCGAGGCTTTGCGTGCTTGCCGTCATAGTGGTCGTATTGGTCGCGACCTGGCTGTGACCTGGTTGCGTTTCCATGAACGAGGTGAGACGGATCCGAGAGGCCTCCCTCGGGACCCAGCTGTTCGTCCTGCAGATGGTGATCGTGCTGCTCGCCGTCGGCGGCACCGCCGGTGTGTGGGCCGGGCGCACGCGCGACCAGCTCGACGCGCTGCACCAGCAGCGAGCCCTCGCCATCGCGCAGTCGGTGGCCGCGCTGCCGCAGGTGCGGGAGGCGTTCGAGCTCGAACGTCCTGAGTCCGTGCTGCAGCCGCTGGCCATGAGCGTCCAGCACGAGACCGGCGCCGACTACGTGGTGATCGCCAACACCGACCAGCGGCGCTACGCGCACCCGAACTCCGCGCTGATCGGCGAGCGGCTGTCCACCGACGGCGGCCTCGTCCTGCGTACGGGCAGGAGCTGGGTCGGCACCGAGACCGGCACGATCGGCACCACCGTCCGGGGCAAGGCGCCCATCCGCGACGAGTACGGCACGGTCATGGGGCTCGTCTCCGTCGGGGTGCTGGAGACGACCGTCACGAGCCAGGTGGCCCACGCGCTGCCGCCGCTGATCTGGACCGCGCTCGCCGTGCTGCTGGCCGGGCTCGCCCTCGCCGCCCTCATCACCGCGCGGGTGCGCAGGCAGACGTTCGGCCTGGAGCCGCGTGAGATCGCCGCGCTGCTGGAGCAGCGCGAGGGCGTGCTGCATGGCGTCAAGGAGGGTGTGCTCGCGCTCGACCTGGTCGGACGCGTCACGCTGATCAACGACGCCGCCCGCGAGCTGCTCGGCGACGTGGTCATCGCGGCGGGGGAGGACCTCACCCGCCTGCCCGTCTCCGACCGCATGCGTGACGTGCTCGGCGGCGCCGACCCGGGCGAGGACCGCGTCGTGCTGCACGGCGAGCGCGTGCTGGTGCTCAACCGCACCCCGGTGTGGGTACGCGGCCGCCACCGGGGCTGGGTGGTCACCCTGCGCGACCGTACCGAGCTGGTCCGCCTGGCACGCGAGCTTGACGACACCAGCAGCGCGACCGAGGCGCTGCGGGCCCAGGCGCACGAGTTCGCCAACCGGATGCACACCGTCGTCGGGCTGCTCGAGTTGGGCGAGCACGAGGCGGCCGTCAGCTTCATCACCCGGACCACCAGCGGCACGTACGTCGCTGACCTGCGCGAACGCGTCCAGGAGCCGACCCTTGCCGCGCTGCTGCTGGCGAAGTCCGCCGAGGCGGCCGAACGCGGCTCGAGGCTCGTGCTGTCGGACGACTCCCGCGTGCCCGAGGGCGCGATCGGCGACCCGCGCGACGCCGTCCTGGTGGTCGGGAACCTGGTCGCCAACGCCATGGACGCCCTCGACGGCGCCGACGGCACGATCGAGGTGTCGGTACGCGCCGACGCCGGCGGGCTGCACGTCCGCGTGCGCGACTCGGGGCCCGGCATCGCTCCCGACCTGGTCGAGGAGGTCTTCAGGGAGGGCTTCACCACGAAGGCCGCCCATTCAGGGCCGCGCGGCCTCGGCCTGGCCCTGACCCGGCAGGCGTGCCTGCGCCGCGGCGGCTGGGTCCGCGTCCGCAACGCGGGAGGCGCCGTCTTCACGGCGGTGCTCCCCTCGAGGGCGGGCACGTGAGCACGTTCCGGGTGGTCGTCGTGGACGACGACTTCATGGTGGCGCGGATCCACAGCGGCTATGTCGGGCGCGTGCCGGGGTTCGCCGTGGTCGCGGTCGCGCACAACGGGGCAGACGCGCTCGCCGCGGTCGCGGAGCTGCGGCCCGATCTCGTGCTGCTCGACATCTACCTGCCCGACATGTCGGGCCTGGAGGTGCTGAAGGCCCTGCACGACGTGGACGTCCTCGTGATCAGCGCCGCGCGCGACGTGCCGACCGTACGTGAGGCCATGCGCGGCGGCGCGATCAACTACCTGATCAAGCCGTTCGCCGCCGCCGCCCTGACCGAACGCCTCCAGCAGTACGCCGAGACCCGCAGGCGTCTGACGGCCATGGGCCCCGAGGCCCGCCAGGACGACCTCGACCGCCTGTTCGGCACCAGCCCCACGGTCGCTCCCATGCCGAAGGGGTTGTCCGCGGCGACGTGCGCGCTGGTCGTGGATACGTTGCGGGAGGCGGGCCGCGACCTGTCGGCCGCGGAGGTCGCCGAGTTGAGCGGACTGTCGCGGGTGAGCGCCCGCCGCTATCTCGACTACCTGTGCACGGCGGGCCGGGCCGAGTTCTGGCCTCGGTACGGCACAGCGGGACGACCGGAACACCGCTACCGATGGCTATGTTGACACAGCTTCGTAGTCATTCCAGTGACATATGCGGATCTGCGTGCCTTACTGTTGCCTGAGACTTGGCTGCGGACCAGGAGGAGATTGAGGCGTGCCGAACGCCGGACCGATCGAATCACCGACCGACCCGTTCGCCTCGGTGCCGCTGCCCACGTCGGCCAAATCCAGGAAGCCGCGCATCGAAGGGTTGCCGCCCGGGGTCTCCCGGGACATCTTCGGCCCGCAGGGCCGGCAGGACCAGGGGACGGCCGCGGGACCGAGCGCCCCGGGCGGTCCCCCCGGCGGTGGCACGCTGCCCCCGCCGCCGCCTCCTGCACAGCCATGGCCGATGGCGGGCAAGGAGACGCCACCGCGTCCCGTGTTCAGCGACGGGCCGCCGCCCGAGCGGCCGGTGTACGAGCCGGAGCCGCCCAGGCGCCGCCGTCTGCTGCCCGGCCTGGCCGTCCTCGTCCTCCTGCTGGCGACCCTCGCGTACGTCGTGCCTGCCGTGCTCATGTCGGGATCGGTCCTACGCGGCACGCGCGTGGCGGGCGTGGACATCGGCGGTCTCACCGTGACGCAGGCGGCCGAGAAGCTGCGCGACACCCTCGGCGCGGAGCTCAGCAAGCCCGTCACCGTGGAGATCGGCAAGCGGAAGGAGATCCTGCAGCCGGAGGAGGCCGGGCTCGAACTCGACGTCGTCGGCACGATCGGGCAGGCGCCCAGCGGGTTCCCCACGCCGCCGCAGGTGTGGCGCGCCCTCACCGGCACGACCGACCTGCAGCCGAAGATCGGCGTCGACGTCTCCCAGCTCACCCGCGCCGTCGAGGACCTGGCCGAGGCCGTCGACAAGCCGGCGCAGGAAGGCAGGGTGTCCTTCACCGGGCTGGAGCCCAAAGGCCGCAAGCCCGTGGAAGGCGCGATGCTCGACCGCGAGGAGGCCGCCTCCAGAATCCGCGACGCCTTCCTGAGCGGAGGCGGCACCGTGGAGCTCACCCTGCGGCCCGCCGTGCCCGCCACCACCCCCGAGGCCGTCGCGGACGCGGTGAAGCAGGCCAGGCAGGCCGTCTCCGCGCCGATCACGCTGTCCGCCGGCGTCAGGCAGGTACAGCTCCAGCCGGCCGTCCTCGCCGCCCACCTGACGTACGTCTCCGACGGCGAGGGCGGGCTCGCGCCCCGGTTCGACGCCAAGGGGGCGCTGGCCGGGGTGCAGAACGGCCTGGTGGACGCGGCCCGCCAGCCGCGCGACGCGACGTACGAGATCGTCGGCGGCCGGCCCGTCCTCGTGCCGGCGCGCGCCGGGCAGGGGATCGACGAGGCGCGGCTGGCCAAGGACGTGGAGAAGGTCCTCGCCGGAGGCGGCGCCCGTACCGTCGCCGTACGGCTCGGGGCCGTCACCCCGACCGTGCAGACGTCGCAGATCGAGGGGCTCGGCATCAAGGAGCTGGTCAGCTCGTTCACCACGGTGTTCGACTGCTGCCAGGAGCGGGGGAAGAACATCCAGCGGATGGCCCAGGAGCTCGACGGGCACGTGGTCAGGCCGGGGGAGACGTTCTCGCTCAACGACTTGGTGGGCGAGTGGAAGGTCGAGGACGGCTACGTCGAGGCGACGCAGATCGTCCGGGGGCGCATGGCGAACATCGTCGGGGGCGGCGTCGCGCAGGTCGCCACCACGATGTACAACGCGGCGTACTTCGGCGGGTTCGACGACGTGGAGCACCGGCCGGTCGACTACTACACCTCCCGCTACCCGGTCGGCAGGGACGCCGACCTGCTGTACCCGGACATCGACCTCAAGTGGCGCAACGACTCCGAGAACGGCGTGCTGATCAAGGCCGAGGCCACCGGCACGTCCGTCACGATCACGCTGTGGGGCACGAAGCGGTACGACAAGGTCGAAGCCGTCGAGTCGGATCGCCGCGACTTCACCCCGTTCGGCAACGAGACCAGCTCCGACCCCGCGTGCGTGGCGACGACGGGCCAGCAGGGCTTCACGATCGACGTCACCCGCGTCCTCTACCGCAACGGCCAGCCCGTCAAGAAGGACCCGAAGTACACCACGAAGTACGCCCCCCAACCCCGCACCACCTGCACCGGATAACCCCCGACGGTGCCCCCCCGCCCCGCCGACCGGGCTGAGGTCAGAAGGGGAGGGGTGCCGCTCGGTGATGGGGGAGGTCAGGTGGAAGGGGTGAGGGCGAAGAGGCGGTCGTCGCCGGAGTGGGGGGTGCCGCGGCCGTCCATGTTGCTGGTGCCGACCCACAGTTTGCCGTCCGGGGCCACCGCCACCGCGCGGAGGCGGCCGTAGCGGCCCGTGAGGTGGGCAACGGGCCGGCCGGGAGCGCCGTCCGCGGTCAAGGGCACCTGCCACAGCCGCTCGCCGCGCAGCGCCCCCACCCACAGCGAGCCGTTCGCGTACGCCATCCCGGACGGAGACGCCTCGTCCGTGGCCCAGGTGAGAATCGGGTTCACGAAGCGCCGGTCGTCACCGCGCCCCTCGATCACCGGCCAGCCGTAGTTGGCGCCCGGCCGGATCGCGTTGATCTCGTCGTACCTGTTCTGCCCGAACTCCGAGGCGTACAGCCGCCCGGACGGGTCCCACGCGAGGCCCTGGACGTTGCGGTGCCCGTAGCTGAAGACGAGGGTGTCGAACGGGTTGCCGGGCGCGGGCGCCCCGTCCGTGGTCATGCGCAGGATCTTGCCGCCGAGCGAGTCGCGGTCCTGGGCGAGCGAGCCGTCACCGACCTCGCCCGTGGTGGCGTACAGGTACCCGTCGGGCCCGAAGGCGAGCCGCCCGCCGTTGTGGATGCCGCCCTTGGGGATGCCCTGGACGATGACCGTCGGCTCGGACAGGGCGTCACCGGCCAGCCGGTAGCGGACGATCCGGTTGTCGCGGTCGGCCGTGTAGTACAGGAAGACGTGCTCGTCACGCACGGCCACGCCCATCAGGCCGCCCTCGCCGTCGGGCCGCACCCCGTCGATCTTCGCCAGCTCCCGTACGTCCCCGGACGGGCTCACCCGCAGCAGGCGGCCGGTGTCGCGCTCGGTCACCAGCGCGTCGCCGCCGGGCAGGAACGCGATGCCCCACGGCACCGACAGGCTCGTCGCCACGTCCACCGGCGCGCCGGGGGCGGCCTGCGCGGACGCCGCCGACGGCGGCAGCACCTCGCCGCCACCCGCGGAACACGCGGTGAGTACGGCCAGCAGCACGATCGTCCAGAGCTTCCTCATGTGTTCCTTACTTCCCCGGGAGTCGTAAGGTTCTCGGCATGAAGACCTGGGTTGCTTCCGAGGCGGTGGCTGCCGCGCTGTCCGATCTGCCGGGCGTCGAGTGCGTCGTCTTCGACGGGAAGACCGCGATGCCCGACGGCGTCGAGGACGTCGAGGTGTGGATCCCGCCGCTGGTCCCGGTGCCCGACGTGCCGGGCACGCTGGCCAGGATGACCTCGTTGCGACTGTTGCAGACCGTGACCGCGGGCGTGGAGGCGTACCGTCCGCACATGCCGGAGGGCGCGGTGCTGTGCAACGCCCGCGGCGTGCACGACGCGGGCACCGCCGAGTGGGCGGTCGGGGCCATGCTCGCGGTGCTCAGGGAGTTCCCGGGCTTCGTCGACGCGCAGCGGCGCGGCGAGTGGACCTACCACCACACCGGTGTCCTCGCCGACTCGACCGTGCTCATCCTCGGCTACGGCTCCATCGGCGCCGCGCTCGAACGGCGGCTCGCCGGGTTCGAGGTCGAGATCGTCCGCGTGGCGCGCGGCGCCCGAGAGGGCGTGCACGCCATGGACGAGCTGCCCGAACTGCTGCCGTCCGCCGACGTCGTCGTGCTGCTCGTGCCGTCCACGCCCGACACCACGGGCATGGTGGACGCCGCGTTCCTCGCGCGGATGAAGGACGGCGCGGTGCTGGTGAACGCCGCGCGGGGCGGGGTCGTCGACACGGGCGCCCTGCTCGCCGAGCTCCGGAGCGGCAGGTTGCGGGCCGCGCTCGACGTGACCGACCCCGAGCCGCTGCCCGCCGGGCACCCGCTCTGGACCGCTCCGAACGTCCTGATCACCCCGCACGTCGCGGGCAGCACCCCCGCGTCGGTACGGCGCGTGGTCCGTCTCATCCGCGCCCAGCTGGAGCGTTATCTCGCAGGTGACGAGCTGGTGAACATCATCACCGAAGCGTACTGAGGAGATTCCGGACCGTGGCTGGTCCGTGACCTGCGGTGCGTATGGTTGCGCTTGCGGGAAGTTCCTGACTCACTGTCAAGGAGTTCTTGGCGGCGAATGGTCTGTGTGGTTATCAGATCGGTGACGACATCGGCGTTGTCACCACCCGCACACCCACGACCGCTGCACACTGGCGAAGTGATCGACCGGACTTCGGCGGTCGCGGGTGCAGAGTACGAGACGGGATGGGCAACGACTGTGATCCGCTGGCGTGATCCACGGGTGCCGCCGGTCGCCGCGGCGACCGCCGGCGCGGTGGCGTTCGCCGTCGCGTACCTCGCGGGTTCCTCCGCCGTGGTCACCGGCGCGGTCGCGGGAGGCGTCACGGCGCTGATCGCCGCCGCCTCGCTGCTGATCGCCGCGGTCCGGCGCACGGGCCTGCCCCGCGCCGAGGTCTCGGCCGCGCGCTGGATGAGCGGCGGCGCCCTCGTCTGGGCCGCCGGGGTGGCGCTCAGGCCGTTCGCCGAGGGGTTCCTGGTCAGCTTCGCCGACATGTTCGTGCTGACGGGCACGCTCCTGGCGGCGGGTGGCGCGCTGGTGGCCACCGACAGGAAGTTCCCCCCTGGCTCCGCCCTGCGGCGCCTGTCCGACGCCTACCTGTGCACCGCCTCGATCTTCCTCGTCGGCTGGGTCGTGCTGCTGCGGCACGTCTACGCCGACACGGCCGACGCCGGCATGTTCACCCTCACTCTGCTGCCGCCGATGGTCGCGCTGCTGGTGACGTGTGTCGTGCTGCCGCCGCTGGTCACCTGCGCCGCGCCGTCCTGGCTGCTCGGTCTGTCGGGCGGCGGCGTGCTGGCCGCCACGACCGTGGCCGAGCTCGTGACGGCGGTCGAACGCCTGCGCGGCGCCGAGCCGCAGGTATGGACCGTGATGCTCGTGCCCGTCGCGTTCCTGTTGCTCGCGGCCGCCCCCTGGGGGCCGCGAGGCCCCGTCGCCGGGCACGCGCTGGTCCGCCATGCCGTCGCGCTCGCGCCGCTCGTGCTCGTCACCGTGGCCGCCTGCACGATGCTCGCCCACCTCGCCGGCGGCCGGGCCCAGCAGCCCGTGACCGGCGTCGTGGTGGTTTCGGTCTCCGTGGTGCTGCTGCTGCTCGTCCGCCTGTTCGTCGTCTCCGCGCTCAACGCGCGGCTGCGCGCCCAGGTCCGCACCAGCCGGCGTCAGCTCAGGGAGCTCGCCGAGAGTACCGGCGACGTGGTGTTCACCTGCGACTACGACGGTGTCGTCCGCGAGATCGGCCCCAGCGTCGAGGTCACGTACGGCTACCGCCCCGACCAGCTGGTCGGCGGGTCGATCTTCGACTTCGTCCACCCGGAGGACGTCCCTGGCATCCGGCTCGCGATGCGCGCCATGCACCTCGAGGACGGCGACCCGGCGCCGGGCGCGTGCCTGTTCGCCTGCCGCGTGCGCGCGGCCGACGGCACGTGGCGGCCCACCGAGTCGGTCGCCACCCGCCGTGTCGGCGGCGAAGACCTCATGCTGGTGACCACCAGAGACGTCAGCGACGAGGAGGCACTGCGCAACCAGGTCGTCCACCTGACCTTCCACGACGGCATCACCGGCCTGCCCAACCGCTCCTACTTCGAGGAGCGCACCCGTGAGGTGCTGGCCGGCCGCACGTCCACCAACATCGCGGTCATCTTCCTCGACCTCGACGGGTTCACCTCGGTCAACGACTCGGTGGGCCACGCGAGCGGCGACTACCTGCTCGGGCAGGCGGCCCGCAGGCTGCGCGGGGCCGTACGCGCCGACGACACGCTCGCCCGGTGGGGCGGCGACGAGTTCGCGGTGCTCGTGGAGACCGGCGGCGACGCGCAGATCGCGGTCGACCTGGCCGAGCGGCTGGTCCGCGCGGTGTCGCAGGAGCCGTTCCGGGTGGCCGACCGCGACGTGGCGATGACCGCGAGCGTGGGCGTGGCCTTCAGCGAGGACGGCATGCCGGCCGGCGACCTCATCCGTAACGCCGATGCGGCGATGGCGCGCTCCAAGGAGCGGGGCGGGCGTCGGGTCGAGGTGTTCGCGGCGCAGATGCACGCCGACGCCGTACGCCGCCTCGAGCTCGCGGCCGACCTGCAGCGCGCGCTGATCGAGCAGCAGTTCGCCATCGAGTACCAGCCCGTGGTCGACCTGGCCACCTCCCGGGTGACCGCCGTCGAGGCGCTGGTGCGCTGGTGGCGCGGGTCGGTTTTCGTGCCGCCTGAGGACTTCCTCGGCCCGGCCGAGGACACCGGGCTGATCGTGCCGCTCGGCGAGTGGATCCTGCGCGAGGCGTGCCGCGAGGTGGCCGCGTGGCGGGCCTCGTCATGGGACATCGGTCTGTCGCTCAACCTGTCGGCGCGCCAGATCACCGCGCCGCGGTTCGTCGAGACCGTGGAGGAGGCGCTGGCCGAGAGCGGGCTGCCCGCCTCGGCGCTGACCCTTGAGGTGATCGAGGAGATGCTGGTCGAGGACGCCGACGAGACCGTCAGGCGGCTGTCGGAGCTGCGCGCGCTCGGGGTGCGTCTCGCGATCGACGACTTCGGTACGGGCTACGCGTCGCTGGCCTTCCTCCGGCAGCTGCCCGTCGACATGATCAAGATCGACCCGTCGTTCGTCGCCGGGCTCGGCACCGACGACACGCTGACCCTGCTCACCCGGACGATCGTCCGGCTCGGCCACGATCTCGGGCTGATCGTGGTGGCCGAGGGGATCGAGCGTCCCGAGCAGCTCGAACTGCTCAAGCAGATGGGCTGTACGCGGGGTCAGGGGTTCCTGGTGGCGCGTCCGATGGCGGCGCGCGGGGTCGACTCGCTGATGCAGACGAGTCTCACTGTCTGAGACATGTGTCCAAGGAGTTGACACATGTGCGTTCGGAGCGGCTATGGTGTTTGGCATGCTTCGCAGTGAGATTCTCGTAGTACTTCGCCGGCGCGCAGGCCGATAGCGAAGCACGACGACCTGCGCGCCGCCCCAGACCCGCCGCCCGGCGGGACCGGGGCATTTTTTATGTCCTCAAGCGAGCTGCCACGCAAGGAACGAGCCGATGACCGAACGGATGACAGGTGCGCAGGCCCTGGTGCGGGCTTTGGAGCACATGGGAGTCGACACCATGTTCGGGATCCCCGGCGGTGCGATTCTGCCGGCCTACGATCCTCTCTACGACTCGACCAAGGTGCGGCACGTGCTCGTACGGCACGAGCAGGGCGCGGGACACGCGGCCGAGGGCTACGCGCAGGCCACCGGCCGCGTCGGGGTGTGCATGGCGACCAGCGGGCCGGGTGCGACCAACCTCGTGACGCCGATCGCTGACGCGTACATGGACTCGGTGCCGATCGTGGCGATCACCGGGCAGGTGGCGAGTGCGGCCATCGGCACGGACGCTTTCCAGGAAGCCGACATCTCCGGCATCACCATGCCGATCACGAAGCACAACTTCCTGGTGACCGACCCGGCGGACATCGCGCGTACGATCATGGAGGCCTTCCACATCGCCTCGACGGGCCGCCCAGGCCCGGTGCTCGTGGACATCTCCAAGGACGCCCTCCAGGCGGAGACCACCTTCAGCTGGCCGCCCACCATGCAGCTGCCCGGGTACCGCCCGGTCACGAGGCCGCACTCCAAGCAGATCCGCGAGGCCGCCAAGCTGATCGCCGAGTCGCACCGGCCCGTCCTGTACGTCGGCGGCGGCGTGCACAAGGCGGGCGCCTCCGAGGAACTGCTGCAGCTCGCGGAGCTGACGAACATCCCGGTCGTCACGACGCTGATGGCCCGCGGCACCTTCCCCGACAGCCACCCGCAGCACATGGGCATGCCCGGCATGCACGGCAGCGTCTCGGCCGTCGGCGCGCTGCAGCAGTCCGACCTGATCGTCGCGCTCGGCGTGCGGTTCGACGACCGGGTGACCGGCCAGCTGTCGTCGTTCGCGCCCCACGCGAAGATCGTGCACGCCGACATCGACCCGGCCGAGATCTCCAAGAACCGGCACGCCGACGTGCCGATCGTCGGCGACTGCAAAGAGGTCATCGCCGACCTCATCAACGCCGTGCGGGCCGTCGAGACCCAGGGCGACTACGCCGAATGGTGGTCGACGCTCAACGGCTACAAGAAGACGTACCCGCTCGGTTACGAGCCGGCGCCCGAGGGCTCGCTCAGCCCGCAGTACGTCATGGAGCGGCTGAGCTCCATCGTCGGGCCCGACGCCTACTACGTGGCCGGGGTCGGACAGCACCAGATGTGGGCCTCGCAGTTCATCGACTACGAGAACCCCGGCACGTTCATCAACTCCGGCGGCCTCGGCACGATGGGCTTCGCCGTCCCGGCCGCGATGGGCGCCAAGATGGGCCGCCCCGACGCGACCGTGTGGGCCATCGACGGCGACGGCTGCTTCCAGATGACCAACCAGGAGCTGGCCACCTGCACACTGGAAGGCGTGCCGATCAAGATCGCCGTGATCAACAACGGCAACCTCGGCATGGTCCGCCAGTGGCAGACGCTCTTCTACGAGGAGCGGTACAGCAACGTCGACCTGCAGACGACGCGCCGCATCCCCGACTTCGTCAAGCTGGCCGAGGCCTATGGTTGTGTTGGCCTGCGATGCGAGCGTCCCGAGGACGTGGACGCCGTGATCAAGAAGGCCATGGAGATCAACGACGTGCCGGTCGTGGTCGACTTCGTCGTCCACAAGGACGCCATGGTCTGGCCCATGGTCGCGGCCGGCACCAGCAACGACGACATCCAGATCGCCCGTGACATGGCGCCCAGGTGGGAGAACGAAGATGAGTAGGCACACGTTGTCGGTGCTTGTCGAGAACAAGCCGGGTGTCCTCGCGCGCGTGTCGGCGCTGTTCAGCCGGCGTGGTTTCAACATCGACTCGCTGGCCGTCGGGCAGACCGAGCACGACGACATCTCGCGCATCACCATCGTCGTGAGCGTCGAGGAGCTGCCGCTCGAGCAGGTCACCAAGCAGCTCAACAAGCTGGTGAACGTGCTCAAGATCGTCGAGCTCGACCCGGGGCAGTCCGTGCAGCGCGAGCTCATGCTCATCAAGGTCAGGGCCGACGCCGAGACCCGTTCGCACGTGCTCGAGCTCGTCCAGCTCTTCCGTGCGCGGTGCGTCGACGTCGCGGCCGACGCCGTGACCATCGAGGTCACCGGCACTTCCGACAAGCTCGAGGCGTTCGTCAAGGTCCTCGAGCCGTTCGGGATCAAAGAACTCGTCCAGTCGGGCTTGGTGGCCATCGGCCGCGGCGCCCGTTCCATCACCGACCGGTCCCTCAGGGCACTGGACCGCACCGCCTGAAAGGTTTTCAGCAAGTGACCGATATTTACTACGACGACCAGGCCGACCTGTCCATCATCCAGGGACGCCACGTGGCGGTCCTGGGGTACGGCAGCCAGGGTCACGCCCACGCGCTCTCGCTGCGCGACTCCGGCGTTGACGTGCGCGTCGGCCTGCCCGAGGGCTCCAAGAGCCGCGAGAAGGCCGAGAACGACGGCCTGCGCGTGGTCACCCCGGCCGAGGCGGTCGAAGAGGCCAACCTCACGATGATCCTCGCGCCCGACCACATCCAGCGTCACCTGTACACCGAGCACGTCGCCCCCAACCTCGTCGAGGGCGACGCGCTGTTCTTCGGCCACGGCCTCAACATCCGCTACGGGCTCATCGAGGCCCCCGAGGGCGTCGACGTCTGCATGGTCGCCCCGAAGGGTCCTGGCCACCTCGTCCGCCGGCAGTTCGAGGCCGGGCGCGGCGTACCGTGTCTCGTCGCGGTCGAGAAGGACGCCTCCGGCAAGGCACTCGACCTGGCGCTCTCGTATGCCAAGGGCATCGGCGGCACCCGGGCCGGCGCGCTGCGCACCACGTTCAAGGAGGAGACGGAGACCGACCTGTTCGGTGAGCAGGCCGTGCTGTGCGGCGGCGTCTCCGAGCTGATCAAGGCCGGCTTCGACACACTGATCGAGGCCGGCTACCAGCCCGAGATCGCGTACTTCGAGTGCCTGCACGAGATGAAGCTCATCGTCGACCTCATGTACGAGGGCGGCATCTCCAAGATGTACTGGTCGGTCTCCGACACGGCCGAGTACGGCGGCTACACCCGCGGCCCGCGCGTCATCAACGACGAGACCCGTCAGGAGATGCGCCGCATCCTGGCCGAGGTTCAGGACGGCACCTTCGCCCGGCAGCTCGTCGAGGAGTTCGACAGCGGCCAGAAGGAGTTCAAGCGCTACCGCGGTGAGCTCGCCGAGGACGCCATCGAGAAGACCGGCGCCAAGCTCCGTCCGATGATGAGCTGGCTGAAGGCCTGATCAGGCGAACGCGGCGGGCGGGGGCACGTCCCCTGCCCGCCGCTGCTGTTCTCACGGCCGCGGCAGGGCCGCTCTTCTGCCGACCAGCAGCAGCGCGCCGACGGAGGCCACGATCCCGGCGGCGATCACCGGCACGAGGGCCTGCTGACCGGGTCCCTCGAGCACCAGGCCGAACATCGGCGGGCCGAGCAGCGACCCGATGCTGCCCGCCTGGGCGACCATGCCGTTGCCGACGTCGGCGTGGTCGAGACGTTCCAGCACCAGCGGCAGCGTGGCGAAGCCGAGGGCCCCGAGGAAGCCGTTCTCGATCGAGATGACGCCCGCCCCGGCCAGCGCGGCCTGCGTGGAGCCGTGGTCGCCGAACATGAGCCAGGCGGCCGGCAGGGTGAGCAGCCCGGCGAGCGCCAGGACACCGACGCGGGAGCCGCGCCGCAGCAGCATGCCGACGGCCAGCCCGCCGAGGGCGCTGAGCACGGAGATCACCGACGTGACCGCGCCGGCGGAGGCGGCCGAGTACCCGTGCTGCTCGGCCAGCAGCGTGGGCAGCAGCACGACCACCGGGATGGTCATCAGCACGGCCAGGCCGAAGGCCGCGGCGAGCATGCCCGGCCAGGCCAGCGCACCCGTACGGGGGACGGGCCCGGCGGCCGCCTGAAGGCCGGATCCGCGCGGCAGGCGTACGCGTACGACGAGCGCCATGACGAGCGTGAGGGCGGCGAGGACCCCGATCCAGCCCCGCCAGCCGAGAGCGGCCCCGATCGCGCCTCCAGCCAGTGTGCTCGCGCCCAGGCCCACTGCGACGAACGTGGCCCAGACGGACAGCGCGGTGCCGCGGTCGCGCTCGTGGGCGAGACGTGCGATCAGCGCCGGGCAGGCGATGGTCACCAGGAGATACCCGATGCCCTCGAGACCCCGGGCGACCAGCAGCCAGGCGTAGCCGCCGGCGCCGGCGCCCGCCGCGCTCGCCACCGCGAGCAGCACCAGCCCGGTGACCAGCGACCGCTCGGCGCCGTGGCGGCGGACGAGGTAGCCGGCGGGTAAGCCGGCGACGGCCCCGACGCCGACCACCGTGGAGATCACCCAGCCCAGCTGCGACAGCGACAGCCCCAGCTCGGCCGCCACCGCCGGCCCGACCGGGGCGAACTTGCCGAGACTCATGGCCGCGACGACCCCGCCGAGGTAGGTGACGGCGATCGTGCCCCAAGGGGTGCGCGACTGCGCCGAGGTGCCTGGTGCCGACGAGGTGTCCATCATGGGCTCCTTCAGCCAGTGCGTCCCTGTGATTCTGGCCGCTGCGCACGGCCCGCGCCACCGCATTCCCCGGGGACAACCGGTTGTGATCCTCGGCCCGCGGCCCAACAATCGCCGCCATGATCCCCATCGCTCCTCACCCTCACCTGACCGCGAAGCCCGTACGCGACAAGGCGCTCTGCTACATCGTCAGGGACGGTCGGCTGCTCGTCTTCCGGCACGTCGACCACAGCTGGGAAGAGGTCGGGGTCCAGGTGCCGGCGGGCACCGTCAGGGTGGGGGAGGAGCCGGGGGACGCCGCTCTTCGGGAGGCGCGGGAGGAGACCGGGCTCAGCGCGTTCACTGTGGTGCGCAAGCTCGGCGTGACCCGCTACGACATGACCCCGTACCGCGCCGAGGTGCAGCGCCGCCACGTCTTCCAGTTGGCGCTGGAGGAGCCCGCGCCCGAGCGGTGGTTCAGCTCTGAGCGGCATGACGGGGTGGGGGAGCCGACCCGCTTCGAGTGCTTCTGGATCCCGCTGGAGCATGCCCACGTGCTGCAGTCGGGTCAGGGGACGCTGCTCCACCGCCTCTTCGAACCGCACCGGCCGGAAGCGTGATAATAATACCGGTATTATTATCGAGCGAGGAGGGGCCGTGATCGAGCTCAAGTCCGTCGGGGAGATCGACGCCATGCGGGAGGCGGGGCGGGTGGTCGCCGCCGTCCACGGGGCCGTGCGGGAGCGGGCCGCCGTCGGCGTCTCGCTCAAGCAGCTGGACGAGGTGGCGCGGACGGTCATCGAGGAGGCGCGGGCCGGGGCGTCGTTCCTCGGGTACCACCCGTCGTTCGGCGCGATGCCCTACCCCGGGGTGATCTGCACCTCGGTCAACGGGGTCATGCTGCACGGGCTGCCCTCGCCGTACCGGCTGCGTGACGGCGACCTCGTCAGCATCGACTGCGCCGCCTACGTCGACGGCTGGCACGCCGACGGCACGGTCAGCTTCGTGGTCGGGCAGCCGCGCGAGGAGGACCTCAAGCTGATCAAGGTCGCCGAGGAGACGCTCGCCGCGGGCATCGAGGCGGCCGTGCCGGGCGGCCGGATGGGCGACATCGGGCACGCCATGTCCACCGTCGGGCGCGGCGCCGGCTACGGGATGCAGAACGACTTCGGCGGCCACGGCATCGGCCGGGCGATGCACGAGTCGCCGTTCGTCCCCAACGAGGCCACCAGGGGGCGTGGGCTGCGGCTGCGGCCCGGCCTGGTGATCGCGATCGAGCCGAGCCTCATGGCCGGCGGCGGCGACGAGTACGTCATGGACTCCGACGGCTGGTCGGTGTGCTCGGCCGACGGCAGCAGGAGCGTGCACGTCGAGCACACCGTCGCCGTCACCGAGGACGGCCCGGTCATCCTCACCCTGCCGTAGTCGGGCGTGCCCAGAAGGCGGCATGCCGGGCTCCGCCGCATGGGCGCGGGTGGACCTCGTGACGAGCCCCAGTGCTTGCCACGCTTTGGTGTATTTTCCCGCGCTTATGTCCACGATCTGGCTCCTGGTGGCGCACGCCCGGTACGGCATTTGTTGCGAGGTATGCGCCAAGGTCATCCACCGGTTGTCGCAGTGGTGGCAGATGATCAACCGCAGGCATCGTGAGGTCAAGGAGACCGGTCTGTACGTCCCTTCGGTCAAAGGAAGGGATCGTCCTCGTCAAAGCAGAAATCTTGGCGTTTGTCGGAGATACCTCGAGGGCAAATCTTCCTCCGTTAGCTACGTAGCGTAGCCAAGAGGTAACAAAGGGGAACGACAATGTACAAGCACGGACTCGTCCTCGCCGGAGTCGTCGGCGGGATGGTGATGTTCAGTGGCTCCGCGCTCGCCTCGGCCACCAACTGGCCCCAGGACCACCACGACCGTCAGCACGATGTCCTGATCTACCAGAACTGTGGCGAGGACTGCAGCATCGGCGGGCGGCACGGTTACTCGGCCGAGGACCTGGAGGACCTGAACGCGCTGGGCGAGGAGGGCCTGCTCGGCAGTCTCCTCGAAGGGGCGCTCGGCGCGCTCTGAGGATCTTGAACAAGGGGCTCATCCGTTGGGGTGGGCCCCTTGGCCTTTTTCTGGGCGGTTTTCGGTGTGCCCGCGTCGCGGACCCGGCCGCGGGCCTGGTGCGGGAAACAGGCGCGGCCGGGTCCGCCGGGAAGGAGCGCGGGGTGTGCGGTGGGGTACCGGCTTGGAGGTGGGCCGGTGCTGAGCCCGGCGCTCCGTGGTCTACGGCGGTTACGTTGATTCTGCCGCCGCAAGTCGGTTATGTATGGAAATCCCACCCCAAACTTGGAGCTCCAGGTTTGGAATCCGGCTCAGCTGGGTAAGCCCCAGCGTCCCGTTCCGCGTCGTGTCGCGTTCAACCAGGTCAGCACTGCACCGGCTTCAGCCACGAGCACTCGAGGTCGCCCGACGAGGTCGGCTCGGCCACGCGCAGTGAGCTCACGTCAGAGGTGCCCGCCGTCCGCGAGAACTGTGCGAGCCGTACGGCGATCTTGTCCTCGATGTCCTTGGGCGAGCCCGACAGGTACTGGTTGAGCATGATCGAGAAGACCAGCGGCTCGCCGTCCGCGCTGGTGACGTAGCCCGACAGCGCCGTGACACCGGTCAGCGAGCCCGTCTTGGCCCGGACGTTGTTCGCCGCGGCGGTGTTCTGCATCCGGCTGCGCAGGGTGCCCCCCACGAAGCGCTCGTTGTTGCCGGCCACGGGCAGCGCGTCGTACCAGGTGGTGAACCACGGCTTGTCCCGCAGGGACGCCAGGAACGTCGCGATCGAGCTCGGCGAGAAGCCGTCGCGGCGCGAGAGCCCCGAGCCGTCCCGCATGTTGATCACCTCGGCGCCGTTCGCCTTCGCGAAGTCGGTGACGACCTTGAGCCCGGCCGCCCACGTGCCCTGGCCGGCCGCCTTGCGGCCCATCGCCTTGGTGAGGATCTCCGCGTGGATGTTGTTGCTCAGCTTCAGGAACGGCACCAGCAGCTCACTCAGCGGCATCGACTCGTGCTTGGCCAGCTCCTTGGCCCCCTCGGGGGCCGCGCCGGAGGTGGTCGCGCCGATCACCTTCACGCCGTGCTTCTTCAGCGCCTCGCGGAACAGTGAGGCCGCGTACGCCGTGGGGTCGTCCACGGCCACCCACTCCTGGTACGAGCCCGCGACGGTGCCGGTGATCACCACCGTGTTGGTGGCGTGCTGCCGCTCGATGAGCACGTCGGTGCTGTCGCCCACGGTGGCCCGGTTGACGATCTTGAGGTAGTCGGTCTGCGGCGTGGTGGTCACCTTGACCTTGCCGTTCTCGGCCGCCACGGAGACGATCACGGAGCCCGCGTCGTAGTCGCGGTCGGGCGACGCGGTCAGGGCCGAGATCGGCGCCGCGTAGTACGCGGTCTCGTCGTCCCAGGCCCAGTCGTTGCCGAGCCGCTGGCCGTCGAACCACGTGTCGTCGGCCACCAGCTTGCCGGTGACCACCTTCACGCCCGCCTTGGCCACCGCGGCGGCCAGGGCGTCGTAGTCCTCGGCCAGCATCGTCGGGTCGCCGGTGCCGCGCAGCACCAGGTCGCCGGTCACCACCGAGCCCGCCTTGCGGCCGGAGTGCAGCACGGTGGTGGGGAAGCGGTAGTCGAGGCCGAGCGTCTCCGCCGCCGCGGCCGAGGTGAACAGCTTGGTGTTGGAGGCGGGGGTGAGCTGCTTGCCGGCGTCGGTGGCGTACAGGTCCTCGCCGGTCTGGGCGCTCCTGACGACCACGCCCGCGCGGGCGATGGTGAGCCGGGAGTCGCTGAGGATCTGGTTGATGTCCTGGGTGAGGTCCGCCACGCCCACGGAGGGGTCGAGGGCGACGGCGGGGGAGGAGGGTCCGGATGCCCACGCGAGGGCCGCGACGAGCGCGCCCGCGACGAGGGAGGCTGAGGTGCGCCGCATGGGTTCTCCAAGGTCGACTGGGGGATCGCCTGCAGCATGAACCACCGCAGTCAGCCTGTGATCCGCAAATCTCCGTATTTATCTGGATTTGCGGAGGTGTTAGGAAGGTTCGTCAGACGTCACGAGGAAGCCGCAGTCGCCGAACGAGATCTCGTCGCCCGACTTCACCCGCGCCGGACCCACCAGCCGCCACCCGTTGAGCCGGGTGCCGTTGAGCGAGCCGAGGTCGACCAGCATCCACCCGCCGTCGCCCTCGCGCCGCAGCTCGGCGTGGACGCGGGAGACCGTCAGGTCGGACAGGACGAGATCGCAGGCCGACCCGCGGCCCACGACGTAGCGGGGGCGGTCGTCGTCGGGCAGCGCGAGCCGCGGCAGGCGCGGCTTGCGCCAGGCGGACTGCAGCCTCGTGGTGAACTCCGACACCGAGGAGACGGTGTCCGTCAGCCGCTGCCGGAACGTCGGCTTCTGCGGCAGGTCGGCCACCAGTTCGTCGAGTTCCTGCCGGTTGCGGGCGCGCAACGCCTGGTCGACCCGGCCGACGAAGGTGTCGTGAGAGATGCGGCCCTCCGCCGCCCGGTCTCTGAGCTCGTCGATCGCCCGGTCGCGGTCCCCGTCGGAGGCGCGAAAGGGCGGATGCGTGGAACTCATGTAGGGAGTATCGGCCCGATCCCGGCCCGTGTCCAGAATACGCGGATCTGCTTGCGTCGTGCATACGCAGTATGCATACTCAGTATCCATGTCGATCAGACACGGTCTCCTGGCGCTGCTGAACGGCGGACCGCGCTACGGCTACCAGTTGCGCACCGAGTTCGAGGCGTCGACGGGCGCCACCTGGCCGCTGAACATCGGGCAGGTCTACACCACCCTGGCGCGGCTCGAACGCGACGGCCTCGTGACGCCGAACGGCGCCGACGAGCAGGGCCGCGCGCTGTACGCGATCACCGACGCCGGTCGCGCCGAGCTGGAACGCTGGTTCGCCACCCCGGTCGCGCAGAGCGACCGGCCCAGGGACGAGCTCGCCATCAAGATCGCGATGGCCGTGGCGGGCGCCGACGTCGATGTCGGCGCCGTCATCCACAACCAGCGCATGGCCACCATGCGCGCGCTGCAGGACCTCACCCGCGCCAAGCGGGCCGCCACCGGGGTCGCGCAGAGCCTGGTCGTCGACGGGCTGATCTTCAAGGCCGAGGCGGAGCAGCGCTGGCTCGACCACTGCGAGGCCGTGGCGCGGACGTCCAAGGAGAAGAACGTATGACTGTGGTGAAGTTACGCGACGTGACCCGCGTGCACGGCCAGGTGCGGGCACTGGGAGGCGTGAGCCTTGAGGTGTCGGCCGGCGAGCTGGTCGCCGTCATGGGCCCGTCGGGGTCGGGCAAGTCGACGCTGCTCAACCTGGCCGGCGGCCTCGACCGGCCCACCTCCGGCGCCGTGGAGATCGAGGGCCGCGACCTCGCCGCCGTGCGCGACCTGGCCGCCGTGCGCCGCCGCAGCGTCGGGTACGTCTTCCAGGACCTCAACCTGATCCCGTCCCTGACCGCCGCCGAGAACGTGATGCTGCCGAGGGAGTTCGACGGCGTGCCGGCGCGCCGGGCCCGTACGGAGGCCATGGTCGCGCTCGCCGAGGTCGGCGCCGAGGAGACGGCGGGACGCTTCCCCGAGGAGCTGTCCGGAGGACAGCGCCAGCGCGTCGCCATCGCCAGGGCGCTGGCGGGGGAGCGGCGGCTGCTGCTGGCCGACGAGCCGACCGGCGCCCTCGACACCGCCACCGGCGACGAGATCCTGCGGGTGCTCCGCTCCCGCTGCGACGAGGCGGGCGCGGCGGTGCTGCTCGTCACCCACGAACCGCGCTACGCGGCCTGGGCCGACCGGGTGATCTACCTGCGCGACGGCCTGATCGTCGACGCGGCGGACGTCCGGCTGGAGAGCGCCCGATGATCCCCGTGCTCGTCGCCGCGCTGCGCGTCTCGCGAAGGGACGCGCTGCGCGCCAAGGGACGTACGGCGCTGATCATGGTGATGATCGGGCTGCCGGTGCTCCTGATCACGGCAGTGCTCACCAGCAACGCCACGACGGACGTGTCGCCGAGGGAGAGGCTGGACTCGGTGCTGGGCTCGGCCGACGCCCGCCTGGTGACGCTGCCGTTACGCACCCCGGTGAAACAGGACCTGTCCGCGGAATACGTGCGGCAGCCCAAGGCCCCTCGCCCCGACCGGCAGTGGACGCCTGCCGAGATCGGCCGCCTGATCCACGGTCGCCTGCTCCGTTACCAGCAGAACGCCACCGAGGTCCGGGTGAACGGCGGTTACGACCGGGTGGAGGCGCTGGAGGTGGATCTGCGCGACCCCATGACCCGGGGCATGCGGACGCTGGTGGAGGGCAGGTTCGCCGCCGCGGCCGGCGAGGTCGCGGTATCGCCGGCGCTGACGGACCTGGGCGTGCGAGTCGGGGACACGCTGGCGGTGACTCGCCAGGACCGGCCACTGCGCGTGGTCGGCGTGGTGCAGAATCCCAACCGCCCGGGCCGCGCCGAGTTGGTGGGCCTGCCGGAGAGCGTGCTCGGCCACCAGAACGACGGCAACAGCAGCGGCTGGCTCGCCGACACCTCCGCCCCCGTGCTGCGCGCGGACGTCCGGCGGCTGAACCAGGCGGGCCTGGCCGTGTATTCTCGCGAGCTGATCGAGCGGGCGCCGCGCGGCGGCGCCGACGACTGGCGCGGGTTCGGACTCTCGATCGGGCCCCCGGAGGAGCGGCTCATCGGGCTCGGCGTCGGCGTCGTGATCGTCGTCGCGGAGACCGCCCTGTTGGCAGGGCCGGCCTTCGCGGTCGGGCTCCGGCGACGGCGCAGGGAACTGGCCGTGCTCGCCGCCCAGGGCGTCTCCGGACGGCAGCTCAAGGCCGTGGTGCTGGCCGACGGGTTGGTCCTGGGCGGGGCGGCGGTGCTGGTCGGGGTCGTTCTCGGCGTCTTGACGGGTATGGCGGTGCAGTCGGCCGGTGCACGGTGGATGGACTGGACGCAGGGCCCGCTCGATGTCCCGTGGCTGCAGGTGCTCGCCACGGCCGCGCTCGGTGTGGTCAGCGGGCTGACGGCCGCGCTGGTGCCCGCGGTCCAGGCGAGCAGGCAGAGTCCCGCGCAGGTGCTGACGGGGCGCGCGGGGGTCGATCCGCCGGGCCGTGCCGGACGCCCCGTGCTCGGGACCGTCCTGGTGGTGCTCGGGGCGGGCGGATGCTTCGTCGCCGCACGTCGCGACCAGCTCGCGGTCAGCGTCGCCGCCGTGGTCCTCGGATTGGGCCTGATCGCGCTGATGCCCCTGGTGATCCGGAGCACCGGCCGGCTGGCCGGTCGCCTGCCGCTCCCGCTGCGCCTGGCCGTCCGCGACGCCTCCCGCCACCGTGTCCGTACGGCCTCCGCCGCCGGGGCGGTCATGGCGGCCACGATGACGGCGGTCGCCCTGGGGTTGTTCGCCGCGAGCTCGGCCGCCCAGCGCGAGGCCGGCCGCACCTCCCTGGTGCCCCTCGACACGCTGACCGTCGGCGTCAGGGTGTCGCAGAGTGACGAGCACTGGTCGAGGCTGCGGGAGGAGACGGAGCGCCTGCTTCCCGGCACACCGACGGTCCCAGGGATGGTGGCGACGAATCACAGGGGAGAGGAGCTCGATCTGAGGCCGGCCCGTGCCGACCGGCAGTGCACGGGGGGCCAGCGTTGCCGTCCCGTGTGGGAATGGCCCGTCGTGGTCGGCGACGAGAAGCTGTTGAGGTCGCTCCTTCGGCGCGACGACCAGCGGGCCGCGGCGGCGCTGGCACGGGGCGATGCCGTGGCGTTCGGCCCCGAACTCGTCCACGACGGCACGATCGAGCTGGCGGTCGGCGTGCTGGGCGCTGACTCGTTCGGTGGTGGCCAGGTCAGGACTCTGACGCTCCCGGCCGTGGTGGCGACGCCGGCGGAGGCCGCGCAGAGCGGCGTCCTGATCGGGGAGTCCGCCCTGAAGGCCGCCGGCTTACGGACGGCCGAGCGACGCCTCTACGCAGCCGGCGTGACCGCCGACCGGGACAGCCTGTGGCGCGCCCTGGACGCCGTGTCCGCCGGCGTGTACGTCGACGTGGAGCGCCGCTGGGACGAGGACACCGTACCCGTACTGTTCCTGATGCTCGGCGCCGCGATGGTGCTGGTGCTCGGGGGCACGTTCGCGGCCACCGGGCTGGCGGCGGCCGACATGCGGCAGGATCTGGACACCATGTCCGCGGTCGGCGCGCCACCGCGCGTGCGCAGGTTCGTCGTGGCCGCCCAGGCCGCGTACATCTCCGGGCTGGGGGCCGCTGTCGGGCTGGCAGGGGGCACCGTCGCCGGCGCGGCGATGATCCGGGCGGGCCGGAACGCCGGCGGCCTGGGGTGGCGACCGAGCGAACCGGAGATCTTCGACATCCCCTGGGTCTTCCTGGCGGGGCTGGTGGTGGGGCTGCCGCTGCTGGCCGCGCTGATGGCGGGGGCGTTCACGCGGACGCGGCAGGCGCGGGCGCGGCGGGTGGGGTGAGGCGGTACTTCAAGGTCATCAGCACGGACAGGAAGATGATCACCGCGGGGACGGCGGTCTGGCCGACCAGCACCGCCGTCACCGCGCTGTCCGGCTGCGTCACCGGGCGGGTCGGGTCCGACTCGACGAAGCCGCCGATCGACAGGATCACGCCGAAGACGAGGGCGCCGAAGGAGCTGACCCCGCTCTCCAGGGCCGTCCACAGCCCGGTCAGCACGCCGGCCCGCCGCCTGCCCGTGCCGGCCGCGTCCACCGCGATCACGTCGGCCAGCATCGAGAACTGCAGCAGCTGCACCCCGGCGATCCCCACGCCGACCAGGAGGATCGCCACATGGGCGTAGAGGGCGCCGAGCAGCGGGGTGGCCATGGCCGCCGCCGTGCCGCCACCGAACAGGAGCGCGGCCAGGACCATCGCGCCGCGCTTGTCGAACCGCTTGGACAGGCGCACCCACAGCGGCATGGTCAGCAGCATCGGCCCGACCAGGGCCGCGAACAGCGTCTGCGTGGACTGCGGGTCGCCCAGGGTGTAGGCCGCGAAGTACGGCGCGGCGGCCAGCATCATGCTGACCGCCAGTCCCTGCGTGCAGGCCAGCACGGTGATCCACAGGAACGCGGAGTTGCCCCTGATCGCCGCGGCCTGCTCGCGCCAGCCGCCCCGGTCGGGCTCGGGGGCGCCGGTCATGGGGGCGCGGGCGGTGCCGAAGAACGTGCCGAGCATGGCGAGCAGCATGATCACCGCGATGGTGAGCCCCATCGTCCGGTAGCTCGCCAGCGAGCCCTCGTCGCCCTGGCTCGTGACGATCGCCGGGGCGAGGACGCCGCTGACGGCGGTGCCCGCGCCGATGAAGATCATCCGCCACTGGAGCAGCGACGTCCGCTCGTGGTAGTCGTGCGTCATCTCGCCCGGCATCGCCTTGTACGGCACCTCGAACAGCGCGTACGCCGTCGCCGTCGCCATGAAGCAGGCCCCGACGTACAGTGCCGCGGGGGCGCCCTTCAGCGGCGGCCCGGCGAAGACCAGCGCGAACACGACCGGCAGCGTGCAGGCGCCGGCGAGCAGCCACGGACGGCGGGGCCCGAGACGCGAGCGGGTGCGGTCGGACCAGCGGCCGACCAGCGGGTTGACGAACAGGTCCCAGATCTTGGGCGCGGTCACGACCACCCCCGCCAGCCAGGCGGGCACGGCCAGGAAGTTCGTCATGTAGTAGAGCAGCAGGAGCCCGGGCACGGCGTTGACGGTGGCCGTGCAGAAGGAGCCCACGCCGTACCCCAGGCGCACGCTCCGGGGGACGGTCGCGGCCGGTGTGATCATGACCTCATTGAAGCGAAGCCCCGGCACGACCGGTAGGGCCCACTTTCGCGGGCCCTGCGGTTGTCACGTCGGCGGCAGGGCCCGCTTGCGCGGGCCCTGAGCGTCAGTCGCGTACGTCGGCGCAGACCACGTGCGCGCCGATCTCGATCATCCGGCGTTCGCTGCGGGCGTCGGCCACCCGCGCCATGAGGATCGGCGCCCCCGAGGCGGCCAGCTGCGGCAGCCGGGCGCGGACGAGCCGGTGCAGGTCGCGTACGACGTCCTCGGCCGCCGACATGTGCACCTTCACGTGCAGCATGATGCCGGGCGCCCCGGAGGCCGTACGGGCCTCGGAGATCCAGACGTGGTGCACGAGCGGGAAGTCCATGAGCAGTTGCGCGATCGCCTGGCGCAGCGCGGGCAGGATCGGGTGCGCGCACCGCCGGTAGCCGGGATCGACCTGCTGCATGGGCCCCGACAGGTGCGGTCGCGGCGCGGGCACCCACGGCATGGAAGGGGCGTCCTGCGTCGGCGGCGCCACCTGGGCGAGTGCGGCGCCGCGCGACACGGTGGCCATGGCGCCCGTCGCGTAGGCGGCAGGGGCCGCCGACAGCACGGGCGTGGGCCCCGTCCGCGTCGAGGTGAGGAAGCGTTGCAGATCGGCGATGGGCACGGCCGCGGCGGCCGGTCCGGCCGCGTCTATGACGATCTCGCGCACACCGGTGACGCGCTGGATGTCGAGGATGGTGTCGGCGTCGCAGGCCGACAGGGAGTGACTGCCACGGTGCCTGGCGTACGTGGCAGGGCTGGTGTAACCGAGCAGGACCCGGTCACCTGCTTGTGTCGTCCCGAGGACGACGGAACGGTCTGATCGCACTGCCACCAGGACTCCACCGTCGGCAAGAGCGCTCAGCAGGCGGTGTGGAGAGCCATGCTGAGCGAGCACGTCGGCGAGCGCAGGATTCCCGATGCTCATAGGACGAACCCTAGGTAGTCGGCCACGGCTTATCAGGCTAATGGGCAAGAAAACCCCCGATCAAGACAAAGATGCGCCTGGAATGGGTGAGTTTGCCGACACGGGGGTACGACCGACATTTGTCTCGCATCGTGCGATGCGTCTCACATTCTGGGTCTCTCGTGAACGCTTTCACAAGCGTGGATAGACTCGACGAGACATCGGGGGATCCGTCGACGTGTCCTCCTCCAAGCCAGTCGTGCCCAAAGGATCCACACCAGTGAACAAGCCCGTCGTTCTGGTCGCAGAGGAGCTGTCCGAAGCCGGCCTAGCCGTTCTCGGCGCTGATTTCGAGGTCCGCCACACCGACGGCTCCGACCGCTCGCAGCTGCTGCCCGCCCTCGCCGGCGTGGACGCGCTGATCGTCCGCTCCGCCACGCAGGTGGACGCGGAGGCGATCGCCGCGGCACCCAAGCTGCGCGTGGTCGCGCGAGCCGGCGTCGGCCTCGACAACGTCGACGTCGAGGCGGCCACCAAGGCCGGTGTCATGGTCGTGAACGCCCCGACCTCCAACATCACCAGCGCCGCCGAGCAGACCATCGCCCTGATCCTGGCCAGCGCCCGCAACACGGCCCAGGCCCACGCCGCGCTGAAGAACGGCGAGTGGAAGCGCTCGAAGTACACCGGCGTCGAGCTGGACGAGAAGGTCGTCGGCATCCTGGGCCTCGGCAAGATCGGCCAGCTGGTCGCGCAGCGGCTGCAGCCGTTCGGCGTCGAGCTGATCGCCTACGACCCCTACCTGCCGCCGGCCCGCGCCGCGCAGATGGGCGTCAAGCTGCTCAGCCTCGAAGAGGTGCTCAAGCAGGCCGACTTCATCACCGTCCACCTGCCCAAGACCAAGGAGACGCTGGGGCTCATCGGCGACCGGGAGCTGCACCAGGTCAAGCCGTCCGTCCGGATCGTCAACGTGGCCCGTGGCGGCATCGTCGACGAGGGCGCACTCTACTCCGCGATCAAGGAGGGCCGCGTCGCCGGCGCCGGTCTCGACGTGTTCTCCAAGGAGCCGTGCACCGACAGCCCGCTGTTCGAGCTCGACCAGGTCGTCGCCACGCCGCACCTCGGCGCCTCCACCCACGAGGCCCAGGAGAAGGCCGGCACGCAGGTCGCGCGCAGCGTGAAGCTGGCGCTCGCGGGTGAGTTCGTGCCCGACGCCGTCAACGTGCAGGGCGGCGCGGTGGCCGAGGACGTCAAGCCGGGCCTGCCGCTGGCCGAGAAGCTGGGCCGGGTGTTCACCGCCCTGGCCGGCGAGGTCGCCACCAAGCTCGACGTCGAGGTCCGCGGCGAGATCGCCGCCCAGGACGTCCGCGTGCTCGAGCTGGCCGCGCTCAAGGGCGTGTTCACCGACGTGATCGAGGAGCAGGTCACCTACGTCAACGCCCCGCTGCTGGCCAAGGACCGCGGCATCGAGGTCGAGCTGGTCACCAGCTCCGAGAGCCCCGACTGGCGCAACCTGGTGACCGTGCGCGGCGTCCTCGCCGACGGCCGCCACGTCTCGGTCTCCGGGACGCTGTCCGGGCCGCGGCAGATCACGAAGATCGTCGAGGTCAACGGCTACGAGATGGAGATCGAGCCGACGGCCCACCTGTGCTTCCTCACCTACGCCGACCGTCCCGGCATCGTCGGCGTGGTCGGCCGGCTGCTCGGCGAGCACGGCATCAACATCGCGTCCATGCAGGTGGCCCGTGACGTCAAGGGCGGCAAGGCGCTGATCGCGCTGACCGTCGACTCCGCGATCCCCGCCGACGTGGTCGAGCAGATCGTGGCCGAGATCGGCGCCGACAGCGGGCGTTCTGTCGACCTGGAGGACTGACCCTCCCGATCGTCGTACGAGGCCGCCACCCGGAGCGTTCCGGGTGGCGGCCTTTTGTGTCTCAGCATGCGAGATAGTAGGAGATCCAAGGAAATTCCTCAGGTACCGTAGCGAGAGATGCGCCAGGTTCTCGTACTCATTACCTGCCGCGGCGAGGCCTGTTAGGGCAGGTCGACGACTCGCCGCGGTGTTCGGCGCGTGGTCGACCGCTAAGCCCCTTCGTCCGGTCCGTGACCCGGGCCACGAGAGCAGGCCTGTCGGATTCGTGACCGGAGTCCGGCGTCACTGGAACGCTTCCGCGAATCGAGATGAGTCACATGTACGACATGTATGCCTGGAACCGCGCCGACGAACACGACGACAAGGCGGCAGAAGCCGTGCAGATCGCGCTGGACCGGCGCGACAACGGCGGCGCCCCGCAGGACCACGACCGCTGACCGTTCATCCGGGTCCGCCACAACCGCGCAGGATCGCCTGCCTGGATCAATCCCCGATCGGATACGCAGAGTGCTGTACGGTCACTCTGCGTATCCGTTCCGATCGGGGAGGTTGTCTATGCACATGCTCGTCGCGATCCGTAGGGCCGTGGCCCTCGCACTGCCCGCGGTGGCCGCAGCCGGCCTGCTCGCCGTCCCGGCGCAGGCGGCGGTGGCCGAGCTGGACATCGTCCGGCACAACGTCAGGGAGGGCACCTTCCAGCGCTGGTTCCTGACCTGCCCGCCCGACACCAGTCGTCATCCGCACGCCGAGGCGGCCTGCGACCTGCTGACCGAGGTCGACGGCGACCTCGACTGGCTCGCGACCGGTTCGACCGGCTGCTCGCGCGAGCTCGACCCCGTCCACGTGAACATCCGTGGCACCTGGCGCGGCCGGCACAAGGAGTTCGCGCACATGTACGCCAACGCCTGCGTGCTCGACCGGCAGGCCGGCCCGGTCGTGCCGTGACACGGCGGCGGCCCCGGGGGATCCCCCCGGGGCTGTCTGCTGGAACGCTCCAACCTGATCGCGTACGAGGTCAGTCGGTTGATGCGTGGGGCGTGGTCGTTTCGGACTTGTCGGTCGTGTCCGTCGCGTCCTTCGCTTCTGCGGCTGCCTCGCGGCGCTTCTTCTTGTACTCACGCCACTCGCGCACGCCCTTGGGGTCGGGGCGCACCGCGCCGACGAAGACGCTGCGCCGCCAGGCCGACAGCGGCTCCTCCTTGACGACGTCGCCGGTGTGCGGCGCGTTCACCATGTAGCCGGGCCGCGAGACCATCCCGACGTGGCCGAGGCCGCTGAAGAAGACCAGGTCGCCCGGCTTGAGGTTCTTCCAGGCGATCTTCCTGTGGAAGGCCCCGTACTGGTCGGCCGCGACGCGCGGCAGCTGGATCCCGGCCTTCTGGTAGGCCCGCAGCATCAGGCCCGAGCAGTCGTAGCCGCCCCGGCCGGTGCCTCCCCACAGGTAGGGGATGCCGCGCTTGTTCATCGCGAAGCGCAGGGCGATCTTCCAGGCGGGCTTCGGACGCTTGATCGGCTCTTCCTTGACCTCGTCACCGGCCGGCGCGTCGGGGTCCTGTGCCCAGGGGTCCTGCGGGGGCGTGTCCGCGGGGTCCTGCGCCCAAGGGTCATGAGGGGGCGCGTCGGTGGGGTTCTCCGCCGAAGGCTCCGGTGACGGCGTGTCGGCGGGGTCGTCCGCCGAGGGGTCCTGAGGTGCGGGGTTGTCAGCTGTGGGGTCCTGTGCGGTGGGGTCGTTCGCCCAGGGGTCCTGCGGGGGAGCGTCAGTGGGGTCTTCGGCCGAGGGGACAGGGGTGGAGTCGTCGTCCCCGGAGTCCCGTGGGGAGGGGTGCTTCACCCAGGGGTCCTTCGGCTTCCGGTTCTTCGCGCGGTGGCGCGGGGTGGCGGGGTCCTTCGCCCACGGGTCCTGGGCGTAGGGGACCTTGACCCAGGGGTCCTGGGCGGAGGTGCCGGACAGGACGTCGGCCCAGACGTCGTGCGCCGTGAAGTCAGGGAGGGACGGGTCCTTCACCCAGGAGTCCGGGATGAGGGAGGTTCGGTCGGAGGGATCCCCGGCCCAGGGGTCCTGCGTGGAGGGGCCCTTCGCCCACGGGTCCTGCGTGGGGGGCCGTTGCGTGGTGCTTGCCTGAGCGGCGGGGGTTGCCAGGATGATCCCGGCGACGCCCGCGGCCAAGGCCGTGGCGATGCGAGACAAGGGGGACTTGTCCTTCCATGCGGCCGACCGGGTTAGCTGACGGGCTCGGGCCTGGAAGTAGCCCTACGGCGGAGGAGTCGCCGATTCGCCCCTGGGGGAGGTTGGGTCCCCGGCTCCACGCAACGCTGCGTGGATTAGGCTGACCGGACTCTAACGAAACGGTCAAAGGCTTGCAAATAGCAAAAAAGGTAAAATATCGGACGTCCGAACCCTGAGATGGTTGCTCGTCAGGCGAGACGAGCGGGTAAGGTACCGCCATGGAGTCGCGTAACATCCGCCTGGCCGTCATCCCGGGAGACGGGATCGGCACCGAGGTCGTCGCCGAAGGGCTCAAGGTCCTGGAGGCGGTGGGGGCGAAGTTCGATACCACCCACTACGACCTGGGCGCCGCCCGCTATCACCGCACCGGTGAGACCCTCCCCGACCCTGTCATGGAGGAGTTGCGCGGCTACGACGCCATCCTGCTCGGCGCGATCGGCGACCCCAGCGTCCCGCCGGGCGTCCTCGAGCGCGACGTGCTGCTGAAGCTGCGCTTCGCCTTCGACCACTACGTCAACCTGCGCCCGGTCAAGCTGCTCCCCGGCGTCGAGACCCCGCTGGCCGACGTGTCGCCGGAAGACATCGACATCGTGGTCGTCCGCGAGGGCACCGAGAGCCTCTATGCCGGCACCGGCGGCGTCATGCGGCGCGGCACCCCGCACGAGATCGCGACGCAGGAGTCGCTCAACACCGCCCACGGCGTCGAGCGCGTGGTGCGCTACGCCTTCGACAAGGCGGCCTCGCGTCCGCGCAAGAAGCTGACCCTCGTCCACAAGACCAACGTGCTCACCTTCGCGGGTGACCTGTGGCAGCGTACGGTCACCCGGGTGGGCGAGGAGTACCCCGACGTCACGACCGACTACTGCCACATCGACGCGGCGTCGATGTTCTTCGTCTCGCAGCCGCAGCGCTTCGACGTGGTGGTCACCGACAACCTGTTCGGCGACATCATCACAGACCTCGGCGCGGCCATCGCGGGCGGCATCGGCCTGGCGGCCAGCGGCAACATCAACCCCGAGCGCACCGCGCCGAGCATGTTCGAGCCGGTCCACGGCAGCGCGCCCGACATCGCGGGCCAGGGCAAGGCCGACCCGACCGCGACGATCCTCTCGGTCGCCATGCTGCTCGACCACCTCGGCATGAAGGACGAGGCCGCGAAGGTCGAGCAGGCCGTCTCCGACGACATCATCGAGCGACTGGCCGGCTGGGCGAGCCGCACCACGCACGAGATCGGCGACGACATCACCGCGCGAGTATCCGGCTAGGACCGCCTAGCCCCGAAGCGCCTGGTGGTCCGAAAGGACTACCGGGCGCTTTTTGCGTGCAAAACGGCTGTTCCTCCCACCAGCCGCTTGCCATCCCATATAGCGAGACAATAGGAAGTATGGACCCCTCCCAGGCACGGGACCCGAGTCCTGTGCCGGGCAGATTCCGCCACACCGTAGAGACAAGGATTGCCGTCATGACCATCGCTCAGAAGCTCAGCTTCGACGTGCAGCTCTCCGACCATGCTCGCACCGCGGCCGAGCGCGAGCAGGTGCTGGCGAACCCTGCTTTCGGGCAGTTCTTCACGGATCACATGATCTCGATCGACTACACCGAGGGTCAGGGCTGGCACGACGCCCGGCTCATGCCGTACGGGCCGCTCTCCCTCGACCCCGCGACGTCGGTCTTCCACTACGCGCAGGAGCTGTTCGAGGGGCTGAAGGCCTACCGCCAGAGCGGCGATTCGATCGTGACGTTCCGTCCGTACGCGAACGCCGCCCGTTTCAACCGGTCCGCCGCCCGGATGGCGATGCCGGAGCTGCCCGAGGACACGTTCGTCGAAGCGCTCGAACTGCTCGTCCGCACCGACCGCGAGTGGGTGCCCACCACCGAGGGGCACAGCCTCTACCTGCGTCCCTTCATGATCGCCACGCAGCCGGCGCTGGGCGTGAACTACCCGTCGCGGACCTACAAGTTCATGGTCATCGCGTCGCCGTCGGCGTCGTACTTCACCGGCGGCCTCAAGCCGGTCTCGGTGTGGCTGTCGACCGAGTACACGCGCGCGGCCCCCGGCGGCACCGGCTTCGCCAAGTGCGGCGGCAACTACGCGGCGGCGTTCGTCGCCCAGCGGCAGGCCGTCGAGCAGGGCTGTGACCAGGTCGTCTGGCTCGACGCCCACGAGCACCGCTACGTCGAGGAGATGGGCGGGATGAACCTGTTCTTCGTCTACGGCGACAAGCTCGTCACCCCGGCGCTGACCGGCACCCTGCTGCCCGGCATCACTCGCGACTCGATCCTCGAACTGGCCGCCGACCTCGGCCTGGAGACCGAGGAGCGGCTGGTCTCGGTGGACGAGTGGCAGGAGGGCTGCGCCTCTGGCGAGCTCACGGAGGTCTTCGCGTGCGGCACGGCGGCCGTCGTGACGCCGGTGGGCACTGTCAAGGGCGCCGACCGCTCGTGGACCGTCGGCGACGGCACGTCCGGCCCGGTGACGATGCGCGTCCGCGAGGAGCTCGTCGGCATCCAGTACGGCGCTCGTCCCGACGCCCACCACTGGGTCCACAAGATCGCCTAGTGTGATGTCGCCCTCGGGGTCGCCACCGATCCCGAGGGAGCCGTTCACCATAACGCCGCGGTGTCCACGGCGCGGTCCCACGGCGCGGGCAGGACGAGCGGCTCGCCTGCGGCCGCGACGGTCTCGCTCCGGTACTTCCCGCCCGAGGGCTCGCCGAAGAGGGTCGCCGCGCCCTGGAAGGGGTCGAGGACGAGGTAGAGCGGCACTCCCGCGGGCGCGTACCCGCAGGGCTTGACGTAGTGGTCGTCGTAGGCGCTGTCGGCCGAGACGACGTCGGCGACCAGCAGGGTCGAGTCGCCCTGCACGGCGTGGTCGAACCGCATGAGCGGCGAGCGTGGCACCACCACGAGGTCGGGGACGTACCGGTCGACGCCGCCGGTGCAGACGGTGATGTTGGGCCAGATCTCCCACCCGCGATCGACCACGGTGCCGATGAGCAGGCGGATCAGGCGGAAGACGATCGTGTTGTGCTGCCAGGTGCCGGACTCGTTCACCACGATCCGGCCACCCGTGGTCTCCACGCGGTAGTCGGGGAGCAGGTCGCGCACCGTGCGGAAGCGCTCTTCGAGCGGACCGGCCATCGTCACCGTCCTCGGTAGTGGGGGAGTGACCGAGCGTAGGGCGGCGAGGGGGTGTGTTGCCAGGGCGTGATCGACCCCGTCAGTTCTTCATGATCATCGTCAGGCCGTCGGCGACCGGCAGCATGACGACGGTGACCCGGGGGTCGGCCGCCACCAGGTCGTTGAACCGCCTGATGTCCTCGACCGTGTCGCCGTCGTGCATGGGGTCGGCCACCCATCCGTGGCGCAGCGTGTTGTCGGCCAGCAGCAGCCCGCCGGGCCGCAGGCGTTCCATCAGCAGCTCGTAGTAGCCGCGGTAGTTGGCCTTGTCGGCGTCGAGAAAGGCGAGGTCGATGGTCTCGTCGAAGGCGGCGAGCGTCCGCAGCGCCGGCCCGAGCGTCAGCGTGACCCGGTCGGCGACGCCGGCCTCCTGCCAGTAGCGCCGCGCGACGGACGTCCACTCCTCGCTCACGTCGAAGCAGT
Source organism: Nonomuraea maritima (assembly GCF_900100395.1). Classification (GTDB taxonomy): domain Bacteria; phylum Actinomycetota; class Actinomycetes; order Streptosporangiales; family Streptosporangiaceae; genus Nonomuraea; species Nonomuraea maritima. Next base: position 568,776 of record NZ_FNFB01000002.1, on the reverse strand, counting down.
GCAGCGTGCCGCCGGACAGGCCACGGGCGATGCACAGCGAGGAGTACCCGGTGAACGTGCCCACCTCCACGGCCACTTGCGGCCGCATGAGTTTCGTGAGCATGGTGAGGAACTGGCCCTGGTCAGGGGCGATCTGCATCCGCGCGTCACCGCCCGTGACCTCGGCCGTCTCCCGGGCGAGCCTGCTCAGCAGCGGGTCGGGTGGTGTGGTGTGCTCAAGGACGTACCGCGCGACGGCCGGGTCAAGAAGATATGCCTTCATGCGGTCATTGTGGCTGTTCGGTAGGGTCTGCGCGATCAACGAGGTGGAAGTGGGCTGATGATGAAGCGGTTGATGGCGGTCGCGCTGGCGTGCGCGGCGATCGTCGTGATCGGGGTGCTGGGGTTCTCGGAGCCGGGCGTCTCGTCGTCCGACGGGGCGCGGCTGACCAGGCAGGCGGACGGCACGATGGTGCTGGCCGACCGGTCGAGCAACGCGCCCGTGCTGGACATCTTCGAGGACTTCGACTGTCCGGTCTGCAAGCGGATGCACGCCAACGTGGACGCCACGATCCGGAAGCTGGCGATGTCCGGCCAGGTCAAAGTGGTCTACCACGCGGTGACGATCTTCCGGGACGAGCCCATGCGCTCCAACTCCGTCCGTGCCGCCGCGGCCGCGCGCTGCGTGCCCGAGGCCAACTGGATGGCCTTCCGCGACGAGCTGTACGCCATGCAGCCGGCCCCGCACGGCGTCGCCTCCGGCTTCGCCGTCAAGGACCTGGCCAAGGCGGCCAGGAAGGTGGGCGCGCAGGTCGACTCGTGCATCACCTCCCAGGCGTACGCGAAGGCGCACCTGGCGGAGACGAGGAAGATCCGCATCGAGGGCACGCCGACCGTGCTGCTCGACGGGCAGATGCTGGGCGAGGAGGTGTTCGACGCCGCGGCGATGGAACGGGTCATCACGGGCGGCGTCGGCGTCACCGTGTGAGCGTGGAGCGGACGTAGGGCCACGTCAGGCCGCTCTTTGAGCGGCCGGTGTCCACGGTGTGGGACGAGTGTGCCGGATGCTGGATTCGTATGGCACACTGGGTGACACCATGTTCTACGGTCTGCTCATTATCGGCAGGCGCGCCGGCTGACAAAGGACACCGCCGGCGCGCAGACCTCTCACGTCCGTGAGGGGTCTTTTTGTTTTCCCGGCCCGCAACGCAGACCAGCCACGACTTCCCGTCCGGAAAGAAGAGAGAGCCATGGCCGACGACCGCTTCCACGTATACGACACGACGCTGCGGGACGGCGCGCAACAGGAGGGCCTCAACCTGACTGTCGCCGACAAGCTCGCCATCGCGCGTCGTCTCGACGGCCTCGGCGTCGGCTTCATCGAGGGGGGCTGGCCCGGCGCCAACCCCAAGGACACAGAGTTCTTCAGCCGGGCTCGGACCGAGCTCGAACTGAAGCACGCGCAGCTTGCCGCGTTCGGCGCGACCCGCCGGGCCGGTGTGAAGGCCGCCGACGACCCTTTGGTGGCCGCCCTGCGCGAATCCGGTGCGCCCGTCGTGACCCTTGTCGCCAAGAGCCACGACAGGCATGTCGAACTGGCCCTCCGCACGACGCTGGAGGAGAACCTCGCGATGATCCGCGACACGGTCTCCCATCTTCGCGCGGAGGGCCAACGGGTCTTCCTCGACGCCGAGCACTTCTTCGACGGCTACAAGTCGAACCCCGCGTACGCGCTTGAGGTGGTCAGGACCGCCGCCGAGGCCGGGGCCGACGTCATCGCCCTGTGCGACACGAACGGCGGCATGCTCCCCGACGAGCTGGCCGAGATCGTCCACGCGGCGGTCGGCACGAGCGCCCGGGTCGGCATCCACTGCCACGACGACACCGGGTGCGCGGTGGCCAACACCCTCGCGGCCGTCAAGGCCGGCGCCACCCATGTGCAGGGCTGCGCCAACGGGTACGGCGAGCGCTCGGGCAACGCCAACCTCTTCACCGTCGTGGCCAACCTGCAGCTCAAGCGCGGCTACGACCTCGTGCCGCGCGAGTCGCTGGCCGAGATGACCCGCGTCGCCCACGCCATCTCCGAGGTGACCAACGTCACGCCCAACTCGCACGCCCCCTACGTCGGCATGTCGGCCTTCGCCCACAAGGCCGGCCTGCACGCCAGCGCGATCAAGGTCGACCCCAACCTCTACCAGCACATCGACCCTGCGCAGGTCGGCAACGACATGCGCATGCTCGTCTCCGACATGGCGGGCCGCGCCTCGGTCGAGCTCAAGGGCCGCGAGCTGGGCTACGAGCTCACCCCCGAGCACACCAAGGACCTGGTCGCCCGGGTGAAGGACCTGGAGTCGCAGGGCTACACGTTCGAGGCCGCCGACGCGTCGTTCGAGCTGCTGCTGCGCGACACCGTGCAGGGCGAGCGCAAGCGGCACTTCGAGGTCGAGTCCTGGCGCGTCATCGTCGAGCGGACGAAGGGCGGCGAGCTCGTCAGCGAGGCCACGGTCAAGCTGCACGCCAAGGGCGAGCGCATCGTGGCCACCGGCGAGGGCAACGGCCCGGTCAACGCCCTCGACAGGGCCGTACGGTTCGCCCTCGAGCAGCTCTACCCCGAGCTGGCCAAGCTGGAGCTGATCGACTACAAGGTCCGCATCCTCGAGGGCACCCACGGCACCGACGCCGTGACCCGCGTCCTCATCACCTCCAGCGACGAGCGCGCCGAGTGGGCCACGGTGGGCGTCGCCGAGAACATCATCGACGCGTCCTGGCAGGCACTCGAGCAGGCGGTCACGTACGGCCTGCTGCGCGCGGGCCGCGACGCCTCCTGAGCTAGAGCACTCCGGCGGCGAAGGACACGCCGTTCACCGTGACCTTCCCGCCGGAGCACGACACCTTCGGCGCCTCGTTGCCCGGCACGATCACCGTGAGCAGCGACGTCGCCGCCGGCGAGACCACGACGTTCGTGGGCTGCTTCGACAGGTAGGTGGGCGAGACCCAGCCGAGCTTGCCGCCCCGCTCGACCTTCTGCCCGCCGACCGGGCGGCAGGAGCTGAACTGGAGCAGGGTGACCTTGAACTTGCCGTCGCCGAGCACGACCTTGCCGCCGCTGTTGGAGATCAGCTTGAGGTCGGGGGCGAACCGCCACAGGTTGCTGACCTTCTTGCCGCCGGAGGCCGTGTCGAGCACCGCCATCAGGTCGTCACCGTGGTTGACCAGCACCGACCGGGTGCGGCTCACGCCGTACGCCTTGTCGGTCAGCCGGTAGGCCTGGCGGTCGTCGCCGTAGCTGGTCTTGACGAGCTTGCTCGCGGTACGCGGCCGGAACCGCTCGCCGACCACCGTCGGCACGTTGTGCGCCTCCGGCGAGAGCGTCCAGTAGCGGTAGGCGCTCTTCTCGTAGGAGTGGAACCCGCCGTCGACCAGGATGTCGCGGCCGTGCGCGAAGTAGGTGACGCCGAGGTGGTCCTCGTGCCCGTGGAACTTCAGCCCGGGCCCGAACCGGATCGAGTAGTAGGCCGACTCCGGCTCCTTCCACGACGTACGGCCGAAGACGTAGCCCGCGTTGTAGACCTTGACCTGCTGCTTCGGCGTGCCGGTCTCCATCTTGGGCTCGGTGTCGGCGCTGCCGTCGCCGATGGGCGCCATGTAGCCGTTCGGCATGGTGGCGTGGGCGATGAAGTCCTTCAGCGCCTCGCTGCGCCGGGCGATGTCGGCGGGCACCTTGCGGTCGCAGGACTTCATGTTGGTCATCGCGACCTGCAGCCGGCCGTACACGTAGACCGCGTACCGCGGCGCCTGCTCCATCAGCGCGCCCTGGGAGTCGACGTCGAGCTTCACCGTGCCGGTCAGCCGGCGGGTGGCGAGGTCTTCCCATTCCTTGCGGCCGTAGCGGCAGCCGATGCCCATGAGGGCGATGTCCTGGTCGATGCCGTGGTTGTGGCCCTTCTTGTACAGCCGCGGGTCGGACAGCAGCTTGGCGTGCACGGCCAGGCTGTCCTTCAGCCAGCTCGCGTTCACGTGCTTGCTCAGGCAGAGCAGCGGCTGCGTGCGCAGCGACACCGGGTGGTCGGTCCACACGTACGGCTTCGTGCCCTTGGCGCCGTACTTGTTGTGCTCGACCCAGTCCTTGGCGATCTCGGTGGCGCGGTTGAGGTAGCGCTCCTCGCCGGTGTTCTCGTACTCGACGACGAGGGTGCCCATCCAGCGCAGCGACTGGAAGACGTACTCCCACGACCGGTTCTTGTACGGGCTGGCGGCCCAGTTGATCTTCTTGCCCAGCTGGTACGGAGGCAGCCCGACCAGCGAGATCTCGCCGTTCATGACGTCCGTGGCCGTGGGCGTGCCGGGCAGCCAGTCGCCCTGGCACTCGGCGGTGCGGGTCACCTTGTCGGCGTGCGCGGGGCTCACGAGGGCGCCGACGGCCAGCGTGAGGGCAAGGGGGATCGCGAGCCGGCGCACGCCAGTGCCTCCTGGGGCATGAGGGAACACAAGTCGGAGCAGAACATGTTTTCGGAATCGCGATCAGCGGTCAAGCTGGATGCCCGATTTGTGATAGCTCCTGACGCCCGTCGGCCCGCGTACGGTCAGGACTTGGGGGAGGCGTTCTCGACGACCTCGAAGCTCCACAGCTCGGAGTCGGTCGCCGCGGGCCCCTGCCCGTGCCCGTGACCGTGGCCCTGACCCTGCCCCTGCCCATGGCCGTGACCCTGGCCCTCGGCCGCCTGCGCGTGCCCGCGCTGGAACGCCATGCTCTGCTGCCACTTCTGGAAGTCGTCCTCGCTGCGCCAGCGCGTGTAGACGAAGTAGCGGTCGGTGCCCTCCACGGGCCGCAGGAGCTCGAACCATTCGAACCCGTCAGCGGACTCGACCATGCCGGCCCGGTTGGAGAAGCGCCGTTCGAGCTCCTCCCGCATCTCGGCGGGCACGGTCAGCACGTTGATCTTCACGACGGACACCGCTGGGACCCCTCTCGTCAATGCACGACTCGCTGTGGTGGAGACGGTGGCTCCAGGCTAACGCGGGCCACCGCCCGTACATGATCCCGGTCCAGCGCGTCGCGCACGTTAGGCAGCACCACCCGGGTCAGGTGTCTCGTGAGGTCGCCCAGCGGGGCCGACTCGTCGGCGGTCATGCGCAGCCGTACCTCGGGGTCCGCGCGCGAGCCCAGCAGGCGGGCGTCGGCGCGCAGCACCGACCGGCCGGTCTCGGCGTCGTCGGCGACCGCGCGGGCCATGCCTTTCGCCGACACGTCGGTGACGCCGGTCGGCGTGTCATGAAGACACAGCGTCCTGCGGCCCTCCCGGTGCCACTGCGCGATCAGCCAGCGCAGCCCCACCGCCACGAGGATCAGGCCCGCCAGCGCCACCAGCCACCAGATCCACGGGCTGGTACGCGCGACGAACCCCGTCACGTTCGCGTCCACGATCGTCGTCCGCGAGGGGGCCCAGTTCTGCGGGAACGCGCCCAGCCCGCGGGCCAGCGCCGATCCGCCGAGGATCGCCAGGACCAGCCCGACGACGGCCAGCCCCCATCGGTTGCCCCGGCCCGGCTTCCTGTTCACCTGTGCTCCTTGACGTGCACGGCCACCCGGTAGGGGTGGGCCGGATCGAGTTCGGCCAGCTTGGTGAGCACGGCGTCGCGTACGTCCTGCTTGAACTCGTCGCGTCCGCGCCAGCCCGACGTGGTCGGCGTGACCGTGAAGGTGCTGCCGCGCAGCCCGGCGCGGGCCGAGCGCACGCCGGGCACCTGCTCGGCCGCGCGGGCGAGCGCCCGGGTGACGCCCTTGGGACGTAGCCCGACCACGAGATCCCGCTGCCCGCTGCGTACCGGGACCATCCTCGGACGGCCCGGCACGATCGCGGTGACGAGCAGCGCGAGGCCGATCAGCGTCACGATCGCCGCCCCGACCAGGAACCACGGGTCCGACCACAGCGTCGAGGACGCCCAGCCCGCCATCCGGTCGTACGGCGCCAGGCGCAGCGGGCGGCCGGTCAGCGCCGACAGCGCCTCGACGGCCACCAGCAGACCGAGCAGCGTGAGCAACACCGCCACCACGACGGCGGGCACCCTGCGGCGCGGCCGGAACGCCCGTACGGCGGCCCGGTCGGCGACCTTGTCGTGCACCCGCGACAGCGGCGCCCGATGCGCCCCCGCCGGCGCCGCCTCATCCTGAGCGTCAGGGACTTCCTCGGCGGGTTCGATGGGTCGCGGCTCCTCGCGGGGATCGCCCTGCGAGCTCATGTCACGTTCCTTCCGTCAGCTTCCCCACGCCAGGTCGCCGCCGAGCTCGTTCAGGACGATGTCGAGACGGCGTACCTCCAGACCCGTCTGCGCCTCGACGCGCCTGATCACGTGCTCCCTGAGCCGCGCCGACACGGCGTGCAACGGCGTCGGGTACGCCATGCTCACGGTGAGCTTGAGCGTGGCCCGGCCGCCGCGCACCCGCGAGCCGGACGGCCGCGACCACAGCGACGTGCCGAGGTACACCTCACGCACCTCGGGCACCTCCAGTGCGGCCCGGCACGCGATCTTGGTGACCGCGCGGTCGGAGATCTCGGTACGCCCCCGGCGTTCGGCCGCGGTCCGCCGCTCAGCAGGGGCTGTCGTGGTCGCGCCGCCGGGGACGACGGCGGTCATTTCCGCCTCGACGACAGGCCGGACAGGTTGACCTCGCCCGCCTCGACGACGCGGCCGATGATGTAGCCGACCGCTCCGAGCACGAGGACCAGCAGGAACGCTCCCAGCCCGCCGAAGGCGCCCGCGAAGCCCAGCGCGATCCCGACGGCCAGGCCGATCAGCGGCATCCACGCGTTGTTCATGATCCCTCCCGAGGATCGCTCACGATGTCGTCGATGCGGACGTGCACCGAGCGACCGCCCGCCAGGTCCGCCACCGCCCGCCGCACCTCATCGGCCGTCTCCGGCAGCGGACGGGTGAGCGTGGCGACGATGGCGATCTCCACGGCGTGCTCGTCCGCCGAGACGCCGGTGAGCCGACGGCCCGGCAGGTACGTCGCCACCGTCCCGAACGGACCGCCGGACAGCCTCGCCACCCCGGAGCAGGCCCGCGCCCGCTCCGCGATCGCCTGTGCCTCATCCGTGGTGGGGCCGGGCGTCGTGGAGCGGGTCGCGGCAGGCCCGGTCATTGGACCCGGGACTCCTGCTCCGGCGCCCTGCTCGAGCTCTCGCGGCCGCGGTCCTGGTCGGGCAGGTGGACGTCGTCCACCCTGATGTTGACCTCGGTCACCTCCAGCCCGCACATCCGCTCGACCGCCGAGATGACGTTCTTGCGCACCGCCGCCGCCAGGTCGGGGATGGCGGTGCCGTACTCGGCGACGAGGTCGAGGTCCACGGCCGCCTGCCGCTCGCCCACCTCGACCGACACGCCCTGCGCGACGCTCGGGCCGGCGACCATGCCGCGCATGCTCCCGAGGGCCCGAGCCGGGCCCGCGCCCATGGCGTGCACGCCGGACACCTCGCGTGCCGCGAGGCCGGCGATCTTGGCGACGACACTGTCGTCGATGCTCGTGGTGCCCTTCTCGGTCACGAGCGAGGACGCCATGCCGGCGCCCTCCTGCGTCCTGGCCCGCGGCACGGTGCCTGTGGCGCCGGTGGCCGCGCCGGGCCGGTTAGACATGGTGTCCGACACGATCCGTCACCCCTCGCATGTGGTCCCTATGAGTATGAAATAACCCTCGCTACGCCGATAAAGCGCACCAAAACGGACTTGGGGGCTATAAATGGACAGGGCGTGACGTTGGGTGGTGTCGTGCGGCCCTTATATGGGTGGGACCCCCCTGACGGCGGCGATAGCCTTGTCACGTGCGTATAGCGAGGTTCTCCACAGGCGAAGGCGTTGCGTTCGGCGTGGTCGAGGGCGGTCCGGGTGAGGAGTTCGTCTCCGTGATCGCCGGCCATCCGTTCAGTCAGGTGCAGTTCACCGGCGAGCGCTTCCCGCTGTCCCAGGTGAAGCTGCTGGCCCCGATGCTGCCGAGCAAGGTGGTCGCCATCGGCCGCAACTACGCCGAGCACGCGGCCGAGCTGGGCAACGAGGTGCCCGAGGAGCCGCTGATCTTCATCAAGCCGTCCACCACGGTGATCGGCCACGGCGAGAACATCGCCTACCCCACGTCGGTGTCCGACCGGGTCGACTACGAGGGCGAGCTGGCCGTGGTGATCGGCAGGCTCTGCCGTGAGGTCCCCGTCGAGCGCGTCAAGGACGTCATCTTCGGCTACACCTGCGCCAACGACGTCACCGCCCGCGACCTGCAGAAGAAGGACGTGCAGTTCACCCGGGCCAAGGGCTTCGACACATTCTGCCCGCTGGGCCCGTGGATCCAGACCGATCTCGACGCGAGCGACCTCGCGCTGACCACCACGGTCAACGGCGAGATCAGGCAGAGCGGCCGCACGAGCCAGCTCATCAACGACATCCCGGCTCTGGTGGCGTACGTCAGCGCGGTCATGACGCTGATCCCCGGCGACGTCATCCTGACCGGCACCCCGGCCGGCGTCGGCCCGCTCGAGATCGGCGACGAGGTCAGCATCGGCATCGAAGGCATCGGCACACTCACGAACAAGGTGGTCTCCCGTGACTGAAGTACGGGTGCGGTTCGCCCCGTCCCCAACCGGCATGTTCCACGTGGGCGGCGCCCGCACGGCACTGTTCAACTGGGCGATGGCCGAACAGTCCGGCGGCCGGTTCGTGCTGCGCATCGAGGACACCGACGCCACGCGCAACCGTCCTGAGTGGACCGAGGGCATCCTCTCGGCGCTCGACTGGATCGGCATCAACAGCAGCCACCCGGTCTTCGAGGGCCCCTACTTCCAGTCGGCGTACGAGCCGCAGCACCGAGAGGCGGTGGTTAAGCTGCTGGCCGAGGGCCGCGCCTACTACTGCGACTGCACGCGTGAGGCGCTCGTCGCCCGTACCGGCTCCGAGCACAAGGGCTACGACGGTTTCTGCCGCGAGCGCGGCCTGACCGCGGGCGCCGTCCGCTTCCGCACCCCCGACGAGGGCGTCACCGTGGTCGACGACGTCGTACGCGGCAAGGTCGAGTTCCCCAACGAGGCCCAGGAAGACTTCGTCATCGCCCGCACCGACGGCTCGCCGCTCTACGTGCTGGCCAACGCGGTCGACGACATCACCCAGAACATCACCCACGTCGTACGCGGCGAGGAGCACCTCGGCAACGCCGCCAAGCAGATGCTGCTCTGGCCCGCACTCGGCGCGACGCCGCCGGTGTGGGGGCACCTGCCGGTGATCGTCAACGAGCAGCGCAAGAAGCTGTCCAAGCGCCGCGACAAGGTCGCCCTCGAGAGCTACCGCGACGAGGGCTACCTCGCCGAGGCGATGGTCAACTACCTGATGCTGCTCGGCTGGGGCCCCGGCGACGACCGCGAGATCATGCCGTGGTCCGAGATGGTGCCGCTGTTCCGCCTCGAGGACGTCAACTCCGCGAGCGCCTTCTTCGACGAGAAGAAGCTTCGGGCGTTCAACGGCGAGTACATCCGGGCGCTGCCGCTGGAGACGTTCGAGGAGCGCTGCGCGCCCTACCTCGACCCCTCGTGGGACCGCGAGCGGTTCAGCAGGCTCGCGCCCCTGGCCCAGACCCGCATCACCGTCCTGTCGGAGATCCGGCAGAACGTCGGCTTCCTCTTCCTCGACGAGCCGGTTTTCGACCAGGCGTCGTGGGACAAGGCGATGAAGAACGCGCCTGAGGAGATCCTCTCCGGCTACCTCGAGCGGCTCGACACCGTCAACTGGGACCCCGAGTCGCTCAAGCAGGCGCTCGAGGAGGTCGGCGCGGCCCACGGGCTCAAACTCGGCAAGGCCCAGGCCCCGGTCCGGGTGGCCGTCACCGGCCGGACAGTCGGCCTGCCGCTGTTCGAGTCGATCGAGGTGCTCGGTCGCGAGCGTGCCCAGGACCGCCTCCGCGCGGCGCTGACGCGCCTGCGAGGCTGACCGCGGCTCCGGCGGCCATCGCGAGCCACACGCCGGTGACGCCGAGCCACGCGCTCAGCCCGTACGCGAGGGGCAGCTGCACCGCGAAGCCCGCCAGGGTGGCGGCGAGCAGGCGGCCGCCCCTCCCGCTGCCCTGGAGCACCCCGCCGACGGCGATCAGCCCGCCGAACGGCACCAGGTAGAGCGTCATCCAGCGCAGGAATCCCACGGCCGGGTGGAGCACCGACGGATCATCGGTGAACCACCCGGCTACCGGCGCTGCCACCGCGTTGAGCACGGCCGCGACCAGGGCTCCCGCGACGACGCCGAGCAGCAGCGGCGACCCGGCCTGCCCCGAGCGGGCCGTGCTGATCATCGCGGCCTGCCGCAGCGCGTAGAACACCATGACGCCGGCCAGCATGATCTTCTGGCCGATGCCGTAGCCGGCGACGGCCGCGGTGCCGAACCCGGCGATCAGCGCGACCTGTGCCATCCCCACCAGGTCGCGCGCCAGGAAATCTCCGGACATGGGAAGCCCCGTCCGGATCAGCTCCCCTGTCACCAGGCCGCCGCCGGGGGAGCGGAGGCGTACGACGGACGCCAGCGCGACCGCCAGCGTGGCCACCCGCGCGATCGCCGTGGCCAGCGCGGCCCCGCGCACGCCCATGTCGAGGCCGTGGATGAACAGCGGGTCCAGGGCGATCACCAGCGCGTTGCAGATCAGCGCGTGCCGCATGGGCCGCCTGGTGTCGCCGAGGCCCTTCAGGATCCCGTCCACGACCGCCTGGGCGAAGTACACCGGCAGCCCGGCGAGCGAGATCAGCAGGAAGCCGGCCGTCAGCGCGGGCTCGTCGGTGAACAGCGCGGCCAGAGGCTCGCGCAGCAGCACTCCTGGCACCGCGAGAGCGAGGGAGAGGGCCGCCCACAGCAGCCACCCCGTCCGGATCACCGGAGCCAGTGGCGCGCGCCCGTGACGGCGGGCGACCAGCACGGTCACGCCCGTGGGCACGGCCAGGAACATCCCGTACGCGACGTGCTCGACCGTCGTGCCCACAGTGACCGCCGCGATGGCCGCCTCGCCCAGCGACGACACCCAGAGCAGGTCGATCAGGCCGACCGCGACCACGGCGGTGAGCAGTTCCACGTAGACGGGCAGGGCCAGCCGGATCATAAGTGCCTCGATTCGATATACATCGTTTAGAGGTATAGCGTTACGATGCACCCATGGCAAGCGGTGGTGATCTGAGCCTGACCATCCTGGGGTTCCTGAACGAGCGCCCCATGCACGGCTACGAGCTCAAGGCGCACCTGGCCGCGCTGACCGGCCACCTGCGCCCGGTCAGCGACGGCGCGCTCTACCCGGCCATCTCCCGGCTCGAGGCGAAGGGCCTGCTCGAACGGCACGAGGAGGCCGGCGCGGCGGCGGCCCGCAGGCAGGTGCTGACGATCACCGAGGAGGGCAGGCAGGAGCTGCTGCGGCGGCTGAGCGAGCCCGCCGATCTCGACATCAGCGACCAGGCCAGGTTCTTCGCGCTGCTGGCGTTCCTGTCGGCGCTGCCCGACCCGGCGGACCAGGCGCGGGTCCTGCGCCGCCGCCTCGCCTTCCTGGAGGCGCCGGCGAGCTTCTTCTCGGAGGGCGGCAGGCCGGTCAGGGCGAAGGACGAGCCCGACCCGTACCGCAAGGGCATGCTGCTGATCGCCCGCGCGTCGAGCAAGGCGGAGAAGGAGTGGCTCCGCGATCGCCTGGCAGAACTGGGCGCGTGAAAAGGCGGCCCACCGCAGGGTGGGCCGCCATGGTGCTGATGCGAGGCGTCCGGCCGGGCACTCGGCCGAGCGCCCGGTAGGTGCTCAGCCAGGCACTCGGGTGGTGCTCAGTCGGGCGCCCGGTCGGTGCTCGGCCGGGCGCTCGTACTCGGTCGCTCAGTCGAGGCCGCGGCGGGCCAGGAGCGGCTTGATGCCGGCGTCGCGTCCGCGGAAGTTGCGGAACGCGGTCAGCGGGTCGAGGCTGCCGCCACGCGAGAGCAGCTCGCGGCGGAAGTGGTCGCCGTTGGCCCTGGTGAGCCCGCCGTTCTCCTTGAACCACTCCACGCTCTCCGCGTCGAGCACCTCGCTCCAGATGTAGGAGTAGTAGCCCGCGCTGTAGCCGCTCGCGAAGATGTGCGCGAAGTAGTTGGTGCGGTAACGCGTCCTGACCAGCGGGAACGCGATCTGGGCGGCTTCGAGGGCGGCTTCCTCGAACGCCTCGGGGTCGTCCACCGTCTCGCCGGGAACCAGCTTGTGCCAGGACCAGTCGAGCAGCGTGGCGGCGAGGTACTCGACCGTCGCGAACCCCTGGTTGAACGTCTCCGCGGCCTTCAGCTTCTCGACCAGCTCGGACGGCATCGGCTCGCCCGTCTCGTAGTGCTTGGCGTAGTTGGCCAGGATCTCCGGCCAGTCCTGCCACATCTCGTTGACCTGCGACGGGTACTCGACGAAGTCGCGGGGCACGCTGGTGCCGGACACACGCGGGAAGCGCACCTGCGAGAACAGGCCGTGCAGGGCGTGCCCGAACTCGTGGAAGGCCGTCCTGACCTCGTCGTACGTGAGCAGCGTCGGCCCCGAGGCCGGCTTGGTCAGGTTGAGGTTGTTGAGGACGACCGGCTTGAGCCCGAACAGGAACGACTGGCCGACCAGGTGGTTCATCCACGCGCCGCCGCGCTTGTTCTCCCGCGCGTACGGGTCGAGCGCGAACACCCCGAGCGCGCCGCCGTCCTCGTCGAACACCTCGAACACGGTCACGTCGGGGTGGTAGCCGCGCAGGTCGGGCCGCTCGGCGAAGGTGATCCCGTACAGCTTCGTGGCCGCGAAGAACACGCCGTCGCGGTAGACCCGGTTCAGCTCGAAGTACGGGCGCATCGCCGCGCCGTCGAAGTCGTAGCGCTCCTGGCGCACCTTCTCGGAGTAGAAGGACCAGTCCCACGGCTCGATGTCGAACCCGGCCTGCTCGCGCAGCGCCGCGGCCTCCTTCTGCGCGTTGCGGACCGCCGGGCCGACCAGCTGGCCGAGCATCTCCTCGACCGCCTCGACAGTCTTGGCCGTCTTGTCGGCCACCGAGTACGCGGCGTGCGTCGGGAAACCGAGCAGCACCGCCCGCTCGGCCCGCAGCGTCGCCATTTCGGCAGCGATGGCGAAGTTGCCCGGCGCGCGGCCGACGCTCAGCTCGTACAGGCGACGCCGCACGTCACGGTCGGTGAGCTGCGCCAGCGCGGGCTGGTTGGTGAAGTTCAGCAGCGGCAGGACGTACGTGCCGTCGTCCTTGCGCAGCGACTCGATCTTCGCCTCGTCCAGGCCGTCGAGCTGCTTCGGGTCGGTCACCACCAGCGCCGAGTCGGTGGAGGCCTTCAACAGGGTCTGCGCGAACTCCGTGGACAGCTTCGAGAGCTCCTCGTTGAGCTCGCGCAGCCGCTCCTGCTCCGGCTCCGAGAGGTCGGCGCCCGCCCGGATGAAGTCGTCACGGTACTTCTCCAGCAGCCACGCCTCCTCCGGGTCGCTCGTGCTGACCTGCTTGATGCGAGCCCACAGCGCCCGGTTGAGCCGGATGGCGTCGCCGTGCCGGGTGAGCTGCGGCGAGACCTCCTTCTCGATCGCCATGATGCCGTCACTCGAATTGGACGCGGCGACGCTGAAGAAAGCCGTCGCCGTACGGTCGAGGATGCGTCCCGACCTCTCGAGCGCCTCGATCGTGTTCTCGAACGTCGGCGGCTCGGGGTCGTTCGCGATCGCCTCGACCTCCGCAAGCTGCTCGGCCATGCCGCGCTCGAAAGCGGGCAGGTAGTGCTCCTCGCGGATGTCGTCGAACGGCGGCAGCTCATAGGGAAGGCTGCTGGGGGCGAAGAAGGGGTTCTCGGCCAACGTCGGGGCTCCTCCACATGGTGGTTTGTCCCCCTCAGCTTGGCACGGCGGGGCGATCGGCGGGGGCGCCGGGCGGCCGGTTGGGGATTCGTTTTGGTCTTAGCCCCGTAGCTGGGCTATTCTTTCGGACGTCGCCAAGCGCGCTCCACGAAGGAGTTCGCAGCGGTGGGGTATGGTGTAATTGGCAGCACGACTGATTCTGGTTCAGTTAGTCTAGGTTCGAGTCCTGGTACCCCAGCAGTGAACGGATGTCTCGTACGAGGCGTCCGTTTTTTCATTTCGCCAGCCGGTGCAGAATGTCGGTGATCTGCCGGTACGCCTTCGCCGTCGGGGCGTGGGTCGCGTCCACCGAGAAGACCTCGAACCGGTTGCCCGGTGTGGCCGCGTCCGCCTCCCTGATCATCCGGTCCTGCAGCGCGAGCGGGATCGTCCGGTCCTTCGTGTGCCGGATGTAGACGCGCGGCACCCGTCCCCACCGCTCCTTGCCGCCCCTGGCGTCTCCGCCGGGCACCAGCAGGCTCTCGTCCGGCAGCAGCGTGTTCAGCATCGCGAGGAACTCGCCGTCGGTGGCGTCCGCCATGAACGCCGCCTTGGCCGCGTCGAGGAACGCGCGGTCGCCCGTCCGCCAGTTGATCCGGATCGCCCTGATCACCCCGGGGTCGGCGACGATGCCGCCCAGCAGCGCCGGCGTGAGGCTCTCGCGGCCCTCCGGGGTGTTGACGTAGTGCTCGGGCGTGGGCAGGTCCGTGCAGCAGAACGCGCTCGAGTACACCAGCCGGTCGATCAGGTCGGGCACCTCGTCGGCCGCCTTCGTGATCGTCGCGCCGCCGAGGCTGCCGCCCACGAGGACCACCGGGCCGTACGCGGCGACCCGGCGCACGACGTTCACCGTGGCCTCGACCTGGTCGTCCAGGGTCACGCCGGCCACCGGCGACGGGAGCGTGGCCAGCGTCCCCAGGTCCTGCGGCGCCTGGTAGGCCACGTGGAACTGCTGATCCGGGCCGTGGCCGGGCAGGGTCACGCCCACCGTGCGGTGACCTCGGAGCGTCAACTCGGGATCGGTCGAGGCCGCGCCGTTCGAGCCGCTCACGAAGACGAACGTGGTGACCTCCTTCTTCCGGCGGCTGCTCGAGGAGCCGGCGACGGTGGCGGTGGCGGCGGCGGCGTGCTGGAGTGCTGTTCTGCGGGTCGGTGTGTCCATGTCCTGATGCTCACGGAGGGCGGCCCCGGCGCGCATCGCCCAGCCGGTTCGTCATGCGGTGGACCCCGCCCATCCACCGATCGGCGGATGCCGTCCCAGGTTGCCGAACGTGGAGGTCGCCCTCCTACGTGAGGGGCAGGAGGCTCTGGCCAACGTGGCCAAGCACGCAGCGGCCGCCAGGACGGGCCTCACCCTGTCGTACGCGGACGTTCATGGCCCTTCTGGGCATCCGCGACCACGGACTCGGTTCCGGCCCGCAGGCGGCTTCCAGCGGCTCCGCCCTCGACGGCATGCGCCAACGCGTCCGTTCGGCGGGCGGCGGCCGAACTGTTCATCGGCGAGGCCGGCGTCGAGACACACCCTCGGCACGTCCGCGCGAAGCGCGACCGCGCCTCCTGGCAGCCGCACCGTGTGGTTCCTGTCGGTGGCGGCTGAGAAGATCGCGGCATGGAGTTCGATGCCCATGACGGCATGATGCGAGCTTGCGTCGAACGGCTCGGTGAGAAGGCCGGAAGCCAGTACGCGGCCATGGCGCGTCCCGGCTTCCGGCTGGAGCGTGCGACGGATGACGCGCCGGCGACCGGCCGGTGCCGGCTCGGCGGTCCGTCGCTGCTCGAAGCGGGCACTCCCTGGCCGGAGCTCGACGGCGTCCCGCTGTCCCTGTACGCCGTGCTCGACACCGATGCCCTCGCCCCCTGGCTCGGGGACTTTCTGCCCACCCGGCCGGGCCTGCTCAACTTCTTCTTCCTCGACCCGGACCTCCCGTACGAGGAGTACAGCAGGCTCGACCCGTACCGGCCCGAGGCGTGGCGCGTGATCCCGGCCGATCCCGCGCGGGCGGTCGAGACGGCCGCGCCCGCGCCGGCGAGAAGCCATCCGGCCGTGCCGGTCCACGCGACTCGAACGATCACGCTTCCGGACGCCTGGGACGTCGCGGACGGCGACGTCGCCTACGACGAGAACCAGTACTGGGGCGCGTCGTCGCTCATCCTTACGCACATGGGCGACCTGGACGGGAACACCGCAGGCCACCACTGCGCCTTCGGCTGGCCCGACACCTCCTACTCCTCCCAGGTGACCGGCCGCGACGCCGACGGGCCCGCGATCCACCTGCTCCAGCTCGCGGAAGACGCGGAGCTCGACTGGGGCTGGGGCGACGCCGGAACGATGTACTTCACGATCCCGGCGGGCGCGTACGCGGCGGGCGACTTCGGCAGGGCCGAGGCTCGCACGCTCTGCTGCTGACCCCCACCCGGCGACTCCACGACATGGGGCGCGCTCAGCGGTCCGCTCCGGCTACCGGCCGGGCGTCCCGCCGCATGCCCCGTGGTCCGTCTCGGCGCGGGCGGGCCCGTCGGGTTCCGGCGCGGACCCGGCGTCCGGACGGGGGTACGGATCCGGCGGACCGGACACATGGGGGCCGGTCCGCCGGATACCGGATGCGGGCTACAACGCCGATCCCGTGGGCGGATAAGCGGTTTGGAGTGGTCTTGCGGGTGCGGTAGAGTTACCTGCGTCGCCGGGGAAGCCCGGCGCATCAGCTTGTGGACAGGGTCCCGTCGTCTAGTGGCCCAGGACGCCGCCCTCTCAAGGCGGTAGCGCCGGTTCGAATCCGGTCGGGACTACCACTTGTCACAAGCTCGCAAGGTCCCGTCGTCTAGTGGCCCAGGACGCCGCCCTCTCAAGGCGGTAGCGCCGGTTCGAATCCGGTCGGGACTACGTCTGCACCAACCGCTCCGGCGCCCATGGCCCGGAGCGTTTCGCATTTCCAGCCCCCGAACGCCTGCCCGTCCCCCTACAGGACGCCGAGCTCAAGATGCGGGGCGCCCTCATCGAACCCCGGCACGCTGACCACCCCTCAGCACCGAACACCGGTCGCCCCATCCCGAGCCCCAGCTTCGGCCTCTGCGCCGGGTCGTTGGCCGCCCGCCTCTGGAGGATTTGCCGGTCGGCGCCCCTCGCGTGGGTGTTGGGGCGCTGCTCACGCCTGACCGTGGCCCGCCCGTGGACGATGGCGCGTTTGTCCGGCACGGGTCCCACGCGCACGTAGGGATGCCTCGCCATGTGTGCGCGAGGAGCGTCAGCCCGGTAGAACCCGGGCGCTCTGGGCGGCCGGTGTGTGGCTCGGGGCGCGTACGGCAGGGTGCCGTGCCATGTGCGTGGAAGGAGCTGGGGGCCTTGTTCTCCGGCGTGTGGCCCACGGTGCGCGCGTTGCGGTGCTTCGCCATGTGCGGGGGAGGAGCGTCTCCCTGGAAGGGGCCGGCCATGTGCGGCGGGTGGGGCCGACCGCCGTGAGCGTAAAAAAGAAAGCCCCCACCGGCGGTGGGGGCTTTCAGCGGGCGGTCACCCGGAGCGGGCCATGCACAGCACACTCACGTGGAGCGCGCCCTGAAGAGGGCGGTCACGCGGAGCGGGCCTTGAAGAGGGCGCGGCGGGCGGTCTTGGCGATCTGCTTGTCGGGGTGGACCTGGGAGATCAGGTCGAGGAGTTCCTCGACGTGCGCGTGCGGGATCTTCCAGACCACCTCGAGCAGGCCCTTGACCATGTCGTCGCCGATGTCGCGCAGGCTGCTCACGAACTCGGAACGGCCCATGCCGGCCGAAATGGTCCACATGTCGAGGATGAGCCAGTGGGTGTCGTCCTGCGTCGGCTCGGGCGCGCCCTCGACGCCTAGCTGGCTCAGGTGGGTGGCCGCGTACGGGCGCAGCGACGGCTGGTCGAGCACCGCCGCCCAGGCGGGTACGGCGGCCTCGCCGAGCGTGCCGACGACGCTGGCGGCCTGCACCCGGATGAGGGCGTCGCTCTCGTCCTGGGCCGCCGCCTCCAGCAGTTCCGTGGCCGCCCGGTCGGGCTCGCGCAGCTGCATCCACGCCGAGAGTTCGGCGTCGGCCTCGTCCTCGGGCAGCTCGGCGCTCAGCGCGAGCAGCTCGTGGGCGGTCATCGACTCGATCGCGGGGCGCGCGTCGATCTCGATGTCGGCGTCGTCGATCAGGTGGATGACGCCTTCGGTGCCGAGGGGTGTGAGGCTGACCGTCGAGCCGTCGACCTCGACCATGCCGTACCCGGCCAGCCAGTCGATCGCGGGTGCCAGCGGGTCGCCCGCCGCCTCCCACGCGTCGGAGCCCAGCTCGTCGAGTTCTGCGGCGGCCTCGGACAGCTCGCGTGCCAGCTCGTCGCGGTCGCGCGAGCCGCCCCCGAGGAGCAGCCTGACGAGCAGGCCACGGGTCAGGCCCGTCAGGGCCATGGTGAGGTCTTCGTCGTCGAGCTCGGGGTCGCCGTAGTCGACGGAGTGCAGCCCGAGCATCCACGCGTCGAGGACGTCCTCGTCGTCGTCGAACGGCCACTCGGCGGTGTCGTCCTGCACGGCGACGGTGCCGCCCTCGCCGGGTTCGAGGAACTCGAGGTCGACCGCGAGGTTCCAGACGTTCCACAGCTGGGGCACGACGTCGGACAGCGGGCCGTCCGCCTCGGGCCTGGGCAGCCCCGCGGCCGCGAGCGCCTCCTCCACCTCGGCGTCGGTGAGCAGGGTCTCCTCGCCCACCCGGCGGCCGGGGCCGACCCAGACGGCGAGGTCGCGCGCCTGGGCGATGAGCGGCGCCCGGCGGGCCGCGGCGGCGAGCTCGACGTCGGGACGCAGCCTGATGGTGTCGAGCGCGGCGAGCCGGTCGGCGAACGGTTCGAGGTCACCGAGGTCGGCCCCCTCGTCGTCGTCGCCGTCCTCGGAGTCCTCGAGCAGCTCCTCCATGAGGTCGACGAACTCGTCCTCGACGTCGTCCAGCTCGGCCTGCAGATCGGCGAGGGAGTCGGAGCCCTTGGCGAGCCGGCCGGTCTGGGAGAGGAACGTCAGGTACGCGTCGACGGCGGGAAGCATCCCGTCGGCGGCCGCGTCCGGGTCCTCGACGACCTTGGGCATGCGCTCGAGCAGCAGGTTGCGCAGGTCGGAGCGCTTCCACGTGCCGAGGTCGGGCGAGAAGGCGAGACGGTGCCACAGGGCGGCGGGCCCCACGAGCTCGGGGTCGCTATCCGGGGCGTTCGTACGCGCCCACATGATGAACTCTTCGAGCAGGGGTCGCAGCTCAGTGGCGGCTACCTCGATGCGGTCTGTCACGCACTCAGGCTAGTGCGCTCCCGAGGCACTCGGTTCCCCAAATACCTCCTTTTGCCGATCATGACGTGCGGCGCATCGCCTCGGTGACGCGTTCGGCGGCGGCCATGACGGGAACCGCGTGCAGCCGTCCTGGCGCTCTCGTCAGTCGTTCGATGGGGCCGGACACCGACACGGCCGCGATCACCTTGCCGCCGTTGCCCCTGATGGGAGCCGAGACGCTGGCGACGCCCTGCTCGCGCTCGCCGACGCTGTGGGCCCACCCTCGGCGCCGTACGGAGGCGAGCGTGGCGGCGGTGAACTTGGCGCCGCGCAGCCCCCGGTGCAACCGGTCGGGCTCTTCCCAGGCCAGCAGGATCTGCGCCGCCGAGCCCGCCGTCATGGGCAGCGCCGACCCCACGGGGACGGTGTCACGCAGTCCGCTCGCCCGTTCGGCGGCGGCCACGCACACGCGTTCGTCACCCTGGCGGCGGTAGAGTTGCGCGCTCTCCCCGGTCAAATCCCTGAGTTGCATCAGTACGGGGGCGGCCACCGCCAGCAGCCGGTCCTCGCCCGCCGCGGTGGACAACTCGGAAAGACGTGGCCCGAGGACGAATCTGCCCTGTGTGTCGCGACTCACGATGCGGTGATGCTCAAGCGCGACGGCCAGCCGATGGGCCGTGGGGCGGGCCAGGCCGGTGGCCTGGACGAGCTGGGCGAGCGACGCAGGCCCGGCTTCGAGCGCGTTGAGTACAAGAACGGCCTTGTCGAGTACTCCGACTCCGCTAGAGTTGTCCATGTACCGATACTGCAGTCTCGACATATGAGAAAGCAAGTCGAAGGTCTCTCCCACGAGGGAGCACCGGTCTCTGGTTGAAAGTGCGGAGGGCGGGGCGACAGGAGGAAGAGACCGGGGTCCGAGCGACCGAGTGGCGATGGGCAGCATCGCGCACAAGCAGGAGGAGATCATGGGCCGCACACTGGCCGAGAAGGTCTGGGAGCAACACGTAGTCCGGCGCGCCGAGGGCGAGCCCGACCTGCTCTATATCGACCTCCACCTCATTCACGAGGTGACCAGTCCCCAGGCGTTCGACGGGCTCCGTCTCGCCGGGCGCAAGGTGCGACGGCCCGATCTCACCATCGCGACCGAGGACCACAACGTCCCGACGCTGCTCGGCCCGATCGCCGACCCGGTCTCCAAGACGCAGGTCGAGACGCTGCGCAAGAACGCCGCCGAGTTCGGCCTCCGGCTGCACCCGATGGGCGACGCCGGTCAGGGCGTGGTGCACATCATCGGCCCGCAGTTCGGTCTCACGCAGCCCGGCATGACGATCGTGTGTGGCGACTCTCACACCTCGACCCACGGCGCGTTCGGCGGCATCGCGTTCGGCATCGGCACCTCCGAGGTCGAGCACGTGCTCGCCACGCAGACGCTCCCCGCCTACCGGCCGAAGACGATGGCCATCGAGGTGTCGGGTGAGCTGCCCGTCGGCGTCACCGCGAAAGACCTGATCCTGGCCATCATCGCCAAGATCGGCACCGGCGGCGGCCAGGGCTACATCGTCGAGTACCGCGGCGAGGCCGTGCGCAAGCTCTCCATGGAGGGCCGCATGACCGTCTGCAACATGTCGATCGAGGCGGGCGCCCGCGCCGGCATGATCGCCCCCGACGAGACCACGTTCGAATACCTCAAGGGCCGTCCGCACGCGCCGGAGGGCGAGGCGTGGGACCAGGCCGTCGAGTACTGGAAGTCGCTGCGCACCGACGACGACGCCGTGTTCGACAAGGTCGTCGAGATCGACGCCTCGACGCTGACCCCGTACGTCACCTGGGGCACGAACCCGGGCCAGGGTCTGCCGCTGGGCGAGTCCGTCCCGAGCCCCGAGTCGTTCGACGACCCGGTCGCGCGGGCCGCCGCCGAGCGGGCGCTCGAGTACATGGGCCTGACCGCCGGCACGCCGCTGCGCGACATCGAGGTCGACACGGTGTTCGTCGGCTCGTGCACCAACGGCCGCATCGAGGACCTGCGCTCGGCCGCCGAGATCCTGCGCGGCCGGCAGGTCAGGACCCGCACGCTCATCGTCCCGGGTTCGATGCTGGTCAAGCGGCAGGCCGAGGAGGAGGGCCTGGACGAGGTGTTCAAGGCCGCGGGCGCGGAGTGGCGCCAGGCCGGCTGCTCGATGTGCCTCGGCATGAACCCCGACACGCTCCAGCCGGGTGAGCGCAGCGCGTCCACCTCCAACCGCAACTTCGAGGGCCGTCAGGGCAAGGGCGGCCGCACCCATCTGGTGTCGCCGCAGGTCGCCGCCGCGACCGCCGTCACCGGCCGCCTGACCGCTCCCGCCGACCTGTAAGGAAGGACAACGATGGACGCCTTCACCACCCACACCGGTACGGCGGTGCCGCTGCGCCGCAGCAACGTCGACACCGACCAGATCATCCCGGCCGTCTGGCTCAAGCAGGTCAGCCGCACCGGCTTCGAGAAGGGCCTGTTCGCCGCCTGGCGCGAGGACCCGACGTTCGTCCTGAACGACCCCGCGTACGAGGGCGGCACGATCCTCGTCTCCGGCCCCGACTTCGGCACCGGCTCCTCCCGCGAGCACGCCGTGTGGGCGCTGCAGCAGTACGGGTTCCGCGTCGTGATCGCCGCCCGCTTCGGCGACATCTTCCGCAACAACTCCACCAAGATGGGCCTGCTGCCGGTCGTGCTGCCCGGCGAGACGGTCGAGGCCCTGCAGGCCGCCGTCGAGGCCGACCCGAAGCTGGAGATCACCGTCGACCTGGTCGAGCGTCAGGTGCGGTGGGGCGGCGAGGTGGCGTCGTTCGAGATCGACGACTACACCCGCTGGCGCCTCATGGAGGGCCTCGACGACATCGGCCTGACCCTGCGTCACGCCGACGATGTCGCGGCGTACGAGAATGGTCGGCAGCCATGGCTGCCGACGACCGTCTAGAAGACGACGAACTGGCGCGGCGGTTGCGCGAGGCGCACCGCCGCGTCCGCATGCTCCCCGCCGCCGACAAAGAGCGGATCGCACGCCGGTATCTGACCATTTGCGATCTCGCGAAGCGAGATCCGGAAAGAGCCGCGGCCCGCCTGGAAACGTTTCTGGCCGCTCTGGACGCCGCTTTCGACACGCCACGAGACGACGAAAACACGCATGGTGATTGAGTTCCCCCGCGATCCCGCCTACTTTCGAGCGCGTAAGGGGTTTCTATGTCGGACTCGTGAGCTGGAACCCCGAGCCGTAACTGGGGGAGCAGGACTTTCATGAACAAGCGAGAACTCGTCGAGGCCATCGCGGATCGCGTGGGCGACAGGAAGACCGCCACCGAGGCCGTGAACGCGGTCATCGACGCCATCCAAAAGGCTGTGGCCTCTGGCGACAAGGTCTCGATCACGGGCTTCGGCGCGTTCGAGATGGTGAACAAGCCCGCCCGCACGGCGCGCAACCCGTCCACCGGCGCAGAAATCAACGTCGCCGAGAGCTGGGCGCCCAAGTTCCGTCCCGGCTCCGATTTCAAGGAGCTGGTGAACGAGGGCGGCAAGAAAATCGGCAAAAAGAAGTAACTGGTTGTCGCGTGCGAAACGCCCGGGCCACTCGGCCCGGGCGTTTCGCGTTCACCGGCCGGGAACCGGGAAAGTCGACAGCGTGACGTAGGTGATCTCGTCGCCGGTCATCGCGAGGTTGACCCGCTGGCCGGTGCGCAGCAGTCGCAGCGGCCCGGCGTCGAAGGCGGCCGTGCCGAAGGCCAGCACGGTGCCGTCGTCGAGGAACACCGTGCCGGACCGGGTGGCCTCGTCGAAACTGCGTACGGTCGCCTGCACGTCACCAGCGTAGAGCCTGCCCGCGGGGCTGGCGAGATCGGTCAGGCGCCGGGCCACAGGTCGGCGACGACCGCGGCCGTGTGCGGGCCGAGCCCGAGACGGACGGCCGCCCGCAGGTCGTCGGGGGTGTCGACGTCGCGCCTGAGCGAGTCGATGTTCGGCACGCACAGCTCCTTGGCCCCGGCCGCGAGGTGCTTGGCCCGCGACTCCCCGCCGAAGCGCGGCGTGAACGGCCGGCCGGGCAGCACCCCGTAGAACGTCGTGCCGACGTCGAGCGCGTCCGGCACGAACGACTGGTCGAACTCGGCGGCGGCCTCCAGCGCGCGCCCGAGTTCGACCGGCCGCAGAGCGGGCAGGTCGGCCTGCAGCGCGCCCACCGCGTCGCCTGGCGCCAGGCCTGCGGCGTGGGCGGCGCCGGTGCGCAGCGCGGTGTTGAGGCCGCGGTCGGGATCGGGCACCACGTCGGCGCCCAGCGCGGCCAGCGGCTCGGCGGCGGCGGGGTCGGCCGTCACCACGATCACCCGGGCGACCAGCGGGCATACGAGCGCCGCGGCCACGGTGTCGGCGGCCACGGCCACGGCCAGCCGCGTACGGTGCGGGCCGGTCGCGGCGGCGAGCCGGGTCTTCGCCGCAACCAGCGTCTTCACCGGAATGACCAGGGACCAGCGGATGCTCATAGGGTAAGCATCTCGCCTCGACATCTCCTGCGGCCAACCGGGAGACTTGGGGCGTCCCCGCAAGCGTTGGAGGAGACCATGCGCCGCCCCACGAGACCGTCGCGTTTCTGGGAAACCCTGGCTGTCGTTGTGGTGAAGCCGCTGTCCTGGCTCCTGGTGAAGAAAGACTGGCGTCACGGTGGGCGCATCCCGCGCACCGGCGGATTGATCATCGCCGCCAACCACCTGTCATGGTCCGACCCCGTCCTGCTGTCGCACTTCCTGTACAACCACGGCCGCTGGCCGGTGATCCTCGCGAAGTCGGGGCTGTTCCGGGTGCCGTTCCTCGGCAGGGCCGTGTCGAGCCTGCTCGCCATCCCGGTCGCCCGGGGCAGCGCCGAGGCGGTCAGGTCGCTGCGGGCGTCGGCCGAGCGTCTCGCCGACGGCTGCGCGATCCTGTTCTACCCCGAGGGCACCTGCACCCGCGATCCCGAGCTGTGGCCGATGGTGGGCAAGACGGGCGCGGCGCGGCTGGCGCTGGAGAGCGGCGCCCAGGTCATCCCGGTGGCCCATTGGGGGGCGCAGGAGCTGCTGCCCTACGGTGAGAAGAAGCCCAGGGTGTTCCCGCGCAAGACCTTCCGGGTGTCCGTGGGGCAGCCGGTCGACCTGTCGAAGTACGTGGGCGAGCCGCCGCACGGCGACGTGCTGCGCGCGGCGACGGCCGACATCATGGCGGCGATCACGGCGCAGCTCGCCGAGCTGCGCGGCGAGAAGGCCCCTGAGACTCCCTACGACCCGGCCGGACGGTGAAGGCATGACGAAGGTGGCCGTTTTCGGCACGGGCTCGTGGGGCACCACGTTCGCGATGATCCTCGCGGAGGCGGGCAACGAGGTCACCCTCTGGGGGCGCAGGCAGGAGCTGGTCGACCAGATCGACCGTGACCACGTCAACCCCGACTACCTGCCCGGCGTGCCGCTGCCGCCCACGCTGCGGGCCACCACCGACCCTGAGCGCGCGCTGGCGGGGGCCGACTTCGTGGTGCTCGCCGTGCCGTCCCAGCAGCTGCGGCCCAACCTCGCGGCCTGGCGGAAGCACATCCCCGAGCGGGCCGTCCTGGTCAGCCTGATGAAGGGCATCGAGCTCGGTACGACCAAGCGCATGAGCGAGGTGATCCGCGAGGTCGCCGAGGTGCCGAAGGAGCGGGTGGCCGTCGTCTCCGGGCCCAACCTGGCCCAGGAGATCGCCCACCGCCAGCCG
This sequence comes from Nonomuraea maritima, assembly GCF_900100395.1. Classification (GTDB taxonomy): domain Bacteria; phylum Actinomycetota; class Actinomycetes; order Streptosporangiales; family Streptosporangiaceae; genus Nonomuraea; species Nonomuraea maritima. The sequence continues at coordinate 543,936 of NZ_FNFB01000002.1, read as the reverse complement.
GCCGCCACCGTGGTCGCCTGCACCGACATGTCGGTCGCCGAGCGCCTCCAGGCGATCTGCCACCTGCCGCCGTGGTTCCGTCCGTACACCAACACCGACGTGATCGGGGTCGAGCTGGGCGGCGCGGTGAAGAACGTGATCGCGCTGGCCGTGGGCGTCTCCGCGGGCATGGGCATGGGCGACAACGTCAGCGCCATGCTCATCACCAGGGGGCTGGCCGAGATCTCCCGGCTCGGCGCGGCGCTCGGAGCCGACCCGCACACGTTCGCGGGCCTGGCCGGCATGGGCGACCTCGTGGCCACGTGCACGTCGCCGCTGTCGCGTAACCGTACGTTCGGCGAGAACCTCGGCCGCGGCATGACGCTCGACGAGGCCGTCGCGGCCACCAAGCAGACCGCCGAGGGTGTGAAGTCGTGCGAGTCGGTGCTGGAGCTCGCGCGCAAGCACGACGTCGAGATGCCGATCACCGAAGTGGTCGTCGGCGTCGTCCACGACGGCGTGTCGCCGGCGGAGGCCGGGATGCTGCTCATGTCCCGCTCGCCCAAACCGGAGCGTTACGGACTCTAGCCCGCAGGCCCGGCCCTCTGCGGATACGTCGCGCTCACGGCGTGCTCGTCTCGCCGCATCACGGACGCCCCGGTAGATTCGGACACCATGAGCAAGCCACGCGTCGCCGTCGTTTTCGGGGGTCGCAATTCCGAGCACGCCGTGTCCCTGATGGGTGCGGGCAGTGTGCTGGAAGCGATCGACAGGAGCAAGTACGAGGTGATCCCCATCGGGATCGCCCAGGACGGCAGGTGGGTGCTGGCCGCGACCGACCAGCGGTTCGCCATCGAAGGAGGCGAGCTCCCGGTCGTCGACACCAGTGGCGCGGCCCTCGCGCTGCCCACGGACGGCAGCTCGCTGGTCGCCTACGACCAGGGCAGCATCCCCGTGGAGCTCGGCTCCGTCGACGTGGTCTTCCCCGTCATGCACGGCCCGTTCGCCGAGGACGGCACGATCCAGGGCCTGCTGGAGATGGCCGGCGTGCGTTACGTCGGCTCCGGCGTGCTGGCCAGCGCCGTCGGCATGGACAAGGCCCACATGAAGACCGTGCTGGCCGCCGCGGGGCTGCCGACCGGCGCCTACGTCGTCGTACGCGACCGCGACTGGCGGCTCAACCGCGAGTGCGTGCTCAAGGAGGCCGAGCAGCTCGGCTACCCGCTGTTCGTGAAGCCGGCCAGGGCGGGCTCCTCGCAGGGCATCTCCAAGGCCCACGACCGGGCGAGCCTGGAGGAGGCCGTGGAGGCGGCCCGCGTCCACGACCCCAAGGTGCTCATCGAGGCCGCGATCGCCGGCCGTGAGATCGAGTGCGCGGTGCTGCAGTCGCCGGGCGACGAGCCGGCCGCCGCGTCGCTGCCCGGCGAGGTGCGGGTCGAGGGCGGCCAGGAGTTCTTCGACTTCGAGGCGAAGTACTACCCCGACCAGATGTCGCTCACGGTGCCCGCCGACATCCCGCAGGAGACCGGCGAGGAGCTGCGCCGGATGGCCGTGCGCGCGTTCGAGGCGCTCGACTGCGAGGGGCTCGCGCGGGTCGACTTCTTCTACACGCCGGAAGGGCAGCTGGTCCTCAACGAGATCAACACGATGCCCGGCTTCACGTCGCTGTCGGTGGCGCCGCAGCTGTGGGCGGCTTCTGGGGTGTCGTACCCCGAGCTGGTCGATCGGCTCATCCAGCTGGGCCTGGCGCGCTCACCCGGGCTGCGCTAGGGCTGACCCGAGATCTGGCCGATCGGTTTCGACAGGTCGGCCAGCACCTCGGCGGGCACGTGTTCACCGCCGACCGTGACCTCGACGTAGGCGGTGTCGGTCACGGCGGTGAACAGCGCCGGCCGCTCTGGGTCCGCGAACCAGCCCACGCCGCCGATCTCCTGGAGCTCGTCGGTGGGGGCCATCCTGGCTGGCCGGGGCACGCCGCAGCGCAGCGTGATGGCGCCGGAGCCCCAGACGGCGACGTACGGCGACGCGGGTTCCGAAGCGCTCCGCTCGTCGCCGTCGAGCGTCTTGGGCAGCAGGGTGGCGAGCTTGTCGCACGCCACCACGGCCTCGCCGGTGGGAGTGGGCGGGTCGACGCGCAGGGTGCCGCAGCCGGCGAGCGTCAGCAGGACGATCAGGACGATTGCGGCACGCATGCGAAGAACTGCTTTCAGATGTGAACGATCGGGCACGTGAGAGTACGCGTGATGCCCTCCACGCCCTGGATCTGCGCGACGACGAGTTTGCCGAGTTCGTCGACGTTGTTGGCCTCTGCCCGCACGATCACGTCGTAGGGGCCTGTCACGTCCTCGGCCTGGGTGACGCCGGGGATCCCGGAGATCTCCTGGGCCACGGCGGCCGCCTTGCCGACCTCGGTCTGGATAAGGATGTAGGCCTGCACCATCACGTCCCTCCCCGGGCGATTGGATCACGCCGAAGGGCCACCGTACCCTGTGTGCGTCAGGAGGTGTGCCATCACAGTCGGAGATCTTGGCGAATTCGGTGTGGTAAGTCGCATTACCGCACGTCTGCCCCAGGGAGCGGCGATAATTCTCGGCCCTGGAGACGACGCCGCCATCGTGAGCGCCCCCGACGGGCGTGTGGTCGTCTCGACCGACCTGCTCCTCGAGGGCAGGCACTTCCGCCGCGACTGGTCCGGGGGCTACGACGTCGGCCGCAAGGCCGCCGCCCAGAACCTCTCCGACGTGGCGGCCATGGGCGCGACGCCGACGTCGCTCGTGGTTGGGCTCGGCATCCCCGCCGACCTGCCGCTCGACTGGCTCGACGCGCTGACCGACGGCATCCGCGACGAGTGCGCGGCGGTCGGGGCGAGCGTGGCGGGCGGCGACGTCACCCGCTGCGATCTGGTGGTCCTCGGGGTGACGGCGATGGGCGACCTCGGCGGGCGTCGTCCCGTCAAGCGGTCGGGGGCCGCGCCGGGGCAGGTGGTGGCGGTGGCGGGCCGGCTCGGCTACTCCGCCGCCGGATGGGCGCTGCTCGAGGCGGGCGTGCCCGCCGACTCGCCCGCGCTGCGGGAGGCCGTGGCGGGCCACCGCAGGCCGTGCCCGCCGTACGCGATGGGGCCGCTGGCGGCCGAGCTGGGCGCCACGGCGATGCTGGACGTCAGCGACGGCCTGCTGCAGGACCTCGGCCACGTCGCCGAGGCGAGCGGCGTGCGCATCGAGCTCGACCCCACGAGGTTCGCCGTGGCCGAGCCGGTGGCGGCGGCGGCCAAGGAACTCGGCACCGATCCGCTGGAGTGGGTGCTCGCCGGGGGTGAGGACCACGCGTTCGCCGCGGTGTTCCCGGCCGGCGTGCGCCTTCCCGAGGCGTGGCGGGTCGTGGGTCGCGTGTGCGAGGGAGAGGGCGTGGCGGTGGACGGCTGGGAGCCCCGGCAGCGTGGCTGGGATCACTTTAGGTGAGTGGTTATCCCGATTTGCGTGACAATTTCCCGATTCCGGGTAGCACGGGCGGGATTATTGTGACAGCGGCTTAGTAAAGGTGTTATGAAGATTGGCGGCCACGGTAACCGGAAGAAAGGGCAACCATGGGCCGCCGGCACGGCAAAGGCGAATCCGACGACCGGGACGAGTGGGGGCACAGCGCATTCTGGGGGCCTGACGAGCAGGCCGAACCGCCGGGCTGGCCTTCGCTGCCGGACGAACCCGAGGTGACGGGGCAGTGGGCCCCCATGCCTCAGCGCCCTGACGCGCCGCCGCCCCGTGCGCCGCAGTCGGAGCCGTACGAGACCACCGGGGCCTTCGCCGCGGCCGGTCCTCAGCAGGGTGGCTTCCCGCCCGCTCCCGGGCCGGGAGGTGAGGAGGCGGGGCCGTACGAGACGACCGGCGCCTTCGCCAGGCCGCCCGAGTGGGACGCGCCGCCGAACCGGCCCTTCACCGACGTCCAGGCTCCGTCCACCGGGGACTTCGAGCCGGGCGATCTCTTCCGCGGTGCCGCCGAGCGGTCGTCCTTCTTCGGGGACGCCCCTGACGCGGCGCCCGACCGACGTGACGTGTTCGACCGTGCCGGCGACGGGATGCGCAACCCGTTCGAGGAGGCCGGTGACCGTACCGCGAGGTTCGACGCGCCCCCGGCGCCCGCGTACGGTGGCCCGCCCGAGCCTGGCGACGTCAAGGTGGCCGGCTCGCCGATGCCGATGCCGATGCCGACGCCTCCGCCCACTCCGGCCTGGGCGGAGGCCGAGACCGGTTTCCTCGGTTCAGGCCCGTCCGAAGACCTGAGCTCTCCCGGCGGGGACGAGCCCAGAGGCCGTCGCGGCCGGCGCAGGCAGGAACGCGACGACGAGTTGCTGGCCGCCCCCGCCGCGGCCGGCAGGGGCAGAGTGGCGCTGCTGTCCGTGGCGGCCGTCGCCGTCGTGCTGGGCGGCACCGTGGCGGGCGTCAAGTTCCTGTCGGGCACCCCCGCGGCGTGCGAGGGCACGAGCTGCTCGGCGGTGCAGTCCACGAGCGAACCGGCCGCCACCGACGAGCCCGACGCGGTCGAGGAGGATTCAGAGGCGCTGCCAGAGGACGAGCCGTCCGAGGAGGTGGAGGAGGAGACCCCGGACCCCGAGACCACCGCGCCGACGGCCGGCACGCCCGTCCGCAAGCCGAGCAACAGCGCCACTCCCACGAAGGCGGCGCGGCAGGAGAAGCCGGAGCGCCAACAGGACACGCAGGCGGAACCGCCCGCCGACAGGCAGGCCGAGCAGCCGCAGGACCAGCCGACGGAGACGCCGAGCGAGGAGGCGACCGTCCTGGACGAGAACGCCACCGGCGACATGCAGACCACGCCCAAGCCGGAGAACACGTCGGCGCCGATCGAGACGTTGGTGCCTGAGGTGCCCGAACGGCAGTCCGGCGCCGACAACTCGGTCGGCGTCCGGCAGACGATCAGTCAGCGCCCGGCCACGTACCGGGCCAGCGTGGCGGTCTCCAACACCTCCAAGCGGACGCTGGCGAGCCCCACCGTCTCCGTGCCGGTGAACGGCAAGGTCACGAACGTGTCCGGCGCCGAGTGGACGCAGGACGGCGACCTGCTGATCCTCGAGCTGGAGAACCCGCTGGTGGCCGGCCAGACGGTGAAGGTGTCGTTCACTGCCACCGGCAAGGGTTCCAAGGCGGCCAACTGCGGGCTGGTCTCCGGGGACTGCGCCGTCAGCTGAATGGTTGGATGAGGGACATGACGGTTTCGACCCCTCCACGTGTGCTGACTGTCGCGGGCTCCGACTCCGGCGGCGGCGCGGGCATCCAGGCAGACCTCAAGACCATGCTCGCCATGGGCGTCCACGGCATGAGCGTCATCGCGGCGGTCACGGCCCAGAACTCGCTCGGCGTCCAGGGCTACTGGGAACTGCCCCCCGAGGCCGTGCGGGCGCAGCTCGACTCCGTGCTCGGCGACATCGGGGCGCAGGCGATCAAGACCGGCATGCTGGCCTCGCCCGCGCTGGTGGAGACGGTGGCGGAGACGCTCGGCGCGTACGCCGCGCCGCTCGTCGTCGACCCCGTCGGGGTGTCGAAGCACGGCGACTCGCTGCTCGCGCCCGAGGCCGTCGACACGCTGCGCACCCGGCTGCTGCCGGTGGCCACCGTGGTCACGCCGAACCTCTGGGAGGTGGAGCAGCTCACCTCCGTCAAGGTGGAGGACGAGAACGGGCTCAGGGCGGCGGCCGACGCCGTGCTGGAGCTCGGCCCCACCTGGGCGCTGATCAAGGGCGGGCACCTGCCAGGAGCCCCGGTCGACCTGCTCACGAACGGCACGGACGAATACCGCTTCACCGCCGAACGCCACGACAACCGCCACACCCATGGCACGGGCTGCACGCTCGCCTCGGCCATCGCCTCCCGCCTCGCCCTGGGCGACGACGTGCCGACGGCCGTGGGGGCGGCCAAGGAGTACGTGACGGGTGCCATAGCGCGCGGCTTCCCGCTGGGCTCGGGCATCGGCCCCGTGGACCACGCCTGGCGCTGGCGCTGACCCCACCCGCCGCAGCCGACCCCGCCCGGAGGTGCGCCGGTCACGTCCGGGCCACGGCTTGCGGCGGCCTGGTTTCCTGGCACGACGAAAGCCCGCCGCTCTCTACGAGCACGGCGGGCTTTCGTGGACGTGGAAACTAGCGGGTGACCTTGCCCGCCTTGATGCACGACGTGCACACGTTCAGCTTCTTCGGCGTGCCACCGATGACCGCGCGAACCGTCTGGATGTTGGGGTTCCAACGACGGCGGGTGCGGCGGTGGGAGTGGGACACGTTGTTGCCGAACGTCGGCCCCTTGCGGCAGACATCGCAGACGGAAGCCACGGTATCGCTCCTTAAAACAGTCGATGTAGCCCTGTCCGCGGATGCATTCCGGGGCGGAGGGCATGCCGGGACAACCGGCCAGCCAGACGAGAATATCCGATCCACACCGGTGGACGCGAACCAGAGCCTCTGGACCGGACCCCGGACGGCGATATTCTCCAGCGGCAACCGTAGCGCATCCCGGGAGGTCGGCGATGGAGATCCTCGACCTGACCGCCGTGCGGCGCTGGGCCCGCCGCGCCGCCGACGAGCTCGGCAGGGCCCGTACGGAGATCGACGCGCTCAACGTCTTCCCCGTCGCCGACGGCGACACCGGCACCAATCTGCACCTGACCTTGCTGTCCGCCGCCGAGGCCGTCGAGGCGCTCCCGGACGACGTCGACCCGGCCGTCTCCTGGCAGACCCTCGCGTACGGCGCCCTGGTCGGCGCGCGCGGCAACTCGGGCGTGATCGTCAGCCAGGCGCTGCGCGGCCTCGCCGAGGTGCTGCAGCACGGCCCCGACCTGCGCGCCGCGCTGATCAGGGCCGCCGCGCTGGCGAGGGAGGCGGTGGCTCGGCCCGTCGAGGGCACGGTGCTGAGCGTCCTCGAATCGGCCGCGCGGGCGGCGCGCGAGACCGGCGGCGGCCCGCACGAGGTGGCACGGCGGGCGGCCGAGGAGGCGCGGATGGCGCTGCGCCGCACGCCGGGCCAGCTGGAGGTGCTGGCCCGCAGCGGCGTCGTCGACGCGGGCGGCGCCGGGGTGGCGATCGTGCTGGAGGCCCTCGCCGAGGTGGTCGCCGGCGCCGCGGGCCGCTACGAGGTGCCCGCGCCGACCGCCCCGGTGGCGGCGATGACGGAGTCCGGCGCGGGCTACGAGGTCATGTACCTGCTGGACGCCGACGACGGGGCCGTGGCCGCCCTGCGCGAGGAGCTCGACGCGATGGGCGACTCCCTGGTGGTGGTCGGCGGCGACGGGCTGTGGAACGTGCACGTCCACGTCCGTGCGGCCGGACCGGCGGTCGAGGCCGGTATCCGGGCGGGCCGCCCGCACCGGATCTCCGTCACGTACCTCGCCGGTGACGGACACCGGCAGCACCCGGCAGGACGCGGGGTCGTGGCGGTGGTCGCGGGGGAGGGGGTCGCGGCGCTGTTCGAGCGGTGCGGCGCCGTCGTCGTGCGGCGCGCGACCGGAGCCCTGCCGCCGGTCCCTGAGGTGCTCGCGGCGCTCCGGCAGGCGGGACGGGAGGTCGTGGTCGTGCCCGACGACGAGAGCGTCCACGAGATCGTCGTCGCCGCGGCGAGGAGCGCCCGGCAGGACGGGATGACGGTCGAGATCCTGCCCGCGAAGGCGACCGTGCAGGGGCTGGCCGCGCTGGCCGTCCACGATCCGGGGCGGGGCTTCGCCGACGACGTGGCGGCGATGACCGAGGCGGCCCGCCACACCAGGTACGCGCACATCGCCGCGCGGGAAGGCGGCCGTCCCGATGAGGTGGTCGGCGTGGTCGGCGGCGAGGCGGTCGTGACCAGCGGGTCGGTGGAGAGCGTGGCCGTCCAGGTCGTCGATCGCATGGTGGCGGACGGCGGCGAGCTGGTCACGCTGGTGACGGGCGCGCGGGCCCCGGCGGGCCTGGCGTCCCGCCTCCAGGAGCACCTCGGGCGCGCGCACCCCGGCGTCGAGGTGGTCGTGTACGACGGCGCGCAGGACGGCCACCCGCTCCTCGTCGGCGTCGAGTGACCGCGAACCGCGGTGTCCCGGAGGATTCTTGTCGGCCGCAAGCGGTAGAACTGAATGCCGTGAGCCGTTTCGACGAGCCGCTGACGAAAGCGCTCGACCCGAAGACCGCCAAGTTGCTGCACTCCGTGCTCGGCCTGGAGACGGTCGGCGACCTGCTGCGCCACTACCCGCGCCGCTACGCCGAGCGCGGCGAGCTGACCACGCTCGACGCGCTGGAGGTCGACGAGCACGTCACCGTGGTCGGCGAGGTGAGCAGGCTGATGCGCAAGCCCATGCGCAACCGCGGCGGCACCTGGCTCGAGGTCGAGATCGTCGACGGCGACGGCAACAGGCTCTACCTGTCGTTCTTCGGCAAGGGCTCCCACGTCGCCGAGTCGCGGATGAAGCCGGGCCGGCGGGGCATGTTCGCCGGCAAGGTGGGGCTGTTCGGCGCGCGTGGCAAGCCGCGCTGGCAGCTCGCCCACCCCGAGTTCGAGCTGTTCGAGGAGGGCGAGGCGAACGCCGCGGAGTTCGCGGCGGCGCCGGTGCCGATCTATCCGGCGGGCAAAGACCTGACGCCCTGGGCGATCAGGCGGGCGGTGGGCGTCGTCCTCGACACGCTCGGCCCGCTCGACGACCCGCTGCCCGCCTCCGTACGCGTCCGCCACGGTCTGCAGCCGCTGGGCGAGGCGCTGGTCGCCATCCACCGGCCGAAAGACTTCGCCGAGGTGAACCGGGCGCGCCAGCGGCTGAAGTTCGACGAGGCGTTCGTGCTGCAGGCCGTGCTGCTGCAGCGCAGGCAGGCCGCCACCGCCTGGCCCGCCAAGCCCAGGCCGAGGCGCGCCGACGGCCTGCTGGCCGGTTTCGACGAGCGGCTGCCGTTCGCCCTCACCGAGGGGCAGGCCCAGGTGGGCGAGGAGATCGCCGCCGACCTGGCGCTCGAGCACCCGATGCACCGGCTGCTGCAGGGCGAGGTCGGCGCGGGCAAGACCGTGGTGGCGTTGCGGGCGATGCTCCAGGTCGTCGACTCGGGCGGCCAGGCCGCGCTGCTCGCGCCCACCGAGGTGCTGGCCCAGCAGCACCACCGCTCGATCACCGCCATGCTCGGCGACCTCGCGCAGGGCGGCATGTTCGGCGGCACCGCGGTCACGCTGCTGACCGGCTCGATGGGCGCGGCCGCCCGTCGCGCCGCGCTGCTCGACGTCGCCTCCGGCACGGCGGGCATCGTCGTCGGCACGCACGCGCTGCTGCAGGAGCACGTCCAGTTCGCCGACCTGGGGCTGGTCGTGGTCGACGAGCAGCACCGCTTCGGCGTCGAGCAGCGCGACGCGCTGCGCGAGAAGGCCGGGCAGGCCCGTCCGCACGTCCTGGTCATGACGGCCACCCCGATCCCGCGCACGGTCGCGATGACGGTGTTCGGCGACCTGGAGGTCTCGACGCTGTCGCAGCTCCCGTCGGGGCGGGCGCCCATCACCACCCACGTCGTCCCCGCCGCAGAGAAGCCCCACTACCTCGAGCGCACGTGGCAGCGGGTGCGCGAAGAGGTGGCGCTCGGCCGTCAGGCGTACATCGTGTGCCCGCGCATCGGCGACCTCGAGGGCGACGAGGGCGACCTGCAGGTGGCCGAGGCGACGTCCGCCGGCGACGAGCGCCGGCCGCCCCTCGCCGTCCTCGACGTGGCCGAGATGCTCGCCCAGGGGCCGTTCCACGACCTGCGCATGGGCACGCTGCACGGCAAGCTGCCGCCCGAGGAGAAGGACGCCGTCATGCGCGCGTTCACGCGGGGCGAGACCGACGTGCTGGTGGCGACCACGGTCATCGAGGTCGGGGTCGACGTGCCCAACTCCTCAGTGATGATCATCATGGACGCCGACCGCTTCGGCGTCTCCCAGCTCCACCAGCTCCGCGGCCGCGTCGGCCGGGGCGGCCTGCCCGGCCTGTGCCTGCTGGTCAGCGATTTCCCCGAGGGCACGCCCGCCCGTGCCCGCCTCGACGCGGTGGCCGCCACCCTCGACGGGTTCGAGCTGTCGCGCGTCGACCTCGAGCAGCGGCGCGAGGGCGACGTGCTGGGGGCCGCTCAGTCGGGCAAGCGCTCGTCGCTCAAGCTGCTGCAGCTGCTGCGTGACGAGGACGTGATCGCCGCGGCCCGCGAGGAGGCGGCGACGCTGCTGACGACCGATCCTGAGCTGCGCGAGCACGAGGGTCTGCGCGCCGAGATCGTCCGGCTGCTGGCCGACGAGCGGGCCGAGTACCTGGAGAAGACCTGACCGGGAGCAGCGCCTGGTCGATCGCGGAGCGCCGGGCGGTGCGGGCCGGCTGGTCGCGGGATGCCGGTCGGTGCGGGCCGATGGGCCTGAGCTGAGGTCCTGAGCTGAGGTCCTGAACGGAGCCGACCTGGTCGGTCCGACGAACCCAGCCGCGGGGACGGCCTCCCCCCGAATGCCGTCCCCGGCTGGGCCCACCCTCGGGTCAGGTGCCGAGGGAACCGGCGTGCGGAAGGGCTCACGATCACGCCGGTCGGCCTCCACGTGGGTCACCTTGAAGGCCGCAGCATCATCATGCGTGGCCCCCCAGCCGTTGTGAATCACCCTTGCGTAGTCGAGGCAGACACTTGTCCACTCTTGACCTGGGTGAACATGCGGGACAATGGGTCACATGACGCGGATCATCGCAGGCGTGGCGGGTGGGCGTCGGCTGGCCGTCCCTCCGGGGCGCGGAACGCGGCCGACCAGTGACAGGGCTCGAGAAGGGATCTTCTTGACGCTCGACCATCTGTACGGCCTGGACGACGCCCGCGTCCTCGACCTGTACGCGGGCTCCGGTGCGATCGGCCTGGAGGCGCTGTCGCGGGGTGCGTCCGAGGCCGTGCTGGTGGAGGCCGACCCGAGGGCGGCCCGCACGGTCCGCGACAACGTCAGGTCGCTCGGGCTCGAGGGCGCGCACGTGCTGGCCGACAAGGTCGAACGGGTGCTCGCGAAGAAGCCCGACGAGCCGTTCGACATCGTGTTCGCGGATCCGCCGTACGCGGTGGGTGAGGGCGAAGTCACGACCGTTCTGGAGCTTCTCCGGGACAACGGCTGGTTGGTCGATGAGGGATTGGTGGCATTCGAGAGGGAAACCAGGGGAAAGCCCTTGACGTGGCCCGAAGGGTACGTTGAGGAGAGGGTCCGTCGTTATGGCGAAGCATCCGTTTGGTACGGTCGCGCCGCCGGGAACCCGTAGACCTGGGAGGCGTCTTGCGCCGCGTAGTGTGCCCGGGGTCGTTCGACCCCATCACGAACGGCCACCTCGACATCATCGGCCGTTCCGCACGGCTGTACGACGAGGTGACCGTGGCAGTCCTCATCAACGTAGAGAAAAGCAGCCTGTTCACGGTCGACGAGAGGATTGACGTCCTGCGGACCGTGACGAAGGACTACCCGAACGTCCAAGTGCGCAAATTCCACGGCTTGTTGGTGGATTTCTGCAAGGAGAACGACATCCCGGCCATCGTCAAGGGCATCAGGGTCGTCAGCGATTTCGACTACGAGCTCCAGATGGCGCAGCTCAACTACCGCATGTCGGGTGTGGAGACGCTGTTCATGCCGACCAACCCCGAGTACTCGTTCCTGTCGTCGTCGCGGGTGAAGGAGATCGCCCGGTACGGTGGTGACGTGTCCGGGCTCGTGCCCGACCTCGTCCACAAGCTGCTCATCGAGCGGCTCAGAGGCTGACCGCGAGCTGCTATCCTTTCATTTCGGCCTTGTACGACGGCGAGGTTTCGCCATGCCTAGCGAGAGCAGGATGACTCAGCACCTCGACCCCCGCTCCCCTTGGGTGATCTCCACTCACGACCTGGGAAAGCGGCCGGGCACGATGCGCCAGGTTTCCGTGACCCTCCCGGCACCGGTGGACATCGGCGTTGACATGATCGGCGTCCCCAAGGACGCCGAAATCGAGCTGGATCTCCGGTTCGAAGCAGTGATGGAAGGCGTGCTCGTCTCGGGCACGGCGCGCACCCCTCTCGCGGGGGAGTGCTCGCGGTGTCTCGACCCGGTCTCCTCCGAGATCGAGGTCGATCTGCAGGAGCTGTTCTTCTACTCCGACGAGGACGCCTCGGAGGAGGACTCACTGCTCGACGGTGAGCTGCTCGATCTCGAGCCGACGTTCCGCGACGCGGTGGTGCTCGCACTGCCGTTGAGCCCGATGTGTCGTGACGACTGCGAAGGGCTCTGCGTGGAGTGCGGGGTCAAGCTGGCGGAGGCCGGCGTCGACCATCGGCACGAGAAGATCGATGCCCGCTGGGCGTCGTTGCAAGGTCTGATTACCGACAAAGATAACGATCAGGAGAAGTGACGTGGCCGTCCCGAAGCGAAAGATGTCGCGGAGCAACACCCGCGCCCGTCGCTCCCAGTGGAAGACGACTGCTGTCGCCCTGGTGAGCTGCCCGCAGTGCCGGTCGCCCAAGCAGCCGCACATCGCGTGCCCCACCTGCGGCACCTACAACCGTCGTCAGGTCGTCGAGCCGTCCGCCTGATCCGCCAGCAGTTGACGTGATGCCGACCGGGTGCCAAAGTGCCTCGGTCGGCGTTACCGTCTCAAATGCGTGCGGCGGCGGTGCGCCCGCGGTCGTGGTGGACGCCGGGGCTACGCGTTACCCCGACGCCCACCACGTTTTCGGGCATCTCTCGCAGCCGACGCGCCATGTGAAGATGTCCGAGGAGGAAGCACGTGGGCGCAGGTCCTAAGCCGGTGGCCGTCGAGGTCGCCCGTGACGAGCTGGAGCAGGTTCTCGCCATCGGCGTCGACAACGGCATCCTGGAGCGGGCGCTGACCCATCGCTCCTACGCGTACGAGAACGGTGGGCTGCCCACCAACGAGCGGCTCGAGTTCCTGGGCGACTCGGTGCTCGGCCTGGTGGTCACCGACACCCTCTACCGCAACCACCCCGACCTGCCGGAAGGCCAGCTCGCGAAGCTGCGCGCCGCCGTGGTCAACATGCGCGCCCTGGCCGACGTGGCGAGAGGGCTCGGGCTCGGCCGGTTCCTGCGGCTCGGCAGGGGCGAGGAGGGCACGGGCGGGCGCGACAAGTCGTCCATCCTGGCCGACACCCTTGAGGCGCTCATCGGCGCCATCTACGTCGACAAGGGGCTCGACGAGGCGTTCCGGGTCGTCCACCTGCTGTTCGACCCGCTGATCGTGCGCTCGGCGTCGCTGGGCGCGGGGCTCGACTGGAAGACGTCGCTGCAGGAGCTCACCGCCTCCGAGGCGCTCGGCGTGCCCGAGTACCACGTCGAGGAGAGCGGCCCCGACCACGCCAAGTCGTTCACGGCCATGGTGCGCGTCGGCGGCGAGTCCTACGGTTCCGGCACCGGGCGCAGCAAGAAGGAAGCGGAGCAGCAGGCCGCGGAGGCCGCCTGGACCCGCATCCGCGCCCGCCGCGAGCAGCGCGAGAGCCAGCCCACCGCCTGACCCACCCGCCCTCACCGGCCGCGCCCGCCACGGGAACCCCGGTTGTGGGGATGGCCACCGCAGTCCCGTCGTGGGAGGGTTGCCGCGCGGGAAGCCCGCCGATGGCGTGGGCGTTGTGGTGGACGGTGATGAACGGGCCGCGGGGCGGTCCTGATGAGAGGGCGAGGTCCGAAGTGCCGGAGCTGCCGGAGGTCGAGGTCGTCAGGCGTGGCCTCGCGCAGTGGGTGGTCGGGCGCGAGATCGCCTCGGCCGAGGTGCTGCACCCGCGCGCGATCCGGCGTCACCTTCCAGGAGCCGACGAGTTCGCCGCCCGCCTGAAGGGCCGCGCGGTGCTGTCGGCCGAGCGTCGCGGCAAATACCTGTGGCTGCCCCTGTCGGGCGCCGATGAGGCCCTCATGGCCCACCTGGGGATGAGCGGGCAGCTGCTGGTCGTCGCCCCTGACTCGCCGCTGGAGCGGCATCTGCGCGTACGCCTGCGCTTCGAGGACGGCGGCCCCGACCTGAGGTTCGTCGACCAGCGGACGTTCGGGCACGTCATGCTCGCCCCGCTGCGCGGCGGCATCCCCGAGCCGATCGCGCACATCGCGCCCGACCCGTTCGAGCCGGCGTTCGACGAGGCGGAGTTCGCCAGGAGACTGCGGGCGAAGCGTACGGAGATCAAGCGGGCGCTGCTCGACCAGTCGCTGATCAGCGGGGTCGGCAACATCTACGCCGACGAGGCCCTGTGGATCGCCCGGCTGCACTGGGCGCGTCCCACGGAGACGCTCACCCGGCCGAAGGTGGCCGAACTCGTCGCCGCGATCCGCACGGTCATGGGCTCGGCGCTGGAGCAGGGCGGCACGTCGTTCGACAGCCTGTACGTCAACGTCAACGGTGAGAGCGGCTACTTCGACCGCTCGCTGGAGGCGTACGGGCGGCGTGACCTGCCGTGCTCGCGGTGCGGCACCCCGATCAGGCGCGAGGCGTTCATGAACCGTTCCTCCTACTCCTGCCCCAGGTGCCAGCGGCCGCCGCGCTGACGCCGGCCGCGTGAGATCACCGTGCGTGAGGGCTTCGGGACGTCCGATTCCTGGCCGGTAAGGTGGCCACGGAGCAGGAACGCCCGGTGCGGCGGCCGGGTTCGCGGAGAAACCGCAGGTGGCGAGGCATCCGAGGGAGTGGTGATGGGCGACGTCACGGACGTCCGGCTGAACGCGTGGGTGCGTGGCAGGGTCCAGGGCGTGGGGTTCCGTTGGTGGACCCGTTCGCGGGCGCTGGAGCTCGGTCTGGTGGGCTGGGCGCGCAACGCCGCCGACGGCCGGGTCGAGGTGGTCGCGGAAGGCCCGAGGGAGGCGTGCGTCAAGCTGCTGGAGTTGCTGAGGGGTTGCGACACGCCGGGCAGGGTGGATGGAGTGGTAGAACGCTGGAGCGAAGCCCGAGGTAGTTTGACCAGCTTTGTAGAGCGGTAGGCGATTTCGTCAAACAGACCAAATAGGGTATAGTTGTATGTCGGGAGTGCCCATCAGTAGGGGCTCAGCGGTTCGATCGACTTGACCGCCCACACTGCCGGTGCGACTCTTGTTAGGTACCACGCGCACCCCTCCCGCGGAACAGAAGTGCGCGAACCAGTCTGGTCACTCAGCGTGGAGGACCCTTTACCATGGCGAAGGCTCTACTCGGCCACGTCGGCGGTCCTGACCCTCGTATGGTCTCGGAGATGCGCCGCCTGCAGCAGCGTATCCGGGATCTGGAGGCAGAACTCATCCGACTTCAGGCCACGAACGACGCTCTTGCAGCGCAGACCCGCGACGAGGCGCTAAGCCGCGTGCAGGAGCGCGAGCCGGCACTCACCTGAGAGTGATCGGAGCGCAAGACCCAGGGACGTCTCGGTGAGACGTCCCTTGTTATTTGCCCACGGAAATTCACGGTCACGGCAGAGCCATGGAATTCACTGTGTGATCACTTCCGGTGGGCCGTAACTCCGGCGTGCTCGGCCGCCTTTTCCGCCGACGTCGGCGATGACCAGTAGGCTTCTCCGATGTCCGTACAGGAGAAGGGGGCCGCTGGTGTATCTGAAGACCCTGACCCTGCGTGGCTTCAAGTCCTTCGCCTCCGCGACCGCGCTGCGTTTCGAGCCGGGCATCACCTGTGTGGTCGGGCCCAACGGCTCAGGCAAGTCCAACGTCGTCGACGCACTCGCCTGGGTGATGGGCGAGCACAGCGCCAAGTCGCTGCGCGGCGGCAAGATGGAGGACGTCATCTTCGCCGGCACGTCGTCCCGGCCGCCGCTCGGCCGCGCCGAGGTGACGCTGACGATCGACAACTCCGACGGCGCCCTCCCCATCGACTACACCGAGGTCACGATCAGCCGGCTGATGTTCCGGTCGGGGCAGAGCGAATACGCGATCAACGGCGACACCTGCCGCCTGCTCGACATCCAGGAGCTGCTGTCCGACTCCGGCATCGGCCGTGAGATGCACGTCATCGTCGGGCAGGGGCAGCTCGACACGGTGTTGCACGCGGGCCCTGAAGACCGCAGGGCCTTCATCGAGGAGGCCGCGGGCGTACTGAAGCACCGCAAGCGCAAGGAGAAGGCGCTGCGCAAGCTCGACGCGATGCAGGCCAACCTCACGCGCGTGCAGGACCTCGCCACCGAGCTGCGCCGCCAGCTCAAGCCGCTGGGCCGCCAGGCCGAGATCGCCCGTAAGGCCGCCGTCATCCAGGCCGACCTGCGCGACGCCCGGCTGCGGCTGCTCGCCGACGACGTGTGGACCCTGCGCCTCACGCTGGAGCGCGAGGCGGCCGACGAGGCCGCGATCTCGGAACGCCGCCGCCAGGTCGAGGCGGAGCTGGGCGAGGGGCAGCAGCGCGAGGCCGCTCTGGAGGCCGCCGAGGCCGAGGCCCAGCCGCGGCTCGCGGCGGCGCAGGAGACGTACTTCCGGCTGTCGTCGCTGCGCGAGCGGATCAGCGGCCTCGAACAGCTGGCCGCCGAACGCCACCGGCACGCCCTTGACGCCGCCGCCATCGAGCGCCGCGGCCGCGACCCGGAAGACCTCGAGCGCGAGGCGGCCGAGGTGCGCGAGGGCGAGCAGATGATGCAGGCCGAGCTCGACCAGGCGCGGGAGCTGCTGGAGGAGGCGGTGCAGCGCAGGTCCGCCGCCGAGGCCGAGCTGAGCGCCGAGGCGCAGCGGCTCGCCCTGGCCGCTCGGGCCGCCGCCGACCGCCGCGAGGGGCTGGCCAAGCTGCGCGGCCAGGTCGATTCCGTACGGAGCCGGGCCAGGGCCGCCGAGGACGAGATCGGCCGCCTGCGGCAGGCGCTCGCCGACGCCGGCGAGCGGGAGCGGCGAGCAGGGGAAGACCTGGAGGCGCAGCGGCTGGAGGAGCCGGCCGCCGACCCGGCGCTCGCCGACGAGCTCGCCACCGCGCAGGCCATGGTCGAGGAGGCCAAGGCGGTCGCCGACGAGGCGCGCGCCGGGCTGGAGGAGGCCACGTCGGGCCTCGACGCGCCGCGCGCCGCCCTGCGCGAGGCCAAGGCGGCGGTGAGCACCGCGCGGGCCGCCGACCAGGAGGCCCAGCGCGCCGTGGCCGCGCTCGCCGCCCGGCGCGAGGCACTGGAGCTGGGGCTGGCCAAGGGCGACGGCGGGGCCGCGCTGCTGGAGGCCGGTCTCGCCGGGGTGCTGGGGCCGCTGGCGGCCGCGACGCAGGTCACGCCGGGTGCCGAGCTCGCCGTCGCCGCCGTGCTGGGGCCGGTCGCCGAGGCGATCACCGTACGGAGCCTCGGCAGCGCCGTGGAAGCCCTCGACCTGCTGCGCGACCGCGGCGCGGGGCGGGCGACCCTGCTGGTCGCCGGCGACCGCGCGGCGGACGCCCCGCTCGGTGACGCCCCTGAGGGGAGCCGGTGGGTCGCGGAGTTCGTGACGGTTCCCGAGGAGCTACGGGCGGCCGTGGGGCACGTACTCGACGGGGTGGCGGTCGTCGACGACCTCGACGCCGCGCGGGCACTCGTCGAGCGCCACCCGGAGCTGCGCGCCGTCACCAGGGCCGGTGACCTTGTCGGAGCGCACGTGGCCGAGGGCGGGTCCGACGGCGGCACGTCCGTGCTGCAGGTGCGGGCCGCGCTCGACGAGGCCGTCAAGCACCTGGAGGAGGCCGAGGCGCGGGCCGAGGAGACCCTCGTGGCCCTCGACGAGGCCGTCGCCCGTGAGCAGGCCGCCCAGAGCGCGCTGGAGTCCGCGCAGGCGCGCGTCGGCGAGGCGCAGCACGCCGTCACCACCGCCCAGGCCGGTGTGAGCGCCGCCCAGGGCGCGCTCGACCAGGTCAGGAGCCGCCAGCGCGAGGCCGACCAGCGCGCCGCCGCGACGGCCAGACGGCTGGCCCAGCTCGAGGCCGCCGCGGGCGCCGCGCGCGCCGAGGCCGAGCGCCTGGCCGCGAGCGTGACCAGAGCCGAGGCGGCCCGCGACGAAGGGCTGGAGGAGCTGGCCGAGCTGGAGGTCCGGCTGGCCGAGGCCGAATACGCCCAGGAACTCGAGGCGGAGCCCACCACCGACCTGCGCGACGAGCTGGCGGCCGCGTGCGAGCTCGCCCGGCAGCGCGAGATGGACATCCGGCTGCAGGTCCGTACCGCGGAGGAGCGGGTCAAGGGCGTCGAGGGGCGCGCCGACGGGCTGCTGCGCGCGGCCCGGCGCGAGCGCGAGGAACGCGCCAGGGCGGCCGAGCGGCGCGCCCGGCGCAGGCGCCAGGCGGCGCTGGCCGAGGCCGTCAGCAAGGGCGCCAAGCAGGTGCTCGCGGCGCTCGCCGGGTCCGTCCAGCTGGCCTCCAGGGAGCGCGACGAGGCCGACCTCGCGCGGGTGGCCGTCGACGCCGAGCTCAAGCAGGTACGCCTGCGCGTCCGCGAGCTCGGCCAGGAGCTCGACAAGCTGGTCAACCGGGTGCACGGCAACGAGGTGGCCCGCACCGAGCAGCGGCTGCGGCTGGAGCAGATGGAGCAGCGGGCGCTGGAGGAGTTCGGCGTCGAGGTCGAGACGCTGATCTCCGAGTACGGCCCCGACGCGCCCGTGCCCGGCGACCCGCCGGTGCCGTACGTGCGGGAGGAGCAGGAGAAGCGGGCCAGGGCGGCCGAGCGGCAGATGACCCAGCTCGGCAAGGTCAACCCGCTCGCGCTGGAGGAGTTCGCGGCGCTGGAGGAGCGGCACGCGTTCCTCAACTCCCAGCTCGAAGACCTCAAGAAGACCCGGCGCGACCTGATGACCGTGGTCAAGGAGGTCGACGAGCGGGTCGAGCAGATGTTCGCCTCGGCGTACGAGGACGTCGCCAGGGAGTTCGAGGAGATCTTCACCCGGGTGTTCCCCGGCGGCGAGGGCAAGCTGGTGCTCACCGACCCGTCCGACATGCTGACCACGGGCATCGAGGTGGAGGCGCGTCCGCCGGGCAAGAAGGTCAAGCGGCTGTCGCTGCTGTCGGGCGGCGAGCGCTCGCTCACGGCGGTGGCGTTCCTGGTGTCGATCTTCAAGGCCCGGCCGTCGCCGTTCTACGTGATGGACGAGGTCGAGGCCGCGCTCGACGACACCAACACCCAGCGGCTGCTGACGCTTTTCGAGGAATTGCGGCAGAGTTCACAGTTGATAGTGATCACTCACAACAAACGCACGATGGAGATCGCCGACGCGCTCTATGGCGTGTCGATGCGCGGCGACGGCGTCACGCAGGTGGTCAGTCAGCGGCTGCGGGAGCGCGAAACCGCCTGATCGGTGTGGCCTTGGGCATGACCATGTCGGTCGATCTGGAAAACTGACGTCTTGTGGATGGTTACCTCGGCGTCATTGTGATCGTGGCCGTCGTCGCCCTGTTGGTGATCGGCGGTCTCTTCCTGTATTTCCGGCCGGGCCGGAAGGCTCCGCCTCCCGTTCTGCCGCCCGAGGCCCCCGCGCTTCCCGAGGAGGAGGAGAAGCGGCCCGCCGCGGCGGGCGAGGAGGGCGAGGGCGCCACCACCACGCTCCCGCCGCCGGTCAAGCCGGCCGAGCCGGTCGTGGTGGAGCCCGAGATCGAGGTTCCGCCGCCGTCGGCGGGCCGGATGGTCAGGCTGCGCTCGCGCCTGGCCCGTTCGCAGAGCACGCTCGGCCGCGGTCTGCTGGAGCTGCTGTCGCGCGACCGGCTCGACGACGACGTCTGGGACGAGATCGAGGAGAGCCTGATCACGGCCGACGTGGGCGTCGCGCCCACCCAGGCCGTCGTGGAGGAGCTGCGCACCCGGGTGAAGGTGCTCGGCAGCCGTACCCATGACGAGGTTCGCGGGCTGCTGCGCGAGCAGCTGCTCGCCCAGATCAACCCCGACCTCGACCGCACGCTCAGGGTGAGCCCGCACGGCGAGCGGCCGGCGGTCGTGCTGGTCGTGGGCGTCAACGGCACCGGCAAGACCACCACCACGGGCAAGCTCGCGCGGTCCCTCATCGGTGACGGCAGGAAGGTCGTGCTCGGCGCGGCCGACACCTTCCGCGCGGCGGCGGCCGACCAGCTGCAGACGTGGGGCGAGCGGGTCGGCGCCGACACGGTGCGCGGTCCCGAGGGCGGCGACCCGGCCTCCGTGGCGTTCGACGCGGTCGCCCGGGGCATCGAGGAGAAGGTCGACGTCGTCATCGTCGACACCGCGGGCCGCCTGCACACCAAGACCGGCCTCATGGACGAGCTGGGCAAGGTCAAGCGGGTCATCGAGAAGAAGGCCACCGTCGACGAGGTGCTGCTCGTCCTCGACGCCACCACCGGCCAGAACGGCATGCGCCAGGCACAGGTGTTCGCCGAGGCGGTCAACATCACGGGCATCGCGCTGACCAAGCTCGACGGCACGGCCAAGGGCGGCATCGTCATCTCGGTGCAGCGGGAGCTGGGGGTGCCGGTGAAACTCGTGGGTCTGGGCGAGGGTCCTGACGACCTCGCGCCGTTCGATCCCGAGGTTTTCGTCGACGCGATTCTGGGCGATTAGGTTACGGATAGCACTTAAGTACCGGTGAATTAGCCATTACCAGATAAACATTGATCTGGGGCTTTTGTCTGTGGTCACATGTATCGGTCATCAATGATCGTTCGATCCCGCACAAAGGCGAGAGGGCGCACATGAAGAAGATCGTTGTTCACCGGCCAGGAACCGTGAAGCCGACCGCCGCGGCTGCACCGCGGCACTGCGGCTGAGTCAGCAGGCCGGCGTCCTCTGCGCGCGGACGCCGGCCGTCCCGGACCACGGAAAAGGCACCGTGTGAAGACGATCTTCCTTGACGCGGACCGCCGCATCGGCGGCCCTTACACGATGGGCGCGGCGCTGCTCGCGCACCTGGTACCCCCGGCGCTGGAGCGCCGACCCGACCTGGTCACCCGGCACGACATCGAGATCCGCGCCGTGGCGCCCGGCCTGCACGGCTCCGTGCCGGCCCGCAGACGCTCGCTGGCCGACTCCCTGCCCAGGGAGCAGCGCGTCCTCGTGCCCGGGGCCCGGCGCACCCTCAGGCTCGCCAACGGCCTGGCCGAGTTCGTCCGCGACCACCTCACCGACGCGGGCCCGCTCACCGTCACCGTCGCCAACCTGGACGAGGCGGACCCCACCGACACCGAACTGCTCGCCGTCCTGCGCCGCCGGGTCGACCCCGCGCTGCTCGTGATCGAGGAGGGGCCGTCGGCTCCCGGACGGGGGCCGTTCGCCGCCGACTTCGACCGCTACCGCGACGAGGGGTTCCACCACGCCATGGCCGAGGCGGGGCTGGAGGCGCTGCGCGGCCGGGCGTACGAGGACGACCCCGAGGCGTGGGAGCGGCTGCTGCTGCGCGTGGCGGCGTCGCTGGAGGCGATCGAGCGCGAGGAGGAGGCCCGCGAGCTCTACGACCGGGTCAGGCGCAGGAGCACGCATCCGCGGTACCGCGCCACCGCCGCGTACGCCACCGCCATGATCCTCGTACGGCACCACGATCACGCGAAGCGCGACCCGGAAGAGGCCCTGGCCTGGGTCAACGAGGCCATCACGATCACGTCCCTGATGCCCGACCGGCGCGAGCGCGCGTTCCACCTCGGGTTCGACCTCAACGGCAAGGCCCTGGTCGAGGTGCGCAGGGGTCGTTACGCCGCCGCGATGGAGCTGGTGGAGCGGGCGATCGAGCTGGCCGAGACCGACCTCGCGGGCGAGCACCCGATCCACCGGCTCGTCCTGTACGCCAACCGGGGGCAGCTGCTCGCCATGGCCGGGCGCAAGGAGGAGGCGCTGGCCGACTACACGCGCGCGGTGGAGGCCGACCCCGGCTACCCCGACTACTACCTCGACCGCGGCAACCTGCTGCAGGAGCTGGGCCGGACGGAGGAGGCGCTCGCCGACTACGAGGCCGTGATGCGGCTCAGCCCGCCGTTCCCCGAGGCGTACTACAACCGTTCCGAGATCCGCTACGCCGCCGGCGACCTGGAAGGGGCCCGCGCCGACCTGGACCACACGCTGGAGCTCGACCCGGAGTTCGCGCGCGCGTACGTGAACAGGGCCGGGCTGCACGTGGCCGCGGGCGATCTCGCGGCGGCGCGGCGGGACGCCGAGCGGGGGCTCGCGCTGACGCCGGGCGACCCGCACCTGCTGTGCGTGCTGGGCCAGGTGGAGCTGGCCGAGCACCGCCACGCCGAGGCGCTCGCCGCCTTCGACCGGGCGCTGGAGGCCGACCCCGACCTGGCCGCGGCCTGGGCGGGGCGGGGTGAGCTGGCGTACGAGCGGGGCGACCACGACACGGCGCTGGCCGCCCTGTCACGGGCGCTGAAGCTGGAGGAGACGCCCGAACTGCTGTTCAACCGCTCGCTGGTGCACCGGGCCGCCGGGAGGCCCGTGGAGGCCCGTCAGGACCTCCTGCGGGCCGCGCAGCTCGCTCCCGACGACGCGGACGTCGAGCGGGCGCTGTCCGAACTCTGAGCGGGTCAGGGACGGGCCGTCAGGGGGCCGATCGGGACGACGAGGGGCGTCCCGGCCACCGGGTCGGCGATGACCTTGGCGTCCAGTTCGAAGACCTCGCGCAGCAGGTCCTCGGTGAGCACCTCGTGCGGGGTGCCGGAGGCGATGACCTTGCCGCCGCGCATGGCCACGAGCCGGTCGGCGTAGCGGGCGGCCAGGTTGAGGTCGTGCAGGACCATGACCACCGTCCGCCCGCCCTCCTGGTGCAGGTGCCGTACGAGCTCCAGCACCTCGACCTGGTGGGCGAGGTCGAGGAACGTCGTCGGCTCGTCGAGCAGGAGCAGGTCGGTGCCCTGGGCCAGGGCCATGGAGATCCACGCCCGCTGCCGCTGACCGCCCGACAGCTCATCCAGGGGCCGTTCCGCCAGGTCGGACAGGCCGGTCATGTCGAGCGCCGCCGCGACCGCGCCCTCGTCGTCGGAGGACCACTGGCGGTACCACGTCTGGTGCGGATGGCGGCCGCGCGCCACCAGGTCGGCCACGGTCAGCCCCTCGGGCGCGGTGGGGGCCTGCGGCAGCATGCCGAGGACCTTGGCCACCTCGCGCGTGGGGATCTTGTCGATGCGCTTGCCGTCGAGCAGCACCTCGCCGCCGCGCGGCTTGAGCAGCCGGCCGAGGGCGCGCAACAGGGTGGACTTGCCGCAGCCGTTGGGGCCGATGATGGTCGTCACGGTGCCGGTCTCGACGCCGAGGTCGAGGCCGTCCACGATGAGACGGTCGCCGTACCCCAGCTTGACGCCGGCGGCCTGCAGTCTCACTTTCGCGACCTCCAGATCAGGTGGATCAGGTACGGGGCGCCGAGGACGGCCGTCACGATGCCGACGGGCAGCTCGATCGGCGAGAACGCGATGCGGGCGATGAGGTCGGCGCCCGTGGTCAGGACGCCGCCGACGAGCGCGGAGCACAGCAGCGGGGGCTGCGCCGTACGGGCGAGCCGCAGCGCGATCTGCGGCGCCGCGAGGGCCACGAACGCGATCGGCCCCGCCGCCGCGGTGGCCACGGCGGCCAGCAGCACGGCCGCGAGGATGAGCAGCGCGCGGGCCAGGTTGACGCGCACGCCGAGCGCGGTGACGGTGTCGTCGCCGAAGCGCAGCGCGTCGAGGGAACGGGCGCCGAGCAGCGTCACCGGCACCAGCACGACGAGCGCCAGCGCCGTCGGGACCACGTGTTCCCAGCCGCGGGCGTTGAGCGAGCCGCTGATCCAGACCATGGCGCGGCTGGTGTCGTTGACGTCGCCGACGGTCAGCAGCCAGAACTTGACGTTGGTGAACACCGCGGCCACCCCGATGCCGACCAGCACCAGGCGGTAGCCGTCGAGGCCGCGCCGCCAGGCCAGGCCGTACACGATCGCGGCGCCGAGCAGGCCGCCGACCAGGGACAGGGCGGGGACGCCGAGGGTGGCCAGCAGGCCGCTGACGCCGCTGTTGACGCTGCCGCTCGCCACCACCCCGGCCACCACGGCGACGGAGGCGCCGGTGGTCACACCGAGGATCTCCGGGCTCGCGAGCGGGTTGCGCGCGATCGACTGGATGATCGCGCCCGACAGCGCGAGCGCCATGCCGACCAGGGCGCCGGTGAGCGCGCGCGGCAGGCGCAGCTCCATGATGACGAAGTGGGCAGGGCTGTTGACGTCGAAGGTGCCCGCGAGGACGTCGGCCAGCGACATGTCGATCTCGCCGATGCGCATGTTCAGAGCCATGAGCAGGACGAGCAGCACCAGGCCGGTCACGCAGAGCGTGACGGCGCGGGGCCGTACGCGCCAGGACAGGCGGCCGACACGCAGGGGGCGCCTGGTCATCAGGGTGGTCACAGGCGCACCGGCTTCCTACGACGTACCAGGGCGACGAAGAACGGGGCGCCGATCAGGGCGAGCACCACGCCGACCTCCAGCTCGCCGGGCGGGGCCACCACGCGGCCGATCACGTCGGCGAACAGCAGCAGCGCCGCCCCCACCAGCCCCGAGTACGGCAGCAGCCACCGGTGGTCGGTGCCGGACAGCGGACGGACGAGGTGCGGCACGATGAGCCCGACGAAGGCCAGGGAGCCGCAGGCGGCGACGGCCGCGCCGGACAGCAGGGTGACGGCGGCGACGCCCACGGTGCGGGTCATGGGGATGTTCTGGCCGAGGCCGCGCGCGACGTCCTCGCCGAGCGACAGGGCGTTCAGGCCGGGGGCGTTGATCATCGCGAGCACCAGGCCCACGAGGATGAACGGCAGCACCTGCCAGACGACGTCGGCGCTCCTGCCGGAGATCGAGCCCGCCTGCCAGAAGCGGAAGACGTCCATCGCCTGCTCGTCCAGCAGCACGACGGCGGAGGTGAGGGCGGCGAGCAGGGCGCTCACGGCGGTGCCGGCCAGCGCCAGTGTGACCGGGGTGGGGCCGCCCCTGCCGCCCACCATGCCGAGCGCGAACACCGCCACGCTCGCGACCAGCGCACCGGCGAGGCCGAACCAGATGTAGGCGAGCAGGCTGTCGACGCCGAGCAGGATGATCGAGGAGACCATCGCGAACGCGGCCCCCTGGGTGACGCCGAGCAGGCCGGGGTCGGCGAGCGGGTTGCGGGTGTGGCCCTGCATGAGCGCGCCGGCCACGCCGAGCGCGACGCCGGAGAGCACTCCTAAGACGGTGCGCGGGACCCGCAGCGAGCGGATCACGATGTCGTTCTCGGTGCCGGTGGGGGACGTCAGCGCGTGCCAGGCGTCGGCGAGCGGCACCGACTTGGAGCCGATGGTCACGCTCAGCACGACGGCCACCGCGAGGGCCCCGAGCAGGGCGGAAAGCACGGTGAGCCGGCGTTGACGGATGCCGTGCAGCCGTGGGGCGACGGTGGCCGCGCTCACCCGTGTTCACCTCCACATTTGCCGGAACTCGCTGAAGTATGCCAGCTTAGGCTGGGCTTACCTAATTTAGGTTTGCCTTACTTTTGCGGAAGGGGATGCGATGAGAACGTTGCGGCTGCTGGCGGGTGCGCTCGTCCTTGTGGTGGGGCTCGCCGCGTGCGGCTCCACGCCGGAGGCGCCGGCGTCCTCGGACGCTCCGGCCTTCAGGACCGTCGAGCACGCCATGGGCGAGACCGTCATCCCGGTACGGCCGACCCGGGTGGTGGCGCTCGACCAGAGCTTCGTCGACGCGGTGCTGACCCTGGAGACCCCGGTGGTCGGCTACACGACGTACCGCTCGATCGACTCGGAACTGCCCGGCTATCTCGGCGCCGTCGCCGCGGAGTACGGCAAGGAGGCGACCGAGGTCGGCACGCTGGAGCAGCCGAGCCTGGAGAAGATCATCGCGCTCAAGCCCGACCTCATCGTCTCGGCGAAGGTACGGCACGAGGCACTCTACGACCAGCTCTCCAAGATCGCGCCGACCGTGTTCAGCGAGACCACCGGCGCCATCTGGAAGGACAACCTGCGCCTCATGGGCCGCGCGCTCGGCAAGGAGGACCTCGCCGAGACCCGGATCAAGGAGTACGAGAACCGCGCCGCCACGATCGGCGCCGCCATCAAGGCGAAGGAGGGCGAGCTGCCGACGATCTCGATCGTCCGCTTCGCGGGGGAGCCGACGGTGCGGCTGTACGTGGAGAACTCCTACTCCGGCGTCGTCATGAAGGACGTCGGGTTCACGCGTCCTGAGAAGCAGCCGCGCGCGGACGACGCCATCGCGGTGGACGTCAGCCAGGAACGCATCCTCGACCTCGACGCCGACCGCATCTTCGTGGCGACCTACCCCGACCCGGCCACCGAAGGGCCCAGGGAGAAGTTCCTGGCCAACCCCCTGTGGGGCAAGCTCAAGGGCGACAAGCACGAGGTCGGCGACCTGACGTGGATGAGCGCGGTGGGCATCCAGGGCGCCCACGCGATGCTGGACGACGTCGCGAAGTTCTTCGAGGTCGATCCGGCGTCCTGACGGTCCTTTTGGGAGAGGCCGGAAGAAAGGCTGGGCAACTCATGAACCTATGGGGGTGGCTCGGCGTCTTTCATGGTGAGGTTTACGCACCGGAGCGGGGGCAGCGGAATGACGTGCGACGGTGTCAGGTCGATCGCGGGAGGCGGCGGTTCGCCCATGAAACAGTGCGAAGTTTGTCGCCATACATCCCTAGATGTGATGCTAGACACTCCCTATGTACTTTTGGGTGTCTAGTGTTATGATAACGAGACTTGTCCGGCCGTGGACGTGCTGACACCGCCGCGAGCTGTGGGACGTCAACCCCTGTCTGACCGTGATGAAACCCCTCTAACGCTTCCCTTACCTGGAGCTTGCGATGATGGGATCGCCGTCAGGAGGCTTGTGCCGAAACGGGGGAAAGCGCAAGGGGGAAAAGATTGATCTCGATGACCGATGAGCAGCGTAAGGACTGGTTCGAGCGCGACGTCGTGCCCGTGACGTCGCAGCTGTTCGCTTCCGCCATGCGCCTGACCCGTAACGCCGCCGACGCGGAAGACCTGGTGCAGGAGACCGTGGCCAAGGCGTACACGTCGTACCACCAGTTCCGTGAGGGCACCAACCTCAAGGCGTGGCTGCACCGCATCCTGACCAACAACTTCATCAACGACTACCGCAAGAAGCAGCGCTCGCCGAAGCTGTCGGCCGCCGAGGACATCGAGGACTGGCAGCTGCACGCCGCCGAGTCGCACACCTCGACCGGCCTGCGCTCCGCCGAGACCGAGGCGCTCGACCGGCTGCCCGACAGCGTCGTGATGAACGCCCTGCGCTCGTTGCCGGAGGACTTCCGCGTGGCCGTCTACCTGGCCGACGTCGAGGGGTTCGCCTACAAGGAGATCGCCGAGCGCATGGGCACCCCGATCGGCACGGTCATGTCGCGCCTGCACCGTGGCCGCCGCCAGCTGCGCGGCATGCTGGAGGAGTACGCCCGCGAGGAGGGCGCCGTGCGGCTGTCCACAGAGTCGGCCGCCGCCTGACCGTTCGTCCGTCCGGAGCCCGTGTCCCCGAGGGGCGCGGGCTTCGTGCTGTGCGGGAGTTCGTGCTGTGCGGAGTCAGTGCGAGTCAGTGCGCGGCGGCGATGAGGGCGACCGCGACGAGGGCGCAGCCCACGCCCGTCAGCTGGACGGCTCGCAGGCGTTCGCCGAGCACCTGCCTGGCCAGTAGCAGCGTGCTCGCCGGGTAGAGCGAGACCAGCACGGCGACGAGGCTGAGCAGACCGTCCCGCTGGGCCAGCAGATAGAGGACGTTGGCCACCATGTCGAGCACACCCGCCGCCACGATGACGTACAGGGAGCCGCTGCCGGGCCTCAGCGTGCGGCGGGTGGCCAGGGCGAGCAGGGCCACCGCCGACACCGACGACAGGCGGGCGCCCAGCAGCGGCCACAGGCCCGCCTCGTGCGGCGCCATGGACAGCAGGATGAAGAAGCCGCCGAACCCCGCGCCCGCCGCCAGGGAGGTGAGCACCGACGACGTGGTGGCGCGGCTCGCGCCGCCGCCCTCCTGGCTGACCAGCAGCACCGAGCCGAGCGCCAGGACGACTCCGCTGAGCGCCCAGAACCCCGGCCGGTCGCCGGTCGCCAGCCCGAACGCCACGGGCAGCACGGCGGAGGTCACCGCGGTCGTCGGAGCGACCACCGACATCACGCCCGTGGCCAGCCCCCGGTAGAACAGCACGAGCCCGGCCGCTCCCGACAGGCCGGCGGCCAGGCCCCAGCCCATGGCGCCGGCATCGTACGTGCCCGGAAGCAGCGGCAGCAGGCCCGCCACGAGGGCCAGTCCGGCGATCTGCGAGAGCACGACGACGGACAGCACCCGGGACCGGCGCGTCGCGAGGCCGCCGAAGAAGTCGGCGGTGCCGTACACGATCGCGCACGCCGTCGCCAGGATCACCGTCATCGGTCGCCCTCCAGTTCAATGTATTGCACTGACAGTACAGCACATAGGGTTCACTGCGCTGTATAAATAAATCACTAGACTGCACTCCTATGGAGAGCCCCGAGCTGATCACCCAGGCCATCGCCAGCAACGTCCGTGCCCAGCGCGCCCACCGGGGGCTGACCCTCGACGCGCTGGCCGCCAGGTCGGGGGTGAGCAGGGGCATGCTCGTCCAGGTGGAGCAGGGGCGGACCAACCCCAGCGTCTCCACCCTCACCCGGATCGCCTCCGCGCTCGGCGTCACCGTGGCCCGGCTCGTGGAGGTCTCCGACGTGCCCACGGTTCGCGTGGTCGGCGCGTCCGACGTGGTGACGTTCCAGCAGGGTGACGTGGAGGCGAAGCTGCTGATCGGCGCCGACATGCCGATGATCCTCGAACTGTGGGACTGGCGGCTCGCCCCCGGCGAGCACCACGACGGCGACGCCCACCCGCCCGGCACTCGCGAGATGCTGACCGTGCTCGACGGCGAGCTGACCCTCACCGTGTACGGCAAGAGCCACGTGGTCGGCAAGGACGCCGCCGTCATGTTCACCGCCGACCGTCCCCACCGCTACGCGAACGAGGGCGAGGAGGAGCTCAGGTTCGTGATGGTGGTCGCCGAACCGCGCGAGGCCCACGACCAATAGCTACACAAGCTCCCAGGTCGCCCCACCTGGATTCATGCTGTCTCCATGTATCGGACGGCTGTGGTTGTTTGCCGGGTACATCCCTTGTGTGCGATCCGACGTCGGCAGGGGGTGGCTGGTGTGTGAGGACCGCGCGGCCGCGGAGAAACTCCGGGCCGAGCTCCACGGTCTGGGCGTCGCCGACGCGTACGAAGTGGGCGACGGGCTCACGGTTTCGGTGTGGATCGGCCTGGTCGTCCACTACAGGGACGGCTTCTACCGGTGGAAGGAAGGGTCGGCCAAACGTCGGCATCTGGGTACGGATCCGGCTGGATGTGCCATGCGCGTGGCGCGCCGCTACAAGGAACTCCAGGCCGATATCCCACCCTGGTGGGACGACCTGGTCAGGGAGCTGCGGGGGGCACCGGTCCAGGACTATCCGTAGCAGACCTCCGCATGCCGTGACGCGGAGGAACGTATGCGCCTGTGGGCCCTGCCCGTGGCCCTGCTCACGCTGGCGGGGTGCGTCAGCCACGCGGCCCCGCGTCGCCACCAGCCGGGCGAGGAGCCGACGGAGCCGCCCGGTCACAGCGCGGTCGTGCTCGCCCCGGCCGACCTGGCCAGGAGGCTCGCGGCGATGCAGAGCGACTGGCCGCGCCGCTGGAACCCCGGCTGCGCCAGGCTCAAGTGCGTGGCCCTGACCTTCGACGACGGCCCGGGCCGGTACACCGGCCAGCTGCTCGACCTGCTGGCACGGCGCGGCGTGCGGGCGACGTTCTTCGTCGTCGGCGAGCGGGTGGCCGCCGACCGGGACGGGCACACCGTGCGCCGCATCGCGGCAGAAGGACACGAGCTCGGCAACCACACCTGGGACCACTCGTCGCTCACGGCGCTGCCGCGCCATGAGGTCACGCGCCAGCTCGTCCACACCGACGACCTCGTACGGCAGCTCACCGGCGTGCGGATGCGGGTGATGCGCCCGCCGTACGGCGCGACGGACGCGCGGGTCGCCGCCGAGTCGCGGCGCGAGGGCCTCGCCCAGATCCTGTGGAACGTCGACACCTACGACTGGCGCGACCGCAAGCCCGTGAAGGTGGCCAAGCGGGCGGCGCACGCCAGGCCCGGCTCGATCATCCTCATGCACGACATCCACCCCAGCACGGTGAAGGCCGTCCCGACCGTACTCGACCGGCTCGCCGCCCGCGGCTTCACCTTCGTCACGGTCTCGGAGCTGTACAGCCACCCGCCCGCGCCCGGCCGTACGTACGCGCGGTTCTGACCGGTCGGCGGGTCCGGCGGCGGGGCGTGGGACCCTGGTCGGTATGAGGTTCACCGGTTTCCCCGACGAGGCGTTCCTGTTCTACGAGGGGCTGGAAGCGGACAACTCGAAGGCCTACTTCGGGGAGCACAAGCACCTGTACGAGGAGGCCGTACGAGCCCCCATGACGGCGCTCGTGGACGATCTCGGCCCCGAGTTCGGGGAGGCCCACCTGTTCCGGCCGTACCGGGACGTGCGGTTCGCCAAGGACAAGTCGCCGTACAAGACGCATCAGGGCGCCTTCGTGGAACGGATGCCCGGGATCGGGCTGTACGTGGAGATCAGCGCGGCGGGGCTCTTCGCGGCGGCCGGGTGGTACAGCCAGGCGTCCGACCAGGTGGCCCGCTACCGCGCTGCCGTGGACGAGGACCTGTCGGGCAAGCCGCTGGCCGCGGTCACCGGGGCGCTCGCCGCGGCCGGGCACACCCTGTACGGCGACCGGCTGAAGACCAGGCCGCGCGGGTTCGACGACGACCATCCGCGCATCGACCTGCTGCGGCACCGGTCGTTGTACGCGGGCAGGCGCTTCGAGCCGGAGGAGTGGGTGCACACGGCCGAGGCACGCGACCGGGTGGCGCGCACGTGGCGTGACGCCGCACCGCTGATCGACTGGCTCTGCACCCACGTACGGGGAAGCGAACTCCCGCGCCGCTGAGACGCCGCCCGAGACACGGCGACGCCCGGCCTCCATGACGGAGGCCGGGCGTCGGTCGAGCAGGTCAGGCGCGCTTGGCGCGGGCCGCGGCGCGGCCACGGGCGGCGGCGTCGAGGACGACCTTCCTGATGCGGACGGCGTCAGGCGTGATCTCGACGCATTCGTCCTCACGGATGAACTCGAGGGCCTGCTCGAGCGACAGGTTGCGCGGCGGGATCACCTTCTCGGTCTCCTCGCTGGTGGAGGAGCGCATGTTGGTGAGCTTCTTCTCCTTGGTGATGTTGACGTCCATGTCGTCGGACCGGGAGTTCTCACCGATGATCATGCCCTCGTAGACCTCGGTGGTCGGCGAGACGAACAGCGTGCCGCGCTCCTGCAGGTTGATCATCGCGAACGCGGTCACCGGGCCGGACCGGTCGGCCACCAGGGAGCCGTTGTTGCGGGTGCGCAGCTCGCCGAACCACGGCTCGTAGGAGTCGAAGACGTGGTGCACCAGGCCGGTGCCGCGGGTCTCGGTGAGGAACTCGGTGCGGAAGCCGATCAGGCCACGGGCCGGCACCACGAACTCCATGCGGATCCAGCCGGTGCCGTGGTTGGTCATGTGCTCCATGCGGCCCTTGCGGACGGCCAGGAGCTGGGTGACCGAGCCGAGGTACTCCTCGGGGCAGTCGACCGTGAGGCGCTCGACCGGCTCGTGCACCTTGCCGTCGATGAGCTTGGTGACGACCTGGGGCTTGCCGACGGTCAGCTCGTAGCCCTCGCGGCGCATCTGCTCGACCAGGATGGCGAGGGCCAGCTCACCACGGCCCTGCACCTCCCACGCGTCGGGACGGTCGGTGGGCAGCACGCGCAGCGAGACGTTGCCGACCAGCTCCTTCTCGAGGCGGTCCTTCACCATGCGCGCGG
The DNA here is from genome assembly GCF_900100395.1 of Nonomuraea maritima. Lineage (GTDB taxonomy): Bacteria > Actinomycetota > Actinomycetes > Streptosporangiales > Streptosporangiaceae > Nonomuraea > Nonomuraea maritima. The sequence continues at coordinate 512,178 of NZ_FNFB01000002.1, read as the reverse complement.
TGACCTTGGAGCCCTTGGACTTGCCGACCAGGGGAGAGGTGTTGGTGCCGATCGTCATCGAGATGGCCGGCTCGTCGACCGTGATCAGCGGCAGCGGGCGCGGGTCGTCGGGGTCGGCCAGCGTCTCGCCGATCATGATCTCGGGGATGCCCGCGATGGCGATGATGTCGCCGGGCCCGGCCTCCTCGGCCGGCTTGCGCTCCAGCGCCTCCGTCATGAGCAGCTCGGTGATCTTGACGCGCTGGATCGAGCCGTCGGTACGGCACCACGCGACCTGCTGGCCCTTGTGGATGCGGCCCTGGTGGATGCGGCACAGGGCGATACGGCCGAGGTAGGAGGATGCGTCGAGGTTGGTGACGTGCGCCTGCAGCGGCGCGTCGGGGTCGTACGTGGGCGCCGGGATGGTCGACTTGATGATGTCGAACAGCGGCTCGAGGTCGTCGGCGTCGGGCATGCCGCCGTCGTCGGGCCGGTTCATCGAGGCCCGGCCGGCCTTCGCGGAGGCGTAGACGATCGGGAAGTCGATCTGGTCCTCGGTGGCCTCGAGGTCCATGAACAGCTCGTAGACCTCGTCGACGACCTCCTTGATGCGGGCGTCGGGACGGTCGACCTTGTTGATGCAGAGGATGACCGGCATCTTGGCGTTGAGCGCCTTGCGCAGCACGAACCTGGTCTGCGGCAGCGGGCCCTCGGAGGCGTCGACCAGCAGCACGACGCCGTCGACCATGGACAGGCCCCGCTCGACCTCGCCGCCGAAGTCGGCGTGGCCGGGCGTGTCGATGATGTTGATGGTCATGCCGCCGTGGTCGACGGCGGTGTTCTTCGCGAGAATGGTGATGCCCTTCTCGCGCTCCAGGTCGTTGGAGTCCATGACCCGGTCGTCGACGTCCTGGTTGGCGCGGAAGGCCCCGGACTGCCAGAGCATGGCGTCGACCAGGGTGGTCTTGCCATGGTCGACGTGCGCGATGATCGCGATGTTCCGCAGGTCGTCGCGGCTGTTCAAAGGCATGATGACGTCTCGCTCTGTGTCGTGGGGTCGGCCGCGCGAAGTCGCGACCACACAATTCTAGTTGATCCCCTTTGATGAGCGGAGCGCGCCCGACGTGACGAGCGACGTACGCGCAGGTGAACACGGGGGTGACGGCGGGTGAGCCGTACCTACATAGCGGGTTGCACATTTGTGCGCATGGAAAGCCGGTCACGCGTCCCTAGATTGTCGGTATGACCTGGACCGAGCTGGTGATGTCGGCGGCGCCCATGCAGGGCGATCAGCCGGCCGTGAGCGACGTCCGGTCAGGCGAGGTGCTGTCGTACGCCGCGTTCGCCCGCCGGGTCACCCGCGCGGCCGCGGGGTTGCGCGACCGCGGGCTGCGCTACGGCGACCGCGTGCTGGTCGACGTCCCGCTCGGGGCGGCGCTGCCCGTGGCGGTGCACGCGGTGGCCTGGGCGGGCGGCGTCGCGGTGCTCGCCGAGTCGGGCGAGGCCCGGCTCATGATCGCCCACAACCGGGTCCACCCCGGCGCCAAGGTCGAGCACGTCTTCTCCTTCGGCCCCGCGCCAGGGGCGAGGCCCTTCTCCGACCTGCTGGGCGGCGGCGCGGTCGAGTTCGGGCCGCTCGCTGGGCCCGCGCTCTCCCTCGACGGGGAGCGGCTGTACGACAACGACGAGCTCGCCACCGACCTGCGCAGGCTCGCCGGCCGCCTGGTCGTCGGCAGGGACGACGTCGTGATCAACGCGGTGAGCGAGCCCTTCCGCGGCCTGCGGGTCATCGACCTGGCCATGATGGCGGGCGCCCACGTCGTGGTGCCGCACGAGCCGACCCTGGTCGGCTGCCGGGTGCTGGCCGCCGAACGCCGCGCCACCATGGTGGTCGCCCCCTACGACCTGGCCAGACGGCTGCTCGGCGACCCCGTGCTGCGCGTCGTCGACGAGAGGGCGGTCGTCAGCTCGCTCGGTCCCTGACGTCATACCGAAAGCCCGGGCTTCCCCTTCGAGGCCCGGCGTGAGGTGCGACACTGTGGGAGAGTGTGATCCTTCCGCGACGCAGGGTGACCACATGCCAGACTCCCCCCGGCACAACCTTCCGGCCGAGCCGAACCGGTTCGTGGGCCGCGAGCGCGATCTCGCTGATCTGCGCGGTCTGTTCGACGACACGCGCGTGGTGACGTTGTGCGGGGTCGGCGGCATCGGCAAGACCAGGCTGGCCCTCCGGCTCGCCGCCGGTCTGTCGTCCGACTGCCCCGATGGCGTGTGGCTGGTCGAGCTGGCCAGGCTGGGCCGTCCCGAGCTGGTCGAGCAGGAGATCGCCCGTGTGCTCGGCGTCCACGAGGAGGTCGGACGGCCGCTGCTCGACACCGTCTCGGTACGGCTGCGCGGCCGGCGCTGCCTGCTGGTGCTCGACAACTGCGAGCACCTGGTCGACAGGTGCGCCGAGGTGGTCGAGGCGCTGGTGGCGGCCTGCCCGCTGCTACGCGTGCTGGCCACGAGCCGCGAGCCGTTGCGCATCGCGAGCGAGCTCATCTGGCGGGTGCCGCCGCTCGACCTGCCCGACGCGGTCACCGCCGAGGCCGAGTCCGTCCAGCTGTTCCTCGACCGTGCCGCCGCCGCCGGCACGCGGCTGGGGCCCGACAGCCTGCCCGACGTCGTACGGCTGTGCCGGGCGCTCGACGGGCTGCCGCTGGCGCTCGAGCTGGCCGCTGCCCGTACGAGCCTGCTCAGCCCAGGGCAGATCGCCGACCGCATCGACGACCGGTTCTCGCTGCTCACGACCGGCGGGCGTACGGCGCCGGCCCGGCAGCGCACGCTGCTCGCCGCCGTCGAGTGGAGCTACGACCTGCTGGGCGAGAAGGAGCAGGTGCTGCTGCGCCGGCTGTCGGTGTTCGCCGGCGACTTCGACCTCGGCCTGGCCGAGGAGGTGTGCGCCGGGCGGCCCATCGCGGGCGGAGAGATCGTCGACCTGCTCGGCGGCCTGGTCGACAAGTCGCTCGTGCTGTGCGACGAGGGCCGCAACCGCTACCGGCTGCTGAAGACCATCAAGTGCTACGCCGCCGAGCGGCTGCGTCAGGCCGGCGAGCTGGAGGCGTTGCGGCAGCGCCATCTCGACGTGCTCTGCGAGCTGTGCGAGGGCCACCTCACGACCGAGCTGGTCGAGCCGCACGTGCCATGGCCGCGGCGGCTGGAGGCGCTGGCCGCGGCCAGGGCGCTGGTCGCCGACCAGCAGGCGGCGCTCGACTGGGCCGCCCGCTCCGGCGACGTGGGGCAGGGCCTGCGCCTGTGCCGGGCCGGCACGGGGCTGCTGCCGCTCGGGGGCGACCTCACCGAGATCATCGGCTGGACGGAGCGGCTGCTCGCCCTCGATGTGTCCGGCATCGCGGCCGAGGAGATCGCCCGCTCGACGGCCTACCTCGCCTACGGGCTGGAGACGCGCGACGAGCTGGCCCGGGCGCTGGAGGTGGCGGAGAAGAGCCTGGTGGAGATCGCGCCGGACGACCTGTTCCCGCGCGGCGTGCTGCACAGCCTGCTGGTCGTGGTGCTGCTGCGCATGGGCCGTCCCGACGAGGCCATGACCCACGCCGAGGAGGGGTTCGCGCTCGCCGAGAGCTGCGGCGACCTCTGGAACCAGGCCGCCGGGTTGGCCGGGCTGTCCGCGGTCGCGCTGACCCGCGGGCGGCTGCGCGAGGCGCAGCGGTACGGCGAGGAGGCGCTCGCGCGGGCGCGCAGGCACGGCCACCGCTGGATCATGGCGCGCACCGCCGCCCAGATCGGGGCGGTGGCGGAGGCCCGCGGCGACCTGGCGACCGCCAAGGCCCAGTACGAGATGGCCGAGCCGTGGCTGCGCGAGCTGGGCAGCGATCTCGACCTCGGACGCTGCCTGGCCAGGATCGGCAGGGTGGCGGCGATGCTGCGGGAGTACGGCGCCGCGCGCGAGCGGCTGGCCGACGGCCTTGAGCTGAGCCGCAGGACGGGGCAGCGCCAGGGGATGGCCCGCTGCCTGGTGGGGCTGTCGGTGCTGGCCGACTCAGCGGGCGACCTGGAGGGCGCGGTGCTCGCGGCGGCGGCCGCGGCGGAGCTGCGCGAGTCGATCGGCCAGCACTCCGGCACGGCCCGCATCGAAGAGCTGCTGGCCCGTGCCCGCGCGCGGCTCGGCGACGGCCGTGCCGCCGCGCTGTGGTCGCGGGGCCGGGCGATGCAACCCGAGGACGCGGCCCGCCACGTCCTCGAGGGCGAGCGGGTGCCGCCGCGCGCGCCCGCGCCCGCCGAGTCGTTCCGCCCCTCGCTGCTCACGGCCCGCGAGCGGGAGATCGCCGACCTGCTCACCCGTGGCCTGTCCAACCGGGCGATCGCCGGCGAGCTCGTGATCAGCCCCGCGACCGTCGCCCGGCACATCGCCAACATCATGGAGAAACTGGGCTACACCTCGCGGGCCCAGATCGCGGTGTGGGCGGCCGAGAACCGGCTCGTCCACACCGCGGGTGAGCCGAGAGCTTCTGCATAGGGATCTGCATATTCAGCCCCATGTGGGCGGGAGGTCCCTTCCTTAACGTGGGCGGCATGGATGAGCGCATCGTGATGGTGGACTCGGGCACCGGCCGCACGCTCACCGAGGAGGAGCTGGACGAGAGGTCGGCGACGGCCGGGGTCCGGCTGCGGCGCAAGGGGGTGCGCAGGGGAGACGGCGTGCTGGTCTGCCTGCCCGCCGGTCCCGACCTGCTGGTGGCGTTCGTGGCGGTGATCGCGGCGGGCGGCGTGATCTGGTCGCTGCCTGCCGACCTCGAGGCAGGGGCGCTGCGTGAGCGCGTCCGGCAGAGCTGCGCCCGGGTGATGATCTCCAACGTCCGGCCGGCTCTCGACGCCGCCGACGAGTCGTGCGTCCGCGTCGTCCTCGGCATCGAGGACCTGTACGGCCCGGGCCCCTACCGCGCGTGATCAGGTGACCCGGCGAGCCTAAGCTCGACTGCATGCCTTTCGCGCCCAACTTCCCCGTCATGCTGCGTACCGAGGACGGGGTACGCATCGACGCCGCCCACACCCCTTCCCGCCACACCGACGTGGGCATCGTGATGGCGCACGGCTTCACCGGCTCCTGGCGCGACCGCACCGCGCGCCGCATCGTCCACGTGCTCAGCGGGTACGGCGGCGTGGTCGCCTTCGACTTCCGCGGCCACGGCCGTTCCGGGGGGCGGACCACGGTGGGCGACCGCGAGATCCTCGACGTGGAGGCGGCGGTCCGGCACGCCCGGGTGGTGGGCTACTCCCGCATCGCGGTGGTGGGCTTCTCGATGGGGGCGGCGGTGGCCGTACGGCACGCGGGGCTGCGCGGCGGGGTCGACGCGGTGGTCTCGGTGAGCGGCCCGGCCCGCTGGTACTACCGCGGCACCCGGCCCATGCGCCAGGTCCACTGGGCCATCGAGCGGCCGGTCGGACGGTGGGCGGCGCGGGTCGCCAAGCACACGAGGATCGCGCGCGGCCCGTGGGACCCGATCCCGATGCCGCCGCACGAGGCCGCCGCGCTGATCGCGCCGACGCCGCTGCTGATCGTGCACGGCGACGCCGACGGGTTCTTCCCCCTGGAGCACGCCGAGCAGCTCTACGCGAACGCGAAGGAGCCGAAGCAGCTGTGGGTCGAGCCGGGGTACGGGCACGCGGAGTCCGCCGCGACCCCCGAACTCATCAGCCGCATCGGCAAATGGATCGTCACCAACTTTTCCTGAGTAATACGCGTCTACCTAGGGCGGAAGGAAGGAAACCGTCGGGAGAAAGTCCCATGGGAAGAAAACCGCCGAGGCGGTGGACATGGGGCATACTTCATGTAGCCGGACGGTTGCCGAGTGTGGTCTCGGGGAGGCCGTACCGGCGGGGTTCCGCATCCAGCGTCGCGGGGGCGCGCTGGGTGCGCGCCCGTTCGCGTCGAGGGCCCCTCGCCGGGGCCCTCGACGTGGGGGAGCTCAGCCGAGCCGCGAGATCGACTTGTACTCGAGGTAGCCGTTGAGCCCCTCGGGGCCGAGCTCGCGGCCGATGCCGCTGGCCTTGTAGCCGCCGAAGGGCGCGTTGGTCTCCAGCATGAAGCAGTTGACGCCGTACGTCCCGGTGCGGACCCGGCGGGCGACGTCCATGCCGCGCTCGGGGTCGGCGGTCCAGACGGTGCCGGCCAGGCCGTAGTCGCTGTCGTTGGCGATGCGGACGGCGTCCGCCTCGTCCTCGTACGGGATCACGGCGAGGACCGGGCCGAAGATCTCCTCGCGGGCGATGCGCATGTCGTTGGAGACACCGGCGAAGACGGTGGGCGAGACGTACCACCCGCGGTCGTACGGCCGGTCGAGGCCGCCCACCACGACCTTCGCGCCCTCCTCCATGCCGAGCTTGATGTAGCCCTCCACGCGCTCCTGCTGGCGCCTGGCGACCAGCGGGCCGATGCCGGTCGCCGGGTCGGCGGGGTCGCCGACGGCCTGCGCCTTGACCATGCCTGCGACGGCCTCCACGACCTCGTCGTAGCGGCTGCGGGAGGCGAGGATGCGGGTCTGGGCGACGCACGCCTGCCCGTTGTTCATGAGGGAGGCGAGCGACAGGAAGCCCATGCTGGAGGCCAGGTCGGCGTCGTCGAGGACGATCGCGGCCGACTTGCCGCCGAGTTCGAGGCTGACGCGCTTGAGCTGCTCGCCGCAGATGGAGCCGATGCGCCGGCCGGCCGCCGTGGAGCCGGTGAAGGCCACCTTGTCCACGCCGGGGTGCGAGATCAGGTGCTCGCCCACCTCGCGCCCGGCCACCACGATGTTGAGCACGCCCGCCGGGAGGCCGGCCTCGGCCGCCCATTCGGCCAGCAGGTACGCGTCGAGCGGCGTCTCGGGCGCGGGCTTGAGGACGATCGTGCAGCCGGCGAGGAGGGCGGGCGCGACCTTGGTCATGGTCACGAACTGCGGCACGTTCCACGGCACCACGGCCGCCACCACGCCCACCGGCTCGCGGCGCACGGTGATCGGACCGAACACCCCGGGCCGCTGCTCCTCCTGGACGAACGTCCTGCCGAGTTCGGCGTAGTACTGGAGCATGCCGAGCGGCTGAGGGGCCTGGGCGAGGTTGGAGAAGGTGATGGGCGAGCCCATCTCCTCGGTGATGAGCTGGGCCATCTCGCTCTGCCGCTCGTTGTAGATCGCGGCCAGGCGGGTGATCACCTCGGCCCGTTCGGCGAACGTCATCCGCGGCCAGGGCCCGTGGTCGAACGCCTCGCGCGCGGCGGCGACCGCGCGGTTCATGTCCTCGGCGGTGCCCTCCGGTACGCGGCCGACGACTTCCTCGGTGTGGGGGGAGATGACGTCCACGGTGCTGGTGCCCGCCGGGGTCACCCATTCGCCCCCGATGAACAGCCTGTCGTGCTGGCGCATGTCGTGAGCCTCCTGCCGGCCGAATGCTTGCTGTCAAGGCGACCGAACCATGTTCTGTCCGGAGGCGCAAGAGGACCGTGGCCGCCACGAAAACGGACAAACTTCGCCTATGGTGCGGGACTTCCCGGGATCGGATGACAGCCATCAAGATCATCTTCTATAGTTCGTGCGTCCAGGAGGGGAGGGGGCTGGTGTGAGGATCTGGCGCTTCGCCGTTCTCGTCACCGTTCTCGCCGGGCTGCTCGGCCTGTCGTCCCCGCTTCCCGCCGCAGCCGACCCCAGCATCAACGAGCTGCGCAAACTCACCAAGCAGGCGGCCCAGCTCAGCGAGCGCTACCGCGGCCAGATCCAGAGCCTGGAAGAGATCCGGATCCAGGCCAAGAAGGCCACCGACACCTCCGGCAGCCTCGAGGCGCAGCTCCGCGCCGCGCAGAGCGAGGTGGGGCGCATCGCCCAGACCGCCTACATCGCCGGCCCCCTCGACGGGATGCAGCTGCTCGCCCCGGCCGCCGACCCGGTCAAGCTGCTCGGGCAGGCGGCCAACCTCGACTACATGGCCGACGAGCGCACGCGGCGGGTCGAGAGCATCCGTACGCTGATCGAGAAGTCGAAAGAGGCGCGGCTCAACGCCAACGGCAAGATCGCCAAGCTGCGCAAGGAGATCGCGACCCTGCAGAGCAGGCGCAAGCAGATCGAGCGCCTGCTCGCCAAGTACGGCTTCCAGCAGCCCGGCGGCTCCGAGGGCCTGACCCCCCGCATGATCTCCGTACGCGCCGAGATCATGCGGAACTTCCCCATGAGGTACGGCGTCGGCTGCCTGCGTCCCGGCGACCCGGGCGAGCACGGCAAGGGCCGGGCCTGCGACTTCATGATGTCGAGCGGCGGCCGGATGGCCGGCGGCAACGACGCCGCCACCGGCGACGCGCTGGCCGCCTGGCTCATCCAGAACGGCCCCAGGCTCGGCGTCATGTACATCATCTGGAAGCAGCGCTACTACGACATCCGCTCCGGCGGCGGCTGGGACCCGATGTCCGACCGCGGCGGCGTCACCGCCAACCACTACGACCACGTCCACGTCTCCGTCTTCTGACGGCCCTTTCCGATGAGCTCCGATCGCTCGACGATGCGCCAGGATGGTCGCGTGACCCAGACTCTGCGCCGCCGCCCCGCCCAGCGCCGGAGCGTCGAACGGGTCGGACGCATGCTCGACGAGTGCGCGCTCCTGCTCGACGAGGTCGGCTACGAGGCGCTGACCACCAAAGAGGTGGCCCGCAGGGCCGGGGTGCCGATCGGAACGTTCTACCAGTTCTTCCCCGACAAGGCGGGTCTGGTCAGAGCGCTGGCCTGGCGCAACCTCGAGGCGTTCCTCCAGCGGATCACCGAGCGCATCCGGTCCGCCGAGCCCGCCCACTGGAGCGACCTGGTCGACCTCGCCGTCGACGAGTTCGTCGACATGAAGCGCCGTACGCCCGGTTTCGGGGTGGTCGACTTCGGCGAGATCCTCGTCGCCCCCGGCGGCCCGGCACTCGCCGACACCCGGCGGGCGCTCGACGACGCGCAGGAGAACAACGTCGTCGTCGCAGAACGCCTGCGTTCCCTGACCCGCGAGCTCCTCGACGTCCCCACGGGGCCCGGCTTCGACCGGGCGCTGATCGTCGCGGTCGAGGCCGCGGACGCCGTGCTCAAGCTCGCCTTCCGTGCCGCACCCGAGGGCGCTCCCGAGATCGTCGCCGAGTGCAAGCAGCTCGTCCGCCGCTACCTCGCCGCGCATCTGCCGTGAAACCGAGTTGACCTGGAGTCCGCTCCAGATGGGATTCTGAGGCCTATGAGTGTGTACACCCCGGCCGAAGTGGTCGAGGAGACCGGCTTCACCCTCGACACCCTGCGCTACTACGAGAAGATCGGGCTGCTCGAACCCGTCCGGCGCAACGCCGCGGGCCAGCGCAGGTTCAGCGACGAACACCTCAGCTGGCTCGGCATGGTCCGCTGCCTGCGCGACACCGGCATGCCGATCGCGCAGATGCTGCGGTTCGCCGAGCTGACCCGTGCGGGCGACCACACGATCCCCGACCGCATCAAGCTCCTGCAGGAGCACGAGCGGCAGGTCGAGGCGCAGATCAACAACCTCGCCGAGCGCCGCCGCTACATCCAGAACAAGATTTCCTACTACCGCAGCGTCCTCTAGCACCCCCTTTGCGCCGAGGTTGTTAGACCGAGGTGCATGGCTGCATCGAGGGCGAGGCGGGTCAACGTGCCGCTGCGCCACGTCGCCAGGGCCTGCGCCGTGCTGCTGTTCGTCCTGCTCGGGCACGTCACCCTGGTGCAGGCGTTCCGCTCCCGCGCGCTCAACGCCGACCCCAGGAACGAACGGCCGCTGATCGCCCGCTACGACCAGCCGCGCGGCAGCATCCTCACCTACGACGGCACGCCGGTCGCCGTCAGTCGGCCCGACCACGGGGGCCCCTACCGCTACCGGCGGGTCTACCCGCGCGGTCAGGAGTACGCGGCGGTCACCGGGCACCTGTCGCTGCACCGCTCGACGGGCATCGAACGGGCCCAGGACGGCGTGCTGTCGGGCGAGGACCCCAAGATCAAGCTGCGGTCGCTGGTCAAGGACGGCGCCGCCGCGGGCGCCGACGTCCGGCTGACGATCCACGACCGGGTGCAGCGGGCGGCGTACCAGGCTCTCGCGGCGACCAAGCTGGCGGGGGCGGCGGTGGCCATCAACCCGGCCACGGGGGCGGTCCTCGCGCTGGCCACGTACCCGACGTACGACCCTGGCGTGCTGGCCGGGTTCGACCGCGAGCGGCTGGCCGAGGTGACCCGGCGGCTGCGCGCCGACAAGGCCGAGCCGCTGCTCAACCGGGCGCTCGACCGGCTCTACCCACCCGGGTCCACGTTCACCCTGGTCACCACCGCGGCGGCGCTGGCCTCGCGCGAGTACACGCCCACGGCCCACGTGAGCGCGCCCGCCCGCCTGCGCCTGCCGGGAACGGCCACGTACGTACGGAACGCCGGGGACCGTCCGTGCGGGAACGGGCGCCCGACCCTCGTGTACGCCCTGCAGACGGCGTGCGACACGGCCTTCGCCGCCATCGGCCTCCAGCTCGGGCAGGACCTGCTGCGCGACCAGGCCGAGGCGTTCGGCTTCAACGCGGCCGACCTGAGGATCCCGCTGCCGACCACCCCCAGCCGCTACCCGGCCGCGCTCGACCGCGCCCAGACGGCCCTGACCGCCATCGGCCGCCACGAGACCCGGGTGACGCCGCTGATGGTCGCCATGATGTCGGCGGCGGTGGCGAACAACGGCGTGCTGATGCGGCCCTACCTGGTGGAGGAGGTCCGGCTCCCTGACGGGTCCGTCGTCAACCGGGCCGACCCGAAGCCGTACCGGACGGTGGTGCCGCCGACGCTGGCCAGGTACCTGGCGCTGATGATGACGACGGCGACCCGTTCGGGCGGCACGCAGGTGGCCGTGCCCGGCATGCGGGTCGCCGCGCGGTCGGCGACGCTCCGTCCCGAGCCGTCCCGAGATCCGAAGGCGGGGCGCCACGCGCTGGTCACGGCCTTCGCGCCCGCGGACGCCCCCGAGGTCGCGGTCGGGGTGGTCCTGGAGGACGCGGGCGAACGCGCCGGCGAGGTGGGGCCCGTGGCCCGCGCGATCATCGAGGCGGCTCTCTCCTAGATGACGTCTGGGCGCGCGTCGTAGTTGATGCCACACTCACAGTGATGGCGCGATCCCCCGAACACAGCAACCTGCCCGCCGAACCCAACGCGTTCGTCGGCCGCGAGTCCGACGTCGACGAGCTCGCCCACCTCATGCGCGTCTCGCGGGTGGTGACCCTGTGCGGGGCAGGCGGCATCGGGAAGACCCGCCTGGCGCTGCGCCTCGCCGCCCGGATCGCCTGCGCGTACCCCGACGGCGTGTGGCTGGTCGAGCTGGCCGAGACGGACCGGGACGCCGCGGTGAGGTCCGCGGTCAGGGCACGCGTCGCCGCCGCGCTCGGCATCGCGGGCGAGCTCGCCGAGACGATCGGCGACCGGCGCGTGCTCCTCGTGCTCGACAACTGCGAGCCCGTCGTGGCCGAGTGTGCCGACCTCTGCCGCGACCTGCTGAGCGCCTGCCCGTCGGTGAGCGTGCTCGCGACCAGCCGCGAGCCGCTGCGTGTCCCCGGCGAGACCGTCTGGCGCGTGCCGCCGCTGTCGGTGGACGGCGTCGGCAGCGAGGCCGTCCGGCTGTTCGTGACCAGGGCCGCGGCGGCGCGGCCCGGGTTCGCGCTGACCGACGCGACCGGCCCGCAGGTCGTCGAGCTGTGCCGCGTGCTCGACGGGCTGCCGCTGGCGATCGAGCTGGCCGCCGCCATGGTGCGGTTCCTGTCGGTGGGGCAGCTCGTCGAGCGGCTCGACGACCGGCTCAGGCTGCTGCGCTGCGGCCCCCGTACGGCTCCGGCCCGCCACCGCACGCTCTGGGCGGCCGTCGACTGGAGCTACCGCCTGCTCACCCCACAGGAGCGGCTGCTGCTGCGCCGTACGGCGGTTTTCCGCTCCGCGTGGACGCTCGACCTGGCCGAATCGGTCTGCTCCGGCCCCGGGCTGGCCGAGCGCGACGTCCTGCCCCGGCTCTGCGACCTCATGGACAAGTCGCTCGTCGTCCTCGACGGTGAGATCGCCGGCCAGTCGCGCTACCGGCTGCTCGCGACCGTCCGCGACTACGCTCTGGAACAGCTGCTCGACTCGGGCGAGGAGACCGACGTGCGGCGGCGGCACCTGCTCGCCGTGGCCGCGCTGGCGGCCGCGTTCAATGAGGCGACGGCCTCTTCCTCGTGGCCGGTGGTCGAGCGGCACGCCAACCTCGTCGACGGGCTCAGCACGGAGATGGGCGCCGCCTGCGACTGGTCGATCACCGCCGGTCTGCCAGAGGCCGGGCTCGGGCTGCTGGTCGACGCGCGGCACGTGCTGGTCGGCGCCGGGCGCGCGCTCGACCTCGTCGAGCGGCTCGACCGGCTGCTCGCCCTCGACTGCCCGCGGGTGCCGCGCGCGCTGCGCGGGCAGGCGCTGGTCCTGCGGGGCGAGCTGTCGCTGGCCGCCGGCGACCGGGAGACCGCCCTGCGGCACGTACGCGCCGGGCTCGACCTGTGCGCCGCCGCCGGCGACGCGTACGGCGAGGCAGCGGGCACCGTCGCGCTGGCCCGGCTCACCGGCGAGCAGCAGGCGCTGGAGCGCGCGCTGGAGGCGGCCGGACGGTGCGGCGACCCCCTCCTGGAGTCGCAGGCCCGCAACGCCCGCGCCCGTGCCGCCCTCCACCAGGGCCGCCTGCACGAGGCGCGGCGCGCCTTCGAGGAAGGGCTGTCGATCGACGAGGAGCTCGACAACCACTACGGGCAGGCGTCCGACCACATCGGCCTGGCCCAGGTCGCCCGGCGCTGCGGCGACCTGCCCGGCGCCCGGCGCCACTACCAGGCCGGGCTGCGCCTGCTGCGCCACGTGGACGCCAGGCAGCACACCGTGAGCTGCCTGGCCGGGCTCGGCCGGGTGGCGCTCGACCAGGGCGACCTGGCGCAGGCCAGGGCCAGGCTGACCGAGGCGCTCGTGCTCAGCCGCGACGCGGGCCTGCGGGCGGGCATCGCGCGGCGGCTGGAGGCGTGGGCGCGCCTGGTCGCGGCCGAGGGCGACCACCGGCGGGCCGTGCTGCTGGTGGCGGCCTCGGTGACGCTGGGCGGCCGGCAGCCGGACGCCCGTGCAGAGGAGGTGCTGCGGCCGGCCCGTTCCGCCCTGGGGGAGGTGGTGGCGGACGTGCTGTGGGCCGAGGGCAGCGCGATGACCGTCGACCAGGCGGTGTCGTGCGCCCTCGACGGCGCGCTGCCCGACCCGCCGCCCGAGCCGGTCGTGCCGGCCGGCCAGGAGTGCAGGCTGACGGCGAGGGAACAGGAGATCGCAGAGCTGGTCGCCCGAGGGCTGAGCAACCGGGCGATCGCCGGCGAACTGGTCATCAGCCCCGCCACCGTCGCCCGCCACGTGGCCAACATCCTGGCCAAGCTCGGCTTCTCCACGCGTACACAGATCGCCGCATGGGTGATCGGCGCCCGATGACCTTTCTACACATGGGGGAGGGTCACGCGTACATCATCGAATGGCCATGTCAGCGCATGTGCTCGGGTGCGTGGTACGCCTACCGTTTCTTGGGCGATCGCCCGCGCCGCAACGGCTGCGGATGATCGTGCGGGGACGTCGCGCGTCCCAGTGGGGCGGGGCCTCCTCGGAGGGGTGGGGGTCCGGCTCCGGGCGCGTGACAGCGGGCTCGAGTCGCGCAGGACTCGGGCCCGCCCAACCGGTCGGGCGAATGCACAGCCTCCTACATACATCGGTGGATGCTGGGCCCGCCCCGGCCGCCGTACGTTGGCGGGCATGAAGCCCAGCGTCTCGCCCACCGTGATCCACGAGGTGTTCCGCAGGGCCTACGCGCGCGGCGACCGTCCCGCCCTCATCGACCTGCGCGGCGGTCGCGTCTACGGCTACCGCAGGCTGGTCACCGAGATCACCCGCGCCGCCTCCGGGCTCCTGCGCAGGGGCGCGAGGCGCGACCAGGTGGTGGGCGTCCACGTCCCCACGGTCGGCGCGCAGACGCTGGCCGTCCACACGGTGGTGGCGGCCGGTGGGGTGGCCGCGCCGATCGACCCCGCGCTCGGTCCCGACGAGATCGCCGCGCGCCTGAGCGACTGCGACGCCCGCACCCTGATCACCACCCCCGACCTGGCGCCGGCGGCGGTGCTGGCGGCCGAGCAGTCCCGCGTGCGCCAGGTCGTCTCGCTCGGCCCGGCCCTCGACACGATCGACTTCCGCAGCCTGCTGACGTTGGAGCCGACGCCGCTGCCCACGCTCGACGCCCACCGCCAGGACGCCCTGCTGCTCGCCGACGGCCGCCGCCTGTCCCACGCCGGGCTGGTGGGCCGGATGGCCGAGCTCGACGCGGCCGTGCGGCTGACCGAGTCCGACGTGGTGCTGGCCACGTGGCTGCCCGACGGTGGCTGCGGCCTCGTCGCGCTGGTCTGTCTCGCGGTGTCGAAGGGCGCGCTGGTGGTCGCGGCCCACGACACCGACCTGCCCGGCACCACGTACGACTTCAGCGTCACGGTCATGACCGGCTCCGGCACCACCCTCGAACGCTGTTGACTCTTGTTGGCGTCAAGAGTTGACGTTATAAAGAGACGGTGCGCGAAGAGACGTCAGAAGACACGTTCTTCCGTGAGCTCGGCGCCGCCTGCGCCGAGCTTCGGTTGACCTTTCCCCGTTACGTGGGCATGAGCCCCCACCAGGTGCAACTGCTCGTCCGGCTACGGCGCGACGGCGAGACCAGCCACAGCGACCTGCGCCGGTCGCTGGGCATCGACGGGGCGAGCATCACCCGGCTGGTCAAGGAGTTCGAGGCCGAAGGGTTGGTCAGCCGTCGCCTGGACCCGGCGGACAACCGCTACACCCTGGCCGCGCTCACCCCCGCCGGCGAGCGGGCCGCGGCAGAGCTCGAACGATCGCACCAGGCCTACCAGGAGCGGCTCCTCGACGGCGTCACCCCGCAGCAGCGGGAAATCGTGCTGGGTGTGCTCGCCCGCATCCGCGCGAACATCATCGAACAGGAGAGCCGATGACCGAGGACGACGTGCGGGCCGCGGCCCGGCGCATGTATGCCGCGTTCAACAGGCGTGACCACGCCGCCACCGCTGAGATCTTCACGGCCGACTTCTACAGCCACCCCCTGGGCAAGGCCGGCCCGGAGAGCGTCGCGCAGGCGTGGCGGCGGTTCCATGAGGCGTTCCCTGAGGTCCGGGTCGTCGTCGAGGACATGATCGTCGAAGGGGACAGGGCCTCCGTCCGTACGAGTGTGCACGGCGTTACCGGGCAACTGCCGACCATGCTGGAGATCTTCCGGGTGCGGGACGGGCGCATCGCCGAGTTGTGGGGTCTGTCGTCACTGCGCCGCGAGTCCTGACACCGGCGGTCCGGCGGTCAGGGCGTCGCCGAGGGGCGTGCGGGCGTACCGGACGCCTCGGCCCACCCGGGTTCCCACGATCAGCCCCGTGCGGCGCAGCGCCGACAGGTGCTCGCTGGTCGTCCCCGGGCTCAGGCCGAGGACCGCGGCGAGCTGGGTGGTGGTGGCGGGCACGGCGAGCTCGGCGAGGATACGCGCGCGGCTGCGCCCCACCAGCTCCGCGAGCCCGCCGGGCGCGGGCTGCGGCACCGCCACCCCGCGCGCCGGATAGATCAACGCGTACGGCCACGCGTCCTCCGCGTAGACCGCGATGTCCGTCATGAACGCCGACGGCAGGAACAGCAGCCCCTTCCCGCCCAGCCGCACCTGCTTGGCGGCGGTCATCTCGACCTCGATCAGGCCCTCGGCCCGCCAGCGGACCCGCGGGTCGAGGTCCTCGAGGGCGGCCTGCCAGCCGTACGCGGCCAGCTGTCCGGCGCGCTGCGCCACGTCGCGCTGCAGGATCGCTCGCAGCCGCGGCCAGTCGCGGGAGATGATCTCCGCCCAGACCGCCGCGTACGCGTCCGCGAAGAGGTCGACCACGTCCGGCCTCAGCAGCAGGTCGCGCGCCCATGCGGGCACCGGCGGGCGGACGGCCAGCACCTGGGAGATCTCCGCGTGCGCCTGCTCCGGTGGGGTGGCCCGCATGGCGGCCAGCTCCGCCTCGAACGGCACGTCCACGGCCGTCGGGGGAGGAGCGATGAAGTCGACGTTGTCCGCCCCCCTGTTGCCGCTGATCGCGGGCGCGGCCCGCAGCACGGGGTACTCCCGCACGAGCCCGCGGTACGTCTCCCGCCAGCGCCGCGCCCACTCCCGGTGCGCGCCCGCCCGGTAGCGCCCGGCGAGCACCCACTGCGCGTGCATGGTCTCGATCAGCGGTGAGATCGCGAACCTGCTCGCCATCAGGTCCTGGGGCACGACCTCGATCGCCATCAACACCTTTCGGTTATATCCGAATAAATCGCTGCTTTGATGGGTCGTCCGCACCATCGGACCCATGAAGAACGCGACGTTCGGCGAGGTCTTCGCCGTCAAGGAGTTCCGCGTGCTGTTCGGCAGCTTCGCGCTGATGATCGTCGGCGACGCGGTCAAGATGCTGGCGCTGTCGGTGCTCGTGTACGAGAGAACCGGGTCGCCCGGATTGTCCGCTGCCGCGTACATGGCCGGGTGGCTGCCGTACGTCTTCGGTGGGATGTTCCTGCTCTCGCTGGCCGACCGGCTGCCGCCGCGGGCGCTCATGGTGACCGGGGAAGTGGTCAGGACGGTCACGTGCCTGCTGCTCGCCTTCGCGGGGCTGCCGGTGTGGGCGATGCTGGCGCTGGTGCTCGCCACGGGGCTGTTCTCGCCGGTGTTCGCCTCCGCCCGTACGGCCCTGCTGCCCGAGGTGCTGCCCGGCGACGCGTACGTGCTGGGCCGCTCGGCGCTCAGCGTGGCCTCGGCCGTCTCGCAGATCGCGGGCCTCGCGGTCGGCGGCGCGTTCCTCGCCCTCGCCGGGCCGGACGGCGCGCTGGCCACCACCGGCCTGCTGTCCGCCGTGGCCGGCCTGGTGCTGCGGCTGGGACTGCCGCACCGGCCGGCCCGGGGCAGGTCGGGCACCGGCGCGGTGCGCCAGACACTGCGGGTCAACCGGCGGCTGCTGGCCGACGGGCGGGTCCGCGGCCTGCTGCTGGCCGTCTGGCTGCCGTGCGCGTGCATGGCGGGGGCCGAGGCCATGGTGGTGCCGTACGCGGGAGGGAAGGGGGAGGGCGGCATCGTGCTGGCCGTCGCGGCTTTCGGGATGGCGGTGGGGGAGTTCGCCGTGGGCCGGTTCGCCGCGCCTGACCTGCGCGAACGGCTGTCACTGCCGCTCGCCGTGCTGCTAGGGGTGCCGTGGCTGGGGTTCACGCTCTCGCCCGGGATCGCCTGGGCCTCCGTGTGCGCGGGGACGGCGGCGGCGGGGCTGGCGTACCAGCTGGGGTTGCAGCGCAGGTTCCTGGACGCGGTTCCCGAGGAGGTGCGCGGGCAGGCGTTCGGGCTGCAGACGACGGGCCTGATGTCGGGGCAGGCGGCCGGCGCGGCGCTGGTGGGGGCGCTGGGCGAGCTGATCGCGCCCGCTCACGCCATCGCCGTCGCGGGCGCACTTGGCGTCCTCACCGCCCTCGCCCTGTCCGGAGTCCTCCGCCCACCGGCCACCCGCGTCCTCCTCTGAGAACGGGCGGGCAGTTCGCGGGAGTGTCCGCCTCCAGAGGGTCGCGGGCAGTTCGCGGGAGTGTCCCTTTCAGCGGGGCGTGGGCAGTTCGCCGGAGCCGCGGACGATGAGGTTGACCGGTAGCTCTACGCGCTCGGCCGGTCCGCCCTCGCCGCGCAGCCGGTGGAACAGCAGCTCGGCCGCCACCTTCCCCATCCGCGCCGGGTCCTGGGCCACCACGGTCACCCCCGGCTCCATCAGGTCGGCCAGCTCGAAGTCGTCGAAGCCGACCAGCGGCACCCGCCGCCCCCGCAGCGCCCGCAGCGTCGTCATCGTGTAGCGGCCGTTGCCGGTGAACAGCGCCGTCGGCGGGTCGTCCAGGGCGAACAGCCGGTCGAGGTCGTCGCGCACCCCGGCGGGCGACGGCGACCGCATCGACACGAGAGCCGGGTCGTACAGCTCGCCGAGCGCCTCGCGGTAGCCGCGCAGCCGCTCGGCCGCCGTGAAGATCGCCGGGTCGTCACCGAGGAAGGCGATCCTGCGGTGCCCGTGCTCGCGCAGGTGGCGCACCGCCCGCGCGGCGCCGCCGGCGTTGTCGACGATCACGGTGTCGACGTCGATGCCCGCCCCGGGCGGCCGGTCGGCGAACACCACGGCGGTGCCCGCCTCCAGCTCGGCCCGCAGGTACGTGTGGTCGTCGCCGGCGGGCACCACGATGATCCCGTCGACCCGCCGGGCGCAGAACGTCTCGACCAGCTCGCGCTCCCTGGTCGGCTCCTCGCCGGACGAGCCGCTCAGCAGCAGGCACCCGTGCTCGATGACGACGTCCTCGACGGCCCTGCTCAGGCCGGCGTAGAACGGGTCGGCGACGTCCTCGATGACCAGTCCGATCGTCGCGGTCCGCCCGCTGCGCAGCACCCGCGCGCTCTCGTTGCGGGAGTAGCCGAGCAGGTCGATGGCCGCCCGCACGCGCTCGGCGGTCTCGGGATGCACGCCGGGCTCGCCGTTCACGACCCGCGAGACGGTCTTGAGCGCCACGCCCGCCGCCGAGGCGACGTCCTTCATCGTCGGTCTCACGCCTGGATCATTTCCTATCAGGGAGGGGGCGACAACGTGGTCGAACGGGTGTGCCAGAGTGTTCCACTATGTCGTTCCGATCCGTCTTACTACTGGCCGGATTCGTGCTGGCCGCCCTCAACCTGCGTCCGGCCATCGCGGGTGTCTCCCCCCTGCTCGACGAGATCATGGACGACGTCGGACTCACACCCGCGGGGGGCGGCGCGATCACCACCGTCATGGTGGTCTGCCTCGGCCTGTTCGGCCCCGTCACGCCCCTGCTCGCCCGGCGCTTCGGACTCGACCGTACGCTGCTGGCCGGCCTGCTCGTGATCGCCACGGGCCTGACGCTGCGCGGCCTCGGCGGCGCTCCCGTGCTGTATCTCGGCTCCGCTCTCGCCGCCACCGCCATCGCCGTCATGAACGTGTCGATGCCGGGCATCGTCAAGCAGCACTTCCCCACCAAGGTCAACCTCATGACCGGCGTGTACGTCTCCATGGTCGTGGCCGGCGCGGCGGCCTCCTCGGCCCTGGTGATCCCGCTCGAACACGCCACCGGGTACGGCTGGCGTGGCGTCTCCGCCCTGCTCGCCGTCCCGGCTCTGCTCGCGGCTTTGCTCTGGCTGCCCCAGGCGGTGCGCCGGCCCGAGGGGGCGGGCAACGGCCCGCGTCCCTTCGGCGCGGTCCTGCGCAGCCGCGTCACCTGGTACGTCACCGCCCTCATGGGCCTGCAGTCGCTCACCTTCTACGTCATGCTGGCCTGGCTCCCGACGATCTACCTGGAGGCCGGGCTCGCCGCCGACCAGGCGGGCTACCTGCTCAGCCTCACGAACCTGGTCCAGGTCGGCACCTCGCTCGCCGTCCCCGTGCTGGCCGGCCGGCGGGCCTCGCAGGTGCCGTACGTCATGGCGGCGTGCGTGCTGACCGTCGCCGGCTACCTCGGCGTGCTGCTGGCCCCCATGACGGTGCCGTGGCTGTGGATGGTCGTGCTCGGCATCGGCCAGGGCGCCTCGTTCGCGCTGGCGCTGCTCATCATCGCCCTGCGCCCGGCCAACCCGGCCGAGGTGACCGCGCTGTCGGCCGTGGCCCAGTCGGTCGGCTACGTGATCGCGGCGCTCGGGCCGCTGCTGTTCGGCCTCCTGCGGCAGGCCTCGGGCGGCTGGACCGTGCCGCTCGTCACCGGGCTCGTCATGCTGGGCGCGCAGCTCGTGGCGGGCTGGTTCGCCGGACGGCCCGCCGTCCTGGTCAAGGCTAGTCTTGACCCATGCGAGCGCTGATCGGCACGCTGCGGCGGCTGGCCGCCGAGCGCGGCGGCGTGCTCGGGGTCGACCCCGAGCTCGTCATCGAGCCGGACGACACCTGGACGCCCGCGGCCGAGCTGCTGCGGGAGCCGTACGCGCTGTTGGCGGGGCTCGTCGACGAGACGGCCGCGCGCTGGAACGCCCCGCGGCACGTCGGCGCGGCGCTGTTCTGGAAGACGTACGGCTACTGGCACACGCTGCCGATGGCCCTCGGCTGGGCGCTCGACGGCCGGGTGCCGCTCATGCGGCTGCCCGACACCTGGTTCAAGGTGTCGGGCGCCGGGGTGACGATCGCGGCCACGCGGGTGACCTGGGGCTCCGGTGCCGCGGCGATCGCGGAGGCGCTGCAGGAGTCGCAGCTGCCGCTGGTCAGGGCGACCAACGCGCTGGCCAAGGTGGGCGAGCGCACGCTGTGGGGTTCCACGGCGGAGGCGATCGCCCACCCGCTGACCTCGATGGTGCCGGGCGACTACATGCGGCTGCTGCGCGAGATCGGGCCCCCGGTCGACGGGCTGGTCGAGCCCGCCGGAGACACCTACTTCCGTCGTACGTGCTGCCTGTGGATCACGTTGCCGGACGTGGAGCCGTGCGGGAGCTGCTGCGTCCTCAGGCCACCGACTCGACCTGCTGGTCCATCGGCCTGAGCTCGTCGGCGTAGCTCACCGAGACCCGCCGCATCACGCCGGAGGAGTCGATCGAGTACTGCCCGAGCCGCCACAGCGGCGGCGAGTAGGCGTGGATCGACACGCTCCTGTCGACCGCGCCGGTCAGGCGGTGGATGTGGTCGGGACCGAACGAGAACGACTGTCCCTCCGTGACGACGGTCTCGAGGTGTTCGCCGCCGATGCGCGGATTGCATTCCCGCAGCGCTCCCTGCACCACGTGCACCGCTCCGGAGGAGATGTCGTGGTCGTGCCAGCCCGTGTCGTCCTCGGGCCGCCAGCACAGCAGCCAGACGTCCACGTACGCGTCGCGGTAGAGCGAGGCGTAGTGCCGTCCGTCGCCTTCGGGGAATTCGACCTCGTGCAGCCACTCCTCCGGGTGGGCGGCCAGCTCGTCGACAAGTTCGCGCAGCTCACACCGGTCGAGCGTGCGTTCGGGCAGGCCGGCGCAGGTGCCCCCGTCCTGGATCTGGCTGGTGCTGGTGATGGTGCTCACGTACGAGACTCCTTTCCGTGCTCTTGGGCGTAGCTGCGTTCTGGGTCGTGGGGTTGCCTCGTGGGACGACATCGCCCGGTGGCGGAACATGTGCCGAGGAGGCGTCGGGGGTTGGTGACGCGGATGGCGTGGGTGGCGGCGGCGCCGAGGCCGGGGTCGGGGGCGGTGGCGTAGGGGGCGTCGGAGCCGTTGACCACGACGTCCACCCCCAGTTCGCGGACGATCGCGTCGATCGCGCGCGGCCCGTACGACGAGGTCTCGACGAAGACGTCGGGGTCGACGCGGCCGCGACCGCCGCCGCCCCGGGCGATGAGGCGCTCGGAGTGCAGCGGTGCGAGCCCGGCGAGCAGCGCGAAGCAGACGCGCAACCGCGGGTGCCGGGGCCGGACGGCGGCGTGGAAGTGGTGCCAGGCGGCGTGCATCTGCTGCACGTACGGCACCAGCGCGGGCCACCACGACGGCGCGCCGGGCGCCGGGGCCGCAGGTCCTGGATGCACGAACAACGGCAGGTCGCGGGCGGTGAGCACTTCGAGCAGCCGGTCGTCGGGCGGGGCGGTGGCCGGGATCTGCAGGCCGGCGAACCCGCGGTCGAGGTCGGCGGCCAGGCGGCCGGGGTCGGGGTCGCTGTGGCAGGTGGCCGCCCACGCCCCGAACGGCTCGCCGAGTGCCAGCGCGCCCTCGTGGTAGGCGTCGATCAGTGGCCAGGACTCCTCGGGCGGCAGGAACTCGATCCCGAGCGGGCTCGACAGCGACACCAGCGCCAGCTCCAGGCCGGAGGTGTCGCGGTGCTCGTGGTCGGCCGGGTTCACCTCGTACGGTGGCTCGCCGTCGAGGAGCAGCGTCCAGCCGTCGAGCCGGGGCGGCGAGGTACGGGCGCGCAGCGCCGCGATGAACGCGGGCGTCCACAGGTGCTGGTGCACGTCGATGCTCACGGCCGGGACCTCCTTCCCCTATTTCCTACTCACAATACATGGTTATGGCTCGCACCTGCGCCATCACCCTCGCCGGGCGGGTCGCGGCTACGCCGTGCCACCGGCTCGCCGACGCTTCGTGAGGGCGAGCCGCCCCCGCCACGGCATAGGCTGGGTCAATGCCTCGCAAGAGAGCCACGATCCGTGAGGTGGCTCAGGCCACGGGCCTGTCACCCGCGGCCGTCTCCTACGCGCTGCGCGGCCTTCAGGTGTCCGAGGAGACCATCGAACGCGTGCGCGCCGCCGCCGCCGAACTCGGCTACGAAGCCGACCCCATCGCCCGCGCCCTGGCCAGCGGCCGCAGCGGCATGATCGGCCTGCTGTGCGGCTCGCTCGAAGACCTGTGGCAGCAGTCGCTCGCCGTCGGCATCAGCAGGGGCCTGCGGGAGAAGGACCGCTACGCCCTCATCCTCGACGCGGTCGGCGACCCGGCCCGCGAGCGGGCACTCGCCCAGCAGCTGCGCGACCAGCGGGTCGACGGCCTGATCGTGCAGCCGATCGATCCCGCCGCGCCGTTCTGGCGCGAGCTGTGCGAGTCGGTGCCGGTGGTCGCGATCGGCGACTCCATCGGCGGAACGGCCGGCGAGGTCGTCTTCGACAACCGCCGCGGGGTCACGCTCGCCCTCGAACACCTGCTGTCGATGGGCCACCGCCGCGTCGCCGTGCTCACGCCGACCCGGGCCAGCACGCCCGACCGGCCCGCCGACGTGCACGTCACCTCGGAGGCCGACCGGCTGGGGCTCGATGTCGAACTCGTCACCTCCGGTCACGGCCTGGCCGCGGCCACCGCGGCGGCCCGTGAGCTGCTGACCGTGAAAAAGCCCAGCGCGGTGTTCTCCTTCGCCGACTCCATCTCGTACGGCGTCTACGCGGCGGCGCGCGACCTCGGGCTGTCGATCCCCGGCGACGTGTCGGTGATGGGCTACGACGACCACCCGATGTCGGGCCTGCTCTCGCCGGGCCTCACCACGGTCGACTGGAACATCGACAACATCGTGCGCGCGGCCGTCGAGCTTGTCGCGGCGGCGGCCGACGGGGGCGCCCGCCGCCGCCGCGTCGTCCAGAAACCCACTCTGCGCGAACGAGGCTCCGTCGCCCGCGCCACCTGAGCGGGTCAGTCGTTGTCGGGGATGAACAGTCCGAGCAGCCAGCTCACCACGCTGACGATGATGGCTCCCCAGAACGCCGCCGGATAGAAGTTGTCGACGTGGAAGGGGATGTCGAGCTGACCCGCGATCCAGCCGGTGAGCAGCAGCATCGCCGCGTTGATCACCAGCAGGAACAGGCCCAGCGTCAGGACGATGATCGCGCAGCCGAGGGCCTTCACGACCGGCTTGACGATGGCGTTGACCACGCCGAAGATCAAAGCCACGATCAGCAGGACGCCCCAGTACGTCGCCGAGCCGGCGGGGGCCGACACCTGGATGCCGTCGACGAGCTGGATGGCGACCCACAGGGCCGCCGCGGCGGCGAGGGTTCTGATGATGAACTTCACACTGATCGATCCTTCCACTTCGGAGCGACGACCGCGCATGATCGGCGGACGGAAGAGGTGCTTCGCTTCGGGGGCGACGACCGCGCATGAACCGCCTACAGAATTCCGCTTCGGGCCACAACGGCGCTTGATCGCCGTTACGGCGGGAAGGGGTCCTTCCACTTCGGGCGACGAGGGGCGCGGGATCGCCGTTATGGCGGCGGCGGGCGGGAAGGCGTGCAGGGGGATGCATGATGGACGTGAACGAGCTTGAGTCGCTGCCGGCTCACGAGCTGCACGAACGCGCGGTGCGCTACGCCGTCCGCCACGGAGACCTGGGCTTCCTGTGGGACCTGCTCAAGATGATCCCGGCCGCCGAGGCCGCGAGCGGCCACACGACCGAGAGCGCCAACGACCTGAGCAAGCTCTCCGCGCTGCTCAGCGACGCCATCGCCGCAGGCGAGGGCAAGCTGGGGGAGGCGCTGCGCCCCGTCTACATCGAGTACCTGCGCGGGCACCCCGACGCCTGACCGGCCCGGCGGCGGCTCGCTTGCCGGGCCGCCGCGTCGGACCGAGTCAGACGGCCAGGCGGTCGGCCGCGCCGCTGCGCCGGGCGAAGCCGGGCGTCGAGATCTCCTGCCCGTTGCGGGTGATGATCATGGTCTCGTACGGCCCCTCCGCAGCCAGGTCGACGGCGAAGCGCCGCGCCCGCGCGGGTCCCATCGCGAACAGCGCGGTGGCGTACGCGTCGGTCAGGCCGAGGTCAGGGCCGATCACCGTGACGGAACCGACGTCCTCCTGCACCTTCCCGGTGTGCGGGTCGACGACGGGACGGCGGCCCGAGGTGGAGATTCCCAGGTCGTGGGCGTGCACGACCGCGCGGACCACGCCGGTGCGCGGGTCGCGTACGGCAGTGCGCCACGGCTTGCCCGGCATGGCCGAGCCGCGCACCCTGATGTCGCCGCCCGCGACGATGCGGTGGTCGACCGCGCCGGCGTTGCACAGGCCGCGCGACAGCCGCTCCAGCGCCCAGCCCTTGATGTAGCCGGACGGGTCGGTGACGCCGTCGACGCGGGCCTCGAACCAGCCGTTGGTGGCCCGGCTGATCTCGTCGCAGCGGTGAAGGACCTCGACCAGCTCGGGGACCTGACGGATCGTGCGGCCGCTGTTGAGCCGGGCGATCTGGCTGTCCTCGTTGTCGGGGTCGAAGGTGTCGGCCACCCACCTCAACCAGGAGAACGCGTCGTCCAGTACGGGTGTGAGCTCCCGCTCCGGCAGGGCCGTGCGGATGTCCACGCTGACCGGCATGCCCATGACCCATTCGACACGGGCGCTTCCGGGGAAAGTCGTCACCTTGCCTCCTCGTCCGCAGCTCACGCTTCCAGGTAGGCCATATGCTCAGGCTAAACCCTCACCCCGACGTGAAGCTCACCTGCGACCTCGGTACCGCCAGGCGGGCGAGAGCGCCGGCGACGTACTTCCGGAACGGGCGCGGACCGGCCACCACCACCTCGCGGTCGGCGATGTCGGGAATTTCGCGACTCAGCCCTGACGCGCTGACCCGTTCCTTCGCGCGGGGGTCGTGTTCGGCGCCCACCACGAGGATGAGGCCGTAGCGGTTCTGGAGGTCGAGGAGTTCGTCGGTGACGCGTTCTGCGCGGTAGACGGCCGCGGTGTCGCCCCCGCGAGCCCGCGTGGCGGCGAGCCGGCTGCCCAGCGTCGACGGGTCGAGACCGGTGGCGATGAACAGCCGCGGCCGGGAGGCTCCGGGCCGCCGTCCGGTGCGCGGCAGGAGGAGGGCCGGGCCGTGGTGAGCGTTCTCCTTGGTAGCCATGTCTCTCACCTTGCGCAACGAACATGAGAACCGGCTGAGTAGGGTCTGAAACATGGCTAACGTGCGTGTTGAGCGGACAGACGACGGCGGGTTCCGGGCTACCAACGCCCGCGGCGCAGAGGTACGGATCGGCGGCGGCGACGAGGACGGGGCGTTCACGCCCGTGGAGCTCCTCCTGGCGGCGGTGGGCGGGTGCAACATCGTGACCGTCGAGCCGCTGACCGCCAAGCGGGGGCATCGGCTGGTGCGGCTGCAGATGACCGTCCAGGCGGAGAAGGTCGAGGTCAACAAGCTGGGGCCGGTGACGGTGACGTACGACGTCGAAGTGCCGACGGAGGCGGCCGACAAGGTGTTCAGGGAGGTCGCCGAGCGGGTCCACGACAAGCACTGCACGGTGAGCCGGTCACTCCAGGAGGGGACTGACGTTCGGTTGGAACTTCCGTAAATGGATTAAACCGATATTCGACCCCGTTATGACGCGACCGTTGCATTCGGCTCGGTAGCGTTGTAGCAGGTCAGGAGCGGTTGCGACTGACCGGAGGACCTTCACCGATGCGGACGCGGAGGGGGACCGCGGTTCGCAAAGTGCGGGACCGCCGGCGCTTTTGGGGGAAAGCGTCGGCCTGGACCGCCACCGATCGGGCCGGGCAGCTTTGGGGGAACTGCCCGGCCCGATCCATACCCACCCACCGCCCCGCGCCCCGCGCCCCGCGCCCCGCGCCCCGCGCCCCGCGCCCCGCGCCCCGCGCCCCGCGCCCCGCGCCCCGCGCCGGCCCGCATGGCCCCGCGCCTCGCCGGCCCGCCCGCTCGTTCGACCACGCGCATGACGACCCGCATGACGACCCGCATGCCCGACCGGCATGGCGATCCCTTGGCGCGTGCATGCCCACCCTTTGCAATCGCATGACCTACCGCCCGCATGCCTACCGGTTCGGCCACTTCTCGTCGGCGATCAGCCTGCCTGCCGCTTTTCTGGCCGCTTGTCCGCGCTCCCGCCCCGCGCTCCCGCCCCGCGCTCCCGCCCCGCGCTCCCGCCCCGCGCTCCCGCCCCGCGCTCCCGCCCCGCGACTCCCTGTGCGCTCGCCCTGTGCACGCGCACGTCCGGTCGGATGGCCGACCGCATGGCTGACCCGCGCGTCCGCCCGCGTGGCTACCTGTGCGGTCGCCCGGTAGTCGACACTGCATGCCCCGTTTGCCCGTCCCCTGCATGCCTGTCTGTGCGGCCCTTCGTGGGCGAGCGGCCGGGCCGGTTGGGGTGGAAGAGCCGCGCTGTGGGGGGGTTTGTCAGCGTACGCTTCGGTTCGTGATGAAGGTTCTTATTGATTGTGATCCTGGTATTGATGATGCGCTTGCCCTGGTGTTGGCCGCTGGGTCGGGCCTTGACGTGGTCGGGATCACGACGGTGGGTGGCAACGTCGACCTCGCGCTGACCACGGCGAACGCGCTGGCCTTGCGCGAGTTTCTCCAGTTCGGCGACGTGCCGGTGACGCCCGGCAGCGCCGGAGCCCTGCTGCGGCACACCGTCAGGGCGACCGACGTGCACGGCGCCACAGGCCTCGGCGACGTGGTGCTGCCCGCGCCGCGCCTCGGCCCCTCGGACGGGCACGCGGTCGACTTCATCGTGGAGACCCTGCGGGCCGCCCCCGGCGAGATCACGCTGGTCGCCGTGGGCCCGCTGACGAACATCGCCCTCGCCGTACGCCGTGAGCCGCGGATCGTGGAGTGGGCCCGCGACGTGGTGATCATGGGCGGCTCCTACACCCGCGGCAACCACAACCCGGCGGCCGAGTTCAACATGCTGGCCGACCCCGAGGCCGCCGCCGTCGTCTTCGGCGCCGGGTGGACGGTGACCATGCTGGGCCTCGACGTGACGCTGACGGCCCTGGTCACCACCCAGGTCCTCGAACGCATGAAGCCGCTCGGGAGACTGTCGGAGCTGCTGGTGCCGGCCGCGACGTCGTACGGGGTCGTGACGGCCGAGGGCGGGCCGGCCATCCACGACGCCTGCGCGGTGGCGTACGTGCTGGACCCGTCGCTGTTCACGTGCGTGCCCGCCGTGGTGGAGGTGGAGACGGCGGGGCAGTTCACCAGGGGCATGACCGTGACCGACTTCGCGGTCGGCGACCGGCGGCCCAACGCGCTCGTCGGGACGTCCCTCGACGTGAAGCGTTTCTGGGACCTGATGATCGGGGCGTACGAACGGCTGGCCGCCCGGCTGGGCTGAGCCGGAGGGGCGCGGGCACTGTCCGGCGGCTGCTAGAGTTACTTTTGTTGCGCCGCTAGCTCAGTTGGTTAGAGCAGCTGACTCTTAATCAGCGGGTCCGGGGTTCGAGTCCCTGGCGGCGCACCATCATCGAAACGGCTCGCCGCAAGGCGGGCCGTTTCGTGCTTCTGCCGAACTCCCTCCGGTGAGCTTCAGCCGGGTTCTGCGGCCTGGTTACCGGCTTTTGCTCGCGAGCTCCCCCTCGCCTTTGGGTTCGGGCTCGGAGCCGGAGCGGGCCAGCCGGTCGGAGACCTTCGCCGTCGTGACGAACGACGTCGCGAGCACGGCGATGAGCAGCAGCCCCACCATGATCACTCCACCGTCGACCACGGGTTCCTCGGAGCCACTCTCCGCCCGCGCCGACCCGGTCAGGAACGTGAGCACGACGAGCACGCCGAGCCCCAGCGCGCTCTCCAGGGCGACGATGCGCGGGAAGACGCGTACGGCGAGACGGAAGACCGAGCCCTCCTCGCCGGCGGCGCGGGCCCTCGCGATACGGGGCATCAGGATGAACTCGTTCACTCCGCCGAGTGCGATCATGGTGCCCACCAGGACGAGCTTGACCAGCAGGAACCTGCCGAACTCGGTGGTGAACAGGTCGCCGATGCCGCCCACGTACTTCCAGGCCAGCCACGATCCGCTCACCACCATGCCGCCCACGGCGGTCAGCGCGACGATGCTGAACCTCGACCAGATCTGCGCCCAGACGGCGCCCGCTCCTGGAGTCAGACCGCGGTGGGCCGCGCTCAGCAGCGCGAGCGTGGCGACCCCGCCGACCCAGGTGGACACCGACAGCACGTGTACGTGGTCGAGGACACTGTCGAGGACGCTGTCGAACGTCTCCGAGCTCGGGTCGGTCGGGACCCACGTGACGGCGTAGGCGACGAAGGCGAGGACGTAGGACGTACCGGCGATGCGGGTGGTGTGCCGGTGCATGCCGGAACGCCAGAGCAGGACGAGCGCCACGGCCGACAGCGCCCAGAGGCCGTACTGGAGTGCCGCCTGGGCGCCCACGGACATCCACTCGCCGGGACGGGCGGGCGCGGTGAGGTAGTCGAGGACGCGTCCCGGCAGCACGGCCTCGGAGTAGGGGATCTCCTGGCCCTTGATCCGGGCCGCCTTACCGGCGAGCTGGAAGTACAGCGCCACGAGGAACCAGGTGCCGATGGCGGCCAGGATCAGCGCGGCGCGGCGGCGCAGGAGGTCGCGGTCGGACGTGTTCACCTGCGAGCGTGCCAGCAAGGGGTTCAGCACCAGCACGTAGAGGAGCGTGCCGCCGAACGTCCCGATAAGTCCGACGAAATAGGCAATTTTCGTGATTATCCGCCACGCTGCCGGTGCGGGGTTCGGATCGGCTGCCAGGAGTTCGGACAACACCTGTGACAACATCGATGGCCTCCAGGGGGTTCACGGATGGGTCAGACGGTTCGTCGCCGCCCGCGCGTGGCGGGAAGCGTGGTCGGGCCGGAGTTGACATTGACCTCGTGCTCCACCGTGACGCCGTCGGTGTCGAAATGGAGGGTGAGCGTGTCGATGAACGGGGCTTCGAGGAAGTGCCAGGTCAGCCGCAGCACGTCGGTGGCGGGCCATTGCGCGGCGGCCAGGATGGGAGCGCGGTCGTCCTGGTACGAGTGGTGCAGCCGCCACACGCTCACACCGGTGTCCTGCCGGACCCACCGGCTGATCCCGTGCTCGATCGTGTGCCGGCCGCGATCGTCCTCCAGGACGACCACCACCGCGTCGGACCGCGCGTCGACCGAGAGTGAACGCAGCCCGACCTCGGCAGGCTGGAAGTCGTACGTCTCCCGCAGTGCGGAGCGGTACGGCGCGGACGGCAGCGGCTCAGGCTCGCAGGCGCGCAGCACCCACTGCCTGACCGCCGCGTCGTCTGTCCCCTGCTCGTCGGCGGCTCCGGCGAAGGCGTCGCGGAACGTCTCCCGGAGCATCGCCGGCAGGTCGTGGTAGGTGCCGTCGCCCATGGCGCCGGTGACGACGACCACGCCCTGCTGGTCGGGGAAGATCATGCACTCCTGGCCGAAGATGCCGGACGCGTTGTAGATCTTGTCCTCGGCCACCCAGAACTGGAAGCCGTAGCCGGAGTCCGCGACGGCCTCCGGGTCGGGCGGCACGAGTTCCCTGCCGTTCCAGGTGCCGCTGACAGCCCGGCGGACGTGCAGGGCGGAGGCCAGCTGCGCCCACCCGCCGGGCAGGACGCGTTCCCCCTCCCAGATGCCGTCCTGGAGGTGGAGGATCCCGAAGGACAGCAGGTCGCGCGGACGCATCGACAGGCCGTTGCCGCCGCTCGCCACGCCCTCGGGGTCGCGCTCCCAGTCGAAGTCGGTGATGCCGAGGGGTTCGAACAGGCGCGGGCGCAGGTATTCGTCGACCGGCTGACCGGACACCCGCTGCACGATCGCCGACAGCACGTGGCTCGTCGTGCTGCTGTACAGGA
The DNA here is from genome assembly GCF_900100395.1 of Nonomuraea maritima. Classification (GTDB taxonomy): domain Bacteria; phylum Actinomycetota; class Actinomycetes; order Streptosporangiales; family Streptosporangiaceae; genus Nonomuraea; species Nonomuraea maritima. The sequence continues at coordinate 482,100 of NZ_FNFB01000002.1, read as the reverse complement.
AGCCGCGGCCGGGCGGCTCGACCACCGGTTCCTCGAAGAACTCGCCGGTCCACCCCGTCCGGCGCAGGCGGGTCGTCGCGCCGGACAGGCCCCGGCCGTGCCCGGTCCGCATGGTGAGCAGGTCGCGGACGCGCATGCGGCGCAGGTTCTCGCTCGGCTCCACCGGGAGGCGTCCGGTGAAGAAGCTCACGACCGGCTCGTCCAGCCCGAGCAGCCCCTCGGCCTCGGCGAGACCGACGGCGGTGCCGGTGAAGCTCTTGGTGGCCGAGTGGATCTTGTGCTTGAGGTCCGGCTCGTGCGGCCACTGCCACAGGTCGAGGACCGTCCGGCCGCGCCAGTGGACGAGCAGGGAGTGCAGCCGCATCTCCCTCTTCGCCGTCTCCTGCAGGAACGCGTGTACCGGGCGCATGTCGATGGTCGGGTGGTCGTTCGCCATCAGATCCTCCCGAGGGGACCGTCGCCTTGAGGCGACGGGGGAATCGGGAGCGGGAGGGCCGTCAAGGCCCGAGCGTGCAGTGACAGAACCTCGGAAATTGTCGCCACCTCCGGATACGATTGCTTTCGTGCTTTCGGGCATCGGTCAGGGCTTGGCCGTCGTCTCCCGCGCAAGCGGGACGAGAAGCCGCTCTCTTCAGGGAGCGGAGGAGTCACATCAACCGTTCTCTCGTGGGCGGAGCCGGGCACCGGACCGGCTCGGGCGCTCTCTAGCGGGTGCGGCGCTCGTTCAGGAGTTTCGCCAGCCACTCCTGCACCGTCGGGATCACCAGGCTCCCGCGGTGGCCGACGCCGGGCACGACGTCGAAGCGCACCTCGATGCCGTGCTCGGCGAAGTTGGCCCGCAGGCACTCGAGGCGTTCGATCCGGGTGCTGCCGGTCTTCTCCACGCCGTCGAGCCAGTTCGGCCCGCCGACGTTGTTGATCTCCCAGGTTTCGACGTCGTCGCCGCCGACGACCATCTGCACCGGCACCTTCCGCATGGCCTCCAGGTCGATGCCGGTGCCGAAGATCTCCTGGAAGTCCCCGGTGCCGAGCCACCAGGGCTGGGAGTCGTCGAGCTGGGTGATGCGGCCGGGCGCGCCGATCGACACTCCGGCCAGGCGTTCGGGATGCGCGTAGAAGAAGCGGTGGGCGAACTGGCCGCCGCCCGAGAACCCGTGCAGGTAGAACGTCGCGGTCTCGGTGTTGAACCGCTCGCCGACCTCGTCGACGATGTGCAGCAGCTCCTCGTCGAACCGGATGCCGCCGTACGAGAGGAACTTGAAGCTGTGCAGCTCGCCCGGCTCCACCAGCCCCGCGGGGAACAGCGGGGTGAGGATGACGCAGCGGTGTTCCGTCGCGAAGCCCTTCCACCGGTCGCGGTAGAGCTCGGCCGACCTGCCGGTGCCGTGCTGGATGACGACGAGCGGCAGCGGATCCGCCTGCGTCGTGTGGTCCTTGGGGACGTACAGGGCGTACGAGATGCGCTGGTCGTGGCGTGAGGCGAAGAACGGCGTGCCGCCGACGAAGTAGAACCCCTGAGGGTCGGGTTCGGTGGTGGGCATGGGGGAGTCCCTCCTCGATCGTCGTGCTGGTGGTGGGGGTGCGGGTCAGAAGGCGGTCAGCACGTGTCGGAAATGCGTGACCTGCGGCAGGTCCGCGATCGTCGCCGCGATGAGCTCGCGCCAGCGCAGGAACGCCGGCGAGTTCCGAAATCCCGAGGTGTGGTCGTCGACCGAGTCCCAGCCGACGACGAGACGGTACTGCAGCGGGGTCTCGCAGGATCGTTCGAGCAGGAACGTGCGCGCCCCCCCGGCCTGCTGGAACAGCGGCGCGGCGGCGGCGACCGCGGCCTCGAAGCGTTCCTCCCGTCCGGGCAGGACGGTGATCAGCGCGCTCTCGTGCACGAGGTCGGCCGGTCCGGCCGGCCCGTCCGGGTGCTCGGCATCGACGCGTGAGTGAGCGCCCGTGCCGACGATCGTCCGGGTCGCCTCGACGGAGGCGTACGTCCAGAAGATCTTCATCGGCGACGAGCCGGACGCGTTCTCGAAGTGGTGGGGGATGTTGGCGGGGACGAACGTGGTGTCGAAGGTGCGCAGCAGCGTCCGGACGCCGTCGATGTCGACGACCGCGTCGCCCTCGACGACGATCACCGATTCGGCGACGTTGTGCGTGTGGTGCGGGATCGCGGCCCCCGGCTCGAAACTCGTGATGCCGTTGAGGAAGGTCGTCGCTCCCCGGCCGCTCGTCACGAGCGGCACGGTACGCGCCCCGGCCCCGCGGTCCTTGGCCGGCAGCTCGTCGGGGCGCAGGATCACGGGCCGCCGGTCGCTCATGACGTCACCGCCGGGCCGAACCAGACGGTTTTCACGTTGACGAACTCCCTGATGCCGTAGGCGCCGAGCTCGCGGCCGTAGCCGGACTTCTTGATCCCGCCGAAGGGCAGGCGGGGGTCGGACGCCACCATGCCGTTGACGAAGACCGCGCCGGCGTCGATGAGAGGGACGAGCCGCCGTGCCTGGTCGAGGTCCGCGGTCCACAGCGCGGCGCCGAGCCCGTACGCGGTCCGGTTGGCCAGCTCGATCGCCTGTGCGGCTCCGGTGACCCGGGTCACGCTCGCCACCGGGCCGAACGTCTCCTCGCTGAAGGCCGCCATCTCCGGGGTGACGTGGTCGAGGAGGGTGGGCGGGTAGAAGAAGCCGGGGCCGGGCACGGGGCTGCCGCCCAGCAGCAGGGTGGCGCCCGCCGCGACGGTGCGGCGTACCTGGTCGTGCAGGGTGTCGCGGAGGTCCGCACGGGCCAGCGGCCCGATCTGCGTGGCGTCGTCCAAGGGGTCGCCCATGACGAGCGCGCCGGCCTTCTCGGCGACCAGCTCCACGAACGCGTCCGCGACGCTCTCCTCGACGATGAGGCGCTTGGCGTTGACGCAGCTCTGGCCGACGGTGTTGTACCGGGACCGTACCGCCGCCGTGGCCGCCTCGTCGAGGTCGGCGTCGGCGAGCACGACGAACGGGTCCGAGCCACCCAGCTCCAGGACGTGCTTCTTCAGGTGGGCGCCGGCCTGCGCGGCCACCAGCGAGCCCACGTGCGTGGACCCGGTGAGGGTGACCGCGGCGATGCGGTCGTCGGCGATGAGGCCGGCCACCGCGTCGGGCTCGACCAGCACGGTGGCGCAGAGTCCCGCGGGCGCGCCGGCTCGCCGTACGAGCTCTTCGAGTGCCTTCGCACAGGCCGGGACGTTGCTCGCATGCTTCAGCACCGCGCCGTTGCCCGCGGCCAGCGCGGGCGCGAGAAAGCGGAAGAACTGCCAGAACGGATAGTTCCACGGCATGATCGCCAGCAGCACGCCCAGCGGTTCGAAGACGACAGTGCTCTCCGTCGCGCCCGATGGGACGGTCTCGGGCGCGAGGTAGCGCTCGGCGTTCTCCGCGTAGTGGTCGAGCGTCCAGGCCGACTTCTCGATCTCGGCGCGGGCCTCCGTGATCGGCTTGCCCATCTCCAGGGTGATCAGGCGGGCGAAGCGTTCGGCGTCGGCCCGCAGCTCGCGGGCTGTCGCGCGCAGCAGCGGGAGCCTTCCCCCGACGGGAATCGCGCGCCAGTCCCGCTGCGCCGTCACGGCGGCGCGCAGCACGGTCTCGACATGTTCGGGCGGATGGAGGTCGTGGTCGGCGACGCGTTCCCCGGTCGCGGGGTTGAGGGATGACGGCACAATGATCCTTTCGAAGCGGGCAGGTCGGGCGGCGACGTCAGGCCGCGCGCCGCAGCCGGGCCACCACATGGGCGGCGAACTCGGCGGTGCCGAGGGGTCCGCCCAGGTCGCGCGTACGGCAGGCGGGGTCGCCGAGCACGCCTTCCACGGCCGACTCGACGCCGGCCGCCGCCGCGACCAGGGCGTCGTGGCCGTCCCGGCGGCCCCGCCAGTCGAGCAGCATCGCCGCGGAGAGGATGAGCGAGGTCGGATTGGCCACCGCCTTGCCCGCGATGTCCGGGGCGGAGCCGTGCTGTGCCTGGGCCACCGCGACGTCGTGGCCGCTGTTGAGCGAGCCGCCGAGGCCGAGGCTGCCCGAGAGCTCGGCCGCCTCGTCGGAGAGGATGTCGCCGTACATGTTGGTGGTCACGATCACGTCGAACGTGTCGGGACGCCGGACGAGCGCCGCCGCGGCGGCGTCCACGATCAGCTCGTCGAGCTCGACGTCGGGGAAGTCCGCCGCGACCTCGCGCACCACGCGCAGGAAGAGCCCGTCGGTGAGCTTCAGCACGTTGGCCTTGTGCACGGCCGTCACCTTGCGGCGGCGTCCGCGGGCCAGCTCGAACGCGGCGCGGGCCACGCGCTCCGAGCCGGTCGCGGTGATCTTGCGGATGCTGAACGCGCTGTCGGCGTCCGGCATGAACTCGCCGCTCCCGGCGAACATGTTGCGGTCGGAGTAGAAGCCCTCCGTGTTCTCCCGGACGATCACGAGATCCATGGGGGAGCGCAGCACGCTGAGGTCCGGCCGCGACCGGCAGGGGCGGATGTTCGCGAACAGCTCGAACCGTACGCGCAGCTCGGCGGACGGGTTGAGGCCGCCCTGCTCGCGCGGCGGGTACTCGTAGTGCGACACCGGGCCGAGGATCACGCCGCCGACCTCGGGGATCCGGTCGAGCACCGGCTGCGGCAGCGTCGTGCCCTCCCTGGCCAGGCTCGCGAAGCCGATCTCCGCGATCTGGACGTCGAGGCCGAGCCCGTACGCCTCGTCGGCGGCGTGGAGCACGTCCAGGGTCGGGGGCACGATCTCCGGGCCGATGCCGTCGCCGGGCAGGACGAGGATGTTCATCTGTTGTCAGCTCCTGTGGTGGGGGATCGAGGGCATCGTCACGGCGTGCCCGCGAAGGCGGCCCGCAGCTCGGCGACACGCTCCGGTTGCCAGTCGGGGCCCGGTGCGGACGACAGCAGCATGTCGGTGTAGGGATGCCGCGGCCTTCGCAGCACGTCGGCCGTGACGCCCTGCTCGACGGCCGAACCCTGGTACATCACCAGGATCTGGCCGGTCACCTCGTTGACCACGGCGAGGTCGTGCGTGACGAACACGAGGCTCACCCCGGTCTCAGCGCGGATCCTGTTGAGCAGCGCCAGGATCTGCGCCTGCACGGAGACGTCCAGGGCCGACACCGCCTCGTCGAGCACGAGAACCGCCGGGTCGACGGCCAGCGCCCTGGCGATGGCCACCCGCTGCCGCTGCCCGCCGCTCAGCTCGTGGGGCCGGGAGGTGAGGTGCTTGCCGGCGAGCCCGACGTGCTCCATCAGCTCGGCGATGCGCGCCCGCACGGTGTCCTTGGCCGGGTCGGGCAGGTGCCGGCGCAACACGTCACGCAGCGCCGTCTCGACGCTCATCCGGCGGTCCAGCGAACCGTAGGGGTCCTGGAAGACCATCTGGACCTCCTTGGCCCGGCGCAGCCGCGCGGCCCTGCCGCGTTCCTTCCGTTCCCGGGTGCGGCCGTCGATCGCGATCGTGCCCGCGTCCGGGCGGGCGAGGCCCACCAGCATGCGGGCGAGGGTGGTCTTGCCGGAGCCCGACTCGCCGACCACGCCGAGCGACTCGCCCCGGGCGAGCTGGAAGCTCACGCCGTCGACGGCGACCACGCGGGCCGCGCCGCGCCGCGCCGGGTACGTCTTGGTCAGGCCGCTGACCCGTACCGCCTCGCTCATGCGGACGCCTCCATGGTGTTCTGCTCCCGTTCGGGCAGGCGCGGGACCGCTTCCGCCAGCGCCTTCGTGTACGGGTCCGCCGGGTTCACGAAGATGGTGCTCGCCTTCTGGTGCTCCACCACGGCGCCGTCCCGCATCACGTACACGCGGTCGCAGTAGGCGGCCGCGAGCTGCAGGTCGTGGGTGATGAACAGAACCCCCGTCTCCCGCTCTCGCTGCAGGCGCCGCAGCAGGGCGAGCACCTCCGCCTGCGTGGTCACGTCCAGCGCGCTCGTCGCTTCGTCCGCGAGCAGCAGGCGCGGGCCCGTGCTGAGAGCCGCGGCGATCACCACGCGCTGCAGCATGCCGCCGGAGAGCTGGTGCGGGTACGCGCGCAGCAGCCGGCCGGTGTCGGCAAGACCGACCTCGTCGAACAGCTCGGCGACCCGTCTGCGCGCCTCCGCCTTGGGGACGTCGTGGACGCGTACGAGCCGTTCGGTGGCCGAGTCGCCGATGCGGCGCACCGGGTTGAGCACGGCCCGCGGCTCCTGGAAGATCATGGCGGCCAGTTCCGAGCGGACCTTCCGCACCACGGCCGGGTCGCCCGCGACCAGGTCGTGCCCGCAGACCGAGACGGCGCCCGACAGCGACGCGCGTTCGGGCACCAGCCGCAGCGCCGCCCGCGCCGTCGTCGACTTGCCCGAGCCGGACTCGCCGACGAGCCCGACCGTCTCGCCCTCGGAGACGTCGAGGGTCACACCCCGAAGGATCTGCCGGGTGCCTCCGGGCGAGGGCACCGACAGGTGGAGGTCTTCGATCGCCAGCAGCATGCGCGTCACGTCCTCACGGCGAGCTTGTCGGACAGGCGGACACCGACGACGTTCGTCGCGACGACGACGACCGCGATGGTGAGTCCCGGGATGAGGGCGGGCCCCAGGAATCCCTGGATCACGCCGGCGCGGCCCTCCTGCACCATCAGGCCCCACTCTGAGCTCGGCGGCTGCGACCCGAATCCGAGGAAGTTCAGCGCGGCCAGGCTCATCAGCCCCTCGCCGAACAGCACCACGAGGTATCCGACGAGCGTCGGCATCAGGTTGGGCAGAAGATACCTGGCGACCAGCTGGACGCCGCCGACGCCCTGCAGGCGGTAGGCGTCGACGTACGGCCGCGCCAGCTCCTCCAGCGCGATCGCCCGGGTGAACTTGGCGATCAGCGGTGCGAATGCCAGCCCCATGCCGATGACCGCCGTCGCGGGCCCGCGGTCGAACACCGCGATGATGAGCACCACGAAGAGCAGGCCGGGGAAGGCGAACATGACGTCGGTGAGCCGGGCCAGCACGGTGTCCACCCAGCCGCGCCGCCACGCGGCGACCACTCCGATGAGCACGCCCAGCGCGGTGGCGAAGGCGAGCAGCGCGATGGCCCCGAGCAGGCTGGGCCGCGCGCCGTGGATCAGCCGGGACAGGATGTCGCGGCCGAGCTGGTCGGTGCCGAGCCAGTGCGCCGGTCCGGGCGGCGCCCAGATGGCGGAGAAGTCCGTGGAGTCGGGGGCGTAGGGGGCGACGAGCGGCGCGAACACCGCCGCCGCCACGGCGACGCCGAGGATCGCTACGCAGAGCCGGAACGTCCAGGGGGAGCGGCGCCTCCGCCGGACGGCCGGCGCGGAGGCAACCTGTGCCCCGAAAGTGTCGATCGTCACGCTCGATCACTCCTTACAAGGGTGCGCGCGTCGAGGAGCGGATAGATCAGGTCGACAAGGATCGTGACGACCATGTACGCGAGCACCATGTAGAGCAGGATCGCCTGCACCACGGCGAAGTCATGGGTGTTGATCGACTCGACCAGCAGGCTGCCGACCCCGGCGAGGCCGAACACGCTCTCGATCACCGTGGTGCCGGCGAGCATGCCTGCCAGCGTCAGCCCGCACATCGTGACGACGGGCCCGAGCGAATTGCGCAGGACGTGCCGGGTCACGATCGACCAGGTGCCGAGCCCGTAGCTGCGTGCTGCCTCGACATGGTCGAGCGTCTGCTGCTCGACCATGGTCTGCCTGGTCACCCGGCTGATGAGTGCGAGTGACCCGAGTGCCAGCGCGACAGCGGGCAACGCCAGGTGCTGCAGCCTGCCGGCGAACCCGGTGCCCTCACCGGCCACCGGGAACCAGCGCAGTTCGACCGCGAACACCGACACGAGGCCCAGCGCCACCACGAAGTTGGGGACGGAGTTCACGAACGTGGTGCCGCCCGTGATCACCGAGTCGACCCGGCCGCCCCTGCTCAGCGCGGAGGCGACGCCGAGCGAGACGCCGAGGACGACGAACAGCACCGAGGCCATGGCGACGAGCGTCAGGGTCACCGGTAGCCGCGACGACAGCAGTTCCGACACCGGCTGCTGGTAGTAGAAGGACGTGCCCAGGTCGCCGTGCAGTACGCCCTGCGCCCACAGCGCGTACTGCACGAACAGCGGCTGGTCGAGGTGGTACTCGGCGCGTACCGCGGCGATCCGTTCCGGCGTGATGTTCTCGGGGTTGCCGATCAGGAACGTCACCGGGTCGCCCGGCGCCGCGTAGATGGCCACGAAGATGACGAACGAACTGATGGCCAGGGTGAGAACCATCGCGCCGAGCCGTCGCAGGAGTAGCGCCGTCATGCCTACTTGCCCTTCGCCCCGAGGTCGGCCGCCCACGGGTAGTTGCGGAAGGCGCCCGACGCCGGAACCCCGGTCACCTCACCCGCGAGGACGACGGTGGTCGGGCTCTGCACGACCGACAGCCATGGCATGGCGTCCGCCCACCGCTGGGCCAGGTCGATGGCGAGGTCGGCGCGCTTGGCGTCGTCCAGTTCGGCCTTGGCCTGCTTGACGAGCGCGTCGTACTCGGGGTCCTTGAGCACCCACTGGACAGTCGCGTCCGAGGCGCCGTTCTTGTAGAAGCCGACCGGGTCGTTCTTCGAGATGAAGTAGTCGTCGGTGAACAGGTCGGCCTGCTTCCTGAACTCCGCGTCGCTGTAGTAGTCGCCGTACTGCTGCGGCGGGATCTGGATGATCCGGGCGTCGAGGCCGATCTTCCTCGCGGCGTCCACCACCGCGTTGGCGATCACGTCGCGTCCCGTCGTTCCGTCGCTGGCGACCACGATCTGCTGGGTGGCGCCGGCCTCCGCGACGAGCTTCTTGGCCGCCTCGATGTTCTCCGGGGTGGGCTTGGCCGGCGCCCCGGCGGCCAGCTTCTCCGACGCCGCGCGGAACTTGTCCGCCTCGTACCCCCAAGCTCCCGGGCCCACCGGCTCGGCGGCCGGCACTCCGAGACCGGCGAGCGCGGCCCGGGAGACGCCGTCGCGGTCGAGCGCGAGCGACAGCGCCTTGCGTAGCCGCACGTCGGCGAGACCGCCCCGCTCAGTCACCATCGAACTCCAGACCCGGGTGTCGGGGCCTTGGCTGACGGTGGTGTTCGGGCCGCCGGCCAGCCGGGTCGCCGACGCGATGTTCTCCAGGTACGCACCGTCGGCCTCGCCGGTGAGCAGGGAGTTGACGACCGCGTCGTCGTCCGCCCATCGGATGGTGAGCTCGCCGGTCTTCGCGGCGCGTTCCTGGTTCCAGTAGTTCGCGGCCTTCGTCAGCACGATCTGCCGGCCCGAGTCCCACGCCTTCAGCTCCATCGGTCCGGTGCACGCGTCGTCGCCGCTTGGAGTGCCGAACGCGTCGCCCTGGTCCTCGACCGCCTTGCGCTCGAGGACGACGCCGCCCGTTCCGGCGAGCGCCTTCATGAACACGGCGTCGGACTGCTTCATGGTGACCGTCACCTCGTCGGGCCCGGTCTTCTCCACCTTGCTGACGTTCTCGTACTCGTCGGACTCGTTGGCGCCGTCGGCGGCGTGCCGGTTCATGCTCCACACGACATCGTCGGCGGTCATCTCGTTGCCGCTGTGGAACCGGACGCCCTTGCGGATGGTGAACACGACCGTCTCCGGCGTCTTCCATTCGTACTTCTCGGCGAGCCACGGCTTGACGGTCAGGTCCGGCTGCACCTGGACGAGGCGTTCGCAGATGTTGCTCATGACCGTGTCGGTGGTGGCGCCCGCGGCGTCGTTGTCGAGGTCGAGGGTGGCGGGTTCCTTGGGCATGAACCATGTGGCCTTGTCGAGCGGGCCGGTGGCAGCGGGCGTGCTGTCGACCAGCTGCACCTTCTGCCTGGCCTGCTCGGCGGCCTGGGACGGCGAGGCGGCCGAGCCGCCGCACCCGGCGACGAGCACGAACGTGGCGCATGTGGCCGTGCCGGCTGCGAGCCGGCGGGAAAGTCGCTGCTTTGTCATTGACGGTTCCCAGGGGTCTAGGGGGGAAGTACGGTCACCGCCTGGCCCACGTGCAGGCACCATGGCGTGAGGTTGTCGTCGTGGTTACAGGGGAGTCGCCGTGGTGAGCCGGAGAGGCTGGAAAGGGGAGGCCGCTCAGCGTGGGGAAGGGGGAGCCATCGCTGAGGGCGCGGTCCGCGGGAAGGTGGAGGGAGCCCAGTGGTAGGCGGCCGGGACGCCGGGTCGCGACCGGCGCGTGTCGGACGCCGGATCGGTGGTTCGTCAGCTCTGTACTGTGTTAGGGATATTCACCCCCAGGACTGCGCGCCGTAGCCGAAGCTGTAGCCGAAACTACGATTGACGGGTTTTGTAGTGGCAACTACGGTGCGAGATTAGTCATTACGAGAAGAAAGTCAACCCCCTGCCGTGAGCCTCCATCGGCCCGAAGACAACCCGCTGCGCGAGCTGATCGCCAGCAAGCTGGACGAATTGCCACCCGCGGAAAGGCGGGTCGCCGAGTATCTCCGCGACCACGCGCACGAGATCATCTTCGCGACCTCGGGCGAGATCGGCGCGGCCACCGGCACCAGTGACGCGACCGTGATCCGCACCGCCAAGGCGCTCGGCTACTCGGGCCTGCCCGAGCTCAAACGCGAGGCGAGCCGGCAGGCGATCGGCGGCACCCGGCCCTCGGCCCGGCTGCGCAGCCGGATCGACAAGGCGGGCCAGGAGATCGAGTCGCTGATCGACCACGTCTTCACCGAGGCGGGCGAGCGCATGCTGGAGACCCGCCGGCTCATCACCGAGGAGGACCTCGTCGCGGCCGTCGACCTGCTCGTGGGCGCACGCGAGATCGTCAGCTTCGGCCTCGGGCCGTCGGAGATGTGCGCGCACTACCTGACGCTGCGGCTGCGCCGCCTGGGCCGCCAGGCCCGGCTGGTCAACAGCACCGGGTTCCGGCTGGCCGACGACCTGCTCGGCCTGCAGGAGTCGGACGTCATGGTCCTGTACGTGCCCGGCCGCCTGTTCAACGACGTGTTCATCCTGCTCGACCACGCGCAGGCGGTGGGCGCCCGGGTGCTGCTGTTCACCGACTCGTTGCTGCCGATCCTCGCCGACCGCGTGACGCTCAGCCTGACCGCCGTGCACTCCGGGGCCGGTTACACCGGCGAAGGGCTCAGTGCCCTGCTGCTCACCGACTGCCTGCTGCTCGGCGTCGCCGCGCGCGACCGCGACCGCGCCACCAACACCTCCGAACTCCTCAACTCGCTGCGCACGTCACTGACGCCGGAACCACGCAGGCGCACACCCCGCCGCCCCCGCGACCCAGAACAAGGAACTTCGTCGTGACCCCCGCGCCGTCCTGACGCGCGCGCCCGGTCAAGCTCCGGTCGCGCACGTCGGTCGCGCCGTCACGCCGGGCGGACGACCTCCTCGATGGCGTCAAGGGCGTGGTCGAGGTCGGGTTCGCTGATGACCAGGGGCGGGGCGATGCGCAGGGTGTGGCCGTGGGTCTCCTTGCACAGGACTCCACGAGTCATGAGCGCCTCGGCGGCCTGCCTGCCGCCGAGCCCGCCCGGCGCGAGGTCGACACCCGCCCACAACCCCCGTCCGCGGACCGCCTCGACGCCGTGGCCGACGAGCGTCGCGAGCCGTCCGTGCAGGCGCGCCCCGAGCGTGGCGGAACGCTCCTGGTACTCGCCGCTCGCCAGCAGCCGGACCACCGCGCGTCCGACGGCGCACGCCAGCGGGTTGCCGCCGAAGGTCGAGCCGTGCTCGCCCGGACGCAGCACGCCCAGGACGTCGGCCCGGCCCACGACCGCCGACACCGGCACGATGCCGCCGCCGAGCGCCTTGCCGAGCGTGTAGAGGTCGGCCCGGACACCCTCGTGGTCGAGGGCGAACACGTCTCCCGTACGCGCGAGCCCCGACTGGATCTCGTCGGCGATCAGCAACGCGCCCGCCTCGTCACAGAGCCTGCGGGCCTCGGCGAGGTAGCCCGGCGGAGGCACGATCACGCCCGCCTCCCCCTGGACGGGCTCCAGCAGGACAGCCGCCGTACGCTCGGTGATCGCACCGGCGAGCGCGCCCGCATCGCCGTACGGCACCACGACGAAGCCCGGCGTGAACGGCCCGAAGTCTGCCCGCGCGGTCTCGTCGGTCGAGAACGAGACGATCGTGGTGGTGCGGCCGTGGAAGCCGGACGCAGCGACCACGATCTCGCCGGTGCCGTCCGGGATGCCCTTGACGCGGTAGGCCCACTTGCGGGCTACCTTGATCGCCGACTCGACGGCCTCGGCGCCGGAGTTCATCGGCAGCACCATCTCGGTGCCCGTCAGCTCGGCGAGTTCCCGGCAGAACAGGCCGAACAGATCGTGGTGGAAAGCGCGCGAGGTGAGGGTGACGCGGCCGAGTTGCTCGGTCGCGGCGGCCACCAGCACGGGGTGCCGGTGGCCGAAGTTGAGCGCGGAGTAACCGGACAGCAGGTCGAGGTAGCGGGCGCCGTCGACGCCGGTGACCCACGCCCCCTCCGCCTCGGCGATCACGACCGGCAGGGGGTGGTAGTTGTGCGTGCTCCATCGTTCGTCGAGTGCGATCAGGTCGTCGGTCAAGGTGTTGGTACTGGACGCGAGGATCATGCCGGACAGGTTATAACCTTGTTCGATACCAGTTAGGTTATAACCTTGCGTCTCGGTCTCACCCTGAGGAGATGTCCCTGTGCCCGAACCGTCCCCGCTGAAATCGCCCGGTCGGCTCGACAGCTTCGGCGTTTTCGGCGAGCTGTCCGTGGGCTCGGCCCGGCACCGCGTCGCGCGCATCGACGGGCTCGTCACGCCGGGCATGCCGTACAGCATCCGCGTCCTGCTGGAGAACCTGCTGCGCCACGAGGACGGCGAGCGCGTCACGCGGGAGCAGGTCGAGGCGGTGCTGGCGTGGGGCACGGACGGGCCGTCGGGCGCGACGGTCGACGTGCACCCGTCCAGGGTGTTCCTGCACGACACCAACGGCGTGCCGACCTTCGCCGACCTCGCGGCGATGCGGGACGCGATGCACGCCATCGGCGGCGACCCGGCGGTGGTGAACCCACGGATCCCCGCGGAGCTCGTGGTGGACCACTCCGTGATCGCCGATGTGTTCGGTTCGCCCGACGCGTACGAGCGGAACGCGGCGCTGGAGTACGAGCGCAACGCCGAGCGCTACCGGTTCCTGCGCTGGGCGAAGTCGTCGTTGCGCAACGTCCACATCGTGCCGCCCGGCAAGGGGATCATGCACCAGGTCAACCTGGAGCACCTCGCGCGCGTGGTGGTGGCCGACGCCGGCTGGGCCTACCCCGACCTGTGCGTCGGCACCGACTCCCACACCACGATGATCAACGGCATCGGCGTCCTCGGCTGGGGCGTCGGCGGCATCGAGGCCGAGGCGGCGATGCTCGGTGAGTCGCTCAACATGCCGGTGCCGCCGGTGGTCGGCGTACGGCTCACCGGCGCGCTGCCCCGGACGGCCACCGCCACCGACCTGGTCCTCACGATCACCGAGGTGCTGCGCGCGCGCGGCGTCGTCGGGAAGTTCGTGGAGTTCCACGGTGAGGGGGTGCGGGCGCTGTCGCTGCCCGACCGGGCGACGATCGCGAACATGAGCCCCGAGTTCGGCTCCACGTGCGCGTACTTCCCGGTGGACGAAGAGACGATCCGCTACCTGCGCTTCACCGGGCGCACGCCCGAGCACGTGGCGCTCGTCGAGGCGTACGCCAAGGCCCAGCGGCTCTGGCACCGGCCGGACGACGTGGCCGACTACACCGAGACCGTCGAACTCAACCTCGGCGCCGTCGAGCCGTCGGTCGCCGGCCCGCACCGCCCCCAGGACCGGGTCCCGCTGTCGAAGGTCGGGCAGCGGTTCCGGGCGGAGGCGGGCGACAGCTCGCCGCCCGTCCCTGAGCAGCCCGTCCGTGAGCATTCCGTCCCTGAGCCGGCGGGCGGGTTGCGGCACGGGGTCGTGGGCATCGCTGCGATCACCTCCTGCACGAACACCTCCAACCCCACGGCGATGGTGACCGCCGCGCTGCTCGCCCGCAACGCGGCGCGGCGTGGGCTCCGGAGCAGGCCGTGGGTCAAGACCACCCTGTCGCCGGGCTCGCGGGTGGTGACGGCTTACCTGGAGGCCGCCGGGCTCACGCCGTACCTGGAGCAGTTGGGGTTCCATCTGGCCGGGTACGGCTGCATGACGTGCATAGGCGCGTCCGGCCCGCTGGTGCCGCAGGTGCAGGAGGCGGCCCGCGACGGGCTCACGGTCGCCGCCGTGCTCTCCGGCAACCGGAACTTCGCCGGACGCATCAACCCCGACGTACGGCAGAACTACCTGGCCTCCCCGCCGCTCGTCGTCGCGTACGCGCTGGCCGGCACCGTGGACACCGACCTGACGTCCGAGCCGCTCGGCCATGCGCCCGACGGGAGCCCCGTGCGGCTCGCCGACGTGTGGCCCTCGCCGGAGGAGGTCGCGCGGGTCGTGGAGACCGTGATCACGCCGCGCATGTTCGCCGAGGCGTACGAGGACGTCCTCGTGGGAGACGTCCGGTGGGAGAACCTCGAACAGCAGAGGGCCGACCGGTTCCGCTGGGACCCCGGCAGCGACTACCTGCGGCGCCCGACGTTCTTCGACGGGATGTCGCCGGAGCCGTGGCCCGTGGCCGACATCGAGGGCGCGCGCGTCCTCGTGATGCTGGGCGACACCACGACCACGGACCACATCTCGCCCGCCGGCGCGATCCCGGCCGACTCCCCGGCGGGCCGCTACCTGAGCGGACGCGGGGTGGCGCGGCGCGACTTCAACACCTACGCCTCGCGGCGGGGCAACCACGAGGTGATGGTCAGGGGCACCTTTGCCAACGTACGGCTGCGCAACCAGCTCGCGCCAGGGGTCGAGGGCGGGTGCACGGCGAGCTTCGCCGAGGGCGGCCGGCTGCGCACGGTGTACGACGCCGCCATGGCCTACCGCGAGGCGGGCACCCCGCTCGTCGTCCTCGGGGGCGCGCTCTACGGCTCCGGCTCGTCGCGCGACTGGGCCGCGAAGGGCCCGGCGCTGCTGGGCGTGCGGGCGGTCCTCGCGGAGTCGTACGAACGGATCCACCGCTCGAACCTGATCGGGATGGGCGTGCTGCCCCTGCAGTACCGGCCGGGCGAGAGCGCGCGGACCCTCGGGCTGAGCGGTCACGAGGTGTTCGACATCCGGGGGCTGACCGGCCTGGACGGCTCGGCGACGAGCGTGACGGTGAGCGCGGACGGCAAGGAGTTCGACGCGATCGTCCGGCTCGACACCGACAGGGAACGGGAGATCTACCGCCACGGCGGGATCATGCGACTGGTCCTCCGTACCTTGATGCCGTAGGTTATAGCCTGTATCGGCCCAGCCGCCGAGCGGATACCGGCGCCGCCTCGCCGGGTACGGCGTCGGCACCCGGTTCGACCGGCAGGCTCAGCGACGAACGGGACCCCTGACATGTACTCCACCAAGGGCGACTTCGCCTACGAAGCGCTGCGCAACCGCATCCTCTCCCACGAGTACGGCCCCGGCACGGTGCTCAACCAGGCGATGCTGGCCCGCGACCTCGGCATCAGCACCACCCCGCTGCGCGAGGCGCTGCGCCGGCTCAAGTCGGAGGGGCTCGTCGAGCTCGACGCCCACCGCGACGCGCGGGTGACGGACCTGTCGGCCGAGGAGGCCCGCGACCTGCTGGAGATGCGCCGCGCGCTCGACCCGATCGCCGCCTCGCTGGCCGCCGAGCGGCGCGCCACCGCCGACATCGCCGCCATGCGTGCCGCGTTCGCCGAACTGGAGCCGCTGTCCGACCGGCCCGAGGTGGTCGACCTGGTGACGCACCGCAGGTTCCATCGCGCGATCTACCTGGCCTCGCACAACGAGTTGCTGATCGGGACTCTCGACGGGCTCTGGGACAAGGCCGACCGCTACCGCCTGGTCGGCCTGAAGGAGCGGCGCGACCAGGCGCAGCGCGACGAGACGGCTGCCGAGCACGAGGCGATCCTGGACGCGGTCGTCGCCGGAGACGGCGCCTTGGCCGCCGAGGTCATGAGCCGGCACATCCGCAGCAGCCTCGGCGCGAAGGCGCTCACCCGCCTGTCGAACCGGCCGCGATAGTGCCGGCCCCCGCGCCCGCCACCGGCCCCGCTCTCGTGTCCGTCCCCATGCCCGGTGCTGCGCCTGTGGGCGACGTGATGCTGTTCGGCGACAGCATGCTGGCCAGGTTCACCAAGAACCGCATCCGGCAGCTGGAGAGCGAGCTGGGCCCGACGGCGACGGTGTACAACTGCGCGGCGGGCGGCTGGGACAGCTCCGACGGCGTGCGCCGGGCCCCGCTGCTGGCCCGAGCCGGCTGGGACACCGTCGTGCTGTCGTTCGGCGCCAACGACTGCGCGCCGTGGAAGCGCGTACCGATCGAGCAGTTCGCCGAGAACGTCGCCGCCGTCGCCAGGACCTTCAGCGGCGCCCGCCTGGCGGCGTTCCTCCCGCCCCGGATCGAGGAGACCGGCCCGCCCGGCCACCCGCCGCGCACCAACCGGGAACTCGACGCCTACCGTGAGGCGCTGCGGGCCGTCGTCGGCGCCGACGCCTGCCTCGACACCGCCCGCCTGCTCACCGGAGGGCTGGAGGCCGACGGGCTGCACCTCACCACGGGCTCCTACACTGCGCTGATACCGGAGCTCGCCCGCGTCATCGCGCACGGCACGCCGTCATAGAAAGGCCCGAGCATGACCCAGTTCGCCATCGCAAGCCCGCACCACCTGGCGACGCAGGCCGGGCAGGACGCGTTCCGCGCCGGAGGGACCGCGGTCGACGCCGCCATCGCTGCCGCCGCGGTGCTGACCGTCGTCTACCCGAACAACGTGGCGCTCGGCGGCGACCTGGTGGCGCTCGTCCGCACGCCCGACGGCGCCGTCCGCTGCGTCAACGCGACCGGCCCCGCACCGGCGCGGCAGTCGCTGGAGCGCCTGCGCCGCGTCCACGGGGAGGAACTGCCGCTGCGCCACATCGACACGGTGTCGGTGCCGGGCGGCGTACGCGGCTGGGCGTCGCTCAGGACGTTCGGCGCCCGCCTGGAATGGGCGGACCTCTTCACCGCCGCCGTCCGCCTCGCCGAAGAGGGCGTGCCGGTCGCCCGCTCCGTCGGGGCGTCGATCGCGGAGAAGCGCGACGTGCTGGCCGCCGACCCAGGCTGCGCGGAGGTGTTCCTGCCCGGCGGCACCCCGCTCGCCACCGGCGACCTCCTCGTGCAACCGGCGCTCGCCCGGTCGCTGGCCGAGCTCAGGGACGGAGGGCCCGACGCCTTCTACACCGGCCCCCTGGGACGGCGCCTGGTGGAAGGCCTCGCCAGGCTCGGCTCCCTCATGACCCCCGACGACCTCGCGACGTTCGAGCCCGAGATCACCGAGCCGCTCTCCGGCGCGTTCCGCGACCACACGGTGCTCACCAGCCCGCCCAACACGCAGGGTTTCTCCCTGCTGCGGGCGCTCGACCGGGTGCGGCGCCTCGGCGACCCCGGCGACATCCTCGCGGCGGGCGCGGGCCGGCTCGCCGCCGTCTTCGAGGAGTCGAACGCCGTACGCGACCTTTCGCTCGCCGACCCCAGGTTCGCCAAGGTGGACGCCGACGAGCTGATCAGCCGTGACCTCGACCCCGGGGAGCGCCCGCCGGGGCCCGCGCGGGCCGGCGGCGACACGGTGGGCATCTCCGCGATCGACTCCGACGGGTACGCGGTCTCCCTCATCCAGAGCGTCTTCAACTCCTTCGGCGCGGCCGTGCTGGAGCCCTCTACCGGGATCCTCATGCAGAACCGCGGACGGTCGTTCTCGCTCACCCCCGACGACCCGAACGTCTTCGAACCGGGCAAGCGCCCCCGCCACACGCTCATGCCGGTGCTCGTCACCAAGGACGGCGAGGTCGCGTGGGTGAGCTCGACGATGGGCGGGCACGGCCAGCCGCAGATCCACGCCCAGCTGCTGCTGCGCTCGATGGCCGGCGAGCCGCCCGCCCAGGCCGTCGACGCCCCGCGGTGGATCGTCGGCGTGCAGGAGAGCGGCGACACCGCCAGGACCGTCTACCTGGAGGGCGACGTGCCGGACGAGGCCGCCCGGTCGCTGGCGGAGCACGGGTTCGTCGCCAAGCCGGTGCCGCCGCACGACGAATGGCTGGGCCACGCGAACCTCATCGCCGTCGCCCCCGACGGCGCTTTCACCGCCGCCTCCGACCCCCGCGCGGACGGCTCAGCCGCGATCGGCCGCACCTGACCCGCCGGGCATTGCTCACACCAGGCGTTCGTCCACGCCGACGGCGCCGACGCCGCTGGTGAAGATGCCGCCGCAGTAGCCCTGCGACTCGCCGTACGCGCCGGGTTGCAGGGTCACCCACTCGCCGACCACGTCGGGCGCCAGCCCGCAGACGACCACCGCGCGGAACCTCCACGTCTGGCCGGTGGGGTTGGTGCATGAGGCGATGCCGAGATCGTTGTCCTGGGCGTGGACGAAGGTGTCGCACCGCAGGTGGGTGGCCGCCGCCGCGGGCTGCGCCGACAGCCCGGCCGACAGCAGCGCGAACGACCCGGCCGCGGCGGCGACGCGCATCGCCTTGAACATGAGCCCTCCAGGAGATCGTCATTCACTCTGCGTAGCCGATCGTACGCACAGTGCGACGACACGCCCAGTGCGGTGAGGGCTTCGTGGCCGCGCGGTCAGGGCTCCTGGAGGCGGCGGATCATCGCCTGCTTGGCCGCCGTGAACTCGTCGTCGGTCAGCACACCGGAACGGTGCAGCGCGCCCAGCTCGGCCAGGCGGCGCAGCACCGCGTCGTGCACGTCGTCGGAGACCGGCGGCGGCGCGGGCGGCAGCTCAGGAACCTCACGAGGCAGACGGGCGAGCACGGCGGCGGCCACCAGCGCGGTCGCGCCGCCGTACCGCTGGATGCCCCAGGAGACGCAGTGGACGTCCTTGTCCGGCGACAGCGCGGGGCCCTCGCCCTTGACCCGGAAGCGCAGGTTGCCGTACGCCATGCCGGACTGCGGCTTCCACTCGACGCCCACGAGGTCGCGCAGCGATAACTCCTGCGGCCCGGCCGTCTCCTTCACCGTGCTCGCGAACGCCGACCACTCCAGCCGGACGCGCTCGCCGTCGAAGAAGACCGTGCCGTCGCCCGCCGTGGCCGAGATCGGCACCTCGGGCGGGGGCACGAGGTAGTCCTCGCACGGCCCGCTCGGCGTCTGGTAGACGAGCAGCATGTCGCGAACCTCGTCGGCGAAGTACTCGGCGGCGCCCACCCGGGGCTTCGGCACCGCCAGCCGGTACGGGTCGGCGGGCGCGTGCAGGGCTCCCGCCACCACGTCGTGCAGCGCGTCGGCCCCCTTGCGCAGCCGCAGCCTCAGGTGGCCGCCCTTGCGCGAGGGTTCGAACGTGGCGCCCGCGATCGCCTCCAGCGGCACCCGCACCTCACCGAGCGTCTTCCGCAAATCGTGGACGTCCCGCCCGCTGCCGGGCACGATGTGCAGCACTTCCCCGGAGAACGTCCAGGACCCGTCCGGTACGGCGAGCTCGGCCATAGGCTCAGCCTAGGGGACGCCAGGGGACGATCACAGGTGCGAGCGACGACGAGGAGCGGAATGCGGACCTTCACGAGTTGGCCGTCCTGGGCGCACGCCGAGGAGCCTCTGGCGCGGGCGCTCCCGGCGTCCACCGTCGACGACCTGCGCCGGGCCGTCGCGTTCGCGGCGCGCCGGCACGGCGCGCAGCAGCGGCCCACCGGGCGCCCCTACCTGGAGCACCTGCTGGAGGCGCTGCAGGTGGCGGTGACGGGAGCGGAGCTGCGTGAGCGTGACGTCCTGGTCTCCATCGTGCTGCACGACGTCCTGGAGGACACCTCGTGCACGGAGGGCGAGGTGGCGCGGGCGTTCGGCGCCGAGGTGGCGGCGTTCGTCCGGTGGGTGACCAGGCCGGACGGCACCGCGAAGGCCGACCACCTGGCCGCGCTCGCCAGGGCGCCGCGGCCGGCCGTGCTGGTGAAGCTGGCCGACCGGGCGAGCAACGTGCAGGAGCTGGAGCGGATGCCGTGGCGGTTCCAGCGGCGCTACTACCTGGAGACCGTCGCGTACGTGCTGCCGCTCGCGGGCGTCCACCCGTGGTTCGCGGAGTGGTTCGCGCAGTGGCGGGAGCGCTGGCGCCGGGTGGAACGCTGGCCGGCATGACCCGCCCGTCCAGGAAGCGCCGTGCTGGGCGGGATCGCGCGTCCCATGGCGGAGGCGGCGGGTCGGGCCTACGCTGCTCTGCATGCGCAATCGGGTGATCGACGGCCGCTTCGAACTCCTGGAGCGGCTCGGCGGCGGGGGCATGGGCCTGGTGTGGCGGGCCCGTGATGTCGCCCTTGAGCGCGATGTCGCCCTGAAAGAGGTGCGTCCGCCCGACCCGTCCATGCACGAGCACAACCCAGCGGGCGCAGCCGAGCTGCGCGCCCGGGTGCTGCGCGAGGCCCGCGCGCTGGCCCGGCTGAACCACCCGCACGTGGCCACCATCCACCACATCGTCGACCCGGGCGAGCACGGCTACCCGTGGATCGTCATGGAGCTGGTGACCGGCGGCTCGCTGCAGGACCGCCTGGAACGCGGCCCGATGCCGCCCGCCGACGCCGCCCGCCTGGGCCGCGAGGTGCTGTCGGCCCTGCGGGCCGCCCACGCGGTCGGCATCCTCCACCGCGACATCAAGCCGGCGAACGTCCTGCTGCGCGAGGACGGCCGTTCGGTGCTGACCGACTTCGGCATCGCGGCCGTACGCGAGTCGACGAGCCTGACGGCCACGGGCGCGTTCATCGGCTCGCCCGAGTACATGGCGCCAGAGCGCATCAACGGCGTCGAGGGCGACCCGGCCTCCGACCTGTGGTCGCTCGGCATGATGCTGTACGTCGCCGTCGAGGGGCGGCACCCGCTGCGCCGGTCGAGCACGCTCGCGACGCTGGCGGCCGTGCTCAACCAGGACGTGCCGCCGCCGGAGCGCGCCGGGCCGCTCGGCCCGGTCCTGAAGGCGCTGTTGATCCGCGACACGGCGGCCAGGCCCGACATCGAGACCCTCGATCTCATGCTGGCCGCCGCGGCCGACCCCGGAGCGTCCGAGCCGCCGGGCCGGCAGCCGATCGGCGCGCCGCCCGCCTGGCAGCCGAACCCGTCGCAGGCCTCCTGGCGGCCGACCGGCCCTTCGCACCCGTCCTCGCCGCCCCCGATGGCGTCGCAGCCCGGCGGCGCGACGCCCGTGCCGGGGCAGCCCAACGGCTCGCGGCCTCCGGTCGGCCGGCCCCATGGGACCGTCCCGCCGGCCCAGCAGGGGCCGTGGGAGCCGACCAGGCCGCCCGCCCGGCGCCGTGGCGGCACGGGAGCGGCGGTGGCGGTGTCGCTGTCGGCGGTCGTGGTCGCCGGCGTGCTGGTCTGGCAGCTGATCCCCGCGCCCGACGTGGGCCGCACCCCGGCGGCCGCCCGGGTGACGCCGACCTCCGGTCCGGCCGCGTCGTCCTCGCCTCCGGCGTCCACTCCCGCTCCGGTCAACCTGCTGACCCCCGCGGGCATCCGCGACATGATCGCCAAGCTGAAGCCCGTCATCGGCGGCAGCAAGGTCGTCGAGATGGTGGTCTACCCGACGTACGCCTCCATCGACGTGCCGCTGAAGGACGACCCCGAACTGTACGACACGTACGTCTACCGCGACGGCGGGGTCGCCCGCGCGGGTCACGGCGGCAAGGTGGAAGCGCCGCTGGTCGACCTGGCGGGCTTCGACTGGGACACCGTCCCGCGCCTGCTCAAGCGAGCGGACAACGACCTGGGCGTGCCCAGGCCGACCAGGCGCTACCTCATCGTCGACCCCGACTACGCCTTCGCCTCGACGCGGCAGGTGCTGCTGGTGTACGTGTCCGACGACTACCGCTCGGGCTACCTCGTGGCCAACCCCAAGGGCAAGGTGCTGAAGCTCTACCCCGACGACTAGCAGATCTTGCGGTAGCCGCTCTCCGGGATCAGGCGGCTCCACTCGGCCTTGCTCAGCGGGCCGCCCGCGCGGGCGCACACCTCCTGCGCGGCCAGCGCCGGATCGACCGCGGTCTCGCGTACGGCGCCGTCGAGCGTCACGCCGCGCAGCCGCCTGCCGTCCTGGCTGAAGGCCAGGCCGCCCGCCCACGCGCCGACCTGTCCTGTCTCGCGCAGCGTGCGGGTGTCCCACAGCGACGTGCGCGTCGCGTCGACC
Source organism: Nonomuraea maritima (assembly GCF_900100395.1). Classification (GTDB taxonomy): domain Bacteria; phylum Actinomycetota; class Actinomycetes; order Streptosporangiales; family Streptosporangiaceae; genus Nonomuraea; species Nonomuraea maritima. Next base: position 459,898 of record NZ_FNFB01000002.1, on the reverse strand, counting down.
GCGAGGAGGTCGCCCGCGGGGGAGAAGCGCAGCTCGTCGACCTGGGACGGGCCCGTCTCGATGGTGCCGAGCGACCGGCGGGTGCGGACGTCCCAGAGCAGCACCCGGCCGTTGCGCAGCCCGAACGCCAGCCGGCGGCCGTCGGACGAGAACGCGAGCGCGGTCGTCTCCCCTTGGGCGCCGGCCCTGGCGGCCCGTTCCAGCGGGGTGACCTGTCCCGTCCGCAGGTCGACCAGCCGCGCCCCGGCGGCCAGCGTCGTGCCGTCGGGGCTGAAGGCGAGGGCGGGATCGCCCGCCCCTTCGTACGCGGCGATCCGGTGTCCGGTGCGGACGTCCCAGGTCTCCAGGACGGAGCCGCGCGCGGTCGCGAGCGTGCGGCCGTCGGGGGAGAGCGCCACCGCGAGGACGGCGCCGCCCGCCGCGACGGAGGCCACCCGCCGGCCGTCGGCCACCTGCCACACGGTCACCGGGTCGCCCGCGACGGCCAGCAGCCGGCCCGTCGCGTCGAAGGCCAGGTCGCCGGAGGCGTCGATGCGGCCGAGCGCCCTTCGCGACACGGCGTCGGTGAGCTCGATCGCGTTGCCGACCTCCTGAGCCGCGACGCGGCCGTCGCCGGAGAACGCGGCCACGTGGTCGTCGCCGGAGGGCGACGGCAGGCCGGAGACGTCGAGGGAGACGACCGAGCCGGTGGCGGTGAGGTAGCGCAGCACGCGGCCGTCGGAGGAGAACGCGAGACCGCCGGCCTGGCCCCTGAGCGGGTACGCGCCGGTCAGGTGATGGTCGGCGACGTTCCATACCTGCACCTCGCCGTCGCCGGGCAGGGCGAGCAGGCGGCCGTCGGGGCTGAACGCGAGCCACCCGGCGGATGCGCCGGGCACGGTCTCGACGCCGTCCAGCATCTCGACGCCCCAGCCCGTGGCCTCCTGCTTCTGCACGACCGGTTCCCTGGGCGGGCTCTTCCCGGCGGCAGGGGCGGGGGTCAGCCGGGTGACGTGGAACTCGTGGAGCTCGTGCGGCTCGCCGTCCGCGGCCTTGGCATGCTGCACGCTCGCGGGCACCGCACCCGACGGCTCCATCGGCCTGGTCCTGACCGACGCGGGCTGGGGCGGCTGCGAGGACGCGGCCGGGCGCGGCGACGGCGTCTCCACGAGCGTGACGCCGTCGCGCCCGGCGACGGCGAGCGTGCCGCCGGACGGGCTGAAGGCCAGCGCGGGGGCCGCCGCGTCGGCCCCCGTGAGCGGCTCGACGCGGACGACGCCCGCCCGCGCCCGCTCGGGCGTGACCTCCCACAGCTCGACCTGGCCGTCCAGCGCGGACATGGCGACCGTGGACCCGCCGGGGGCGACCGCGACCCTGCGGTCGGTCACGTCGAACAGCACGCGCGTGCCGTCGTAGACGGTCGTCCTGTTGCCCTTGCTGATCGCGAAGACGGTCGCGCCGGGGGCCCGCCCGGTGGCCACCTCGAACGGCTTCCCGTCGGCCCCCTCGGCGAAGCGCCCGTCGTCGCTCACGGCCCTCGTCCCCGGCGGCAACGGGTACGACGCCGCCCGCCGCCCGCCCGCGACGTCCCACACGGTGACCGCGCCGGCGTCCCATCTGAGGAGGTCGTCGCCGTGCAGCCGATGGGTGCCGCCGGTGCCAGGGGCGGTGAAGACGGCGAGCTCCGGCTGCACCAGCGACGCCTGCAGCGCGACCCGCGCCTCCAGCTCGGGCGACAACCGCCACGCGGCCACGCTCAGCCGCATCGCGGTACGCGGGTCGGACGACCGCAGCGCCTCGGCCCGCGCCGCCACGGCCCGGGCGTCGGCCTCCAGGAGCCGGCCGCGCAGGTCGTTCTGCCCCTGCACCGACACCACGAACATGGTCACGGCCACCGCGAGCAGCGCCCCCATCGCCGCGAGCGACGGCGCGAGGAGCCTCCTGCGCTGCCTGGACATCGCCAGGCTGTCGGCGATGAAGTCGCGTTCGAGCTGGTTGAGCCGTACGTGGCGGCGCTTCGTCGCGGCCCAGCCGAGCGCGGCGTCGAGCTCACGGCCGCGCAGCAGCCGGCCGCGTCCGCGCCGGTGGTCGGACCAGCGGCGGGCGGCCTCGCGGATGCGGCGGTGCGCCGCCAGGCCGTCGCGTTCGTCGGCGACCCACCGGCGCAGCCGGGGCCAGGCCCGGTAGAGCGCGGCGCTGACGGGGGACACCCGGTCGTCGCTGACGGCGACCAGCTTGCCCACGGGCGTCTCTGCGGGCGGCACGCGGACGCTGCGGCGGACGACGAGGCCGCCCTCCATGAGGGGGCGCAGCACGTCGCCCTCGTCGTGCGGGCTGTCGCCGTCGAGCAGGCGCAGCAGCAGGCTCGGCACCTCCTGCTGCTGCGTGGGCGAGAGCGACAGGTAGACCAGCTCGGCCCGCTCGCCCAGTGACGGCGCCCGTACGTGACCGTCGGGCATGGACAGCTCGGTCGCGCTCTCGACGAGCAGTTCGGACGCCGCGGGCCGGTCGGCGGGGTCCTTGGCCAGCGCCCGTCCGACCAGCTCGCACAGGGACGCGGGCAGGCCGCTCGGGTCGGGATCGACGGCGAGCAGCTGGTGCATGACGCCGCCCAGACTGTCGCCGTGGAACGGGTCACGGCCCGTGGCCGCGAACATGACGACGGCGCCCCACGCGAACACGTCGGCCGCCGCGTCCGGCTCCTGCCCGGTCACGACCTCGGGAGCCAGGTACGTGTACGACCCGGCGAGGCTCGTCTCGGCCTCCAGCCCCAGCTCGATCAGCTTCGGACCGCCGGAGGCCAGCAGCACGCTGCACGGGTCGAGCCCTCGATGCGTCAGCCCTGCCTCGTGCAGCGCGCGCAGCGCCGAGGCTAGGGCGGCGGCCAGCGCCACCAGCTCGTCGCCCGTGTACGGGCCGTGCAGTTCGACGGCCCGCCGCAGATCGGGGCCGTCGACGAACTCGCTCACGAGGTAGGGGACGCCCGCGTCGGCGCCGGCGGCGACCACGCGCGCCAGGTGGCGGCAGGTCAGCTGGGCGAACCGGTGGGCCTCACGGGTAGGGGCGCGCGGGACGGTGACGGCGAACCGGCGGCCTTCGTCGTCGTAGGCGTCGTAGACGACGCCGCGCGCGCCGGCACCCAGCCTGGCGGCCAGCCAGAAGCCGCCAAGCCTTTCTGGATCACCGGGCACCAAGCGCATCGTCACTGCAGCTTAGATGCACGACACCACCCATTGGTTGGCAAAAACGACGTCACGGTGTCCCCCGCGCGCCTCGGGGGACCCGTGCGTCATGATCATTATGCCAGCACTCCCGATCTTGCCTGCCACTCGGGGCGGAGGATCGCCATGAGCACCGAGTCGTGCCAGGCGCCGTCCCACAGCAGGGAATCGCGTTCGACGCCCTCCACCACGAAGCCCGCCTTCTCGTAGACGTGCCGGGCCCGGTCGTTGAAGTCGAACACGTCGAGCCTGATGCGGTGCAGCGGCGTGGTGCCGAACGCGTGGTCGAGGACGAGGGAGATGGCCTCGCTGCCGTAGCCCTTGCCGAAGGCGCGCGGCCCGATCAGGGCGATGCGCAGGTTGCAGGACAGGTTGGCGGCGTCGAGCTCGTTGAGCACGACCTCGCCGACGTACTCGCCGCCGGCCATGATGGCGAGGTCGAGCCGGTCGCGCTGGTCGGCGCGGGTGGCGTACCACTGGCGGGCCGCCTCGTGGCTGATCTCGCCGTGCGAGCCGGTCAGCCGGGTGACCTCGGGGTCGGAGATGAGCTCGATCAGGCCGTCGACGTGCTCCGGGCCGGCCGGGACAAGGGTGACGCGCTCTCCGGTGAGCGTGGGTTTCGCAGCGAACACCCCCGTGGACTATCAGGTGTGCTCGCCTTCGGGCAAACCCATTTCGCGCAGCACGGCGTCGCGCACCTGCTCGGGGCGGAGCACACTGACGTCGCAGACCAGGTCCGCCACCTCGCGGAAGTACGGCTCGCGCCGGGCCCGCAGCTGCTTCGGGCGGAAGTGGGGACGGTGGTCGCCGGAGCGCATCCGCCTGGCCAGCACCTCGTCGGGGGCGTCGACCCAGACCACGAACGCCTTGCGCAGCGCCGCCCGCACATGAGGGTCCTCGACCGTGCCGGCCGCCGCCGCGATCACCTTCGGCTCGCCGTCCAGCGCGAGCAGGAGGTGCTCGGCCTCGTACCGGTGCAGCGCGTCGGCCCCTTCGCGGTCGGCGATCTGCGCGGCGGTGCCTTTGTGGGTGGATCTCAGGTACGGGTCGCTGTCGCTCAGCGGCAGCCCGAGCGCGTCCGCGATCAGGCGTCCGGCGGTCGTCTTCCCCGAACCCATCAGCCCGATTACCACGATTGGTTTGTTTTTCGTCATGGGGATAGAGGTTCCTTCGTGTCAAGGAGGTAAAGCTGATGACCATCGCCGGAGGCATCATCCTCATCATGCTCGGCGCGATTCTCACCTGGGCCGTCGAGTTCGACCTCGCCGGCCTCGACATCAACGTGGTCGGTGTCGTCCTCATGCTCGGCGGGCTGGTCGGACTCCTGTTCGGCCTCTACCGGATCAGCGTGGCGCGCAGGGCCGTCGGTCCCATCGACGAGCCCGTACGCCGCCACGAGATCCACGAGGAGCCCGAGGCCCGCCGGACGACCGTGTACGAGGAGCGGCGCCGCTACGACGAACCACCGCTGTAGGAGGTGAACCGGGATGCCAGGCGTCGAGGAACTGCCGTCGACGATCCGGCGTTCGCCGAAGAAGGCGCAACGGACGTGGATCAAGGCGCACGACTCCGCCGTGAAGGAGTACGGGGAGGGGCGGCGTGCCCACATGACGGCCTTCGCCGCGCTCAAGCACTCCTTCGAGAAGGTGGGCGACCACTGGGAGCCGAAGGGGAAGAAGGGGCCCTCGGACAAGGGCGCGACGGACCGGTCGGGGCGGACCGACGAGGGCGTCGACGCCAACGCCGGCAAGGGGCACCTGCGGAACCTGGCCGCCAGGCTGGGCATCAAGGGGCGGACGAAGATGAAGAAGCAGGAGCTGGTGGACGCCATCAAGAAGGCGAACCGCAGGCAGACCGCCAAGTCCCGCTGACCGCCCCGCCGGGCGGGCCCGTGTTTCCCCGAAGGCCCGACCGCCGACAGAGAGGGCGACGGCCCGAAGCCGTCGCCCTCTCTGCTGCCCGTAACGGGCCGGTGCCGGCACGGGCGCTCCTGCCTTGAGCGGTTTGCCGTGGGCGTGGTCCTCCACCTCGGTCGCGCCGGCGCCCTTGCGGGTCCTGGCCAGGATGACGGTCGGACGCCCGCGCGTGGCGCGGGCGTCGTCCAGCGCGTCGTCGATCCGGCGGAGGTCGTGCCCGTCCACCTCGATCGTGTGCCACCCGAACGCCCCGAACTTGCGCGCGTAGCAGTCCCTGGCCGAGCGAGCCGGTGGCGACGTCGACCCAGAGCAGCCGGGGCGTGGGGTGCCCCTCCAGGCGGCTGCCCCGGCGCCGGAACGTCAGCAGCTCCGCGTCGGAGATCGCTCCCGCCGCCTTTTCCGGCTCCGCCTGCCCGCGCCTGGTGCGCCTGACGTGACGCCGGGGGAGCGGGGGGAACCGGCTCAGGAGCGCCTGGCGCGCAGGGCGGCGAGGCCGGCCGCGGCCGCGCCGCCGGCGAGGGTGAGGAGCACCGGACGGCGGTGCCGGGAGAGCCAGAGCTGGGGGCTGCTCCCGTGCGAGCGGTGGTCGAACGTGCCGTGGGCGCCGTAGTCGGTGGACTCGTCGGCGGGCTCCCACAGGTTCGCCACCCCGGTCGGCTCCTTCTCGTCGGTCTGCTGGGACTTCGCGCCGGTCCTGGCCAGGTAGCGGTCCACCAGGGCCGGGACGGCCCGCTGGGCGAGGAGGGTGGCGACCGTGCTGGCGCCGACCCAGTACTCCTTGCGCTCGGGGTGCTCGGCCGCGTGCACGATCGCGCGCGCCGCGACCTCCGGCTGGTAGATCGGGGGTACGGGTTGCGGGTGGCCGCGGAGCTTGGACAGCACCCACTCGAACTGCGGCGTGTTGACCGCGGGGAGCTGCACGAGCGTGACGTGGATGCCGCTGTCGTCGGCCATCAGCTCGGTGCGGAGCGATTCGGTGAACCCCTTGATGGCGTGCTTGGCCCCGCAGTACGCCGACTGCAGGGGGATGCCGCGGTAGGACAGGGCCGACCCGGTCTGGACGATCGCGCCGGCGTTGCGCGGGCGCATCAGGTCGAGCGCGATCCTGGTGCCCCAGACGTAGCCGAGGTAGGTGACCGCGGTCGTACGTTCGTACTCCTCGGGCGTGATGTCCTGAAATTTGGCGAAAACCGAGGAGAAAGCGGTGTTGATCCATACGGAGATCGGTCCCATCTCCGCCTCGACGCTCTCGGCCGCGCTGCGCAGTTGCTCGTAGTCGGCGACGTCGGCCTCGTACACCCGTGCCGTGCCGCCCTGCACGCCGACGTCGACCGCCGCCGCGCCGAGGCCCGCCACCCCCCGGGCGATCAGGGCGACCCTGGCCCCCCGCGCGCCGAGTTCCCGCACGACGGCCCGCCCCACACCACCGCTCGCGCCCGTCACCACCACGACCCGCCCTCGAAGTGATGTCATGCCGCCGTCAGCCCGCCTCTCCGTCGCCGCGTCGCTTCTGCCGGCGTACCGCCAGCGCGATGTCGATGATCGTGACCACGGCCGCGGCGACCGCGATGCCGGCCATCACCGGCGCCCGCGCGATGATGCCCAGCACCGTGAACGCGAACAGGAAGACCAGCAGGAACGAACCCACCCTGATGTGCATCACGTCGCGGGGCGTCGCGGGCACCATGGCGTGGCCGCGCGCGTCCCGGTCCTCGTGCCACTTTCCGTTGTCATGCATGCGGCCCACCTGCCCGCGCCGTTTGCCGTTTAACGTCTCGGGTAGCCGCGCCAGGTGGCCGAACGAACTCCCCTTTACCCCGGCGACGACATCGACCTGCACGTCAGCGAGCAGAACGAGCCGGGCATCACCCGGCAGCGGCGTGGCCGCGGGTTCAGCTACGTCGGCCCGTTGGGGCAGCCGGTGCGCGACCGCGCGACGCTGGAGCGGATCAAGGCTCTGGCCATCCCGCCGGCCTGGAAGGACGTGTGGATCTGCGTGTCGCCCCACGGCCACCTCCAGGCGGTGGGGACCGACAGCGCCGGGCGGCGGCAGTACCGCTACCACGACGTCTGGCGCGAGCAGCAGGACAGGGCGAAGTTCGACCGGGTGCTGGAGGTGGCCGAGCGGCTGCCCGCGTTCCGCAAGGCCGTCGACGACCAGCTGAAGGGCCGCGGCCTGACCCGGCAGCGAGTCCTCGCCGCCGCGGCGCGGCTGCTCGACATCGGCTTCTTCCGCATCGGCGGCGAGAACTACGACACCTACGGCCTCGCCACGCTCAGGATGGAGCACGTCACGTGCTCGGGCGGCACCGCCGTCTGCGCCTACCAGGCCAAGGGGGACGCCCCGCGCGAGGTCGAGGTGTCCGACCCTGCCGTGTGCAAGGTGCTGCGCTCGCTGAAGGCGCTGCGCGTGGACGGCGAGCTGCTGCGCTACCGGTACGAGGGTGGCTGGCGGGACATCCGCAGCGAGGACATCAACGAGTACCTGCGCGACACCATCGGGTACGAGGTCACCGCCAAGGACTTCCGCACCTGGCACGCCACCGTGCTCGCGGCCGTGGGCCTCGCGGTGTCCAGGCCGGCGGGCCGGGCGGGGCAGGGCAGCAAGAAACGGGCGATCACCCGCGTGATGCGGGAGGTCTCCACGTACCTCGGCAACACGCCGACCGTGGCGCGGGCGTCGTACGTGGATCCGCGCGTGGTGGAGGCGTACGAGCGGGACAGGACGATCGCGCCCGCGCTCACCGAGCTCGGGGCGGACGTGGACGCCGGGCAGCTCGCCACGGCGGGCCCGGTCGAACGTGCGGTCATACAACTCATACGCGCTGTTTGAAGTCGTTTGATGTGCCCGCTCGGGGGCATGCGGCGACAGAAGAGGGAGGCGAGCGATGGAAGCTCCGCAGTACGTCGCGGCCCGCGTCCAGCAGGCGCTGGCCGAGGACGGACGCACGCACGAGCTCGGCATTCGCGTCGACATACGAGGCGACCAGCTGTTCCTGCGCGGCCAGGTCAGCGGGCCCGAGCAGCGCGAGCGGCTGGGGCTGGTGGCGCACGAGGCCGCGCCCGAGCTGCACGTGCACAACGAGATCAACGTCGTCGAAGCCACCGAGCCGGGGGAGGATGAGCATCTTGACTGACCTGCGCATAGCGGCTGTGGGCGACATCCACCTGGGAGAGGACGTCAGAGGGCACTACCGGAGAAGCCTGGCGGGCATCGAGGACCGCGCCGACGTGTTCCTGATCGCGGGCGACCTGACCCGGCACGGCACCCTCCAGGAGGGCAAGCTCGTGGCGGCCGAGCTGCGCGGACTGCCGATCCCCACCGTCGCGGTGCTCGGCAACCACGACTACCACTCCGACCTGGAGCAGGAGATCGCCGACGAGTTGCGGGACGCGGGCGTGATCGTCCTCGACGACGACGGCGTGGTGATCCAGGCCGGCGGGCGGAAGCTGGGCGTCGTCGGCGGCAAGGGCTTCGGCGGCGGGTTCGCGGGCAAGTGCGCCAGCGAGTTCGGCGAGCGGGAGATCAAGAACTTCGTCTCGCACACCAGGAGCATCGCCGAGGCGTGGCAGGCGGCGCTCAAGGAGATCGAGGCCGACCACCGCGTGGTGCTCTCCCACTACTCCCCGATCAAGGAGACGCTGGAGGGCGAGCCGCACGAGATCTATCCCTTCCTCGGCAGCTACCTGCTGGCCGAGGCGGTGGACACCGCCGGGGCCGACCTCATCCTGCACGGTCACGCGCACAAGGGCAGCGAGAAGGGCATGACGCCGGGCGGCATCCGGGTCCGCAACGTGGCGCTGCCGGTGCTCGGCAGGGCGTACGCGGTCTACTGCCTGACCTGCGCCGACGCCTAGGAGCTCACAGCACCCGTACGCACATCACGCAGACGTCGTCCTCGGCCGTCTCGGCCCCGAGCTTGCGCAGCAGGCAGTCGATCAGCTTCTCGAGGTTCTCGCATTCGTCGTGCTCGCAGAGGCCGGCCGCCTGGATGAGGGCGTCAAGGCCGGAGCCGAGGTCCCTGCCGCGCCGTTCGACGACCCCGTCGGTGTAGAACACCAGGAGGTCGTCGGGCTGCAGCTGGAGGCTGGACATGCCGTACTCGGTGGCGTCGAACGCGCCGAGCATGATGCCGGTCCTGCTCTCGACCAGCTCGGCCACGCCGTCCCTGACGAGGATGGGCGGGGGGTGCCCGGCGTTCGTCCAGGAGAATATCCGGTTGCCGGGGTCGAAGTGGCCGATGATGGCGGTGCTGGTGACCGTCACGCCCGATGAGTTGACGACGAGGTCGTTCAGCCAGGTGGCCAGCCGGCTGGGCGGCGCTCCCGTGTACGCCAGACCAGCGAGGCCCGCGCGCGTCTGGAGCATGACGCTCGCCGCGGTCAGCCCGTGTCCCATGGCGTCGCCGATGGCGATGAGCACCCTGCCGTCGGGGATGGTGCGGGCCTTGAACCAGTCGCCGCCCAGCCGCCACAGGTCCTCGCCCGGCAGGTAGCGCACCGCGACGGTGAGCCCCGGCAGGTCGGCGACGCCGCTGCGCACCGGCAGGATCGTGTTCTGCAGCTGGATGGTGATCCGGTGCTCCTCCTCGGCCCGCCGGCGCTGCCGCAGGGCCTGCTCGTGCGCCACGGCCAGGGCGCGTTCCCTGCGCCGGTTGTGCGTGACGTCCTGTGCCAGGCAGCGCACCTTGACCGGTACGCCGTTCGCGTCGAGGATCGGCTCGCTCAGCATGCTCAGGTGCCGTACGCCGTGGCGGTGCAGGATGCGGTACTCGGTCTCGACGGCCTCACGGAACTCCAGCAGCGAGCGCAGTTGCTCCTCGACGATCGGGAGGTCCTCCGGCACCACCGAGCAGGGCAGGTCCTCCAGCGGCATCGGGCCCTCGGAGCGGTCGCGGCCGAACATCTCGTACATCTGGGGGGTCCACAGCGCGCGGTCGGAGGCCAGGTTCCATTCGCCCCAGCCCAGCTCGGCCAGCCGCTGGGCGCGTTCCCATCCGGAGACGAGCAGCTCCTCCTCGTCCAGCAGCCGCCAGGCGGCGAGGACGCCGTCGTCGATCCGGGCCGCGCGTACGCTGAGCGTGGCGGGCCAGAGCACGTAGTCCCTGACCTCGACGTAGTCCATCGGCTCGCGCTGGAACGGCTCGCCGGTCTCGTAGACCGCGAAGTACTCCTCCAGCAGGCCCGAGCTCGCCGCGCCGGGGCTGATCGCGAGCAGGCGGCGTCCGACCAGGTCGGGTCCCATCCGGCCGGTCACCGTGGTGGCGCGGTCGTTGGCGGCGAAGACGCGGAAGTCCACGACGCGGCCGGACGCGCCGCGGATCGGCGTGAGGTAGACGACGGACGAGTGGACGACCTCCAGGGTGCCGCGCAGCCAGTTGGGCACCTCGGTCGGCTTCTTGACCTGGTCGGGCGGGCGCTCCACGCCCCGCGCGACCTCGACGAGTTCCATCCCGCTGTGCCGGGCCGACCGGGCGAGGTCCTCCGCGGCCTCGCTCGGACGGACGTTCAGCTTGATGGCCAGCCGGGCGGTCGCCTCGGCGAGGATCGCCTCGCTGCGCATGTGCTGCCGCAACCGTGCGAGCTGGTCGCGCACCCTTGCGGATGCGGCGCCGGTTTCGTAACGGATGAACGGCGCATATTCCGACACATGCGTCTATTGCCCTTGGCAGGGGAAATAAGAGGCTTACGTGCTGATATTTCAGTCAAAGGTGGTCAGCGTCGCTGGGCCGTTCTCGTGGACCGGCCCAGCGACGCCGGTCATGGGTGACGGAAAAACCGTGGCGACGTCCCTAGACATTGAAGATGCTGACACCACCGGGCCCGACGAGGAGCCCGAGGACGATCAGCACGATCCCCCAGAGGATGTCGCGCCTGGCCAGGATCACGTAGATCCCGGCGATGACGAGAATGACGGCGATGATCCAGAGCAAAGTAACCATGAGCTGCCACTGCCCTCAGCATCAGCGGCTTAACATGTTTCTCATCCCTTGCCAGGAACTGCCGCCTTTCTATGGCCTTCGGTTATTTCCTCGTCTCGGGCGTACAGGCGCTGTCGCGGACATCAGCAAGCCTTGAACTCGCCCTTGGTTAGTCGCCTCGGTGGCTGGACAGCGTATTCGTTGCATTCGCCCGCTGAAGGGATACCGGAATGAGGAAGCGCTGCACGCCCGCCACGTGCCTGCGGACCGCGGGGCTCTCGACGCTCCGCGCGGCACTCGCGCTCAACCTGGTGTGGATCGGACGGCTCAAGTTCGAGGACTACGAGGTCGAGAACATCCGCGCCCTGGTCACCTCGCATCCGATGTTCGCGCCACTCGTCACCAAGCTGGGCGAGCAGCGGCTCGCCAGGCTCATCGGCGTGGCCGAGATCGCGCTCGGCACGCTGATCGCGGCCAAGCCGCTCGCCCCTCGCGCCTCGGCGCTCGGCAGCCTCGGTGCCGCCGGGATGTTCGCCACCACGCTCAGCTTCCTGGCCACGACCCCCGGGGTCTGGCAGGAGAACCACAAGGCCCCGAAACTGTCCATCGTGGGGCAGTTCCTGATCAAGGACACCGTGCTGCTCGGCGCCGCTCTGGTGACTCTCGCCGACGCCCTGGAGGACGCCCGGTGCTGACGGCCGCCCGGGTTACCCGGAAGACCTCACGTTCAACGCCTACTTGACCATAGTTTGGGTAGCCCGACCGCATGAGCAGCCACGGGCACGCTGTCACCGATGCGATCTTGGACACGCTCAAGCGCGCCAGCTCCGGGCTGAAGGACCACGGAGTGAAGTTCGCGCTGGCGGGAGGCTGCGCCGCGTACGCCAGAGGCGCGGCGCCGTCGCTGCACGACGTCGACTTCGTCCTCACCGAGCACGACGTGCCCGCCGCCCTCGAAGCGTTGCGCGCCATCGGCTTCCAGACGGCCAAACCGCCCGAGGACTGGCTGGTCAAGGCGTACGACGAAGGCCGGCTGGTCGATCTGATCTACCGCGTGTCCGACCTGCCGATCACCGACGAGCTGCTCGACCGCGCCGAGCCGCTCAAGGCGTCGGCCGTGATCGTGCCCGTGCTGCAGGCCACCGACCTCGTCATCTCGTGGCTGCTGCCGCTGTCGGAGCACGCCTGCGACTACGGCGCGCTGCTGGCGCAGGTGCGCGCGCTGCGCGAGCAGGTCGACTGGCCGCGCGTGGCCGCGGTGACGGCCGACTCGCCGTACGCGACCACGTTCATCACCCTGCTGGAGCGGCTGGGCGTGCTCGACGGGCCCGTAAAGCCGTCGGGCGACCCCAAATGGCCGTGAGGCGGATCAGCCGCGCCTGGTCGCCGCCGACACCCGCTTCAGGATGCGGTCCCACTCGGTGCCGAACGGGTTGTCCTGCACCAGGTACGTCCACGTCGCCGTAGGCCGCCGCAGGTCGGGCTCGGCCGCCTCGAACGACTCGACGGAGCGCCGCTCGACCTCGGCCTGCAGCGACTTGTACTCGGCCACCGCCTCCCGCTGGAACTCGTCGACCGGGCTCATCCGGCCGAGAGCCCGCAGGTGGATGCCCTCGCGAAGGTCGGTCAGGAACGCCAGGTGGGCGGTCCAGCAGTTGTCGATGGCGTGCAGCACGATCTGGCGGGCGGTCTCGTCGCGGGTGTCCTCGGGCATGGACGCCCAGCGTTCTGGAGCGGCCGTCGCCAGTGCCCTGGAGGCGGCGTCGCCGTGCAGGACCTTGTCGCGCCACTCCAGGATCAGCTCCCGCTGCTGCTCCAGCAGCCGGGTGTAGCGCCAGGTGTTGCGGTGAATCTCCAGGTTGACGCCCTCGGCCACGCGCTGCGCGTGCCCGACGAGGTACGCGCCGCGCCGGTGGCGGACGACGCCGTCGGCGTCGGCGGCCGGCGGACGCTCGTCGGGGACGAACTGGATGATCAGGTCGTCCTGCATACTGACGAAGAACACCGAGCCGCCCGGGTCGCCCTGGCGGCCCGCGCGCCCGCGCAGCTGGTCGTCGAGGCGGCTGCTCGCGTGCCGGCCGGAACCGATCACGTACAGGCCGCCGAGTTCGGCCACGCCCTCGCCGAGGCGGATGTCGGTGCCGCGGCCGGCCATCTGCGTGGAGACCGTGATCGCGCCGCGCTCGCCCGCCCTGGCGATGATCGAGGCCTCCTCGGCGTCGTTCTTGGCGTTGAGCACGACCGGCTCCAGGCCGCGCCGCTGCAGCAGCCTCGCGAGGTTCTCCGACTCGGCCACGTCGAGCGTGCCGATGAGGATCGGCCGGCCCGTCTCGTGGACCTCCTGGATCTCCTCCACCAGGGCCGCGTCCTTGTCGGGCACGGTCGGGTAGATGCGGTCGGGCTCGTCGACCCGCACGCACGGCCGGTTGGGCGGGATCACCGCGACCTTGAGCCCGTAGAACTCGCCGAGCTGCTCGCTGACCGCCACCGCGGTGCCGGTCATGCCGCAGATCTGCGGGTAGCGGCGGATCAGGCCCTGGATGGTGATGGAGTCGAGGATCTCGCCCTTCTCGCTCGGCGGCAGCGCCTCCTTGGCCTCCACCGCCGCCTGCAGGCCGTCGGGCCAGCGCTGCAGCAGCGCCACCCGGCCGCGCGAGGCGTTGATGAGCTGCACCTTGCCGTCGCGGACGATGTAGTCGACGTCGCGGGCCAGCAGGGCGTGGGCGTGCAGGGCCAGGTTGAGCTCGATCAGGGTGCCGGGCTCGTTCTCGTCGTAGAGCTGGACGCCGAGGAGGTTCTCGACGCTGTCGGCGCCCTTCGTGGTGAGGTAGACGTTGCGGGACTGCTCGTCGATCTCGTAGTGGTAGCCGCGTACGAGCTGCCGGACGAGGGCCGCCATCTCGGGCACCGCGTTGCCCGGGTCGGTGGAGCCGGCCATGACGAGCGGCACGCGGGCCTCGTCGACGAGCACCGAGTCGGCCTCGTCGACCAGAGCGACCTCGGGCGCGGGGACGACGATCTGCTGCGCGTCGGTGTGCAGCCGGTCGCGCAGCACGTCGAACCCGATCTCGCTGACGGGCCCGTACGTCACGTCGCCGGCGTAGGCGGCGCGCCGCTCCTCCGGCGTGGAGTTCTGGTCGACCCAGCCCACGCTGACGCCGAGCGCCTCGTAGAACGGGGCCATCCATTCGGCGTCGCGGCGGGCCAGGTAGTCGTTGACCGAGATCACGTGCACCCGCTTGCCCTGCAGCGCGTACCCGGCCGCGGCCATGGCCCCGGAGAGGGTCTTGCCCTCGCCGGTGGCCATCTCGGCGACCTTGCCGTCGAGCAGGGCGAGCGTGCCCAGCAGCTGTACGTCGTAGGGGCGCAGCCCCAGGGTGCGGTCGGCCGCCTCACGGGCGACGGCGCAGAACTCCGCCAGGTCGGTCATGTCGGGAGCCGTCAGCTCGCCGAGCGCGCGGACGCGCTCGGCCCGGGCGTCCGCCGCCTTGACGATCTTCTGGTAGGGAGCCAGCGGGACGCCTCCCGGCCGGTCCAGGAGGTTCCGCACTATTCCCTTGAATGAGGCCACAGTTCCTCCAACGCACGCTTCGCCGACACCGTTCCCTCTGTTCCCTCGCCAAGGGTCTGCCGTCAAAGGAGCGGAGCGACGATACGGCCAGCGTCGCCGTACCGGACCTTAACCCATCCGCCGGCGCATCCGGTGGTGCCGGCCGTCACATCACGCCGCGTCGGACCGTACGGCGAGCACCGTGACCGCGGCGAGCAGCAGCGCGCATCCGGCCCAGGCCAGGGGCGTGAGCCGCTCGCCGAGCAGCGCGACGCCGAGCACCGCCGCGCCCACCGCCTCACCGAGCGAGATCACCGATGCCGTGGTGGCGGGCAGGACCCTCAGCGCGCGGAAGAACAGCGCGTACGCCAGGGCGGTCGGCACCGCCCCCAGGTAGACGAGCAGCGCCGCCGACGTCCACGAGACCTCGGGCACCACGCCTTCCAACAGCGCGAACGGCGCCAGGCAGAGCGCCCCGACGACGAACCCGCCGATGGCCGCGGCCTGCGGGTCGTCGTCCTTGTGGCGGCGGGAGTACAGGGTCACCCCGGCGTACCCGGCGGCCGAGGCCAGGGCGTACCCGATGCCGGTGACGGAGGACGTACGGGCCTGCAGGGCCTGCTCACCCGTGAGCAGGAGCAGCCCGGCGACGGCGGCGGCCATGGCGCCGAGCGCCACCCCGCCGAGCCGCTCGCGCAACAGGAACCGGCTGCCGAGCGCGGTGAGTACGGTGGTGGCGCCCATGGTCACCACCGTCGCGAGGGCGACCCCGGAGTGGGCGATCGAGGCGAAGTACGCCGCCTGGTAGACGGCCATCCCGAGCCCGACCAGCACCGTACGGGCCTCGATGCGTCCGGCCGGGAGGCGTGGGCGGGTGACGGCGAGGAGGAGGGCGGCGCCGACGAGGTAGCGCCAGAGGGAGACGGCGACCGGACCGAGGTGGGCGGTGTCGAGGAGCAGGGTGCCGGCGGCGCCGCCGGTGCCCCAGGCGGCCGCGGACACGGACATGTAGAGGGCGCCCCGCCGGGCGGAGACGTGGGTCATGACAGGAGTTCTCCGGAAGGAGTGGTGGAAAAGGGCCCGGTGTGCGGGCAGCAACCACTCCCGGATCGGTCAGACCCGGAACGTCAGCACAAGCCGCCCGCTAAAGGGCCGGCGGCGGGGAGCAGATGAGAAATCGCGCCATGTGCGCACCCTAGCGTGCCCGGCCGATGTGCTTGCGACCCGTTTACCGGAGCGCTCTCGGGTAGAGAGGGTTTTGCCCGAACAAGACGGAAGAGAGAGGGAGAGAGCCCGATGGAGCTCTGGAACTATCGTCCTGACGTCTACGACCGCGGTCAGGCGCTGGATCTCGTGGGGTACCACGTCCAGGCGACCGACGGCAGGATCGGGTCCGTCGACGAGGCGACGTACGAGGTCGGCGAGAGCTACGTGATCGTCGACACCGGCCCGTGGATCTTCGGCAAGAAGGTCCTGCTCCCGGCCCGGATGATCACGAACATCGATCCGCAGGAGCGGAACGTGTACGTGGCGCGTACCAAGGCCGAGATCAAGGCCGCGCCCGAGTTCGACGAGGGCACGTTCAAGGAGCCCGAGTACCGCGAGCGGTTGGGCGACTACTACAGCCGCTTTCCCGGGTGATCCGGTGCCGTGAGGGAAAGGGCCGCGTCTCTGGCGCGGCCCTTTCCGCGTTCCCCACGCACCTTCCGCGTACCTTCGGCGTACCTGACAGAAGATGGCAGGTATGGCTGCGAGCCTGGTCCGCATGACGACGAAAGCACGGCTTCTTGCCACCACCATCGACTGTGCCGACCCCAAGGCCCTGGCCGGCTTCTACCACGAGGTCACCGGAATGGAGATCACCTACGCCGACGAGAACTACGCCGCTCTCAGCGACGGCGTCACCAGCATCTACTTCGGCCGCGTCGCCGACCGCACGCCGGTCGAGTGGCCGAGCCCCGACAAGCAGTTCCACCTCGACTTCCGCGTCCCGGACGTGGAGCAGGCGGTGGAGGACTACCTGAAGCTGGGGGCCGTGAAGCCCGAGTTCCAGCCGGGGATCACCGAGGAGGGCGTGGGCTGGGTCGTCCTGCGCGACCCCGAGGGACACGTTTTCTGCGTCTGCCCCGAGAAGTCCTGACGGTCACCGGAAACCCCGAGGTTTCCGCAGGATCAGGGACCTTTCGTGAGGGACTTAACTCGGTTTATCGATCGAAAGGATGATTCTCGACCCCCGCCGACCTCATAAGCTGGGTCAATGCTCCTGGAAGGATCCCTGCTCCCACACGGGCCACGATGATCTGGGCCGGCATGCTGATCGCCCTGGTCGGGGCGCTCGGCTACGCGCTCGGCGCGGCGCTGCAGCAGTTCGAGGCCGTGGCCGAGGGCGCCTCGCTCAAGCTGGTCCGGCGCCCGCGCTGGTGGGTCGGCGGCATCATCAGCTTCACCGGCGCGTGCCTGCACGCCGTGGCGCTGAGCGTCGCCCCGCTGGTCGTCGTCCAGCCGATCAGTGTGGCCACGCTGGTGTTCGCCGTGCCGCTGGCCGCGTTCATGTACGGACGCAGGCCGTACCGAGCGGAGATCCTCGGCTCGCTCGCGGTCGCCGTGGGCCTGCTCTGGCTCATGCTGCTGGTGCCGGCGCACAACGTCACGCCGCGGCTCAGCGACGGCGCGGGGGTCACGTTCATCGGTGTGATCGCGGTGATCACGCTGGTGACGCAGGTGTTCGCGCGACGCGCCCGCGGCGCGAGCAAGGCGATCCTGCTGTCGGTGGGGGCCGGAGTGGCGACCGCGAGCGTGTCCACGTTCGTCCGCGTGGTCGGCGGCGGGCTGGAGGGAGATCTCGGGCGGCTGCTCCACTGGTTCACCCTGGCCATCCCGGTGCTGCTGGTCTGCGCGGTGGTGCTGTTGCAGCGCTCGTACGCCGTGGGCTACTTCGGCATCGCCTACGCCGGCGTCCAGGTCGTCGACCCCATCACCTCCGTGCTCGCCGGGGCGATCCTGCTCGGCGAGCCGCTGCCGACGAGCCCGTCGAGCGCCGTGCCCGCCGTGCTGGCCGGCGCGCTGACCATCGCCGGCACGATCACGCTGGGCCGGCTCGCCCCCGACCACCACGCGGAACCCGTCGCGCCCAAGGGAGAGCCCTCGGTGGTCACCGTGCGCGAGCCGGTGGACGCCGGCTCGGCGCCTCGGTCGTCGTCCACGGCGTCCGACCTGGCCTGAGCTCTACGCCAGGGTGACCTCGCCGTGCCGCCCGCGCAGCACGGCGGTCAGCCCAGGGTTGGGGCCCTCGTCCAGGTCGAGCCGCACGTCGAGGGCCGCCAGGTCGCGGCGCACCGCCTCGGGGTCGGGGTGGCTGCCCCGCAGCGACACCAGGTCGACCACCTCAGGCCCGCTCTCCGTGGGGTGCCGCATCCCGGCCCAGTCGATGAGGAACGGCACCAGCCCGTCGTGTCCCGCCCGCTGCGGCGGCGTCAGCCGCCAGCTGAGCAGCCCGCCGTCGGGCGTGCGGCGGGACATCTCCTCGGGGTCGCCCGGGTCGTAGCCGTGCTCGCGCGCGTGCGCCACCGCCGCGTCGATGTCGTCGACGGCCACCGCCCAGCCCACCAGCCGCGGCGACCCCAGCGTGTCGATCAGGAACGGCCGCGGCCCGGCCGGCGCCTCCTGCTCCGGGTCGGGCCCGATGATCTCCAGGTAGCTGCGCCCGCCCAGCCCGACGAGCCGGTTGCGGGTGCCGAAGCCGGGGTGCCGGCCGCCGGGCGCGGCACGCACGCCCAGCAGCTCTTCCAGCTCGGTCGTGGTCGTCTCCAGGTCGGGCGTGGCGTAGACGAGATGATCCAGGCTCATCCCCGCATTCTGCCGCGCGGTCAGTGGCCGTCGCCGGAGGCGACCGGCGGGCGTGCCCGCAGCCGGGCGCGGTGCTCGGGCCACTCGTCGTCGAGGATGCCGAAGCAGACGGTGTCGCGCCAGGTGCCGTCCGGCCGCCTGCGGTGGCGGCGCAGGGTGCCTTCGTGCACGCCGCCGATGCGCCTGATCGCGTTCTGCGAGCGGAGGTTGAGCACGTCCGTCTTCAGCAGGACGCGGTTGTGGTGGCCGGACGCGAAGGCGTGGTCGATGAGCAGCACCTTGCAGGCCGTGTTCACGGCCGTGCGCCAGACCGACCGGCCGTACCAGGTCCAGCCGATCTCGACGCTCGCGTCGAAGCCGGGCATGTCGGCGTAGGTGGTCCAGCCGACGGCCCGCCCGGTCTCCTTCGTGACGACGGCGAAGGGCACGTGCACGTCGTCGTCCATCAGGAGCCGGGCGATCTTGCCCAGTTCGGCCTCGGTGCGGGGCGTGGCGACCGGCATCCAGCGCCAGACCTCGTCGTCGCCGCCCCCGGCGGAGAACAGGTCGGGGACGTGGTCGGGGGAGAGCGGCTCCAGGCGCACGACGTCGTCCTGGAGCACCGCGGGCGCGGGCAGCTGCGTGGTCATGAGGCGACCCTAGGGAACGGGCCCCGGCGCAGGGATGGCCACCTGTGGTCATTTGCGGAGAACCACCTGTCGACATGCATACCGGCCGGTCGGTAGGCTCACCGCATGGACTTCGCCCTGGACAGCGTCACCGAGGCCCTGCGCGAGCGACTACTCCGCTTCATGGACGAATGCGTCTATCCCGCCGAGGCCGCGTTCGAGGAACAGGCGGCCACCAGCGGCTGGAGCCCGCCCCCGCTGCTCGACGACCTCAAGGACGAGGCGCGCAAGCGCGGCCTGTGGAACCTCTTCCTGCCCGGCGAGCACGGCGCCGGGCTCACCAACCTGCAGTACGCCCCGCTCGCCGAGATCATGGGCCGGAGCCCCTCCATCGCGCCCGCCGCCACCAACTGCGCCGCCCCCGACACGGGCAACATGGAGCTGCTGGCCGCGTTCGGCAGCGAATGGCAGCGCAAGGAGTGGCTGCAGCCGCTGCTCGACGGCGAGATCCGGTCGGCGTTCGCGATGACCGAGCCCGACGTGGCCTCCTCCGACGCCACCAACATCGCCACCTCCATCGTCCGTGACGGCGACGAGTACGTCATCAACGGCCGCAAGTGGTTCATCTCGGGCGCGATGAACCCCAACTGCAAGATCCTCATCGTCATGGGCAAGACCAACCCGGACGCGCCCAAGCACCGGCAGCAGAGCATGATCCTGGTGCCGCGTGACACGCCGGGCGTCCAGGTCAAGCGGGGCATGCACGTCTTCGGCTACACCGACGCCGACCACGGCGGCCACGCCGAGGTCGTCTTCGAGGACGTCCGCGTGCCGGCCGAGAACCTGATCGGCGAGGAGGGCGGCGGTTTCGCCATCGCCCAGGCCCGCCTCGGCCCCGGCCGCATCCACCACTGCATGCGCCTGATCGGCATGGCCGAGCGCGCGCTCGAACTCATGTGCCGGCGCGCCCTGGCCCGCACCACGTTCGGCAAGCCCGTCGCGCAGCAGGGCGTCGTCCAGGACTGGATCGCCGAGTCGCGCATCAGGATCGAGCAGTCCAGGCTGCTCGTGCTCAAGACCGCCTGGCTCATGGACACGGTCGGCAACCAGGGCGCCCATGCCGAGATCCAGGCCATCAAGATCTCCACGCCGATCACCGTCGAGTGGATCCTCGACAAGGCCGTCCAACTGCACGGCGCGGGCGGCGTCTCCCAGGACTTCCCCGTGGCCCGCCTGTGGGCGGCCGCCCGGTCCCTGCGCCTCGCCGACGGCCCGGACGAGGTGCACAAACGATCGCTGGCCTACCGCGAGATCAAGAGGTACGCGTGAACGAATCGGACATCAAACGGCGGGTGGCGGCGCTCCTGGCGGACCACGATCCGGCCGGAGACCAGCTCGAGTTCCTGCGGGCGAGGTTCGACGCCGGGCTGGCCTGGGTGTGGTTCCCCGAGGGGCAGGGCGGCCTCGGCGCGCCCCGCGAGCTCCAGCAGGTCGTGGAGCGCGAGCTGGCCGGCACCCCGCGCCAGCTCAACGCCGGGATGCTGGCGATCGGCCTCGGCATGGCGGCGCCCACGATCCTCACGTTCGGCACCGACGAGCAGAAGCGCAGGTTCCTTCGCCCGCTGTGGACCGGCGAGGAGGTCTGGTGCCAGCTCTTCAGCGAGCCCGGCGCCGGCTCCGACCTGGCCACCCTGGCGACCAGGGCCGTCCGCGACGGTGACGAGTGGATCGTCGACGGGCAGAAGGTGTGGACGTCCGGCGCCCACCACGCGCGGTGGGCCATCCTCGTCGCCCGTACCGACCCGGACGTGCCCAAGCACCGCGGCCTGTCGTACTTCGTCTGCGACATGCACGCACCCGGCGTCGAGGTGCGGCCGCTGCGGCAGATCACCGGCGAGGCCGAGTTCAACGAGGTGTTCCTGACCGGTGTACGGCTCCCCGACGACCTGCGGCTCGGCGCGGTCGGCGACGGCTGGCGGGTCGCGCAGACCACGCTGATGAACGAGCGCGTCGCCATCGGCGGCGCCCCGACCCGGCGCGGCGGCGGCATGATCGCCTCCGCCGTCGAGGCCTGGAGCGAGCAGCCCGAGCTGCGCACCCACGAGCTGCACCAGCGGCTGCTGGCCCTGTGGGTGGAGAACGAGGTCACCCGCCTGTCAGGGGCGCGCCTGCGCGAGCAGCTCGCGGCCGGGCAGCCGGGCCCCGAGGGTTCGGGCATGAAGCTGTCGTTCGCCAAGCTCAACCAGGCGCTGACCGGGTTCGAGCTGGAGTTCCGGCGCGACCTGGGCTACGACGACTGGTCGTTCCGCCGCTCCGAGAACGTCGACTTCTTCGGGCGCGGCCCCGGCTACCGCTACCTGCGGGCCAAGGGCAACTCCATCGAGGGCGGCACGTCGGAGATCCTGCGCAACATCGTCTCCGAGCGCGTCCTCGGCCTGCCCTCGGAGCCCCGCGTCGACAAGGACGTGCCCTGGAAGGACCTCCCGCGATGAGCGGCACGAGAAGTGGTGAAGAGCCGATGACGCTGCTGTACTCGGAGATCGAGGAGGAGCTCAGGTCCGCCGTGCGCGGCCTGCTCGCCGACCGCTGCCCGCCCGCCGTTGTGCTGCGGCGGATCGAGCCGGGGACGGACCCGGCGGACTCCGTCTACGACCTCGACCTGTGGAAGACGCTCGCCGGTGAGATCGGCGTGGCGGGGCTGCTCGTGCCCGAGGAGTTCGGCGGCGCCGGGGCCGGGGCGAGCGAGGTGGCCGTGGTGCTGGAGGAGCTGGGCAGGGGCGTGGCGCCGGTGCCGTTCTTCACCAGCTCGGTGCTGGCCACCCGGGCGCTGCTGCCGACCGGGGACGCCCTGCTCGGCGAGCTGGCGGAAGGGACTGAAACCGCCGCGCTGGCCGTGTCGTTCGCGGCCTCGCCGTACGCGCCCTCGCGCGGCGCGTCGGTGACCGTGGCGGACGGCCGGCTGTCGGGCACGGTCACCGGCGTGGCCGGAGCCGAGGTGGCCGACGTGCTGCTGGTGCCGGTGGCCGGCGAGCTGTACGCGGTCGACGGCGCACAGGTCACCGTGGCACCCTCGCTCGACCTGACCAGGCCGGTTGCCACCGTCACGCTCGACCGGGCCCCGGCGCGCCTGGTGGGCGCGTGCGACGTGGCGGAGGTGCTGCGGTTCGGGGCCGGGCTGCTCGCCTCCGAGCAGCTGGGGGTCGCCGAGTGGTGCCTCGACACGACGCTGGCCTACGTCAGGGAACGCCACCAGTTCGCCCGGCCGATCGGCTCGTTCCAGTCGATCAAGCACCGGCTGGCCGACCTGTGGCTCGACGTCGTACGGGCCAGGGCCGCGGCGCGGAACGCGGCGGGCGACCCGTCGCCGATCTCGGTGGCGGTGGCCCAGTCGTGGAACGCGGGTGTGGCGCTGCACGCTGCCGAGGAGGCGCTCCAGCTGCACGGCGGCATCGGGATGACGTGGGAGCATCCCGTCCACCTGTATCTCAAGCGGGCGAAGGCCACCGAGATCGCGCTGGGCACGCCAGGCGACCACCGGCAGGCGCTGGCCTCACTCGTCGGGGTCCCCGGCCCCGAGTGAGGTGAGGAGCAGGTCGGCGAAGTGCTGCCCCACCTGGGAGCCGGTCAGCGGGCCTTCGGCGTGGAACCAGGAGCCCAGGTGGTGCACCGAGCCGAAGAAGTAGTCGACGACGATCTCGGCCGGGACGCGGTCGCTGAAGACGCCGGTGCGCTGCCCCTCGGCCACGAGCGCGCGGAAGCGCTCGTGGTAGCGGCGGCGCTCGGCGCGCACGGTCTTCTGCGTCTCGGGGGCCAGCAGGTGGATCGACCGGAAGAAGATCTTGGAGTCGTCGAGGTTGGCGACCGTCGTCTCGACGACGTCGGCCGCCGCCCGGTGCAGGCGCTCCTTCAGCGTGCCCGGCCCGTCGGCGATGCGCGCCAGGCGGTCCATCTGCATGCGCAGGACCCGGGCGTAGATCTCGTGGAGCAGGTCGTCCTTGGAGTCGAAGTAGTGGTACATGGCGCCCTTGGTGACGCCCGCGGACGCCACGATCTCCTGCACCGACGTGCTCTCGAAACCACGCTGTGCGAACAGGCGGGTCGCCTCGGCGAGGATCCGCTGTCGTACCGGTTCGTCTTTCACATGCGCCCCCTCGGTCATCCGCCCTAGCATACCGACTAGTCGGTTGATGGCCTTGCGGGTACTAATTCACTCACCTTAGGCTCACCTTGGTTGGTGGTGGGTATCACATGACCGGCGAGGGATCTTCGGTGTGGCAGATCCTGCAACTTTCTAGTGCTTCGGGGAGTTTGCCGTGCCCGGTGGCTCGATCTACGTGCAGCCCAACGAGAAGTACACAGGATCGTCCCCGCAATGGTGGTACGAGAAGTTCTGGCGCGAGGACGCCCCCAACCGGCGTAAGGCCCGCTACGTCAAGGCGGCCGTCGGGCTCGTGCTCGGCGTCGCGCTCGGCCTCAGGTTCGGGCTCACGGCCGGCGCCGCGCTGACCGGCCTCCTCGGCGCGGGACTCGTGGCGTTAGGCGACTGGTACCTCGACTGGCGCGCCTTCCACGCCACAGCGGTGTGGCGCGGCGCGCGGCGCGGCGAGGTGATCACCGGACGCATCCTGCGCCGGTCGCTGCGCCGGCACGGCTACCACGTGCTCGACGGGCGCGCGATCCGCGGTCAGGCGTCCATCGACCACCTGGTGATCGGCCCAGGCGGGGTGTGGATCATCGACAACGAGTCGTGGAGCCCCGACACCGAGATCGCCTGCTACGTCGGGCGGCTGTTCCTCGGCGAGAAGTACGGCTCCAAGGTCGCCAAGCCCCTGGTCGACCAGGCCGACGCGTTCGCCGAGCTGCTGGCGAAGGAGACCGGCGTCCCGGTGTCGATCACCCCGATGCTGGCCGTCCACTGCGGCGTGCTGCCCCGGCACGGCGGCGGGGTGGTGCGGGCCGAGGGCCTCACGCTGCTGCGGCCCCGCACGGCCGCCCGGCTCATCAAGGCCTCCGGCCGCGACATGTTCACCACCGAGCAGATCGAGCTGATCGCCCGTACCGCCGCCCGCGAGCTGCAGCGCGTCTGAGGCTCACGCCAGCGTCTCGATGAACGCGGTCAGCTGGGCGACGTTGCGGCACTCGTGCATCGGCACCACCGTCGCGTAGTCGCTCGCGACCGAGTCGCCGGTGTCCCACTGCGCGCGCGGCTCCGGGTTCAGCCAGTACGCGTGCCTGCACCCCGACACCAGCGACTTGAGCACGTCGAGCGCGGGCGGCTGGTAGTTCGAGCGGGCGTCCCCGAGGATGAGCAGCGACGTCCTCGGGCCGAGGGCGTCGCCGTGGCGTTCGGCGAAGCGCTCCAGCGCGTGCCCGTAGTTGGTGCGCCCGAACCGCACCATGTCGGCCTCGTTCGCCAGCCGGGTCATGGCCTCCACGACGTCGGCCCCCGGCTGGAAGAACCGGGTGATCTCGTCCACCGTGTCGACGAACCCGAACGCCCTGACCTTCGTGAACTGCTCGCGCAGCGCGTACGTCAGCAGCAGCGTGAAGTGCGCGAACGACGAGACAGAGTCGCTGGTGTCGCACAGGATGACCAGCTCGGGCCGGTGCGGGCGCGGCGGACGGAAGTGGGTCGTCAGCGGCACGCCGCCGCTCTGCAGCGAGGCCCGCACCGTCTTGCGGAAGTCGAGCCGGCCGCGCCTGCCCTTGCGCTGCCGGATGGTCAGGCGGGCGGCCAGGCGCCGCGCCAGCGGATGCACCTCCCGGCGCAGCCGGGCCAGGTCGTCCCTGGTCACGCGGAGGAAGTCGATCTGGTCGAGCGGCGGGCGGACGGCCGAGCGGGCGATGCGTTCGATGCCGGAGTCCTCGGCGATGCGGCGCCGCACGTCGGTGGCGACGGCCTCCTCGAACCTGCGCGTGTTGTCCTGGACGCGCCGGCGCACCGTCTTCTCGGCCAGCCCGCCGCGTTCGCGGCCCTGGAGGACCTCGCGCAGGATGGTCGCCATGAGCGTCTCGGGCGACAGCGCCCGCATGACGCTGTAGGAGAACCAGTTCTGCCGTCCTGGCCCGGAGTCCTGGCGGCCGAAGCGCTCCACCATGGCCTGGGCGAACGCGCGCAGCTCCAGGTCGGTCGAGTCGGCCAGCAGCCTCGCCAGGTGGGCGCGCAGCTCGGCGACCGGAGCCGTACGCGGGTCGAGGTCCTCGGGTGCGCGCTCGGCTGCGAGCCCTGTCGTCGAGGACGGGAACCACAGGTCGAACAGGACGTCGAAGCCCGGCCGGTAGGCCGGCTTCTTGACCAGCGTGGCCGCGTAGGCGGCGCGCAGCGACTCGCGGTCGGACAGCTCGATCACGCGCAGGGCGTTCGCGGCGTCCAGCCCCTCGGCGAGCGACACCGGCACCCCGGCCTCGCGCAGCGCGTGCACGAAGCCGATGTGCCGGTCGACCAGCGAGCCCGGCTCACGCATGCGGGAGCCCCAGCTGCTTGATCGCCCGTTCGTGGTCGGAGGAGTGCTTCAGCACCACGCCGAGCGTGCCGGCGACGGTGGCCTCGTCGAGGTCGTCGCGCCCGAGGGCCAGCAGCGTGTTGGCCCAGTCGACGGTCTCCGCCACCGACGGGGCCTTCTTCAGCTCCAGCGCGCGCAGCGTCGCGACCGTACGGGCCAGCTGCTCGGCGAGGTCGGCGCGGATGGTCGGGACCTGGGCGAGCACGATGTCGCGCTCCCGCTCGGGCGTCGGGTACTCGATGTGCAGGTAGAGACAGCGCCGCTTGAGCGCCTCCGACAGCTCGCGGGTGGCGTTCGAGGTCAGCACCACGTACGGACGGCGGGTGGCGGCGATCGTTCCGAGCTCCGGGATCGTCACCTGGAAGTCGGACAGCAGCTCCAGCAGCAGGCCCTCGACCTCGACGTCGGCCTTGTCCATCTCGTCGATGAGCAGCACGGTCGGCTTGTCGGACCTGATCGCCTTGAGCAGCGGGCGCTCCAGCAGGAACTCCTCGGTGAAGATGTCGTCGTCGGCGCTGGTGGCCTGGATGCGCAGCAGCTGCTTCTTGTAGTTCCACTCGTACAGCGCCCTGGCCTCGTCGAGGCCTTCGTAGCACTGGAGCCGTACGAGGTCGGCGGCCGTGGCCTGGGCCACGGCCTTGGCGAGCTGCGTCTTGCCGACTCCCGCCGGGCCTTCGACCAGCAGCGGCTTGCCCAGCGCGGCGGCGAGGTACACGGAGGTGGAGATGGCGTCGTCGGAGAGATAGTCGACGGCGGCGAGCCGCTCCGTCACGTCGGAGGGGGAGTCGAACATCAACGCTCCTGTCGTTCGGGCCGAACTTTATTCTAGCGGGCATCGTCCCCCGGATTCCGATTCGACCAGGATGGGGATCACCGGTATATTTCTTCCTGCCGGCGCGCCGCTAGCTCAGTTGGTTAGAGCAGCTGACTCTTAATCAGCGGGTCCGGGGTTCGAGTCCCTGGCGGCGCACCTGAGAGAAGCCCCAGCTCGGATACATCCGAGCTGGGGCTTCTCTGTTATGTGACGCTGTTCGGCCGACCGGACGTCATGATCGCGTTGTGGTGTCATGGGCCTGAGACCCAGCCCGGGAAGCGCACTTTCGCACCACCGAGAAATCTGCGCGAAACGACAAGTTCGCTCTATGGCAGTTGGTAACTTCTGGTGACTGTCCAATGGCTCTTGGTGGAGATGGATGCGTGAGTTGTTCGCCTTCGAACTGGAGCCAGAAGTCCGCGAATGGCTCAACGCGCTCAGCGACAGCGACTACAAGCGTGTCGATGAGGTGGCAGGTCTGCTCGCCGGGAAAGGGCCCGAACTCGGTGGCCCGTGGTCGGACCATCTGGAGGGCCCGGTGTGGGAACTGCGAGTCCGGCTTGGTCATGTGGCGACACGGGTAACCTACTGGTGTCGGCCGGATCGGACTATCGTGATGCTCACGGTGTTCCGTAAGGTCAAGCAGCACGATCAGCGGCAGATCAACAGGGCGGTCTTGGCTCAGAAACTCTGCGACCGTGACCACCGTGACCTGGCGCATGACCTCTTTGAGAGGCAGGTGTGATGTCTGGTTACCACACCCGCTGGGTGCCTTCCCGCGTTCAGTCCGACGACCCAGAGCGGATCGCCATCCGCGAGGCCTTGGCCTTCGGCAAGGCCGTTCATGATCGGCGCACGGCGTTGGGGCTCACCCTCACGGAGTTGGCCGGGCGCCTGGGCATGACTGACGATGACATCGAATGCATCGAAGAGGGCGGCACCACACCCACCGTCACCCTGCTACGCCGGCTGGCCGCAGCTCTCGACGCCGACGTTCGACTAAGACCCGATGACGATCTCAACTCAGTCCGCTTCGAAACCCACGCGGCATGACTGTTGCTCCGTCATTATCGCCCCGGCTCGTCCAAGAATGTGGTTCGATGGCGAGTTTCCATCAGCGGGTCCGTGGTTCGAGTGCCTGGCGGCGCACATCTCGTCGGTGTCGACTCGCAATTTCACGGGACGGCTGCTGCGCGTCGGGCGCCGCACGGTCGCCTGGGCGGCTACGGGATCGACTTCTTCGGCGCTACCACGCTGAAAGGCGCTCTGCTCGACGCCGTCGCCAGTGAGGCGTCGATGCTGCGCAGGCAGTTCGGCGCGGGGAGCACCCTGCCGCCCGCGACACCGGAAGGAAGCTGACGTCATGGAGATCGTCAAGAGGCCGGAACCGCCGACCGGACTGCGCCGCAGACTGTGGCGTCTGCCCATCCCGCTCTACCGGATGGGCCTGGGCGCTCTACTGGGCCGCCGGGTCATGCTGCTCACCCACACCGGCCGGGTCTCCGGGCTGCCCCGCCAGGCCGTCATCGAGGTCGTCGATCACGACGGGCACGGCTACCTGGCCGCTTCCGGGTTCGGCGTCAGGGCCGACTGGTATCGGAACGTCGTGGCCTCGCCCGAGGTGACCGTCCAGGTCGGTGGGCACGTGCACCAGGTGACGGCTGTCCCGCTGCCCGCCGAGGCGGGGGCCGACCTCATGGCTCGGTACGCGTCCCGGCACCCGGCCGCTGCCCGGCGGTTGTGCCGGATCATGGGGTACGCGGTTGACGGAAGCCAGGAGGACTACCGCGAAGTGGGGAGGCATGTCCCGTTCGTCAGGTTTGTCCCGCGCGAAAGCCGGAGATGAGCGGTATGGCGGGACATGCCATGGGGTTCACTGTTCGCAGCGGCGGTCTTTGCCGGTCCGACCGGAGTCACCGGCCGTCGCCAGGGGCGCGACGGGTGACGGCCCCAGGGGAACTGGGCGTCGGCGCCGCTCCTCGGGCAGCGGCGCCGTACGTCGTCAGTGGCGGTGGTGGTTGTCGGGCTGGGTGGGGTCGCCGGGGTGTTCCAGGCCGGGTGACAGGCGGAGGCGGTGGGCGCGGGCGTGGTCGAGCCAGCGAACGAAGGCCACCCGGCGGGCGGCGGCCAGGAGCCGCTGGTCGTGGTGGTGTCCCTCCCGTGTGGGCTCTCGGGTGTCCAGCCAGGCGAACGTGCGGTCGTCCACGGTGACGGTCGCGCCCGGCCCTGCCTCCGTCAGCGCGTTCGACAGGCGTTCCGGCAGCGTGGCGGGGGCCGCCCAGAAGTCGCCGTCCGTGGTGGACAGCAGCCACTCCTCGATGGCGGGCGGGTCGCCGACCGCCTCCGCGTAGGCGGCCACCTCGTGCGGCGGTACGGTCACGTCGGCGGTGACCGCCTCGTACACCGCCCGTACGGCGGCGTTGCCCTCGAACGCGGCCGCCGTGATGGAGCCCAGTTCGACGGCGGCCCGCTGGTCGAGGTGGACCGGTGGCGTCGTGCCCGGGTCGAGGCCGCGGTCTGCCGCCTCCGCCTCGCACAGCAGCTCTGTCAGCATGACCTGGGCCACCCAGCGGGCGAGCTGCCGGTCCTCGGCGCTGCCCGGCTCCGGCAGCGCCGACGACCGCGGACCATGGCGGAGGGCGTCCAGCCGCGCGTCGAGGCCCGCCCGCGACAGCGGCCGCCCGTCCAGCCACCCGAGCACGGGCGCGTCGGCCGGCAGCACCGCCCCGTCGGGGGCGTGGTGATGGGCCGCCCCACCCCGCGCGTCGGGGTGGGCGTGGGATGGCCGGGTCATGGGGACACGACCAGTTCGACGGTGGGGGCGTACTGGCAGCGGCCGAACCACATGACCTTGGCGAGGGCCCAGTACGCGCCCGGGTCGGCGTCGCGGGGGGCGGTGATCTCGAAGGACACGGTGTCCTCCGTGCCTGCGGCGAGGGTGAAGCCGCGTACCGGGGTGGTGACCGCGTCCCATGTGCCCCAGGGGGAGACCAACTGGAGCTCGCCGCGGATCTCGCCGCGCGTACGGTTCGCGAGGGTGACGCCGAGGTCGGCCCGGCCGCCCGGGCGGACGTGGACGGACGTGGAGACGACCCCGACCGACAGGCCGGTGTCGCGGCCGGTGCCGGCGGTGGTGCCCTGCGCGGCCGCCCAGTCCTCCGGGATCTCGCCGGGCACCGGCAGCACGGAGGGCAGGTCGCCGACCGCGATCGTGGTGACGTCCTCGACGCTCTGGCCGTCGTGCTCGATCCTGGCCGCGAGGAAGTACAGGCCGGGCTCGGTTCCGGCGGGCGGGGTCACCGTCACCGGGAACCGTACGTGGCCGTCGGGCTCCAGCCGGTACGGGCGGCGGGCCGGGGTGACGCTCCAGCCGTCGGGCGCGATCAGCACGGCGTCGCCCTCGACGGCGGCGTCCCCGAGCTGGGAGCTGATCACCACGGACGCCTCCACCGGCTCGCCGCCGTCGGCACGCAGCAGCCCCGGGGTCACCGCCACCGAGACGGGCAGGTAGCCCATCGGGGCCGGGCCCCGGTTGTGCAGCCAGTAACGGGCGTGCACCGGCTGAGCGACCTCGGCCGAGGGCCCCAGCGGGGCATCGCCGCCGGACGCGCCGGCCGCGCTCCCGACGCGACCAGCGGCCACGGCGGCGGAAGAACCAGCGGCAGCGGAGGAACCCGGGGACACGGTGGCGATCACCGTGGCCACCTCGGCGCCGGTCAGCTCCACCGGGCTGTCGATCGGAGCGCCCCGGCGTTCCAGGAGGTCGGCGGCGTGCAGGGTGGTGAGGTCCAGGGCGCCGGTGACGCGGGCGGACCTGCCCAGGCCGGTGGCCTCCACGAGGCGCAGCGTGACGCCGCGCGCGGGGTCGAGGGGCTGCGCGGACCCGCGGGCGATCGGGTCGCCGGTCGGCTTCACCGTGCCGAGGAGCACCTCGCGGGCGGGCTCCACCCGTACGTACGACGCCGTCGCGGGCAGCGGACCCGGGTGCGAGCCCGGCAGTACCGCGTACAGCGGGTGGTTGAACTCCTGCCCGAGGGCGGGCAGCGTGAGCGCGCGCCAGTCGCCGTCGCCGGAGACGAGCGCGTACGCGAAGTCGTGCGTCCAGTGCTGCAGCTGGAAGGACGAGCCGTCGGGCGCGGTGCGCTTCGGCGGGTCGATCCACACCCCGGACGGCCAGCCGGTGCACGACCGCATGAGCGAGAGGTGCATCGCCCCCGTCGGGTCGACCGCGAAGCCCGGCAGTCCGTACGTGAGCAGCGCCACCGTGTGGTCGGTCAGGAGCTCCGAGGCTGGAAGGGGCTGCGGGCAGACCGCGGACACCCGCGCGTCGGCGAGGTCGGCGGCCAGAGCGGCGGGGTCGGTCACCACGAGCGCCGGCAGGGCGCGCAGGTCGCGCAGGTCGGCGTTGGGCTGCCACACCTCGGTCAGCGGCTTGCCCGCGGGCACCCACACCCGGCCGTGCTCGGCCAGCGTCGCGGCGTACTCGTCGCCCGCCGCCTCGAACAGGTCGCGCGTCGCCGCGTTGGTGTCGGGGCCGCCGATCAGGACGCGGAAGTCGGGCAGGTTGGAGTCGACGTCCAGCCAGCCGTAGCGGGACCAGTCGGCGCTCGCGGTGGTCGCGGTGACGCCGGCGCGGGCCAGGGCGACGACGAGGTCGCGGGCGCCGGCGGCGTCGTCCAGCGTCGGCACGACGACCTCGGCGACGCCGAGCGCCCGGTCGCCGAGCGGCTCGCCGCCGGGGCCGGTGAGCGAGACGCGGGCGGTCGAGCCGAGCCCGAACCAGGTGTTGGCGGGGTTGTCCAGGGTCCACGGTGACTCGGCGGCGTCGACGTCGGGCAGCGCGAAGCCGCGTCCGACGACGGCGCCGGCGACCTCGCTGACCGGCAGCGCGCCCGGCAGGTCGACGGGGAAGCGGACGCGCAGCAGCCGGTCGGCGCCCGCGTAGTCGACGACCTTGGTGCCGAATGCGACCCGGTCGACGCCGTGCCAGAGGGTGACGGTCTGGCGGTAGCGCAGGCCGTCGACGGTGCCGGCGATGACCAGGCGGGAGCCGAGCGGGCTCGTCTCGGCCAGCACCTCGGCCGGGGCGTCCGCCGAACCCACCACGGGGCCGCGCGGGACGAGGTGCCACGGGCCCTCGCCGAAGTCGGGGTGGGCCGGGTACTCCTCGTACACCCGCAGCTCGTTGCCGACGTGGCCGTCGCGGATCAGCTCGCGTCCGGTGACCTTGTCGAGGACGCTGCGCAGGCCGCCGCCCTTCGCCGGGTCGGCGGTGACGACGTAGCGCCCGTTCTCGATGACGACGCCGCCCGCGGGCGTCCAGGCCGGCTCGGCCGTGGACGTCCCTGGCAGCAGCCGCCAGGTGCGCCAGCCCATGGCGGGCACGTCCTGCGCGTGGAAGCGCAGCGTGCCCCGGTCGACGACGGACGCGACCTCGGCGCCCGTGTCGTCGACCACCCGCCCGCCGTCCGTGCCTTCAGGCAGCCGTACGGCGACCAGCCAGGAACGGTCGAACGAGAGCGTGTTGGCGACCAGCACCGCGACGCCGTCGCCGGTGGTGTCGACCTGGGCGGCGAGGGCGTCGAGGGCGGTGTCGCGCACGGCGGCGGCGAGGTCGTGGGCCTCCCGCCAGCCGGACAGCAGGTCGATGTACACCTGGTCGGACTCGGAGCCGGTGATCGCGTCGTGGTGCGCGCCGTAGGCGAGCTGCCGCCACACCTTGTCCAGCGCCGCGCCCGGATAGCCGCCGAGGCCGTGCAGCGCGGCCAGCGTGGCGAGCTTCTCGGCGTCCACGGCGGCGACCTCGCCCGCCCGCTGCGCCTGCTTCGTGTCGATGTACGACACGTCCTTGCCGGTATAGATCGGGTTCATGTCGCGCGTCTGGGGGCTCGGCCGGCGGCCCGTCGCCGCGAGCTCGGCCCGGACGGCGTCCAGGAAGTCGCGTGGGGTGCCGCAGACGAACCGGGGCCAGACGTACTT
Source organism: Nonomuraea maritima (assembly GCF_900100395.1). Classification (GTDB taxonomy): domain Bacteria; phylum Actinomycetota; class Actinomycetes; order Streptosporangiales; family Streptosporangiaceae; genus Nonomuraea; species Nonomuraea maritima. The sequence continues at coordinate 427,561 of NZ_FNFB01000002.1, read as the reverse complement.
GGCGGCCCACGAGCGGTGGATCTCGGTGACCCACTTGTTCGGCGGGGTGTAGTCGGTGCCGACCGGCAGCAGCAGGTTCTTCGTCGCGCCCACCGGCTTGAGCCTCGCGTACAGCTCGTAGACGGCTTGCTCGGCGCTCTCGAGGTCGGGGGAGGAGTCCATCCACCAGCCCGCGGAGTAGTGGTGCGGCATGAAGTGGGTGAGGACGCCGCGGCCCGACGGCGAGATCCACTCGAACTCGCTCGGGAACTGCATGACCCGGGCGTCCGACTTGGCCTCCCTGAAGTTCTTCTGGATCGGCCCCCACTGGTGGAACGGCCCGCGCGCCCACGCCGAGCCGGTCAGGCCCGCCGCGTCGAGGTAGCCGGGGAACTGCGGGTCGTGCCCGAACACGTCGAGCTGCCAGGCCGTACGGGGGTCGCCGCCGAGGATGTCACGCTGGTAGCCGACGCCGTACACGATGTTGCGGATCGTGGTCTCGGCGCCGGTGAGGTTGGTGTTGGGCTCGTTGTACGTGCCGCCGACCAGCTCGACCTGGCCGCGCTCCATGAGCAGCCGCAGCTGCGCGCGGCGTTCGGGATGCAGGTCGAAGTACGGCTTCAGGTAGTCGATCTCGGCGAGCACGAACTTGTAGACCGGGTCGCGCAGCGCCAGGTCGAGGTGGGCGTCCACGAGCGCGAACCCGTTGCGCTCCCACAGGGGACGCGTGGTGGCGTCGCCGGACAGCAGCTCCCACGGCGAGGTGTAGGCCGCCTGGGTGTTCCACCAGACGGGGTCGTAGTGGAAGTGCGAGACGAGGAACATCGTCCAGCCGGGCTCGGCCACCGTGACCACGGCCTCGGCGCTCGCCTCCCCGGCCGTGACGGTCACCGGCAGTTCCGCGCCGGGCCTCGGATCGGCGATGTCGAGCGGCACTTCGACCACTCCCGTGCCGGTAGCCTCACCGGACACGCCGGGCCCGGACACGGTGACCCGTGTGGGCGGGCCGTCGAGGGTCACCCGCAGCACCTGTCGGGGCGCCTCCTCGGTGCCGACGAACAGGTCGGTGGGCTCAACGGTGGTGATGGTGACCGGCACGGGTCGGTTCCTTTCTGTCTGCGGGCCGCCGTCCCATGAAGAACGGGGACGGCGGCCCGCCCGGGCGGCGCGTCAGGCGCCCCAGACCTCGAATTCGTTGATCCGGGCGGCCGGATCGCTCGTCTGCGACGGGGTGGTGACGGTCAGGCGGACGTGGCGCCCGGTGAGCGTCACCGGGTGGGTGGTCGTCCCGGCCGTGTTGCCGGTGACCGTGACGGCCGTGGTCCACTCGTCCGACGCCGAGTCACGCACCTGGATGGTGAAGTCGCGGGTGTTGTACGTCGCGGGCTCACCGCCCGACTCGGCGTGCTTGACGACGAACCGGTTGATGGTCTTCACCGACCCGAGGTCGACTTCCATCCACTTGTCGGCGGTCAGGGCGCACCACTTGTCGGCGGTGCTGCCGTTGACGGCCTTGTCGGGGCCCTCGCTCGCGGCGCACTGGCTCGAGGCGGTGGCCGGCTGTTCGAACGCCAGGTTGATTTCCGAGGGTACCTCGTTCGACCAGGCCACGGACGTGCGGGCGGCGGGGGAGCGGCCGTACTCGGTGGAGACGGCCTCGACCTCGATCGTGGTGGACATCTCGGTGCTGACGCGCTCCAGGCGCGGCACGTAGTACACGGTGTTCGGGGTGGCGCCGAGGTAGGTGCGGGTGCCGTCGGGGTTGCGGCGGTACACGTCGTAGTGGTGCACCGCTCCATGCTTGGCCGCCGTCCACGACAGGCGCAGCGTCTTCCTGGTGGGGGTGACGTCGGTCGTGCCCTCGACGACCGGCTTGACCGGCGGGGCCGGGCGCTCCACGACGCCGTCGTAGACCGCGAGCTGGCCGATCCTGGCGTCGTACGACTCGACGGTGGCCGGGGCGGCGGCCCGCAGGCCGATCTGGGCGATCGTCCTGCCCTGGAAGCGGGACAGGTCGAGCGTCTTGCGCTCCCAGCCGGTGCCGCGGGTCTTGCCGAGGTCGAGCGTCGTCCACTTCGTGGGCGCGTCGGTGAACGCGACGGCCGCCTTGAGGTGCGTCGCCCCGGCCTTAGGGGTCTTCACCACGACGGACAGCTTCGTGTCCGCGGCCACGGGCAGCCGGCTCTCGTACAGCCGGACGGTGTTGGGCGCGTCGAGCGTGCCGGTGAGGCGCAGCGACGAGCCGCCCTCGTAGGCGTCGTCGAAGTCGAGCGACGGGGTCAGCTTGCTGCCGCTCGACGACACCAGCCACCGGTAGGTGGGCAGGACGTCCTGCAGCGACAGGTTGTTCCAGCCGCCGGTGCGCACGCGCGTGCCGGCCACGTTGTAGAAGTCGCCGTGCCCGGTGTTGAAGCCGGTCACGAACGGCTTCGTGGTCACCGGCGTCGACTCGGCGATGTAGCTGGACAGGCCCTTCCAGCTCGACGTGGTCGTCGTGTCGGAGGGGTCGCCGTTCGCGCCGATCCAGTAGCGCGCGTCCTTGGCGTAGAAGTCGTCGCGGCCGGTGGACGACTTCCAGGTCCACTCGGGCCGGTACAGGCCGAGGGAGGTGACGTGCGGCTGTCCCGGCGGGAACAGCGCGTCCCAGGAGACGTTGGTGTTGTAGCCGTTCGACTCGGTGTCGATGCCCGAGTACAGGTCGTACTCGCTGCGGCCGAGCGCCTTCGCGGCCGAGCGGGAGGCGTCGAGACCGGCGGCCGACCACCAGAAGTTGAGGAACATCGAGTTCGACACCGGGTCGGGGTCGCTCAGGAAGGCGTCGTTGGCCGGGGTGAGAGCGTTCTGCCAGGAGACCTGGCCGTTCTCCGTCATCGCGTCGTACCACATGAAGTCGACGTCGGGGCCCTTGGCGCGGGCGTACTTGACGAGGTCGCGCATGGACGTGGCCAGCGCCGCGTCACCGCCCTCGGTCTCCTGGTTGATGAACCAGCCGTCGAACCCGTAGTACTTCGCCACCTCGACGAGCTTGTCGGCGACGGGGAAGCTCTCGCCCGACTTCTGCACGAAGTCGTTCACCCACTTGAGCTCGCCCCCGTAGACGCCGGGCGGGAAGAAGACGGTGCCGTACACCTTGACGCCGTTGCGGTGCGCGGCGTCGATGACCGTGGCGTTGGGCGCGAGGATCAGCCCCTCGCCCGCCGAACCACCCCAGAACACCAGCTTGTCGACGTACTGCCAGTAGCCGAAGGCGTAGTAGTTGGGGTCGAGGGCGCCCTGCGAGGGGTTGCCGGACGTCGGGGCGAACGAGACGAGCGAGGCGACGCGGCCCTCACCGGCGCGGGCGCCGGCGTTGGCCTTGAGCGCCGGGTCGGAGACGCGCGGCTGCAGCGGCGTCGTGGACCGGTTGAACCGCGCGTCGGGGTCGGTGGCCGGATTCCAGTTCAGGATGGTGTCGGGATACCAGTACGACGCGTACGGCTGGCTCCCGGTCGCGGCGGCCTCGGCGCTCTTGCCCGGCAGGGCGTGGGCGGGCGGGGCGGTGAGCGCCGTGGCGGTGAGCGCTGTGGCCAGCGCTAAGAGCACGTTCCTTCGCATGTGGCTCCTTGACGTTGGGGGGTGGGACCGGCGCGGCGGCGCCGGTCAGGCGGGGTGGAGGACGGTGGTGATGCCGCGGGCGGCGAGATACGCGGAATCGGCGGCGCGGTCGGCGCTGACGATGGCGACCGGTCCCGACTCGCGCAGCCGCACCCACGCGCGGTGGAACGCGCTGCCGGGGGCCACCTCGGCCCGCCGTTCCGGCTGGGTCCGCGGGTCGACGTCGCAGACCAGCGCCGGACGCTCCGGCGCCGCCCGCCGGTCGGCGCGCAGCTCGACGATGATCTTCGCGAGCTCCTGCGTCTCCGGCTTGATCTCGTGGTCGACGGTGAACAGGCCGAGGTCGTACTCGCGTTCGGGGAAGTCGGCCAGAGCGCGGTCGAGGTCGTGCGAGCACCACCAGGTCACGCCCCACAGGGCCGGGTTGGCCGTCACCGCCTCCAGCATCCCGCGGACGAACGCGGGCGCGTCCTCCGCGCCGATGTCCGGCCGGGGCGCGCCGACCTCCTGCAGCCAGACCGGCCTGGCCGGGTCGGGCGAGGCGGCCGCGGCCAGCTCCACCAGGTAGTCGGCGTGCGTGACGGTGGCCGGGCCGAGCGGCCCGTCCAGCGCGGAGACGCCGTTGAACACCCAGGAGTGGACGGTGGTCAGCGAGCCGAGATCGGTGGCGTCGGCCGGCACGAACGGGTGGGCGGGGTCGTACCAGGTGGCGTCGTACAGGGAGTGCAGGGTGAGCAGGTGCGGCGCGGCGGAACGGGCGACCTCGACCAGTTCGGCGGCCCACCGCGTGGACGCCTCGGGGGTGGTGGGGTTGGCCGGCCACAGGTTGTTCACCTCGTTGCCGAGGGTCACCGCGAACACGTTCTCGCGGGTCGCCACCTCGCGGGTCAGCCGGTCGACGTACGCGGCGATGCCGTCGCGTACGGCCGCGTCCTCGAAGACGCTGCGCCGGTGCCAGGTGAGCACCCAGGAGGGCAGGAAGTCGAAGCTCGACAGGTGGCCCTGCAGCAGGTCGACCGAGACGGCGAGGTCGAACTCGGCGGCGACGTCGATGAGGCCGAGCAGGTCGTCGATGCCCTTCTGGCGGATCAGCGTCCGGTTGGGCTGGATCCACGGCCAGATCGGGAACACGCGGACGTGGTCGAGCCCGATGCCGGCGAGGTCGGCGAAGTCGCGGCGGACCGCGTCGGCGGAGTGGTCGAGCCAGCTGTAGAACCACCCGGCCGACGGCACGTAGTTCGCTCCGAAGCGGAGCCGGTCTCGGCTGGATGATGGCGGTGTCACGCGTCCTCCGGCGGCGAAAGGGCGCGGGGGACGTCCCCCGCGCGCTCGGGCCACCGAAGCCTAAACCGCTTTAGCTGGGTCTGCCAAGGGTCGGCGGCGAGGTGCTCTCGCGGACGGTGAGCCGCGGGGTCGGCGTCTTGCGGTTCAGCCGCAGGCCGGGCTCGGCGATCACGGCGAGCACGGCCTCGGCGACCTCGCAGCCCAGCGCGAAGGTGTCGCGCGACATCGCGGTGAGTGAGGGGTGCACGATGCGGGTGAGCACCGAGTCGTCGAAGGCCACGATGGACACCTCGCCAGGGACGGCCACCCCCATCTCGGCGGCCACCCCGAGGCCCGCGACGGCCATGAGGTCGTTGTCGTACACGATCGCGGTGGGCCGCTCGGGGCGCGACAGCAGCGTGCGGGTGACGGCGGCGCCCTCCGCGTCGCTGAAGTCGGTGGGCAGGGACGTGATGCCGGTCAGGCCGAGCCGGCGGGCCGCGTCGCGCAGGGCGCGTATCCGGCGCCGGGTGTGCTGGAACGCGGGCAGCCCTGCGACGTGCGCGATGCGCTGGTGGCCGAGCGCGGCGAGGTAGTCGGCGATGGCCAGCATCGCCTCGCGGTCGTCGGCCCAGACGCTGGACAGCTCGCCGTAGGAACCGGGCCCGCCGAGCACCACCGACGGGACGCCGAGGCCTGCGACGACCTCCATCCTGGGGTCTCTGACCTGCGGGTCGACCAGGATGAACCCGTCGACCCGGTGCTCGGACGCCCACCGCCGGTAGACCTCGATCTCGGCGGCGGTGTCCTCGACGACGAGCAGTTCGAGCGCCACCGACCGGCCCGACAGGGCGGCCTGCAGGCCCGACAGCAGCTGCGCGAAGAACGGCTCCACCCCGAGCGCGCGGGCCGGCCGCGCGATCACCAGGCCGACCGCTCCGGCGCGGGCGCCACCGAGGGCGCGGGCGGCGGTGTGCGGCCGCCAGTTCATCTCCTCGGCGACCTGCAGGATGCGGGCGCGGGTGGCCTCGCTCACGCCGGGCCTGCCGTTGAGCGCGAACGACACCGCGCCCTTCGAGACCCCGACGCGTCGGGCGATGTCCTCGATCGTGGGTCGCGTCACGCCTCACCTTTCTAGCCTTACGTAGCCGCTGCGGAAGCGCAGGTGAGCCGACCGCGGCGCGCGATCGGCCGCGCCTTCACCGGAGGTGCCAAGGGTGTGGCTCCGGTGTTCGGTGACCCGCCGCATCGAGGGTGCCTGGATCGCAGGTTCGTCTCAACCCTTGACATCAAAGTCTAGTGAGGGGGATAGTCCCGAGTCACTAGACCGGTTTAGTAATCACTGAAAAGAGTGCACGGCGTCACAGGGCCCGTACACACGGGGCTCGGCCACCGGCAACCGGCGGATCCGTCATGGCAGGAGAGGTCATGCGAAGGAACTGGGCAAGGCTGGCGACAGCGGCAGCGGCAGCGGTCGTACTCGCGGGATGCGGTCTGGGCGGCGCCGACACGTCGAGCGCGCCGACCCAGGACGCGTCCGGCGAGGTGAAGGGCAAGGTCAGCCTGCAGACCTGGGCGCTCAAGCCGAAGTTCACCGACTACGTGCAGGGCGTCATCGACGCGTTCGAGAAGAAGTACCCCGGCGTCGAGGTCGAGTGGCTGGACCAGCCCGGCGACGGGTACGCCGAGAAGGTCCTCACCCAGGCGTCGGGCGGCACCCTGCCCGACGTGACGAACCTCCCGCCCGACTTCGCGCTCCCGCTGGTCAAGAACGGGCTGCTGCTCGACGTCACCACCGCCGACTCGAAGCTCGCCGACGACTACGTGGCCGGCGGCATCGACGGCTACCGCTACGCCGGCTTCGACGGCGTGTACGGCTACCCGTGGTACCTGAACACGGACGTCAACTACTGGAACACCGACCTGCTCACCAAGAACGGCCTCGACCCGGAGAAGCTGCCGACCGATCTCGGCGGCCTCATCGAGCAGGCCAAGGTGATGAAGGAGAAGTCCGGCGGCAAGGTCTTCCTGATGAGCCGCAAGCCGACGCTCATCGACCTGACCAACGCCGGCGTGCAGACCATGGCCGCCGACGGCAAGAGCTTCACCTTCAACACCCCCGAGGCCGCGGCCGTCCTCGACGAGTACCGCGACGCCTTCAAGGAAGGCCTCATGCCGCGCGACGTGCTGACCACCAAGTACGCGGGCAACGCCGAGCTGTTCAACTCGCAGACGGTCGCCTGGACGACGGGTGGCGGCACGTACATCAGCAGCCTCGCCCAGGAGGGCAACCCGACGCTCGCCGAGAAGGTGATCCCCTCGGAGGCGTTCGGCACCCCGCCGCTGTACGTCCAGGGCCTGTCCATCCCGAAGAGCACCAAGAACCTGCCGGCCGCCATCGCGCTCGCCCGCTGGGTCACCAACGCCGAGAACCAGGCGGCCTTCGCCCACCTCGTCAACATCTTCCCGAGCACGAAGGCGTCGGCGAACGACCCGTTCTTCAGCAAGAGCGACGGCACGCCGTCAGGGAACGCGAAGGTCATCGCCTTCAACTCGCTGGCCAAGGCGAAGATCCTGCAGCCCGTCCAGGTGACGCAGGCGATGAGCGACATCATCGACCAGCAGTTCGCCCTGGCGATCAGTGGCGAGGTGCCGTCGCAGAAGGCGCTCGACGACGCCGTGGCCAAGTGCAACCAGCTCCTCAACGGCTGACGGACATCCGCACGGCGCGGGGCCCCGGCGGCCCCGCGCCTGTCGCGCGGGAGACGAAATGACGCACAAGCGCTGGTTCACCCCATGGTTGCTGGTCGCGCCCGCCGTCGTGTGGCTCGTGACCTTCTCGGCCGTCCCGGCGGTCAACACGCTGATCCTGTCGTTCACCAACGCCAAGCCCCTCGGCGGCGGGCAGTTCATCGGGCTGGACAACTACACCCGGATGCTGTCGGACGACCAGCTCATCGACGCGCTGACCAACAGCATCGTCTACATGGTGGTCTGCCTTCCGCTGCTCACCTTCCTGCCCCTGCTGCTCGCGGTGCTGGTCGAGAAGAAACTGCGGGGCATCACGTTCTTCCGCGTCGCGTTCTACACGCCGGTCATCGCCTCGGCCGTGGTCGTCGCGGTCATCTGGGGGTGGCTGCTCAACGACCGGGGCCTCATCAACGGCCTCGCCGAGCAGCTGGGGTTCCTGAAGGAGCCGCTGCCGTTCCTGACCGATCGCTGGTTGCTGCTGTTCAGCGCGATCAGCCTGACGATCTGGAAGGGGCTCGGCTACTACATGGTGATCTACATGTCGGCGCTCGGGAACGTCAACCGCGAGCTGCACGAGGCGGCCGCCGTCGACGGGGCCGGCCCCGTGCGCCGGTTCTTCTCCGTCACGGTGCCCGGCGTCCGCAACACGATGCTGCTCGTGTCGGTGCTGATCACGGTCTCGGCCCTGCGGGTCTTCTCCGAGCTGTACATCCTGTCCAACGGCACCGGCGGGGTCGGCGGCGCCGACATGTCGCTCGTGATGCTCATCCAGCTGTACGGACAGGGGCTCACCGGGCAGCTCGGCTACGCCTCTGCGCTCAGCGTGCTGCTGTTCGTCGTGACGGTCGGACCGATGCTCGTCCTGACGCGGCTCAACAGGAAGGGAGCGTGACCGTGGCCGGGAAAGCGCGCGGGTTCAACAGCGTCTCGCCCACCGAGAAGGTCATCCGGTACGTCCTTCTCGCGCTGGTGCTGGTCATCACGATCGGGCCGTTCCTCTGGCAGCTGTCGACGTCGCTCAAGAGCGTCACCGAGGACGTCTTCACCCGGACGCCCAGCTTCGTGCCGCAGGACCCGACGCTCGCCAACTACGCCGAGGTCACCGAGACGATCCCGGTCATCGGGTACGCCGCCAACTCGCTGTTCGTCGCGGTCCTCGTGGTCGCGGGGAACACGATCGGCGCGACGCTCGCCGGGTTCGCCCTCGCCAAGCTGGAGTTCCGCGGCTCGAAGCTGGTGCTCGGCCTGCTGCTCGCGACGCTGGTCCTGCCCGGCGAGGTCACGCTCATCTCCCAGTACGTCATCGTCCGCGGTCTCGGGTTCGCCGACTCGCTCGTCGGGGTCGCGCTGCCCGGGGCGATCCAGATGCTCAACGTGCTGCTGATGCGCACGGCGTTCCAGTCGATCCCGAAGGAGATCGACTCGGCGGCGATCATCGACGGCGCCACGGCGTGGCAGCGGCTGATCCACATCGGCCTGCCGAACGTGCGGGGCATGCTCAGCGTCATCGTGATCTTCTCGTTCATCTACGCGTGGGACGACTTCCTGTGGCCGCTCCTCGTCCTCACCGATCCTGACAAGTACACGCTGACCGTCGGCCTGCAGTACCTGAGCGGCACGTTCTCCAACAACCCGCGCCTCATCGCCGCAGGGACGATGCTCGCCTTCCTGCCGATCGTCGCGATGTTCGCCTTCTTCCAGCGGTTCTTCTTCCGCGGCGTCGAGGCGGGCGCGATCAAGGGCTGAAGTCCTGCCCCGCGTCGGGCGGCGCGCGGCCGGTTTTGTCGGGGGTGGCTGTTATCCATGGCTCATCACGTCGATCCGCACCGACAGGGAGCCCCGCGCGATGGCCACGGTCACCTTCAGAGACGAAACCGCCACCGGCAGACCGCTCGACGAATTCTCGTTACCCGGCTTGCCCGAGCGCATCTCGGCGCGCGAGCTCGTACGCCTGCGGGTGCGTGAGGAGGTCGCCCGCCACAACGCCGCTCCCGCGACCCGGTTCCACGGGCTGGTCCGGCCGGTGGACGCCGAGGTCGAGCTGAACGGCTACCGCATGGGCGCCGCGCGGCGCGTCGACTGGGAGCGCCAGGCCGACATCGCCGAGGCGGCGTTCCTGCGCAACGGCTTCCTGCTGCTGGTGGGCGACCGCCAGATCGACGATCTGTCGGAGACGATCGACCTCACCGCCGACTCGGTGGTGTCGTTCGTCAAACTGGTTCCCCTGGTCGGCGGCTGACGTGGGCGTCATCGACGACTTCCCGCGAGCGCGCGATTACATTACCGCTCAGATCGACCCCTCGACCCGCGAGCTGTTCGGCCGCTTCGACGCGGGGCATCGGCCGTCCGGTGACGCCGGGGAGCGGCGGATGTTCGGTCGCTGGGTGCAGCTGCGGCTCAGCCTGGGCCACGACGGGGGGCACGACTACGACGACGCCCTGCTCGCGACCGTCCGCGAGGTCGCCGAGGGAGACACGCCCTGGACGTCGCGCGACGTGCGCTTCCTGTGGCATGCCGCCGACGCCCTGATGACCTGGTCGCACACCAACTACCACGAGCTCTACCGCATCCCTCTGGCGGCGATCCAGCATGTCGACCACTCCGAGCGCCGCGAGATTCTCGGCGGTACGCAGCAGTGGTTCAAGTCCTACCACCGCCCCGTGTGGGACGCCCTGCATGACCAGCTCGACCAGGTGCTCACCGAGCCCCCGGCACACGGGCCGGCCGGGGTCGTCCGCAACGTGATCTGGGACGGCGACCCCGTGGCCCAGGCGATGGCCGGCGTCCACGCCTCCCGCCTGGCCGCGCCCGAGGTGCTGCCGCTGCTGCGCCACTGGTCCACCGCCCGCTCCAGCAAGCCCAGCGACAGGTGGCTGAAGACGGCTCGCGCGCTGCTCACCGGAGAGGCTGTCGCGCTGGTCCGCGAGCTGCTCACCATGGTGGCGGCCCACCGCGAGACCAGGATCGACAGAGTCGCCGACAATGGATACGAGTGGACCGAGACCGTCTTCCTGAAGTCGCGCACCGCGATCGCCGTGCGCGGTATGGTCTGGACCTGCGCGCTCATCGACGAGCCATGGGTGCTCGGGCTGCTCGGTGACGTGGCGGTGACCTGCGGTGTCGGCCTCGGCGGCACGGGTGCCAACTGCCGCAGCGAGCTGCTGGCCAACGCCGCCGTCAACGTCTGCGCCCGGCGTGCGGGGCTCGACACGGTGCCTGTCCTGGCCCGCGTCCAGGCCAAGGTGCGCAAGAAGTCGGTGCTGAACAACGTGGCGCGCACGCTCGACGTGGTGGCCGAGGCGGCGGGGCTCAGCCGCGAGCAGCTGCTCGACCGTACGGTGCCGACGTTCGGGCTCGGGCCCGACGGGGTGCGCGAGGAGCGTGTGGGCGACCACGTCCTGCGCCTGCACGCCGACGGCCCAGCGGTGACGTTCGTCAACCGGGCCGGTCGCACGCTCAAGTCGGCTCCTCAGGCGATCCGGCGCGATCCGGCGCTGGCCGAGGCCAGGGCCACGCTGAAGGAGCTGCGGCAGGCGCTGCCCGCCGAGCGGTTCCGGCTGGAACGGGCGCTCATCGAGGAACGCGTGTGGCGGTGGCGCGAGATCACGGAGTTCTTCCTCGATCACCCGGTGACGGGCCTTCATGCGCGCCATCTCATCTGGCAGATCCCGCAGGGCCCCGCCGGGCTGCCGGTCAGGACCGAGGCCGGCTGGGAGCTCAGCGACCCGCGCGGCGTACGTACCCGGCCCGACGCCGACATGTCCGTACACCTGTGGCATCCGATCAGGGAGACCGCCGACGACGTGCGGGCCTGGCGAGACTTCCTGCTGGAGCGGGGGGTGCGGCAACCGTACAAACAGGCCTTCCGCGAGATCTACCTGCTCACGCCGGCTGAGGAGCGCACGCGCACGCACTCCGACCGCTTCGCCGGCCACACGCTGCGCTACGGACAGGCCAAGGCGCTGCTCAACCAGCGCGGCTGGACCGACCTGTCGATCGGCCACTGGGACTACGAGTGCGGTGGCGACCAGGGCGAGGCGGTCAAGGTGCTGTCCGGTTGGCGGGCCCGCTGGGGCATGTACGTCGTGGGCGATCCGGACGAGGACGGATGGGGCACGGCTTCCTTCTGCGCCGCCGAGGACATTCGCTTATACCCGGCCGACGCGACCGGCGTCCGGGGATGGGGCGCGGGGGAGGGGGCGCCGCTGACCGAGGTGCCGCCGCTGGTGCTGTCGGAGGTGTTGCGCGACGCCGACCTCGCCGTGGGGGTGGCGTCGGTCGGACTCGACCAGGTGGCCGTCCGCGGGCACGAGGACTACTGGCACTCGTACGGGTTCGGCGACCTCTCCGAGACCGCGCGGACGCGGCGTGACGTGCTGGTCCGGCTGCTGCCCCGGCTCAAGATCACCGACCGGGTGGAGCTGACCGACCGGTTCCTGCGGGTCCGGGGGGAGCTGCGGACGTACAAGATCCATCTGGGGTCGGGCAACATCCTCATGGAGCCGAACGACGCCTACCTGTGCGTCGTGCCCGGACGCGACACGACGGCCGGGAAGGTGTTCCTGCCCTTCGAGGAGGACGGCGGCATGTTGTCGGTCATCCTGTCGAAGGCGTTCCTACTGGCCGACGACACCGCAATCACCGACCCCTCGATCACCCGCCAGCTCGGGCCCGCGTGACCGGTTCGACGCGGTCGACGTCCACGAGCAGGTGTTCCGGGCCGCGGAGGTTCGGCGGGTGCCGGTACGGCGGCGGGTCGGTGACGAGCCGCGGGTTGACCAGCCGCCCGACGAGCTCGGTGAGCGCGATCTGGGTCTCCGTCCTGGCCAGCGGGGCGCCGAAGCAGTAGTGGATGCCGCCGCCGAAGCCCAGGTGCTGGTTGTCGCGCCGGTCAGGGTCGAACCGGTCGGGGTCGGGGAACCGCTCGGGGTCGCGGCTGCCGGACGCGAGCACCAGGACGATGACGGAGCCCTTGGGGATGGTGGTGCCGCCGATGTCGATGTCGGCCAGCGCCGTCCGCCTGGGGCCCGGCATCTGGATCGGCGGCTCGTAGCGCAGCAGCTCCTCCACCGCGGTGACGACCAGCTCGGGCTCGTGGCGGAGCCGTTCCAGCACGTCGGGATGGCGCAGCAGGGTGAGCATCCCGTTCGTGACCAGGTTGACGGTGGTCTCGTGCCCGGCGACGAACAGCAGGCCGGCGGTGCTGAGCAGGTCGGGCCGCGCCATCTCCCCGTCGGTGGCGAGGGCCGACAGCAGGTCGTCGCCAGGGTCGCGCAGATGCGCCTCCACCAGGTCGTCGAAGTAGCGTCCCAGCTCGGCCATGGTCTCGAAGCGCCGCCGGTTGCGTTCGACGATGGTGCCGGTCGTCGGGTCGTTCGTGCCGACGAGCAGCTGCGACCAGGCGTGCAGGCGCTGCTCGTCCGCCTTGGGCACACCGAGCAGCTCGCAGATCACCGTGACCGGGAGCGGGTAGGCGAAGTCGTCCACGATGTCGATCCGGGTGCGGCCGGCGAGCCCGTCGATCAGGTCGGTGACGATCCGGTCGATGCGCGGCGTGAGGCGGCTGATGCGGTCGGGGGAGTGCGGCGGCCCGAAATACTTCATGGCGAGCGACCTGAGCCGGTCGTGGTCGGGCGGGTCGCGGCGGATGAACTCGGGCGGCAGCTGCGGCGCGTGCTCCGGCGGCAGGGCGATGGCCGCGATCTCGGGCACGTTGCGCAGGTCGGAGCTGACCCGCGGGTCGTGCAGCAGGGACACGATCTCGTCGTACGTGCTGACCACGTAACTGCCGTCCGGCTGCCGGGCCACCGGTGTCTTGCGCAGCTCGGGGAACAGCCGGTACGGGTTCGCGCGGTTCGCGTAGTCGAGGAACTGGTCGTACGCGTTGCCGTCGGGCATGGTGTCGTCCTTCCGTTCTCGCGTCAGTCCGCGCGCCCGGGGCCTGCGGTCACCAGCGTGGCCCGCCGCTCGGCCGGGTCGTGGCCGGTCACCACCACGGTGGCGTCATGGAGGGCGGAGATGCGCTGGGGAACCTCCGCCGGCACGGGCTGCACCTTGCCCGGCTTGCCCACCATGTCGAAGGTGGGCGGGAACGGCGCGGCCTGCTCGATCAGGTCGCGGTAGAAGTCCAGCCACATCGCCTGGTCGAAGGTGACGGCGGCGGTGATGCGGCCGTGGTAGCCGTAGACGGCCACGAACCTGCGGTCGGCGACCGAGCCCTGCGTGAAGACGACCTCGTCGGCGAACGTCGGCACCCCGACCGACTTGATGTTGAGGCCGAACTGGGCGGACCAGAAGACCGGCAGCGACAGGTGCGGCCACAGGTCCGAGGAGGCGGCGATCATGTTGTGCGCGGCCACCTGGGCCTGGGCCATCGCGTTCCCCCAGTGCTCCAGGGTGAGGAACTGGTAGCCGTAGACCGGGTGCGGGAACCGCGCCACGTCCCCGGCGACGAAGACGTCGTCGCAGACGATGCCGTTGACGTTGAACGCGCGGCATCCGGCGTCGCAGCCCACGCCCCACACACCGGCGGCCAGTCCCGAGCCCGCCAGCCAGCCGACGTTGCGTTCGGCACCGAGCGCCACCACCGCCACGTCCGCCTCGACCGTGCTCCCGTCGGACAGCCGCGCCCCGCGCAGCCGCCCGGCCCCGTCTCCTTCCAGCGCGGCCGCTGTGACGCCGCAGCGCAGGTCGACGCCGTGCTCGCGTTGGATGTCGGCGGCGATCGCGCCGACCACGCCGCCGAGCGCCCCGGTCAGCGGCGCCGGGCCCCGGTCGACGAGGGTCACCGCCAGGCCCATGTCCCGGCAGACGGAGGCGATCTCCGAGCCGTTGAAGCCGCCGCCGATCACCAGCACCCGGTTGACGCCCCCGGCCAGCCGGTCGTGGAGCAGGGCCGCGTCATGGCTGTCGCGCAGCACGAACACCCCGTCGAGGGCGGCCTCCGCCGGGTTCGGCCACGGCCGGGCGCGGACGCCGGTGGCGATCAGCAGCCGGTCGTACCCGACCCGTCTGCCGTCGGCGAGCAGGACCTGCTTGGCGGCCAGGTCGAGGCCGGTCGCCGGTGTGCCGAGCAGCCACTTCGCGTGCAGCTCGCCGCGGCGGGGGAGCAGCGTCTGCTGTGCGTTCACCTGACCGGTCAGCACCTGTTTGGACAGCGGAGGACGGTCGTACGGGCGGTCCGGTTCGTCGCCGATCAGGGTCAGCGACCCACGGAAGCCCTGCCTGCGCAGGGTCGCCGCGGCTCGCAGCCCGGCCAGCGAGGCGCCGACGATGACGACGCGTTCCGGCATCCGGCCATGACCGGACGCCTGTGCCGGGAGCGGGCCCAGCTCGTCCACCACCAGGGCCTGGACGGGGCAGGCCGCGGCGGCCCGCAGGACCTGCGCGCGGCGGGAGTCGTCCGGGTTGAGCTCGTACATCAGTGCTTCGTTGCGCGCCATCCGGAAGACGTCGGGCGCGGCGAAGGCGCACTGGCCGTACCCCTGGCAGCGGGTGAGATCGACGACGACCCTCACAGTGACCCCCTCCGAGCTGGAGATCACCGCGGAACGCGGTCGTGGCGAGACCTCTGGGCGCGATGATCCCTTTTGTCGCCTTTTTCATGCTAACCCTGCACGACCTGGGCAAACCTGGGCGCCGTCAGGGCAGCACGACGCCGGCGCCGCCGCGCGCCCCCGAAACGGCCCTGGCCAGCCCGGCGCCGGCCTCCTCCAGCGGGTACGACGCCCCGACGGACATGGTCAGGCGCCCTTCGCCGAGCAGCGCGGCCAGCGCGGCCAGCCGATCACCGTCCGGGTGCACGTACAGGTCCACCATCGTGATGTCGCGCTCGCGCGCGGGCAGGCCGGAAGTGATCGTCACCAGGCAGCCGCCGTCGGCCACGGCGTCCACCGCCTGGGCCGCGCCACCACGTACGGCGTTGGCCGCCGCCGCGACGCCGCCCCCGGAGAGCCGGCGGACCTCCTGCAACCAGGAGGCGTCGTGATAGTCGAGCACCTCCTGCGCGCCCGCGGCGAGGACGCGTTCCCGTCCGGACGGACCGGCCGTCGCCAGCACCCGCAGCCCGCGCAGCGCGGCGAGCTCCACCAGGAGGATCCCGGTGACGCCGCCCGCGCCGTGCACCAGCAGCGTCCCGCCCTCGGGGACGTGCTCCGACACGCACTCCAGCACCTGGTCGGCGGTCAGCGCGGGCACGGGGAACGCCCCCGCCACCTCCCACGACACGTTCGGGGGCCTGCGCGCGACCAGCGCGGCGGGCGCGATCAGCAGCTCGGCCCAGGCGCCCTGCCCGCGCAGCGGCAGGGGGTGCGTCATGACCTCGTCGCCCACGGCGACACCGGTCACCTCGTCGCCCACCGCGACGATCCGGCCGGCCGCCTCGACGCCGAGCGCCAGAGGCGGGCCGATCCCGACGTCCCAGCCGCCGGTGCGGACGATGTCGTCCCAGTTCCCGACACCGGCCGCCACCACCTCCACCAGCACTTCGTCCGCGATGAGCGGGCGCGGATCGGGAAGGTCAAGCACCTCCACCGCACCCCCGTCCGCCGGACCCCGGCACCGCGCATCGCAGCCCCCTCTCCCCGTTCCCGCCTACCCCACAGCAGCGACGTACGATCACGTCGCCCAGCATGGGCCGCCCGGTGCTGGGCGACACTTGGTGCGACGTCGTCAAGACCACCGTGTACGGCGCCTCCGCCCCGGCAGGCCGACCTGGTGGCCGCCTGGGAGGTCTACCGGGACCACATGGGCGCCCACGACGTCCCGAGCACGCTGCTCGGCGTCACCGTGCTCGGCTACGCCGACCAGCTCGTCGAGGTCGAGGCCGTCGCGGTCCTCCCCGCCGACCGCTGACCCCCGCCTGCCGTCCCCGGCCCGCAGACGCAGGACGGGGACGGCAGGGCCGGGGGTCGGTCAGACGGCGAACACCTGCGAGTCGTCCGCGAACGCCTTGAACTCCAGGGCGTTGCCCGCCGGGTCGAGCAGGAACATCGTCCACTGCTCACCTGGCTGCCCCTCGAACCGCAGGTACGGCTCGATCACGAAGGCCGTGCCGGCCGCACGGAAGCGGTCCGCCAGTTCATGAAATTCCGGAATCGTCAGGATCAGCCCGAAGTGCGGGACGGGCACGTCATGGCCGTCCACCGGGTTGTGCACCCGCTCGGTGCGGGTGGGTGCGAGATGGGTGACGAACTGGTGCCCGTGCAGGTTCCAGTCGACCCACTTGTCGGAGCTGCGGCCCTGGGCACAGCCGATCAACTCACCGTAGAAGTGACGGGCGGCGTCCAGGTCGTCGACGGGGACGGCGAGGTGGAAGCGGGGGAGGGGAGAGGTGGTCATCAAGAGGTCCTTTCCGGCGGGCTTCCGGAACCGGTCAACCGGTCCCAGTCCAGTGTGCGCGCCCCCTTCCCACCCTTCACCGCCACCCCTCCCATGATCGCGCGCCTTGGGCGACTCCCAAGGAGACATGAGGACGTCCGCCCCTCCGATGATCGCGCGCGCTGGGCGACTCCCAAGGACGCCGTCGACCCCGCCCGCATGGACGGAGGGCTACGCGACCTGCTGTCCAGGTGGGGTGAGTGACTGTTGGAGAGGGCGATCGGCGGGGTGGCCGGCCGGTGGGGTGTGGGGCGCTTGGGCGGCGGCGGGCACCGGTCAGGTTTCGGTGAAGGCGGTGGTGAGGTCGTCCGTGGTGGTGACGGTGTGAGCGAAGGTGGGGCCGTTCAGGTCGTGGGCTGCGTGCATCATTTCGGGGGTGTACGCGGCGGTCGCGTCGCGCACCAGCGTCACGTGGTAGCCGAGCTCCATGGCGAAGCGGCCGGTCGACTCGATGCAGGTGTTCGCCAGCAGGCCCACCAGCACGACATGGGTGATGCCGTGCTGCTTGAGCTGGAAGTCGAGGTCGGTGTTGGCGAACCCGCTCTGTGCCCAGTGCTCGCTGACCACCACGTCGCCGGGCTGCGGCTGGAAGTCGGGGTGGAACTCCCCGCCCCAGGTTCCGCGGGCGAAGCTGTGCCGGTCCATGATGGCGCGCTGGGTGGGGTTGGGGTGATCCCAGCTCTCGTAGTCGCCGGGCTCCCAGCGGCGGTGCGGGACGAACACCACCTGCACGCCGGCCTGCCGGGCGGATGCGATCACCGAGCGCAGGTGATCCAGCAGCCCCACCTGCCGCGCCACCGACTCCACGCGTGGCCAGACCTTGCCGCCCTCGGACAGGAAGTCGTTGTACGGGTCCACCAGCAGCACCGCCGTGCGCCGGGGATCATACGCCTGGGACATGGCTCCTGCTCCTCGTTCGGACGGCGAACGGTCGTCCCCAATGGGGGTCAGATGGGTGGGCTGATCGGTTGGGCTACCGCGGCCTTGGCCTGGCGGCTGCGGGCGTCGGCCAGGACCTCGTAGCGGTCGGCGAGCAGAGCGTCGATGGTCTGCTCGGCCACCGTGGCGGCGTCGATCTTCGGGGCGTCGGTCCAGGCGCTCATGTCCGTGTCGACGAAACCCGCATGCACCCCGACCACCAGGGTTCCCTGCCGGTGCAGCGCCTTGCGCAGGGCGTCCGTCAGCGACCACTGGGCGGCCTTCGACGCGGCATACCCGGGGTAGTCCGGCCGGCCGATCCACGACGCCGCCGACAGCATGTTGACCAGGGCCCCGCCACCGTTACGGGCCAGGACGGGAGCGAAGGCCCGGGACACCGCCCAGGTGCCGAAAAAGTTCACCTCCATCGCCTGGCGAGCGCCGTCGAAGGAGCCCTCCAGCAATCCGGTGCTCGTACCGCCGATCCCCGCGTTGTTGACCACGATGGAGACGTCACCGGCGGAGGCCGCGGCCGCCGCGACGCTCTCCTCGTCGGTGACGTCCAGGCGCAGGGCGACGACGTCGGCGTCCGGCACGCTCGCCGGGTCGCGGACGCCGACGTAGACCTTCGCCGCACCGTGGTCGACGAGCGCGCGGGCGAACGCGCGGCCGATACCGCGATTTCCGCCCGTCACCAGGGCGACTGCTCCCTTGACTCGCATGGGTCTTCCTTCTGGTGCCGAAGATGCCGGCTCAGATCAGCTCGGCGAGGTGACGGCCGAGGTCAGTTCGGCGACGTCCTCGTCCGTCAGGTGCAGGCCCGCGGCGGCCACGTTCTGTTCGAGATGCTCGACCGACGACGTACCGGGAATGGGCAGCATGACCGGTGAGCGGTGGAGCAGCCACGCGAGCGCGAGCTGCGACGGCGTGGCCGACAGCCGCGAGGCGACCGACTCGAGCGGCCCACCCGGCTTCGCCAGGCCGCCGGTGGCCAGCGGGAACCACGGGATGAAGGCGATGCCGTGAGCTTCGCAGTGGTCGAGGACGTTCTCGGCCGAGCGGTCGGCCAGGTTGTACAGGTTCTGCACGGAAGCGATCGGGGCGATGGCGCGGGCCTGTTCGATCTGGTCGACGCTCACCTCAGACAGGCCGATGTGCGCGATCTTCCCTTCGTCCTGCAGCGTCTTCAGCTCGCCGATCTGGTCCTCGAGGGGCACTTCCGTGTCGATCCGGTGCAGCTGGAACAGCGGTATCCGGTCGAGGGCGAGGATGCGCAGGCTCATCTCGCACTGCTGACGCAGGTAGGCCGGCTTGCCGAGGGCGGTCCACTTGTGAGGGCCCTGCCGGGTGAACCCAGCCTTCGTGGCGATGACGATGTCGTCGGCGTACGGGGCGAGCGCGCGCCGGAGCAGCGGCTCGGCGACCAACGGGCCGTAGGAGTCGGCGGTGTCGAAGAGATTCACCCCGAGCTCCGCCGCCCGGCGCAGCACCCGTAGGGCATGATCGGGGTCCGACGGAGGCCCCCACACGCCGGGGCCGGTCAGTTGCATGGTTCCGTAACCGAGGCGGTTGACGGGGAGAACGTCGCCGATCATGAACTGGCCGGACGCGTCGGCCCTCACTGCGGTCATCACGGCTTCCTTTCGCTGCCTGGGGTGACGCACTCTGCCTGGGATGACGCAGGAACGCGCCGCACGTAACGGCTCCCGTGCATCACCCCGCCGCCTGCCCGGTGACCCAGCGCCCTACCTCAACGTCCGGCAAAGCCGAGCGCTTGAGCGGCCGTCAGCGATCAGGGCGTTCGCGGAGAGGGAGCCGGGAGTTGAGGCGGGCGGCCTGGCGGGTCAGGTGGTCGCGTTCGGCGAGGGTGGGCGCCTTGTAGGCCGCCTCGGCGTACAGGCGTGCCGCCGTCGTCGCGTCGCCCGCGCGTTCGTGCAGGTACGCCGCCACCGCCGGGTGGCGGGGCAGCGAGTCGTCCAGGGTCGCGAGTTCGGCCAGCCCTGCGTGTGGCCCGTCGGCCTCGCCGACGGCCACCGCGCGGTTGAGCCGGACGATCGGGCTGCCGGTCAGCCGCAGGAGTTCGTCGTACCACTCGACGATCTGCACCCAGTCCGTCTCCTCGGCGGTGGGCGCGTCGGCGTGGAGCGCCGCGATGGCGGCCTGGGCCTGGTACTCGCCCAGCCGGTCGCGGGCGAGGGCCGCCTGCAGGATCGCGACGCCCTCGGCGATCAACATGGTGTCCCAGCGGCCGCGGTCCTGCTCGGCGAGCGGTACGAGACTGCCGTCGGGGGCGGTCCTGGAGGCGCGCCGGGCGTGGTGCAGCAGCATGAGGGCGAGCAGCCCCGCGACCTCCGGGTGATCGTACCCGGCCGCGAGATGCCGGACGAGCCGGATCGCCTCGGCGGCGAGGTCGACGTCGCCCGAGTAGCCCTCGTTGAAGACCAGGTAGAGGACGCGCAGCACGGTGGCGACGTCGCCGGGCCGGTCGAACCGCACGCCGGAGACCGTTCGCTTGGCCCGGCTGATGCGCTGCGCCATGGTGGCCTCGGGCACCAGGTAGGCCCGGGCGATCTGGCGGGTGGTCAGGCCGCCGACGGCGCGCAGGGTGAGCGCCACCGCGGACGACGGCGTCAGCGACGGGTGGGCGCACAGGAAGTAGAGCTGGAGCGTGTCGTCCACGGCGGGGGTGGGGCCGGGCGCGGGTTCCTCGTCGGTGGCGCTCTCCCGCCGGCGGCGGGAGAGCTCCGCCCGGGTCGTGTCGAGGAACCGGCGCCAGGCCACGGTGACCAGCCAGCCCTTGGGGTCGCGCGGCGGCTCGTCCGGCCAGACGCGGACCGCCTCCACCAGGGCGTCCTGCACGGCGTCCTCGGCCGCCGCGAAATCGGCTCCACGCCGGACGAGGATCGCGAGCACGCTCGGAGTGAGGCTCCTGAGCAGGGCTTCATCCATCAGATCCTCCCGAGGGGACCGTCGCCTTGAGGCGACGGGGGAATCGGGAGCGGGAGGGCCGTCAAGGCCCGAGCGTGCAGTGACAGAACCTCGGAAATTGTCGCACCTCCGGATACGATTGCTTTCGTGCTTTCGGGCATCGGTCAGGGCTTGGCCGTCGTCTCCCGCGCAAGCGGGGCGAGAAGCCGCTCTCTTCAGGGAGCGGAGGAGTCACCTGAGCAGGTCACTCCGTGAAAGTGGTCGGTACGGGCCGGGGGCGGGGCTCCCGGGAGCGGGCACTCCGCGCGGGCGGTGGCTGGGCTCCCGGGAGGGAGCCGGTCACTCCGTGATGGTGGGAGGGGCGTAGAGGAAGGGGCGGAGTTCGAGCCACTCGTGGATGGGCTCGCCGTCCTTGCCCGGGGCGGCCGAGAGCTCGCCGGCCAGTTCGACGGCGCGCTCGTAGCTGTCGACGTCGATCACCATCCAGCCCGCGATGAGGTCCTTGGTCTCGGCGAACGGGCCGTCGGTGACCGGCGGCCGCCCCTCGCCGTCGTACCGCACCCACGTACCCTCGGGCGCGAGCGCCTGACCGTCGACGAACTCGCCGCTCTTCTCCAGCCGGGCCGCGAAGTCGTTCATGTACTGGATGTGGGCCGAGATCTCCTCCGGCGTCCACCGGTCCATGGGGACGTTGTTGACCGCCTCCGGAGCGCCGCGGTAGTGCTTGAGCAGCAGGTACTTCGCCATGGTGTCTCTCCTCAGTGTCGGTGCGACCCCATTGTGGTCGCGCTTCACCACCAGGGACGGAGCCGGTCACAGGTTCTCGACATCACCCGCGAACTTTTTTTCCCCGAGTTCGCAGGGCAGCGAGACCACGACGACGAGACCGCCGCCCTCCCGGGGCCTGGCGCGTACGTCGCCGCCGTGCGCCACCGCCACCGACCGCACGATCGACAGGCCGAGCCCCGCGCTCGTCCCCGTCACGGGACGCTCAGGCGTGGCCCGGTGGAAGGGCTTGAACAGCAGCGGCACGTCGTACGGCGCCACGTCAGGCCCGGTGTTGCTCACCTCCACCTCGACCTTCCCACCAGAGACGGTACGGCTCGCCACCCGCACCCACCCGTCGCCGACGTTGTACCGCAGGCCGTTCTCCACGAGGTTGTGCACGAGCCGTTCGAGCAGCAGCGCGTCGCCGGCGGCGGGCGCGGGTTCGGCGACCTCGTGCACGGTCACCCCGGCCGCGGTGGCGTCCGCGGCCGTCTGGGCGACGACGTGCGTCACCACGTCGGCGAGGTCGACCGGCGAGCGGTCCGCGACCTCCTGCTCCGACCGGGCGAGCAGCAGCAGCCCGCTGATGAGCCCCTCGTGGCGGGCGTTGATCTGCAGCAGGCTCTCGCCCAGCTCCTTGACGTCGGCGGACGCCGTACGGCGGTGCATGGCCAGCTCGACCAGCGCCCGGTTGAGCGTCAGCGGGGTGCGCAACTCGTGGGAGGCGTTGGCGACGAACCGGCGCTGCCCGTCGAAGGAGTGGTCGAGCCGCTCCACCATGGTGTCGAACGCGTCGGCCAGGTCCTTGACCTCGTCAGGAGGGCCGCCCAGCGCGATGCGCTCGTGCAGGCCGCGTTCGGCCATGGGCGCCGCGGCGATCTTGCGGGCGGTCTCGGTGACGAGACGGAGCGGGGCCAGTACGCGTCCGGCCACCACCCAGCCGAGCCCCATGGCCACGCCGGCGACCATGACGAGTGCGATCAGCCCTTCGGTCAGGAGCGAGGTGACGGCGGCGCCGTGCAGCTCCAGCTCCTGCTGCCGCAGCCACTCGACCGCCGCGTCGCCGCTGAGCCGGACGCCGTCCTTCAACAGGAAGATCTGCTTGGAGTGGCCGGGCGCGGCGACGTAGCGGTTGTCGAACGACCGGTTGAGCTGCTGCTCGAACAGCACGTACGTGACCCCGAGCAGCAGCAGCCCGGCGGCGAGGAAGAGGGCGCCGTACACGAGGGTGAGCCGCAGCCGCAGGCTGCGCCGCCCGTGAGCGGCCCAGCGCCGCACCAGGGGCGCGCTCATGGAATCCGGTACCCCACGCCCGGCACGGTCTCCACGACCGGCGGGTCGGCGAGCTTGCGGCGCAGCTTGAGCACGGTGAGCCGGACGGCGCCGGTGAACGGGTCGGCGTGCTCGTCCCAGGCCTTCTCCAGGAGCTGCTCGGACGAGACCACGCCGCCGCCGGCCCGCATCAGCTCGGTCAGCACCGCGAACTCCTTCTTCGACAGCGGTACGAAACGCCCGTTCCTGAACACCTCCCGGCGGGACGGGTCGAGCGTGATCCCGGCCCGGCGCAGCACCGGCGGCGCCGCGGGCCGGGAGCGCCGCCCGAGCGCCAGCACCCGCGCGGCCAGCTCGGGGAACGCGAACGGCTTCGTCAGGTAGTCGTCGGCCCCCAGGGACAGCCCGCCCACCCGGTCGTCGAGCTGGGCGGCGGCCGTCAGCATGAGCACTCTCGCGTCCACCCCCGACGCGACCATCTCCCGGCAGACGTCGTCGCCGTGCACGCGCGGGAGGTCGCGGTCGAGCACGACCACGTCGTAGTCGTTGACCGCGATCCGCTCCAGCGCGGTCTCGCCGTCGTGGGCGAGGTCGACCGCGTGGGTGTCCTCGCGCAGCCATTCGGCGATCGCGTCGGCGAGCATCGGCTCGTCCTCCACCACCAGCACCCGCATCGGCGTTCAGATCCCTTTCCGTGCTCTCACCGAGCCGAGTGTGGCCGAGGCGACATGTGCTCGAGGTAAACGAGCGGCGGAAACGCTGAGGAAACAGGCTCGCCTCTTGCATCTCCTCTCGAAGGAGTTCCATCGACGAAGGAGAGTTCCATGCGAGGACGTGTCCTCGGCGCGCTGGCGCCGGTCGCGCTCGTTCTGTTCCTGGGCGGCTGCGGCGCGGACGGCGGGGGAGAGACCGGCGTGGCCACGCTGACCGGGGCGGGCGGCCAGGCGGCCGCGAGCGCGGCGCCCGGTGACGACCCGCACGACAAGGCGCTCAAGTTCGCCCAGTGCATGCGCGAGAACGGCGTGGACGTCCCGGACCCGGAGCCCGGCAAGGGCCTCATGATGCGGTTCGACAAGAACACGCCGCGCGAGAAGGTCGAGGCGGCCCAGCAGGCCTGCAAGGCGTACGCCCCGAGCGGCGACCGGGCGGGCGGCGGCGGCGAACGCGGCGAGGCGCTGCGCAAGCTCGCCCAGTGCATGCGTGACAACGGCGTCGAGAGCTACCCCGACCCCGAGGGCGGCATGATGCGCATCACCGGCAAGGTCGGCAGCGACCCCGACTTCGAGGCCGCCCGCGAGAAGTGTCAGAAGGAGTCGGCCGAGGCCGGTATGGGAGATGTCCGATGAGCTCGGTCACCTCCCTCGACGGGCGGCCGCCCACGGTCGAGCCGCCGTCCAGGCCGCGCCGCAGGGGCAGGGGCAGGCGGGTCGCCGTCGCCGTCGCCGTGGTGGTCGCGGCAGGTGCGGGCCTGGCAGCGGTGAACGGCGCCGGACTGCTCGACGGGCGCGCCGACCCGGCGGGCGCGTCCGCCGCCCTCCCGCCGGCCACGGCCACGGTCACCCGGGAGACGCTGAAGGACACCAAGGAGGCCGACGGCGAGCTCGGATACGGCCCGGTCACCACGGCCGTGAGCCGCAGACCCGGCACGATCACCTGGCTCCCCGCCGCCGGCGCCACGGTCTCGCGCGGCAGGTCGCTCTACCGCGTCGACGCCGAGCCCGTCCTGCTTCTGTACGGCGACACCCCCGCCTACCGTGACCTGAGGGTCGGCACGGAGGGCCCGGACGTCGAGAGCCTGGAACGCAACCTCGGCAAGCTCGGCTACGACGGGTTCACCGTGGACGACGAGTACACCTGGGACACCGCCGAGGCGGTCATGCGGTGGCAGGACGACCGCGGTCTCGATCAGACCGGCGTGGTCGAGCTGGGCCGCGTCGTCTTCGCACCGGGCCGCGTACGGGTGGAGAGCCTCGGCACCGAGGAAGGCCGGCCGGTCGCGCCCGGCCAGGAGGTGCTGACGTACACGGGCACGTCCAAGGTCGTCACCGTACGGATGGACGCCGAGGACCAGCGGCTGGCGAAGAAGGGCGCCGAAGTGGAGGTGACACTGCCGGACGGGAGGACCACTGACGGGAAGGTCACCGAGGTCGCCACGGTGGTCGTGCCGGGCGAGGGTCAGAACGCCGAGCCGGAGACCCGGGTGGAGGCGCTCGTCAGGATCGGTGACGCCGACGCCACCCGCGGGCTCGACCGGGCGGCGGTGGACGTGACGTTCACGGCGTCGCAGCGCGCGGACGTGCTGACGGTGCCGGTCGCGGCGCTGGTGGCGCTCCGGGAGGGCGGGTTCGGCGTGGAGGTCGTCGAGAACGGTTCGACCCGGTACGTCGGGGTCGAGACCGGGCTGTTCGCCGGAGGCCGCGTCGAGGTCAGCGGTGACGGGCTCACCGAGGGCATGACCGTGGGGATGCCGCGATGACGTACCCGATGATCGAACTGACGGACGTGTCGCGGACGTACCCGGGCGGGGTGGCCGCGCTTGCGTCGGTGTCGCTGCGGATCGGCCACGGTGAGCTGGTGGCGATCGTGGGGCCGTCCGGTTCGGGGAAGTCCACCATGCTGAACGTCGCCGGCACGCTCGACCGGCCCTCCTCGGGGACCGTCCGCATCGACGGGTACGACGTGTCGGAGCTGGACGACGACCAGTTGTCGGCGTTGCGGGCGACGGCGATCGGGTTCGTCTTCCAGTCGTTCCACCTCGCGGCGAGGGTCACGGCGCTGGACAACGTGGCCGAGGGCCTCATCTACACGGGGCTCGGCCGGGCCGAGCGGCGCGAGCGCGCGGCGCAGGCGCTGGAACGGGTGGGGCTCGGGCACCGCCTCGGCCACGAGCCGCACGAGCTGTCGGGCGGCGAGCGGCAGCGCGTGGCCATAGCCAGGGCCGTTTCCGGCGGGCCGCCGCTGCTGCTGGCCGACGAGCCCACGGGAGCCCTCGACTCGGTCGCGGGCGCAGGGGTGATGGACCTGCTGCACGAACTGAACGCGTCCGGCACGACGATCGTCATCATCACCCACGACCGCGAGATCGCCGCCGGCCTCCCTCGGCAGATAGCGATGCGCGACGGCACCATCGTGTCCGACTCCGCCGCCGAACCCGAGCTGGGAGCCGAGCCCGCCCCCGCAGCCGGGGGCCATGGCGAGTGGTCGGGGGTTCGGTGATGGGGGTCAGGCGGCCGGAGCCGGTGCCGGCTCGTCTGCGGGCGCGGGACGTGCTGCGCGTCGGCGCGGTCGGGCTGCGGACGCGGCCGTTGCGGGCGTTCCTGTCGGGGCTGGGCATCGCGATCGGCATCGCGGCCATGGTGGCCGTGGTCGGGATCTCGTCCTCGTCAGGGGCGGAGCTCGACCGCAGGCTGTCGGCGCTGGGCACCAATCTGCTCACGGTCTCGCCTGGCACGTCGCTGCTGGGCGAGCAGGCCCAGCTACCGGCGGACGCCGAGGCGATGATCGAACGGATCGGCCCCGTACGGCAGGTCTCCTCGGTCGGCGAGGTGTCCGGGGCCAAGGTCTACCGTTCGGAGCGCATCCCGGAGGCGCAGACCGGCGGCATCAGCACGTACGCCGCCCGTCTCGACCTGCCGGCCACGGTCGGCGCGACCCTGCGGCACGGCACCTGGCTGAACGCCGCCACGGAACGCTATCCGGCCGCCGTGCTGGGCGCGGACGCCGCGCGGCGGCTCGGCGTCGGCGCGGTGGGGCCGGAGACGCAGGTCGTGGTGGGCGGCGTCCGCTTCACGGTCGTCGGCGTCCTTGACCCCGTGGCGCTGGCCGCGGAACTGGACAGTGGGGTGTTCGTCGGCCGTCCCGTGGCCGAGGAGCGCCTCGGTTTCGACGGCCGTCCGACCACGCTCTACACCCGCTCGGACGAGTCCCGGCTGGAGGACGTACGCGCGGTGCTGGCCGCCACCGCGAACCCGCAGGCCCCGAACGAGGTGGACGTCTCGCGCCCGTCGGACGCCCTGGCCGCCAAGCAGGCGAGCAGCCAGGCGTTCGCGAACCTGCTGCTGGGCGTCGGCGCGGTGGCGCTGCTCGTCGGGGGAGTCGGGGTGGCGAACACGATGGTGATCTCGGTGCTGGAACGGCGGGCGGAGATCGGCCTGCGGCGTGCGCTCGGGGCGACCCGGGGGCAGGTCCGCACGCAGTTCCTGGCCGAGTCGCTGCTGCTGTCCGCGCTGGGCGGCGCCGGCGGAGTCCTGCTCGGGGCGGGCGTGACGACGGGGTACGCGCTGTCCAGCGGCTGGCCATCGGTGGTGCCGGCCTGGGCCACGGCGGGCGGCCTCGCCGCCACGCTCCTGGTCGGCGCGGTGGCCGGCCTCTACCCGGCCGTCCGCGCCTCCCACCTCTCCCCGACAGAGGCCCTCGCCGCCACCTGAGCCCGCCACCTGAGCCCGCCACCTGAGCCCGCCACCTGAGCCCGCCACCTGAGGACGCCCGCCGACGAGCTCAGCCACAAGAGGACGCGCTACCAAGATGCGGGCCAGTGCTCCGGCCTTCAGGCCGGGGGTGAAGGCCCGCGCGGGAGGGCCTCCAGGCCCGAGCGTGCTCTGAGTCGCACCGCTAGCCTACAGAAAGTTGATCATTTCAATTTCGCCGCCAGATCTGCGGATCAGCACTTCCCCGCCTTGGGCGCGTACCTCTTCGAGGTAGGCGTACACCTGGAGTGCGCGGTTCACGGTGTCGGTCTTGGTGTGGCCGGTCAGCTCGGATGCCTTGGCCAACGCTTCAGCGCCGCGTTGGACCAGGTTTACCGTCAGGCGTTCATAAGGGCTCATGCGCCTATCGTACATATGATGAGCGCACGCATGGGGTATGATCTACCTTGTGCAGCTTCGGTACAACTTCCGCCTCTACCCGACGCCGGGCCAGCGTCAAGCGCTGGCCAAGGCGTTCGGGTGTGCGCGGACGGTGTACAACGACGGGCTGCGCGCAAGGCAGGAAGCTCGCGAGAACGGTCTGCCGTACATCTCGGACGGGGACCTGTCCAAGCGGGTGATCACGCAGGCGAAGAAGACGCCGGAACGCGCCTGGCTTTCCGATGTGTCCGCAGTGGTGTTGCAGCAGGCGCTGGCCGACCTGAACACCGCCTACCGCAACTTCTTCGCCTCACTCACCGGCAAGCGCAAGGGGCCGAAGATCGCCCCGCCCCGCTTCCGGTCGCGCAAGGACAACCGGCAAGCGATCCGGTTCACCAAGAATGCTCGGTTCGCGATCACCCCTGGCGGGAAGCTGCGCTTGCCGAAGGTCGGCGACGTGCCGATTCGTTGGTCCCGAGACCTGCCCGCCGAGCCGTCATCAGTGACGGTGATCAAGGACGCCTCAGGGCGGTACTTCGCGAGCTTCGTGGTGGAGATGGCCGGCAGGCCGCTGCCAGAAGTGGCACCCGAGGTGGGCATCGACCTGGGTCTCACGCACTTCGCGGTCCTGTCGGACGGCCGGAAGGTGGACAACCCGCGCCTGCTGCGCCGCACGGAGCGGCGTCTGCACAAGGCGCAGCAAGCGCTGAGCAGGAAAGACAAGGGCTCGGCGAACCGGGCCAAGGCCAAACTGAAGGTCGCCAAGGCTCACGCCAGGGTGGCCGACGCGCGCCGCGACTTCGCACACAAGCTCTCCACGCAGATCATCCGCGACAACCAAGCGGTGTACGTGGAGAACCTGTCCGTGAGGGGTCTGGCCCGCACGAGGCTGGCCAGGTCGGTGCACGACGCGGGCTGGTCCCAGTTCGTGAACATGCTGGAGTACAAGGCGAAACGGTACGGTCGAACCTTCGCCAAGATCGACCGGTGGTTCCCGTCGTCGAAGCTGTGCTCGGCCTGCGGGATGGTCGCCGAGTCGATGCCACTGAACATCCGTTCGTGGACCTGCCCATGCGGCGCGGTCCACGACCGGGATGTCAACGCCGCGATCAACATCCTGGCCGCTGGACGGGCGGACAGGCTAAACGCCTGCGGAGGGACCGTAAGACCCGCCGCCTAGCGGAGGGCAGAACCCGGTGAAACAGGAAGCCGCAGAGGTGTCGCAGACGCGGCACAGGCTGAATCCCCGGCCTTCAGGCCGGGGAGCGCGTCAAGGTCGCCAGCGTCGCAGGTCGGTCTCCTTCTCGTACGGCTGTGGGTCCGGGTAGGTCAGGAGTTCGAGCGTCGAGCCCCATGGGGTGCGGCAGTAGACGTAGCGGTTGTGGGGGCCGGCCTCGGGGCCCGGCAACGGGACGGGCTCCGACAGCGCGGTCCCGCCCGCCGAGATGACCCGCCGCAGCGCCTCGTCGAGATCGTCCACGTACAGGGCGAGGTGTTGCCAGCCCAGGTCGCAGGGCAGGACGGGGTCGAGCCGGCGCGGCCCCGCGAACTCGAACAGCTCGATCCCGGGCCCGTTCGGCAGGCGGAGCATGCGCACGGCGAGCTCCTCCGTCCCCTGGGGGACGCCGAGCCGACGCTCGGTCGCCCACCCTCCCTTGGGGCCCTGCTCCCGGGGGAGGGTGTCGTGGAGCACCTCGGCCCCGAACGCGCGGGCGAAGAACGCGGTCGCCGCGTCCAGGTCGGGCACGGTCACCCCGATGTGGTCGATGCCGCGTACGGTCATGCCGCCTCCTGTCGCTCAGGTGAGCCTGCTGCGGAGCCTGCCGGTCAGGCCGAGGTGGTCGAGGCAGCGTCCGAGGCCCAGCGCCACGGACTCCAGCGGGCGTTCTGCCGGGCGCACCGGCATGCGCAGGTGCTCGCGCAGCCGCCGCCCGAGTCCGGGCAGCAGCGCCCCGCCGCCGACCAGGACGGCTCCGCGTTCGCCGAGGTCGGCGGCCAGTTCGGCGGGGCACCTCGCGACGGTCTCCTCCGCGATCCTGGCGATGGGACCGGCGGGTTGCGCGGCGACCTCGCAGAGCAGGCGTACGGGCAGGGCCAGCACGCGCTCGCGGCCGGTGTCCGGGTCGCGGGCGTGCACGGGGACGATCTCGCCGTCCGCCGGCCGCGGCGCGGCGCCGGCCCGCATCTTGGCGGCCTCGGCCTCGAACTCGTCGAGCGCGAGCCCGTGCTCGCGTTCGACGAGGCGGGCGATGGCCCGGTCCATGGCCCGCCCTCCGTAAGGGACGGAGCCGTGCGCCACCACCATGTCGCCGGAGAGCACGGCGACGCGCGTGGCGTGCCGTCCGATGTCGATGATCATTTGCCCGGAGCGGTCGCCGGAGGGCAGGCCCGCGCCGAGCGCCGCCGCGAGCGCCTGCGGCACGAGGACGATGTCCCTGGCCTGCGCCTCGTACGCCATGTCGTGCAGCGCGGCCCGCGCCATGGGCGTGGAGTCGCCGGGCAGCGCCATGACCAGCCGCGGCCGGGCGTACGGACGCCAGTGCACCTTGCGCGTGAAGTGCCGCACCAGGCGCTGGGCGAGTTCGGCGTCGGCGGGCAGGCCGCCGTTGACCGGCCAGTGCGTCTCGCCGCGGCCGTCGCCGACCGCCTCCGCGCCGAAGGCGATGACCTTGCCCGTACGGCGGTCGAGCAGGACGGCGGAGGGCTCGTCGAGCACGATGCCCTTGCGTTTGATGTAGATCCTTGTGCGCGCCGCCCCCAGGTCCACTGCCAGGTCGCGGCCGAGGATGCTCATTGTCCGAAATGGGGCTTGTGCGTCATACGACACTCTGTTTCCTGATATGTCCAAAAGCAACACCAGGAGCAGAACGCGACCTCTTTACCGGTGGCCCGAGCGGGCGAGCCCGGTTTCGCGTCGTACGCGGTGCCGTGCGAAGCTTTGAGGGTCCCCAACACCTTGGAGGTCCTCATGGCCGAGACACCGGAGCCGGAAGTCAGCGAGACTTCCGAGGACGAGATGAAGCGCAAGTTCCGCGAAGCGCTGGAGCGCAAGCGCAGCCAGCACGCCGGGTCGGGTGCGGGTGGCAGGGGCGGCGACTCGTCGAAGATCCACGGGGCGCATGGTCCTGCCACGGGTAAAAGATCGTTCAGGCGCAAGAGCGGCGGCTGAGGCCCTATTTCATAGGGGGTGCGGAGGTTCCGCACCCCCTTTCCTTTTGTCCCATTAGGTAGATCTTCTTCCGTTTCATGACGATTCGTTTGCCCGTGTCTAGATCCCTCGTTAAAGTAATCCGCACCACCAGCCGGGGGTCGGATCCTTACCCAGGAGGACGACCGGCTGGCGCCGAATCCCGGACGTTCCGGGAACCGGGGAACCACCACTTGGGGTGAGTCCGGCCGCGTGCCGGTAGGGCATCTCCACGCCCGAACCCGTCAGCTAACCCGGTAGGCGTGATGGAGAGGACACAGAAATTTCCATGCATCACCGCGTCGTACCCCCGGACAGCGGAGTGACGGCAGACCGCTGAGCGGTCCCCTTCTCCAGGCTCACACCTAGCGCTTCGCGCAGCATCCCCACATCAGGCGTTCCGCCCGTGCTGCGCGCTACCTCGCCAAGCGCTTACTCCCCCGTCTCCTCGTGAAGGGCTTCCCCTTTTCATGACTGCTCGATCCGGCATGCGCTCGTTCGCCCTGTTCACCGCTTCCAGCCTCTGCGCCGCACTCACCGTCGCGGGCGGCACCGCCGCCTGGGCCGACAGCGGCACCGACATCCCCGAGAAGGTCCTGCTCAAGGGCTCCACAACGGCCTCGTACTTCTGGGACGACGCCTCCGGCCGCGCCGGTGACACGGGTCTGCCCGCCAGTGGCAAGCCCATGCAGAAGGGCCTGGCCGCCAGCCCGAGCTGGCCGCTCATGACCGAGGGCTACGTCATCTACAAGGGCAAGAAGATGCCCTTCTTCGTCGGCGACCGCGGCCCGGGCGAGCCCTCCAACCGCGGCATCATGCTGGACCTCGACGCCAAGACCTTCGCCGACCTGACCGGGGGCACGTTCAACCCGAACACGCTGTACGTCGGCGGCAACGGCGGTCTCGGCCACATCGACGTCGACTACGTCATCACCAAGTGGGGCCCCGGCCCCGGCAAGAAGAACTACCCGGTGCCGTTCTCCACCGGCGCCTACGGCAAGCGCGACCACAACCCGGCCGAGCCGCCGGAGGCCGGCCAGAACTGAGGGCTTTGCGCGACGAGTACCAGAATGACATTCTGGTATTCGTGACCACCAGCGTAGCCGCGAACGGCATCGACATCACCTACGAGAGCTTCGGCTCTCCCGAAGGACGTCCCCTGCTCCTCATCATGGGGCTCGGCGCCCAGATGATCCAATGGGACGAGGAGTTCTGCGGTCTCCTCGCGGAGCAGGGACACCACGTCGTACGGTTCGACAACCGCGACGCCGGACTGTCCACGCACTTCCACGACGCGGGCGTCCCCGGCCGAGGCGGGCCCGCGCCGTACCTGCTGGAGGACATGGCCGACGACGCCGCCGGGCTCATGGACGCCCTCGGCTGGACGGCCGCCCACGTGGTGGGCGCGTCCATGGGCGGCATGATCGCCCAGGCGTTCGCCATCCGGCACCCCGACCGGGTGCTGAGCCTCACCTCGATCATGTCCACGCCCGGCCCGGCCGTCGCCCCGCCCTCGCAGGCCGCGATGGCGGCGCTGATGTCCCCGCCACCCGCCGACCGCGCCGCCGCGATGGAGCAGTCGGTACGCACCTGGTCGGTCATCGGGTCGCCCGGCTACGAGCTGGACGCCGAACTGATCAAGGAGCGGGCCGGCCGGGCGTACGACCGCTGCTTCGACCCGGCGGGCACCGCCCGCCAGCTGGCCGCCATCAACGGGTCGCCGGACCGCAGGGAGAAACTCGCGGGCCTGCACGTTCCCGCACTGGTGCTGCACGGCGAGGCCGACCCGCTCGTCCCGCCGGCCGGCGGGCAGGCCACGGCCGAGGCCATCCCCGGCGCGCGGCTCGTGACGTACCCGGGGATGGGGCACGACCTGCCCCGGGCGCTGTGGCCGGACTTCGTCGCCGAGATCACCAAGCTCACCAAGGGCTGACCGCCGCGCCGGTGGCCCGTCCCCCCAGGCGGGCCACCGGCCCGTGCTCAGACCTCCAGCTTCTCCTCGATGCCGCGCAGCTGGTGGCGGGCCATCGCCAGGTTGGAGCGGCCGCGGTCGAGGGCCAGGTACAGGAAGAGGCCCTTGCCGCCGCGTCCGGAGATGGGCCGGATGATGTGGTACTGGCTGCCCAGCGTGATGAGGATGTCCTCGATGCCGTCCTTGAGGCCGAGGGAGTCCATCGTGCGGAGCTTGGCCTTGACCACCTCCGTGTTGCCCGCGGCGGCGACCTGCAGGTCGAGGTCCTTCGACCCGCCGAGGGTGCCGAGCGCCATGCCGCTGCCGTAGTCGACGATCGCGGCCCCGATCGTGCCGTCGATCTGCATCATCTCCTTGAGGGAGATGTCCATCCCTGCCATGTTTCCTCCTCGATGGTTGCGGTGGTGGTGCTAGACCTTGTGTGCGGCGACGGCGGCCAGCGCGGCGGCCGTCTTCCTGCCCTCCAGCCGCAGCAGCCCGACGTTCGCGCCGGGGGCCGCGAGGACCGTGAGGACGATGGTGGGTCCGGCGGCGTAGAAGGACACGAAGCCCGCCGTGCCGGAGACGAGGGTCTCCTCGAACGTGCCGAGGCCGGTCATGGCCAGCATGCGCCGGCTCATCGCGAGCAGCGCCGACGACAGCGCCGCCGCCTTGTCGCCCGTGTCGTCGGGGAGGTCGCAGGCCAGCTGGATGCCGTCCACGGTGCAGGCGACGCTGCCGGTCACGTCCGGGGTGCGCTCGCGCAGGAGCGTCATCTCCGCCAAGATCTCTTGTCGTAGCTCCACAGGTGGCCTCCTCCTGAGTGAGCGGAACCTCACGACAGCTCCTCGAGCGCCTTCTTCAGTCGCATCAGCAGCGCCAGATCGGTGGGATCGCCGGTGGTCGCCGGTCCCAGGGACGAGGCCCCCGCGGTGTCGGCGCGGGGCGCGGGAGCCGGCCGGCGCGCCGCCCGCTTGGGCAGTTTCTGCTCGGCCTCGGGCGCGGTGGCCCTTCTTCCTGTACGGCGTTCGGGGGGCGGCTCCGGGAGTTCGAGCAGCCCCGCGGCCGCGAGCCGCCGCACGGCCAGCAGCACCGGGTAGCACGGCCGGCCGATCTGCCTGGCCAGCTCCACCGGCGTGGCCTTGCCGTCGGCCCGGACGAGCACCTCCCACTGGATCCGGTTCAGCGTCACGCCGTGCCCGGGCAGCCGCGTCACCGGCCGTACCGGGAGGGTGTCCATGTCGGCGGACGGCCAGGCCTCGGCGAGCTGCGCCCGCCGCCGCGCGCACTCGCGGACGAGGCCCGCCACGTCGAAGTACCACTGCCCGCCCAGCCAGTGCCGCTCGCCGGGGCGGAACTTCGGCCGCGACCCGGTGACCGGCAGCAGGAAGAAGGCCGCGTCGAGGACCACGCCCAGCACGGCGTACTGCAGCTCGCCCGGCGTGACGGCGCCCTCCGCGAGCAGCCGATCGCATCCGCCCTCCTCCGCCTGGAGGCTGCGCAGCTTCGTCTCGCTCAGCACGCCGCGCGCCGACAGCAGGCGTTCGACGCCGGGGGTCTGGGAGCATTCCATGTACGTCACGCGCCCGTCGGCCAGGAAGATCGTGCCGTTCCTGCCGATCCGCAGCGCACCCGTGGAGCGCTCGCGCGCGAGGGACGAGAGAAGAGCGTCGAGCTGGGTCATGGGTCACGTCGTCAGCCGGCTCGAGATGGACTGCAGCCGGTGCCGGGCCAGCGCGATGTTGGACCGCTCGAGATCGAGACGTACGTACAGGACGAGCGGTCCCTCGAAGACGGTCTCCAGCAGCCGCAGCAGATGGTGGCCCTTGTCCGTGGTGACCAGCATGTCGTCCACGCGTACGACGTCGCCGGGACAGGTGCGGGCCAGGCCGTCGGTCGTGGCGCGCAACGCCTCGGTCAGGGCGGCGGCGGACCGGTCGGCGTCGACCCCCGAGTCGTTGCTGAACGCCACGGCCATGCCGCTGGTGTGGTCCACCAGCATGGCGTCCAGCGCGCCCGGGATGGCCATGACCTCCGCCAGGCAGCTGTCGATTCCGAGCACCTCTCCTCCCTCTCCTGTCACGGTCTGAGACAGCGTAGAGGGAGGAAATCCGGTAACTGAGGCTGAAAAATCAGGCCGTTAAGCTTTTATACGGCTTAGGCGGAGAAAAGTACTCCCGTTATGGTTAAGAATTCCTTTTATATGAGTTCTTTTCACGATTGAATCGTGAAATTCGGGAGTTAACCGTCCGTATCGTGCACGGGGGAGGGGTCGTCCGGGAGGAGCGCGCTCTCGTCGGGCTTGTGCACCAGCACGTTCTCCACGTACGACGTCACCGCGGTCGGCAGGCCGACGTCCGCGCCGGCCTGCTCCGACAGGTACCACCGGTGGTCGAGGACCTCGTGGAACAGCTGGGCGGGGTCCAGCTTCCCGCGCAGCTCGGCCGGGATGGCCTCGACGGTCGGCTGGAACACCTCCGCCAGCCACCGGTGCGCCACGATGGCCTCGTCCTCGTGCCGCAGCCCCTTGGCCACCCGGAACCCGTCGAGGTCGTTGAGCATCCGCCGCGCCTGGTTCTCCTCCACGTCGAGGCCGGTCAGCCGGAGCAGCCGCCGCTGATGGTGCCCGGCGTCCACGACCTTGGGCCGGACGATGAGCCGCCCGGTGCCGACCTTGCGCCGCACCATCATCTCGGCCACGTCGAAGCCGAGCAGGTTGAGCCGCCTGATGCGCTGCTCGACCCGGTGCCAGTCGACGTCCTCGATGATCTCGCTCTCGTTGATCTCGTTCCACAGGCGGTGGTAGCGCGCGACCGCGTCCTCGGCGGTCTCCATGGGGTCGATGGACGGGTGCAGCAGGCCGCCGGCTTCCAGGTCGAGCATCTCGCCGAAGATGTTCGTGTGCGCGGCGTCGATGTCGGCCAGCCGCTGGCCCTCGCTGATCATCGGGTGCATCTCGCCGGTCTCGGCGTCCACCAGGTACGCCGCGAACGCCCCGGCGTCCCTGCGGAAGAGCGTGTTGGACAGCGAGCAGTCGCCCCAGAAGAAGCCGTTCAGGTGCAGCCGCACCAGCAGCACGGCGAGCGCGTCGAGCAGGCGGTTGAGGGTGTCGGGGCGCAGGGTGCCCGACATGACCGCGCGGTAGGGGAGCGAGAACTGCAGGTGCCGGGTGACGAGCGCGGCGTCCAGCTCGCCCGCGCGGCCGGAGACGTACGCGACCGGCTCCACGGCGGGTGCGTCCAGGCGGGCGAGGTCCCACAGGAGCTGGTACTCGCGTTTGGCGTACCGCTCGCTGATCTCCTTGATCGCGTAGACCTTGCCGGAGAGGCGGGCGAACCGTACGACGTGGCGGGAGATGCCGCGCGGGAGGTCGACGAGGTGGTGTTCCGGCCACTCCGCGAGAGGGACGTCCCAGGGGAGGCGGATCAGGTCGGGATCGCCGAGCGCGCCGGTAATCTGCAGGGGCATTTGCCCAGGATATGGTGCGATGGTGGACGAGTTTCTCAAGTGGTACTTCTCACGTAACCCTGTTGCCGCCAGCTCTCTCGGTGCCGAAGGCTACGATCACACGCTCGGCGATTTCTCCGCCTCCGCGTGGGCCGGCCGTGAACGTGAGCAGGCCGAATGGCTGGACCGGCTGTCCGCCCTCGACGCCCCGACCCTCGACGACGAGATCGACAGAGACCTCGTCCTGTCGCAGCTGCGCGGCTCGGTCGCGCTCGCCGCGTGGCCGGAGTGGCGGCGCGAGCCGGCCGTCTACCTCTCGCCCATCTTCGCCTCGATGTACGCGCCCTTCCAGCGCCGCCTCAAGCCCGAGCCCGAGCTGGTCGCCTCGGCCCTGCTCCGGCTGGCCGACGTGCCCGCCGTGCTCGCCGCGTGCCGCGCGAACCTCGACCCCGACCTCGCCGCGCCGCTGCTGGTCAAGCGCGGCCTCGGGCAGGCGCGCACCGGCCGCAACTTCCTGACGCGCACGATCCCGTCGATGGTCGAGGACGAGGTGCTGCGCGCCAAGCTCGCCGAGGCGGCGGAACCGGCCGCGCGGGCCTTCGACGAGCTGGTGACGTACCTCGAGGGCTTCGAGTGCGGCGGCACCTGGCGGATGGGCGAGCAGCTGTACTCCACGCTGCTGCGCGAGCGCGAGATGCTCGGCTACGGTGCCGCGGAGCTCCACGAGAAGGGCAAGGCCGCCTGGGCCGAGCTGGACGCGCGCATGCGCGAGGTCGCGCGGAAGGTCAACGGCAGCCAGGACTGGCGGGCCGCCATGGAGTTCCTCATGGACGACCACCCGGACACCCTGGAGGCCATGCGCGCCGAGTACGAGGCCGAGACCCTGCGCGCCCGCGAGTTCGTCCGCGACCGCGACCTGGTCACCTTCCCCGAGGGGGAGGAGTGCCTGGTGCTCCCGTCGGCCGAGTACACCCGCCCGGTGCTCTCGGTCGCCCACTACCTGTCACCGCCGCCGCTGACCAGCTCCCGTACGGGGATCTTCTTCGTCCCCTTCACGCCCGACGACTTCACCCCCGAGCAGGTGCGCCAGCGGCTGCGCACCAACTCGCGGGCGCAGATGCCGTCGATCAGCGTCCACGAGGCCTACCCGGGCCACCACTGGCACCTGTCGCACCTGGCGGGCAACCCCAGCACCGTGCGGAAGGTCTTCAGGACGCCGTACTTCTCCGAGGGCTGGGCGCTGTACGTGGAGCGCATGCTGCACGAGCAGGGCTACTTCGACACCCCGGCCACCGAGCTGGCCCACCTCGACTGCCGGATCTTCCGCGCCGCCCGGATCGTCGTCGACACCGCGCTGCACTGCGACGACATGCCGATCGAGGAGGCCGAGACGTTCATGGCCACCAAGGCGTCGCTGTCGCCCGGCACGGCGCAGGGCGAGGTCAACCGCTACTGCGCGTGGCCCACGCAGGCGCCGTCGTACCTCACGGGCGCCATCGAGATCGAGCGGATCAGGGAGTCGTACCAGGGGCCGCTGAAGGAGTTCCACGACCGGATCGCCGGGTCGGGCGCGCTGCCGCTCGGGCTGGCCGAGAAGGCCGTCCTGTCCTGACCTGTCACAGGCGGGGGAACTCGGGCGGGTTGAGCGCCCGCTCGACCACGGCGGTGAGCTGGTCGTCCGTCAGGACGGCCGGCCTGCCGACGCCGAGCGCCCTGACGTACACCTCGCACAGCCACTCCAGCAGGCGGGTGGCCTCGAACGCCTCTTCCAGGGTCGCGCCGACGGTCACCCCGCCGTGGTTGGCCATCAGCGCGGCCCGCCTGCCCGCCAGCGCGGCGCGGACGTTCGCGGCCAGCTCGGGCGTGCCGTACGTGGCGTACTCGGCGACCCTGACGGCCCCGCCCAGCAGCAGCGCGTTGTAGTGGATCGGCGGCAGCTCGGTCATGGTCGTGGCGACGACCGTCCCGAACACCGAGTGGGTGTGGACGACTGCGCGCGCGTCGGTCGTCTCGTAGATCGCCAGGTGCATGGGGGTCTCGCTGGACGGCTGCAGCTCGCCCTCCACGAGGTGGCCGGAGACGTCCACGACCGGGCACATCTCCGGGGTCAGCCGGTCGAGCGCGACTCCCGACGGCGTCACCGCGACCCGGTCTCCCTGCCGCACGCTGAGGTTGCCCGAGGTGCCGATGACCAGCCCGAGCTCGACGGCCCGCCGCCCGTACGCGCACAGTTGATCACGCAGGTCCATGCGGTGCACAGTAGTGCGGCTGTTGGAGGGGCGGCAACGGATCAGAGGCGGTCGAGGGCCCGCAGCATGATCCGCTCGGCGTCTGCCCTGGTCAGCCGGTCGGGGTAGAGGAGCAGGTGCAGGCTGAGGCCGTCGACCAGGGCCAGCAGGTGCTCGGCGAGGTCGTCGAGCTCTTCGTCCGCGCGTGGGTTGTCGCCCAGCTCGCCGTCCGCACGGGCCTGCCCGAGCAGTTCCCGTACGGCGGCGCGCAGCTCCTCCGCCTCCGCGCGCTGCACCTCGGCCAGCCGCTCCGAGGCGAGGCTCCGGCTCCAGAAGCTCACCTCCAGCCGCGACTCCTGGGCGCGCTCGGCGTCCAGGGGCAGGTTGTCCAGCAGCACCTCGCGCAGCGCCGCGAGCCCGGTCAGTCCCTCGGCCTTGCCGACGAGCCGTTCGCGGATGCGCTGGTGCGACTGCCGCAGCGCCGACAGCAGGATCTCGTCCTTGTCGGCGAAGTAGTGGGAGAGCACCCCGTTGGAGTAGCCCGCCTCCTTGGCGATGGCGCGGGTGGTGGCGGCGTCGATGCCGTCCCTGACGATCACCCGGCCGGCCGCCGACAGGACCTCGCGCCTGCGCTCGTCATGGTCGACGATCTTCGGCATCCCGCCTCCGTTGACTTTTTAGTCGGACGTCTGTCTATTTAGACTATGACCGTCGTCACAGTCGGCGTCCACATCGTCGACATTCTCGCGAGGCCCGTCTCCCACATCCCCGAGGGCCAGGACACCGTACTGGTGGACGAGATCCGCCTCACCGCCGCGGGCGCCGCCGCCGGCACCGCCGTCGATCTCGTCAAGCTCGGCAACGACGTGGTCACCATGGGGGCGGTCGGCGACGACGAGCTCGGCGACTTCCTGCTGGCCGTCCTCGCCAGGCGCGGCGTCGACGCCTCGCGCCTGGTCCGCAGGGCGGGGGAGCGCACCGCCGCCTCGATCCTGCCCATCCGTCCCGACGGCGGGCGGCCCAGCTTCCACGTGCCCGGCGCGAACCTCGGGGTGACGTACGCCGACCTCGACGCCGACGTGCTGCGCACCGCCCGCGCGGTGCACCTCGGCGGCGTGGACGTCACCTTCGGCCTCGGCGACCCCGCGTTCTTCGAGCTGCTCGACGCGTTACGGGCGTCCGGCACGATCGTCACGATGGACCTGCTGTCGGAAATGCCCGACCTGCTGGGCATGGCCCGCGCGTTCCTCCCGCACGTCGACTACGTGCTGCCCAACGAGACCCAGGCCGTCCTCATGACGGGCGCCGCCGACCCCGCGGAGGCTGCCCGCGCGCTGCTGGCCGAAGGGCCGCGCGGCGTGCTCGTC
Source organism: Nonomuraea maritima (assembly GCF_900100395.1). GTDB lineage: Bacteria > Actinomycetota > Actinomycetes > Streptosporangiales > Streptosporangiaceae > Nonomuraea > Nonomuraea maritima. Next base: position 387,683 of record NZ_FNFB01000002.1, on the reverse strand, counting down.
ACCCTCGGCGAATCCGGCAGCCTCGTCGTCACCGCCGACGTGACCGAGCAGGTGCCCGCGCTCAAGACCGAGGTGGCCGACACGACCGGCTGCGGCGACGCGTACTGCGCCGGGTTCCTCACCGGGCTCCTGCACGGGCAGGACGTCATGACCGCCGCCCGCTGGGGCACGGCCGCCGCCGCCCGCGTCGCCACCGGCCTCGGCTCCGACGTCGGGCTCACCGACCTCGACTCGACCCTCGCCCTGCTCCAAGGACCCCCCATGATCGACGCAGATCTCCGCAGCCGCGCCGCCAAGGTCGTCCCCGGCGGCATGTACGGCCACCTCAACGCCGCCCTGTTCGCCCCCGGCTACCCGCAGTTCTTCGCCCGCGGCGAGGGCTGCCGGCAGTGGGACGTCGACGGCCGCGAGTACATCGACTTCATGTGCAGCTGGGGGCCGGTCGTGCTCGGGCACCGGCACCCGCGCGTCGAGGAGGCCGCCGCCCGCCAGGCCGCGCTCGGCGACTGTCTCAACGGCCCTGGAGCGATCATGGTGGAGCTGGCCGAGCTGCTGGTCGACACCGTGCCGAGCGCCGACTGGGCGATGTTCTCCAAGAACGGCACCGATGCCACCACCCAGGCGCTCATGGTCGCGCGGGCCGCGACGGGCCGTACCAAGGTGCTGATGGCGCACGGCGCCTACCACGGGGCCGACCCGTGGTGCACGCCGTCCCTGTCGGGCACGACGCCGAACGAGCGGGCCGACCTCGTGGAGTTCACCTACAACTCGCTGGAGTCGCTGGAGGCCGCGGCGGCGACCGTGGAGGGCGACGTCGCGGCGATCATCGTCACGCCGTTCAAGCACGACTCGTTCGAGGACCAGGAGCTCGTGGAGCCCGCGTTCGCGCGGGGCGCGCGGGCCCTCGCCGACCGGCTCGGGGCCGCCCTCGTGATCGACGACGTGCGCGCCGGGTTCCGCATCGACCTGCGCGGCTCGTGGGAGCCGTACGGTGTGCGGCCCGACCTGACGGCCTGGTCGAAGGCCATGGCGAACGGCTACCCGATCGCCGCCGTCACGGGCACCGACGCGCTGCGCGGGGCCGCGCAGACCCTGTACTCGACCGGCTCGTTCTGGTTCTCGGCGGTGGCGATGGCCGCGGCCAAGGCCACCATCGAGACGCTGCGCGACACCGACGGCATCGCCGCCATGAACAACGCCGGCGCCCAGCTCCGCGAGGGGCTGTACGAGCAGGCCAAGGCGCACGGGTTCGCCGTCAACCAGACGGGCCCGGTGACGATCCCGTGGCTCAGCTTCGCGGGCGACGCCGACCTGTCGGTGGCGATGTACTGGAGCGACGCCTGCCTGCGGCACGGTGTCTACGTCCACCCCTGGCACAACTGGTTCATGTCGGCCGCCCACACAGAAGCCGACGTGGCGAGGGCATTGGAAGGCACCGACCAGGCCTTCGCCGAGACCCGGGCACGCTTCGCCTGAGCAACGCCACCACGCGCCCCCGCCGACGCCCGGTCATGACCCGCATCCTCGGGTCAGCGTCCGAACTTGGCTCTTGCTTCCGAGGTCACCGGGGTGAAGAAGTTGACCAGATTGCCGTCAGGGTCGCGGAACAGCAGGGCCCGGTTGCCCCAGGGCATCGTGGTCGGCTCGGTGACGATGTCGGTGACGAAGCCCTTCAGGTTGCGGTGCACGAGGTCCACGTCGTCGACGAGGAACTCGGTGATCACGCTGTGGTTGTCCCCCGGGCGGGCGGAGCCCGGGGCGAACAGCGGGACGGTGCGGGTGCTCGCGATGGCGAGGGTCCCGCTCGCGGTCCTGAGTTCGGCGAAGTCCTCGTTCGCCCACACCGCCCGCATCCCTGTGGCCCGCTCGTAGAACGCGACGAGGCGCGCCACGTCGCCGGTGATGATGCGGATCGAGACGAAGTCCATGAAATCTCCTCAGCCGTGCTGAAAACGTGCACGTCGCAGGCTAGGAGAAATAGTGGACAGATTCGGTCCACTATTCGCCGTAGGCTGGGAAACATGTCCCGACCCACCGGCCGCGTGCTGACCCTCCTGGAGCTGCTGCAGTCGGGCGGAACCCGTACGGTGGCCGAACTCGCCGACCGGCTCGGCGTCGAAGGACGCACCGTGCGGCGGTACGTCGACCAGCTGATCGACCTCGACGTGCCCGTGGAGTCGGTACGCGGTCGCTACGGCGGCTACCGGCTCGCCCCCGGCTACCGCCTGCCACCGCTCATGCTCAGCGACGACGAGGCGCTGGCCGTGCTGCTCGGCCTGATCGCCGGCCGCCGGGCGGGGCTGCTGACGGCGCACACCGCGAGCGAGACGGCCTCGGCCAAGATCCGCCGGGTGCTGCCCATGCACGTCGCCCGCCGGCTCGACACACTCCTGGACTCCCTGGCCTTCACCGACCAGCCCGACGAGGCCGACACCCCGGACGCCGGAGTCCTGCTCACGATCGCCGACGCGGTACGCCACCGCCGGCCGGTCTCGATCAGGTACACCGACCGCGAGGGCCGGCGCAGCGAACGCACGCTGCACGCGTACGGGATCGTCGCCCACTCGGGCCGGTGGTACGTCACGGGCACCGACCCGGCGATCGGCGAGGACCGGACCTTCCGCCTCGACCGCATCGCGGACGCGCGCACCCTGCCCGGCTCGTTCGAGGAGCCCACGGGCCCCGACCCGGCGCAGCGCGTGCTGTCGGGATTCGCCACGGCCGACTACCGGCACAAGGTGAGCCTGCGCGTCCACGCGACCGTCGACCAGATCCGCGCCCACCTTCCCGCGGGCGTCGCGACCTTGGCGGAGGACACGCCCCCTGCAGACCCTGACCAGGCCCCGGCGGAGAACACGCCGTCGGCAGACCCTGACCAGGCCCAGGACCGGGCCCAGGACCGGGCCCAGGACCGGGCCCAGGACCGGGCCCAGGACCAGGCGGCCGAACGCTGGCGGCGCGTCGAACTACGGGTGGAGCGGCTCGACTGGTTGCCTCCGGTGCTCGCCGCCCTCGACCGACCGTTCGTCATCGAGCGCCCCGCAGAACTCCGCGACCGCGTCCACACCCTCGCCGAACGCCTCGCCTCCTACGCGTCCGCGACGCGGTAGGCCCCTCGCACTCGCCTGACGCCCGTGGTCCTACGCGTCCGCGACGCGGTAGTGGCCCCCGTCCTCACACACCTGCCCGGTGAGGATGCGGGCGGTGGCCGGGAACAGCGGCTCGGGCAGGGCGTCCGTCGGGAACCAGCGCCACGAGCGGAACACGTGCGGTTCCGTCACCACCGGGCCCGTCGCGCCCGCGGCCACGGTCACGGCCGCCGTCACCCGCACCGCGCCGCCGGGGTGGTCGAGCACCACGGCGGTCACCCGGGGCCGCCCGGCGTCACGGATGCCCGTCTCCTCGGCCAGCTCGCGCAGCGCCGCCGCCTCGAACGTCTCCCCGGGCTCCACCGCCCCGCCGGGCAGACACCACGACGGCGGCTCACCCGCTTTCACCCGCTCACCCAGCAGGATCCGCCCACCCGCCTCGACCACCACACCCACGCCGACGATCCGCTCGGCACCCACCGGCAACGCCCCCTAGCTCGATGCAACGCTCACGACATTACGGACATAGGTGGTATCGACGCACCATGACCGCCGCTGTCGGACTGGTGGGAGGACTGACTAGGAACGCTTGCGCGACTCGGCGGCGGCCCAGGTGAAGACGCCCTTCGCCATGAGGGACAGCTCTCCGGCCGCCCGCGCGGCGAACACCTCGGCGCGGACGCGGTGCACGCCAGGGTCGTCGGGGGCGGCCAGCGCGGCCATCTCCGCGAGGTGCCCGGCCAGCCGCTCGTCGCCCTCGGCCAGCGCCCTGAGCGCCGCGTCGGCGAGGGCCGCAGGGCCGCCCGCGAGGTCCGCCACCGACCGCGCGAGTGGAGGGGATTCACACGGTCTCCCGTGAGGTTTCCTGCTTCACTGCCGGTTGCCCGCCCGAGAGGACTCTCGTTGAGGTCTTACACCAGCTCCACAGGCGTTTCGGCTCTCCGCCGGCCCGGCGGCGAGGATCTTTGCGATCGTTCGTCCGGTGGCTTGGTTGTCGCCACCGTCGAACAGATTACCGAACCGTGCCGTGTCGCGCGGCGTTTCGACACCGGTTCGCCTGACGGCGAATCGGCTGCCCCTGTCCTGCTCCGCAGGGGTCCGATTCCTCCCCCGCCTGAAGGCGGGGGTCTCCTCGGAGGCATGTGATGAACAGGTCGCCGGTCAGCAGGTAGCGCTGGAAGCGGTCGACCACGGCGGCGTGGGCGTAGACGGTGGCCCGGGGCCCCGACTCCTCGAACGGGCCCGTCCCGAAGACGTGGTCGATGTGGCCGTGGGAGTAGAACGCGGTGGTCAGCGGGGCGCGGGTCCACTTGCGCACGTCCTCGTGCAGCTGCGCCGCCGACATGGGGCTGCTGGTGTCGAACAGCAGCAGCTCGCCCTCGGTCTCGAAGGTGATGACGTTCCCGAATCCGGGCCACCAGCCCACGCCGTCGGCGACGGTGTGGACGCCCTTGCCGCTCATCCCGGCGTCCACGATGCTGTCGTCCGACTCGCCACGCCACACGCGGTCCGCGTACTCGACGATCATGCCCATCACTCTCCTTCCGGGAGGCCTTCCGCGCAAGGGATCACGGCAAGGTCACGTCTCGATCGCGACCCCTTGACGGGTGTCGGCGTCGTCCGTACGTTCGGGCAAACGTTTAGGAAACTTTCCTAATTCGGGAGCCCTCATGACCCATCCGGGCGAGATCACCCGGCGCCAGCTGCTGCGCCGGATCGGCTTCACCGCGTTCGTCGCCGGGCCAGGAGCGGGCCTGTTGAGCGCCTGCGCCACCGCGGGCACCGGAGCGGCCCCCGCGCCCGCCCCCTCCACCTCGCTCGCCGCCTCGGCGGACCCGAAGAACCCCTTCGGGGTCGACGCGAAGAAGCCACTGGAAGTGGTCATCTTCAGCGGCGGCTACACCGACGCGTACGCCAAGGAGGTGCACGAGGAGCTCTACAAGAAGGCGTACGCCGGCGTCACCATCAAGCACAACGCGACCCAGCAGATCGGCACCCAGCTGCGCCCGCGCTTCGTCGCGGGCGACGTGCCCGACGTGCTCAACAACTCCGGGCCCGAGTCGATGGACCTCACCGCGCTCGCCGCCGAGGGCCACCTGGCCGACCTGACCCCGCTGTTCGACGCGCCCTCCATCGACGACCCGGCGGTGCGGGTGCGCGACACCCTCACGCCGGCGGTGCTGGAGAACGCCCGGGTCAACGGCATGAACCTCGTCCTGAACTACACGGTGTCGCACCGGGCGCTGTGGTACAACGCCAAGCTGTTCGCGTCGAAGGGCTGGACGGCGCCGAAGACGTGGGCGGAGTTCACGGCTCTCGGGGACGAGGCGAAGAAGGAGGGCATCGTGCTCTTCGCCTACCCGGGGCAGAAGGGCCCGTACTACCAGCTCTGGAACATCCTCTACACCGCCGCCAAGATCGGCGGGAACCAGGCCATCATCGACATCGACAACCTGGTCGACGGGGTCTGGACGGCCGACCCGATGCGGCAGGCGGTCACCGCCTGGGCCGAGATCCAGGCGAAATATGGCGACAAAGCGTACTTCGGCCTCGACCACACCCAGACCCAGGTCAAGCAGCTGCAGAACCAGGTGCTCTTCTACCCGGTCGGCTCGTGGATCGAGAACGAGATGGCCAAGGACATCCCCGACGACTTCGAGTACGCCATCGCCCCCATCCCCGACGTCACCGCGAACGACGCGATGCCGTACGGCGCCATCCAGGTGGGCGTCGGCGAGAACTTCGTGGTCGCCGCCAAGGGCAAGAACCCGCAGGGCGGCCTCGAGTACCTGCGGATCATGCTCTCCAAGGAGGGCGCCCGCGGCTTCACCGAGAAGACGAAGAACCTCACGGTCGTCAACGGCGCGGCCGAGGGCGTCGAGCTGCCCGCCGGCCTGGTGAGCGCGGCCAAGGCCCAGGACAGCGCCGGCCAGAACATCATCACCGAGGCCAGGTTCGAGGGCTGGTACAAGGAGCTGTTCGACTACGGCACCGAGCAGACCAACCGGGTCATGGCCGGGCGCATCACGCCGGAGCAGTTCTGCACCGCGATGCAGAAGAAGGCCGACGACATCAAGCAGGACGAGTCGATCGCCAAGCAGTCGCGGAGTTAGTGACCCATGCGGCGGTTGCGCACGTACGGGTTCGTGGCGGCGTTCCTGGCCGTCCCCTTCGTCCTGTACACGGTCTTCGTCATCAGCCCGTACATCCAGGCGTTCCAGATCTCCCTGACGAGCTGGAACGGCTACAGCTCCGTGGTGAGCTACGTCGGGCTGGACAACTTCGTCCGGCTGCTGCGGGACGAGGTGTTCTGGCGCGCGCTGCGCAACCACGGTGTGATGCTGGTGACGCTGCCGCTCGTCACCATCGCCATCGCGCTCTTCCTGTCCTTCCTGCTGAACCTCGGCGGCGGGCCGGGCGGCTCAGGAGTGCGCGGGCTCTGGGGCTCCCGGTTCTACCGGGTGGTGTTCTTCTTCCCCCAGGTCCTCGCCGTCGCCGTGGTCGGCGTCCTGTTCCAGGCCATCTACCGGCCGGACGAGGTCGGCGTCCTCAACGGCGTGCTGGCCAGGCTCGGCATCGAGCCGGTCGGCTGGCTCATCGAGCCGAGCCTCGCCCTGTGGTCGGTCATCGCGGTGATGGTCTGGCAGGGCGTCGGGTTCTACGTGGTGCTGTTCTCGGCCGGTATGGCGGCCATCCCGAAGGACTACTTCGAGGCGGCGGCGCTCGACGGCGCCGGCCGCTTGCGGTTGTTCTTCTCGATCACGCTGCCGCTGCTGCGCGACACCGTCCAGGTGGGCTGGATCTACCTCGGCATCGCCGCCCTCGACGGATTCGCGCTCATCCAGGTGCTGGTGGGCAATAAGGGCGAGCCGGACGGCGCCACGACCATCCTGCCCATCACCATCTACAACAACGCCTTCTCCTACGGGAAGGTCGGATACGCGTCCGCGATGGGCGTGGCGCTGTTCTTCCTCACCGTGACGTTCGCCGTGCTGACGCTGCGGACGACCCGCCGCGAGAGAGTCGAGCTGTAGACATGCGCGAACCGGCCCGGCCCCGATCCGGCGTGCTGAACGGGCTCTCCCACGTGGCGCTCGCCGTCTGGGCGCTGCTGATCATCCTGCCGCTGGTGTGGACGTTCCTCGCGTCCTTCAAGAACAACACCGAGATCTTCGGCGACCCCCTGCAACTGCCCGGCGAGCTGCGGCTGGACGCCTGGGGACGGGCCTGGGACAAGGCGCACATCGGCCGGTACATGTTCAACACCGTCATCGTGGTCTTCTTCGGGACGGCGGGCACGATGCTGTTCGGCGCGATGGCGGCGTACGTGCTGGCGCGCTTCTCGTTCGCCGGGAGCAAACTGATCTACTACTACTTCGTGGCGGGCCTGGCGTTCCCCGTGTTCCTGGCGCTCGGGCCGCTGTTCTTCGTGGTCCGCCAGTTCGGCCTGCTCAACTCGCACGTCGGTCTCGTGCTCGTCTACATCGCCTACTCGCTGCCGTTCACGGTGTTCTTCCTGGCGGCCTTCTTCCGTACGCTGCCGGAGGCCGTCGCCGAGGCGGCCATGATCGACGGCGCCTCGCACACCCGCACGTTCTTCCAGGTCATGGTCCCCATGGCCAGGCCCGGCCTGATCAGCATCACGATCTTCAACGTGCTGGGGCAGTGGAACCAGTACCTGCTGCCGCTGGTGCTGGTCGCCGGTGACCCCGACAAGTGGGTGCTCACCCAGGGCATCGCGAGCATCTCGACGCTGGCCGGGTACGAGGCGGACTGGCCGGCGCTGTTCGCCGCGCTGTCGCTCACGATCCTGCCCGTCATGGTGGTGTACGTCATCTTCCAGCGGCAGATCCAGTCCGGGCTGGGCGCGGGCGCGCTGAAGTAACGTGATCGGCATGGACGTCGCAAGCAAGCTGAAGGACCTGCCCGCCTGGCGCCGCGAGGGTGACGAGATCCGGCGCACGGTGGAGGCGCCCGACTTCCCCACCGCGATCCGCATCGTCGACGAGGTCGCGGTCAGGGCCGAGGAGCTCAACCACCACCCCGACATCGACATCCGCTGGCGGACGCTCCACCTGGCGCTCACCACCCACGACGCGGGCGGCCTGACCGACCTCGACTTCACGCTCGCCGCCGTCATCGACGGCATCGCGGCGAAACACGGAGCCTAGAACGCGATAGCGGTACGTGGTCGATCCGTCACTCGTTAGAGTGGTGGCCTCTCGGAGCCCTCGATCCGGAGGGCTCGGACCATGGGGGTCTTCGATGCGCGTACCCGCACTACTGCTCATTCTTCTGACCGCGGCCTGCGCGGCGCCGCCCGGCCCGGTGCAGGACGCCACGGGAGCGCAGGCCGGCGCGTCGCCCGGCGAGTCGATCAGGCTGTCAGGGGCGGGCGAGTTCGCCCCCGGCGACACCGCGGCGATTGTCTACGACCGCAAGCTCGCCCCCGAGGGCGCCCAGGCCAGCGCCACCGTCGAGTCATCGGGCGGCAAGACGCGCACCTCGCTGGTGGTGGAGGGGCTGCTGCCCGAACGCCGCTACGGCGCGCACCTGCACGCCAAGGCCTGTGGCAAGAAGCCCGACGAGGCGGGCCCGCACTACCAGCACCAGACAGGCCAGGTCAGCCCGGCCAGCGAGGTCTGGCTCGACTTCACCACCGACGCCGCGGGCGCGGGCCGGGCGAGCGCGCGCAACAACTGGGCGCTCAGCCGCGACAGCCTGCCCGGCTCCCTGGTGATCCACGCCGGGCCCACGGTGACCGAGGGTCCGCAGGTGGGCCAGGCCGGCGCCCGGGTCGCCTGCCTCACGCTGACGCCCTAGCCCCACCGGCCGTCCCCAGCGGCCGGGCGGGACGTCGTGGCGCTGCGGCCACGACGTCCCGCCCGGCGCTCGATCAGGCGCTCGATCAGGCGCTTGGTCAGGCGTGGTGGGCGGGGACGGTGCCGAGCCGGCCGGCCTTGAAGTCCTCGAACGCCTGCACCAGCTCGTTCTTCGTGTTCATGACGAACGGCCCGTAGTGCGCCACCGGCTCGCCGATGGGCTCGCCGCCCAGCACGATCACCTCGAGGGTGTCCTTCGCCGTGATCGTGATGCTCTCGCCCGCCGTGGTGCGGCCGGGCCGGTTCCCGAACCCGTCGAACACCGCGAGCTGCCCGCTGGTGATCGGCCGCCGCTCGGCCCCCACCGTGCCGCGCCCGGACAGTACGTACGCCAGGGCGTTGAAGTCCTTGCGCCACGGCATGACCAGCCGCGCGCCCGGCGAGACGGTGGCGTGCAGCAGCGTGATCGGCGTGTGGGTGCTGCCGGGCCCGACGTTGCCCGCCAGGTCACCCGCGATGAGCCTGACCAGCGCCCCGCCGTCGTGGCTGCTCAGCAGGACGACCTTCGTGCTGCCGATGTCCTGGTACTTCGGGGCGATCATCTTCTTGGCGCCCGGCAGGTTGACCCAGAGCTGGATGCCGTGGAAGAGGCCACCCTTCTCGACGAGCCACTCCGGCGGCGCCTCCTTGTGCAGGATGCCGGCGCCCGCCGTCATCCACTGCGTGTCGCCGTTCGTGATCGTGCCGCCGCCGCCGTTGGAGTCGAGGTGGTCCATCACTCCGTCGATCATGTACGTCACGGTCTCGAAGCCGCGGTGGGGGTGCCACGGCGTGCCCTTGGGCTCGCCGGCCGCGTAGTCGACCTCGCCCATCTGGTCCATCATCACGAACGGGTCGAGGTACTCAGGCTTGATCGCGGCGAGCGCCCGCCGTACCGGGAAGCCCTCTCCCTCGAAGCCGCTGGGCGCGGTCTCGACGGCGAGCACCTTGCGCTCGGGCGCGGTGGCGACCGGCTCGGGCAGGCGGGGAAGAGTGAGCGGGTTCTCGACGGTCACGGCAGGCATCTCGCGCTCCTTCTCAAGCGGTTTCTGTCCCCCTCAACACGGTTGATTTTTCAACTATTCCAGGCCCCCGTGTCAGCGCCGCGCGGCCAGCGTGAAGGCCCCCTTGGCCAGAGCCACCTGCTCCACGGTCACCCGCTGGGAAAGGGGCGCGCCAGTGTTCACCGCCATCATCGTCACCACGTACGACGTGCCGGTGGAGGTGCGGGCGAGGAAGCTCACGTCCGACAGGCCGACCTCCGAACCGCCCTTGAACCACACCCGCGGCCAGCTCGCCCGGTCCAGCCCCAGACCGGCGTCGTTGATCGACATGATCTCGTCGACGCGCCTGTCGCGCAGCTTGACCAGGCCCGCGTAGGCGCGGCAGATCTGGCTGGGGGAGGCGAAGTACTCGATCCGGTCCAGCTCGCGAGGGCTCGTCCACGGCGTGATCCGGGACAGCGGCGTCCTCGCCACCGTGCCCTTGAGGTAGGCGCGCTGCTTCGCGTCGCCCAGCGAGAGATAGTGCTCGGCTCGGCCGGGGTGGTCCACGCCCTTGAGCACGAACAGCTCCCTCGTCGTGAGCACGGGGACGTTGCGCTTGTCGTGCGCGCCCCACGCCCGCATCGTGCGCTCGACCGCTTTGCGGCCCACCTTGTGGATGAGCAGATCGGTGGCGGTGTTGTCGCTGATGGAGATCATCAACCTGGCCGCCTCCAGCACGGTCACCTCGCTCCCGTCGGGGCGGTCCGCCAGCCCGCCGACGCCCAGGCTGCGCAGCTCCGGCGTGACCGTGAGCTCGGTGTCCCAGCCGAACGCACCCTTCTCGACGGCCTGGGACACCGCCCCCAGCACATAGAGCTTGATCATCGATCCGAGGGGGAACGCCGTGCCGGCGGAGACGGCGTGCACCGGGCGACACGTGCCGTTCGAGGCCAGCTCGGCGGCCAGGAAACCGGTGCGTGGCGCGGTGCTCGCGAGCCTCTCGTCGAGCTCCGCCCAGCTGCGCGGGGCCGTGGGCGGAGGGGTGACCGGTTCGACGAGGAGGCCGATGATCAGTCCGTCGCCGTCCACGCCGAGCCGCACCGTGTACGGCTCTCCGAGCGTGGTGACCTCCGCGACCAGCGCGTTCTGCGACGACTGCGACAGCCGCTCCAGCCGCATGTCGGCGACCGACGCCAGGAACTGGTTGAGCTGCGCGGGCGGCACGCTCGCGAGGAAGTCCGCGGCGAAGTGTTCCCGCAGCTCGCTCTCCGGCACCGGCGCGCGGGTGACGGCGTCCAGCACCCAGGTCAGCTGCCTGCCCGCCGGCGTGTCGGGGATCTGCGGGCCGGCGACCGTCGCGTCGGCGGTGACGGGGGTCGCCTGGGCGGTGAAGGGGGCGCTCACGCAGGCCGACACGGTGATCGCCACGGAGGCTGCCGCGAGGAGCCGGATCGGCTTCGAGGGGGCGTACATGGGGGTCTCCTTCCGCATCGGCACGGGTGGCCGGTGCTGTTGGCGAACTCCAGCCAACCCCGCGACCGGTGACCGCGGACACCCGGTGGGCCGCCGGATCCGCGGCGAAGGCAGCCGTACGAAATATGCGGACAACCTCATGGACGCCACGGCGACAGCCAGCCACCATGGGGGGCTATGACCTCGAGGCCGCTGGCCGCGTCGCTCGCGTTGACAGCGGCCCTCGCCATAGTGACCAGCCTGCTTCTGATCGGCGAGATGTCGTTCACGCTCGACCGATGGCTGCTCGTGGTCGTGATGTGGGGCTTCTCGGCGCTCGGCTGGCTGCTCGCCGCCCGCCGCCCCGAGCTGCGGTACGGCTGGCTGCTCCTGGCCGCCGGGCTGTCCTTCGGCCTCGGCGTGCTCGGCGCGGGACTGGAGGCCGCCGGCGCCCCGCTGCTCCTCCACCGCCCGCTCTCCAGTATGTACGTCGTCTTCTACGGCCTCATCCTGATCTACGTGCCGCTGCTGTTCCCCGACGGGCGGCTGCCGGCCGGCCGCAGGTGGCGGGTCGTGGCATGGATCTCCGGCGCTGCCGTCGCGGCCCACCTCGCCGGCATCTCGATCGTGGGCTCCTCCCCGGCCGGGCCGGACCTCCACCTGGTGCCGATGCTCGCCGCGGGGCTCGGCCAGTTCGTCACCTGGATCATGGCGGTCGTCGTGTTCTGCGGGCTCGTGGCCCGCTGGCGGCGGGCGAAGGGCGAGCGCGGCCAGTACGCGATGATGGTCGCGGGCCACTGCGCGACCCTGGTGGGCGTGGGTGCCCTGGCGACCGCGATCGTCTCCGATCAGCTGATCTCCCCGGTCGCGGGGTCCCAGGGGGTCGGCGCGACCGGGATCCTGGGGGCCACGCTGCTGGCGGGATCACTGCCCGCCGCCCTCCTCGTGGCCGTCGTACGGCACCGGCTGCTCGACATCCGCGTCGGCGTCCGGGGATCGCGCCTGCACATGGTGTTCGACCTGCGCCCCACCGTGGACGAGGTGCTGTCCGACCTCGGCACGGCGCTGGAGGACGCCCCCGAGCCGGTCGAGCAGCTCGGCAGGCTGGCCGCCGCCGTGCGCTCCGGGCTGGAACTGTCGTGGGCGGCCGTGGTGCTGCCCGACGGCACGCGCGTCGTCGCGGGCCGCGAGGACGGCGAGCCGGTGCTGGTGGTGCCGGTCAACGGCGGCCCAGGCCGCATCGAGTGCGGACCGAAGATCACGGGCCCACTGACCCGCGTGGACCGGCGGCTCCTCGACTCCCTGGCGGTGCCCGCCGGGCTCGCCATCCAGAGCGCGGGCCTGGTCACCCGCCTGGTCAACGCCCAGGAGGTGGAGCGCAGGCGCATCGAGCGCAACATCCACGACGGCGTGCAGCAGCAGCTCGTCGCGCTCATCGCGGGGCTCGAACTGGCCAGGGCCGTCGGCGCCGCCGACCCCGGCATGCTGTCCGACCTGCGCGAACAGGCCCGCCAGACGCTCACCGACCTGCGCGAGCTGGCGGCCGGCATCCACCCGTCGTCCCTCAGCGAGGGCGGTCTGGTGGAGGCCGTGGAGGAACGCTGCTCCCGCCTGCCCGTGCGCACCACGGTCATCTCGTCGCCGTCGCTGCGCGCGAGACGCTTCGCCGACGAGGTCGAGGGCGCGATGTACTTCACCGTGAGCGAGAGCGTGGCCAACGCGCTCAAGCACGCCGAGGCGACCGAGATCGAGGTGCGCCTCACCCACGACGACGGCCGCCTGCGGGCCACGGTGACCGACGACGGCAAGGGCTTCGACACGGGCGCGACGGGCCGCAGAGGGCTCGCGACCCTCGCCGACCGGCTCGACGCGCTGGGCGGCGGGCTGACGGTGGACAGCGCACCGGGAGAGGGGACACGGGTGAACGCGTGGGTGCCGGCCGATGGCTGAGCGGATCCGCACGGTGGTGGCCGACGACCACTACCTCGTACGCGAGGGGACCCGGCGGCTGCTGGAGACGTCGGGGGAGGTGGCGGTCGTCGCGGCGGTGGGCGACGCCGACGACCTGCTCGACGCGGTCCGCCGGCTGCGGCCCGACGTGGTGGTGACCGACATCCGGATGCCCGGCGGGCAGTGGCGGCAGGGCTTCGAGGGCATCGACGCCGCCCACCGCGTCCGCGCCGACCACCCGGACGTCGGGGTGGTGGTGCTGTCGCAGTTCTCCGACGCGCTGTTCGCGTTCGAGCTGTTCAAGCACGGCACCGAGGGGTACGCGTACCTGCTCAAGGACCGGGTGGGCGACCTCGACGAGCTGCTGGGCGCGATCCGGGCGGTCGCCTCGGGCGGCTCGGTCATCGACCCGAAGGTCGTGGAGGGCCTGCTGGCCAGGCATGACGTACGGGGGCAGCGCGAGGCGCTGACGGCACGCGAGCGCGACGTGCTGCGCGAGATGGCCCACGGGCTGTCGAACTCGGCCATCGCCCGGGCCCTGCACCTGTCGATCTCGTCGGTCGAGAAGAACGTCAACGCCATCTTCACCAAGCTCGGGCTGGAGAACAGCGGCGACGTGCACCGGCGCGTCGCCGCCGTCCTCGCCTACCTCGGCCCCGACCCGTCCTGACGGGTCCGGTACGCCAGGCGGCGCAGCAGGATCTCGGCCGGGCCGCGGTGCCCGGAGCGCCGCATGAGGTCGGCGATCAGCAGCGAGGCCAGCCAGGTCGCCGCTCCCACGCCCATCGCGCCGGCGAGGCCCATGTCGTCCTCCAGCCAGAACCCGTACGGGTAGAAGACCAGGACGAATGCGACCGACTGGAACAGGTAGCCGCTCAGCGACCGCCGGCCGAGGGCCTCGACGGCGGTCGTGAACCGGCCGTGGCGGCGGGCGGCGGCGACGGCGGCCAGTGCGGTGAGTGCCGCCATGCCGATGCCGCCGGCGTAGCCGGTGAGCGGCTGCGCCACCACCGCCGTCCACAGCGCGGGCACGGACGGGTCGGTCCACACCCCCGCCTGGATGAGCGCCGCCGGGATGCCGCCCGCCAGCGACAGCGCCGTGGTGGTCAGCGCCACGCGGACGAGGAAGGACCGATGCCGCTCGGGCTCGTCGAGGTACCTGCGCCGGCCCGCCCACATGCCGATCAGCACGCCGGGCAGCACGATGAGCAGACCCACCAGCAGGCTGAGCGGCCAGGAGCCGAGGCGCCCGGCCAGCAGCGTCCAGAACCCTTCGCCGGCCGCGGCGACACTGGCCTTGGCGTACGTCGGGATGCCCTGCGAGAGCGGGTAGCCCATCCCCACGCCCACCATCGCCGTGGCGGGCACGAGCACGAGGCCCGCCGTCCACAGCAGCGCCCGGTCGGAGCGCCGCAGCAGGCCCACCAGCAGGACGGCCGCCAGCCCGTACGGGGCCAGGATGTCGATCGGGACGAGCAGCACGACGTGCGCCAGCCCGATGGCGACCAGCCACCAGCCGCGGCGGCGCAGCAGCTTGCGGGCGCTGACCCAGTCGTCGCCGCGCCGCAGCCGTCCGTTGAGCAGCTGGACCAGCGAGTAGCCGAACAGGAAGGCGAACAGCGGCCGGGCGTGGTTGGCGACGAACAGCGTGTCGAAGAAGCTCGCGATCGCGTTGGCCGGGCCGGACCCGCGGTCGAAGCGGGTGACGAACAGCGGCGCGTGCGCGAACGCGATGGCCAGCAGCATCACGCCGCGCGCCAGGTCGGGGGCGAGCGCACGCTGGTCGGGGAGGGTCGGTGCCGCGGGCGTCCGGCTCGGCGCCGGCGTGGGGGCGTTCACGGTGGTCTCCTCGCGTTACGGGGGTCAGCCCTCGCCGGTCGCGTGGGCCGCCCTGGCCGCCGCCACCACCTTGCGCAGCGCCGTGGCGATCGGCTCGACGGGCGTGGACAGGTGTGCGATCCGGTCCTTTCGCGGATGCGACCCCTGCCGCGCGGCGAGGACCGTTCTGAGCCGGGCCGACGCGGTCAGCGCCGCCAGCACGCGGACGTCCGCGTCGACCCGGGACACGGGCAGGCCGTCGTGCAGGGCCCGGCCCACCCGTTCGACGAGCCGGCGCGACACGTACGGTTTGCGCGGCGTGATCCGCTCGACCGGGAACAGCAGGACCCGGTGCCGCTCCACCCGGATCAGCCGGGCCGTCTCCAGCTCGTCGCGCACCAGGCGGAACGCGTCGGTGTGGTCCTTGCTGATCCATCGCCGCCACGTGCGCGGCGGTGAGGTGTCGATCTGCTCCCACACGGCCGCGTGCAGGGGGCCCGCCGCGGCCGGGGGAGGGGAGACGGCACGGACCTTGCCCGCCTCGTCGGCCAGGTGGCCGGCCAGCAGCAGCTCGGCCAGGGCCGTCGCGCGGAGCAGGTAACCGAGCAGGCCCCGGTCGACGAGCCGCTCCTTGCGCAGGTCGAAGGCCAGCAGGAACGCCGACCGCGTGAGCGGCTCACCCTGGTGCTTCTCCATGGTCCGCGCCTCCTTCGTGCTCGCCGTCTTCCTGGGTCTTGCGTGGGCGTCCTCTGGGGCGCATCCGCCCCACACCGTCGGGCAGGCGTCCGGCCTCGGACAGGGCCCTGCGCAACAGGAACTCGATCTGGGAGTTGGTGCTGCGCAGCTCGTCGGCCGCCCACCTCGCCAGCGCGTCGTGGACCGCGGGGTCGAGCCGCAGGAGGAGCTTCTTGCGTTCGCCGGTCACTGGTAGAGCGTTCCGGTGTTCACCACCGGCTGGGTGTCGCGGTCGCCGACCAGCACGACCAGGAGGTTGCTGACCATGGCGGCCTTGCGCTCCTCGTCGAGCTCCACCACGTCGTGCTCGGCGAGCTTGGCAAGGGCCATCTCGACCATGCCGACGGCGCCCTCGACGATCCGCTGCCGGGCCGCCACCACCGCGCCGGCCTGCTGACGGCGCAGCATCGCGTGCGCGATCTCCGGCGCGTACGCGAGGTGCACGATCCGCGACTCGATGATCTTCACGCCCGCCGAGGCGACCCTGACCGCGATCTCCGCCGACAGCTGCTCGTTGATCTCGTCGGCGTTGTCACGCAGCGACAGCCGGGACTCGCCGTGGGAGTCGTACGGGTAGCTGCCCGCGATGTGGCGCACCGCCGTCTCGGCCTGGATGGTGACGAACTCCACGAAGTCGTCGACCTCGAAGACCGCCTGCGCGGTGTCGCGCACCTGCCAGACCACCACGGACGCGATCTGGATCGGGTTGCCGTCGGCGTCGTTGACCTTCGTCACGTCGGTCTCGTGGTTGCGGATCCTCGTCGACACCCGGCGGCGGGCCGTGATCGGGTTGACCCACTGGAAACCGGGGGTGCGCAGGGTGCCCACGTACCGGCCGAGCAGCTGCACGACCCGCGCCTCGCCGGGGGCGACCGCGGTGAGCCCGAAGGCCAGGAACGCCCCGACGAGCACCACGAGCGAGGTCGCCAGGACCAGCCACACCGCTTCCTGCCCGGAGCCCGTGGCGAGCATGGAGATGCCGACGGCGAGCAGCGCGAGCCCGCCCAGCACCATCACCGCGGAGACACCCAGCATCACGAACCCGTTCGCCGCCCGCACCGGAACCTCGCTGATGCGCGGTGCGGGCATGTCGACGACCGCTCCTTCGACCGCCACCCCACTCGACGTCTCCGTCATGGCGCCGTCCTTTCTCCGATGACTTCACGTTGCTATCTAAGTGATATCACTTTTTCGGGCGCTCGGGAATCGGGGTAAGCCACTTGCTCCGCCGTGGGGAGGGGGCCCGAAAGAGAGAGCGGTGCTCTTGACTGCCGCCCAGTTTCGCGAGAGCATTGATCTTGAATGAGAGCACCGCTCTGGAAGGGGTGTCATGAAAGTTCTCTACGCCGGCCCGTCGATCGAGCGCCTGCACGAGGAGTACGCGAAGAAGGGGCGGCTGGACGAGAAGGCGCCGGTGCGGTCGTCGTCCTCGGTCGTCATCGACGCCCCCGTCGCCCGGGTGTGGCGGCTGCTCGCCGACATGCACGACTGGCCGCAGTGGCGCTCGGACGCGCACGTCGTCGAGCTGGGTGAGGTGCGGCCGGACGCCGCCTTCCGCTGGAAGATCCGGGGAATGGCGATCAAGTCGACGTTCGCGGTGGTGGCGCCGGAGCGGGAGCTCACCTGGACGGGCACCGCGATGGGCTTCGTCAAGGCCGTCGACCGCCTGCGCCTGGAGGAGACCGCCGACGGCCGCACGAGGGTCACCGTCGAGGAGTCGATGTCCGGCCCGTTCCTGACGCTCCTCTACAGCAACGCCAGGCTCCGCGAGGGCCACGACGACATGCTCCGCATGCTGAGGACCGCCGCCGAGAGCTGACCGGGAACCCTGAGGTCAGCCGGAAAGCCCCGGCGACGAGCGGGCGGTCAGCCGAAGACGGCCGGGGGCGGCACGGGGGCGATGACCGCGTCGCCGTCCCTGATCACGGCGGCCCCCGCGACGAACTGCGTCAGTGCCTCGCCGTGCACGCACCGCGCCTGGGTCAGCCCGCCCGCCGCGCGCCGCGTGAGCAGGTCGAGCGGCAGCCCGGTACGCGAGGCGGCCACGATGAGGTTGCCGAACCGCCGCCCCCGCATGATGCCCGGCTCTGCCAGCAGCGCCACGTGACCGAACGCGCTCGTCACCGTGGCCAGCAGCCGCTTGGCGAAGGCCAGCCCCTTGCCGTCGGCCACGTTGATCAGCAGTGTGCCGTCGGGACGCAGGACGCGGGCCAGGTCGCCCATGTACTCGGCCGTCGCCAGCTCCACCGGCATCGTGGCCCCGGTGAACGCGTCGAGCACCACGAGGTCGGCCGTTCCGTCCCACACCTTGGCCGTGCCCTCGCGCCCGCCCGCCACGATGACCTTCAGCTTGGGCACCGAGCGCAGGTCGAGCTGCTCGCGTACGAGGTTGACCAGGAGCCCGTCGGGCTCGATGACGATGTGGCGGGAGTCGCGGCGGGTGGCCGAGACGTAGCGGGGGATCGTGCAGGCACCGCCTCCGACGTGGACACAGCTCAGCGGACCCTCCGGGAGGAGGTCGATCACATCCGCCATGAGTCGTACATACTCAAATTCCAGATATGTCGGGTCTTGTAGGTCAACATACGACTGAGGTACGTCATCTTTGGACAGCATCCAGCCGTCCTGCCTGTCCAGGTCCCGGAGAAGTTCGACCTCGCCGAACGTCACCGGATACCGGCCGGGCTTCGGTTCCCGCTGTCCACGTGCCACGTCTGATCCCTCCCAGGGAGAACTTATGCGACGGCGAAGGCTGATTGTGCTCGTCATCGCGCTTGTCGCGACAGTCGGGGCCGCTGCTTTCGCCGTCCTGACCGCGAACCGGATCAAGGGCAGCCCCGAGGAGACCGCCGAGGCGTACTTCGACGCCTGGCGGAGGGGCGACGTGGCGGACATGGCCCGGCTGGTGTTCCAGCCGCCGCCCGACTTCGCCGAGCGCAACCGCGCCCTCGACGTCGACATCGGCGTGGCGTCCCTGGAGCTCACCCCGTCCGCGCTGCGCCGCACCGGGGACGAGAGCGCCGAGGTGCCGTTCACCGGGGTCCGGCAGCTCACCGACCTCGGACAATGGCCGTTCGACGGTGTCCTGCGGCTGGGCGTCCGCGGCCGGGCATGGAAGGTGCTGTGGACCCCCGAGACCCTGCACCCGCTGCTCAAGGACGGCGGCGACCTCCTGATCGAGAAGATCCTGACGCCGCCGGCGGAACTGGTCACCAGCGAGGGCGAGAAGATCCCCAACGACAGCTGGGCCGAGGCGTACCTGGAGCCGCTGCGGCCGGAGTTCGAGCAGGCCAACCACGGTCTGGCGCTCGTGTGGAAACCGTGGGGAAAGCCCGGCGAACAGCTGCTGACCCGGATGCCGGAGGCCGACGTCGAGCGCACCACCCTGTCGCGCCCGGTGCAGGCGGCGGCCGCGCGGGCGCTGGACGGCGTCGAAGACTCGGCGATCATCGTGATCAGGCCCAGCACGGGGGAGATCCTCGCGCTGGCCGACCGCCTCGGCGACAACTACAGCGCCGTGCGCGACGTCTTCCCGCCGGGCTCGGTGTTCAAGACGATCACCGCGGCGGCGTTGATCGAGGACGGTCTCGACCCGGCGGCGCAGGTGGGCTGCCCCGGCGCGTACACGATCCCGTTCCACCGGGCCTTCACCAACGACGGCGAGGTCGACCGCGGGGTCGTGACGTTCACCGACGCCTTCGCCCACTCGTGCAACACCACGTTCGTCGAGCAGGCCACGACCCGGCTGACCGGCGAGCAGCTGAGCCGGACGGCCGCCGCGTGGGGGTTCGGCCACCCGATCGCGACCGGCATCGGCGGCACCTGCGGCAACCTGCCGGCGACCGACGACCTCGACCTGCTCGGCGCCGACGCGATCGGCCAGGGCGAGGTCGTCGCCACCCCGCTGTGCATGGCCGCGCTGGCCGCCGCCGTGGAGAACGGCACCTGGCGCTCCCCGCGGCTGCTGTCGAAGGAGCAGGTACGCCGCATCGACGGCGAACCGGGCGAGGACGTGCCCATGGACGCGCGGATCGTCGGCGCGCTCAGGGACATGATGGCGGCCGTGGTGGACCACGGCACGGCCTCCGACGCGGGCCTGCCGGACGACGTGTCGGGCAAGACGGGGACGGCCGAGGTGGAGGGCCGGACCTCGCACGGGTGGTTCATCGGCTTCCGCGACGATCTGGCCTTCTGCGTGTTCGTCAGGAACGGCGGCTCGGGCCGCGCCGCGGCGGTGCCGATCGCCGTCCGCTTCCTCAAGGGCCTGTGATCCACGTCTCCGCGAAGCGGCTGAAAACGTAACCTACGGTACCGTAGGTTTCCATGACGACCATCACCGTGAAGCCGAGGCTGCGTGGCTGGTTGCACACCGGAGCGCTGCCCGTGACGCTGGTCGCGGGCTTCGTGCTCGTGGCACTCGGCCCGACCCTGCAGGCGCGGCTGGCCAGCGCCGTCTACGCCCTCACCTCCGCCCTGCTGTTCGGCATCTCCGCGACCTACCACCGCGGCACGCTCGGTCCCAGGCTGGCCGAGTTCCTGCGCCGGATCGACCACGCGAACATCTACCTGATCATCGCCGGCACCTACACCCCGTTCGCGCTGCTCGCGCTCGACGGCGTCGCCCGGGTGGCGGTGCTGTCGGTGATCTGGGGCGGCGCCCTGGCAGGGGTGCTGTTCCGGATGTTCTGGATGAGCGCGCCGCGCTGGCTCTACACCGTGCTCTACCTGGTGCTCGGCTGGGCGGCGATCTTCGTCGTGCCGCAGCTGCTGGAGGGCGCGGGCGCGGCCGCCGTGGTGCTCGTGGCCGTCGGCGGCGTGTTCTACTCGGCGGGCGCCGTCGTCTACGGCCTGCGCCGCCCCGACCCGTCGCCCCGGTGGTTCGGCTTCCACGAGGTGTTCCACGCCTTCACCCTCGTGGCCTACCTGGTGCAGTACATCGCGGTGTCGATCGTGGTCTACTCCCACGGGTGAGCCGCGTTAGGCGCTGACATTTGACCCCGTGCTGGTCTCTTCCCGGCTGTTCACCGGAAAACAGACTCATATGGGAGACGTTTCTCGTTCGTGGTGGCTGCTGCTGGTGCGCGGCATCGCCGCCATCATCTTCGGCCTGCTCGCCCTGCTCTGGCCGGGCATCACCGTTCTCGTCCTGGTCGCCTTCTTCGGCGCGTACGCGCTGGTCAGCGGGATCGCCGCGGTGATCGCCGGAGCCCGTCACGAGGGCGGCCACCGCGCGTGGCTCATCGTCACCGGCATCCTCGGCATCCTGGCCGGCATCATCGCGTTCGTCTGGCCGGGCATCACGTCGCTGGCCCTGCTCTACGTCGTGGCCGCCTGGGCGATCTTCGCCGGGGTGGCGGACGTCATGACCGGCATCAAGATGCGCGACGTCATCGACAACGAGTGGGAGCACATCGTCGCCGGCGCGCTGTCGGTGATCTTCGGTGTGCTGCTGCTCGTCTGGCCCGGCGCGGGCCTGCTCGCCCTGGCCTGGCTCGTCGGCGTCTTCGCGATCCTCTACGGCATCGCCATGATCGCACTGGCATTCCGCGTGAAGAACTTCAGAACACGGGTAGGAACGCCATAAATTTTTCGTAGGTACGGGTATTCCTCAAGAAGGAATATCAGCCCTATGCCGTGGAGGCGCCATGGACGTACACGCCCGCCTTGCCCGACACCTCCTCGTCGACGGCTACCGCCTCGTGCTCGATCTCGAACTGAGCCACGGCTCGTGGCTCGTCGACGCCCGGGACGGACGCCGCTACCTCGACTTCTACACGTTCTTCGCCTCCGCGCCGCTCGGCGTGAACCCGCCCTTCGACCCCGACTTCGTCCGCCTGCTCGGCCAGGTCGCGCGCAACAAGCCGGCCAACCCCGACATCTACACCGAGCACCTGGCCGACTTCGTCGACACGTTCGCCCGCGTCCTCGGCGACCCCGCCCTGCCCCACCTGTTCTTCGTCGAGGGCGGCGCCCTGGCCGTCGAGAACGCACTGAAGACCGCCTTCGACTGGAAGAGCCGCCGCAACGAGGCCGCCGGCCGGCCGCGCGAGCTGGGCACCAAGGTCATGCACCTGACCAAGGCGTTCCACGGCCGCAGCGGCTACACGCTCAGCCTGACCAACACCGAACCGGCCAAGACCGACCGCTTCCCCACGTTCGACTGGCCGCGCATCGACGTGCCCGCCGTCCACCTCGGCGACGTCGAGGCGGCTGAGGAGCGCGCGCTCGCCCAGGCCAGGCAGGCGTTCGAACGCCACCCGCACGACATCGCCTGCTTCATCGCCGAGCCCATCCAGGGTGAGGGCGGCGACAACCACATGCGGCCCGAGTTCCTGCGCGCCATGCAGGACATGTGCCACGAGTACGACGCCCTGTTCGTCCTCGACGAGGTGCAGACGGGCGGCGGCACGACCGGCACGCCGTGGGCGTACCAGCAGCTCGGCCTGTCGCCCGACGTGGTGGCGTTCGCCAAGAAGGTCCAGGTGGGCGGGATCATGGCGGGCCGCCGGGTGGACGAGGTGCCCGACAACGTGTTCCAGCAGAGCGGCCGCATCAACTCGACGTGGGGCGGTGGCCTGGTCGACATGGTGCGCAGCCGCGGCATCCTCGAGATCGTCGAGCGCGACCGGCTGATCGAGCGGGCCGGGAGGGTGGGCGCGACCCTGCTCGAACGTCTCACCAAGCTGGAGGCAGGACACCCCGGGGTCGTGGCGAACGTCAGGGGCCGCGGCCTGATGTGCGCGTTCGACCTGCCCGACCGGGCCGCCCGCGACGCGCTGGTGACCCGGCTCAGGGAGGAGCACGGCGTCCTCGTGCTGCCGTGCGGGCCGCGCTCCGTACGGCTGCGGCCCGCGCTGAACATCCCCGAGGACGACGTCGACCACGGCCTCGCCGCGCTGGACGCCGCCCTGTCTACTACTGGGTGACGCTGGCGGCGCTGCGTCGAGGACCGGCGTAGCGCCACCAGAAGTTCAGCAGCACGCTCGCCCGGTTGCGCCCGCCCAGCAGGTTGGCGACATGGACGAAGATCCACGCCAGCCAGGCGGGCGACCCGCGCATCGTCATCCCGTTGGGCATCTGCAGCACCGCCTCGGCCTTGCCCACGGTCGCCATGATCCCGGGGTCGCGGTACGAGAACGGCCGTACCGGAAGGCCCCGCGCGGCCGCGATGATCTGCCGTCCCACGTGCTTGCCCATCTGGAGCGCCGGCTGGGCGAGCTGCGGAGGCGCGTCGGGCGGTCCTGACAGGTCGCCCGCCACGAAGATCTCGGGATGGTCGGAGACGTTCAGCGCGGGCGTGAGGGTCACCCGGCCGCCCTTGCCCTGCGGCAGCGCCCAGGAACTCACCTCCGGGGGCGCGGTGACGCCGAGCGCCCAGACCGTCAGGTCGCTGGGCAACCGCGTGCCGTTCTGCAGGATCACCGCGTCCGGCTCGACGGAGGCGACCGTGCAGCCGAGCCGCAGCTTCACCCCGCGCCGGCGCAGCGCCTCGGCCGCCGCGTCACGCAGCCGCGGCTTGTACGGCGCCAGCACGTAGTCGAACCGCTCCACCAGCGTCACACTCGACTGCTCGGGACGGATCTCGGGATGGGTGAGCGGTAGCGTGCGGCGGCGCAGCTCCGCGAGCGTGCCCGCCATCTCGACGCCGGTCGCCCCTGCGCCCACCACCACGACGTGCAGGCTCTTGCGCCGGCCTGACGCGGTGTCCTCCAGCCGGTGCTGCAGCTTGGTCCGCATGCCCGCGGCATCGCCGAGCGAGTAGATCGGCAACGCGTTCTCGCGGGCGCCCGGCACGCCGAGCCAGTTGGTGGTGACGCCGGTGGCCAGCACCAGGTAGTCGTAGTCGAGGCCGCCGCCGTCGGCGAACTCCACCCGCCGCTCGTCGGGCAGCACCCTGCTCAGGGTGGCCCACCTGGCCCGTACGTTCGGCCACCTCGCGGCGAACGTCCTGACCGGGTACGAGACGTCGCTCGTACCCATCCCGGCCGTGGCCACCTGGTAGAGCAGGGGCTGGAAGGTCGCGTACGGATTGCGGTCGACCAGCGTCACCAGGGCTCCGCCCCTGGCCAGCTCCTGGGTGGCCGCCAGTCCGGCGAAACCCGCACCTACGACGACGACTCGCGGTCTTTGCACCATGCCAGGTCACTCCCCTTGAACGATGTCAAGGATGCCTATGGCTCCATCCGTAACCCTTAAACCTCAGTTGGGGCACCGACCGCTGGGTGGAACGCTCCTGAAGCGCCGCTCGCGAGGAGACCTCTCGGTCCAGCCCCGACCGGCCGCCCTGACCGACAGCTCAGCCCCACCGGCCCAGGGCAGCTCATCATGGCGCGAACACCAGGCCGACGGCGGTGACCTGCGGGACGAAACGGGGTGGCTCACCACCTTCGCCACTGACGCGCCACAGGCCGATGGCCGTGAGCCGCGAGTGACGCAGGGCCCTCAGCCCCGCCGCCTCCGGCAGGAGGCGAGCGTCACTTGTGGCGGGAGCGCCACAGACCGATGGCGGTGACCCGTGAATCGACGCCGAGTTTGGCGTAGATGCGGTTGACGTGGTTCTTGACGGTCTTCTCACTGAGGAACAACCGTTGCGCGATCTCGCCGTTGGACTGGCCTGTGGCGATCAGGTCCATGACCTCGGCCTCGCGCTTGCTCAGAGACGTGAACACGCTGTCGAACGCTGCGTCGTCGACTTTCATCCGGCCTCCGGGTGGCGCACAGACAGTCAGGTCGCCGATGCCCCCGTGCTTCCGGCGTTAGCGGATAGACAGTGAGCATAACCCGCAATGTCGCGATTTGGGGCGGTTGTCGGGAAAAACGGCAACGGCCGGTTCGGATGAACCGGCCGTTGCCTCGTGGGGTGAGTGAAGGGACTTGAACCCTCGACATCCAGGACCACAACCTGGCGCTCTGCCAACTGAGCTACACCCACCGCGGCCACCCCGTACGAGGTGGCACAGGAAAAGTGTAGCGGGGTTCGGGACCTTTTACGCCACACATTCAGCCGCTGACCCGCTCGGCGAGCGCTCGCGCGGTCGCCGAGTCGGGGCCGGGCTGGTCGACGAAGATGGCCTCACGGTAGTAGCGGAGCTCTCTGATCGACTCCGTGATGTCCGCCAAAGCCCTGTGCCCGCCCTGCTTCTCGGGCGCGGCGAAGTAGACCCGGGGGTACCAGCGGCGGACCAGTTCCTTGATCGACGAGACGTCGATCATCCGGTAGTGCAGATAGGAATCGACCCCGGGCATGTCGCGCGCGATGAACGTGCGGTCGGTGCCGATCGAGTTGCCGCACAGCGGAGCCTTCTTCGGCTCGGGTATGTGGCGGCGGATGTAGTCGAACACGAGCGACTCGGCCTCGGCCAGGGTCACCCCGCCCGCCAGCTCGGGCAGCAGCCCGGAGGCGGTGTGCATCTCGCGTACGACCTGGGACATCTGCTCCAGCGACTCGGGCGGCGGCTTGATGACCACGTCGACGCCTTCGTCGAGCCGGTTGAGCTCACTGTCGGTGATGATGCACGCCACCTCGACGAGCGCGTCGCGACTCAGGTCGAGCCCGGTCATCTCGCAGTCGATCCAGACCAGCACGTCACTCATTCGATCTCCTCGCCCAGCGGCTCGGAGCACTCCAACCCGCCCGCTTGTTCCTCCACCAGCCTAGTGCCAACATTCACGCGGGCTGGAGGGAGCCGAGAACCTTGCCGACCACATCGCCACCGAGATTGTCGGGGACGGTGACGTACAGGATCGCCGGCCGCCGGCCCTCGCCCCGGTCCATCAGCACAATCGCGCCGTTCTCCTTCTTCCACGGGTAGCCGTTCTCCTCGGAGATCTTGCTGAAATCGAGTTCGAACTGCAGCAGCCACGCGTCACGATCGCCGATCTTCATGGCCTTGTCCGCGACGATCCTGCTCTCGTGCGCGAGCGTGTAGTACTTCGTCGAGAAGTCCACGTACACCGCCTTGGCGGTGTCGCTCATGCTCTTGGCCCCCGTGTACGGGTACGCCGGGTTCAGCACGCCGCTGTAGACGCCGCCGACCCAGTGGTCCCGGCCGTCGTAGGCGTGCTGCGCGATCGTCTGCACCGCCGCGGTCCACGCCTGCTGGGCCGGATCGCCGCTGTTGACCTCGTCGTACGAGGGCACCGTCCAGCCGTCGGGCGCCTTGAACGACAGGCCGCTGCCCGGGTCGGTGATCCGGTCACCGGTCGTCCGGGGGAAGGTTCCCCGTCCGGGCGGCTGCCCGAAGGGCGGTTCCTGGAACGGCGGCTGCTGCTCCGGCGGCACGTACGTGTCGCCCGGCGACTGTCTCGTGGAGGAGGCGGCCGGCGTGGTTGCCCGGTTCACGAAGAAGATTGCCGCCGCCGCGATCAGCGCCAGCACCACCAGGGCCCCGACGCCGCCGAACACCCACGGCAGCGGGTCGCGCTGCTTGGGCGGCGCGGGCCGGCCCAGCTCGCCCCACTGCGGCTCGGACGGCGCCGGCTGGCCGTAGGCCGACTGGGCATGCCCTGGCGTGCCGTACCGGGCCGTGGGGTTGGCGGGCATCGCCGACCAGCCGGGTCCGGTGTCGGGTTGCGCCGGCGGGCGCTCGGCCTGCCCCTGCTCGTGAGCGTGGGTGGCGTCCGTCCACTGGCTGCCGTCCCACCAGCGGAGCCGGGGCTCTCC
The DNA here is from genome assembly GCF_900100395.1 of Nonomuraea maritima. Lineage (GTDB taxonomy): Bacteria > Actinomycetota > Actinomycetes > Streptosporangiales > Streptosporangiaceae > Nonomuraea > Nonomuraea maritima. The sequence goes on along the minus strand of NZ_FNFB01000002.1, from coordinate 361,129 downwards.
GTACGGGTCCGGATACCATCCCGCGGGAGTCTGCGTGGTCATATCCGCCAGATTAGTAAGAACTGTCGCCATGTGCATGGGCTGTCAGCACGTGTAGTCGAAGCTCGCCCGATATGAGCGGACCGGACCGGGTTCGATGATCCTCAGCGTGGCCGTGGCCGTGACGTCGCCCTCGCCGCGCAGGGTCCACCGCAGCGGAAGGGTGTACGACGTCCGGTCGGACCGCGTGCGCAGCTTCCCCTTGACGACGTCGTCGTCGAGGTTCTTGGTCCACTCGTAGACGATCTCGCCCGGCGCCCCGTTGGTGACGACGGTACCGGTGACGGCGGCGACGGTGTCGCAGCCCTGCGTCTCCTCCGGTGCCGCCACCTCGACCGAGGTCACCGCCAGCTCCGGTACGGCGCCGAGGCGCTGCCAGGCCACCGCCGCCCCCGTCAGGATCAGCGCGAGCACCACCGCGGAAAGGACCGTCCGCCGGCGCCGCGAACGCCGTCGTCTCGCGGTCGTGCTGTCGCGGCCCGAGCGCCAGATGCGTTCTGCCGGTGTCTCGCCGCGCTGCTCGCGCGTGGTGGTCTCGGGGGCTGACCTGGCGGGTCCCGTCGCGCCCGCCGGGACGTGCAGCAGCGTGACAATGTCTCCTTCGTCACGTTCGTGCCTGGCAGGTGCGTACGGGCTCGGCTGCGCGAACCCCGAACGGGCGCGAGCCGCCCGTGACAGGCTCCCCCTGTCGATCCGGCTCTCGCGTGGGTCGAGCAGCAGGTCGAGAGCGGCGGCCAGGCCGTACGTGCCGGCTGTCGCGGCGGCCCGCTCCAGCACCCCGGCGGCGGGCCGCAGGGGCGCGGCCAGCGCGCGGGCCAGCGCCGCCCAGCCCGCCACGTCGTCGTCAGGAGGCGAGACCCGGTCGCGTACGGCGTCGGTCAGGCCGCGCTCCGACAGCAGCGCGGCCCCGTCCGGCGTGATCACCACCGTGCGCGGCTGCACGGCTCCGTGCGTGACGCCGGCCGCGTGCAGGGCGAGCAGCGTCCGGGCCGTGTCCACGAGGACCGAGGCCGCGCCGCCCGGCTCCACCGGCGACCCCGCCTGGGCGGGGTCGAGGAGGTCGGCCACCGTGGGGCTCACCGCCTGCGCGGTGAGCAGCCACACCTGGTCGCCCGCGGCCACCACGTCGGCCACCGGGATGAGCCCGGTCACCCCGCCGTGGACCAGCCGCTGATCGGTGAGGACGGCGCGCACGACCCGGTCGCGCACCTCGGGCCGGCCGATGATCCGCGGGTCGAACAGCAGCGCGCCGGCGCGGCGCCCGTCGGGTGAGACCGCGTCGATCCAGTGACCGAGCTCGGTCATCCAGGTGTGCGTGGTGAGCCGGAATCCGGCGATCCCGGGGCCAGAGTCGTCCATCGCGGTTCCCCCCGGCGTGTCTAGCGCTTGCTACGACGATCGGCGACGCGGGGCCGCTTCGCAAGAGCGGCCGTCGCCCGCTGGGGCGCGGTCTGCGGCGGATCGATTTGGCCGCCGCCGCCCTCGGTGGGCCTGGGCGGGTCGGTGGTCTCGCCGCCGCCCGGCTCGCCGGTCGGATCGGGCGGCTGGGTGGTGGGCTGCTGGGTCGGCTGCTGCGTCGGGCGCGGCGGCCCGGGGAACGTGCGCGTCGGCGCGGGCGCGGAGGAGGGCGCCTGCGTGGGGCGGGCCGTCGCCTGCGGGGTCACGCCCTTGCGGTCCGGCACGTCCACGGTGATCCTAGGGCTGGCCTGCGGCGTCGGCGTCCGCGACGGAGCGGGCCTCCTGGTCTCTGCCGACGCCCGCGCGGGGGTGGGGGTCCGCGTGGCGGGCCGCTCGCTCGTGGCCGGGGACGCGGTGGGCTGACTCGTGACGGGCTGCGTCGCGGTGGGCTGGACGGACGGCGGCGTGTCGCTCGCGGACGGCTCGGGCGTCGTCTTCTCGGGGACGGGCGTCAGCTCCTCGTCGGTCTCGACCCCTTCCGGCGTGGCCGGCACCGCCGTGGTGGGCACCGCCGTGGTGGGCACCGCCGTGGTGGGCGCGATCTGGCTGGTCTCCGCCCGCAGCGCCGCCTCGTCGTGGGACATCGCGTTCACGGTGATCGTCACGGCGGCCACCAGCGCGCCGACGGCCGTGACACCGGCCGCGATCTTGGCGGGCAGCTTGCTCAGCAGCCGCGACGGCTCTCTGAGGCGGGTCTCGGTGAGCGCGGTCTCCGTCTCGGCGGGCTCGTCCAGGGGCGCAGGGAAGAGCGCCGCCAGCAGCGCGGCGAGGACGCCCAGGCGGCGGCGTCCGCGGTCCTCCCAGTCCTCCCCGTACGCGGCGACCGCCACTGCCTCCAGCTCGGTCAGGAACGCCTCCGCCGACGGGGGACGTTCGGCCGGGTTCTTGGCCAGGCCACGCTCGACCAGGCCGCGCAGCGGCGGCGGCACCTGCTCGACCGGTGGGGGAGCGGTCAGGTGCTGGTGCGCCATGGCCAGGATGTCGGCGGCGCGGAACGGCCGGGTGCCCGTCAGGCACTCGAAGAAGACGACGGTGGCCGCGTACACGTCGGTCGAGGGTCCGGCCCGCTCGCCCGACCACTGCTCGGGAGCCATGTACGGCGGTGTGCCCGTCGCGTCCGCGTCCTCGCCCGTGCGGACGGCGATGCCGAAGTCGACGAGCTTGCTGGCGCCGTCGCTCTCCACCATGACGTTCTCGGGCTTGTAGTCGCGGTGCACGACGCCGATCGCGTGGGCCGCGGCGAGGCCCTGGAGCGACCCCTTGAGCACGGTCAGCGCCGCCTCGGCGCCGGTCGGGCCCTCGGATTTGAGTATCTCGCGCAGCGACACCCCGTTGACCAGCTCCATGATGATCGCGGCGCCCTGGCCGGACTCGACGTAGTCGATCAGGCGGGCGTGGTGCGGGCTGCGGAGGGCGCCCAATAAGCGGGCCTCGTGCCGGAACCGGGCGACGAACCCGACGTCGGACCGCAGCCGCTCACCGAGGTACTTGATGGCCACCTCGACGCCGTCGTAGTCGCGCCTGGCGAGCACCACTCGCCCGGAGGCCCCCGCGCCGAGCGCGCGCACCTCGGTGTAGCCGGGGACCCCCCACGGCCCATCACCGTACATAAAGGTCTCCTCCGGAGTGCTGTGGGCCCCCGCCCGTATCAAAGGAGCCGTAGCTTAACCACAGCGCGGCGGTTTCCACTGCTCAAAATGCCGACATGACACAAATGTCACCTGATGGTGCCGGAAAGGGTGAGCTGCGACTCCATGTTTGACACTGCTGTCAAGAACTGGCTAGTCTCCATGTTGGACAGGATTGTCAAAGATGAACCCGTAGGGAGGTACACGATGGGCAGGGGCATCGACGTGGTGCACACGTTCTGGGAGCGGGTCTGGCAGGGGCTCGACTACGACGCCATCGACGAACTGGTGGCCGAGGACTTCGTCCTCATCACGGGCGGTCAGCGGATCGAGTCGCGTCCGGCCTTCAAGAAGTGGGCCGAGGGCTTCGGCAGCGGCTTCGACGACCTGACGTTCGAGGTGGTGGAGTCGTTCGAGAACCACGACGGCTCCCGCGTCTGCTCCCTGTGGCGGCTGACCGGCAGGAACAACGGCGCCTTCGGCACCGAGCCCGACGGGCAGCCCATCGAGATGAGCGGCACGGCCGTCTGGATCGTCGGCGAGGACGGCAAGCTGCGCTCCAACAAGGTCGAACGCAACGCCTTCGAGGTCTACCAGCAGCTCACCACCAGCAACTGACCCCACGCTCTCGAGCCGGCCGCGGCAGTTGCCGGAGTGGAACCTGCGCATCAGCACCGCACTCACCTACGACAGGGCCGGCCACTGCGTCGAAGGGCACGGCATACCGGTCGATGTGCCCGCCCCGGTGAACCGCCCGGTCCCGGAGGAACCGGGCGATCCGGCCGTGCGGGCGGTTATCAGATCCTCCCGAGGGGACCGTCGCCTTGAGGCGACGGGTGAATCGGGAGCGGGAGGGCCGTCAAGGCCCGAGCGTGCAGTGACAGAACCTCGGAAATTGTCGCCACCTCCGGATACGATTGCTTTCGTGCTTTCGGGCATCGGTCAGGGCTTGGCCGTCGTCTCCCGCGCAAGCGGGGCGAGAAGCCGCTCTCTTCAGGGAGCGGAGGAGTCACTACCGTCTGAGCCTGGAATGCTGTCCGGTTCGAGGGAAGGCGGAGCATCGTGCACGGGATGGGCGAGACGGTCACGGCCGAGCGGTACCGGGCGTTCGGGGAGATGGAGGCCCGGGGGCACTCGCCCAGCTACGAGCGGCTGTGCGTGGGCGTCGCGGCCGACGCGGAACTCCTGGCCGTGATCGACACGTTGCCCCCGGCCAAACGCCAACCCAACCTGCTGCTCGGCGCGGTCCGGTTCCTGGGCGGTCCCGCCCAGGACTATGGGGAATTTCGCGCCTGGACGCTGGAGCACTGGGCGCGGGTCAGTTCCGAGATGCTCGCCCGCCGTACCCAGACCAACGAGCCGGGACGGTGCGCCACGCTGCTGCCGCTGCTGGCGCGCCTGCCGCAGCCCCTGGCACTGATCGAGGTCGGAGCCTCGGCGGGGCTCTGCCTGTACCCAGACCGTTACCGCTATCGCTACGACGACGGGCCTGTGCTCGGTGCGCTCGGCCCGGTCACGCTGACCTGCCGGACCAGCGGGCCCGTACCGATCCCGGAGCGGCTGCCGTCGGTGGTGTGGCGGGCCGGGATCGACCTGCACCCCCTCGACGTCACCGACGCCGATCATCTGCGCTGGCTGGAGGCGCTGGTCTGGCCCGAACAGCACGATCGACTGGTACGGCTGCGCGCCGCGGCCCGGATCGCACGGGCCGAACCACCCCGTCTCGTCCAGGGCGATCTGAACGCCACCGTCGCCGACCTCGCCGGCCAGGCCCCGCCCGACGCCACGCTGGTCGTGTTCCACAGCGCCGTACTGCCTTATGTTCCGCAGCCCGAACGTGATCGCTTCGCCGAGACGATGCGCGCCCTCCCCGCCCGCTGGATCTCCAACGAGGCCCCCATCGTGCTCCCCGACGTGGCCGCCCGCCTGACCCGCGCCCCGTCGGCCGACGGCAGCGCCTTCGTCCTGGCCCTGGACGAAGAGCCGGTCGCCTACACCGGCCCGCACGGCCAGTTCCTGGACTGGCTGTCCTGAACACCGCCCCGACGCGGAAGCCCGCCCGCGCCCCTCGGGGCCGGCGCGTCGACCCTTCCCGCGGGCTGACCCGGCGCCGGGGTCAGGAGTCCTGAGGCGCTCGGCTCCCGGCCGGCTCGGGGCTCGTCCTCGTGGTGTCGGGGGACTTCTCGGGTGCTTCCTGGCTCTCGTCGGTGAACTTCTTCTGTGTGTCCTCCGTCTGCGGTGGGTCGTCGGCCGGTTTCTTCGTCGGGGGGTCGGTGGGTTTCTGCGGCGGGTCGTCGTGGCAGGCCGGGGTGGTGCCGGTACGGCTGTCGGCGCCGCCTGCCGCCGCCGGGGTCGTGGCCGCCGTCATCGACCACTTCGTGCCGCACGGGAGCCGCAGCGGCGCGGACAGGGTCGTCACGTACGACGTCTCGCCGGACAGGGTGACCGTACGCGTGTCGGCCAGGCGGCCGGAGGTGAACCTGACCGTGAGCCGTACCGGACGGGTGTCGGCGGCGGTCACCCTCACCTGGGCGGAAAGGCCGCGCACGACCCCCGCCCGGACGATCGACACCTGCCGCACCTGCGGCGGGCACGGCACCCGGGTCCGCGCGGTCGCCGTGCGGCCGCCCGCGCTCACCCGTACCGACAGCATCGCGCCGCACGCGCGGGCCAGGACGGGGAAGGCGAACCGCTCGGTGTACGACGTGCGTCCTGACAGGGTCGTGGCACGCGTCGCGGCCTCCTTGCCGTCGATCGCCAGCCCCGCCCGTACGGGGATCTCGCCGGGGCCGCTAGCGGTCACCCGGACCGTGGCGGTGGCCGTGGGCGCGGTCCTGACGGCGGCGGCCGCGGCCTGTCCGGGCGCGGTGAGACGGACGTCCAGGCCGGTCACCCTCGTCGGGCAGGGCGGTACAGGGGCGGAGGCGCGCGCCGGGCCTCCCGGGGCGGCGGGATCGGTGACGGCCGTCAACGTGACCGGACCGCGGCACACGCGGGCGCCCATGGGCCAGGTCAGCGTGCGGGTGTAGCCGGTGGCGCCTCTCAGCGGCAGGCGCCGGACGACCTCGTCCGTGCCGGGCGCTCGCCAGGTCGCGGTGACCGTCACAGGACCGGTGCCACTGGTCCGGAGCGTGACCCGGGCAGAGGCGACCCGGTCGGCGTTCACGGTGACGGGTCCGACCTGCGCCACAAGCACCGCAACACCTCCCGGCCCCTCCCCGGAAGGCTCGCCGGGGGCCGGATTGCCCGGTTCCCCCGTGTCGGGGTCGGGGTCGGGTGGTCCATCCGGCTCGCCGGAGCCGGGGTCGTCGGTGTCCGGAGTGCCCTGTCCGTCGGTGCCTGGGCGGCCCGGGCCCTGGTTGTCCGGGTCGCCCGGCTTCGGGGTGGAAGGGTGGTCGGTTCCCGAGCTGCCGGGGCCATCCTGTCCACCAGGGTTCGGGTTGCCGGTGTTCGAGCCGCCTGGGTCGGAGTTACCGGCGTCCGGGTTGCCAGGAGGTGGGCTGTCCGGGTCGCCGGGGTCGCTCGGGGCGGTGTTACCGGGGTCGGGGTCGTCGACGGCTGAGGGGTTGGGGTCGGGGGTGGTCGTGGACAGGGTGGCAGGGTCGGAGATCGGGACGGTGGGGCTCGGCGGGACGGCCGCTGCGGCTCCCAGCGGGTCCGGTGCCGGCTGGTTGGCGGCGAGCACCACCATCACCGCCGTCACCGCCGCCGCCGTGGCCAGCGCTCCGCCCATGACCACCCGCCGCGCGCCGGAGCGGGTCACGCGCCGGGCACCGGAGCGCGTCAGGCGTCGGGCGTGTGAGCCGATGTCGCGGAGGACTGTGCGGGCCAGTGACGTGGACGTCTCGGGCACGGGTGGGGTGGTGTCCGGGCGTAGGGGGAGGAGGAGCGGGGCCAGTAACGCGACCAGGGCGGCGAGGCGGCGTCTGCCTCGTTCCTCCCAATCCTCGCCGTACGCGGCCACCGCCGCCGACTCCAGCTCGGCGAGGAACGCCAGGGCGCTGCCTGGCCGCTGCGCCGGGTCCTTGGCCAGCCCGCTGCGGACCAGCTCGCGCAGCGGCTCGGGGGCGTCGCCGATCGGCACCGGCGCGTGCAGGTGCTGGTAGCCGAGCACGCTCGGCTCGCTCGAACGGTACGGACGATGCCCCGTCAGGCACTCGAAGAAGACGGCCGTGGCCGCGTACACGTCGGTCGAAGGGGTCGCGGGCTCCCGCGACCACAGCTCGGGCGCCATGTACGGCGGCGTCCCCGCGGGGGTGGCCGTCGTGCCCTGCCGCACCGCGATGCCGAAGTCGACGAGCTTGCTCACCCCGTCGTCACGGACGAGCACGTTCTCCGGCTTGTAGTCGCGGTGCACCAGCCCGAGCTCGTGCGCCTTGGCCAGGCCCAGCAGCGAGCCCTTCAGCACGGCGAGCGCCGCCTCCGGCTCCGCCGGGCCGTTCTCGCGCAGGAGGGCCCGTAACGAGACGCCGTTCACCAGCTCCATCACGATGCAGGCGCCGCCGGTGTCCTCGACGTACTCCCAGATCGTGGCGATGTTCGGGTCGCGCAGGGCGACCAGGAGCCGCGCCTCGGAGCGGAACCTCGCCAGCACGGCGCGGTCGTGCCGCAGCCGCTCGGACACATACTTGATCGCCACCCGGACGCCGGTCGCGTCGTGCACGGCGAGCACGACCCGCCCGCTGCCACCTCGTCCGAGCTGCCTCAGCTCCGTGTATCCCGGAGGGCTCCACTCCATCAACGTCTCCCATCAGGAGGCGACCCACTTGATGAGACGTACGATCATGAAGCAGGGTTTTCTTCTCTTGTAGAACTACTCCCGGCGAAGGATGTGAACCGGGGTCTCGACCCCTTCCGGCAGGGCCGCGTCGGGTTCTGGTTCGCCCCACGTCGTGATCAGCGGCAGCACGCCGGCCCAGATCGGCAGCGCGTGGTCCGCCTCCTCGTCATTCGGCCCGCCGCGCCGGATCTTGACCGACGCCTCCTCCAGCGACAGCGCCAGCACCGCCGTGGCGGCCAGCTCCTTGGCGCTGGGCTGCCGCGCGTACTCCCACTGGCCGGGGGCGAGCTGCTCGGACAGCGCGCGCAGCCCGTCCATGCGCTCGCCGGGGTCGGTGACCAGCCGCGCCCGGCCGTAGACCATCGCCGAGCGGTAGTTGACCGAGTGGTTGAAGACCGAGCGGGCCAGCACGACGCCGTCGAGGTGGGTGACGGTGACGCACACCTCCGCGCCGTCGGCCGCCCGCAGTGACCGGGCGCCGGTCGAGCCGTGCAGGTAGAGGATGTCGCCGATGCGGCCGTACCCGGTGGGCACGACGATCGGGCAGCCGTTCACGACCACGCCCAGGTGGCAGATCAGGCCGGTGTCGAGCACCTCGTAGAGATCGTTCATGTCGGTGCTGCCGCGATGCTTCTCACGGCCCAGCGTGGTACGGGGAGTGGTGGAGAGCATGGTTCGACCGTAACGACGAAGTGGACCTATCCTGTAGGGCCACTGTCAGTCCCTTCCTAGAGACCACTCCTGTGCGCACAGCTGTCGACCTGCCCGTGTCCCTGTCCCGCGACTCCGGTGAGCCGCTCACGGCGCAGCTCACGGAACGGCTGCGCCGCGCGATGCTCGACGGCACGCTCGCGCCCGGCGAGCGGTTGCCGTCCACCCGGGCGCTCGCGACCCAGCTCGGGGTGAGCCGCACCGTCGTGACGGAGGCCTACCAGCAGCTGTACGCCGAAGGTTGGCTCGAGGGGCGGCACGGCTCAGGCACGTTCGTGGCCGACATGGAGCAGGCGCCCCGCCCGCCGGGCCGCGGCGCGTACGTGCCGGTCACGCCACCCCGGCCCATCGCCGCGATCGACCTCACGCCGGGCCGGCCGTGGGTGCGCGACTACGACCGGGCGGCCTGGAAGCGCGCCTGGCGCCGGGCGGCCGACCTGCCGCCCGGCGACTCACCCGACCCGTACGGGCTGCCGCGCCTGCGTGAGCAGCTCGCCGAGCACCTGCGCCGGGCGCGGGGCATGGCCGTCGGCCCGGAGAACGTCCTCGTCACCCGGGGCACGGGCAACGGGCTCGATCTGTGCGCGCTCGCGCTGCTCGGCCCCGGCGCCCGCGCGGGGGTCGAGGAGCCCGGCTACCACGCGGCCCGCACGGTCTTCGCGGCCAGGGGCGCCGAGGTGGTGCCCTGCCCGGTGGACGAGTCCGGCGTGGTCGTCGACGCGCTCCCCGCCGACCTGCGGGTGCTCTACACCACGCCCGCCCACCAGTACCCGCTCGGCGGGCGGCTGCCGATCCCGCGCCGCGAGCGCCTGCTCGCCTGGGCGCGGAGCACCGGCGCCGTGATCGTCGAGGACGACTACGACGCCGAGTTCCGCTACGACGTGGCTCCGCTGCCCGCCCTCTACGGCCTCGACCCGTCGCGGGTGGTGCTGCTCGGCTCGCTGTCGAAGACCCTGGCGCCCGACGTCGGCGTGGGCTGGCTCGTCGGCGAGCCTGAGCTCCTCGGCCGGATCGCCGAATGGCGCGAGGCGGTGGCCGACCGTACGAGCGGCCCCGTCCAGCAGGCTGTGGCCACCCTGCTCGAGCACGGTGACATCGACCGTCACCTGCGCAGGATGCGCCTGGAGTACGCGCGCCGCCGCGCGGCCGTGGTCGAGATCCTCGGTCCCGTCTGCCGGCTGAGCGGCGACACGGCCGGGCTGCACGTGCTGGCCGAGCTGCACGCGTCGCTGGTGCCCGACGTCGCCGAGCGGGCTCGTGCGGCGGGGGTCCTGGTCGATTCGACGAGGCAGTACCACCACGGGCCCGCGCGCCTGCACGGCATCGTCATCGGGTACGGCTCCGCCTCGCTGCCCGACGTCCGCAGGGGCTGCCGCGTCCTGGCCGGGCTGATCAGGGACGCCGGGGCGGCGTAGCCTCCGGCGGTTGCAGGCCGCGCAGGATCGGCAACGCCCTGGAGGCGTACACCGGGTCGACCGGCAGCACGTGGCGGGCCCACCAGCGGGCGGGCTCAGGATCGGGGGACGGCTCGGTCAGGCCGGGGGCGTACTCGTCGTAGGGCGGGTCGTACAGGTAGCCGGTGGCCACTCCGTGGCGTTCGAGTGCGGTGATGGCCGCGTCGCGGTCGCGCACCAGCAGTGGCACGCGGAACAGCGGCTGTCCGAGGTCGTCGCGTACGGCCGGCGCGACGGTGGGCAGCTCGGCGAGGAGCCGCACGCCCGCGACCCGGCGGGCGCGTTCCTCGGGTACGCCGGCCATCCGCCTGTCCTGGTACCAGCGGGCGAGGCGGCCCCGGCGGGCGCGGTAGCGGTGCAGGTCGGCGTGGACCCAGCGGTCGAAGGGCGGCAGCGACGGGGCGTGGCCGAGCACCTGCTCCAGGCGTTCGGCGTCGAGCGCGATCCGGTAGCCCTGGCGCGGCTCCTGCAGCCCGAGCGCCCGCTGCAGCCACAGGGCGGGGCGTACGAGGTCGAGCCGGAGCGCGGCGCGGCGAGCCGTCGAGCCGGCCACGCTCCACAGGTCGGCCCACGCCGAGCCGGGGACCATCAGCTCGTCGCGCGCCGCGGTCAGGGCCTTCAGGTCGGCCTCGTCGTCGACGACCAGCACGCCGCCCGAGCCCGCGCCCGGATGCTTGGACAGGCTGAAGACCGCCGCCTGGCCGAACGTGCCCACCGGCCGACCGCCGACGGAGCTCCCCATGGCGTGCGCGGCGTCCTCGATGAGGATCTTGCCGGAGAGGGCGGGGGCGTCGTCGGGCAGGCCGTACAGGTTGGTGGTGAGGACCGCGTCCACGCCGGCGAGGTCGACGCGTGCGGCGTCGATGTTGCCGTCGCGCGGCGACAGCGGCGCGATCACCGGGCGCAGACCGGCCGCGAGCACCAGGAAGAGGATCTCGTCAGCCGAAAGGGGCGACATGAGCAGGCGCTGCCCGGGCGAGCACCAGTGGCGCAGCGCCAGGTAGAGGCCGAGCCGGTTCGACGGCAGCGACAGGCAGAGGCGTCCTGTCCGCTCAGCGAGGTATTTCACCCTTGCAGGACGGTCCGGAGTCTTCCGTACGTCTTCAGCGCCTTGTCGGCCGTCTTGTGCAGCAGGGGGTTGGCCAGGACGGTGGCGCGGGTCTTGCGCGCCGGCACCCGCATCAGCCAGTGGACGGCGGCGGCGGGGGCGCGCCGGGCGACCCTGCCCTCGGCCACCTGGAGCTCGCCGGTCTTCAGCTTGTCCTTGTACTCCTTCTCGCCCCGCCCGAGGTCGATCAGCTGGATGCCGGACTTGGCGGCCTGCTCGGCCATCGCCAGGTGCTGCACGAGGCCGGGGGAGTACTTCGCGAACCGGGTGTCGTAGGCGGGGAACCAGCCGACGAGCGTCGTACGGGTGCGCAGCCCGAAGTGGCCGGCCACCGGCTCGTCGCCGGCGTAGACCATGTCGAGCACCCCGGCGAAGCTGTCGGACCGGGTGGCGAGCAGCCGTTCGACCAGCTCGACGATCCACTGGTGGGCGAACCGGTCGGTGCGGCCGGTGCGGCGGTACTGGTCGGTCTTCCAGCCCAGCAGCGTGCGCAGCGGTGCGACGTCGGTGATGGCGTAGTCGTGGCGGACGGTGCCGACCTCGCGCTGCAGCTTGCGCTGCTTGGCCAGGGTGGACTTGTACGTCTTGCCGGAGTTGGCGCGCAGCGTCTCGGTGTAGTGGTCGAAGCCGTCGCTCAGGTCGATGATCGGCGACGGGTGCCGGTCGTGGTGCGCGTTCAGCAGGGGCTGCGCGGCGACGAGGTGGTCGAACTCGTACACGCTCAGGCCGCACGCCTTGATCAGCCGGAGGGGGTCGATGCGCACGTGCCTGTCGTAGACGAGGCCCTGGGCGTCGGTGAGTCCCGCGGCGACCGGCTTGCCGATGCCGAGCGGGTGGCGCTCGAAGGGGAAGAAGCCCACGATGTCGGGGCCGTCGTGGATGACGGCCACCCGGACGTCGTCTCGCAGTTCGCCTACCGTGAGGGTGAACTCTGGAGACAGGAAGGGGTTGTCGAAGGCGGGGTCGGCCTCTTGCAGCGACCGCCATCGGCTCACTTCTGCTTGGCCCAGTTCACGTGGTCGGGCAACGGTGACGCGCATTGGCTCCTACAGGTCGGCATGACACTCTCCGTCCAGGTTCAGACGGAGGAGTGCTTCCAGCGTAAAGGAACTGACCTGCGCGATCAGGTGCGGGGCGGGGTGGGGGCAGAACTCTCAGGGAGTATTAAGAATGCTCAGATGACGTTAAGAACCGAGCTTCGTTCTAGTGTGGGTGCATGACCGTACCTGGCATCGACCATCCCCGCCTGGTCGCCTGGATGGCCCGGAACGTCCCTGATGTGGGTGCGCCCCTGTCCGTCTCGCTGATCTCCGGCGGCCGGTCCAACCTGACGTATGTGGTCGAGACCCCCGAGCGCCGCCTTGTGCTGCGCAGGCCGCCGCTCGGCCACGTGCTGCCGACCGCCCACGACATGCGGCGGGAGTGGCGGGTCATCTCCGCGCTCGCGCCGACGCCCGTCCCGGTGCCCGAGCCGGTCGCCTTCTGCGCCGACGAGGACGTCATCGGAGCACCGTTCTACCTCATGGGGTACGTCCCGGGCGAGGCCGTCCGCACCCGTGAGGAGCTCGGCGATCCGGTGCCGGAGCAGACCCGCAGGCTGTCGGAGCGCCTGGCCGAGGTGCTGGCCGCCATCCACGCGGTCGACTACCGCGAGGTCGGGCTCGGCGACTTCGGACGGCCCGCCGGCTACCTGGCACGCCAGCTCGACCGCTGGTGCCAGCAGTGGGAGCGGTCGAAGACCGAGGACCGGCCCGACTACGACCGGCTGGTGGAACGCCTGCGGGCGCGGCTGCCCGCCGAGGTCCCCGGCACGCTGGTGCACGGCGACTACCGGCTGGACAACACGCTGGTCCGGCGCGCCGACCTGGAGATCATGGCCGTGGTCGACTGGGAGATGTCCACGCTCGGCGACCCGCTGGCCGACGTGGGGCTCACCCTGACGTACTGGGCCGATCAGGGCGACGAGGAGCGGGCGGGCATCCCGGTGTCGGGCGACGTGACGGTGGCCCCGGGGTTCATGAACGCCGCCGAGTTCGCGAGCCACTACGCAAAAGTTTCAGGTCGCGAAATTTCAGACCTTGGGTTCTATGTGGCGTTCGGCAACTTCAAGCTCGCCGTGATCGTCGAGGGTATCCACGCCCGATTCCGGCAAGGTAAGACCGTTGGAGAGGGATTCGACCGGATCGGCTCCGCCGTACCGACGCTGATCTCCCGCGCGCACCGCATGCTCGACCAGCACTGACCGTCTCGCACACCCCCCGACCCGGGGCCCGTGGCCCCGCAAGGAGCGCCATGAGCACTGTTGCACTGATCACCGGAGCTGCCAGCGGCATCGGGGCCGCCGTGGCGAGACGTCTGGCGGCGGGCGGCGCCAGGTGCGTCCTCGTCGACCTCGACGGAGAGGGCCTCGAACGCCTGGCCAAGGAGGTCGGCGGCGTGTGGCTGGCCGCCGACGTGAGCGACCCGGACGCCTCGCTGGAGGCGGTCGCGCTCGCCGAGCGGCACCACGGCCGTCTCGACCTGGTCCACCTCAACGCCGGGGTCACCGGCGGGGTCGACTTCGCGAACTTCAACCTGGAGCGCTATCGCAAGGTGGTCGGGGTCAACATCGACGGCGTCGTCTTCGGCGTGCGCGCCGCCGTCCCGCTGCTGCAGCGCTCGGGCGGCGGCGCCGTCGTGGCCACCGCCTCGCTGGCGGGGCTCGTCGGCTTCTCCGGCGACCCCGTCTACACCATGACCAAGCACGCCGTCGTGGGCCTCGTACGGGCGCTGGCCGAGCCGCTGGCCGCCCAGAACATCCGCATCAGCGCGGTCTGCCCCGGCTTCACGGACACCCCGCTGGTGGCCGCGGCGCGGGAGATGTTCGTCAGCGCGGGCTTCCCCCTGCTCGACGCCGAGGACGTGGCGGCGGCCGTCGAATCGGCCTTCTACGCCGAGACGTCGGGCACTCTTCTCGTCGTCCAGCCGGGAAGGCAGCCTGTGCCGTACCGTTATGCCGGAGTGCCCGGCCCCGCGGGCGGTCAGCGGCCGCCCCACGTCGGACACAGCGAGTAGCCTGCACGCGAGGCGTTCAACGTGACCAGGGCCGGGCCGTCGCCCGGCCCTGGTGGCGTTCGTGGACCTGCCGGATTCCTGACCTCGTGGCGCATGCACCCCCTCGCCGGTCGTATACAGATGGAATGCCGCCGTCTCGCCACGAGAGCAGGAAGTGACGAACGCCATGGACGCATCCCCTAGCGGGGCCAGCCCCGTACTCCGCGCCCGGAGACCGCAGTGATGCCGCAGGAAGGCCGGCACGCGCGCCGGCGATCGCCGTGGCCGATCGCCGTCGGCCTGGGCATCCTCGCGGTCGTCCTGGTGGTGGCCATCATGGTCTACGCCTCGGTACGCACCCAGGAGCGCCGTACGTTCGGCGGCGGGGACGCGGCCACCGCGATGCCGCAGAGCCCGGCGCCCACGCTCGACCAGCCGCCCGCGCTGGAGCGCTGGCCGCGCTGGGGCGTCACGCACACCCAGTTCAGCGCCGACAACGAACCGGATCAGGTGCAGGAGGAGGCGCGGGGCCTGCTCGGCCGGGTCCCGATGCTGCAGAACCAGCACATCATGGGCTGGGGCGTCGGCAACCCCGAGCCGAGCCCCGGACAGTTCAACTTCAGCGACCTAGACCGGCGGCTGACGTTCATGGCCTCCTCGCGGGCCACCCCCGTGATCACGCTGTGCTGCGCCCCCGACTGGATGAAGGGCGGCCAGGCCGGGCGTACCGACTGGAGCAAGAACCACACCGTCGCCCCCGAGCCAGAGCACTTCGACGACTTCGCCGCGCTCGCGGCACGGGTCGCCGAGCAGTACCCGACGGTCAAGCACTACCTGGTGTGGAACGAGTTCAAGGGCTTCTGGGACACCGCCAAGAACCGGTGGGACGCCGCGGGCTACACCGAGATGTACAACAAGGTCTACACGGCGCTGAAGAAGGTGAACCCCGACATCCAGGTCGGCGGGCCGTACATGTCGATCGAGAGCTACTCCTCCGGCCAGTCGTCCGAGGTGAGCGGCCCCTGGGGGACGGTCGACCAGCGGGCGCTGGACGCCATCAAGTACTGGATCCAGCACAAGAAGGGCGCCGACTTCGTCGTCGTCGACAGCGCCTCGATGACGAAGGACAAGGGCAACGTGCCCGGCGACTTCGAGGCCCAGGGCAAGTTCTCCGCCATCACCACGTGGTTGCGGCAACAGACCGACCTGCCGGTGTGGTGGGCGGAGTGGTACGTCGAGCCGGAGAACTCCGGGTGGAGCGAGGAGCGGCGCACGGCCGTGCAGGCCACCGCGATGATGGAGTTCGCGAGGAGCGGCGTCACCACCGCCCTCTACTGGAACCCCCAGGTCGAAGACGAGGGAGCCTGCCCCGGGTGCCTGTGGGCGGCCGAGGTGGGCGGCGAGCTGCCGATGGCGGGGCTGCTCAGCGGGTTCGCGAAGTGGTTCCCCGCCGGGGTGCGGGTGCAGGAGGTGCCCTCGTCCGACCAGAGGATCAGGACGCTCGGCCAGGAACGCCAGGTCGTCATGGTGAACACCGCAGACCAGGCCGTCACCGCGACCGTCGACGGCCGCCAGGTGAGCCTCGCCCCGTACGAGATCAGGTGGTCGGGCCGCGGCGGCACGTGACCCTCGCGCGCCTAGCGGGTCGGGGGCTTCATGGCCCGGCCGCCGCAGGCGCGCCAGCCGGCGGAGACGCACGCGTGGGGGCTGTAGGTGCCCGGCTCTGGCGCGTACCTGGCGTTCGACGGGCAGCGCCGCGAGCGCCGGCTCCACAGGCTCCGCAGGTGCTCGACGGCGGCGATGTCAGGCAGGTCCTTCGGCCGGCGCGCCGCCTCCTTCCAGGCCAGGACGTCACCCAGGCGCATGAACGGGACGCCGTCTATCACGTCGGCGTTGTCGATCAGGTCGTCGGTGGGCCAGCCGGGCGTCCACCGGTCGACGAACTCGATGGCCGCCGAGGGATGCACCACCCGCAGCCCGTGGCCCGACAGGGCCGGCTTCGGTACGCCTAAGGCCAGCGCCTTCTGCCAGGCCGCGCCACGGGCGAGGACGTCCAGGTCGTTGATCCTGGCCCGCATGCCGCGCACGTACAGGGCGGCCGAGCCGCACAGCACGTAGTCGCCGGGAGGCAGGTCGAGCCGGGCCAGTTCGGCGAACAACCCGGTCGGATCAGTCAGCAGGACGCTCGGCCCGGAAGGTCGGCGGGTGAGGCGGTTCGTCACAGACCCGACCGCGCTCTGGTGCATCATGTGGTTCCTTCAGGCTGCCATGGGGGGCGCCGGGGGGATGCGACCTTGACGCTCGATCCTATTCACCCCCCGCGCGTGGACCCCCGGCGGGGCCGCGGCTTCGCGTGTGGGGCGGCCGGGTGGGGGTCCTTCTGTGTGGTGTGGAGGAACCCCCGGCGGGGCCGCGGCTACAGGTTGTTCTGCGCGATGTAGACGAACCGCTCGACGATCACCGCGAACGCCACGACGAACGAGGGAACCGCTAGGTACAGCAGCCGCCTGCGCGCCTTGGGCGCCCGGTCGGGGCCGTTCAACCGGATGATCTCGTACGCGCCCAGCGACACCCAGGTGAGGATCAGCGCGCCGACGCCCACCGGCGTCCACGGCGTCGTGGGGTCGCCGCGACCCTCGTACGGGATCGGGTCGGGGATCTCGGTGCCACGGACGAAGGTCTTCCACGTGTAGAGCGCCGCGTCCTTGTTGGAGAAGACCTTCTGCAGGTCGGGCGAGGCGTCCAGCGCCGCACGGAACTTCTCGCCCCAGCCGCGCGGGAAGCCCTCGTTGAGCTGGAGGTAGCTCACCTGCCCGGTGCTCACCATCAGGTACGAGTTGCGGGGCTGCCCGCGCAGCGCCTTCACCGCGTCGTCGATCTGCGTCGGGTCCTTGTGCACGAGCGCCTGCACGTTGAAGCTGACGAGCTCGACGTCGCGCTCGCCCCACGGCAGGGTCGGCGTGACCTCCGGACCCTCCCTCGGCACCAGGTAGAGGACGCGCGCGCTCGGCTTGTCGTGGTCGTAGACGTAGTGCAGGGCCGCGACCTCGCCGGAGGTGACCCGTTCGAACTGCTCGTTGCCGTACCGGGCCAGCAGGAACGCCATCGCGAACAGCACCGCGAAGCACGCCGCCAGCACGAACGAGATCCGCTTCGTCAGCTCCGGGTTGAAGCGGATGTTCCGCTTGCGGATCGGTACGGTCTCCTCCCGCACGTCCGCGCTGTCGGAGGGCAGGTTGGGGAAGAACGCGTACGCGGCCAGCAGGCACGCGCCCGGCAGCGCGAACATGTAGATCCGCAGGCCGATCTCGCCGCCGTAGCTCTGCAGGGCCAGCGCCAGCACGGGCACGCACAGCAGGATCAGCGCCGAACGGTCGAACACCCCGCGCCGCAGCCGCCGGAGCAGGCCGGCCGCCGCGAGGCTGAGGATCACGACCAGGATGCCGAGCCGGGCCTGCAGCACCATCGCGTGCGCCGGGTCGGTGCCCTCGATGCGGTCGCCCGTGTTGCTGCGCAGGTTGGCGAGGATGTCGCCGAACCCGCCGAAGATCGTGTCGATCTGGCCGGCCCAGAACCCGACCGTCATGTAGCTGATCCAGGCCAGCACCACCATCCCGAGCACGAACGGCAGCGCCCACGTCAGCGACGTCCGCTTGAACAGCAGGAACGCCGTCACCACGCCGAGCATCATGAACGGCGTGATCTGGTGCGAGGCCACCGACGCCAGGAACAGCGCCACCAGCATCAGCAGCATGAGCAGCTTGTCGGCCCGGAACGTGCCGGTGTTGGCGAGCTCGCCCGGGATCATCGCGTCGAGCCGGCCGATGAGCTTGCGCAGGCCCTTCGGCGGGATCGGCTTCGTCCGCGGCTCGACCCGGCCGAACCATCTCAGCAGGATCGCCACGAACGCCAGGTAGAGCGCGAACGTGAAGCCCTGCGGGGAGAAGTAGTCCTGGCCGATCCACTGCACCAGCACGAACAGCAGCGCCGCGAACCACCGCGCCCGCGTGGTCGCCACCACCTGTCGCAGGATCAGGACGAACGGCAGCAGATACAGCAGATTGGACAGGAGTGGCGTCCACTGCAGGATCGGCGTCAGGTCGGTGATGCCGGCGGCCTTCGTGACGAACGCGAAGAGCGCGAAGAAACCCGGCCAGCCCATGCGGGCGTCGATGTTGATCGCCGTCTCGCCGGTCCTGGCGATGAACTCCACGAAACCGGCGTGGATGTAGGCCGTCGGGAACCGCGGCTCCTGCGCCACGAGCGCGCCCGCGCCGTGCAGCGCGAACGTGATCGCGGCGATCTGGAACAGCAGCAGGAACTTGCGGTCGGTGCGCTGGGTGACCGTGACGAAGAACGACACGAGCATGATCAGGAGGGCGGCGAACGCCGTCACAGGAAGCGCCGAGATCAGGCCCAGCCCGTCGATGTCGGCCGGGTTGACGCCGCGCATCGGGCCCACGGGGGCCTTGAGCGCGAGCACGTACATGACCAGACCCTCGACGGCGAGCAACGCGGGCAACCACGTGGGCGCACTGCCGACCAGCCGCCCGACCCAGCCCCGCAGCCCACCTTCCCGCCGAGCCCGCTGGGGCTCGCCCAGGGCGTCCGAAGCCTCGCTCCGCACCTCCCGCAACTCGCTGGGAGCCTCCTGCGGCCCGCTCGGGGCCTGCGTCGCCCCGCTGAGGGCGTGCTGCGGCTCGCTCCGTGCCTCCTGCGGTTTCTCTGCAGGTTGCTGCGGCGAGCCCGCGCTCGCGGGCGGGGGCGTGCCGGCCTTCTGGGGGCCGCTGCCGGGGCGGGCGGTGGCCGCCGGTGTCTCGGGCTCGGTCGGGACGGTGTCGTCGTCCTGCTGCGTACGGGGGCCAGGCGTGGAAGGAGCCGTGGACGACGGGGAAGTCACCCTCGGCGCCGACCCCGTCCGGACGTCCGCGGTGGTCTCGGCGGCGGTGGCTGCGGCAGCGGAACCTTCGGGGGTCCTGGTGGTGGGGTCGGCGGTCGGGGGGCGGCCTATGTGGGCCGGGAGGGGCAGGCGGATCTCCGCGGTCGTCTCGGAGTCCGCGCTGTCAACCTCGTCGTCACCGCCCAGCACCGGCTTGCCCGCACTGGCGGGGCTCTTGGCGGCCGGACGCGGCGTCGCCGGGGTCACGGCGGGCGGCTTCGCCGGCGTTGCGGCGGGCTGCTTCGCAGGGGTTGCGGCGGGCTGCTTCGCGGGGGTTGCGGCAGGCTGTTCGGCCGGGGTCGCGGTGGGTTCTTCGGGGGTGGCGGGCTTCGCCGGCGTGCCCTTCGCCGGGGTGGCGCCGTCAGGTGGGGAGTCGAACGTCAGCTTCGGGATGACTCCCGTCGCGTCCGGATCGAAGGGCACCTCTGGCTCCTCCTTGCGGTCGTTCGAGGAGCCGGTGATCCCCGTTGCCTTGCCATCGCCGTCCCGTTGTGTCACGTTGACCATCATGCGGCCCCGGACGACCCCTGGGTGACAGGCGACCTCTCGGTTTCGTCGTACTTGAGAATCTTGCGCAGCTTCCCGAAGATCAACAGTGCCATGAGAAGTTCGCTAGAGAGTAGTCCGTATCCCACCGCGTTGACGCCGAAATGCGGGAACAGGACGACGGTGGACACCAGCACGAGCGCGGCCAGCCCGATCTGCACCGTCGCGAGCGCCCGCGCCCGGCTCTGCGCCCGCAGCGCACTCAGGTAGACCTCGATCAGCACCCGCGGCAGCACCGCCAGCGACATCAGCCGCAGCAGCGTCGTACCCTCCTCGGCGAACTCGGCGCCGAAGATCCGCAGGATCAGCGGCGCGCCGAGGAGCGCCACCGCGATGATCGGCGTGACGATCAGGAACGCCCGTTGCAGCGCCCGCCGGCAGTTCTCGGCCAGGCGGGCACGCTCGAACGAGCCCTCGACGGTCAGCGACACCGCCATGTTCATGGCCAGCAGCTCGATCATGCTCGCCAGCGTGTGCGCCATCGCGAAGCGCCCGAACGTGGCCTCGCCCACCTGCGTGGCGACCACCACGGGCACGAGGTACACGATCGCCAGGATGGACAGCGCGCCGGGGAAGTCGCCGGCCAGGAACCTGCCCATCTCACGCAGCCGCGGCGGCTCC
This sequence comes from Nonomuraea maritima, assembly GCF_900100395.1. GTDB lineage: Bacteria > Actinomycetota > Actinomycetes > Streptosporangiales > Streptosporangiaceae > Nonomuraea > Nonomuraea maritima. The sequence goes on along the minus strand of NZ_FNFB01000002.1, from coordinate 340,812 downwards.
TGCGCGGCGTCGGCCTGCCGGACGTGCCGGGGCACGACCACGCCGAAGATCAGCCATTGGATCGGGATGAGGGCGAGCGCGGTCGGGATGACCCAGGAGACGAAGACGCCCCCCTCGGGCAGCGCGCCGGCCAGCGCGACGAGCAGCCCCATCTTCACCAGGCCGAAGATCAGGTTGTTCAGCGGCACGAACGTGGCCCGGCGCAAACCGGTCAGCACCACGTCCTGCAGCGTGAAGACGGCCCACACCACCACCGAGCCCAGGAAGAACAGGCCAGGTCCGAACCCGGCCAGCACGGAGTAGGTCTCGCCCCACAGCGGCAGCGTCAGCAGGAAGCCGACCGCCGCGACGCCGCCGGTGGCGGCGGCCAGGCCGTACCCGCGCAGGATGACCTCCGGCGTACGGCGGCCCGACACCGGCAGGAAGCGCGCCAGCGCCCCCACGAACCCGAGCGCGGTCAGCGACGCGAACAGCCGCATCGCCGTGATCACCGCCTGCCCGCGGCCGAACTCCTCGGAGGTGTAGAAGTGGGCGGCCAGCAGCCAGTAGCCCATGCCGAGCACACCGGTGATCACCGTGTTGGCCATGAGCGCGTAGCCCTGGCGGAACAGCGGGTTGCGCAGATCGCCGAGGATCTTCTTCCGGAGCTCAGACATCTCCGCGCACCCGTCGCACTCCGTACCTCGTCCTGCGGACGACGGCGTATCCCTTGGTGAGGATGCGTTCGCGCAGGTAGATGAGCGGCACGGCGCTGCCTTCGACGGCGCGCTTGAACATGGTGATGGTCGTGCCCTTGCCGACCGTCAGCCGGGGGACGGCGAGCAGGTCGTGCCGGTCGGCGGCGATCGCGTTGTTCACGGCGCAGGCGGCGGAGTAACCGGCCTTGCGTACTTCCTGGCGGACGCGGGCGCTGGAGTAGCCGTAGGGGTAGGCCATGGTGGCGACCGGCGTGCCGATCCGCTCCTCCAGCAGCCCCTTGTTCCTGCGCAGCTCGTCGCGCAACTCGTCGGTGCGGAGCTGGTCGAGCTGGGGGTGGCTGTGGCTGTGGCCGCCGATCTCGACACCGGTCTGGGCGGCCTCGCGCGCCTGACCCCACGACAGCATGGCGTCGAGCGGCCGGCCCGCGGCGTCGGCGCCGGCGTCGGACACCCAGCCGCTGGTCAGGAAGACCGTGGCCGGGAAGTTGTGACGTTCCAGTAACGGCAGCGCGTGGCTGTGGAAGTCGGCGTAGCCGTCGTCGAACGTGAGCACGACCGGCTTGGCCGGCAGCGCGCGCTCGCCGTCACGAAACGAGTCCGCGAGGTCGCCCAGCGTGAGCGGCGTGAAGCCGCTCACGGCCAGGTGGTCGAGCTGCTCCTCGAGGTCGGACGGCCGCACGGCGTGCGGCCGCGTCTCGTCGTTGGGGCTGTCGCTGACCGAGTGGTACATCAGGATCGGTACGCGGATCATGACCGTGCCGCCTTCAGCCGTGCGGAACCGACGACGTAGCCCCAGGTCGTCCAGGCCAGCCCGATCACGATCGCGGCCGCCCGGCCGAGCCCGCCGACATCGCCCCGCAGTGTCTCGCCGACGCCGCGCAGCGCTCCGAGCGGCAGCGTCTTCATCGCGTGCGCGCGCTCGCTGGAGAGCCCGTCCTGGGTGCCCACCTCCCGTGTCACCAGAGCCTTCGACAACCCTTCCGCGTAGCACCTGGACCTGAAGTAGGCGAACCGCTCGCGCTGGCGGGACACCTTGTGCCCGATCAGCGCCCGCGGCTCGAAGAGCATGACGGAGCCCGGCTTGCGCTGCGTGAGACGGATGCAGAACTCGGTCTCCTCGCAGCCGAGCGGCCGCGACTTGCGCCCCTGCACGCTGCGTCCGATGCCGCTGTGGAAGCCGCCCACCTCGGACACGACGTCACGCAGGAACGCGGCGTTGCCGCCCATCACGTTGCGGATGGGCGCGCGTACCGACGGCATGCCGCGGTAGGTGCACCCGACCGTCCAGTCGAACTCGTACGGGAACCACCGCGGCCGCCGTGCCGACGCCCACAAGGGCTCGGTACGGCCGCCGACGCCGACGACCCCCGGCTCCTGGAAGCCCTCCTCCAAAGCCTCCAGCCAGCCGGGGTCGGCGACCGCGTCGTCGTCGAGGAAGGCGACGATCTCGCCGTTCGCCGTGGCGACGCCGGTGTTCTTGCCCCCGGACAGCCCCTGCTCGTGCGTGTTCTCCACCACGATGGCCTGTGGATACGCGAGCTTCAGTCGCAGGTGCAGGTCGGGGTTGTGGTCGACGACCAGGATCAGCTCGTGTGCCGGGCGTGTCTGGTTCTCGACCGACTCGACTGCCTGCCTGATGTCCTCCCACCGTTCGTCGGTGTAGACGCAGATGACAACAGACGTGTTCACAGAAAGTCCTTCTTATGCCACGCCTCGGTCGGCGGCAGGAGTGGTGGTGGGCTCGGCTCGCGGGGGAGCGGGCTGGCGCCGCCACTCCTTCAGGATGGTCTTCAGCACGCGGAAACCGTCACGCACGACGTGCAGGTTGCTCTCGCCGTGGATGCGGTTGCGCTCGTGGCTCGGCACCTCGTGCACCTTCAGCCCGGCCTTGGCGGCACGGACGTTCATCAGCGTCTCGACCTCGAATCCGTCGCAGTCGAGGTCGAGCACGTCGAGGTGGCGGGCCCAGAAGGCGTTGTAGCCGTAGCACAGGTCGGTGTACTTGGTGTTGTACATCACGTTGACGATGCCGGTCAGGACCTTGTTGCCGAGGCGCCGGTTGAGCGTCAGGTCGTCGCTGCCGCCACCCGAGGCGTAGCGCGAGCCCTTGACGAAGTCGGCGCCGGTCACGAGCGCGCCCACGAAGTTGACGATCTCGCGGCCGTCGGTCGAGCCGTCGGCGTCGATCATCACGATGATGTCGCTCGTGCACGCGGCGAACCCGGCGGCCAGGGCGTCGCCCTTGCCCTTCCCGGTCTGCGTCACCACCTTGACGTGGGGGCGCAGGCGCTTGGCCACGGCCACCGTGTCGTCCACGGAGTTGCCGTCGACGAGCACGATCTCGTCGATCCACTGCGGGATCGTGGCGAACACATGCGGCAGGTTCTCGGCCTCGTTCATGGCCGGTACGACCACGCTGACCGTCGGGGAGATGGCCAGGTGAGGGGTCACAGGCGTGAAGCTGGACGGCGGCGGCATCGACCGCAGAGACGAGGTCGGCACCTTCCCGTTGTGCTTGGTGATCTCGGGACTCATGGCGAGAACAATCCTTCCGGGCCCCGCGCCGCGTACCGGTGTGGACCGCTCCCGGGTGCTGTGGGAACGGTGCCGCCGGCGGACCACGCGTGGAGAGGCCCTTGGTGACGTAAAGGGTGTATGTACTGTGCCGGGGGGTGAGTGAGGGGTCAGCTCGCTCCGGTCGGTTCCTTCATCACTCCGTTGGGTGACTCCTGCTGATGCATCGAGGTGCGCACCCGACCGAAGCCCTTGAGGACACGGTCGGCCGCCCTATAAAGAGACGGCCGGTCCATGACAATTGTTCGGGCTTTGTTGAAAGGAGTTCGGCCCATCCAGTGGACCGCCGCGGTGGGCGACGGTCGGGAGATGCGGCCTTCGGCGACGTACAGGACCCCGCTCTTGAGCCAGTCTTTGTACTCCTTGCCGCCCTTGCCCATGTCGACCATGTGCAGCCCGGCCTCGGCGGCCGCCTCGGCCATCTGCATGTGGTGGACGATTCCGGGCGAGTAGCGGCCGAACTCTGTGTCGTAGGCGGGGAACCACCCGACGAGCGTGGTGGCCGTCCGGAGGCCGAAATGACCGGCCACCGGCTCGTCACCGGCGTACAGCATCGTGAGGACGCCCCCGAAGTCGGGGGAGTTCTCGGCGTGCATGAGGTCGGTCAGCTCGACGATCCACGGCTGGGCGAACCTGTCCACCCGGCCGGTCCGCCGATACTGGTCGGATTTCCAGGCCAGCAGGGTGCGCAACACCTCGGGGTCGGCCGAGGCCCACTCGAAACGCAGCCCGCCGTGCTCGCGGCCGAGCTTGCGTTCCTTGTAGCGCACCGTCTTGAGGTTCTTCGGCGAGTTGGCTTTGACCTGCTCCAGCCAGGCGTCGAACCCGGCGGTGAAGTCCATGACGGGAGCGGGCCGGACATCCGCCTCGTACGGGGCGAACGTCGGCTGCCCCGCCACGAGATGGTCGAAGTCGAACACCGACAGCTTGCACGCGCGCAGCAGCGCCTTGGCGTCGAGCCTGAGCTCGGGGACCGAGATCAGGCCATGACACGTGGTGAGGAAGCCGCCGAGCGGTTTGCCGATGCCGAAGCTGTGCCGTTCGTAGGGGAAGAACCCCTGGACGGCGCCTCCGTCGGAGATGACGGCCACCCGCACGTAGTCGCGCAGGCGGTCCATCGCCAGGGCGAACTCGACCGACAGGAACGGGTTGTCCAGAGTCGGGTCGGCCTTCTGCAACGCACGCCAGCGCGCCCGCTCGGAGTCGCCGAGCTCTCCAGGCCGGACTACCTCGATCTTCACCTTGCCCTGGCCCCCTGTTCGGTCTGCATGCTCTTCCCCCGGTACAACAGCCGAAGCACGTACATGAACCCTCCGAGCACGGCGACCGTCGCGACGCCCGCCCGCGGTGACCACGCGTTGAAGAGCAGCATGGCCTCCGCGAGGAGCACGTTGAGAACGAGGCTGGCCGCCGCGCCCACGGACAGTGCGGCCAGGGGGTCGCGATCACGCAGCAGCCCGACCACCGCGGCCCCCGGGACGACCAGAAGGAAGAGCGAGATCAGGAGGGGGCGCAACGGTGTCTGGATATCGAACAGCGCGATGACCGCCCCCGCGATGCAGGCGAGCCCCACCAGCCAGGCGAGCGCTCTGCGGTGCTGTTTGAGCATCTCCTGTCTCTCTCTTCCTGCCTCTTCCGGTAGAAACGCAAGGCTGATCGCCAGCTCATGGGACCAATCCGCGCCTGGACGCGTCAATGCCGACGCTTGGCGACCCGCTCCGGTTTACCGGCAGGCTGAGATTTCTCGTGTGATGTTAAACACACGGTCAAGCGGACCCGGCCCCGACGCGATCCCCAAGCACACCAGAATGCCCTATGTAGCCGGGCATGTTCGCGTCAGGGTCCGATATATCCGTATTTGTCCTGTAAAAGATGGGGGTTACTTGTAGTTGGGGCTCCGTTTACGAAGGCCCTCAGCCGTCCAGGCGCGCCGCCCCCGCGCCCTCGCGCTCCTGGCTCGCGCCGGGCACGTCAGGACCCTTGCTGGGACCGTCCGCACGGGACGCCGACGGCTGGTGCGTGGACGGCGGGTCGTCCGTCGGCAGCTCGGGCAGGTGGACGCCGGAGCCCTCCCAGGACACGGTGCACGTCGCGGTGCCGCCGTTCGAGGTGAACGTGATCCGGCCGGTGCCCGGCTCCGTCGGGTCGACGACCGCCACCCAGACCACCGCCGAGCCGCCCGCCTTCACCGAACCGCTCGCCGGCTGGACGTCCAGGCCCTGCGCGGCCGTCGCCACCCAGGACACGGCGGCGTTGCGGGCGCTCAGCCCGATCTGCGCGGCGTCGTCGACCGTCCGCGGGCACGCGACGCCGAGCCGGGCGCCGGCCGAGGACCCGCGGCGGGTGGTCGTGGGCGCGGCGGAGGGCCGGGGGCGCGGTCGCGAGACCACCGGCCGCGCGCTCGGCGCCGACACCTCCGGCACGCCGGACCCGCCAGGCTCGTCCCGCCTGGTCGCCGGCGTCCGTCGCGGGGACGGCGTCGGGTCGTCCGCTTCGGTCTCGGACGGGGCCTCCGGCGTGATCTCGTCCTCCACGACGACCTCCGCCTCCGGTGGGAGGCTGGGGGAGGGGGCGAGCGTCAGCGCGGCCGGGTCGGACGCGCCGCCGCCGTTGACCGCGATCACGGCTCCCGTCGCCGCCGTCAGGCACGCACCCACGAGCAGCGCCGGCGCCAGGCGGCGCGGCCTGCGCCGTGAGCGGCGCTCGGCCACCACAGGGAACCCCGTGCGGTCGAAGCTGTCCCCGCGATCGGTGATCAACGTACGGGTCCGGTCCAGCTCGGGGCGGACGCACGTGTCGATCACCCGGCGGCGCAGCGAGAGCCCCGGGTACGCGACCGGCACGAGGTCCAGCAGCCGCGCGACCGAGACCTGGCGGTGCCGTCCCTCGGTGCAGACCTCGCAGCCGCCGATGTGCCCCGACAGCCGGCGGCGCAGGAGCGGGGTGAGCGGGCCCTCCCAGGAGTCCACCATCGCCGACAGGTCGGGACAGTGCGCCCGGCCGGTCTTCGCCAGCACCACCGCCGCGGCGGCGTTCTCCAGCAGGTCGCGGGTCCTGCCGAGCCGGGTGGACGCCTGCCGCGAGGTCAGCCCGAGCACCGCGCCGACCTCCGCCGGGGTCAGGCCGTGGCGTACCGACAGTTCGAGCACCTCGCGCTCGCCCCGGCTCAGCTCGGCCAGCGTCTCGTGGACGAGGGCGGTCAGCTCGGCGTCGGCCGGCTCGACGTCGTCGTGCGCGACCTGGCCTGGCAGCGGCGTGCCGCCGGCGGGCGTGCCGGAGCGGTGCGCGAGACGGGCCCGTACCTGGAACCTGGTCAGCGCGTACAGCCAGGCGCGCAGCCGGGCCGGCTCCCGCAGCCGGTCCACGCAGCCCTGCGCGGTGACCAGCGCGTCGTGCACGGAGTCGGCGGCGAGGTCACGGTCGGGGCCGGCCCCTGCGGAGCGGGAGAGGGAGAAGGCGTAGTCGTACAGCCGCTCGGCGTAGGCGTCGTAGAGCCTGGCGGGAGCATCGCTGTCCGCACGCCGCAGCGCCTCCACCAGCTCCTGGTCGTCGGCACGGTCGACGGTCGGCCATCCGGGCAACGGATTCCCTCCCCGCGGGTTGGACGGGCACTCAGGCCCCACGCGGAGAGGACGCGCCCTCCATCACCCCGGTTCGCGCCCCATGCCCAACAAGCATGATTTGTCGCCCATATGGTGACTCTCAGCCGTCGCAGTTCGGCATGCAGAGGCGGCGTTCCATGCCCCGCAGGAAGAAGTCGCGGACCTGGAGGATGTCGTCGGCGATGTACGCCTCGCCGCCCGCCGCCTTGGCCAGGGCGTCCATCTGCCGCTTGCCGGCGCGGGCCTCGGGGCCGAAGGCGATGAGCAGGATGCTGACCGGCTTCTTCGGGTTGTAGGTCTTCTTCAGGAACTGCAGCAGCTGGCTGTCGGTGACGCCGCCGTCGGGGTCGTCGTTGCCGGCGCCGTCCGTGAGGATCAGCAGCGTGTTGATCTTGTCGGCCTTGTACGTCTTGGTCAGCTCGGTGTACGCGGCCTTGACGGTGTCGTTCAGCCCGGTGTCGCCGGTGGGCTTCGCCTGCAGCGTGGCGAGCGTCCGCACCATCTGGTCCTTGCGCAGCGTCCCGTTGACCGTCTCGGCGAGCGGCCCGACGTGGATGAGCTCCTTGTAGTCCTTGCCCTGCCCGTCGAGGTGCGTGGAGTACGCCCACAGGCCGATGTCGGAGTCGGGCGGGAAGAGCGCCAGCCCCTCGGTGGCGATCTTGTTGATGGCCTGCATACGGGTCATGCCCGTGCCCGGCACCGGCAGCGCCATCGTGCCGGAGACGTCGAGCAGGGCGAGCAGGCGGCTGCCCAGGTTGAGCCGCGACCAGGTCTGCACCATCCGGGTGACGGTGGCGCTGTCGGGCGGGTCGAGGGCCGTCGGGGCCTCGGGGTCGAAGCCCTTGGCCTTCGACAGCACGCTGCCCGCCTTGCCGTCCTCGCTGCGGAAGCCGGCGTCGCGCAGGGTCTTCTTGGCGGACTCGGTGGCGAGGGCCTGCTTGAAGTCGGCGGCGGCCTTCAGCGCGCCCGCGTCCTTGGTGAGGATCGTGACCGGGTAGTCGAGGCTGAGCGTGCCCTCCTTGGGATAGAGGGCCACCACAGGAGCCTTGGGCTTGGCGGCGTTGTGCGCGTAGATGGCCTGCTCGGTGGTGACGCCGACCGGCACCCGGCTGCCCGACTTGACGGTGAGGCTGGCCAGCAGCGCCGTGGAGTCGGTGGCGAGCTGGTCGGCCAGCTCCTTCAGCGCGCCCACCAGCTCCTTGTCCTTGCCCGACTCCTTCGCGATGCCGGCCGCGGCGAGCAGCGCGGCGAGGCCGGCGGAGTTCTTCTGCGGGTCGAGGGCGAGCACCCGCACCTTGCGGCCGGGACCGTCCACGTTGGCGACGTTCGCCGCCGAGATCATGGACGCCCAGCTCGGCTGCAGGGCGCCGCCCAGCTTGGACGCGGCCGACTTCGCCGCGGCGAGCACGATGGGCGACGTCGCGATCGAGCCCTCCACCTGCGGCAGCGCCTCGCCCGCCGGGGTCGCGCGCATGCTCTCCATGAGCAGGCTGGAGTCGGCCACCCAGAAGTCGGCCTTGGCCTTGCCCGCGGCCACGGCGGCGGCGGTCTTGGCGGACGCCTCCTTCGCCACGGCGACCTCGACGCACCTGCCGTCGACCGAGTGCATGGCCTTGTTGTAGCTCGCGGCGATCTTGCTCAGCGGGGGCTCGATCTCGGGGGTGGCGACGACGCGCAGCGCCAGCTTGCCGCCGGAGCAGTCGTGGTCGCGGTTGAAGATGACGAACGCGGCGACACCCAGGAGGACGGCCATGGCGACGGCGCCCGCGAGGGGCACGATGACCCGGCCACGGCTGTTCCTCGGCCGTCTGCGAGGCGGCGGCTCGCTGGCTCGATATCCGCCATCGAGATCGTCTGTGCGGTGTCGCCCCACGATGTCCTCTTAGGTGTGCTCGAGACCTTCTGGAGACCCTAGCGGTAGATACACCGCAATATCCCCGGAACACTACTGGTTGCGGTCTCCGTGGCAAAACCGCCCTTTTGGTGCGTTGATTACGTACTGTGGCGTCAATGGCAGCATGCGTGACCGCGCCACACGCGCGTTCCCTCACGGGCCGCGATGCCGGCCAGCACCACCGCGACCAGCGGATCCACCCACCACCAGCCCAGCGTGTTGAGCCAGAGCCCGGCCAGCACGCCCGCCGCCATGACCGCGCAGAGCAGGTTCTGCGTGCCCTCGCCTGCCGTGGCCGCGGAGGCGAGCCGCGCGCCGAGCCGGCGCTTGGCCAGGCCCAGCGCGGGCATGCCGACGAGGCTCAGCGACGTCACGACGATCCCGAGCACGCTCGGCGCGGCGCGGTGGCCCGCGTCCAGATCGTGGGCCACGTGCAGGACGAGGTAGGGCGCGAGCAGCCAGAAGCTCACCGCGACCGCGCGCCGGGCGGTGGCCTCGGCGCTCGGCGACAGGGTGCGGGCGCCGGTGAAGCGCCACACCACGATCAGGCTGGCCGCCGCCTCCACGAGCGCCGCGAGCCCCCACCCGATCAGCGCCACCGAGTGCGCGGCGAACCCGGCCGCGAGGCCGAGCGTGCTCTCCGCGCCCAGCCACACCAGCGTGACCACGGAGAGCGTACGGGCGGCCCGCGCGGCGCGCAGCCATTCCGCGGACGCGACCGGACGCTCCTGAGCCATCTGGGCAAACACCATGAACCCCCGAACTCCGGCCGACAGCGTCTCGTACCGTACCCGCTACTCTCCGTGACGGCGTACGGCGGCGGCAAAGCCTGGACAAGATTGGTCCGCATAATGGGGCTTGATCACGCGGATTGCCAGGATCGATGGGGATCGCCGGATTCACGGTGGTCCCCGGGGACGGGGGAAGGCACGTGCCGTTCACACCGAGTCACATCGCCGCGATTCTGCCGCTGGCGTCGTCGCGACGGATGCGCAGGCTCGCCGACCCGTGGGCGCTGGCAGCCGGCGCGATGGCGCCCGACCTGCCGATGTTCCTGCCGTTCCTGCCCGACTACACCGACTGGCACTCCTGGCTCGGGGTCGTCACCATCTGCCCGCTCGCCGTGCTGATCGTGCTGCCGCTCTTCCACGCCGTCCTGCGCGACCCGCTGATCTCGCTGCTGCCGCCCGCCTTCGCGGGCCGCGCCGCACGGCTCGTGCCCGTACGGTCACGTCCGCTCCCGCTGGTCGTCGGGGCGGTGGCCGGCGCGGCGACGCACGTTCTGTGGGACTCCTTCACCCATCACACCGGCGTGGTCGAGTGGGGCGCGTGGCTGTCCGTCCCCGTCCTCGGCGGTGTCAGCCTCTTCCGCCTGTTGCAGTACGTCTCGTCCGCGATCGGGCTGGCCGTCGTGGTCTGGTGGGCCTGGCGCGGCCTGTCGGCGATGGCGACGACACCCGTGCCGGAGCGGCTGCGCATCTCGCCGCGCACGCGCGCGCTGGCCCTGGCCGCGGGCGCCGCAGGCGTCGTCGCGGGCGCGCTGCTCTGGCCGCTCGTGGACGAGCCGACCCCCGCGCTCGGCCTGCCCAGCGTGCTCACCAAGACGGGCGCGGGCACGCTGATCGGGCTCGTCCTGGTGCTGCTCGGGTACGCGACGGTCTGGCACGTCAGGCGGCGCATGGCAGTATCGGATGGTGCTTGAGTACGTCACCGACCCGTCCGACCCCCGGCTGACCGACTACACCCGGATGCGCGACGTCGAACTCCGCAAGAGCCTCGAAGCCGAGCGCGGCCTGTTCCTGGCCGAGGGCGAGAAGGTGATCAGGCGGGCGATCGGCGCCGGCCACCCGATCCGCTCCGTCCTCACCACCGACCGCTGGCTGGCCTCGCTGCGCGACGTGCTCGGCGACGCGACGGTGTACGTCGTGAGCGACGAGGTCATGGCCGGCGTCGCCGGTTTCCCGGTCCACCGCGGTGCCCTCGCCTCGATGGAACGCCTGCCGCTGCCGTCGGTCGAGACGCTGCTCAAGAGCCTGGCGGGCGGCCCGCGCCGGCTCCTCGTCCTCGAGGACCTGGCCGACCACTCCAACGTCGGCGCGATCTTCCGCTCGGCCGCCGCGCTCGGGGTCGACGCCGTCGTCCTGTCGCCGCGCTGCGCCGACCCGCTCTACCGCAGGGCGGTGAAGGTCTCGATGGGCGCGGTCTTCTCCATCCGGTACGCGCGGATGGACGACTGGTTCCGTGGCCTCGCCCAGCTGCGCGAGGCGGGGTTCCGCACGCTCGCCCTGACCCCCGACCAGACCGCCACGCCGCTCGACGCCGTGGCCCTGACCGAACGGGTGGCGCTGCTGCTGGGCGCCGAGGGCGACGGGCTGTCGTCCCACTGGCTGGAGGAGGCCGACGAGGCGGTGTGCATCCGGATGAGCGCCGCCGCGATGGCGTCCGGCGTCGACTCGCTCAACGTGGTGGCCGCCGCGGCGATCGCCTGCCACGACCTCATGCGCTCCGCGGGCTAGCGGTCGGCGGGGGCGTCGCAGGTGACGATGGTCGCGCCGAGCCCGGCCTGGCGCAGGCGCTCCTCCACGAGGGGCGCCTGCGGGGCCGGCGTGACGAGCGTGAGCTCCCAGGCAGGCTCGTCCTGGTGCGGCGCGGGCACCTCGGCGATGTCGATCGAGGAGGCGAGACCCGCGCTCAGGATGGCGTGGGCCAGTTCGGCAGCGTTCTCGTGACCGAAGATCGTGGCGCGGACCTCGGTGAATTCCCCCATGGGGTGTGTCCTTCGAACAGAGGGGTACGGCCCTCGCCAAGCATACGGACTCGGGCGAGGAGGTCGAATTCCCAGGGGAAGCGTACAGAGTACGTGACATGGGTGCGTCCGTCCGTCCCCCCGGCGGCCACGCGGGCAGGACGCCGTCCCGGATCTCCAGATACCCTCAGCACTACCTGTGGGACAGCTGGAGAAGTGGCCGCTGAATCGAGGTTGGACACCCAGCTGTGCTAGGAATTTGACCATAAGTCATGTTGCCAGCGCACACGTCAAACCTCGGTACAGTCCAGGACATTCACGTAGTGTCGGCGGTTCCTCGAAGTGAAAGAGAGATCAGTTTTATGCGGGTGTTGGTCCTGGGTGGCGACGGGTATCTTGGTTGGCCCACTGCGCTTTATCTGTCGCAGGCCGGTCACGACGTCGCGGTAGCCGACAACTTCGTGCGTCGCCAGTACGACTTCGAACTGGGCGCGGACAGCTTGGTGCCGATCGAGTCGCTGCAGACGCGCGTCGAGGCCTGGCGTCAGGTCACGGGCAAGACGATTGACATGTTCATCGGCGACCTGTGCGACGCCGATTTCACGTACCAGATGATCAAGGACTTCGCTCCTGACGCGGTGGTCCACTTCGCCGAGCAGCGGGCTGCGCCGTACTCGATGATCGACCGCAAGCACGCGGTGTACACGCAGGTCAACAACGTGGTCGGCACGCTCAACCTGCTGTACGCGATCAAGGAGATCAACCCGGACATCCACTTGGTCAAGCTCGGCACGATGGGCGAGTACGGCACGCCCAACATCGACATCGAGGAAGGCTGGCTCGACCTCGAGTACAAGGGCCGCACCGACCGCGTGCTCTACCCCAAGCGGCCCGGCTCGTTCTACCACCTGTCCAAGGTGCACGACAGCCACAACATGGAGTTCGCCTGCCGCATCTGGGGGCTCCGCGCCACCGACCTCAACCAGGGCGTCGTCTACGGTCAGCAGACCGCAGAGACCGCGCTCGACGACCGGCTCGCGACCCGGTTCGACTACGACGCCGTCTTCGGCACCGTGCTCAACCGGTTCGTCATCCAGGCGGTGCTCGGCCACCCGCTGACCGTCTACGGCAGCGGCGGCCAGACCCGCGGCATCATCGACATCCGTGACACCGTCCGCTGCATCGAGCTGGCGTGCGAGAACCCCGCCGAGCCCGGTGAGTTCCGCGTGTTCAACCAGATGACCGAGTCGATGTCGGTGCTGCAGATCGCGCAGACGGTCGCCGAGGCCTTCCCCGGCGCCGCCACCATCGACCACCTCGACAACCCCCGGGTCGAGAAGGAAGAGCACTACTACAAGGTCACCCACACGGCCCTGGTGGAGCTCGGCCTCGAGCCGCACCTGCTGTCCGACACGCTGATCTCCTCGCTGTTCGACATCGCCAAGCGCTACGGCGACCGCGCGAACCTCGACGTGATGCGGCCCGGGGTGGACTGGCGCGGCGCCGGTGGCGGCCGGTGACCGACGGCGGTGAGGGCGCCTTCGCCCGCGCCACCGGCCGCAGCGCCGAGTCGGAGGACGGCGGGGCCGACAAGCCCAACTACCGGCGCTACCAGTACGAGCTGATCGCCCCGCACTGCGGGCCGAGCATGCTGGAGGTCGGCGCCGGGCTGGGCGAGTTCGCGTCGCAGTTCACCGACCGGCGGCGGCTGGTGGTCAGCGACGTCGACCCCGACGCCGTCGAGGTGATGAAGGAGCGCTTCGCGGCGCACCCCAACGTGCAGGCCCTGCAGTTCGACCTCGGCGGCGGGGCCAGCCTCGACGACCCGGTCGACACCGTGGTGGCCATGAACGTCCTCGAGCACTTCGAGGACGACGCCGCGATCCTCACCCTGCTGTCGCGCTCGGTCCGCCCCGGCGGCACCATCGTGCTGTGGGTGCCCGCGTACATGGCGCTGTACGGCGACTTCGACCGCCGGGTCGGCCACTACCGCCGCTACACGCCCGCCACCCTGCGCGAGGCCGCCCAGCGGGCCGGCCTCGGCGTGGAGGTCTCCCGCCCCGTCAACCTGCTCGGCGGGGTGGCGTGGTGGGCCGCGGTGCGGCTCGGGGGCGCCGGTACGCCGAAGTCGGGTGTGGTGGGCGTCTACGACCGGGTGATCGTCCCGGTCACGAAGGTCCTTGACCGCGTGCTGCCGATCCCGTTCGGGCAGTCGGTGCTGGGGGTCCTGCGGGTGCCGCAGGACGGTTCCGGACATGCGCGGCGTGACTGACCTGATCCGCCGTCTGCTGGGCCGGCTGCCACGGGTGTTCACGCGGTACACCGCCGCGTCCGTGGCGGCCGGCGTGGCCAGCGAGGCCGTGCTGCTGACGGCGTACGGGACTCATCTGCTCACCCCCGGACAGGCGTCGGCGGCGGGGTGGGCGAGCGGCGCCCTGGTGAACTACGGGCTCAACCGGTGGTGGGTCTTCCGCCACCGGGAGCAGTCGAGGCCCGTGCGCGAGACGCTCGGGTTCTGGCTCACCTCGCTGGCCGCCCTGGGCCTGTCGACCTGGGCGACCGGGCTCGCCGGACGGCTGGCCGCGCCGCTCGACCACGGCCTGCGGGTGGCCGTGGTGGGCGCGGTGTTCCTCGGCGTCTACGCGTCACTGTTCGTGGCGAAGTTCGCCTTCTTCAACTACTTCGTCTTCGCCGGGAACTCCGGCTCGGGCAGCGGGCTGCGCCGGCGGCGCTCGCGCCACCAGGTGCCCACCACCACGCGCGAGTAGCGGTAACCGTAGACCAGGTTGCCGCCCTTCTTGGTGCTCCCGGCGGTGCGCAGCCGCATCGTCGCGGGCACCTCGGCGACCCGGTAGCCGCGCGCGATCACGCCGATCAGCAGCTCGGACGACTGGTACTGCGGCTGGCGCAGCTCGACGGCCCCGGTGACCGGCGCGCGCATCGCCCGCAGCCCGAACGACGTGTCGGTGACGCGCTGGCTGGTCAGCAGGCTGATCAGCCGCGCGAACACGTGGACCCCGGCGCGACGCACCTTGTCGTACGTCTCCTGGCGGCCCAGCACCCGCGAGCCCGTCGCGAAGTCGGCCTCGCCCCGCAGCACCGGCGCGAGGACGCGCGGGATGTCGGCCGCGTCGTACTGGCCGTCGGCGTCGGTCGTCACGATGTAGTCGGCACCGCCCTCGCGGGCGATGCGGTAGCCGAGCCGCAGCGCCGCGCCCTGCCCGCGGTTGACCGGGACGTCGCACACCAGCGCGCCGGCCTTGCGGGCCACCGCCGCGGTGTCGTCGCTGGAGCCGTCGACCACCACGATCGTCGCGCACTCGCGCCCGTCGATCTCGGACGGGAGGGTCGCGACGACGTCGCCGATCCCGTCGGCCTCGTTGTAGGCGGCGATCACGATCGCGATCGGCGGCAGGTCACGGCCGTACTCGGCGGTGAACGCCGCCAGCGCGTCGGCGTCGATGTTGCGGGGCGTCGCATCAGGAGGGGTCATGCCGGATCCTCGTCGTCACGCTGCTCGCCGGAGAAGTCGGGCCACACTCCGGCCATTCCAGTGGTCAGGTCGTGGCTCGGCTCGTACCCGAGCGCCCTGGCACGCGAGATGTCCAGGACGACCGCCGGCATCTCGCCCTGCTTGGCGGGCACGTGCTCGACGGGGATGGGCTTGCCGGTGACCTGTCGGGCCGCGTCGATGAGCTCGTTGACGCTCACCGAACGCCCGGACCCTACCACCAGCGGCCCGTTGTGACGTACCCGCCAGGCGAGCAGCACGGCCTGGACCACGTCGTCGACGTGCACGTAGTCGCGCAGCTGCAGGCCGTCGCCGTACACCTGGACGCCCGCGCCCGCGGCGGCCGCGCGCATCAGGCGGGGCACGAAGCTGTCCTTGTGGCGCATCCCAGGGCCGTACACGTTCGCGAAGCGCAGCGAGGCGGTCTGCATCCCGTACGACTGCGCGTAGGCGTTCAGCAGCATCTCGCCGGCCGCCTTGGTGGCGCCGTACGGGGTGAGGGGGCGGGGCGCGAGGCCCTCGCTGATCGCCTGCGTGCCCACGTCGCCGGTGACCGCGTTGGTGGACGCGAGCAGGAAGGCGGGGACGCCGCGCTCGCGGGAGAGCTCGAGCAGGCCGGCGGTGGCCTCGACGTTCAGCTGGTACGTGCCGGCGGGATCCTTCACCGACTGCAGCACCGACGTCACCGCGGCCAGGTGGATCACCGCGTCGAGACCGGGGGTGACGACCTTCTGCCTGACCTGGGGGTCGCACAGGTCGCCGACGATGCATTCGACCGCTTTGTCAGGGTGTTCGACCAGGTCGGCCACCACGACCTCGGCCCCGCGGTCGAGCAGGGCGGCCACGAGACGCCGGCCGATGAACCCCGACCCTCCGGTGACGAGTACTCGGGTTCCGTCAAGCTCCGGCATTCGGCCTTTCCTTTCACTTGGGTCGCATTCGACCTTACCGGGCTACGGCACGGCGTCCGTACGCGATGGCCGACCGGGACGAAAGCCGTGACGGACCGCTTTGGCTGATCACGTAGGCTACCTACCTCCGACGATTGACCTACGGCGCGAACGCGCGCGACGAGGAGAGAGTTGTGAGCCTGGCAGTGGTGACGGGTCCTCCGCTGGTGGGCGGTCTGGTGCTGGCGTTGGTCGCAGGTCGCCGCGGGTGGGCTCCGCCGCTGTGGGTGGCGCTCGCGGTCGGCGCGGCGCTGCGTCTCCTCGTGATGGTGGCCGGCGCGAACGACTCGGTGGTGCCGTACGACTTCGGCCACGACTTCGTCGACGCGGGCAACGCCGTGCTGAACGGCCAGAACCCCACGATGCATCTGCGCGAGGGCGGCTGGCACTTCCTGCCCTTCCTCGCGTACGTGCTCGCCGGGCAGCTGAAGCTCGGCGACCTGCTGGGCCTGTCGTGGGGCATCGCGGGCCGCATCGTGCCCGTCGTCTCCGACCTGGTGCTCATCCCGCTGATCGGCAGGCTCGCGGGCGCCGGGCAGGACCGGCTGCGCGCCTTCCAGTACGCCTGCGTCCCCCTCGGTGTCCTGGTGAGCGCCCTGCACGGCCAGTTCCCCCCGATCACGCTGGTGTTCGCGGTGGCCGCGCTGGTGTGCGCCCGCGCCGGTCGCGTGCACGCCGCGGGGCTGTTCATCGGGCTGTCGATCGCGTGCACCCACTGGTCGCTCCTCATCGTGCCGGGCGTGGTGCTGGCCGTGGCGGGCGCGCGTAACCGGCTGACGGTGCTGGGCTGGACCGCGGGTGTGCCCGCCGTCTTCCTGCTGTCCGGCTGGTTCGTGCTGGACACTCCGCTGACCCAGCTCCCGCTCCTCGCGCAGCGCATCATGTCGACCAGGGCGGTGGTGGGCGACTGGGGCTGGACGTCGCTGGTCACGGGGGGCGCCCAGATGGAGGCGCCCGTCCTCGGTCGCATCGGCATGGTGGTTCTCGTCGCGGGGCTGGCCGCGGCGGCGTGGTGGTGGCGCCGGGCCGACCCGGTCGACCTGACGCTCGTCCTGCTGCTCGTCTTCCTCATCGTGACTCACCGGCTCGGCGCCCAATACCTGCTGTGGCCGGTCCCCTTCCTGCTCGCCCGGCCGACCCGCGGAGCCTGGCTCGCGATCACCCTGTCGAGCCTGTGGGCCGCGTTCGGCTACCTGCGCCTGTACCAGCTCATGGGCGTGGGTTACTCGGCTGCCCACGAGTGGTGGGCCTATTCGTCCTTCATCGTCATCGCCGCCCTGATCCGTGCGCTGCCGTGGGACCGGCGGAGCGCCGCCGGCCAGGTTTCCGGACCGGCCGACGCGAGGACCACCGTTCCCGCCGCCGACTGATTGCTGCACAATGTGAGCGTCCTGTTACGTTGAGCGCTGCCCCGGGAGGCGTCCGTGTGCGTGGCCTGGCTGCTCGCCACCCTCACCGCAGCCGCCCCCCTCGGCCCCGTGGCACCGGTGGGGCCGCCTGTCGCGGGCGGCCTGTTCGGTCCTGTGCTGCCGGCTGAGCCGGCCGTCGCGCTGGCGTGCGAGGTCACCACGCCCTCGACGCGGCCGCTGCGTTTCAGGCCCCAGGTGAAGCTCGCGTCGGCCAGGGTCTCCGTCCGCGGCAACCTCGAACTCACCCGCTGCGTCTCGCCCGACCGCTCCGCGCGGACGCTGCGCTCCGGGTGGGCCACGATGCGGGCCACGGCGGTGGCGTCCTGCACCGGCGCCCGGCAGGTGCGGGGCAGCGCCCTGATCACCTGGTTCGACGTGACCGGCCGCCCGGCCGGCACCTCGCGGCTGCACCTCGGCGCCGACCGCCCGGTGGCCCGCCATCCGGCCGACGCGCTGCTCGACGGTACGGTCACGGAGGGGTTCCTGGCGGGTGAACGCGTCCGCGGCGACCTCGTCACGACCAGCACGCTCCTCGACTGCGCCACGCGAGGCGTGCCCGCGTGGCCCGGGAAAGGACGCGTCACCTTCGGCTGATCAGCGGGCGATGCGTTCGCCGGCGTGGTGGAGGAGGCGTTCCGCCGTGGCGAAGCGGCGTTCGTTCTGGTCGTGCAGGAGCACGCCCACGACCTCCACGCCCTGACGCTCGCCGGCGAACAGCAGGCAGTAGCCGGCCGCGTTCGTGTAGCCGGTCTTCACGCCCAGCACGTCGTCGGCCCGGGTGAGCAGCTTGTTGGTGTTGCGCCACGTGTGCGCCCGATGGACGGCCGTCTTCGGCGTCTTGTGCACGGTCTTGCCGACGACCGTCCTGAACGTGCTGTTGCCGAGTGCGAGCTGGGCCAGCCTGACCTGGTCGACGGCGGTGGAGTAGCCGCCGTTCGCGGGCGTCGGCATGCCGTCGGCGTTGGTGTAACGGGTGTCGGCGAGCCCCAGCGCGCGGGCCGTCCGGTTCATCTTGGCGACGAACGCCGTCTTGCCAGGGCCGTAGTGCCGGGCCAGGACGTTGGCGGCGTCGGCGCCCGAGGGCAGCATCATGGCGTACAGCAGGTCGCGGACCGTGAAACGCTCGCCCGCCCGTAGCCCCGCCGTGGCGGCGCCACCTCGGGCGGCGTACTTGACGTCGGTGGCTTCGACCCGCAGGACGTCGTCCAGCCGGGCCTCGCTCAGGACGACGTACGAGGTCATGACCTTGACGAGGCTGGCGACCGGCATGCGTTTCGTCTGGCGTCTGCTGTAGTGGACCGTTCCCGAGGAGTCGACGACGTAGGCGGACGTGGCTCCGACGCTCGGGGCGTGGGCGGCGACGGCGGGAGTGGAGAACCCCACAAGCACGGCGACTATGACGGAGCTGATGAAACCCCCAATACGCATGACAAACATGGTGACAGGAGATCAACGTCCCGTTTGCTGAACGCGGCAATGGGTCCATATCAGATAGGGGTAAATCATTCCTGCATCCGATATGGCGGGGGAGACCATGGCAGGAAAATTCATCATTAGCGAGGACGAACAGGGCAGATACCGCTTCTCCCTGGTCGCCAACAACGGTCAGACGCTCGCCGTCGGCACCGGCTTCCTCACGAGGATGGCCTGCATCAACGGCATCGAAACCGTCCGCAGGAACGCTCCGGAAGCCCCCATCGAAGACCTGCCCCCTCGCAACCACGAGTGAGGGGCCCGCAGCCGCACCCGCGACAGCGCTCATGGTGAGTGGCGACGTTCTGATGGGCCGGCGGTCGCGGGTGGTGCCGGGAGCGGTGGTGGCGGTGGTGGTGGGTTGGGGCTATTGGGCTGGAGCCTGTTGCTCCGGGGTGCGGTTCCTGCGTCGGCGGTGGACGGTGAACCATGCCACGGCGGCGATGGCGAGCAAGGCTACGGATGCGGCTGCCACGGGGGAGCGGGCGGCCAGCTGCAGCCAGCCCCAGACGACCGCTGACAGGCCGAACCACCACATGGGGGCCCAGGTCAGGCAGCCGAGGGCACTCGTCACGACGTACCAGGGGTACGAGACGCGTAGCGCCCCGGCGACCCACGGGAGCGTGTGGCGCAGGACGGGCACCCAGAAGCAGCCGTAGACGGCCAGCGCCCCCCACTTCTCGACGACCTGCTCGACCTTGGCGATGCGCTCGCGGCCCACCTTGACGCCGATGCGCGACTCGTACAGTCGCTCGCCCAGCCTGCGGCCGACCCAGTAGTAGACCTGGAACGCCGCGAAGAGGGCCAGGATCAGGATGGCCCCCACCAGCCAGTAGGGCAACGCCAGCCAGTACGGCGCAGTGGGCTCGGGGACGGCCGACGTCGCAAGCAGCATGTGCCACCCCTTCCTAATGATTAGGCGAGCCTTACCTTAGTTCAAGGTTGGACGTTTCGGCTACAACCACCTGCAACCGGCCGACAAGCTGGAGTCAACCCCTCTGCCTCACTCTAGGTGCGAGGACGAAGAGGTGGTGACCCATGGCGAGCAGAAGCGCGGCCGTCCTGGCAGGTGGGAAGAACGTCGTCAGGCTGTTCGTGGCTGCCCTGGCGTTCACCGGCGCGTACGCGGGCCTGTCCGCCTCCGGCGACGCGGGCTACGGGGCCGAGCCCGCCGGCTCCTCCGCCTACGGCGCCCGCCCCGCCCGGCTCCCGGCCTCCGGCGACACCGGCCCCGGCGCTCAGGTCTCGGCCTCCGGCGAAGCGGGCCCCGGCGCCAGGCCCGTCGGGCAGGTCGAGCTCTCGGTCCGCGCGACCCCCGCCGCCTCCGCCGCGACCCCCGCCGCCTCCGGGCGGCCGGGCACGGTCACCGTCGACATCGGGGGACGCGGCGGCTGCACCGGCTCGTACGTGGCCCGCAGCCTCCTGGTCAACCCCGCCCCCGGCACCGGCCTGCGCTACCACTGGCGGCTCGCCCGCTGGAGCCCCACCACCGGGACGTGGCGGACGTACCAGCGCGGCTACGACGGCTTCACCGGCGCCGACCGCGCCGTGGAGTGGCGGCCGGAGATCGCGGCCAACCCGGGAACGTACCGCGTCGAGCTCACGGCGGGCCGGTCCGCGACCGTCACGAGCGAGCGTTTCCAGGTGAGCTGCTGACGGCCTGCCGCGCCGCCTCCACCCAGCGCGGCACGCCGACCCGCTCGGCGACCTCCAGAGCCTTGACGTAGTGCTCGCGCGCCGCCTCCGGCTGCCCCAGCCGGATCGCCAGGTCGCCGAGGGTCAGCGCCACCGGCCACAGCGCCACCACGCCCGTGCCGGCGCCCGCCACCCGGTCGGCGAACGGCTTCAGCTTGTCGTAGCAGTCGACCATCCGCTCGCGGTCGTCGAGCAGCATGCCGGTCAGCGCCCGCCAGGTCATCGCCAGCTCGTACAGGAAGTCGGGCCGCACCGGCGGACGGGTCGCGGCCACCGCCTTGGCGTCGTCGACGTGACCCGCCGAGGCCAGCGCCAGCGCGTAGGCGTCGAGCGTCCACTTCGCGCCGCGCTGGTGGGCCTCGGCCAGCAGGTCGACCGTCTCGGCCGCGCGTCCGGCCACCAGGTTGAGGCAGAACGTCGTGATCAGCGGAAGGTCCTGGCGGCCCTCCAGCATGCCGGCCCGCGCCGAGACGCGCGCCGCCTCGCGGTAGGCCCGCTCGGCCCCCGCGTAGTCGCCCGCGATCATGAGCCGCTGTCCGGAGTACCAGACCACGACGGCGGCGGGCGCCGACAGGTCGTACTGCTTGGCCAGCCGGTCGGCCGCCGTGGCGTGCTCGTCGGCCACGGCGAAGTCACCGCGCGCCGCCGCGCACTCGAGCAGCACGAGGTGGGCCAGCGCCTGCGTGGCCATCTGGCCGGAGCGCTGGGCGACCTCCAGCAGCTCGCGTCCGATGCTCTCGCGCGAGTCGACGGCCGGGATGTCGTACGACTGCCGCAGCCGTCCGCTGAGCGCCGCCGCGATCACCGCCGGGTCGCCGCTCTGCCGGGCCAGCTCCAGCGCCTCCAGCGACGCCTGCCGCCCGCGCTCGGGCGCTGAGGAGCCCTCCAGCTCCAGGGCGAGCGTGGTGAGCAGGCTCGCCCGCAGCCGCTGCTCGCCCTGCGGCAGCTCCATGAGCGCCTTCTCGGTGACGTCGACGATCTCCCACGCCGTACGGGTGAAGTCGCGCGCCATGCCCTTGTGCGGCACCGCGAGCGACGCCGCCACCTTCGCCGTCATCTCGAGGTCGCCGAGCGGCAACGCGGCGTCCATGGCCTGGCGGCGCAGCAGCCGGGCCGCCTGCATGTCGCCGCACAGTGCGAGCGCCCTGATCTGGCGCAGCATCAGCAGCAGCCGCTCCTTGACCCGCTCGGGCTCCTGCCGGTCGGGCTGCTCGTCGGTGCGGGACCGGTCGAACGCGGCGATCGCCTGCTCCCACAGCGTGACCGCCTCGCGGTGCGCGAAGCGCCGCTCGGCCTGCTCGGCGGCGAGGCCCGCGTAACGGACCGCCTTGCCCGCCGCGTCGGCCAGGGAGTAGTGGTGGGCGAGTGCCGCCACGTCGGAGGGCGCGTGCTGCTCGATGGCCGCCGCCACGGCGGCGTGCAGCCGGGTACGGCGCAGCCGGGAGGCGTCGGAGTAGATCGTGTCGCGCACCAGGTCGTGGTCGAACCTGAGCAGCCCGGGCCCCGGCTCGGTGACGAGCCCGGCCAGCAGGGCCGCCTCGACGGCCTCGATCACCGCGTCCTCGTCGCCGGCGACCGCGATCAGCACGTCGAGGTCGACGTCGCGGCCGATGACGGCGGCCTGCAGCAGGATCTGCTGGGCGCCCGCCGGCAGCCGCGAGATGCGCCGCCGCAGCACGTCGCGCACACCGGACGGCACCTGCGACAGCACCTCGGTGGCGCTGGCCCGGTCGGCCGCCCCCTCGGAGTCGAGCAGGCGCACGGTCTCGCGGACGAAGAACGGGTTGCCGCCGGTGCGCTCGACGATCGACTCGACGGCGTCGTCGTCGATCTCGCGGACACAGGTGGCCTTGACCAGCTCGGCCACCGCCTTGGGATCGAGCCCTGACAGGCCCACGCGAACGGGGCCGAGGCGCGCGAGGGCGGCAAGCACGTCGGACTGGCGGTCGTCGAGCTCGCTCTCGCGGCACGTCACCACGAGCAGCACGCGGCTGGTCGCGAGGAGGCTCGGCAGCGCCCGCAGCAGGGCCAGCGTCTGGTCGTCGGCCCAGTGGAGGTCTTCGAGCGTCAGCAGGACGGGGCCGCGCCGCGCGACCCCGGCGAGGTAGCCGCCGACCGCGCGGTGCAGGCGGAAGCCGCCGGAGACCTCGTCCTCGTCGGGGTCGGGGGCGGCGTCGTCGAGCAGCGGCGCGAGCAGCTGGGCGTACTCGCCCGCGCCGGTCATGCCGATGAGGGCGCGCAGGATCTCGACCCACGCCCAGCCGGGCGGGGTGGCGCTGGAGTCGGGGCAGGCGCCGGAGGCGGCGGTCCAGCCGTCGGCGGCGAGCCGGCTCTCCAGCTGGCGCAGCAGCGTGGTCTTGCCCGCGCCGGCCACCCCGGTCACGACCGCGACCTGGAAGCGGCCCGTACGGGAGGCGGCCGTCGTCAGCCGGGCGAGCTCGGCGTCGCGGCCGACGAACGGCTCGGGCTCGAGCGGCGGCGGCTCGACCGGCTGGGCCGGGCGGGGCGGCCAGGTGTCGGTGACCTGCGGCGCGACCCTCGGGGCCCGTGCGGGCGGCGTCAGCTCCAGCTCGGGCGACTGGGACAGGATGTCGGACTCGAGCTTGCGCAGCGCGGGACCGGGATCGATGCCGAGCTCGTCGGCGAGCGTCGCGCGGGCCCGGCGCAGCGCCGCGAGGGCGTCGCCCTGCCGGCCGCAGCGGTAGAGGCCGAGCGCGAGCAGCCGCCAGCCCTCCTCGCGCAGCGGGTGCTCGGTGGTGAGCGCTTCGAGGTCGGGGACGGTCTCGGCGTGCAGGCCGAGCCGCAGCCCGGTGTCGGCGTGGCGTTCGCGGGCCACGAGGCGCAGCTCGGTGAGGCGGTGCACCTCGGCCTCGGCCCACGCCTGGTCGGCGAAGTCGGCGTAGGGGGTGCCGCGCCACAGCCCGAGCGCCTTCTCCAGGCGGGCGCGCGCCGACTGCGGGTCGGCCTCCTCGAGGTGCTCGCCGGCCGAACGGACGTACTGCTCGAACCGCAGGGCGTCGACCTGTTCGGGTGCCACGCGCAGCGCGTAGCCGGAGGCGACGGTCACCAGCAGCCGGTTGGGGCCGCCGCGCGGGCGGCCCGGCTCGAGCACCCTGCGCAGGCGGGAGATGTAGACCTGCAGACCCGACTGCGCGCCCTTGGCGGCGTCGTCGGTCCACAGATCGTAAAGAATCGTGTCAACGGGCACGACCTGCCCCCTGGCCACGAGAAGTCGGGCGAGGACGGCCCGCTGTCGCAGACCGCCGAGGTCGAGTTGGTCGTCGTGTTCGTACGCCTCGACCGGCCCCAGAACCCGGAACGCCACCATGTCAGCCGCCACGCTATGCGCGCCCCGGAATCACGCACAAGGCCCGTGCTCGATTAACCCGCGATCGGTCCGGGATTGTCACTGCGGCCTCACGAGGCAGCCCGGCGGCGACCGTGGCCTCGAGGCGAGCCGGCGGCAGCGCGGCATCCATGACGTTCGTCACTTCCTGGTTTCGGGGGCGGGACATCGGCTTCAGCAAGTGGTCAACGGGGGGTCTTCGAGATCGCGGACGGGGGCTGCGCGCCGGCGTTCCTGCCGTCGCGCCGGCGCAGCAGCGCCCAGGCGCCGAGTGCCAGACCGCCGAACGGGATCTCGACAGTGTAGGTCCAGAAGCCGAAAAGCAGCGCGGTCGCCGTCGCCGGGGCGACCGGCACGCCGAACGCCGTGGTGAGCAGCAGCACCACCCCGCCCTCCATGATCCCCGCCCCGCTGGGGGTGATCAGCGCGCTCGTGAGCACCCGCGACAGCGCGAAGACGGCGATCGACTGCGCGAGCCCGGGCCAGGCGCCGGTGGCCTGCATGCAGACCGCCATGATCGCCCACTGGAAGCCGAGGAAGAACACCATGCCGAGCGACAGCCCAGGCCACCGGGTGTGGACGACGTCGGCCGTGTCGGCGCGCAGCCGCTGGAACTGCTCGGAGGCGTGGAACCGCAGCCGCAGCAGCCGCGTGAGGCCGTCGAGCGCACGGCCGAGCAGGGCGGCGGCGCGGTCCCAGTAGAGGGCGGCCGCCACGACGGCGCACAGCGCGAGGATGGAGACGGCGCCCGTCCAGCCCGCTCTCGCCACGGTGGCGTTGGGCGCCTCGCCCGCGATGAGCAGCGCGATGATGCCGACGGCCGGCAGGATGAATCGGAACAACGTGTTCCAGATGCCGCTCACCAGCGTCATGACGACGATCGCCCGGTTGGCGAAGCCCCAGCCGCGCGTCATCGCGAACGACAGCGCCACGCCGACCGCGCCGCCGAACGGCAGCAGGTTGCTCACCGCGCTACCCGCCGCGTTGAGCGCGAGCCCCTGCAGATTGTTCAGCCCGGGCAGCGAGTTGGTCAGCACGAACGTGTACGCGAGCAGGCTCAGCAGCCACAGCGCGGTCATGAGCGCGATCTGGCCCGCGCCGAGCGAGCTGAACACCGCGCCGATCTCGCTCCAGGAGACCGGCTTGCCGGTGAGGGCGTGCACGATCTGCGGGAGGTAGACCACGAGCAGCACGGCCAGCCCGAGCGACAGCACGGACAGGACGATCTGGAGCCACTTGTTCTTCATCGAGGTCCAGTCTGCCGGTTTTCTGCGGCCCGCCTCGCCGTCCGGAGGAGTTACTTGGGCCACCGCTGGAAGGGATGCGTGAGGCGGGTGCCCGGCGGCACGTCGCGGCGGACGTACCACTCGGTTCCGAAGACGAAGCGGTAGATCGGGCCAGGGACCTTCAGCATGACGGCGAGCGTGCGGTCGCTGTCGCCGCCGCTCGCCTGGGAGGCGTGCGCGGCCATGGCGGCGCGCTTCTGCCGCGCGTACCGCCGCACGTTGACCCGGTGGGTGATCACCTCGCCCGGCGCGTACGCGCTCTCGAACGTCCGCGGGTCGAACTCCGGCGGGAACCGGTAGAAGCGGCCCGCCACCTTCAGCAGCCACAGCAGCGGGTCGCGGTTGACCGTGGCCTCCAGCACGACCGGGGTGCCCGCGATCTGCGCGGCGCGCCGGCCCACGCGGTGGACCTGCACGTGGTCGGGGTGCCCGTAGCCGCCCGCCGGGTCGTAGATGGTCAGCAGGCCGGCCTTCTCCTCCTGCAGGATCGCCGCGAGCTTCTTGGCGGCCTCCTCGGTGTCGGCGTCGATGAAGGCGTTGTCGGGCCGCTCGTCGGCGACGCCGCCCTCGGGACGCAGCCCCGAGTCGCCGTAGCCGAGGCACTCGACCCGGGCGCAGCCGAGCAGCGCGGCCGACGTGTAGAGCTCCTTGAGGCGGGTCTCGCCCAGCTGCTCACCCGGCTCCATCTCGGCGAGGCCGCGCTCGCCCGCGGTGGCGACCACGAGGACCACGCGGTGTCCCTCGGCCGCGAGTTTCGCCATGGTGCCCGCCGTCAGCAGGGCCTCGTCGTCAGGGTGAGCATGGAAGAACACAGCGGTACGTGGAGGCACACGCCCAGATTAGTCTGGGAGGGGTGCGGATCTTTCACGTGAGTGACTGTTACCTGCCGCGACTCGGGGGGATCGAGGTCCAGGTGGCCGATCTCGTGCGCATGCAGCGCGCGGCCGGCCACGAGGTGTCCGTCGCCACCGCCACCCGCGGCGAGCCGCTCGACGGTGTGCGGCGCATCGTCGCCCGGATGCCTTTCGACCTGCCGGTTCACCCGTTCGGCGTGGGCCGGCTGACGCGGTGGATCGTCTCGGGGCGGCCCGACGTGGTGCACGTGCACGCGGGGGCGGTCTCGCCGTTCGCGTGGATGGGCGTGCGTGCCGCGTACCGGGCGGGAGTGCCGTGCGTGGTGACGGTGCACAGCATGTGGGATCCGGGCACGCGGGCGCTCTACCGGCTGCTGAGGCTGGCGTTCGGCTGGCAGCGCTGGCGGCTGGTCGCGACCACGGTGAGCAACGCCGCCGCGGCGCCGATCCGCGCCGTCGCGGGGTCCGGGGTGCCCGTGCGGGTCGTCTCCAACGGGCTCGACCTGTCGGGCTGGGCGCCGCCGCCAGGGGCGCCCGTCCGGCGCGACGAGGTGCACGTCGTCGCGGTGGGACGGCTCGCGCCGCGCAAGCAGCCCGTCCGCCTGCTGCGGCTCCTGCTGGCGGCGCGGGCCCGGGTGCCGTCGGAGATCCCGATGCGGGCCACGATCGTCGGCGACGGCCCGGCTCGCGGGCAGATGGCACGTTTTCTGGACAGGAACGGTATGACGGGCTGGGTGTCGTTGCCCGGCCGCTACACCCGCGAGCAGATCGCCAAGGTGCTGGAGTCGGCCGACGTGTTCGTGGCGCCCGCGCCGCGCGAGTCGTTCGGGATCGCGGCGCTGGAGGCGCGCGCGGCGGGCCTGCCCGTGGTGGCCCGGGCGCAGAGCGGGGTCGCCGACTTCGTCAGCGACGGCACCGAAGGGCTGCTCGGGCGCACGCTCGGCGACCTCGCGCGGGCGGTGGCGCGGCTGTGCCGCGACGCCGATCTGCGCACGTCGATCGCCGCGCACAACCGCGCGACGCCGCCCGCCGCCGGGGCGTGGCCCGCGGTGCTCGACGGCTTCGAGGCGGCGTACGCACAGGCACGCGAGCGCAGGCACGGCGGACGGGCTCCCCGCGACCCCGCCTGATCACGGCAGGGTCGGCGACGGGCTTCGCGCGGCCACGCCTGTGTGCCGGGCGGGCTTCCCGCGCCCTGACTGTGCCGGGCGGGGTCGCGGGAAGCCGTCGTGTGCTCCGGTCAGGAGCAGGCCGACTGCACCTTGGTCGTGTAGTCGTTCATCTTGCCGGCGAGCGCCGCGACGCCGGACTGGTCGCCGTTCTCCATGCCCGCGAAGCCGTCGGCGAGGTCGTTCAGCGCCGAGGCCAGGTCGCCGTCGTACTTGCCCGCCAGGTCCTTCATCTTGGTGGCGGCGCTCTTCGAGGCCTCCTGCAAGGCCGCGGTGTCGGTCACGTTCTTCGTGACCGCGGTGCTCCACTCCGTCGCGATCTCGCTGGCTTCGGTGGCGGCGGTGCCGCAGTCCATGGCCTGCCCGACCGCTCCGCAGGAGGTGACGGCGAGAGCGGCGAAAGTCAGCGTCGCGGCCGAGACGGCCAGGCGGCGACGGCGGGGGGTGGTCATTTCCGTGCCCTTCGTTGGTTGACGAACGACGAGCAGCCTAGGGCAGCGGCTTGATCATCACTTGCACCTCACTAACACCAATGGCATCAAGTTTGTGTAAATCCGTGCAGAAGTGCACGTACGACATCATCTGGTTCGGGCAGCGGCAGGTCGAGAAGCCCCCGGTACGAGACGAGGCCCGCGAACAGGTCGGTGAGCAGCCACAGGTCCGCGTCGGGGCGGAGCTCGCCGCGGGAGATCGCGCGCTCGTACACGACCCACGAGCGTTCCATGCGGGTGCGCATGCCGGTGCGGACGATCTCGGCGACGGCGGGGTCGCGGCCCGCCTCGCCGTACACCTGCTTGGCCAGGTGCGCCATTCCGGGGAGTCGCCAGAGGGCGAGGGTGTCGGCGACCACCGCACGCAGGTCGCCGGCGAGTGATCCGGTGTCGGGGACGGCGACGTGGGCATCCATGAAGCCGGAGAGAGTTTCGAGCAGAATGTCGCGTTTTGTGCCATAGCGCCGGAAGACGCTCGCCCTGCCGACACCCGCCGTGGCGGCGACGTCGTCGACGGTGAAGTCCAGGCCGCGGGAGAGCAGCAAGTCGGCCGCGGCCTGCCGGATGCGGTCGTCGACCGTGGGGTCGGGCTTGCGCCCACGAGCGGACATTGTGATACTCCCAGTATCTGATACTTGCGGTCTCAACTTCCAGGGACGGTTATGAGAGTAGTGGTGATCGGAGCCGGGGTAGCGGGGCTCGCCCTCGCGCGCGGCCTTCTGCTCGCGGGCCACGACGCCGAGGTGTACGAGGAGGCCACCGAGCCGCGCACGGCCGGGGGCTCCGTCACGCTCTGGCCAGGCAGTACCGCCATCCTCAAGGAGCTCAAGGTCGACCTCGCCGGCATCGGCAGGCGCCTGGAGACCATGGAGTCGTGGGACGGCGCAGGTCGCCCTCTGTTCACCGTCGACCTGACGGCCGCCGAGCGCCGCTTCGGCCATCCCACCGTCCACATCGCCCGCCGCGAGCTCGTCGAACTGCTCGCCGACGGGGTGCCCGTGGCGTACGGCGCACGGGCCGAGCACGTCGTCCCGGAGCGGGCGGAGGTGCGGCTGGCCGATGGTGACACCGTCCGCGGCGACGTGCTCGTGGGGGCCGACGGCCGCCGTTCCACGGTGCGGGCCGCGCTGTGGGGCGACGACCCGGCCGGACTGAGCGGCTGGGTCACCTGGCAGGGTTTCGCCACCCGGCCCACCGCGCTGACCGAGCAACGGCGGGCGATCATGATCCCCGGCGCGCGCGGCCTGTGCGGGCTGATCCCGGCGGGCAGGGGACGGTTGCTGTGGTGGTTCGACGTCAGGTCGGCTACCGGCCGGCCCTTCTGGGCGGACGACCCCCATGTCGTGGCCCGGCTTCGCGAGCGGTTCGCCGGCTGGCCCGACCCGGTGCCGGCCGTCCTGGAGGGCCTCGCGGACGCCGACTTCTTCCCCCACCACCGGCACCGCGTCCCCTCGGCGTGGGGCAGGGGGCCGGTGACGCTGGCGGGCGACTCGGCGCACACCATGCCGCCGACCATGGCCCAGGGCGCCAACCAGGCCCTGGAGGACGCCTGGCTGCTCACCCGCTCGATCGGCGACCTGCGCGGCTACGAGCGGGCCAGGTCGAAGGTGGTGCGCAGGCCCGCCCGGCTGGCCGCGACGGAGGTCACCAACGTGCAGCGGATCTTCGCGGGGCTGATCCCCGACCGGCTCGCGACCAGGATGTACGCCGCATGGCTGCGCGGCGCCAGCAACTACCTCTTGACAGCGTCGTGATCGCCCGCCGACGATGTCGCATATAGAGCAACTCATCGCGTAATGCGCAACAAGGCGGTGTTGGTTGAGCAGCACGTCCAGCCTGGTACCGACCCTTCCCGGTCGTTCGTACACCGATCCCGAGATCTTCGAGGACGAGCAGGCCAAGATCTTCGAACGTCTCTGGTTCTGTGCGGTCCGGGCCGAGGACCTGCCGAAACCCGGTGCGTTCCGTACCGTTCAGGTGGGCAGGGAGAACGTCATCGTCGTCCGCGGTCGCGACGACCGGCTGCGGGCCTTCCTCAACGTCTGCCGCCACCGCGGCGCCCGCCTGTGCCTGGAGCAGGCGGGCGAGGTCAAGAGGACGATCAGGTGCGCCTACCACGCGTGGTCCTACGACCTCGACGGACGGCTGGCCGCCGCGCCCAACCTGGTCAAGATGCCCGACATCGACCGCGTCGCGTACGGACTCGTGCCCGTCGAGCTGCGCGAATGGCTCGGGTACGCCTGGGTCTGCCTGGCCGACGACCCGCCCTCGTTCGAGGAGAACGTCATGGGCGCGGCCACCGAACGGCTCGGCGACCTCGCGTCCATCGACCGCTACCACGTCGACAAGCTCGCACTCGGCCGCCGCATCACCTACACGGTCAAGGCCAACTGGAAGCTCCTGGTCGAGAACTTCATGGAGTGCTACCACTGCGCGACCATCCACCCCGAGCTGACCGCCGTGCTCCCCGAGTTCGCGGGCGGCTACGCGGCCCAGTACTACGTGGGCCACGGCGCCGCGTTCGCCGACCGGGCGCAGGGGTTCACCGTCGACGGCAGCGCCGGTTTCGGCAAGCTGCCCGACGTGGCCCGGGAGCAGGACCGCCGCTACTACGCGATCACCGTCAAGCCGCAGGTGTTCGTCAACCTGGTGCCCGACCACGTGATCCTGCACCGGATGTTCCCGATCGCGGTCGACCGCACGGTCGTCGAGTGCGACTGGCTCTACCACCCCGACGTCGTGGCGTCGGGAGCCGACCTGTCGCACTCGGTCGAGCTGTTCCACCGGGTCAACGAGCAGGACTTCGACGCCTGCGAGCGGACCCAGCCCGGCATGGCGTCACGCGCGTACCGCGAGGGCGGGGTGCTCGTGCCCAGCGAGCACCACATCGCCCAGTTCCATCAGTGGGTGGACCGCCGCCTGCGCGGATAGCGCACGGTCAGCTTCCCGTACGTCGCCCGGCCGGTGATCACCACGTACAGCGCCTCCGGGCGGCGGCGGCCGGGCACGTCGCAGGCCACCCGCCCCCAGTCGGTACGGAAGCCGTCCACGTTCGCCGTGGCTCCCTCCGGCAGGGTGATCCAGGCTGAACCGAAGGGGAGGTCGAGCTCGATCTCGACGACCGGATGCTCGATGACGGCGCCGGACAGGTCGAGCTTGACGCTGCCGAACCTGGAGGACGCCCGCAGCCGGCGCGGCACCGCCCAGTCGCCCGAACGCTTGAGTGTGCCGGACGCGGATTCGAGCTCGACCACCTCGTCGGCGCGCGGCTCGTCGGACGGCAGGTCGGAGACGAGGCCGATCAGGTCGGCGTACGTCTTGGCGGTCAGGGCGAGCTCAAGCCGGTCCTCGAGTTCCACCTCGTCGAGGCGGCCCTCCGAGAACGCGCGCTGCAGCTGCCGCGCGGCGCGCTCCCGGTCGGAGTCCGACACTCGCATCTGTAATTCCGACATGTTTTGAGCATAGGTTCGCGACACTCAGAACGGGAGGCGCCGGCCCGAGGGGGTGCGCAGATCGAGGGGGACGTCCTTGCG
Source organism: Nonomuraea maritima (assembly GCF_900100395.1). GTDB lineage: Bacteria > Actinomycetota > Actinomycetes > Streptosporangiales > Streptosporangiaceae > Nonomuraea > Nonomuraea maritima. The sequence continues at coordinate 309,581 of NZ_FNFB01000002.1, read as the reverse complement.
GTCGGGACGGGGGCGGTGAATCACTTGAACTCTCTTCACAAGGTATGACGTACCCCGTGGGGATCTCTTGAAGTCATCAAGTTTGGGTAGCGTGATGGTGATGCCGGCTGAGACCTTCCACCATCCGGCCCTCTTCTACCGAGGCGACCGGGAGTACGTGGCTGCCACCACGTCCTTCGTCCGCGACGGGCTGGCGGCGGGCGAGCCCGTCGCGGTGGCCGTCCCGTCCGACCGGCTGCGGCTCATCAGCTCCGCGCTCGGCGCGCAAGCAGGCCTGGTGCGCCTGCTCGACATGCGCGAGGCCGGGCGCAACCCGGGCCGCATCATCCCCGCCGTGTTGCGCGACTTCGCCGACCGGCATCCCGGCCGGCGCGTGCGCATCATCGGCGAGCCGATCTGGCCCGGCCGCACCGCCCTCGAACGTCCTGCCTGTGCCCAGCACGAGGCGCTGATCAACGTCGCGTTCGCGGGGCGCGAGGTCACCATCCTGTGCCCGTACGACGCCGCCCGGCTCGCGCCAGAGGTGCTGGACGAGGCCGCGCGCACCCACCCCGTGCTGCGCGATCACGCGGGGGAGCGGCCCAGCGGCGAGTACGCGCCCGAGCTGGTGCTCGACGCCTGCAACCGGCCCTTCGACGAGCCAGGCAGCTGCGTGTCGCTGCCGTTCGACCGCACCGACCTGTCGGCGGCGCGCGCACTCGCCGTACGCGAGGCCGCCCGCCTCGGCATCGACGGCGACCGGCTCGACGACATCCGGCTCGCGGTGACCGAACTCGGCGCCAACAGCCTCGACCACGGCGGCGGCTCGGGAACGATCCGGGTGTGGGACGACGACGGCCTGCTCGTGTGCGAGGTCGCCGACCGTGGGCACATCACCGACCCGCTGGCGGGCCGCCGTCCGGTCGACGCGCACAGCCCAGGCTCACGCGGCCTGCTCATCGTCAACCTGGTGAGCGACCTCGTCCGCGTCCACACCGCGCCCGGCACGACCGTGGTCCGCGCCTACTTCGCATCCCACCGCCCCTGAGGGGGCAGGCCCTACCGAGGGTCGCGTACGCGCAGGTCGCCGGCCTGTCTCCGGGCCGTCCCCCACCCGGGTGCCAAGGGGTCGCTCAGGGCCGTTTCCGGCCGATCTCCGATGGTCGGCTGGCGCGCGTTCCACGAGCTTGGAGGCATGAGGGGATTACTCGTCAGCGCGATCGCGACCATCGGCGCGGGCAGCGCCGCCATGACGGTCCTGCACGCCGACGCGGGCCTCGACCCGCTGCACAGCGTGATCAGTGAGTACGCCTTCCAGCCCGCAGGCTGGCTGCTGCCCACGTCGCTGACGGCGTTCGCCGTGGGCGCGGTCCTGGTCGCCGAGGCGCTGCGCCGGGCCGGGGCCGGACGCTGGACCGTCGCGCTGCTGCTCGCGTGGGCGGCGAGCATGGTGCTGATCGGGGCCTTCCCCACCGACCGGCCCGGCGTCCCGCTGTCGCTGTCGGGCGGCATCCACCGCTACGCGGCCTTCGTGGCGTTCCTCGTCATGCCGGTGGCCGGCCTGCTGCTGGCCCGCGCGCGGCTGCGCTACGCCGCCGCGCTGCGCGTCCTCAGCGCCGTCGCGATCGGCGCTCTCGTGCTGGTCGTCGTCCCGTACGTGGTGCGCGTGTTCGGCATCCCGCTGACGAACGACGACATCCCCGCCGGGCTCACGCAGCGGGTGGTGGTCGTCACCGAGGTGGGCGTTCTGGCGCTCGCCGCGCTGTCGATGCTCGGGGCGCCGGCCCGCCGCGTGTACGGCCTGGCCCGGGCGTGAGACAGGCGTGAAAACCGCCACCCGGGTAGAGGCCCGACCATGACGATACTGATCGCGTACGACGGATCCGAGGACGCCAAGGCGGCGGTGGCCTGCGCGGGGCGGCTCTTTCCCGGCAGGACGGCGGTGGTGCTGACCGTGTGGGAGCCGGTGGCGATGACCGCCGCCATGGCCCCTGCCGGGATCATGATGCCGATCGCCCAGGCCGGCGTCGAGGACGAGGCCATCCGGCAGGCGATGACCGACCTGTCCCAGCAGGGCGCGGATCTGGCCCGCGAGGTCGGCCTGGACGCGCACCCGCGCTGCGACGTCGACACCGCGGCCATCTGGGGCACGATCGTGGACGTGGCCGCCGAACTGGACGTCGAGGTGATCGTGACCGGCTCCCGGGGGCTGGGCGGCGTGCGCTCCCTGCTGCTCGGCAGCACGTCGACCCGGGTGCTCCACCACGCGAAACGCCCCGTCCTCGTGGTCCCCGGCCCCGACAAGGACACCTGACGACCCTGAGCTCGCGCGCCCGTTCCGGGCGAGCAAGCATGAGCGCGCCTCCGCCCATGTTCGGGCGAAGGCGCGCTGAGCGTTCACCGGGCCGTCGCCGCGTGCTCATGGTGGATGGGGCAAAGTGGGTCCTCTTGGTAGGAAAGAGGAGGCTTGTCCTATGGCAGGGGGCTCACCGGAAGGACTGGCGCGGCGGCTCGGCACCACGGACGCCGTGGTGGTGGGGCTGAGCGCGATGATCGGCGCGGGCGTGTTCGCCGCGTTCGCGCCCGCCGCCGCGGCGGCGCACGGGTGGCTGCCCCTCTCGCTCGCCCTCGCCGCCGTCGTCGCGTACTGCAACGCCACGTCCTCGGCCCGCCTGGCCGCCGTCCACCCCGAGTCGGGCGGCACGTACGTCTACGGCCGCCGCCGCCTCGGCCCGCTCTGGGGATACCTGGCGGGCTGGGGCTTCACCGTCGGCAAGACCGCCTCCTGCGCGGCCATGGCGCTCACGTTCGCCTCCTACGTCGCCCCCGGGTACGAGCGGCCGGTGGCCGTCGCGGCCGTGGCCGCGCTCACCGCGCTCAACCTGTTCGGCGTGCAGCGCTCGGCCGGGGTGGCGAAGGCGATCGTGGCGTTCGTGCTGGCCATGCTCGCGGCGGTCGTCGTCGCCGGGCTGCTCGGGCCCGAGGGCGACGGTCCCGGCTGGTTCACGGCCGCGCCGGGCGAGCAGGTGACCGCGTGGGGTGTGCTGCAGGCGAGCGGCCTGCTCTTCTTCGCCTTCGCCGGGTACGCCAGGATCGCCACGCTCGGCGAGGAGGTCCGCGACCCCGCGCGCGTCATCCCCCGAGCCGTCGGCATCGCGCTCGGCGTCACGCTCGTCGTCTACACGCTGGTCGCGTCGGCCGCGCTGCGCACGCTCGGGCCCGGCCCGCTGGCCCGCTCCACCGCGCCGCTGGCCGACGTCGTACGCGAGGCAGGGGCCGGCGGGCTCGCCCCCGCGGTGCAGGCAGGCGCGGCGGTGGCGGCGCTCGGGGCGCTGCTCGCGCTGCTGCTCGGCGTGTCCCGTACGGTGCTCGCGATGGCGCGTGAGCGCGACCTGCCCGGGGCGCTCGCGGCGGTGGACCCGGTGCGGCAGACGCCGCGCCGGGCCGAGGCGACGGTCGGCGTCGCGGTGATCGTGCTCCTGCTGGTGGCCGACCTGCGCGGGGCGATCGGGTTCTCGTCGTTCGGCGTGCTGGTCTACTACGCCATCGCCAACGCCTCGGCGCTCAGGCTGAGCCGCGACGAGGGCGCGCCGCCGCGCGTCGTCCCGGTGGCCGGGCTGGTGCTCTGCCTGGTGCTGGCGGCCACGCTGCCGGCCGGCTCGGTGCTGGCCGGACTCGCCGTCTTCGCCGCCGGGCTCGCCGTTTATCTGCTACGCCGCCGCCCCCTCCAGCGGCTAGGGTGAACGTCATGACGACGTACGCGGTGATGATGACCCCCTAGGGGGTTCTTCGCCGCGTCGAGGCCCTGCTGTCAGGGGCCTCGCGTCACGTGGTCAGGGGCCCCTCGGGAGGCACCCGGTGTACATCACGACGACCATTCCCTACGTCAACGCCCGCCCGCATCTCGGGCACGCGCTCGAACTCGTCCAGGCCGACGTGCTCGCCCGGCACCACCGGCGGCGCGGCGAGCCCGTACGGTTCCAGACCGGCACCGACGACAACTCACTGAAGAACGTGCTGGCCGCCGAGGCGGCGGGCGTCGGGGTGCGGGAGCTGGTCGACCGCAACGCCGCCGCCTTCGAGGGGCTGCGCGGCGCGCTCGACCTGTCGTTCGACTCCTTCATCAGGACGAGCACGCACCCCGGACACCGCGCCGGTGTCGAGCGCATCTGGCGGGCCACCGCGCACGACCTCTACACCCGCCACTACGAGGGCCTCTACTGCGTGGGCTGCGAGCAGTTCTACCCCGAGGGGCCCTGTCCCGACGGGCACGAGGCGCCTCTGCAGCAGGTGTCGGAGACCAACTGGTTCTTCCGGCTCTCCCGTTACCAGGACGAACTGCTCGACCTCATCAGGAGCGGGCGGCTGCGCGTCGAGCCCGCCGCGCGCCGCAACGAGGTGCTCGCGTTCGTCGCGGCCGGGCTCGACGACATCAGCGTCTCCCGGTCCGCCGCGCGGGCGCGCGGCTGGGGCATCCCCGTGCCGGGTGACCCCGCCCAGGTCGTCTACGTCTGGTGGGACGCGCTGGCCAACTACGTCACCGCGCTCGACGACGCCGGCTACGAGCGCTGGTGGGTGCGCGAGCCGCGCAAGGTCCACCTCGTCGGCAAGGGCGTGATCCGCTTCCACGCGGTGTACTGGCCGGCGATGCTGCTGTCGGCGGGGCTGCCCCTGCCTACGGCGATCTTCGTGCACGACTACCTCACCGCCGGCGGCCGCAAGATCAGCAAGTCGTCGGGCAACGCCGCCGACCCGGCCGCGCTCGTGCACGCGTACGGGGTGGACGCCGTGCGGTGGTGGCTGCTGCGCGAGGTGCCGCGCGTGGGCGACGCCGACTTCACCGACGCCCGCCTGGTCGCGCGGGCCGACGAGGACCTGGCCAACGGTCTCGGCAACCTGGTCAGCCGGGTGGCCGTCATGGTCTGCCGCTTCCTGGACGGCCACGTCCCCCCGGCGGGGGAGCCGCTCGCCGAGGTGTCGCGGGAGGTGCACGAGGCGTTGGAGGACGTCGACTTCCGGCGCGCGGCCCGCGCCGTGTGGCAGCTCGTGGAGGGGGCCAACGCCTACGTCGAGCGCACCCGGCCGTGGCAGCAGGACACCGCCGGGCGTGAGAAGTCGCTCGGCACGCTGGTGGGCGCCTGCCGGGAGCTGGCCGTACAGCTGGAGCCCTTCCTGCCGGGTGCGGCGGCGCGGGTGGCGGCGGCGGTGGGCGGCGACCGGCTGTCCAGGCCCGAGCCGCTCTTCCCGCGGCTGTCCCGCCCGTAGCCGATGTGGTTGACGGCGATCTGTGCGGCACCTAGGTTGGCCGACAGACCGGCTGGTATGGAGGTGCGGAATGCCCACCGTCGAGACCCTTCGCGGCCCAGTGGACGTGGCCGAGCTCGGCCAGACTCTCATGCACGAGCACGTCTTCGTCGTCGCCACCGAGCACATCGACAACTACGGCAAGGGCGCCTGGTGGGACGAGGAGTTCCGCGTCGCCGACGCCGTCGCCAAGCTCAGCGCGGTGGCGGCGAAGGGCGTGCGGACGATCGCCGACCCGACGGTGTGGGGGCTCGGCCGCTACATCCCGCGCGTCCTGCGGATCGCGGAGCAGGTGCCCGAGCTCAACATCATCCCCGCCACGGGCATCTACTCCTTCGACGAGCTGCCCCACCAGTACACCTTCCGGCCTCCGGTCGACGGCGCCGACCCGATGGTCGACGACTTCGTCCGCGACCTGACCGTGGGCATCGCCGACACCGGGGTGAAGGCGGCCTTCCTCAAGTGCGTGGTCGAGGCCAAGGGCCTCACGCCCGGCGTCGAGCGCATCTGCCGGGCCGTGGCGCAGGCGCACGTACGCACCGGGGCGCCGATCACCGTCCACACGAGCTCCGTCACCGGGAGCGGCGAGCTCGCGCTCGACCTGTTCGCCAAGGAGGGGGTCGACCTGACGAAGGTGGTCGTCGGGCACGCGGGCGACAGCAACGACCTCGACTACCTCATGCGCCTTGCCGACACCGGCGCGATCCTCGGCATGGACCGCTTCGGCCTCGACGTCTACAACACGACCGAGCGGCGGGTGGCCACGGTCGCCGAGCTGTGCCGGCGCGGCTACGCCGACCGCATGGTCCTCAGCCACGACGCCGCCTGCTTCATGGACTACTTCGGCGGGGCGTGGGACGAGTCCGTCGGGACGCTCGCGCCGAACTGGCGCTACGATCACATCCACGACGACGTCCTGACCGCGCTGCGAGCGTCCGGGGTGACCGAGGCGCAGATCAACCAGATGCTGGTGTACAACCCTGCGCGTTACTTCTCGTAGAGTGAGTGGATCAGAACGGCGACACGGGTAGGTGGAACTGGGTGACTTCCGAGCAGGCCCTGGCGATCAGCCTCGGACTCCAGGGCCCCTGCGTGATAGCACGGTTGGCCGGCGACTTCGACTTCGGCTCCGCGGCGGAAGTGCGTGACCGCGTCACGAAAGCCCTCGATCTCACCCAGCCCCCGATGCTCGTCATCGACATGCAGGCCGTGAGCGTCTGCGACTCCTCCGGCCTGTCCGTGCTCGTCTACCTGCACAAGGCCGTCACCGCCTCCGGGGGGCGGTTGCTGCTGTCGGGGCTCAACGGCAGGTGCAAGCACCTGTTCGCGATCACGGCGCTCGACAAGTTCTTCGACATCCGCACCACGGCCGAGCTGGCCATCGCCGAGCTGAGCGAGGCCGGTGGCTCGCCGCCCTTCACGAGCTGAAGCGCGTCGCGGCTAGAAGTACCTAACCCCACAAAACATTCGACGTACGGAAATATCGCTCTCTTCGAACTTTTGTTAGAAGTCGAGGTACCGGTCGCCGCCGACCGGGGGAAGCGACCGCGTCGAACTGGGGGAAGCATGGTGAGGAAACTGGCCGGAACGGTGTTAGCCGCGGCCGCCGTGACCGCGCTGACAGTGGGGCCCGCAGCCGCGTCCTCGGGGGCGTCCGGCGCGACCGCGGCGTCGGCGCAGCTCATCCGTACCAAGGTGTATTTCGGCGACTGCGAGAACACCTGTCAGATCAAGGTCCGGATCAGCAACATCTCGCGGACCAAGATCTTCGACATCAGGCTCAAGGCCCGGCTCAAGATCAACGGCAGGAACGTGGGCAGCTGCACCGACCACGCCGGCAGCCTCGGGGCCAAGCGGACGAAGTGGGCCTCGTGCACCGTGCGCGGCAAGAGCCTCGCCCGCGCCTACGACCGGTATCTCGAGGGGTTTGCCGACTTCGACCAGCAGGCCAACACCACGGTGTACTACCGGTATTACCGCTGAGCAGTCGAAACCGGTCGCGGTCGCCGCGACCGGTTCCGCCACGAACGGTGCCGTGCTCGGACGGCGTTCGAGGGGTCAGCTCAATGGGTGACGAGCAGCGCGACCCCGATCAGCACGACGACCGGGACGAGCCACATCACGACCTCGGCAGCGAACTCCTTGTACATCGCGTCAAGTCTCCTCAGGAACGCCCAAGCGGGCACCGCAAACGTCATGGGCAGCATAGCCGCCCTTACCGGCTGCTTCCGTCCCGGCGTCAGACGGTGATCGCCCCGTCGGAGGCGGAGCCGACCGTGACGACGTACTTGGCCAGCACGCCGCGCTCGACCACCCGGTCAGGACGGCGCCACGCCGCCCGGCGCGCGGCCAGCTCGTCCTCAGGCACCAGCAGGTCGAGCGTCCCGGCCGCGCTGTCGATCACCACCGTGTCGCCGTCGTGCACCAGAGCGATCGGGCCTCCGTGGTACGCCTCGGGCGCCACGTGCCCGATCACCAGCCCGTGCGAGACGCCGCTGAAGCGGCCGTCCGTGACCAACGCCACGGACGTGCCGAGCCCTCGGCCCACCAGCGGGCCGGTGATCGACAGCATCTCGCGCATGCCGGGACCGCCCGCCGGGCCCTCGTACCGGACGACGATGACGTCGCCCGGCTCGATGCGGCCGTCCATGATGGCCGCGTAGCAGTCGTTCTCCGAGTCGAAGACCTTGGCGGGGCCCTCGTGGCGGAAGTCGTTCTTGCCGCCCAGCTTGAGCACGCAGCCGTCGGGAGCCAGCGAGCCGCGCAGGATCGCCAGCGCGCCGCGCTGCTTGAACGGCTTGTCGGCGCTCGCCACGACCTGCTGGCCGTCCGTCTCCCGCGCGTCGGCGGCGACCTCGGCGAGGGTGCGGCCGTCGACCAGCGTCACGTTCTCGCGCAGCAGCCCGGCCTCCAGCAGCCGGCGCACCACCAGCGACGTGCCGCCGGCCCGCCACAGGTCGAGGGCCGTGGCGTCGCCGCCGCTCGGCTTCAGGCCCGTGACGATCGGGACCTCGCGGCAGACCTCGCCGATCCGGTCGATCTCCAGCGGCAGCCCGGCCTCGCGGGCGATGGCGAGCAGGTGCAGCACCGCGTTCGTCGAGCCGCCCATCGCCGCCACCGACACGATCGCGTTGTGCAGCGCGTCCTCGGTGAGCACGCGCGACGGGCGGGCGTCGCGGGCGAGCGCCTCCATGGCGATCTCGCCCACCCGCCGCGCCGCGGCGTTCTTCTCCGCCGCCACCGCAGGGATGTCACCGACGCCGAACGGCGCGAGGCCGAGGAAGTCGGCGACCGTCCCCATGGTGTTGGCGGTGTACTGGGCGGCGCACGTGCCGGCTCCCGGGCAGGCGTGCTTGGCCAGGTCGTCGAGGTCGGCCTGGTCCATCCGGCCGACCTCGCGCTCGCCGAGCGCCTCCCACATGTCCTGGATCGTGACGTCACGCCCGCGCCAGCGGCCCGGCATCATGCTGCCGCTGTAGAGGACGACGGACGGCACGTCCAGCCGCGCCAGAGCCATGATCGCGGCCGGCACGGTCTTGTCGCACCCGACGATGGCCACGATCGCGTCGAAACCGTGCGCGCGGCCCATCAGCTCGATCGAGTCGGCGATCACCTCGCGGCTGATCAGCGACGTACGCATACCGGGGGTGTGCATGGTGAGGTTGTCGGAGACGGCGATGGTGTTGAACTCCATCGGCGTGCCGCCCGCCGCGCGGACGCCTTCGGCCACGTGGACGGCGAGGTCACGATGGGTCAGGTTGCACGGCATGGTGCCGGTCCAGGTGGTGGCGATGCCCACCACGGGGCGGCGCATGTCGTCCTCCGACATGCCCATGGCGTACAGGTGGGAGCGGGCCGGTGCGCGGTCGGGGTCGTCGGCGATGCTCAAGGTGTGCTCCTCCGGGGTACGGGGTGCGGTCACCTCAATGATCCATCAGCCGAATTCGCGACGGCTCAGTGGTCCCGCATACCCCATGGGGAGCCGTACTCGACCAGCAGGTCGAGGAAGGGGCGCGGCTCGAAGGCTTCTGGGCCGAGCACGCCGGTGCCCTTCCAGGCGCCGTCGGCCAGCAGTTCCAGGGCGACCACGGGGTTGACGGCGGTCTGCCACACCACGGCCTGGGAGCCGTACTCGCGCATCGACCACTGGTTGTCGACGACGTGGTAGAGGTACACCTCGCGCGGGCGGCCGTCCTTGACGCCCTTGACCCAGGTGCCGGCGCAGGTCTTGCCGCGCATGCGCTCGCCGAGCTCGGCCGGGTCGGGCAGCACCGCGGCGACCACGTCGCGCGGCGACACCCGGGCGGTGCCCTCATCGGTGCGGACGGCCACCGGCTCGGTGCGGTCGACGCCGAGGGCGTGCAGCGTCTTGAGTGTGCCGATGAACTCCTGGCCGAGGCCGTACTTGAAGGTGACGCGCTGCGCCGGGATCCACCGCGGCACCAGCACGACCTCCTCGTGCTCGACGTTCACGCACTCGACAGGGCCGATCCCGTCGGGGAAGTCGAACACCTCAGGCTCGCTGAACGGTTCGGTGGTGTACCAGCCGCGGTCCTTCTCGTAGATGAGCGGCGGGTTGAGGCACTCCTCGATGGTGGTCCAGATGGAGAACGACGGCGCGAAGTCGTAGCCGTCCACGGTGAGGTTGGCGCCGTCCCTGATGCCGACCTCCTCGATCTCGTCGAAGAGCTCGTCGGCGGCGTAGCGGGCGAAGACGTCGGCGAGGCCGGGCTCGACGCCCATGCCGACCAGCGCCAGCCGGCCGCCTTCCCGCCATGCGGGGTCGCGGGCGAACTGCTCGTCGCCGAGCTTGACGCCGACCTTCTCGTACGGACGGTCGGGGTGGGGCTTCGACATGGACATCGCCATGTCGAGGTAGTCGACGCCCGCTGCCAGCGCCGCGTCGAACAGCGGCATCACGAAGCGCGGGTCGGTGGCGTTGAGCAGGACGTCGCAGCGGTGCTCGCGGAGCAGCGCGGTGACGGCGGCCGCGTCGGCGGCGTCGATCCTGACGGGGGTGAACCGGTGGGCCTGGTCGCCGAGGGCTGCGACGGCGGATTTCGCGCGGGGCAGGTCGTAGTCGGCGACCACCATATGGTCGAAGAACGAGCGGCGGGCGGCGATGCGGGTGATGGCGGTGCCGACGCCGCCGGCACCCACCAGAAGAATGCGCATGGTGAAATATCCCCTTTACGTGGGTTTTGGGGGGGTTCTATAGTCCATCAAATGCCAGTAGGCTCATCAACGTCAATGCTGTTGGCATAAGGAGTCGCGGGTCATGGCCAAACGGGTGGTTCCGGAAGGCGACCGGAGGCGGCGGCGTCCCACCAAACAGGGACAGGTCCTCACGCACGAGATCATCGTCGAGACCGCGCTGCGCATGCTGCGCGAGCACGGCGCCGACGGGCTGACCGCGCGCCGGCTCGGCCTCGCGCTCGGCGCCGACGCCAGCACCGTCTACCGCTACTTCCGCGGCATGGACGACCTCGTCCTGGCCATCGCCGACGACCTGTTCGGGCAGGCGATGGCCGACTGGCGGCCCACCGGCGACTGGCGGGCCGACCTGCGCGACCTCGGGCACCGCATCCACCACGCCTACCTGGCCCACCCGCAGGCCGCCGTCCTCACCGCGAGCCGGGTCACCGGACGGCCCAACGAGGTGGCGAGCGACGAGACGATCCTCGGCATCCTGCGCGGGGCCGGGTTCCCCGACGCCGACGCGGTGCGCATCTACCACGCGTTCATCGACCTGAGCCTGGCGTTCGCCATCCTCGACGCCGCTACCCTGGCGCTGCCGAAGGCGGCGCGGGAGGCCGACGAGGAGGTGTGGCGCGACACGTACGCGCGGCTGCCGCGCGAGACCCACCCCAACATCGCCGCCACCGCGCCGCTGCTGGTGGCCCGGATGAACGACAGCGCGTACCCGACAGCTCTCGACATGCTCCTGAGCAGCGCCGCAGCCCAACTCGCCGCCGCGGCCGAGGCTGGTTCCGCGGTCAGAGGCGCCGGGGCCGGGGTCAGGGGTGGCGGCGGGAGAGGCGTTTGATGAGGCCGGCCAGTGACTCGTCGGCCATGCGGGCGGGCAGGCCGGGCGCGTCCCGCTCGATACGGCGCAGCACCTCGGGCTGGTCGCCGCAGAACCGCGTCCAGGCCCGCAGCACCTCGGGCATCGCCTCGATCGCGGCGTCCGACAGGTCGGCCTCGCGCGGCAGCCACGAGGTCAGGAACCGCGAGACCCGCTCTGGGCTCCACCACAGCGGCCGGTCACCGAGGAACTCCGCCAGCGCGCCGAACGCCTCCCGCGCCCCCGGCAGATCGGGGACGTCGCCGAACCCGGCCACCGTGTCGTCGGCGGCCCCCCGCACGACGCCCGGCACGGCCGACGCCCGGCGCAGGGCCAGCGGACGCACCCCGGGCAGCGTGTCGGCGACCGCCGCCCCCATGAGCTGGTCGCCCAGCGCGAACGCGTCGAGCACGCGCCCCGCGACCACACCCGGCTCGGCCGCGCGCAACCCGAGGCCCTCGAGGAACGACTCCTCCTCCACCAGCGCGTCCACCGCCACCCCGCCCTGGGGCTGGTCGATGCCGACGACGAGGACGTGCGGCTCCTTGCCGTTCTCGTAACGGAAGGCCAGGACGCCGAGCACCTGCTCGCCGTAGGGGTCGGCCTTGCCGTACCAGCCGCCGTCGCAGGTCACCCGGCCCATCCGGCGTGCCCACCCGGGCACGGGCTCCACCACCTCAACCGAGGCGTCGCCGACCGCGGCCAGCGCGGCCAGGACGAGGCGGGCCTCAGCGCGGCCGTCCTCGCGCAGCCGCCGCACGAACGCCTCCGTCTGCCCGCTCTCCTCCAGCTCGGCCGTGAGGCGGGACGCCCACAGCTCGGTGCGCAGCGGCGAGCACCACCTGAGCAGGTCGCGGGCCTGGCTGACAGCAGTGTCGAACGTGGTCACCGTCAGACCGTATCGCCCCTGCCGCGCCGCAGGAGCAGCCGGTCGACGGCGTCGGCGAGCCAGTCGGCGTACTCGTCGGCGCTCCAGCCGCGGCCGAGCATGAGCGCGTCGGCCGTCTGCCCGCCGAACAGCGCCCAGCAGGCGTCGGCGGCCCGCTCGACGGACACGTCAGGACGCAGCAGGTGGCCGAACGAGCGGACGAGCGTGCGGACGCCGGCGAGCCGGCGGCTCTCGTACGCGTCCCAGGCCTCGACGAGGCCGGGGTCGCCCGCGGACGCCTCCCTGAACAGCCGGGTCATCGCGTGGGCCATCGGCAGCCACTCGCGGGTGACGTCGCGCAGCAGGCGCAGCTTCTTGTCGCGTTCACGCTCGTCCCGCAGCGCCCGCAACCGCGCGGGGTCGCCAGCGAGCGCCTGGTCGGCGACGGTCACGAGCAGCGCCGCCTTGCCGCCGACGGTGTAGGCGGCCTGCGGGGAGACGCCGGCCAGGCCAGCGATGTCCTTCATGGTGGTCGCGGCGTACCCGCGGGTCAGGAAGCACTCCTGGGCGGCGGCGACCACGGCCGCCCGCGTGCGTTCCGCCTGCTCACCAGCCACTCCGGTCATGCGGACGGCCTACCCCGCCCGCTTCCCGCCAAGTCCCAAAGGCCCGTCATGTCATGGTTCGAGGCGGCGCAGCAGGTACGTGTCCATGATCCAGCCCTTGCGGGCGCGGGCCTCGGCGCGCACCTCGCGGATGCGCTCACCGACCTCCGACACCGGGCCCGAGACGAGGATCTCGTCGGGCGTGCCCAGGTAGGCGCCCCAGTGGATGTGGTGGTCGTCGAGCCCGGCGAACGAGGTGTGGGCGTCCAGCATGACGACCACGTCGTCGGCGGTCGGGCCCTGCTCGGCCAGGCGGCGGCCGGTGGTGAGGTGCACGGGCCGGCCCACCTGGGTGAGGCTCGTGCGGTGCCGGGCGGTCAGCGCGGCCACGCTGCTGATGCCGGGGATGACCTCGTAGTCGAAGGTGACGTTCCCGCGGGCGAGGATGTCCTCCACGATGGCCAGCGTGCTGTCGTACACGCCGGGGTCGCCCCACACCAGGAACGCGCCGGTCTGGCCGTCCTCCAGCTCGTCGCGGACGAGCGCCTCGCACGCGAGCGCGCGGCGGGCGCGCCAGTCCTCCACGGCGGCGGCGTACGCGGGCGGCGCGGCGGCGCGGTCGCGTTCGGGGTCGCGGGCCTCGGCGATCCGGTACGGCGGCCTGCCGTGCTCGGCGATGAGGTCCAGCCGCAGCTGGACCAGCTCGTGCTTGACCTCGCCCTTGTCCACGACGAAGAACACGTCCGTGGCCGCGATGGCCTTGACGGCCTGGAGGGTGACATGGTCGGGGTCGCCGGCGCCGATGCCGATGATGAGGAGACGCTTCACCTGTAAGAGTGTAGGGACGCACAAATCGCGAAATAGCGGCAGATATACGATGTGCGGCGCGCTTTCCCCTAAGGAGGACTGTGAACCTGGCCGAGCAGGGCGACGCCTTCGCCGCGTTCTGGCAGGAGCGGCACCTGTGCACGCTCTCCACCGCGCGACCGGACGGCCCGCCGCACGCGGTGCCGGTGGGCGCCACGCTGGACCTCGCGACCGGGATCGCCCGGGTGATCACCTCAGGCACCTCCGTCAAGGCCCGGCTCGTCGGCGCGTCCGGTGCGCTGGTCGCGCTCACCCAGGTGGACGGCCGCCGCTGGTCGACGCTGGAGGGCCGGGCGGTGGTGCGCACCGAGCCCGAGCAGGTCGCCGACGCAGAACGCCGCTACGCCGCCCGCTACAAGCCGCCCCGCCCCAACCCGAACCGGGTGGTGCTGGAGATCCAGGTGACGCGCGTGCTGGGAAACGTATGATCACCGTCGTCGGGATCGGCGCGGACGGGTGGGACGGGCTGGCGCCTGCCGCGAAGCGGGCGTTGGAGGGGGCGGAGGTGCTCATGGGCGCGTCCCGGCAGCTCGAGCTCGTGCCTGACTCCGCCGCCGAGCGGGTGACCTGGCCGTCGCCGCTGCTGCCCGCACTGCCCGCCCTCATGGACACGTACGCGGGGCGCGAGATCTGCGTCCTGGCCAGCGGCGACCCGATGTTCCACGGCATCGGCTCGACGCTCGTCCGGCTTCTCGGCCCGGACGCCGTCCGGGTGCTGCCGCACGTGTCGTCGCTCTCGCTCGCCTGCGCCCGCCTCGGCTGGCCGGTCGAGCAGGTGGACGTGGTCAGCCTCGTCGGCCGCCCGGCGGCCGCGCTGAACGCCGCGCTCCTGCCGGGCCGCCGGGTCGTCGTGCTCGGCTCGGGCGCCGACTCCCCGTCCCTGGTCGCCGGGCTGCTCGCCGGGCTCGGGTACGGCCCCAGCCCGATGACCGTGCTGTGCGACCTCGGGGCGGCGTCGGAGGCCGTCGTACGGGCGACCGCCGACACCTGGAAGGGAACCGCGCCGTCGGCGCTGAACGTGATCGCCGTCGAGTGCGTCCCCGGGCCGGACGCCGAGCCGCTCGCCCGCGTACCCGGGCTGCCCGACAGCGCGTACGAGCACGACGGGCAGCTCACCAAGCGCGAGGTACGCGCCGTCAGCCTGTCCCGGCTCGCGCCGCTGCCCGGCGAGCTGCTGTGGGATGTGGGTGCAGGCGCGGGCAGCATCGCCGTCGAGTGGATGCGCAGCCACCCGTCGTGCCGGGCCGTGGCGGTCGAGAGCCGGGCCGACCGGGCCGCCGGCGTCGCCCGCAACGCCGACCGGCTCGGCGTGCCCGCGCTGCGGGTCGTGACCGGCCGCGCCCCCGGAGCGCTTGCCGGCCTGCCCACGCCGGACGCCGTCTTCGTCGGCGGCGGCGCGACCGTGCCGGGGCTGCTGGACGCCTGCTGGCAGGCGCTGCGGCCGGGCGGCAGGCTCGTCGTGAACGCCGTCACGCTGGAGTCGGAGGCCGTCGTGGCGGCCTGGTACGCCAGGCTCGGCGGCGACCTCGTGCGCCTCGCCGTCCAGCGGGCCTCGCCCGTCGGCTCGTTCACGGGCTGGCGGGCCGCGATGCCGGTGACCGTCTGGTCGGTCACCAGGAAGGACACGCCTTGACCGTCTACTTCATCGGGGCGGGCCCAGGAGCCGCCGACCTCATCACGCTGCGCGGGCTGCGCCGGCTCGAGTCGTCGCCGGTCTGCCTGTACGCGGGGTCGCTGGTGCCGCGCGAGCTGCTCGACTCCTGCCCGCCGGGCGCGCGGCTGGTGGACACCGCCGACCTGACGCTGGACGAGATCGTCGCCGAACTGACCGCCGCCCACGCGGCGGGGCTGGACGTGGCGCGGCTGCACTCGGGTGACCCGTCGGTGTTCAGCGCGGTGGCCGAGCAGATGCGCCGCCTGGACGCGATCGGGGTGCCGTACGAGGTCGTGCCGGGGGTGCCGGCCTTCGCGGCGGCGGCCGCGTCGCTCGGCAGGGAGCTGACCGTGCCGGGCGTGGGGCAGACGGTCGTCCTGACGCGTACGTCGGCGCGGGCCACGCCGATGCCGCCCGGCGAGGACCTGGGGACGCTGTCCGCGAGCAAGGCCACGATGGTGCTGCATCTCGCCGTGCAGCGGATCGACGCGGTGGTGGCGGAGCTGCTGCCGTCGTACGGGGCGGACTGCCCGGTGGCCGTGGTGGCGCGGGCGAGCCGCGCGGACGAGGTGGTGCTGCGCGGGACGCTGGCGGACATCGCCGGGCAGGTGCACGCGGCCGGGATCCGGCGTACGGCGGTCATCGTGGTCGGCCGGGTGCTGTCGGCGACCCAGTTCCCCGACAGCCACCTCTACAGCGCCGCCCGCGACCGCACCTGCGGAACCGTGCATGACAGCCCCGACCAGGACAGCGCTGCGCGGGGCCGTTCTTGAGGCGGGTGTTGATCCTCGGTGGCACGGCCGAGGCCCGTGCTCTGGCCGCCGAGCTGACCGTACGCGGGTTGCACGTGGTGTCGTCGCTGGCCGGGCGCGTGACCAACCCGCGGTTGCCGGTGGGCGAGGTGCGTGAGGGCGGCTTCGGCGGGCCTGAAGGGCTCGCCCGCTACCTGGCCGACGAGCGGATCGACGCACTGGTGGACGCCACCCACCCGTTCGCCGCCCGGATGACGGCCTCGGCCGCGTCCGCCGCGCGGGCGACCGGCGTGCCGCTGCTCGTGCTGCGCCGTCCGGGCTGGCGGGAGGGCCAGGACGACCGCTGGCTGCGGGTGCCGTCCCTGGAGGAGGCCGCCGCCCGCCTGCCGCGTCCGTCGCGGGTGTTCCTCACCACCGGGCGGCGCAGCCTGCCCGTCTTCACCGGGCTGGACGGGGTGTGGCTGCTCGCCAGGTCCGTCGACCCGCCGGAGCCGCCCGTGCCGGACAACGCGTACGTGCTGCTCGACCGCGGGCCGTACACCGTGGCGGGGGAGCGGGCGCTCATCCGCGAGCACCGCCTCGACGTGCTGGTCACCAAGGACAGCGGCGGCGCGATGACCACGGCCAAGCTCGTCGCGGCGCGCGAGCTCGGCCTGCCCGTCATCATGGTCGACCGGCCGCCGACGCCCCCCGGCGTCCTCCTGGTGGACTCCGTCGCCGACGCGGCGGCCTGGGCTCAGGGATAACGGCGCGGGGTGTAGACGACGCCCCGGTCCGTCACCTGGGTCGTCGACGATCCGATGATCAGCAGGCAGCGCATGTCGACCTGGCCAGGGTCGAGCTCGCCGAGCGTGGTGACGGTCAGGTTCTCCTGCGGGCCGCCGACGTCGCGTCCGATCACCACGGGGGTGGCGGGGTCGCGGTGCCGCAGCAGGATGTCGCGGGCGGCGGGCACCTGCCACGTACGGCTCCGCGAGGCCGGGTTGTAGATCGCCAGCACCAGGTCCGCGCGGGCGGCCGCCTCCAGCCGGTCGGCCACCACCTCCCACGGCTTGAGCAGGTCGGACAGGGACAGCACGCAGTAGTCGTGCCCCAGCGGCGCGCCCACCCGGCTCGCCACCGCCTGCGCCGCTGTCAGCCCTGGGACGACCCGCACCGGCACGTCGGGGAAATCGGCCGCGACCTCCAGCACGGCGCTGGCCATGGCGAACACGCCCGGGTCGCCGGACGACACCACCGCGACCCGCGCGCCCTCCCGGGCCAGCTCCAGCGCGTGCCTGGCCCGCTCGGCCTCCACCCGGTTGTCGGTACGGTGGCGGCGCTGGCGCGGGTTCGGCGCCACCCGGTCCACGTACGGGCCGTACCCGACGAGGTCGGTGGCCGCCGCCAGCGCCTCCTGCGCCTCGGGCGTCAGCCACGGGCGCCCCGCCGGTCCCAGCCCGACCACCACGACCTCACCGCCGGTGGCGGTGGCCGACGCGGGGGCCGGGACGAACGTCTGCTCGGCCGGGCTCGTGAGCAGCGCCATCGAGAAGTAAGGCACGCCGTCGGCGTCCACGTCCTTGAGCGGCGCGACGCGCTGGGCGTCCATGGTGGCGCGCTCCACGTACCAGGCGTCGTCCAGCCGGCCTGCGGCGGCCAGGGCGTCGCGGACCTTGCCGAACGTCCGGCCGAGCTTCAGCACCGCCGCCGAGTCCGTGCCGGCCAGCTTCTCGGCCAGCACCTCGGCGGGCAGCGTGCCGGGCAGCACGGTGAGCACCTCGTCCCGTTCGACCAGCGGCCGGCCGAGGACGGCGGAGGCGCCGGCGACCGACGTGACGCCGGGCACCACCTCGGCGGGGTAGCGGCTCGCGAGCCGCTTGTGCAGGTGCATGTACGAGCCGTAGAAGAGCGGGTCGCCCTCGGCCAGCACGACCACGGTGCGGCCGGCGTCCAGGTGGGCGGCCAGCCGCTCGGCGCAGTCGGCGTAGAAGTCGTCGAGCGCGCCCTGGTAGCCGCCGGGATGGTCGGTGGTCTCCGTGGTCAGCGGGTAGAGCAGCAGCTCCTCGACCTGCCCCTCCCGCAGGTACGGCGCCGCGATCGAGCGGGCGATGCTGCGCCCGTGCCGGGCCGAGTGGTAGGCGATCACGTCGGCCTCGCCGATCAGCCGTGCCGCCTTGACCGTGACCAGTTCCGGATCGCCAGGACCGAGGCCGACCCCGTACAGCCGTCCCGTCACATTCACTCCGTCTCGTTCGCGATGGCGTTGACCGCCGCCGCCGTCATCGCACTGCCGCCGCGACGGCCGTGCACCACCAGGTACTCAAGGGCGCTGTCGGCCAGCGCCCGCTTCGACTCGGCCGCCCCGATGAAACCGACGGGGATGCCGAGCACCGCTGCCGGCCGTCCCGCGCCCTCCTCGACCAGCTCCAGCAGGCGGAACAGGGCGGTCGGCGCGTTGCCCACCGCGACGACCGCGCCCTCGAGCCGGTCGCGCCACAGTTCGAGCGCGGCGGCGCTGCGGGTGGTGCCGAGGCGTTCGGCGAGGTCCGGCACGCGCGGGTCGTCCAGCGTGCACAGCACCTCGTTGGCGGCGGGCAGGCGGCGGCGGGTGACGCCGGAGGCGACCATGTACGCGTCGCACAGCACGGGCGCGCCGCCGCGCAGCGCCTCCCGCGCGCGGGCCACCACGTCCGGCGACCAGCCGAGGTCCTTGACGAGGTCGGTCATGCCGCAGGCGTGGATCATGCGCACCGCCACCTGCGCCACGTCGGGCGGCAACCCGTCGAGGTCCGCCTCGGCGCGGATCGTCACGAACGACCGCCGATAGATCTCGGCCCCGTCGCGGATGTAGTCGGTCACGAGTGCCTCTCCTGATGCCCGCCGCTCGTGGCGGCGGCGCGTTCGTCGCTGGTGGCGAGGGTGTGTGGGTCGCCAGGGGCGGGGGGTTGTGGGTGTGCGGCGGTGGTGGTGTGGCGCTCGCCGGTGACCGTGTAGCCGTCGCGGGTGGCGACGATCTGCGTGACCTGGCCGCGGGGGAGGCCGCAGCGGCGTTCGCAGCCCGACCAGTGCACGGGCGTGGGTGGGGGAGCGTCGAGGGTGGCCACCCAGCGGCGGGCGTCCTCCCGTACGTCGGCGAGCGACTTCGCGCAGCCAGGACGGCCGGTGCAGGCGCTCACCCCGGCCCAGGGCGAGGCCGGGTCGGTCACCAGCCCGGCCTCGCCGAGCGCCCTGGCGGCGTCCTCGGCCGCGCCGGGGTCGAGGTCAAGCAGCACCACACTGCGCCAGGGCGTCAACCGTACGAGGGCGCCGGTGTCGGCGACGTCGGCGATCGCGAGGGCCTGGGCGCCGTCGAGCCGTCCGAGCGGCACGAGCACCTCCAACGCCACCCGCTTATCCCCCTGCCGCACCACTCCACCCCGCCGCACACCGGTTCCCGAGCCTGGGGGCGGCTGGTCCGTCAGGGGCAGGCCGAGGCGGGCGGCGAGCCGGGTGGCGCCGTCCGGGAGTTCCGCGAGGCGCCAGGCTGCCCGTCCGTCCTGCGTGCGTTCGGTGAGGAAGGCTGCGGCAGCGGCGGTCATGAGGGTGGGGGCGGTTCGGGCGTCGGCGGGGAGTGTGCCGTCGGCGCCGGCCAGCAGCAAGCCGTGGCCGGGAACGTACGTGACGTCGGCGCCGAGGCCGGACACGTCGCCCGTGCCGTCATCCACCGCGAACAGGAAGCGGCCCGGCAGGGCGGCCAGATGGGGGTCGGCGCACAGGGCCCGGTCCAGAGCGTCCACGAGGGGCTGCGGGTCGAGCACGCCGCCGGGGCCGCGCCCGCCGAACGGCGAGGCGACGATGTTGCGGACGCGTTCATGGGCGGCCGAGGGCAGCAGCCCGGCGGCGGCGATCCGCGCCGCGAAGGCGTCGGGGGAGCGCAACCCGCGCACCTGGACGTTCGCCCGCGAGGTGAGCTCGATGACGCCCGAGCCCAGCTCCGTCGCGCACGCCGCCAGCTCGCGCAGCTGCGCGGCCGAGATCGCGCCGCCCGGTACCCGCACCCGCGCGAGCGCCCCGTCGGCGGCCTCGTGCACCTGCAACGCCCCCGGGCATGCGTCAGCTCGCGTTCGGGGGCCATGACGCGGGTCCGGGTAGGCGGCAGGTTCCGCCGCTGATCGCGGGGGTTGCGGTGGGTCGGGGAGGGGCTGCGTGGGGGGTGGGGGCGAGGGCGTGTGCGTCCGAGGTGCTTCCGGGCGGATGGAAGGCTCCTGCCCGGAAAAGTCAGCTATGGGCACGATCAGGATCGTAACGCCACTTCTGCGAATGCACGCTCCTGTCGTAGGCTCCGGGTAGGCGATGGCAAAGGGAGGAAGCCGGTGCGAATCCGGCGCGGTCCCGCCACTGTGACCGGGGAGCGAACCCCACCACGAGGCCACTGCCCGGCAACGGGCGGGAAGGCCGGGGTGAGCGCTGATCCGGGAGCCAGGAGACTCCGGCCGTCGCGACACCCACGACCGGGGCGAGGACCCCGAGGGAGGAACGCCCCGTGCCTGGCGACAGCCGTACCGTTCTGCTGCTCTCGACCTCTGACACCGACCTGCTGAGCGCCCGCGCCAGCGGCGCCGCCTACCGCCTGGGCAACCCCGCCAGGCTCTCCCCTGACGACCTGCCAGGCCTGCTGGAGGACGTCGACCTGGTCGTCGTACGGCTCCTCGGCGGCAGGCGCGCCTGGGAGGAAGGGCTCGACGCGCTGCTCGCCGGGCCGCGTCCGGTCGCGGTGCTGGGCGGCGAGCAGGCCCCGGACGCCGAGCTGATGGAGCTGTCCACGACCCCCGCCGGGGTGTGCGCCGAGGCGCACGCCTACCTGGCGCACGGCGGCCCGGCCAACCTGGCCGAGCTGCACGCGTTCCTGTCGGACACCGTGCTGCTGACCGGCCACGGATTCGCGCCGCCCACGGCCGCGCCGTCGTGGGGCGTGCTGGAGCGCGAGCCGCGCGCCGAGCGGGGGCCGGTGATCGGCGTGCTCTACTACCGGGCGCACCACATGGCCGGCAACACCGCGTTCGTCGAGACGCTGTGCGCGGCCGTCGAGGACGCCGGGGGCCAGGCGCTGCCGGTGTTCTGCTCGTCGCTGCGCACCGCGGAGCCCGAGCTGATCGACACCCTGCGTACGGCCGACGCCCTGGTCGTGACCGTGCTGGCGGCGGGCGGGTCGCGTCCGGCCACCGCGGGCGCCGGCGGCGACGACGAGGCGTGGGACGTCGGCGCCCTGGCCGACCTGGACGTGCCCATCCTCCAGGGGCTCTGCCTGACCTCCTCCCGGCAGGAGTGGGAGGACAACGACGACGGCCTGTCCCCGCTGGACGCCGCCTCGCAGGTCGCGATCCCCGAGTTCGACGGCCGGATCGTCACCGTGCCGTTCTCGTTCAAGGAGATCGACCGCGACGGGCTCACCGTCTACGTCGCCGACCAGGAACGGGCCGCCCGGGTGGCGGGCATCGCGGTGCGCCACGGCCTGCTGCGGCACACGCCGCCCGCCGAGCGGCGGCTGGTCGTGATGCTGTCGGCGTACCCGACCAAGCACGCGAGGATCGGCAACGCGGTCGGCCTGGACACCCCGGCGAGCGTCGTCCGGCTGCTGGCCCGCCTCGCCGAGGCGGGCCACGACCTGGGCGATGGCTTCCCCGGGGTGGCCGAGCAGGACGGCGACGCGCTCGTCCACGCGCTGATCGCCGCGGGCGGTCAGGACCCCGACTGGCTCACCGAGGAGGCCCTCGCGGCCAACCCGGTACGGATCTCCGCCGCGTCGTACGAGAGCTGGTACCGGACGCTGCCCGGCGAGCTGCGCGAGGCGATGGAGCGGCACTGGGGGCCGCCGCCCGGCGAGCTGTTCGTGCACGAGGGCGACATCGTGCTCGCGGCGATGCGGTCCGGCAACGTGGTGGTGATGGTGCAGCCGCCGCGCGGCTTCGGCGAGAACCCGATCGCGATCTACCACGACCCCGACCTGCCGCCCAGCCACCACTACCTGGCCGCCTACCGCTGGCTGTCGGCCGAGTTCGGCGCGCACGCGATGGTGCACGTCGGCAAGCACGGCAACCTGGAGTGGCTGCCGGGCAAGTCGGCGGGCATGTCGGCCGCGTGCGCCCCCGACGCCGCGATCGGCGACCTGCCGCTCGTCTACCCGTTCCTGGTGAACGACCCGGGCGAGGGCACGCAGGCCAAGCGGAGGGCGCACGCCGTCCTCGTCGACCACCTCGTGCCGCCGATGGCGCGCGCGGAGACGTACGGCGACATCGCCCGGCTGGAGCAGCTCCTCGACGAGCACGCCACCATCGCCGCCATGGACCCGGCCAAGCTGCCCGCGATCAGGGCGCAGATCTGGACGCTCATCCAGGCGGCCCGCCTCGACCACGACCTCGGCCTCGCCGACCGGCCGCACGACAGCGAGTTCGACGACTTCCTGCTGCACGTGGACGGGTGGCTGTGCGAGGTGAAGGACGCGCAGATCCGCGACGGCCTGCACGTACTCGGGCAGGCGCCGTCCGGGGCGGCGCGGGTGGACCTGGTGCTCGCGATGCTGCGGGCCAGGCAGATGTGGTCCGGCCGCGAGACGCTGCCCGGCCTGCGCGAGGCGCTCGGCCTGGCCGAGGACGGCAGCGCGGCGCTGAACGACGTCGACCGGGCGGAGGCGACCGCCCGCGCCCTGGTCGAGGCCATGGAGGAACGCTCCTGGTCGCCGGACGCGGCCCCCGAGGTCGCTCACACCGTCCTGCCTGCCGGGTCGGAGCGGGTCGAGCAGGTGGCGCGCATCCTGACGTTCGCCGCCACCGAGGTGGTGCCGAGGCTCGCGCGCACCACCGACGAGATCGACCACGTCCTGCACGCGCTCGACGGCGGCTACGTCCCGGCCGGGCCGAGCGGCTCGCCTCTGCGCGGCCTCGTCAACGTGCTGCCGACCGGGCGGAACTTCTACTCCGTCGACCCCCGCGCGGTGCCCAGCAGGCTCGCCTGGGAGACCGGTCAGGCCATGGCGGATTCGCTGCTGGAGCGCTTCCGCGCCGACACCGGCGAGTGGCCGCGCTCCGTCGGCCTGTCCGTCTGGGGCACCAGCGCCATGCGGACGGCGGGCGACGACGTGGCCGAGGTGCTGGCCCTGCTCGGCGTCCGTCCGGTATGGGATGAGGCGTCCCGCAGGGTCACCGCGCTGGAGCCGATCCCGCTCGCCGAGCTGGGCCGCCCCAGGATCGACGTGACCGTCCGCATCAGCGGCTTCTTCCGCGACGCCTTCCCGCACGTGGTGGCCATGCTCGACGACGCCGTACGGCTCGTCGCCGGCCTGGACGAGCCCGACGCCGACAACTACATCCGCGCCCACGTCAAGGCCACGGGCGGCGACGAGCGCCAGGCGACGATGCGGATCTTCGGCTCCGCGCCGGGCGCGTACGGGGCAGGGCTGCTGCCGCTGATCGACAGCCGCAACTGGCGCGACGACGCGGACCTGGCCGAGGTGTACGCGGTGTGGGGCGGCTACGCCTACGGCCGCGACCTGGAGGGGGTCGCCGCCCGCCCGCAGATGGAGGACGCCTACCGCCGGATCGCCGTCGCCGCCAAGAACGTCGACACCCGCGAGCACGACATCGCCGACTCCGACGACTACTTCCAGTACCACGGCGGCATGATCGCCACCGTGCGGGCGCTCACCGGCCGCGCCCCGGCCGCGTACGTCGGCGACAGCACCCGCCCCGACGCGGTGCGCACCCGCACGCTGTCGGAGGAGACCTCGCGGATCTTCCGCGCCCGGGTGGTGAACCCGCGCTGGCTGGCCGCGATGCGCAGGCACGGCTACAAGGGCGCGTTCGAGCTGGCCGCCACCGTCGACTACCTGTTCGGCTACGACGCCACCACGGGGGTGGTCGCCGACTGGATGTACGACAAGCTCGCCGAGACGTACGCGCTGGACCCGGAGAACCGGGAGTTCATGGCGCAGTCGAACCCGTGGGCGCTGCACGGCATCGCAGAACGCCTTCTGGAGGCCGCCGAACGCGGCATGTGGGAGCACCCCGACCCCGACGTCCTGCGCGGGCTGCAGGAGGTCTACCTCAAGACCGAGGGCGACCTCGAGGACGACACCAGCCGCTGAGCCAGCTCGGGCCGTCCCGCCCAGTGCAGGTGCAGGTAGGACGCCGTGACGCGGGCGTCGCCGAAGCCGTCGGCGCCGCCCTCCCAGCGGAACAGCGGCCCGCCCGTGTACCGGACGGCGGTGCGGTGGAACTCGTGTCCCCGGTATCGTTCGCCCGCCCTGGTCAGCGGCGAGTCGGCGAGGGCGACCGCGTCCCGGTAGCCGAGCGTCAGCCGGTCGGTCATGCGGGCGACGCCGGGCACCCGGCCGCACATGCGCCGGCCGTCCAGTTCCTCGCACAGGTAGAGCAGCCCGGCGCACTCGGCGGCGATCGGCCCGCCGAACGCCGCCACCCGGGCGCGCAACGGCTCGTTGGCGGCCAGCTCGGCCGTGTACACCTCGGGGAAGCCGCCGCCGATCACCAGGGCGGCGGTCCCGTCGGGCAGCCGTTCGTCGCGGAGCGGGTCGAACACCGCGACGTCCGCGCCCGCGGCGCGCAGCAACTCGGCGTGCTCGGCGTACTCGAAGGTGAACGCAGGGCCGCCCGCGACCGCCACCACGGGCCGGTCCGTACGGCGGTCGGGCGTGGGCGGCGGGCTCCATGGCCGCGCGGGCAGCGGTGGCGCGGAACGGGCGAGGCGCAGCAGCGCGTCCAGGTCGCACGAACGGGCCACCAGCGCGGCCAGGCGGTCCACCGCGGCGACCGCCTCGGACTCGCGTTCGGCCACCGGCACCAGCCCCAGGTGCCGCGACGGCGCCGAGACCGCGTCGTCGCGGCCGATCGCGCCCAGCACCGGCACCCCGGCCCAGGCCAGCGCGGCACGGCAGAGCTCCTCGTGCCGGGCCGAGCCGACCCGGTTCAGCACCACGCCGCCCACCCGTACGCGCGGGTCGAACGTGACGAACCCGTGCACCAGCGCCGCCACCGAGCGGCTCTGCCTGGCGGCGTCCACCACGAGCACCACCGGGGCGTCCAGCAGCCTGGCCACGTGCGCGGTCGAGGCGAAGTCCGTGTCGCCCCGGCCGTCGAACATCCCCATCACGCCCTCGACCACGGCCACGTCGCACCCGGCGGCGCCGTGCAGGAACAGCGGCGCCACCAGGTCCTCGCCGGTCAGCCACGGGTCGAGGTTGCGACCGGGACGCCCGGCGGCCAGCGCGTGGTAGCCGGGGTCGATGTAGTCGGGCCCCACCTTGTGCGGCGAGACCCGCAGCCCCCGTCCGCGCAGCGCCGCGATCAGCCCGGTCGCCACCGTCGTCTTGCCGCTGCCCGACGACGGCGCGGCGACGACGATCCGGGGAACTACCACTCGATGCCCTTCTGGCCCTTCTGCCCGGCGTCCATCGGGTGGCGGACCTTCGCCATCTCCGTCACGAGGTCAGCGACCTCGATCAGCCGCTCGGGCGCGTCCCTGCCGGTGATCACCACGTGCTGGGCGCCCGGCCGCGACGTCAGCGTCTCCAGCACGTCGTCCAGGTCGAGCCACCCCCACTTCAGCGGGTACGTGAACTCGTCCAGCACGTAGAACCGGTACGTCTCGGCCGCCAGGTCGCGTTTGATCTGCTCCCAGCCCTCGCGGGCGTCGGCCGCGTGGTCCTGCTCGGTGCCGGGACGCCGGATCCACGACCAGCCCTCGCCCATCTTGTGCCAGGTCACCGGGCCGCCCTCGCCCGTCTCGCCGAGCACCTTCAGCGCGCGCTCCTCGCCGATGCGCCACTTGGCCGACTTGACGAACTGGAACACCCCGATCGGCCACCCCTGGTTCCAGGCCCGGAGCGCCATGCCGAACGCGGCCGTCGACTTGCCCTTGCCCGGGCCGGTGTGGACCATCAGCAGCGGCCTCGTCCGGCGCTGGCGGGTGGTGAGGCCGTCGTCGGGCACGACGTCGGGCTTGCCCTGCGGCATGATCAGACCGCCTTCCTGTGGTCACGGACGACCGAACCGAGATCGGCCATCGCGTCGAGGGGCACGAGCCGCGCCCGCAGCCGGCTCGCCAGGCGCACCGCGAGGCCCAGCCGCACCGGGCCGCTCTCGCAGTCGACCACCACGCTCGCCGTGCCCGCGAGCAGGGCGGCGGCCCGGTCGACGTCGCCGCCCGCCGTGGCGCGGCCGTCCGTCACGAGCACCAGCAGCGGACGCCGGGCGGGGTCGCGCAGCCGCTCCACGCGCAGCACCTCCGCCGCTCGTACGAGCCCGGCCGCCAGCGGGGTGCGCCCGCCGGTCGGCAGTGAGCGCAGCCGCGCCGCGCCCGCCTCCACCGACGAGGTCGGCGGCAGCGCCGTCTCCGCGCCCGCGCCGCGGAACGTCACCAGCCCGACCTTGTCGCGCCGCTGGTAGGCGTCGAGCAGGAGGCTGAGCACCGCCGTCTTGACCGCGGTCATCCGCTTGCGGGCCGCCATCGAGCCGCTCGCGTCCACCACGAACAGCACGAGGTTGCCCTCCCTGCCCTCGCGTACGACCTCGCGCAGGTCGTCGTCGCGCAGCACCAGGCCGGGGCCCGTGCGTCCGCGCGCCGCCTGGTGCGGGGCCGCCGCCAGCACGGTCGCCGTGAGGTGCAGGTCGCGTACGCGTCCTGAGGGGCGGCGGGAGCCGGTCGCGCGGCCGTGCGCGGTGCGTGAGCGGGACCGTCGCCCGGCGACGCCCTCACCGATGCCGGGCACCTCCAGCAGCGGCACCCGGTACGGCGCCGCCACCACAGCCACCTCACCGCCACTTTCGCCCGCCTTGTCTTGGCGGGGGCTGTCCTGGTGGGTGCCGTCGTGGTGGGCCCTGTCCTGGTGGGTCCCGTCCTGGGTGTTGTCGCGGGAGTCGCCGGTCGGGGGTTGCGCGGTGTCGCTCTCCGCGCGGCCGGGGCCGGGTTCGCCCGCCGGGCCGGGGCCGTCCTGCGGTGGGCCGCTCGGCGGGAGGCCGGGGCCGTCGTCGGTGGGGTCGTCCGTGGGGTCGTCGGGGGTGTCGTCGGGGGGGACGTCGTCCGTCTGGTCCAGCAGCTCGTCCAGCAGGGACTCGTCCAGGCCGGGCGCGTCGAACGGGTCGCGGCGGCGGCGGTGCGGCAGCGACAGCCGGGCCGCGGCGCGCACGTCCTCGGTCGTCACCTCGTCCCTGCCGTGCCAGGCCGCGTGGGCGATGGCGGCGTTGGCCGTGACGAGGTCGGCGCGCAGGCCGTCCACCTCGAAGGCGGCGCACACGGCGGCGATCTGCCGCAGCCGCGCGTCCGGCAGCCGGACGCCGGGCACCCGCGCCCTGGCCCGCGCGATCCGCTCGGCCAGCGCCGCCTCCTCGGCGGCCCACCGCGCGGCGAACTCCTCGGGGGCGGCGTCGAAGGCGAGCCGCCGCCGTACGACCTCGGCGCGCTCGTCGGGGTCGCGGGACGCCCGCACCTCCACCGTGAGCCCGAACCGGTCGAGCAGCTGCGGGCGCAGCTCGCCCTCCTCCGGGTTCATGGTTCCGACGAGGAGGAAGCGGGCCGCGTGCCGTACCGACACCGACTCGCGCTCCACGTAGCAGGTGCCGAGGGCGGCGGCGTCGAGCAGCAGGTCGACGAGGTGGTCGTGGAGGAGGTTCACCTCGTCCACGTACAGCACGCCGCGGTGGGCCGCCGCCAGCAGGCCGGGCTCGAACGCCTTGACGCCCTCGGTGAGCGCGCGTTCCATGTCGAGCGAGCCCACCAGGCGGTCCTCCGACGCGCCCACCGGCAACTCGACCAGCGCCGCCGGACGCCGCGCGCCCGCCGGGCCCGCCTCGTGCGGACCGTCGGGGCAGCCCGGATCGGGCGCCGCCGGGTCGCAGGCGAAGCGGCACCCGGCCACCACGTCCACGGACGGCAGCTGGGCCGCCAGCGCCCGCACGATGGTGGACTTGGCGGTGCCCTTCTCGCCGCGGACGAGCACGCCGCCCACCCGTGGCGAGACGGCGTTGAGCGCCAGCGCCAGTTTCAGGTCGTCGAGCCCGACGACGGCGCTGAACGGATACGTGACGATCAAGACGTGACCTTCCGGTTGACGTGGGCCACCCGCCAGCCGTCCCGGGTGGCGGTCAGTTCGGTGCTGGACAGCGGCGCGAGGTCGAAGCGGGCGGCGGCGAGCGGGGGCAGGGCGAGCGCGTGGCCGAGTGCGGCGCGGATCACCCCCGCGTCGCACACGACCACGCCGGAGGGCTGGGCGCGCGCCTGCTCCAGCCAGCCGGCGACGCGCCCCGCCAGCGCGGCCAGGCTCTCGCCGCCGTGCGGCGCGGCGTGCGGGTCCGACAGCCAGCTCGCCAGCGCCTCGGGTTCGCGCTGCGCGACCTGCGCGTACGGCAGGCCGCGCCACCGTCCTGGGTCGGCCTCGGCGAGCGCGGCCACCGGCACGGGGTTCAGCCCCATGGCGGCGGCGGTGCGCAGTGCGGCGGTGCTGGGCGCGGCCCAGGCGCGGTCCGTCCTGAGCCGCGCGAGCCACTGTTCGGCCCGTGCCAGGCCGGACGGATCGGGCTCGTCGTCGTCGGGGAAGCAGGCGGACCGCATCCCGGGCGTGCCCGCGTGCCGTACGAACAGCACCTGCTCAGCCCGGGACGGCGGCGGGCCGGCGCGCGGCCCGTTCGCACAGCTGGGCGAACAGCACGCCGAACGCCGCCCAGAAGACGAGCTGCGTGCCGAGGGAGGTCACCCTGAACTCCCACAGCAGCGTGGCGGGGAAGCCCTGCGGCACCTCGTCGACGGCGGGCAGCAGCAACCACGCCGCGGCCACCGGCACGAGGAACACGCCGGCCGCCCAGCTCCACCGCGCCCACGGGCCGGTGGTGACGCGGCGCGCGGTCGCGACCGCGGCGGCGGTGGCGGCCAGGCCGACGAGGACCATCACCACGTACAGCAGCGTGCGCTGGTTGATCGTGGCGGGATCGCCCACGGCCGGCGGGCTGGCGGGATATTTCACGAACGGTACGAGGATGACCGCTCCGAACGCCGTCCCGGCGGCGGCGAGCGCCAGGCCCACGTCCGAGCGGGGCCCGACCCGGCCGCGCAGTCCCGCGAACACGAGGGCGAACACGCCGCCCACAGCGACTCCGTACAGACCGGTGGCGAGGAACAGCCCCGCCTTCTGCACCGGTCTGCTGACGGCGGCCTCGTCGCCGTGGTCGTGCGCGGGCGCCTCGGCGTGTTCCGTGCTATCCGCGTGGGCGGCGGCCGCCTGTTCCTCCAGGGCGATCGCCGCGTCCACATGGGGCTCGCCGAGGACGAACGCGAACCCGCCCGCGACCAATCCGGCCAGCAGGCCCGCGAGCAGGCCCCTGACCAGCAGGGTGCGTACCATCGTGCGACTTTCTAGTGGCACGGTACGCCGAGCAGATGACGCCCGTCGTGCATCAGTTCGTGCAGGAAGGTCCCGGTCTGGGAGAGGGCGCCGTTGTCCATGAGCACCAGGTAGCCGACGATCAGCAGCAGCGGCACGACCGCCAGCCAGGGGCGCAGGCGCGGAAAGGGAATCGTGGACGGAGTGGTCAGGTCACTCATGTGTGCCTCCTCAGGGATGACGCGTCCCGAACTGTTGAGGTCACAGGGCCCGAGCGACCTGGCTCCCGGGATCTACGTCCCGGATACAGTGGCGCGACCGCACCGGCATCTCACCGGATTTCCCTCGGGCAACCGTGAAATCTACCGGAACGTATCTCTTCCTCCCCTCGCCGTCAATATCACCCGGATTGTCACGGTCAGTAGTCCAACGCCCGGGTGACCGCTTTCTGGCTCGCAGGCGTCTGGCCCGAAACAGGAACCGGCTGATATCGTCACTCCCTATCACCTAACGGTATGAAAGCCTCCGCGAATCACCAGATCCCCGCAGCTCGCGACACCCCCTGCATCGCACGCGCCCACGTCGCCGCCCTACGCCGGCACGGTCCACGGGCGCCGTCAGCAAGGGGACAGAACGTCGCACATGGGGGATGTACCCAAGCCCGGTGGGCCGGCCCTGGAAGTCTTCGACGGCGCGCCGGTCGGCGTGGTCGTCACCAGCGGCCCCGACCACCGTCTCGTCTACCTGAACCTCGCCCTCGAACAGTTGGTCGGCCGACGGCCGCTGGAGGTTCCGGCCCGCGAGGCGCTGCGCGGCATCTTCCGAGGAGAGCACTTCTTCGACTCGCTCGACCAGGTGATCGAGACCGGTAGGGCGGTCACCCTCGACGAGATCCCGGCGCACGGCGAGCGGTACGTGTCGTCCGGCATCGCCAGGATGTCGCTCGCCGACGGCGCGGACGGCCTGCTGATCACGCTGGTGGAGACCACCGCTCCGGCGCGCGACGCCGTCGCCGACGAACGACACCGCCTCCTGCAGCGTTACCGGAGCCTCGTCCTCGCCCTGCACGAGACACAGGTGGTGTGGGTGGGCGACCCCATGGGCCGGATCGTCGAGCCGAGCCCCGGCTGGGAGCGGCTGAGCGGGCAGACCTGGGAGCAGTACCGCGGGGACGGCTGGCAGCAGGCCATCCACCCCGACGACCGCGAACCCGCCGCGGACGCCTGCCGTCAGGCGAACCTGCAGAAGAGCCACCTGGAGCAGATCTACCGGCTGCGGCAGGGCGACGGCACCTACCGCCACATCCGCTCCCGCGCCGTGCCCGTGGTCGAGAACGGCGAGGTGGTCGAGCTCATCGGCACCTGCATGGACATCGAGCAGGAGTGGCAGGAGCAGCGCCGCCGCAGGCTGCTCGACGCAGCGGCGGAGGCCACCGCCGGCCTCGCCGATCTCGAAGAGGTGCTGGCCGCCCTCGCGGGCGTGATCGTCCCGGAGCTGGCCGACGCGTGCGGCGTGTACGTCCTGCCCGAGTTGGAGGACGACTCGGTCTCCTCGGCCTTCTTCGCCGAGCGGGTCGTGAGCATCGGACGTGACGGCCTGCCGTCGTCGCCGACACGTACCGAGCGGATCTCCCCGGACAGCGACTTCGCCAGGGTGGTCAGGACCCGCGAGCCGGTCCGCCGCTTCTTCCCCCTGGGCGCCGCCGCCCAGGTCAACAGCATGGCTCTGGTGCCCGTCGTCGTGGACGGCACGGTGGTGGTGATGGTCGACGTCGTGGTCTGCGGCGACCGCGACCCGATCGGCCCGGCCGACGTCGCCCTGCTGCGCCGGACACTGAACCACGCGCACACCCACATGAGCAACGCGATGCGGTTCCAGCGCACCCAGCGGATCGCGCTGGCGCTGCAGAACTACCTGCTGCCTGACCCGCCCCGGGTCCCCGGGCTGGAGATCACCGCCCGCTACCGGGCGAGCGCCACCGCGGTCGAGATCGGCGGCGACTGGTACGACTCGTTCCGGCCGCGCGACGGCTCGACGGTGCTGACCGTCGGCGACGTCGCCGGGCACGACCTGGCCGCCGCCGTGACCATGAGCCAGCTGCGCAACATGCTGAGAGGGCTCGCCATGGACCGCCGCGAGCCGCCCGGTGACATCCTGCGCCGCCTGGACGTCGCCGTCCAGTCGCTCCACGACGACGGCCTCGCGAGCTGCATCCTCGCCCGGCTGGAACGCAAGGACGACGCGGGCTGGTGGCTCACCTACTCGGTGGCGGGCCACCCGCCGCCGCTCCTCGTCACCCACGACGGCGCCGCCCGTTTCCTCGACTGCGAGGTCGACCCGCTCCTCGGCGCGGCCTGGGACCTGCCGCGCAGCAGCGCGGTCGCGGCCCTGCCGCCGCGCGCCACCCTGCTCCTCTACACCGACGGCCTGGTCGAGGTGCCGGGCGAGCACCTCGACCAGGGCCTCGAACGGCTGCGCCGCGACTGCGCCGCCCTGGCCCGCGAACCCGTCGACACGTTCTGCGACACCCTGCTCACCCAGCTGCCCACCGCCATCAAGGACGACATCGCCATGATCGCCGTCCGCCTCCCCGACCCGCAGGTGTAGGGCCACCCCGGCCGCCATCAGACTCTCCCGAGGGGACCGTCGCCTTTAGGCGACGGGGGAATTGGGAGCGGGAGGGCCGTCAAGGCCCGAGCGTGCAGTGACCTGTCAGGTCCGCGCATCAGAGATCTCCGTTCATCGCTCGTTAGATATGTGTCGCTGTTATAAAGACCGTGTGACTCGCCAGGTGCGCACTTCCCCAGGCGCGGCGTACGACCTCGGATACCACGTGGTGTGGTGCCCGAAGTACCGCCGTCCGGTCCTCGGCGGACGGGTGAAAGAACGCCTGGAGGAGCTGATCCGCGCCAAAGCCGACGAGCACGGCTGGGAGATCGTGGCGCTTGAGGTGATGCCCGACCACGTGCACCTGTTCGTCAAGACCCACCCGAAGAACTCGCCGTCGTACGTGGCCAACCAGTTCAAGGGGTTCACCTCCCACTACCTGCGCGCCGAGTTTCCGCACCTGCGTTCCCAGTTGCCCACGCTGTGGTCGCGGTCCTATTTCGTGGCCACGGTCGGCGCTGTGTCGGCCGATACGGTGCGGCACTACATCGAGACGCAGTATGAGCGGGCACCCAAGGCGGGTGGCCGTGCGTAGGTCTTACAAGTTCCTGATGCGTCCGACCGCGCACCAGCAGGCCGCGCTCACCGCGTGCCTGGATGGCCACCGCGCCCTGTACAACGCGGCGCTTGAGGAGCGGCGCGAGGCGTACAGACGGTCCAAGGTGTCGATCCGGTACGGCGACCAGTCCGCCCAGCTCAAGGAGATCCGCGCCGACGACCCCGATCAGGCGCGCTGATCGTTCTCCTCCCAGCAGGCCACCCTGCGCCGCCTGGACAAGGCGTTCCGTGCGTTCTTCGACCGCGTCAAGGCCGGTCGTACTCCAGGCTTTCCGCGTTTCAAAGGCCGGGGCTGGTTCGACACGGTTGAGTGGCCCAAGGACGGCGACGGCTGCCGGTGGGACTCCCAGCCTGAGCACCCGTACGCCACGTTCGTCCGCCTTCAAGGTGTCGGGCATGTCCGTGTCCACCAGCACCGCCCGGTGCGGGGCCGGGTGAAGACGATCAGCGTGAAGCGGGAAGGCTCCCGCTGGTTCGTCGTCCTGTCGTGCGACGACGTGCCCGCCGAGATCCTGCCCGCCACGTGGTGCGGTCGTCGGCGTAGACATGGGCGTGGCGTCGTTCCTGACCACCTCGGACGGCGAGCAGGTCGGCAACCCGCGGCACCTCGCGGCGTCCGCCGGGAAGCTGGCAACCGCTCAGCGGGACCTCGCCCGTAAGAAGCGCGGATCCAAGCGCCGCCGTAAGGCGATCGCCCGCGTCGCAGCCCTGCACAGCAAGGTCCGGCGTCAACGACTCGACGGCGCGCACAAGGCCGCGAATGCCCTGATCCGCGGCTACGACATGATCGTGCACGAGGATCTGCGGATCGCGAACATGACCAAGAGACCAGCCCAGAAACCGGATGGCGAGGGCGGGTTCCTGCCCAACCGCGCGGCGGCCAAGGCTGGACTGAACAAGAGCATCCTGGACGCGAGTTGGGGGGTGTTCCTGACGGTCCTCGCGCACAAGGCTGAAAGCGCCGGTCGAGAGCTGATCGCGGTGAACCCCGCCCACACCTCCCGCACGTGTGCCCGTTGTGGGCATTGCGCGAAGGAGAACCGCCTCACCCAGGCCGAGTTCGCCTGTACGGCGTGCGGGCATGCCGCGCACGCCGACGTGAACGCGGCCAAGAACATTCTCAGGGCAGGGCTTGCCCTTCGCCGGGCTGCGGAAGCGGCTTAGCGAGAAGCCGCTCCCTTCAGGGAGCGGAGGAGTCACGAGGCGGGCCTGTCCCTCAGACCGTGTAGTGCCATCCCGGCTGCCAGGGGGGCGGGTCGGCCAGCAGCGCGGGCAACGTCTTCCCGGTCAGCAGATGCTCCAGGGCCCAGCGGTTGGCCGAGTGCGCGATCACCAGGACGCTCGCGCCGTCCCACTCCGCGACCAGATCACGGAGGAACGCGCTGGTGGCCGCCACGACCTGGCGATAACTCTGACCACCGGGAAAGGGCTCGTCGATGTGCCGCGTCCGCCGGGCCGCGACGAGCGCGGCGCTGCTCCCGTTGAGCACGCCGTAGTCGCACTCCCGCAGGCGGACGTCCTGACGAATCGGCGGCACCCCGCCGGGGAACGCGAGCCTGGCCGTCTCGACGGCCCGATGCAGATCGGAGACGAACACCGTGTCCAGCCCGTCCTCCCGCCGCCTTTCCCCCAGTTCGAGAGCCTGCCGCCGCCCCAGATCCGACAACCGGCCGGGCAGCCACCCGGTCGCGATGCCATCCTCGTTGTCCGTGGTGGTGGCATGCGTCTCATAGACCAACCGCACTGTCATACGGCCCCTCGGGAAATCGGTTGTCGGACGGGCGTCCGGGTTGGTGTCATGCTCCCGAGCGGACGAACGGAGCGCACACCTTGCTGACCGGAGACCTCGTACGGCTACGCCCCCTGGAGCCCTCCGACGCGGAGGCCCACTACCGCTGGAACCACGATCCCGACGTGGGGCAGTGGCTCGCGCACAGCTACCCGGTCAGCCGGGAGGTGTTCGTCGCCGAGTACGCCGACCGCGCGAAGAACTCCTACGAGCGGACCGTGCTCGGCGTGGAGACCCTCGCCGGCAACCGGCTGATCGGCCTGGTGGTTCTCAGCGGCGCCGAGCCGGAGACCGGCGGGGCCGAGCTCGACATCTACATCGGCGAGAAAGACTGCTGGGGCAAGGGCTACGGCACCGAGGCCACCCGCCTGATCTGCCGTTACGGGTTCGACGCGATGCGCCTGCACCGCATCGAGCTGTGGGTGGCGGACGAGAACGCGGCGGCCATCCGCGTCTACCGGAAGGTGGGCTTCGTGGAGGAGGGCCGCGCCCGCGACACCCTCCGCAGACACGGCCGATGGCACGACATGATCCTGATGAGCCTGCTGGAAGGCGAGCTCAAGGGCTGAGCCGCGAGCGGAGTGCCGCCCCCGGCCTCGGCCCGACCGGGAGCCTCGGTCGGCTCGTGGGCGCCTGACCGGCGGGTGTGAGGTCAGGCGCCCACGAGCGACTGTCAGTCGACGGCGATGGCGCCCGGGGGCAGGGGTTTGGCGCCGTTCGTGTCGTTGAGCTGCACCGTGAACTTCTTCGGCTTGCTGATGTTGCCCGCGGCGTCGATGGCCCGGTACTCGATCACGTGCTTGCCGTAGCCGGGCTCGAAGTCCGGGTACGCCTGCTCGAACGGCGCCTTGGTCAGACCGCCTGAGCCGAGGCTGCCGTACGCGATCTCCTTGATGACCGTGCCCGCCGGGGTGAACCGGTACGGCGTGCCCTCCGGCGCGTCCGGCCAGCCGTGGTAGTTGAACCAGCCGTCACCGTCGACCTGGAACTCGATGACGACGTAGCCCTCATGGTCGTCGGTCGCCTTCAGCCCCATCTCGAACCACTCGTCGAACGCGTAGCGGGGGTTGTTCCCGCGCTCGCCCTTCGCCGAGACCGGCTGGGACAGCTCGTACGTCACCTCGGGAGCGACGTTGTCGACGGTCCAGGTCCGTGTGTCGGTCGGGGAGCCCGGCGTCGCCGGGTCGGACACCGTGGCCGTCAGCTGGTGCGTGCCCGGCTTCAGGCGCAGCGCGCCGAGGTCGAGGTTGCGGCTGTTGTCGCGGTTGCGCAGCTTCTTGCCGTCGAGGGTCCAGGTCACGTCGAGGACGCGGTCGCGCGGGTGGGTGGTCTCGACGTACACGACGTCCTGGCCGCCGACGGGAGCGTCGGTCGCCGTGGACGAGGTGAACGTGACAGGGACGGACGCCACGGGAGGAGCCGTGGCCGGGGGTGCGGCGATCGTCCACTCGCGGGTCTGCGTGAGCGCGGGGCCGTCGGCCACGGCCGGGTCGCGTACGTCCGCGGTGTCGTCGGAGACCGTGACGGTCACCGTGTCGCCGGGCCGTACGCGGTGCGCCTCAAGGTCGAAGTTCCGGTTGCCGGCGGCCTTCTTGACGGTCTTGCCGTTGACCGCCCAGGTGACGGTGAGCTCGTGGTAGAGCGGGTGCATCGTCTCGATCCAGAGCACGTCCCCCGGGTACACCGGCTGGTCGGCGGGCGTGGAGTGCAGGGCCAGCTGCTCGACGTCGCGCCGCCCGGAGATCTTCTCGATCATGCGTTCGCGGCCGACCTGGTCGAAGTGGTAGC
Organism: Nonomuraea maritima; assembly: GCF_900100395.1. GTDB lineage: Bacteria > Actinomycetota > Actinomycetes > Streptosporangiales > Streptosporangiaceae > Nonomuraea > Nonomuraea maritima. The sequence continues at coordinate 273,341 of NZ_FNFB01000002.1, read as the reverse complement.
CGATCCAGCGCATGATCGAGTGCTCGCTCGGCCGCCACACGTTGGCCGAGCGCGTCATGCCGCTCTCGTACCGGTCGATGATCCCGCCGGACAGGCTCTTCTCGCCCAGCCAGCGGTACCACTTGGCCTGCTGCTGCCGCATCTCGTCCGTGGTGAGGCGGGTGTGGTGGATCGACGTCGGCTCGGTGTCGGGGTGCCGGCCGCCGGGGACGTTGCGGGAGCTGTACGGGTACTCGTCCTGCAGCTGGCCCAGCGAGTGGCCCAGCTCGTGCGGGCTGACCAGCGGTCCCTGCGGCGCCTGCCCGGTCGTCGTGGCGTTGCGGCCGCCGATGCCGCCGTACGTGCTGGTGTTGGCGATGGTCAGGGTCTGCCGGTTCTGCGGCGTCACGCCCGGGATCATCGACACGTACTGCTCCAGCGCGTCCTGACCGCCGGGGCCGAACGTGACGCCGCGGGCGTTCGCGCCCGCCGGGCAGGTCGAGGCGTACTGGAGCTTCAGCGGGGTGTCACGGCGGACGTTGCCGTCGTCGGGGTCGCAGCTGATGCCGGACACCCCCGACACGACCTCGATCATGTACACGTTGAAGTAGTCGCGGTAGCTGCGGAACGGCTCGATGCTCCACTGCACGTTGAGATGCCGGTCGACGTCGTCACGGAACTGCTGCATCTCCTCGGCGGTGTAGCCGTCGCCCAAGATGATCAGGTTCAGCCGTTCCTCGGGCGGGCCGGTCACCTGCACCGGCACCACCGTTGCCGACCCGACGTCCGCCGACGCGGCGACGGCCGGCGCGGCTCCCGTCAGCAGCGTGCCCACCAGACCGGCCGCGCCCACGGCGGCCGTGATCTTCCGCTTGGCCATGGTCACCTCACCCTCGTGCGCGGGAGACGGCCAGCCGCGCGTGGTGCGGGCCTCGGCCTCCCAGAGGGACGCTAGCCACGACACCTCATCGCGGCACCGGACAGCTGACGGATCTTCGGGGGCCCGTTTCCGTCGTCTGCAGGAACGGGCGCCCGGAATCAGTGCTGCCGCGCCGGTGACGACTCCTCCGCCGCCGGCACGTGCTCGCGTCCGAGGCGGCTCGGCCACCACGCGCGCCCGCCGAGGTCGCGTACGAGCGCAGGCACCAGCAGCGAGCGCACCACCAGAGTGTCGAGCAGCACGCCGAAGGCGACGATGAAGGCGATCTGCACGAGGAAGGCCAGCGGGATGACGACCAGCGCGGCGAACGTGGCGGCGAGCACGACCCCCGCCGACGTGATCACCCCGCCCGTGGTGACCAGCCCCCGCAGCACGCCCTCGCGCGCCCCGTGCCGGGCGGTCTCCTCGCGTACGCGCGACATCAGGAAGATGTTGTAGTCGACGCCCAGCGCCACGAGGAAGACGAAGCCGTACAGCGGCACCGACGCGTCGCTGCCGGTGAAGCCGAACAGGTGGGGGAAGAGCAGCGTCGAGACGCCGAGGACGGCCAGGAAGTTGAGCGCCACGGTGGCCACCAGCAGCACGGGCATGGTCAGCGAGCGCAGCAGGACGATCAGGATGAGCAGGATGATCCCCAGCACGACCGGGACGATGACCAGCGTGTCCTGCCGCGCGGTCTCGGTCGTGTCGTAGCGCTGGGCGCTGTAGCCGCCGACCAGCACGCCGTCCTCGCCGTGCAGCGCGGAGCGCAGCCGCCTGACGGTGTCCTGGGCGGCGTCGCTGTCGGGGGCGTCGCGCAGCGTGGCCTCCACCAGCACGCGTCCGTCGACCACCTTGGGGTCGTCGCCAGGCCGGCCGCTCGCGGACACCGCGGCCGCGCCGGAGACGCCCTCGACGGCGCCGGCCTTCTCCACGATCGCCGTGGCCCGCGCGGCGGGGGCGACGATGACCGCGGGCTGCCCCGAGCCGCCCGGGAAGTGCTCGCTCAGCGCCGCCTGCGCGGCCACGGACGGCGCGTCGCCCACGAACGTCTCGTCCAGCGGAACGCCCCTGGCGTTGAGCTGGGGCGCGAAGAAGGCGAGGGCGACGAGCGGCAGGACGGAGGCCACCCACACGAGGCGGGGGCGCCGGTCGACCAGCGCGGCCACCCGGTTCCACAGCCCCTGCGCACCGGTGTCGGACGGACGGGGACGCGCGGGCCACAGCGCGGCCCGGCCCAGCAGCACCAGCGCCGCGGGCAGGAAGGTCAGCGCGCTGAGCGCCGCGCACGCGATGCCGATGGCGCCCACGGGGCCGAGCGCGCGGTTGTTGGTCAGGTTGCTGAGCAGCAGCGCGAGCAGGCCCAGCGCGACGGTGGCGGCGCTGGCCACGATCGGCTCGACCGACTGCCGCAGCGCGATGCGGCCGGCCGTGAACCGGTCGGCGCCGGTGGCCAGCTCCTCGCGGAAGCGGGCGGTCAGCAGCAGCGCGTAGTCGGTGGCCGCGCCGATGACCAGGATGAACAGGATGCCCTGCACCTGGCCGTCCACCCGGACGATGTCGCGGTCGGCGAGGAAGTAGACCACGGCGCACGCCAGCCCGAGCGCGAAGACCGCGCCGAGGATGATGACCAGCGGTAGCAGCACGCTGCGGTACACCGCCAGCAGGATGATCAGCACGGTGACCAGCGCCACGCCGAGCAGCACGCCGTCGATGCCGGCGAAGGCGTCGCCCAGGTCGGCCCGGGTGGCCGCGGGGCCGGCGAGCTGTGTCGTCAGGCCGTCGACCGCCACGCTCGCGCGGATCCTGTCGAGGGCGTCGCCGAGGTCGCCGGGGCCGAGGTCGGGGCTGAGCTGCAGCACGCCCTGCAGCGCCCGTCCGTCGTCGGAGGGGAAGGCGGGTGTGGGCGTGCCGACGACGCCGGGCGCGCCGCGCAGGGCGGCCAGCGCGCGGGTGGCCGCCGTCGTCTGCTCAGGGGTGACGCTCGCGCCGGACGTCCACACGACGATCACCGGCTGGCCGTCGCCCTGGCGGAACGTCTCCTGCGCCTTGAGCACGTGCGTGGACTCCGCGCTCTGGGGCAGGAAGGCCGCCTGGTCGTTGGTGGAGACCTCGGTGAGCTTGCCGGCGAACGGCCCCAGCCCCCCGCCGACGGCGAGCCAGGCCAGCACCAGCAGCGCCGGGACCAGCCAGCGGGTCGATCGCCGCGCCATGATCCGTCACCCTTCCCTCACGTCAGATAGCTCAACGATCAAGATACTTGACCATTGAGGTAATGTAGCATGGGTCACCATGAGCGACGGCGAGGTACGGGTCGACCTGCGATCCATCGCGGTCCGCCTGCGCAGGATGACCGCCGAGTTCAATCGCGTCGCCCACGAGTTCGCCAACCAGCAGGGCCTGCACACCACCGACGTCCAGGCACTGATCATGATCTTGGACGCGCCGTCGCCGATCACGCCGGGCAGGCTTCGTGAGGAGCTCAACCTCACCTCCGGCGCCGTCACCGCCTGTCTCGACCGGCTGGAGCGGGCGGGGCACATCCGCCGGGTTCGCGACGCGCACGACCGGCGGGTGGTCCACCTCCACTATCACGAGGCGGCCAAGGAGCTGGCCGCCGCCTTCTTCCGCCCCCTGGCCGGCAGCACCGACAGCGCCCTGCGCCGCTTCACCGCCGACGAGCTGCGCACCGTGGCCACCTTCCTCGACGCCATGAACGAAGAACTCGCCCTCCTCCGCTCCACCCCCGCCCCCTGACCAGCCCCACTCCCGACATCTGCCGACCTTGGGCCCGACGGGCGTTATGCGATCGGTTGCCGCCCTCGGCCTCGGGCCCCGCGTGGGCGCGATGTGATCCTCTGCCGCCTCCGGCCCTCGGCCCTGCGCGGGCGTTATGTGATGTTTTGCCGCCAAGGGTTGAAATAGTGGGCGTATGCAACGGTTTGGCTGTGTGATCGGCGTGCGTCCCGAGCGCCGTGAGGAGTATCTGGCCCTGCACCGGGAGGTCTGGCCTCAAGTGGAGCAACGGCTGCGCGACAGCCACTTCACCAACTACACGATCTTCATCCATGGGGATCTGCTGTTCGCCTACTACGAGTACACGGGCACCGACTACACCGCCGACAGCGCGGCCATCGCCGCGGACCCGGTCACCCAGGAATGGTGGAAACTCACGGACCCGTGTCAGGAGCGGCTGCCCGGAACCCCCGACGGAGAACAGTGGGCCACCATGACCGAGGCCTGGCACCTCGACTGACGCCCACCCACCTTGGTACCCGCGCCAGAACCCGCGCCTGCCACCGGCCCGCCGCGAACGACGGGCCGGCAGACGCCTCTTGGCCAGGTCTCCGACGACGTGGTGGAACAGGCCGAGCAGTGCCTGCGGAGCATCGAGGCCGCCCTGACCGAGGCCGGATGCACGCCGGCCGACGTGGTGCGTGCTGCCCGACCGCGCCGACTTCGAGCCCTGCCGGCCGACGCTCAAGCGCGCCGTCGGCCAGGTCGACGAGGCGGCCGATGGCTCATGGGCGCCCGCGCTCGTCGGTGGAGCGATGCGCGTCACGTCGTGCCATGTCACGTCTCCGCGATGAGCGGTGTCCTCAGGGCATGATCGGACACAACACACCCCACAAGATCGTCATCATCGGCGGCGGTTACGCCGGAACGCTCGCGGCCAACCGTCTGCGGAAGCGCGACGACGTCGAGATCACGCTGGTCAATCCCCGCCCGGAGTTCGTCGAACGCGTCCGGCTGCACCAGTTCGTGGCCGGCACCGGCGAGGCGACGGCCGACTTCGGCACCCTGCTCGGCGAAGGCGTCCAGTTGGTCGTCGACAGCGTCACGCACATCGACACCGCAGCCCGCACGGTCCGGCTGGCGTCGGGCCGCGCACTGGACTACGACTACGTCCTCTACGCGATCGGCAGCACCGGAGCAGTACCCGCATCGGTGCCCGGCGCGGCCGAATGCGCCTTCGACATCGCCGAACTCGAGCCCGCACAGCGGCTGCGCGCCAGGCTGAACGAGCTGCCTTCCGACGCTGCGGTCACTGTGGTCGGAGGTGGGTTGACCGGCATCGAGACGGCCGCCGAGCTGGCCGAACAAGGGCGCAGGGTCATGCTGGTGTGCGGCCGGACCCTGGCGCCGTCGTTCAGCGCACCGGCTCGCCGGTCCATGGCCAAGTGGCTGTCCCGGCACGGTGTCGCGGTGCTCGAGGACGCCGTGGCGAGCGAGGTCCGGCCGGACGCGGTCGTCCTCGCCGACGGTGCGGTGCGTGCGAGCGCGCTGACCATCTGGGCGGGCGGTTTCGGTGTGCCGCAGCTGGCGGCGGCGAGCGGGCTGCGCACCGACGAGCTCGGCAGGCTGCTCACCGACGAGACGCTGACCAGCGTCGACGACGACCGCATCGTCGCGGCGGGCGACGCCGCCGCACCGTCGGGCCGGCCGCTGCGGATGAGCTGCTACGCCGCAGGGCCGCTCGGGGCGCAGGCAGCCGACACCGTGCTGAGCCGCATCGCGGGAACCGAACCGGCCGTGATCAATCTGGCCTTCTCCGGGGCGTGCGTCAGCCTCGGTCGGCACGTCGCCGTACGACAGGTCGCCGGCAAAGACGACACCGCGGTGAACGTCTACGTCGGCGGTCGTACGGGAGCGGTGATCAAGGAGGTGACCTGCAGGTTCGCAGTGTCGAGAATTCGCCGTGAGGCCCGCAGGCCCGGTTCCGCCGCCTGGTTGAAGGGCGGCCCGCGTCCCGAGCAACCGACCTCAGCTGCGCGGCCGGCCACCTCCCCGTGAGCACCGCCGAGCGGCCGGCTGTCAGACGCAGGCAGGCCGTGCGTGAGCAGGGATGGAGAGGAGGATCGGCCGAGCGTTGGGGCTCTGCACCGGGTCGGCCCCGAGCGGGTCAAGGGCAGGGGCAAGTGGATCGCCGAGGTCTGGCTGGACACGGAGCTCGTCGACCTCGCCACGCCTCAGAAGACAGTCTGTGACGGTTCCCAGACCGAGCAGTCGTGGGCGAAGAGGACGCGTCGCGGATCGAACTCGGCAAGCCGCTCGATCCAGGGCTGGTAGGTGGGAAGCGGCTGATCCACCCCGTCGAGTAGTGCCTGGCGAGCCAGTTGATCGGATGCGAAGTGGGATGCGAAGTCGTGTGCCTGGCCGGCGAGGACCACGGTGCCGTCACCCTGCCGGAGAACGAGCGACTGGTGTCCGGCGGTGTGGCCGGGGGTCGGAATGATCCAGACGCCCGGCCAGACCTCGGCTTCGCCGGTGAGCTCCTGGTAGGTCGCGCCGGGGAAGTCGACGAGCTCGTCGAAGGTGTGGTTGCCCTGGCGGACGGTGGCCAGTTCGACGTCCTGGACCAGGATGGGCTTGCCGGCCATGAGGGGATTGCCGCCGCAGTGGTCGAAATGAAGGCGACAGTTCACCACGAGCGAGATGTCGCTGGGAGCGACGCCAGCCGCTGACAGAGCCTCCTGCAGCGCACGCCGTCGAGGCCGGTAGTGGGCCTCGGTCTCAGGGTTCGCGGCGCCGATGCCGGTATCGAAGAGGATCAGCCCCTGAGCGTGCTTCACCAGATAAGCGAGCACAGGCTCAACCCGAGGCTCCGGCCCACCCGTCTCTGAAGCGGGCCGAACAAAGTATCCCAAGTCCAGCCGACGCACTGCCACGCTTGTCCCCATACGCCCATCGTGACAGCCCGCAACCCGCCGCCCACCCAGCTCCGCCAACAGCGGACACGCCGCCACTCCGTGCGATGAGAGCCATAGGGGGCATCGGATACCGGCGCGTGACCCCCGGGCCGTGAGCCGAGGACGAGGCCACCAGGCAGCATTGCCACATGATCGTCGGTGGCCTCGCTCACCGGCGGTGTTGCCACATGATCGTCGGTGGCCTCGTTCACCGGCGGTGTTGCCACATGATCGTCGGTGGCTTCGTTCACTGGCGGTGTTGCCACATGATCGTCGGTGGCTTCGTTCACTGGCGGTGTTGCCGTGTGGGTGGTGATGATCTCGTTCACCGGCTGTGTTGCCACGTGAGTGGTGGTGGCCTCGCTCGTCAACGGTGTTGCCACCTGAGTGTTGGTGGGCGAGGCCGCCGGTCGAGTTGCCTCTGGTAGGGGCGGCCACCGGGGAGCCCTGCCCGGTGGCCGCTGGTTGGTGGGGTGGCGGTGTGGGTCAGCGGTCGCCGGTGAGGCCCGCCTTGCGGAGGGCTTCGGCCATGGCACCGCTCGGTGCCGGACGGTCCTGGCGGCGGCCGCCGCGGCCGTCACCGCGGCCATCACCGCGGCCGTCACCGCGCCCGTCGGCGCCGCGTCCGCGTTGGCCCGCGTCCGCGCCGTTGCCGCGGGAGCCGCCCGAACGGCCGCGACCGCCGTCGCCCCGCCCGCCGTCGCCCCGGCTGCCATCTCCGCGACCGCCGTCGCCGCGGCCCCGCCCGCCGTCTCCGCGACCGCCGCCGCCGTTCGGGCCGGACGGTTGCCCGCTCCGGCCGCCCCTGCGGGGGCCGTCGGTGGACGCGTCCTGCGTCGTGTCGTCCTCCAGGCGCAGCGTCAGGGAGATGCGCTTGCGCGGGATGTCGACGTCGAGGACCTTGACCCGGACGATGTCGCCCGGCTTGACCACGTCGCGCGGGTCTTTCACGAACGTGCGGGACATGGCCGACACGTGCACCAGACCGTCCTGGTGCACGCCGATGTCGACGAACGCGCCGAACGCGGCCACGTTGGTGACCACGCCCTCGAGGATCATCCCGGGCTCGAGGTCGGAGAGCTTCTCGACCCCCTCCTTGAAGGTGGCGGTCTTGAACGCGGGCCGCGGGTCACGCCCGGGCTTCTCCAGCTCGCGCAGGATGTCGGTGACCGTCGGCAGGCCGAAGGTGTCGTCGGTGAAGTCGCCCGGCCTGAGCGCGCGCAGCGCCGCCGTGTTGCCGATCAGCGACTTGAGGTCGGTCTTCACCGAACCGAGGATGCGCCGTACGACGGGATAGGCCTCGGGGTGGACGCTCGACACGTCGAGCGGGTCGTCGCCGCCCCGGATGCGTAGGAAGCCCGCGCACTGCTCGAACGCCTTGGGCCCGAGCCGCGGCACGCTCTTCAGCGAGGCGCGCGTGCGGAACGGGCCGTTGGCGTCGCGGTGGCGGACGATGCTCTCGGCGAGCGTGGAGCCGATGCCCGACACCCGCGTGAGCAGCGGCGCCGAGGCCGTGTTGACGTCGACGCCGACCGCGTTCACGCAGTCTTCGACGACGGCGTCGAGCGACCGGGAGAGCTTGGACTCGGCCAGGTCGTGCTGGTACTGGCCGACCCCGATCGACTTGGGGTCGATCTTGACGAGCTCGGCGAGCGGGTCTTGCAGGCGGCGGGCGATGGACACGGCGCCGCGCAGCGACACGTCGAGGTCGGGCAGCTCCTGGGAGGCGTAGGCCGAGGCGGAGTAGACCGAGGCGCCCGCCTCGGAAACGACGATCTTGGTGAGCCCCGGCATGAGCTTGAGCAGGTCGCCGGCCAGCTTGTCGGTCTCGCGTGAGGCCGTGCCGTTGCCGATCGCGATCAGGTCGACGCCGTGCCGCTGCGCGAGCGCGCCGAGCACGGCCAGCGACTCGTCCCACTGCCGCTTGGGCTCGTGGGGGTAGATGGTCGTGGTCTCGACGACCTTGCCGGTGGCGTCGACCACGGCGACCTTCACGCCGGTGCGCAGCCCGGGGTCGAGACCCATCGTGGTGCGGGTGCCGGCGGGCGCGGCGAGCAGCAGGTCGCGCAGGTTGGCCGCGAACACCCGCACCGCCTCTTCCTCGGCCGCCTGCCACAGCCGCATCCGCAGGTCGATGCCGAGGTGGACGAGGATGCGGGTGCGCCAGGCCCACCGCACGGTCTCGCCCAGCCACTTGTCGGCCGGCCGCCCCTGGTCGGAGACGCCGAACCGGGAGGCGATGCGCAGCTCGTAGTCGGGGCTGTCGTCGGGCTCGAGGGTGACGGAGAGCGTCTCCTCCTTCTCGCCCCTGAAGATGGCGAGGATGCGGTGGGAGGGCAGCTTCGTGAACGGCTCGCCGAACTCGAAGTAGTCGGAGAACTTGGCCCCGGCCTCCTCCTTGCCCTCGCGCACCTTGGACACGAGGCGCCCGCGGGTCCAGAACTGCTCGCGCAGCGCGCCGATCAGGTCGGCGTCCTCGGCGAAGCGCTCGATCAGGATGGCCCTGGCGCCTTCGAGCGCCGCGCCCGCGTCGGCCACGCCCTCGGTGACGAAGCCCTCGGCCGTGGCCGCCGGGTCGAGCGTGGGGTCGCCGAGCAGTTGGTCGGCGAGCGGCTCGAGGCCCAGCTCGCGCGCGATCTGCGCCTTGGTGCGCCGCTTGGGCTTGTAGGGCAGGTAGATGTCCTCGAGCCGGGCCTTGGTCTCGGCCGCCATGATCTGCTCGCGCAGCGCGTCGTCGAGCTTGCCCTGGGACTCGATGGACTCCAGGATCGCCGAACGGCGCTCCTCCAGCTCGCGCAGGTAGCGCAGCCGCTCCTCGAGCGTGCGCAGCTGCGCGTCGTCGAGGGCGCCGGTCGCCTCCTTGCGATAGCGCGCGATGAACGGCACGGTCGCGCCGCCGTCGAGCAGGTCGACGGCAGCCTGCACCTGCCCGTCGCGAACCCCGAGCTCCGCGGCGATCCGCTGGTGAATAGAGAGCACTTGCCTGCCTTTCGATGGTCCCGCCGGTCAATTGTGCAGGACGACGCCGTCTTTCATGACCACTGTGGGCGGAGGGGCGTGCCGGTCATGCCCAGCACTGTAAAGGCCGCCACCGACGCTTTCCGCGCCCTTGTGGTGACGGCCGCGTGACCCGGCGGCTCAGATCTCGTCGAGATGGGTGACATTGGCCAGGTCGGCGGGGTCGGCGCTGGGCCGTCCCGCCAGCCAGGCGTCGAGGATCTCCGCCAGCACCACGTCGGACGTGAGCCGCAGGCTGAGCGCCAGCACGTTGGCGTCGTTCCACTTGCGCGCGCCGTCGGCGGTGTAGGCGTCGACGCACAGCGCCGCCCGCACACCGGGCACCTTGTTGGCCGCGATCGCCGCGCCCGTGCCCGTCCAGCAGCACACCACCGCCTGGTCGGCGTGGCCCTCGCTGACGTCGCGGGCGGCGCGCTCCGACGCCCACGCCCAGTCGTCGCGCTCGCCGTCGTTCAGCGCGCCGTGAGTCACGACCTCGTGCCCGCGCCCGCGCAGCTCGGCCACGACGCGCTCGGCCACGCCGTCCCTGCTGTCGGCCGCCACAGAAAACCGCATGCGCCCTCCCTGTCGCTCGCTCCAGGTCTACCAGCCCACGCGTCACAGCGCCTTCAGGCCGCTGATCACCTCCAGCAGGACCTTCGCGTCAGGGGCGGGCGGCGGCAGCTCGACCTGTACGAGCTTCTGGGCGTGCAGGTCGCCGACGAGGACCCGGACCACGCCGATGGGCAGGTTCAGCTCGGCGGCGACGTCCACCAGCCGGGTCGGCTGGGTGCACTTCTGCAGGATGATCAGGTGCTCGGGGTCGAGCCCGCGCGGCGGCGTGAGCCCCCCGGCCGTGATGATGACCGCGATGAGGTCGATGGCCTCGCTCGCGGGCACCGTCCGGCCCCTGGTCAGCAGGTAGGCGGGGACGATCGGACCGGCGTCCTCGTCCAGCCAGCGTTCCTCAGTCATTGCGCACCACCCGCATGGGCCGGATGGAGTCCTGCTGGGGAGTCTCGGCCTCGGGTTCGGCCACGTGCTCTTCCGGGATCAACACGATCGCGGTGGTCCCTCCATATGGTGAACCGCGTAGTGTCACGCGGATGTCATGCCTGGCGGCCAGGCGGGAAACGACGAAAAGGCCCAGCCGGTCGCTGTCGGCCAGGTCGAACTCCGGCGGGCTGGCCAGCCGCTCGTTGTACTCGGCCAGCTCCTCGGCGCTCATGGCGAAACCGCGGTCCTCCACCTCCAGGGCGAAGCCGCGGGCCCCCGCCTCACCGCGCACGATGACCGGGGTGTGGGCGGGGGAGTAGACGGTCGCGTTCTCGATGAGCTCGGCGACCAGGTGGATGACGTCGCCGACCACCGGCCCCGCCAGCCGGTGTCCTGGCATCGGCTCGACGACCACCCGCTGGTAGTCCTCCACCTCGGCGGTCGCGCCGCGCGCCACGTCCAGCATCGGCACTGGACGGCTCCAGCCGCGTCCCGGCGTCGCCCCCGACAGGATGATCAGGCCCTCGGCGTGGCGGCGCATCCGGGTGGTGAGGTGGTCGAGCTTGAACAGGTCCTCCAGCGCCTCCGGGTCGGTGGCGCGGTGCTGCATGTCCTGCAGCTGGATGCGCTGGCGGTGCAGCAGCGTCTGGCTGCGCCGGGCGAGGTTGCGGAAGACGTGCCCGACGCCCTCGCTGAGCTGGGCCTGGCCGACCGCGGCCTCGACGGCGGTCTGCTGGACGGTCGAGAACGCCTGCCCGACGTCGCCGATCTCGGTGGTGGTGCTGGCCACCCGCAGCTCAGGCATCTCGACGGTCTCGCCCCTGCGCAGCTTGGCCACCACGTCAGGCAGCCGCTCCTCGGCCACCTCCAGCGCGGCCTGCCGGAGCGCGGCGAGCTCCTTCGACAGCCGTCCGCCCATGCGCAGCGAGAACACGATGGACACGACCACGAGCGCGAGTGCGGTGCCCGCGAGCAGGAACGCCCGCGACAGCACCTGGTCGGCGATCGGGTCGGCCCGCTCGTTCAGCGTTGTGCTGGCCCGGAGCTGGGCGGTGTCCAGCGCCTTGACCAGCGCGTCCGTGGTGGTGACCCAGTTCTGCGGCGTGCGGCCCGCGATGATCTGGTCCTCCATCGTGCGCATCCGCTGGTAGGCGGGGGAGGCGACGATGGAGACCTGGGGGTCGCGCAGCGCCGGGTCGAGGTCGTCCAGCGCCTGGTCGAGCAGGAAGCGGCGGTTGCCGGCGAGCTGGCTGAACAGCCTGCGCTCCGCCGGGACGACCTGTCCGATGACGAGGGCCTGCTCCCGCGTCAGCAGCTCCGTGGCGTACCCCATGTCGATGACGAGGCGGGACTGCTCGTAGATCGGGATGTCGTCGATCAGCGCGACCCGCCGGTGCAGGCCGAAGAGGGTGTCGACGACCCGGTTGTACGCCTCCACGGTGCGCAGACGGTCGGACAGGCCCGCGTCGATCTCGCCTCGGATCGCGTCGAGCCTGTCGAGTTGCGTGTACACCGCGTCCACTTGCGTGCGGATCTCTTCCGATCTGTCTTGGGGGGTCGCCGAGCGCTTCCTGAACGCTTCGCCGGCGGCGTCGGTGCGCGACCGCTGAGTGTTGACCACGGACCTGTGGACCGTGCGGCTCAGGAGCTGCGCGGTCACGAGGCGTTCGCGCTGGATCTCGGTGATCAGTTCGTACGCGGGAAGACGGAGGTTCGTCCAGACTGTCTTGTACTGACGCAGCTCCAGGCTCTCGGTGGCGGTGACGGCGGTGATGACCCCCCACAACACCACCATGGAGGTCAGCGGCACCAGGAGAAGCCCGATGATCTTCATCCGGATCGTTCGGCTGCGACCCATGGCACCTCACTCCGGTCGGTCCCTTACTGGCAACCCCGGACGGGACAAGCCATGAGGATAGCAATTCGATCACCAGATTGCCCAATTTTTCTGGACTTTTAGCTGTGTGTCCCCCCTTTGGAGCGATCTTGGAGTAAGTTGCCCCGCGTACATCGGCGAGTCAAGGGAGATGCGTTGCGCCGTCGATTCGCCGCGGCCGCCGTACTGACCCTTCTGGCTCTCCTGGCCGCCTGTTCGACGCCACCCGAACCGCAACGGGCGCCCGCGGGAGAGTCGCCCTTCGTGTACGTGCGCACCGCCGACGTCGTCACCGAGTGGGACCCTGGCCGTTCCTACTCCAACGAGATCGTCGCCTTCCAGAACGTCTACGAGACCCTCACGTACTGGAACCCCGTCACCAGGAGGACCGCGCCGCGGCTGGCCACGTCGTGGCGCTCGTCCGCCGACGGCCGCACCTGGACGTTCACCCTCCGCCCCGGCGTCACCTTCCACACCGGCAGGCCACTCGACGCGGCCGCGGTCAAGGCGTCCGTCGAGCGCACCATGCGGACCGGGACCGGGGCCTCCTACATCTGGAGCGCCGTCGCCTCCATCCGCGCCGACGACCCGCTCACGGTGACGTTCGCGCTGAAGTACCCCGTCCCCCTGGACGTCGTGGCCTCCGCCGGCTACGCCGCCTACGTCTACGACACCAAGGCGGCGCCCGACCTCACGGCGTGGTTCCGGCAGGGCAGGGACGCGGGCTCGGGCCCGTACACCGTGACCGCCTGGAAGAAGGGCGCCGAGGACGAGCTCACCCTCAAGGCGTACGCCGGCTACTGGGGCGGGTGGCGCCGGCCGCACTACGACACGGTGAAGTTCAAGGTCGTCGCCACCCCGGAACGGGCCTACGAGCTGCTCCAGCGGGGCGAGGCCACCTTCGCCGGCCGCCTCGGCCCACGCCTGTACGCGCGCGCCGCGGTCGAGCCCGGGTTGCGCACCTCGGAACGGCCGTCCTTCACGACCGCGATGCTGCTGTTCAACACCGCCGCCGGACCCATGCGCGACGTGCGGGTGCGCCGCGCGGTGCAGCAGGCCATCGACTACCGCGGGCTGGTCAAGGCGCTCAACGGCTCGGTCGCACCGGCCAGCGGCATCGTCCCTGAAGGGCTGCTCGGCCACGTGCCAGGACGCGCGCCCCGCCAGGACCTCGCCGCCGCCAGGCGCCTGCTCACGCAGTCGGGCCACGGCCCCGGCGGGCGCCCGCTGCGGCTCCGGCTCACCTACAGCGAGGGCGACCCCGACCAGCAAATTCTCGTACGGCGGCTGAGCGCGACCCTCCGGCGGCTCAACGTCACCGTCCAGGCCACGGCGATGCCATGGAACGAGCAGTGGGAGCTGGCGAAGAAGCGCGGCCAGGACGTCGTCGTCATGTACTGGTGGCCCGACTACGCCGACGCCTACTCCTACTTCGGCACCGTCTTCCACGGCGCCGAGCCGCCCGTGCTCAACCTGTCGTACCTGTCGGACCAGGGGCTGGACGCGCTGCTCGACACACTGCCGGAGCTGACCGTCACCGACAGGACCGCGGCGCAGCAGGCGTACGAGAAGGCCACGCGACGAGTGCTGGACCAGCGGGCCGCGGCGGCGGTGCCGTGGGTGGTGACGGCGCGCCGCGCGTACTACGCGGGCGTGCAGGGGTACGACGACAACCCGGCCTACCCCGACGTCGTCTTCGCCTACCTGCTGCGTCCGTCCGCCTGAGCGACGCGGTCGCGCAGGCGGGCCCTGACCTCGTCGGGGGTGTACGCGCGGCGGCGGCGTTCGGCGCGCGCGATCACCACTCCCGTGGCGGCGACCCCCATGATTCCGGCCAGACCCAGCATTTTCCACCAGCGCATCTGCTTAGGCTAGCTCCGTGCTGACTCTCGACGAGGCCGTACACGTGACCCGTACCGGCGACCTGTGGATCTTCCGCGGGCGCTCCGCCCCCGACCGCGCCATCCAGACGGTGACCAACAGCCCGGTCAACCACGTGGGCATGGCCGTCGTGATCGACGACCTGCCTCCCATGATGTGGCACGCCGAGCTCGGCAGGTCGCTGCCCGACCTGTGGTCCGGCACCCACCACCGTGGCGTCCAGCTGCACGACCTGCGCGACGCCGTGACGGTGTGGGTCTCGAAGTACGGCCAGCGCCCCTGGCTGCGCCAGCTCGACCCCGAGGTGACCCGCGAGATGGAGGACGCCGCGCTGCGCACGGTCGCCCGGCTCGACGGCACGCCCTTTCCCTCCACCGCCAGGCTCGCGGCCCGCTGGGCGCGGGGCCGCGTCCCGCGCAGGAGCCGCGCGGAGCAGACCATGGAGAGTGCCTACTGCGCCGAGGTGGTGGCCGTCACGTACGAAGCAATGGGCCTGCTGCCGACCGGCCGCCGGCCCAGCTGGTACGACCCAGGCCGCTTCTGGAGCGGCGACCACCTCGAACTGCTCACCGGCCGCCGGCTCGGCGACGAGATCACGGTGGCCGTCGAACGAGTGGCACGCTAGAGGGATGCGCCTGACTACCTGGAACGTCAACTCGGTCAAGGCACGGCTGCCGCGCCTGCTCGACTGGCTGGCCGAGGTCCGGCCCGACGTCGTGTGCCTGCAGGAGACGAAGTGCCCGACGGAGGCGTTCCCCGTCGGGGAGGTGGGCGTGCTCGGCTACGCCGTAGCGGCCCACGGCGACGGGCGCTGGAACGGCGTCGCCCTGCTGTCCAGGGTCGGGCTCGACGACGTGACCCGGGGCTTTCCCGGCGAGCCGGGCTTCGCCGAGGACGGCGTCCCCCGCCCTGAGGCCCGCGCGATCGGCGCGACGTGCGGCGGCCTGCGCGTGTGGTCCGTGTACGCCCCCAACGGCCGCGCGGTCGACTCGCCCCACTACGCGTACAAACTCGACTGGTTCGCCGCGTTGCGGGACGCCCTCGCGTCCGAGATCGCGGCCGGGCCGCTCGTCGTGTGCGGCGACTACAACGTGGCCCCGACCGACGCCGACGTGTGGGACCCGGCCCTCTTCGTCGGCTCCACCCACGTCACGCCCGCCGAACGTCAGGCCCTCGCCGACCTGCGCGACCTCGGGCTGCTTGACGTGGTGCCGACGCCGATGAAGGGGCCGCACCCGTACACGTACTGGGACTACCGGGCCGGGATGTTCCACAAGAACATGGGCATGCGCATCGATCTCGTCTACGCGGCCGCCGACGTGGCCGCCCGCGTCCGCTCGGCGTACGTCGACCGCGAGGCCCGCAAGGGCAAGGCCCCCTCCGACCACGCCCCCATCGTGATCGACCTGGAGCCGTAGCGCCCGCCCGCGATCGGGCGGGCGTCGTCCCGACCGGCGGTGGGGGCGGGGTCAGGTGTGGAAAGCGCTGTGGTCGAGGCGCCGTCAGCGGCGGAAGGCGCGGCGCAGGCACCAGGCGGTGACGACGGCCGCGCCCGCCGCAGCCAGGCTGACCGCGCGGGTCAGATCGACCGCGCGGCGGATGTCCTGGACGTCCGGTTTCGGCCCGTCGCCCATCGTCGGCCGGCTCTCCGTACGTCCGCCGTAGACGTTCTCGCCTCCCAACGTCACCCCGAGCCCCCCGGCGAACGCGGACTCGCACTGCCCCGCGTTCGGGCTGGGGTGCCGGTGCCCGTCGCGCCGCAGCACGGCCCGCGCCCCCGCCGGGTCGGGCGCCGTCAGCACCGTGAGGACCCCGGTCACCCGCGCGGGCACGTAGTTCGCGACGTCGTCCAGCCGTGCCGCCGCCCACCCGAACCGCTCGTACCGGGGCGAACGATGACCGATCATCGCGTCCAGCGTGTTGATCGCCCGGTACGCCAGCAACCCCGGCACCCCCGCCACCGCACCCCAGAACAGCGGGGCCACCACGGCGTCGGAGGTGTTCTCCGCCAGCGACTCGACCGTCGCGCGGGCGAGCTCCTTGGCGTCGAGGCCGGAGGGGTCACGTCCGCACAGGTGGGGGAGCCGGTCCCTGGCGCGTTCCAGGTCGCCGGCCTCGAGCGCGTCGCTCATGTGCGCGCCCTCGCGGGCGAGCGTCGTCCCGCCCAGCACGGCCCAGGTGGCCAGGGCCGTCAGCGTCGTGCGCGCCGGACGTCCCGGCACCTTCATCGCCAGCACCCCGAGCCCGGCCGCGCCACCGACGCAGACCGCCACGTGCAGGACGCCGCGCGCGCGGTCGTCGCCGTACAGGGACTTCTCCAGCCGGGCCGCGGCCCGCCCGAACACGGCGACCGGGTGGGCGGGACTCTGGGGGTCGGCCACGAGCCGGTCGAGGGCCACGCCGAGGGCGAGGCCCAGAGGATCACACCAATTGGGCATGAAGCTCATCTTCGTGCACATCCAGCCATGCGCTGGCCCGGCGGATGCGCTCGCCCGCTCCACCCGCCCACATCTTCGCCCAGCTCCCGCCGACGTCCGCGCGGGCCCGCATGTGGGCGTACGAGCGGTGAAAGCGCAGGCGGGCGACGTCGAGCAGTCGGCGGCGGTCGCGCGGCGGGACACCGTACGCGTCGCAGAACAGCCGGATCCGGGCGCCGGCGTCGGCGGTGCGCAGGAGCAGCGGGCGGTCGACGGGGTCGGAGATGGGTGCCCAGTGCCGCAACGTGGTGACGACGTCGAAGATCCGGCTGGTGGGACGGGCGAGGTCGAAGTCGATCAACGCGACAGGGCGTCCATTGCGAAAAATCACATTTTCCGGCGTCACGTCGCAGTGTCCGATGACTTCCGGCGCTTTGTCGTCATTCGACCCGCCGGCCCATCCGTCCGGCGACAGCGGCAGCCCGGCGGTCGCGTCGTGGAACTCGCGCAGCAACATCGCCAGCGCCGCCAGCGCCTCGTCGGAGGCGCTCTCCGCCCGCAACCCGCACGTGCCGGGGACGAACGTGAGGACCTCCCGCCCGAACCCGTCCAACCCCAGCACCCGGGGAGCGCCGTCGAACCCGACGGTCTCCAGGTGTCTCAGCAGGGCGTGCACGGCGGGCGTCGATGCGCTGACCGGTCTGCGCACGGTGTCTCCGACGCGCACCACTCCGTCCGTCACATCCCCGCCCTGCAGCGGTATTTCATGCAGGAGCGACGCGACCATGCCAAGGAAGCTTAGACCTGTTTGCCCCGTCCTCGCCGGACTTTACGCAGGCTCGAAGATCTGGCCCCGTACGCCGCTAGCCTGCAGCTTCATGCCCATCGTGCTCTCGCTGGCGGCGTTCCTCATGACCGTCGTGGGCGGTATGGTCGCCGACCGCATCGGCCGGCGCCGCCACCTCGTCCTCGGCTTCGCGGCCGGCGCGATGCTCGGCGTCGTGGCCTTCGACCTCCTGCCGGAGGCCCTCGCCCTCGATCCGGTACACGTCCACGGCGTGCCCCTGCCGCTGCTCACCCTCGCCCTGGGCTTCCTCGCCATCCACGTGGTCGAACGCTCGGTCGGCATGCACGCCGGACACGAGGACGCCTACGCCGCCCACCGCCACACCCGCTCCGGCCTCGGCCTCTTCGCGGGCTCGGCCCTCGTCGTCCACAGCGTCCTGGACGGGCTCGCCATCGGCGCCGCGTACCAGACGTCGGCATCCCTGGCCGTGACCGTCGCGCTGGGCGTCGTCGCCCACGACTTCACGGACGGCTTCAACACGTACACCATCACCTCCCTCTACGGGAACGTCCGCCGCCGCGCCCTCACCCTGCTCGCCCTCGACGCCCTCGCCCCCGTCGCGGGTGCCACCGTCACCCTCCTCGTCACCATCCCGCACCAGCTCCTCGCCGCGTACCTGGGGATGTTCGCCGGTTTCCTCCTCTACCTGGCGACCGCCGACATCCTCCCCGAGGCCCACACCGCCCGCCACGCCCCGGCCCCGACGTTGACCGCCACTATTCTGGGCACGCTGTTCATGTGGGCTGTGATCGGCCTGACAGACTGACACGAGGAAACGTGTGCGTGACATGTCGCCGGATCATGCACAATAAGGCGGGAGCGCCCTTAGCTCAGCTGGATAGAGCATCGGACTTCTAATCCGACGGTCGCAGGTTCGAATCCTGCAGGGCGCGCAACCAAGACCAGGCAATCCATGGGTTGACCTGGTCTTTTGCATGATCGGCCCGTTCGCTCGGTAGGCAGCGGGAGGCCCCCGAAAGCAGCCCTGTGCCACTGCTCGCGGAACATACGCGGAATGCTCGCGACTCCGTTTCCCCAGGTCGGCGCGGAGGTTGCGGAGTCCGGAACGGCGAAAGGACCCCGGGATCTCCCGAGGTCCTGCCGTTGGGCTGTGAGCGTCACAGCGCGAGCGCATCCAAGATGCGCCGGTTGGCGACCTCTCGTTGGCCGTCGATGCACTTGGCGGAAACCCCGGGGCGCTCTTCCTCACCACGTTGTGGGAGCATGAGCGCGCCGGAGGTAACGGAGATCCCTCAACTGCGCCCGCGGATGCGCTTCCCGAGGTCGGAATCCGAGTTCAGCACCGCATCGCAGACGCGGTGTCCGGAGTCTTTGGCGCCTCCAGCGAATGACAGGGCACCCGTCGGGGTGCGCTTCGCGGCTACGCCTTCCCAGTACTGCGGCGCGCGATCCCACTTGACCTGCCGCAGCATCTCCAGGAGCTGGTCCACAGAAAGTCGGGGGTGCTCCTTGGTCCACGGCATGGTTCTGTGGGCAGCGGCTCCCACCCCCGCGAGAACCGCGGGGGTCGTCAGCGCAGAGCGCCGGCTGAACTCGTCGGTGAACTCGCGGATGATGGCCGACACGGTTTCGGAAACTCCACGGACAGCTTCCTTGGGATCCACCCCCTCCGGCAGGTCGTCCGTCGTGATCGTGCCAGACGTGCTCTCGATGCCCGGTTTCCCCAGAAGGGTCGTGACGGTAAGGGAACGAAGAGCGGACAAGGTGATCCACTCGGTGTCGTTCTGCGAAAGCTGGCGCTTTCGCTGGTTGACGTACTTGGAGAAGGGGGCGTCGATCCCATCGATCAGGAGCTGAGTGTTGTCCAGCACATGGCGTGCAACTGTCGTGCCGAAGTCGCGCTCGTCCATGGAGAGGGCGAGGGTCTTTGCGACCGGGACACCCAGAAGGTTCCGGTCGTGGAAGATCTGACGGGCCTCACTAATGGTGATGTCCCAGTAGATCTCGAACGGCATGGCGACTTTGCGCAGCTCTTCCTCGTCAAGATCGAACTCACTCGGATCGTTCCACAGCCTATGGATCGCCGCGACCTGTGTTTCAGCGTCGATGGCGATCACCGGACTGCCGAGGGGGAGGTAGGCGGTTCCGTTGGTGTCCAAGGTCAGCGGGCGAACCGACCAAAGACAGAGAGGGGGCGTTGACCAAGCGCGACCGTGGTCGCCGCGCAGGCCCGCCGCGATGTAGTCCGCATAGGGCTCGACATTCCGGCCTTTGGCGGTGCCCTTCAGGAGTCTCTGAACCGCGGCGCGAACCTCGGCGTGCTGACGAAGCTGGCGGTCGTGGCGCAGCGCGCCCGGCGTCTCCTCCCGGGCCGGGTCGGGCACGACGGACACCAGCGTGCCCATGCTCATGACACCGATTCCCGCGTGATCGCGGAACTGCATGAGGCGGATCGGGACGCCTTCGGACATGGGAATCGTCATGGGGTTTCCTTCCCGTTGCTTTGCCTGACGTTGAAGGAAACGGTACCCCCCGCAGACTTGCTATTCAAGCCCGCAGATAGAAAAACACGAGCCGCGGGTAAGGATGGCAAGGTTCTTGCGAACTCGTCAGGCGTTCTGCGCTCCCCGTAGGTCGAAGTACGGGGCTCAAGGGCAATCTCCGACTGTCTGCGGGGAAACTGTATGAGGCGGACCACTCGCGATGGCAACGGCGAAAGGGCTCCGGGATCTCCCGAGGTCCCGCCGTTGGGTGTGAACGTCACAGCGCGAGCGCTTCCAAGATGCGCCGGTTGGCGACCTCTCGTTGGCCGTCGATGCACTTGGCATAGACGCGGAGCATCACGTCGACACCGTGCCCGGCCCGTTCGGCGGCTTCCGGAGCGTGTACGCCAGCGTTGATCCAGAGCGAGACGGCCGAGTGCCGGAGGTCGTACGGCCTCCCCGCCAGGGGAGAGGCGACCTGGTCGGGGGTGAGCGCGTACGTGCGGGCTTCCTGCCAGATCTTCGCGTACGCCGACCCGGAGATCACCCCGCCCGTACGAGTCCGGAACAGTCGGCCATCCTCGGCGACGCCGAAGGTGTCGATGTGCTCGCGAAGGATAGTCACCAGTTCCGGCGGGATGGGAACGATGCGCGTCTGCTTGACGTCCCGGTGCTTCAGACCTCGCTCGTCATGGGCATGCCCGGAGTCGGTGAACCGGCTGTTGCTCTGCGGCCTGGTCTTCTCCAGCGTCAGCAGACCCCAGCCGTGCGCCGGAAGATGGCAGTCCTTCTGCCGCAGTCCCGCCGCCTCTGCCGGACGGAGGCCACCAAAGTACATGCACGCGAACATCGCCGCCAGCATCGGCCCGCGCGACCGTCCCACGTACGTCACTGCCGTGAGCAGCTCACGCGCCTGCCGAGGGTTGACCACCGAGCGCCGGTCGATCTCTCCGCTCACCTTGGCCTTGCGGAACTTGACCTTGTGCAGCGGATTTGCCGAAAGCTCTTCCAGCTCCACGGCGTACTCAAGAGCGTGATGGAAGACGGCCCGCTTGCGGCGGTACGTCGACGTCGCCGCGGCCTTGCCGTCGAGGCAGAGCGCCAGGGCTTCCAAGGCGGCACGCGCGTGCTTGGTCTCTTCCAGAGCGCTCAGGGGGAGCGACGCAGACTCAAGCCAGCGCACAGCTTTCGCGATCTCCGGTGTCGGAGTTGGCCGGCGATCCTCAGGCAGGAACGAGTACTCCCGGAGTGCTCTCCGGATCATCTGGTCTGACGGTCGGCCGGGCACCTCGTTGACCAGGACGCGGGTGACGGTGGCGAGGGCGTCGGTCATGCCCTCGCGGGACTTGGCCGCCGCGTGTGGCCACCAGGCTTGTACGTACGCGACCGCGAAGGCGTACCAGGTGCGGGCATCCTTGGCCTTGACCATCGAGGCCGGGAGCCCGGTCTCGACGTCGAACGCCTCCCCCTTCTTGGCCGCCTGCCGCAGGTCGGACAGGAAGCTCTCGGCCAGGCCCTTGGTCTTAAAGGTCTGCGACTTCTCGCGGTTGCCGACCGTCCACCGCACAGTGTGGGAGACGATCCGAGGCTTCTTGCCGGGCTTGTCGGCTCGGGTGTTGGTACGGATGTCCCAGAACTTGACCTTGTAGGAGGTAGTCATGCTGCGCTCCTGAGGGATTCGAGCCAGGCGTCAAGGTCGCTGCGGTAAATGCGGAGTTCACCGTTCGGCAGGCGAATGCCCTGGGGTGCCTTGCCGATCTCGCGCCAGCGGTAGAAGGTGCGGCGGGAGACTCCGCCGAGTTCGTCGAGGACCTGGGCGACGGTGAGGAGTTCGTCCCGCCTGCTCATGCCGCCCTCCCGGTGGGCTCAGTTGCCGAAAGATCTTGACCGGCGGCTCTGGCCTCCAGCTCTCTGAGGTGGGCTCGCCAGCGCTGCCGTTCGGCGACGGTGCGCAGGAGGCGTACGGCGAGGGGAGGAACGTTGGCGTCTCCGGCCGGAACGGGGCGCCAGATGTAGCGGTGCGGGTCGGTGGATTCGTCGGCCTGGCCGAGGGCTTCCAGGACCCAGGTACGGCGGTCCTGCTTGTGTTCGGCGAGGGTCTTGTTGGACCACTTGCGGGAGACCAGAACGCGGCGGCCCGCGTAGCCGAGGTATTCAGGCTTGTGCGCCTTGGAACGGCACCGGCCTGGAGCCATCCCCGCCTTGGCGTTCTTGGGCTGGACGCCGTAACGCAGCCAGTTCGGGCAGGCCGGCGAGCACGGTTCGTAACGCAGGGCATCGACCATGCGGGCGGCGTGGTCGCGCTGGGCCTGGCCGCCGTCGAGGGCGTCGCCGAGGGACTTGGTCAGGTACTTCGACAGGTAGCGGATGCACTGGTCGGCGTGCGGCGTACCGGCGAGGACGCCTTGCACGTCCACCTGTTCGCCGAAGCGCAGCACGTGGAGGGGTTCGGCGTCCTCGTCCAGGGCGTCGAGGGCTTCGTCCCAGGTGGGCAGGACCTCGCCGGTGGCCGGGTCGAGGTAGCCGGCCTGCTCGTCCCAGACGGGCAGGTGGTCACCGTCGAAGCGCACCTCGTCAGCCTGCGGCCACCAGACCTGATGGTAGGTGGCGGCGGCTATCTGCTTGATCTCCGCACGCGGGAGGGTGCCCCGGATGGCCATGTGCAGATGCGGGGCCAGCCGCTTCTGAGGCTCCACCGAAGCGAAGTACTGCACGTCATAGCCCGCAACGCGGCGCAGGTTCTGCACGAACCGGTCCACCAGCTTGGAGAAGTGCAGCGCGTCCCGAGCCGCGCGCCGGTAGTCGTAGGCGTCCGGGTCGATCGGGGCGCCGTTACGGACCTTGCCGTAGCTGGGCAGGGTGAGCGTGACGAACAGCGACGGCCGGTAGACCTTGCCATCGGCCGCGTGGAAGGTGCGTCCCAGGGTGGTGGAATCCATCTTGCGCTTGGGCAGGTCGGGTGCGTCCTGCCGCCGCCGGGTCGATCGGGAGCGTTTGGGCACCGCGGATCCGGTGACGCTTCCCCTCATCCCGGCGGCGTTGATCTCCTCGTCCAGGCCTGCGAGGACGGCGTCCAGGTCGGTCGTGTCGTCGCCGGCCTGTGCGGCAGCGTCGCGCTTGGCCTGCATGTCGGCGCGGAACTCGACCAGCCAGCGCTGTTCCTCGTTCGGCTCGTCGGATGTGATGGCCGGTTCGGTGTCGAGGTGCCAGCCCTCGCGGCATTGGGCCATGCGGAGCTGGCGGTTGCGCTTGGCACAGGGCGGGCACTTGCTGTCCAGGGTGGAGCCGCACGGCACGTCGATGATCTCGGCCTTGCCGGTGACGATGTCCAGCCGTCGCAGCGCGAGGGGCCGGATACAGACGCCGTGCTGCTTGGCGACCTCCACGAGCACATCCCGGGCCATCGGCATGGCCTGACGGAGGGCCCGGGGGAGAGCGCGGTCGTGCGGATGGGTCATAGGTTCCTGCCTTCGTCGGTGGTCTCGGTCATCGCGGCGCAGAGCCGGTAGCGCTTGTGCGAGGGGTGGGCGTGGATGCGGGAGTGGTGGAGCTCGAAGACGCGCATGCGGGGTAGATCACGGGCGGTCAGCAGGACCAGCAGGGGACGGCCGGCGACCCGGCTGATCTCGTCGGCGGTGCCGTGGAAGCAGATCTTCATGCCGCACTGCCGTGCGGCGCGTAGGTGTCGGCCATGGCGCGGATGTCGGTGTCGGAGACGTAGGCGGCGCGGACCCGGACGGGTTCGGGGCTGGTTTCCAGCCGGACGTAGCCGACGCCCGCGCCCAGTTCCGGAACGGGTGAGATGTGATCGGCGAGCGCGCCCCGGTCGCGTGCGCCGTCGCCGAGGACCATGTCCACCTGTTCGGACTCGTCGAGCCGGAGGGCGATCTTGTCGGGGAACAGGTTGCGGATGTTCATGACCTCTTTGCGCGGGTCCTGGAGCGCGGCCAGGACGCCGACGCCGACCGCGCGGCCTTGGGTGGTGAGGGTGGCCAGCGCGGCGGAGATGCGTTGCCGGAGTTGCCGGTCGGACTGGTAGGCGGTCAGGAACGCCACCTCGTCCACTACGACCAGGACGAACGGGTCATCGACGGTGGGGGTGTGGGAGCGCTGGAGGCCTGCGAATCGGGCGGCCCGCTTCTGCATGACGCTCACGGCGTCGTCCAGCAGGTCGGCGCACTCTTCCGGTGTGGCCGCGTAGCGCGGGCCGAATAGGTCGCGTCCGTAGGACAGTTCCATCAGTTTGGGGTCCAGCGCCCACAGCTCGACCAGGCCCGCACGGGCGGCGGGGAGCAGGGAGCGGATGACGGACCAGATGATCGATCCCTTGCCGGCCCCGGTCGCGCCCGCGACGAGGACATGGGTGCCGTGCACCTTGAGCCGCCATGGCCGGCCGTCCTCTTGCTTGCCGATCTCGACCGGCCCCACCGTCGGCTCCTGCGGCATGGGCAGCGCCGGGAGGGGCGAGGCGAGGGGGTCGCTGCGCGGAAAGGTCAGGGTGAGCCGACCGGCCGCGGACGGCGCCACCCGGCAGGACTTCGCGCCGAAGCCTTGTGCCAGGTGGTCGGTTCGGTCGGACCAGTCCTTGACCGCTTGGCCCTTGAGCATGCGTACGGTGACCAGGTCGGCCCACGAGGTGCAGGTGACCTTGCCCAGCCGTGGGAGGTAGTCACGGCCCCGGAGGTGACGGCCGAGGCCGGAGACGACCATGACGGGTTGCCAGTGACGGCGGTAGACCCAGACGAGCCGCCACCAGGCCAGCAGCCGGAAGCCGACGAGACGGGCGAACGACGGCCGGTCTATGAACGCCCACGAGGCCAGGGCCAGGACGACCGCGCCGAGCAGGCACGCTGCCGAGGGCCAGCCGTAGAAGTACCAGGCAGCGGCGAGGGCCACCGGGACGATGGCCGCGATGGGGTGACGCCAGATCGTACGGACGAGTCCGGCGAGCATGCGCCAGGCGAGGATGACGAGGGTGAGGATGGCGGGAGTGGTGACGACGGCCGGGCGGAGGGTCTGTACGGTCTTCGGTGTAACTCCTATTAAAGGAGATGCACCCGATGGTTACTGTGGTCCAGGCATCGACGGAGATCGACCTGGAGGACGCCGAGGTGACGCGCAAGCAGACCAAGGACACCGATCGAGAGCTCGTCAACGAGCTGGTCGAGCAGGCCCGCGCCGAGGGCATCGAGCTGGTCGGCGAGAACGGGTTGCTGGGCCGGCTGACCAAGCTGGTGCTGGAGTCCGCGCTCGAGGGCGAAATGACCGACCATCTCGGCTATGACAAGCACGAACGCTCCGAAAGCAACGACAACGGCAACGCCCGTAACGGCACCGGTCCAAGACGGTCATCACCGACGTCGGCCCGGTCCAGATCAGCGTGCCACGCGATCGGGACGGCAGCTTCGACCCGAAGATCGTGCGTAAGCGACAGCGGCGCCTGTCCGGCGTGGACGAGATGGTGATCTCGCTGGCGGCCAAAGGCTTGACGACTGGGGAGATCTCGGCGCATCTGGCCGAGGTCTACGGCGCGCAGGTGTCCAAGCAGACCATCTCCACCATCACCGACAAGGTGCTGGAGGGCATGACCGAGTGGCAGAACCGGCCGCTCGATCCTGTCTATCCGGTGCTGTTCATCGACGCGATCCACGTCAAGCTACGCGATGGGCAGGTCGCCAACCGTCCGATCTACGTGGCGCTGGCGGTCACCGTCGACGGTGAGCGCGACATTCTCGGGTTGTGGGCCGGCGACGGGGGCGAGGGCGCGAAGTTCTGGCTGCACGTGCTGACCGAGATCAAGAATCGCGGCGCCGGCGACGTGCTGATGCTGGTCTGCGACGGGTTGAAAGGCCTGCCGCAAGCCGTCGAGCAGACCTGGCCGCGCACGATCGTGCAGACCTGCGTGGTGCGTCTGCTGCGTGCCTCGTTCCGGTATGCCGCCCGCCAGCACTGGGACGCCATCGCCAAAGCGCTCAAGCCGGTCTACACCGCCCCGACCGAAGCCGCCGCACTTGAACGGTTCATGGAGTTCGCCGAGGTCTGGGGCGGCCGGTATCCGGCGATCGTGAAGCTGTGGGAGGACTCCTGGGCGGAGTTCGTGCCCTTCCTCGGCTTCGACACCGAGATCCGCCGGGTGATCTGCTCGACCAACGCGATCGAGTCGGTCAACGCCCGGATCCGGCGGGCGGTCAAGGCCCGCGGGCACTTCCCCAACGAGCAGGC